>NZ_JBITCK010000007.1:155508-659570 GCF_044453135.1 Nocardia sp. NPDC051750 | reverse complement strand
TCCGTCCAGCCATGGTTCCCATAGTCCCTTCTGGCCCTGATCAGGGCCAACGAGACTCTAATTCCGGCTGGTCGCATCCATGGGGGACGGGTCAGTGGAACGAACCCTTCCGGCCGCTGTGTGCCGCTGTCGTAGATGATTCCGGTGAGGTCGGCACCGTCCAGGGAGGCGCCGGTGAGATCCGCACCGGAGCGGTCGGCCTCGGTGAGGTTCGCTCTCTGGGTGTAGGAGTCCGGCAGGGCAGCGCTCATTGCTCATTGTCCGGCCGGTCGAGTTGCCGGGTGAGGCAGATCACTATCTGGTTGTGTCACGGCTGTCGGCTTCCGGTGTCTAGAGAGGTGTATCAGTCATCGACACCCGCCCACCGCAAAGGGCGCGAAGGGATCGGTATGCACAGGCACCTTCGCTCGGCCACACCCCATCCCGGCCGGCCGGTATCTCGACGGGCACTGCTCCGGGGGATCGCCGTGGGGATCGCCTGCGCCTCCTGCGGATGCGGATCGCCCGATAACAAAGGCCAAATAGTGAAGACCGCAAAAGTTCTCGACTCGCACATGTCCTACACCGAAATCGGCGCCGGCAACCCGCTCGTGTTCCTGCACGGCAACCCGAGCTCCTCGCATACGTGGCGCAACATCTTGCCTCACATCGCCGGCAGGCGGCTGCTGGCGCCGGACCTAGTCGGCATGGGCACATCCGGTAAACCCGACATCGGCTACACCTTCGCCGACCACGCCCGCTATCTCGACGCCTGGTTCGACGCTCTCGACCTGGACCGGGTCGTCCTCGTCGGCCACGACTGGGGCGGCGCGCTCGCCTGCGACTGGGCCGCCCGTCACCCGGAAAGGGTGAGCGGACTGGCCTTCTTCGAAAGCATTATCAAACCGATGGCATGGGCAGAGCTTTCCCCGCAAGCACGCACCCGGTCCGAATCCATCCGGACCCCGGGCATCGGCGAGGAGATGGTACTCGAGCAGGACCTGTTCATTCGCCAAGCCTTCACCGGGGGTGTCCTCGATCCCGTCGACGAGGCGGATCTACAGGCCTACCTCGCGCCTTATCCGACCCGGGACAGTCGCCGGCCCATCCTCGCCTGGGCGCGCCAGATACCGCTCGGCGGTGATCCCGCCGAGCTCGTCGCTCGCATCGAGGCCTACGACCGGTGGCTGGCGACCAGTACCGGGACGCCGAAGCTGCTGATGACATTCGAAGGGTCCCCCACGCTGCTCATCGACGAAGCGGTGGCCGACTGGTGCCGACACCACATCGCGGCACTGGATGTCGTCGCTTGTGGCCGGGCCGGACATCACGCCGCCGAGGACCGCCCCGACGAGATCGGCACCGCAATCGCCCAATGGCTGCAGCGTCACGCCCTCACCGGAACACAGAACTGGTGAACACCATTGCGCCTACCCCGTCGCAGGTAGACGATCTATTGATGACCGACGGCGCGCCAACCGGCTTCAGCTCAGTCGACCCGAGCGAGGTCGCGCTCGTAGCCGAAGCCCTCGACGGTGACGCCATCGCGGCCGCCGAGGTGATGCGTAGACTGCAGGATCCGATCTACCGGCTGGCGCTCCGGATGACCGGGCGGCCCGCCGACGCCGAGGACGCCACACAGGAGATCCTGCTGCGGGCGTTCACCCGGCTCGCCACGTGGCGCGGCGAGGCGAAACTGCTCACCTGGGCCTACCGCATCGGCGTCAACCACCTGCTCAATCAACGAAGGCAGTCGATACAGGAGGCGGCGCAGCTCAGCCTCGACGCCTTCGGTGACGCGCTGGCCGAGGGATTGGCAGCTGACCGCCGGGAACCCGATGCGGAGTTACTCGCCACCGAAGTCCGCCTCCAGTGCAGCCAAGCGATGCTGCAGTGCCTGACCCGTGAGGAACGGATCGCGTTCGTTCTCGACGACGTATTCGGTGTCGGATCCGCCGATGCTGCCTGGATTCTGGACCTCACACCCGCCGCCTACCGAAAACGCCTCGAGCGGGCCAGGAAGCGGCTACGCGCATTCCTGACCTCGAACTGCGGCCACGCGAACGAGCAGGCCCGGTGTCGGTGTTCGCGGCGTATCGCCCATGCTGTGTCGACCGGGCGGATAGATCGGCAGCGGCCGGAATTGGCTACCCACCCCATCGCCGACGGAGGCCGTAGCGCCGCGGAAGCCGAACAGCAGATGATCGCGCTACACGACGCCGCGGCGGTGCTCCGCGTTCATCCGGACTATGCCTGCCCCCACACGAAAGTGAACGCCGTTGCCGGTCTCTTGAAATCCGGCCAGTTCTCCTTGCTGTCCGGCGAATCCGAGTAGCTATCCGGCCGGGGTATCTCATCGATTGACGGACAGCGGTTGGAGGCAGCGCTCCAAAGCATCTGGCAACCGACAATGTACCGACCATCGGTGGGGAGCCAAGCGCCGCCGACGGATGTCGCCCGGCGCGTTGCTGCCCTGAACTCCTAGGGGTTCAGGTAGCAAACGCCGAAAAACCAACAGATTACGAGTCCCGTCGGGGTTGGATCCGGCTTTGGGTGTACCTGCCGACCGACGGTGGCTGCCGCGACACAGCGGATGTCCGATTCGTTCAATCCTGGCCGAGGGTCGGCTCCATAGGTTGACTGCGTGGGAATTCGAGGCGTTCGAGGAGGCTTCGGGCTGCTCGGTCCCGCTTCCGGCTTCGTGGCCGATCATCCGCGGCGGCTTCATGTGGTTGCCGTCCCGGCCGGGTGCGCGAGGTCACTACACCACGACGACCACGAGGAGGGAAGTTGCGGATCGGAATCGGTCTGCCCGCCGCTGTACCGGGAAGCGACCCCACAGCGATCGGTGACTGGGCCGCCGCGAGTGAGGCGCGTGGTTTCCACTCGCTCGCCGTGATCGACCGGCTGGTTTACGACAATCTGGACCCACTTGTGGCCTTGGCTGCCGCGGCGGCGCGCACCGAGCGAATCGAATTGCTGACCACTGTGCTCAATACGGGCTATCGGCGTAACCCGATCGTCCTGGCCAAGCAGATCGACTCCCTGGAACGCCTTTCCGGCGGACGTCTCACAGTGGGGCTGGGTATGGGCGGCTGGCCGGAGGATTATGCCGTCAGCGAGGTCTCGCTGGCCGGTCGGGGGGCCGCGTTCGAGAGTGCGCTGGCTGCGATGCGCACAGTGTGGCGGGGCGAGGTGTCGGGTGCCTCGGGGCCTGTGCCCGCTTTGCCGCCGGGCCGGCCTGGGGTCCTGCTCGCCGGGGTGGTCCCCGCAGGTTTCGCCAGGGCTGCCGCGCTGTCCGACGGATGGGTGGCGCCGTCGTTCGGTCGTCAGGCCCTGCACGCAGGTATCGAGGCCGTGCACCGGGAGTGGAGTCGCGCCCGGCGTCCCGGCCGGCCGCGGGTGGTCGTGGAGCGCTACTTCTGCCTCGGCCCGGGCGCCGCCGAGATCGCCGAGGCGTACGTGAAGCATTACTACGGCGCCGAATATGTAGAGCAGATCCGGCCCGATATCCTCGCCGACGAAAGCCATCTCCGCAACGAAATCGACCACCTCACCGAGGCCGGAGCCGATGACCTGCTGCTGTTCCCCAGTACCGGAGCGCTGGAGCAGATCGATCTGCTCGCCGAAGCGCTCGGCGGGTTCGTGGGGTGAAGGAAGACCACACGCAGTCGCAGCCGTGAGCGAGGTGACCGGGGTCGCCCGGGAGTGCGATCCTGCGGCGCCTGCTGCAGGTCATGTCTGTCAGCCGACCGATTGGAACACCGCCCGGCGTTCTGAGGCAACTCCGGGCGCGAGTGCATCAGGCTCTGAAACCAACCGCTACATGAACCAGCGGATGCCATGGAAGGGACAGGCAACCGCATGCGACATGGGCACTGAGCAATAATGGAGGGTCGGTGAACTGCGGCAAATTGCCGCCGAGAGGTGGTGAGAACAGTGGATCGAACTCTACCCGGTCAGCCCGCCGACAGCGAGGGTCTCGAGGACGGACACAGTCACTACCGTGAGATCGCCTTCGCCGGATCGAGCACCGGGTTTCTGTGCAGGTGGACCCATCGGGTCGGCGGCGGTGCCCAGCGCGTGATTCCGGACAACCACGCCGACTTCATCGTGAGCAGTACCGGCCGGAGCTGGCTCGTCGGCCCCGCCACGACAGTCGACCTGCCGGCGCTGTCGCCGGGAACGGTTCTGCACGGCGCGCGTATTCACACTGCAGCGTTGCGCTCGGTGACCGGCGTGGCGGGTTCCGAGCTGCGGGACACGGCGATGGCGGTAGACGACCTGTTGCCCGGTCGGGTCGCTCGCGCGCTCGTCGGCAGTCTCGGCGCGGGCGAATTCGACGAGCTGACAGCGCACTCGTTGTGGCCGTGCCTCACCGTCGATCCGCGAGTGGAGAAGGCGGTCGAGTTGCTGACCGCGGCGACGACGACCGTCGACACCGTTGCCGATCGTGTCGCGCTCACACCTCGTCATCTGCGGCGACTGGTCGAACAGGAGACCGGGCTGACCCCGAAGACACTGCAGGTCGTGGGCCGGCTACAGCGGGCGGTCCGGCTGGCTCGCCGGGCGCCGGACGCCACGCTGTCGATGGTGGCGGTCGCGGTGGGTTACGCCGACCAGGCGCACCTCAGCCGTGACACACGACGAATGACCGGGCTCACCCCGGGTTCGCTGCTGGGCTGACTCCGCCGTGGACGCGGACTGTTCGTCGTAGACCACCCGGGGACCTCCCACCCGGCCCTGCCGAAGGCGATCGCTCAGGGCAAGGGAGCGAACAAATCGACGGTATTGCCATCCGGATCGTGGACAATGGCGTAGCGCTGTCCCCAGACAGCGTCCCACGGCTCCTTATGGCCGTGGAAACCCGCTGCGACAACGGTCTTGTACAGTGCGTCGACATCGGACGGGCTCGCGGTCGCGAACGCGAGGGCCACCGGGTGCCCGCCGGTCGCCTGGGTGAAGTCGGGGTCGAAGCTCCTGATCGTGTCGAGGGTGTCCCAGGCGAGCCGCAGTCCGTTCGGGAGTACGACCTCGACATGGGGTTCGCTGCCACTGATCTCGGGTGTTTCGATGCCGAGAGCACGGTAGAAGGCGAGCGATCGGGCCAGGTCGGTGGTGACGATACCGATGAGGTCGAGAGAGACAGCCATGGTTCAGCCTTTCGTCAGCAGTGCGATGTTGTGATTGACGCGGAAGAGGTTGTGCGGGTCCACGCGGTTCTTGACCGCGTGGAGCAGTTGCAGGTCAGCGGCACTGAAGGCGGCCGCCACCACGGCCGGGTCGGTGTGCGCACCGAGGAAATTCAGCATGCTGCCCCTGTCGAGGCGGCGGAATCGGTCCCGGGCCGCAGCGTGTAGGGCCCGGTCGGCATCGTGGCGGGGGTCGATGGCCGAGCTGAGGTACACCGTGAATTCGGCGTCGCGTCCGCCCACGACATTCGGTACTTCCGGCGGTTTCCGATACGCGCCGCCATGGTGTCGCAGTTCGAAACCGAGCGGTTCGGCGGCATCCGTCCCGGCGACCGCCAGAATGCTGTCGACATCGGCTTCTTCGAGAGGTCCGCTGTAGAAACCGGATTCGTGCACCGTGTACCGGCCGACCGGTTCGTGATGGACCATCCCGATCTCGGTGTAGCGCATCGGCCGCACCGTGTCGAGCACCGGCGGCCCGACCTCCCGAATCGCCGCAAGCAGCGACTCGGCCTCCCCGGATGGGCCGAAATACGCGATGCGCAGCTGTGCGATATAACGCCCTCGCAGCTCCGGGCGAATATCGGGATGATCCGGGTAGCCGAGCAGGAAGATCGATGTAGCGAGGGTGTTCGGAAGGTCGGCGGTCCAGCGGACATACCGGTTCAACAACTCCCGCGCGTGCTCGGCCGAAAAGTAGAGGCTGCCGCCGTAGAAACCGGTCACCGGGAAGAGATCGATCTCGATTCCGGTGGCGATCCCGAAATTGTCCTTGCCGCCGCGGACCACGCGGAACAGCTCCGGATCCGTGGCCGGGGAGATCGTGCGAACCACGGCGTCGGCGGTGACCAGTTCGATGGAGTGCACGTGGTCCGCCGCGTATCCGTACTGACGGCCCAGCATCCCGACGCCGCCACCGAGGACGTACCCCATCACCCCGACGTGTGGACTCGACCCGTTCAACGGCGCCAAGCCGTGCTCGGCCGCGGCGGTGATCACCTCGCGCCAGCGGGCGCCGGCGCCGACCCACGCCCGGCGCCGGACAGGGTCGATCGTGACGCGGGACAGCCGCCGTGTGGTCACGAGAACACCGTCAGCGGCCCGCGACATTCCGTGCCCGGTGGACTGAACCGCGACCGACAGGCCCCGCTCGCGCGCGAAAGTCACCGCGTCCGCCACATCGGCCGGCGACGCGACCGGACACACCACCCGCGGGTGGTGGACGACCGAGCAATTGTCGGTGCTGAACTCGTTTCGGTAGCCCTCGTCGGAAGGGTACAGCCAGGTCGTCATCCGGGACATACGCATTCGCCGTGGCCCGGACGGCCGGGTGAGAAAAGGACTGCGAACGGGGACAGCGCACTGAGCAGGCGGGCGGCGTCACCCACGAGAAACGAGTTTGGATTCACATTCCGGACGATATGGGCACAACCACTGCCGGTCTTGTACGAAACGGACACCACTGTAGCCGGACAGCTTTGGCTTTGGTCGCCGTCACCCCCTCACGGCGGCCGCCAACGGGCGGCAGATAGTGCTCACCACGACCGAGTTCGACCGGTTCGCCCGCAACATGGCCGAGGCCGGCGAGATCCTGACCGCACTGCGTGAACGTGACGTGCTGTTCGGATTGGGCAGCTCGATCTACGACTGGCACGACCCGTTCGGCGAACTCTTCCTGCAAACCCTCGCCATGGTCGCCGAAACTTCCTCTCGCGGCATGCAAAACGATCCACCGCCGACCGATCATGTCGACGAAAGACCTGCGATTCTTCGACCACCCTGAAACGCAAACTCTCCCGGATCGGCACCCACGCCGCGGTATCTCCGTCGTCGCAGCTCTGAGCAAGTGGCTCGTCCACACCAACCGCCGCCGCACCGGCGCCTGGACCCAGCGCTACGAACACGGCATTCCAGTGAGTGACCTCCTGCCCGTCGACACCCCCGGCCCGACCGGAACAACAGTCCACTTCCTGCCGGACTCAGCGACCGGCAACACCCTGAGCACTGCGGACCTGCTGGAGATGGCGAACTCCTGGCCTCACCTTTCGACAGCGATCGACGACGCCCGGGCACCGCGGCAACGATGAGGGCCCGAAGTAACCGGGAACCCGAGCGCCCGCAGGCCCTCGCCCACCATGGTCGTGAACACCTCAGCGAACCTGCCCATGTTGAACCGCTGAAGCTGATCAGGGGTTTTTGCTGGGGAAACGGCATGTCGTTGATGCCGTAGTTGGCGTGGTCGGCGGGGAGGTTGTCGTAGAAAGTGTCGTGAGGGGCGGTTTCCTCCCGACCCCACGATCCCATACCTGAAACGTATAACTTGTGGGCGGCGGTCCTGAGCCCGCGACACGAGACTTGACAAGCACCGATAAGGCGCTTTCTGGACCGGCTCGGTGTCACCTGCGGCTTCCCTTATCGCGTGCGCGCCCGAGCCGCGCACCAGGCGAGTTCCTGTGGGTCCCAGATCGCCGTGTCCCCAGCACTTGCGCCTAGGACCGGGTCGATGAACGCGGCCACAATGTCGGCCGCGGTGGTCGCGGTGAACGAGGCGGCGATCGGGACACCCTTTGCGGTCGTCGGGTAGGTGCGGCTCCAGTCGGCAGGAATCTCGAAATGCTCGAACGGCTCGATGCCGCCGAGTGCCTGTTTGGCGGCAATCGCTCGGCGCAACTCGTGAAGGTCGACGCTCTGGGTATGGGCAAGAACCACGAGATCGACGGTCATCGTGTCGATCTGCCGGTCGGTGTGGATATCGAGGCACACGTACACGAAACGACGAGTGGCGACACCGGGCTGATTGTCACCAAGCCCGGTGGGCTCGGATCGGATCAACCGGAACGTGAGGTGATCTCCCAGGTCGGCCGCCACCAGAGCACTCAGCAACCGCTCCGCCTCGGCCAAGTCTCCCGCCTGCTGCGCGGCAAGATCCACATCCTTGGTCGTGCGCGAGCGAGGAACCCGGGCCAGCATGCTCATGCCGCCTTTGAGTAACCATTCCGACTGCCCACCGTCAGCGAATACACGCGAGAGGAACCGAGAACCGTGCCTGCCGGATCTGAGCGTCGATGGTCGCGGCACTGATACCGGGACCGGCGTCGCGGGCGGCCTTCTTGGCCGCATCCTTAATTGCCAGTTCCAGAGATCGCCAGTCCGGGTAGCCGGATCGGTCAGTCACCGCGGAATCCTTCCGGACGAATACCAGCCAGTTCGAACAGATCCGCCGCGACCTCGCAGCCGGTGCGCCGGCCGATCACGTCGAGATGCTCAGCGAGCCGATCGGCGGACAGCAACTTTCCGGCTCGAACAGCATCGCGTACGGTACCGGCGACCAGTGACATGTCCGTGCCGAGGTCGACGAGGTCGGCGATCGTCCGCTCGACGGTGAGTGTCGGCAGACCATCGACCGGTAGCACATCGTCCGGGGCCAGGCGCCGGATCCGTAGGCGCACACCGGGCAGGCGAGTGCCCTTACGCGCGGGGACGATGTAGTCGAGTTCGTCGAGCAGGAAGTCTCCGACACCGTGGACAGTGGCTGCCGTGGTACCGGCAGCCACGAGCGCGGACACCCCGGTGTCGGCGCGAGGGGCAGTCGCGCCGCCGAGCGCGAGCCATGTCGCATAGATCGTCTCGTGTTCGGCCGAGGGCGCGCCGGCCATCCGGTAAACCCCATGCGCGACGCGCTCGACCGCGCCGGCGGCGGCCATCCGAGACAGCTGCTTGCGAGCGACACCGACAGTGGCCGCCTGAGCGGTCGTGAACAGGCCCCACCGCTGTTCCGCGATGACGCCGAGCCGCGCCAGTGTCACATCCGCCACGACAACAAATGTACCCATTCAAGGGGACAAATGTTGTCATTGTGCTCATGCGCGCGGACGCTCGGCACCTGGAGCCATCGCCACCTGGAATTTGATCCGCCGGGTTCCGCTCCGGCGCGGTCCTGATCAGATCACACAGGTACGGCACCGACTCTCTTCGCGAGCTTGCCCAGATCGCCCGTCGTGAGGTCTCGCCGGGCGGTGCGCATCATGTGTCCGCCGCCGCGTCGGCCATGTTCGGCGGTGCCGACAAGCCGCTCTGGGGCGGTCGAGAATCGGAAGTTCTCCCACCCATTGGCAAGGGCTTGGCAAGATGGCAGTGAGGGAAGAAGAGGACCGGTATGAATACCGGCCCTGACCTGTGGAAATAAAGTGGAGCTAAGGGGACTCGAACCCCTGACCCCCACACTGCCAGTCTCCGCGAGGGTGTCCGGCGGGTAGGGCTTCGTTTGCTGCCGTCCAGGTCAGACGCGGTTTCGTGTCCATCGTGTCTTCGATGATCCGGCCGGTTTCACCGCGTCTTGGCCCGTTCTTGGGACACTGGGATTGATCTTGGCGACTGGAGGCAAACCGCCGGTCCGTCGCCGGGGGAGAATGGGGCTTACGACCGCCACATCAAGGGCAGCCTCTTCGGCTTGTGATGCCGCCCTGGTGGTCCATCTCCCCGCAGGTGGGTTGCCAAGCCGATAAAGGAGAAATGCGATCATGACTAGCGCAGACGCACAGTTCGCCGAGGTTCTGGACACATTCTCCGCAAACAAGTGGTCGGTTACATTCACGACCGGACACATTGCGCGCCTGGAACACCACAAGCAGGTCGGTGGTTATATCCGCCGCAAGAAGTCGATCACCAACAAAGTGGATGCCCGCGCATCGGTAGAACTGTCCCCCAATGGCAAATGGGAACTTCGTCTTGTCAATTGGTTGACTGAAACCACCCCCGAAGCAAAAAGTGATTATCTCAAGGCTGTTCGTCAACTCAAGAAGGCTGGTGTTCCCGTCTTCAGCAACCTCTGATACTGCAACGTCTACGGGCCGATCCCGCCGCGTCTTGGCACACTGGCGGCACACTGGCAGGGCATCCGATAGGGTGACCCGCGAAGCCTTTACGAAGAGGGGGATGCGTGTCCAGCCGATACGTACTGCCGGTGCTCGCCGCGGGCCTGCTCGCTGCCGGGTGCGGGACGGCAACCGTGGAGGGAAGCTCTGCGACCACCACCTCGGAACGCCCCACAACTGTCGCGTTCGATCCCTGTGACGAGTTGTCGGCCGAAGCACTCCAGGCGGCTGGACTGGACCCGGCGACCAAGAAAACCTCCGTCGACTCGCCGGACGGGCAGGCGTCGGCGTGGAAGATATGCCGGTGGCGGCCCGCCGATGGGCAGTCGTATGCGGTGGCTGTCGGGTCGAGCACGTTCACCCAGGACGATCTACCGAGCAATGCGACGGTGACCGGTTTCGAGGATGTGCAGATCGGCTCGCGGGCCGGGAAGACCTATCACGAGGCGGGAAGTTCGGATCTGCTCCGGTGCTTCGTCTCGCTTCCGGCGCAGGCTGGGATGCACAACATCATTGTCGATTGGGATGCCTCCGAACGGGAAACGGCACCCGAGACACCTCCGTGCAGCCTGGCGGTCGAGAAGGCGCAGCAACTGGAACCGTTTCTACCGCAGTAGGGGGCGCTCGTGACCGAGCAACAGAACCAGCTTCAGCACTGGCAGAACCTGAAGACACAGGCCGAATCCGGTGAGCTGGTGATGCAGAAGGATGTCGCCGAGAAGTTGGCCGGGCGCTGCGATACGTTTCTGGACCAGCTCAACGATGCGGTCGCGCGGGCCAAGGACTTGCAGTACATCTCCGGGTTCGGCGATCTCCGCTCGGCGAAGGCGCTGGCCCAGAAGTTCGCGAACAAAGCCGTTGCCGACGAGGATTCGGCTGTGAATCGGCTGAACCAGGCCATCGAAATCGTGAAGCTGATGAAGCAGACCTTCGAGCTGTCGGCGAAGGAAATCAGCGAGGCCGACGACCAAGTGTCGCAGGCGCTGGATAACGCCGGGTCGGGTCTGTAGACCGCGCAAGTTCACAGCGTGTCGCGTCAGTCACCGCACCCGGCATCGTGAAACCCTGTCGGGTAACAGCACCCGAGCGGGGAGAAACATGGACTACTTCGGATATGTGGAAATAGAGCCGCCTCGGCGCTTTCGGCTGAGACGCGAGAACGGAGAGGTGGTAGAGACCCAGCTCATCCGAAAACGCAGAGAACTACCGAGCGGCAAAGTTGACCTGGCTCACCTTGTTCTAAGGCTGGAAGACGGCACAGAGACGACGCTTGGAGACCTTGTCTCGGAATGGGGGGAAACTCCAGCCATGTTGGACTACGACGACGACCTTCAATGATTCCTTACGCGACGAGTTGACCGGCCAACATCAGCGCCGTCCTGGTTTCCACGGCCCACACCGTGACCTCCGGGGTGGCGCTCTGGTGTGCGGTGTGCAGCCGGTCGCGCCGGTTGTTCCACTGGGGCACCTCTTCGGTGATGACCACCCTGCCACGGTCTCCGGCCAAGCTCTGGGCCGTCTTCAGCGTCGCGGCGCGGCTACGGCCGGTCTCGGCGGCGAGTTTGTCCAGCGTGATGCCGGAATTCTCGGGTAGGGCGGCCAGTAGGTCCATCTGGGTCGGTGTAAGCGACATATCGTCTCCATATGCACTGGTCAGCGGCTAAATCGTGTGGCAATTGGCCTGATTCTGCACCCTTTCCGTCGATATCGCGCGTAAAATTCGCATTTCCGCAGGTCAGAGGCGGTTTCTGGGCTGTTTTCGGAGCCTTACGGAATCGGCTATGCCCCAGAAGTTTTCACTGTTAGAGGGATGGGCCGACATTTGAGTCCCTGCGACCAAAACTGAAGCGACTGTCGCGACCCCCGCCCCCCGGTCTCGGCTACCCGTGGGTTCCGGCCGACCGATCCCCAACCACCGGCCATCGGGTTCGTATTTTCCAAATGGAAAACGTCGGCGTAGATCAAAGTCGAACCCGAGTTCGGATATCTACGCGGCATCCGGCGGCACGGGTAGCGCTTTGACGGCTGGGGCTTGGGCGCGGCTCTCGCTACGATCCATCTCACAGGCGAAACCACGGCGCTCGCGGCGCTGCAACCTTGCCTCTTCGCGCAACAGGAGAACACGGTCGATTACCTGCAACGCTGAGCGGTTATCGGCACGAACGGCTTGCTCTCGGAGGCGCAATAACCTGTGAGTCGGAAGCATACGTGTGTGTAGTTCGTCCATTGCTCAATGCCTTTGCTCTGTTGCTGTTGCCTTTGCTCTGTTGTGGTTTGGGGTGAGTACGATCACAGGCTTCGGCGTTGCAGGTGCGGACAACGCATATCACCTGTGATCGCACTCGGTGCTACCGAATACAGCAGGGCAAGAAAGGGAATGGGCTGGGCAGAAGCCATTCGTGTCAGCCCAAAGAACCCTGCTGTGTGCGATAGCAGTCTGTGGTGTTGTGTGCTTGTGCTGTGTCTCTGGTGGTCTGGGGTAGGGGGTGGTGGGTCCTGGGGTAGCCGAGTAGGGTGCCGACCCTTCCGATCCCACCACCCTTCAACTGCCGCGCCGGGTTGTTGACTACCCGTACCCAGCAGGGGCGGGGGTGGTAGCGCGGCGGCCGAGGGTACGTCCTGTGCACTACCACCTCCCTGTTCCTGCCGCGATGCGACGACGCCAACCCTCAACATCGCGGCTTCTGCTGTGGACACACCGGGGAAAGGCAGGTGAGTGCGAAAGCCGGTGTACCGCAGCATGTTCATTCAGCCGGGCGAATCGGGCAGGGCTCGCCATAATCCGACCGGAATACCTTCGCGTAGTTCTACTTCCTCGTCCAATTCGCGTTGCCGGTCCGCTGCGTTTCGGCGGCGCGCCTCGACAATGACCTCGAATCCGCCGTGTGCCATGATTACCGGACCCCGGTGTCAATGTGGAAAGCGCTCGGCTGAAGCACCGCGACATCGGCGCGCAGATGTGCGAGGAAGCCGAGTTGCATATTGTCCGCGTACCTTTCGCGCAAAACCTCCAGCGTGAACCCCGTGCGGATACCGATTGCCAGCTTCGTCCAGTCCGCCGTGTAGACCTCGGAGGTGTCCGTCGAGGTGCCCACGGTGAGGTTGGTAGGCACCTGCTTCGTGAGCAGTACCGGCGGAAGCCCTTGCGGCGCAGCAAGGTAATTTCCGGTGCTGTCCTTCAGCTTGCCGAGCGTGGTAGCCAGCCGCGGCGCGCCGATGATCGCGGTAGGCGCGAAGTTCGCGTTGAGCACCGCGCCCAGGGCATCCAGCAGGAAATCGTAGGTGGCGGTAGCGCCGTTGGCACCGTGGGCGGTGACGGTGACTCCCGAAGTGTTCAGCACGCCACGCGGTTCGGGCGCGGTGCCACTACCGCGCAAGGCCACCCGATCCAGCTCCAATGCGATCTGCGCCGCGAACGCCTGCGAAACGATATCGGAGACACTGGGGTCACTGTCCTCGAACAGCTCGCGGCTGATCTTGACCAGTCGGGTGAGGCTGCGCGCGGTCAAAGTTACTGCCCCGAACACCAAATCGGCCTCGGCTACGGCCGCGTTCTCGTTGCGCCAGGCCGGTGTGCCTTCGCCCTCCAGTCGCGGTAGCCGCAGCGTCTGGCTGGTCATCGGGACCGTCTGCGCGCCGGCGTTGATCACCTGCGCCGAATTACGCGCGAGGTCGATGACTTTCGATGCGATTGGGGAGGGTACGACGAAACCGCCGGCTGAGTTGGTGCCTTCGGCGAGGGCGCGCTCCTTGGGGGCGTCATCCCAGTTGCCGGTGACGATGCCCCGCATATACCTGTCGAAACTGACATCGTCGTCGTAGTCCTGGTGCCGGGCGTTGTCGCGGACCCAGTGCGATACGGACTGCTTGCGATTCAGGACCTGGATACCGCGGAGTTCCGGCGGCTTGGGCGGATCTGCTGTACGACTCCGACCGCCGACCGATCCGCAGCCGTCACCGCGTTCGGTGCTACCGGCAAGAACGAGTTGCTTACCGCGTTCGATCTTGGCGTTGGTGTCCGCGACGAACTCGCGTAGCTGCTGAGCACGGCCGGTCACCGAGTCGAAACGCCGGGCTTCGTCGTCTGCGAGATCGTTGTCTCCGGCGCGGCTGAGGATGTCTTCTGCTTCGGCGCGCAACTCGGTGAGTTCGTCTTCTGCTTCGGCCAATGTGATCTGCCGACCTTCTTGATTCTTCAACATGATTGATTCCTAAGTGACAATGATCGAGTCAGATATCGAATAACGCGGTGAACGTCCTTCGGGCGCGCGCGTTGGTGATGACGTATTCGGCTTCGGGCTTGCTCCGGATACCGGCGACCTGAGCGCCTTGATAGGCGGGTTCGGTGACCAAGGAGACTTCCCGGAGGCTGACTTCCAGCCGCTCGACTACGCCGTCCACGACGCGGCTACGGACAGGCATGAAGCCGATGGACAGACCCGTCACACTGCCGTCCCTGATCAGCGCTAAGGCATCGTTTCCAGCGGTGGTATCGCTGACCGCGAAAGCTACTTCCAGCCCTCTGCTGGTCTCCTGGGCGGTGGTAAGCCTGCCGATAGGGAAGCTCCGGCCGTCGTGCATACCGAGTAGCCGAATTTTATGGCTGCGCTCTTGGAGGGTTCGGGTAAAGGCACCGTGGGCGAAACGCTCTTGGTAGGGCTGCCCGTAACCGTCGCGGACCGTGGCAACCTCGCCATAGGGCACAGCGACGCCGTGGATAGTGCGTCCCTTGACAGCACCGACCGTCGTAAAGCGGTAGTGAATTAGATCGCTCATAGGGCATCTGCCTTCGAATTGCGCGCGCTGGATTTACCGCGAGTGCATGGCGACTGTGGCTGTGGTCCGGGTTGCCTTACGGTTCCGGCGCTGGTGCCATCCGATGCCGAGCGACTGCTATGGGGGCGGTTTCGGCGCTTACCGGAAGATTCCAATGGAGTGAAAAATCTCCGGTGGTAAGCGCGTCAACCTTGATACCCGATAGCCGGATTATACCTCCACGGGGTAGGGGTGACCATCGCGACTGCTACAGGTAGTGACCACCGACCTCGGGTTGCTGCGGTTTCTCGTGGCCCTCGGGTACCGGATGGCGTAGATCGGTCACATCGTTGAGCCATGTCGCCGACGCCGTAGCGAACTTCTCACCACCGAGCCAGACGGTAGCCGTAGCGCCCTCCACCGTCACGCCTACGGCGTTGGACTGGATCAGGTGCAGGGCGCTACCCATCGGGTCGTCGGCGAGCGCAGCGGAGAGTAGCGCGGTGAGCTTCCCTTGCCGGAGGAATTCGTCTTCGGGGATGTCGTCGTGGTGGTTCTCGTTCTCGATCATGGTCATAATCTCGTTTCGTTTTCGATTGATGGATACACACAGCGCGGGTCGATCAACGCCGCCGGTAGTGGCGGCCGTCGCGCCCAGCACTGCGAAAACACGGCCTAGATCCAACGCTGCGCGACGTTCGGGGGTGTCCGCGTGGCGTTAGACCGAAGCCGGGGTCGGAGCGCTCAGGCGGTATTTCTCATTTGCGCAATATCCCAACGTTGGGAAATTCGATCTTGGGCGGTTTTCGGCACCGTGAATACCTCAACTTAGCTTCAGGTTGGGATATGATCCGGAGATAACCCCTTTCCCCGGCCAAGCACGTCTCCCCGAAGGTGGTTCGATGAGCAGCGCAGAACCCTATGCCGAACTCCCGCCCCTGCCCGATGACTACTTCGTCCCCGCTGCGGTCCGCATCTTGCGCTACGGCGAAGTTCTCGGCGGCATCTACTATTCGCTGTCCGAACTCGACGCCAACGGGAAGTTCCTGCAAGGCACCGGAACGATAATCGTCTGACCATCATGACATTTCAGCGCTCCGTATAGGTGTCGGTCAGCCTGGCGGCCGGAACCCTGAAGTAACCACTTTCGCTTGTCGTCGTCCAGGTCGTAATCGCTCAACAGCAACTCACGCGCGTCCTCGGCGCAACCGGCAAGCGCGTTCGGGATCGTGTGGCATGTCAACTCTTCAGCGAGAACGTCGGCGTCGAGGCGGTCGTCGGTGATCTCCGCGACCAGCGGCCAGTCGTTACCGTTTGCGTCGAAGGGCAGCCGCAATCCTGGATACTTTTCGAGGACTTCCGTCACGACCTCGAAAGCGGCCTGTGCCAGCCCTCGCATATTCGCTGAAGCCTCCCGCCGGTTCTGCACCGCCCGCCACAACGATTTGCGTAGCCGGAACTCGACAGTCCGACCCTTACCGACAGCCGTCACCGAATTCGGTACTTGCTGATAGCGCGCGCCGGTGAGTCTCAGCTCTCGTCTCAGGGCTTGATCGAATTGCTCATCGGTGATTTCTTGGTTGCTCTCCCATACGAGGAAATCGAAATCTTCGTCAGGACCATCCCACGGGTCAAGGCCAACGCCGCTACGATCCGGCGCGGTCTCGACGCTTGCGCGCTTGCTACCCGTGACCGCAGCGCGGCTGTCCGGTGAGGACGACGAGCGGCGGTCGGCGGAGCGCGCCAGCGCGGAGTCCGATCCGTCCGTCGAGGAGGACGAACTACTCCTTTCCTCGACATCTCCCACTCCCTTCCCTCCGGTCAGGTCGGGTCGAGTCTCGTCAAGTCGAGTAGGGGCGCCGACTCGGTCACCGTCTAGGTCACCTAGATTGTCGGTCAGAGCATGTTTTTGTGCGCCGCGACCGTCTCGTTTACCGTCTCGGTCACCTAGATTCTGATACCGCACATAGTCTCCATTCTTGTGGCAGTCGTACTTGGGATGGCGGCCGCAGGCGCTGTGGTTGCCGTTCAGGTGTCGGTTCCAGTCGGCATCCCTGGTCCGCTTGGCTTCCATCTGCTCGGCGGTCAACTGCCGCGACCAATCGAGTTGCCAGACGCCCTCGCCGTCGCGCTCGATCAGTCCGAGACGTTCCAGAATGAGCACCGCGCTCATCGGGTCCGGGTGAACGGTCGCGCGCCGGAATTGGATCTCCCGAATGCGTCCGTCGCTCTCGTCGGCCATGCAATGCGATCGGAACTCCAGCAGCATCACGAGCGCGTTCAGTTCCTCGTTTGAGCCCTGGCGTAGTTGCTGAATACGATCGTCTTCCCAGAAGCCGGGTTCGATCCGTGGTCCGTAACTGCTCATTCTTCTTACTCCTGTTGTTCGGTGGCTGTATCCGGCATGGGCAGCGACCCGGAGAACACGCGGCGCATGGTGCGCGGGTCAACCGAGACGAAGCCGACAATCGACGCCGCCGGAATATCGAGGCGCGTAGCCAGACCCTGGCGCTCGTCGTCGGTGGGCCCGCGGACGCGGTAACTGTTGGGCCAGCGCTGGAAGTACTTGGAGTCGGGAATGAATTCGTCGGGGTCAGCCGTATCGGGACTCATGACTCAACGCCTTCGGACTCCATACGTCTCTGCATTTCGGCAACCAGGTTGAACGCATTGCGCAGTTCGTCGTTCACCGCGGTCCGGTTCTTCGGATACCGGTCGTCGGCGAGGATTCTGCGCACCATCTCCGTGCCCTTGTTGATCTGCCGCACGGCTTCGAGGGCCTGGTTTACGATCGGCCGTCTATGGGGCCTGATCCTCGCGTTCGGTGGCGCGTAGGACTTGCCGTCCAGCCCCCTAACCTCACCCGAGGAATTTTCCTCACGACCTCGCAGATCGTTGCTCACCGTTTTTTGATCTACCCCGATGGCGGACCCGATAGCCCGTGTACTCATTCCGGATTCCCGCAGCGACGCGACAACCCCTTGCCGCTCCTCCCGTGGGATGCGGAGACGCACGGTGTCCAACTCGGCTTGACAGTAGCTGTCCCAGCTTCCGTAACCCAGTGGCTCCCACACGCGTCGGTACCATGCCTCCTGAATCAATTCCCAGGTGGTCTCCAGCCCCGTCCTGATGCGCGCGGTGAGTTCGCGGGCTTCGGACTCGGACAATGCCAGTGTGAATTCAGGGCCCATGGTGATTACCGCGCCTCGTCTAGCTGGAGTTGTTTCCGTACCCAGACCGAAGGAATGCGGATCAGGTGACCTACCCGGATGGTCGGCCATTCACCGTTGGCCACAACGGTATACGCGGTGGAACGGGATACGCCGAGGAGTTTTCCCGTATCCTCCACGGACACTGTGGGCTGGGTGTTCAGGCGCTCGATGACGGCGGGAAGAGTGAGGTTGGCACGTTTACGCATGGCGAATCTCCATCGGGTAGTTCAATTTTCTGACTATCAACAAACACTAATCGCGGCCATCCGGACAACCTCACCGAAAAGTTACTGACATTGATTCCGATGCCGGATAGCAACAATTATGAATCGAGATTTGTCATGACCCAAAAGAGGCCGACGATGATCAACAAACCGGCCAAATGGCCGCCACGATGACCAACCTAAAGGGGCAAATGACCCCGGCGATGATCTTCCTATTTGCGCGTTTATCCGACCGGGCGCACAATTGTTTACCGGCCCATTCCATCCGCAGAACGACCGAATGCGGCAGGTCCGGCGAATTCCAGAGCACCACAAGGAGAATGGCAATGACTGCCACGAAACAAGAACCCCAGCGCCGGGCCGAACCGATCGACCGCCACGAAGCGATGAACGGTGCCGTCACCTACTCGTTCCGCGCCGATGTCGGGACCAAACCGAACGGCAAGCGCGACCGCCAGCGGTTCACCTACGCCACCAAGAAGGAAGCCCAGCGCGCCTACCGCCGAATCACCTCGGAGGTCGCCGCCGGAACCTTCGTCGGCCGCGTGGATCTCACCGTGGAACAGGTCGCGAAACAGTGGCTATCGTCGCGCCGTGACATCCGCGCGAACACCCTACGCAACTACCGCGACTCGCTGAAGTACGCCACCCGCGACCTCGGCGCGATGAAAATCCAGGCGCTACGCCAGGCCCACATAGACGCGTGGGTGTCCACCATGCTGGAGTCCGGGTCGATGAAGGGCGCGCCACTGGCACCGTCCACGGTCCGGCTGGCGCTGGTCATGCTGCAAGGTGTCACCGAGCACGCGGCCCGGCAGGGCATCATCCCGCGCGACCCGGCCGAATACGTCCAGCCACCCCGGCAACGGCCCGCCAAGCTCACTACGGCCGATGTGTGGACCAAAGACCAGGTGCATACCTTCGCCGACCAGGCCAAGACGGATCGGCTGTACGCGGCGTTCCTGCTGGCAACCTACGGCCTGCGTCGCAGTGAGGTCTGCGGGTTGCGCTGGTCCGATATCGACCTGTCCTCCGGCACGCTGAGCGTCGAACAGGGCTATGTCGAGGTGGACGGCAAGGATCACACGGTGGACGAACCGAAGACGGAGCGCTCCCGCCGTACCCTGCCGCTGCCCGACGATGTGGCTACCGCGCTGCGTGAGCTGAAGACCAAACAGAAGCGCGAACGGCTGGCCCTCGGTATCGCCTGGAACGAGAACACGCACGTCTGCGCCGACGAGACCGGCGCGGCAGCCCTGCCCCGGACGTTCACCGGATGGTTCCACCGCATCCGCATCGCCGCCGGGCTGCCGCGCATCACGCTGCGCAATCTCCGGCACACCTCGGTCTCGGTGATGCTGCACGCGGGGGTTCCGGCGTCCACCGTCGCGGCCTGGCACGGGCACGATGTCCGGATGACCACGGGTGTCTACAACCGCGTGTATGACGAGGGTCTGACCGCCGCCGCGTCCGCGATGTTCGGCTGAGGCTTGGCCCATTCTTGGGACACCGGGCCGTGGGCAGAAGAAAGGACCGGCGTGAAAACCGGCCCTGACCTGCGTAATAAGGGTGGAGCTAAGGGGACTCGAACCCCTGACCCCCACACTGCCAGTGTGGTGCGCTACCAGCTGCGCCATAGCCCCGGATGGTTGCTGCCGGTTCCCCGGCTGCCTGAACGAAGTTACACCACCTCCACGTCAGGAGCCAAATCGGCTGGATTCCGGGTGAACGCTGAGGTCAGGGGGCGACCTGCTGGACCCAGTCGTGCTGTTCGAGGTCGATCTTCGTAGCGACGTCGAACACACTGGGGGTGGCCGCGTCGCCTTCGAGGGCGGCTTTCAGGTCTTCGACGGCGGCGCTTGCCTGGGTCCTGGCTTCCTCGATACGGGCGCCGGTGGCGATGCAGTCGTGGGCGGACTGCGGGGCGCCGGCGTCGGTGGCCATGGTGGCGAGCTCGTCGTCGGAGAGGCCGGAGCCCTCCTCCGGCTGACGGGTCGTGAAGAGCGTGTCGTGGAACTTCGAGTAGGTGATACCGGAGCCCGTCTCCGCGACGCACTGGAGAGCGGCGGTGGCGCGGGTGGAGTAAGCACCGTCGGTGGATTTGGGGTCGAGGAAGTTCACGAAGCGGTAGCGGATCGCGAGTTTGCCCTCGTCGACTTTCTGGGCGAGTTCCTGGCCGTAGAGGTGTTCGAGGTTGCCGCAGCCGGGGCACATGGGGTCCTCGTAGATTTCGAGGGTTTTCGGGGCGTCGGGCAGGCCGAGTCGGACGCCGCCGTCGCTCTGCACCGCGGTCGTGACGGCCGGGTTGCGGACCGAGCCGTAACCGTCGTTGCGGACCTCGGCGTTGTCCGAGCCCCAGCGGTAGGCGAAGAAGACGATCAACAGGATCAGCACGAGGGCCACCGCGCCCAGGGCGTAGGTGGTCCGGCTGGACATGGGCCGCGGGGTGTAGTCGGACGGCGAAT
Source organism: Nocardia sp. NPDC051750 (assembly GCF_044453135.1). Taxonomy (NCBI): domain Bacteria; kingdom Bacillati; phylum Actinomycetota; class Actinomycetes; order Mycobacteriales; family Nocardiaceae; genus Nocardia; species Nocardia sp. NPDC051750. The sequence continues at coordinate 638,869 of NZ_JBITCK010000007.1, read as the reverse complement.
TGCTCACGCGACCACTCTGCCGTATCCGGGCGAACCGGTCACGCGCGCACGGTTCAGCGTTTCGGTTCCGCGCTCGATACTCCGGGGAAACCGGCGTCTCCCTCGACCGCGTCCACCCCCGGGATCCCGGCGGGCTGCTCCTTTTCGAGGCTCGCGCGCTGCATGGGTTCGGGCACGATGAACCAGGCCAGGGCGGCTACCGCCAGCAGTGAACCGGTCACCGCCAGGCCGGCACCGTAGGACAGGCGTTGCGCGATGGCCCCGACCACGATGGGACCGAGGACCGTGCCCAGGTCCTGGGACATCTGGAAACCGGCCAGCATGGTGCCACCGCGGGCGCGGGAGCCGATGATATCGCCGACAGCGGCCTGCTGGGCGGGGGTGAACAGGCCCGATCCGATACCGGCGACGAACGAGGTGACCAGCAGCCACGTCAGGTTCGGCGCCAGACCGAGACCGGTGGTGCCGACCGCGCACACCAGGGCTCCGGATATCAGCAGCGGCCGGCGCCCGTAGTTGTCGGAGAGCCGGCCGGCGAAGAACAGCACGGTCGCGTTGCCCGCGGCGAACACGGTGAGCGCCACCCCGGCCATCCCGGCCGGCTGACCGAGCACTTCCACCACCAGCAGCGGAACGAGTGCCATCCGGACTCCGAACACCGCGGCGCCGCTGGCGAAGTTGGACCACAGGGCCGCCCGGTATTCGGGACGGGCCAAACCCTGGCGGAAACTGACGGTGGTGACATCGGCGGCGGATTCGGATTCGGTGATCCGGGAGTCGCGCAGATTGAAGTACACGACGGCCACGGCGATGAGCAGGGCGACCGCGTAGATCAGGAACGGGGCGCGCAGGCCGAATCCGGCCAGCGCCCCGCCGACCAGCGGACCGGACAGTCCGCCGATCAGGAAACAGGTCGACCACAGGCCGGTGACACGGCCCCGCTCGGCGGGCGGGGAGAGCCGGATCACCAGCGCCATCGAGGACACGGTGAACATGGTCGAACCGATTCCGCCCAGGGAACGCAGCACCATCAGCTGCCAGTAGGTCTGGGCGAACGCGCTCGCGCCGGTGGAAACCGCGACGATGAGCAACCCGACCAGGTAGATTCGCCGCTCCCCCAGCAACTGCACCAATCGCCCGCTGACCGGCGCGAACAGCAGCCGCATCGCGGCGAACGCGCTGACGATCGCGGAGGCCGCCGCCACGCCTACCCCGAAACTCAGCGCGAACTGCGGCAGCACGGGCGCGACCAGGCCGAACCCGATCGCGATACAGAATGCGGCGCCGACCAGTACCCAGATCTCACTGGGTAGCGGTGCTCGCCCGGACTTTTTCACCCGCCGGCGCAGCCGGTGCCGAAGGGTTGACTTGTCCACCGCGGTACGTCCACCCGATCCATGTCCGCTCCCGGATTCGGGTCGATCGTCAGCTACGGCGTCAGCACTCACTCAGCCGACCAACGCTGAGCCGGGTGTCACAATTCCCCGTGTTTCGGCCCGGCGTTGTCGGCGCGCCGGCACGCGCGGGGTTTCGGCTCCCTTGGGTCCTGGTTTTCTGCCCTCGAGACTGGCGAGTACGTCGCTTCGACGGGTCGAAAGCAGTGCCGGGCCGAACCCTCCGAGGGCATCGGGCTCGGCGCCGCCGCCGGGCGCGTTCGATCGGGCTCGGGTTCCTCAGGGGCAGCGCTCGGCGCGGGGACTCTAGTTCGCTTTCAGCACCCGCCCGACCAGCTCCCGCGCCGCGTCCTGGACCTCGGCGAGGTGGTCGGGGCCGTGGAAGGACTCCGCGTAGATCTTGTACTTGTTCTCGGTGCCCGACGGGCGCGCCGCGAACCAGGCGTTTTCCGTGCTCACCTTCAGTCCACCCAGCGCTGCGCCGTTTCCGCGAGCCCGGGTGGCGACCTCGGTGATCGGTTCGCCCGCGATCTCGTCGGCGGTGACCTGGCCGGGGTCGAGGGCGGCCAGCAGTTTCTTCTGCTCGGCGTCGGCGGGGGCGTCGATTCGAGCGTAGGCGGGACTGCCGTGATTGCGCTCGAGTTCGAGGTAGCGGGCCGACGGGCTCTGCCCGGTGACGGCGGCGATCTCGGCGGCCAGCAGGGCCAGCAGGATTCCGTCCTTTTCCGTGGTCCAGACTGTTCCGTCCATCCGCAGGAAGGAGGCACCGGCGCTCTCCTCACCGCCGAAGGCGAGGCTGCCGCTGAACAGACCGGGTACGAACCATTTGAACCCGACCGGCACCTCGTAGACCTCCCGGCCCAGCACCCCTACCACCCGGTCGATCATCGCCGACGTGACCGCCGTTTTCCCGATCTTGGTCAGGGCGTCCCATCGATGCCGGTTCGCCACCAGATAGTCGATCGACACGGCAAGGAAATGGTTCGGGTTCATCAGCCCGCCGTCGGGTGTCACGATGCCGTGCCGGTCGGCGTCGGCGTCGTTGCCGGTGGAGATGTCGTAGTCGTCGCGGATCGATACGAGTGACGCCATCGCATGCGGGGACGAGGGGTCCATGCGGATCTGGCCGTCGCCGTCGAGGGGCATGAAACGCCAGGTCGGGTCCACGGTCGGGTTCACGACCTCGAGTTCGAGATCGTAGCGCTGGCCGATCTCCTCCCAATAATCGACGCTGGCGCCACCCATGGGGTCGGCGCCGAGCCGGATCCCCGCGCCGCGGATGGCGTCGAGATTGAGCACCGCGGGCAGGTCGGCGACGTAGTGGTCGAGGTAGTCGTAGCGATCGGCCGCATCCATCGCCCGCACCAGCGGCGCCCGCTTCACCTCGGCCAGGCCGGTGCGCAGTAGTTCGTTGGCACGTTCGGCGATCGCGTCGGTGACACCGGTATCGGCCGGTCCACCGTGCGGCGGGTTGTATTTGATACCTCCGTCGCGGGGCGGATTGTGTGACGGAGTCACCACGATGCCGTCGGCTTGCGGTCGCGTGGTGTCGCGATTGTGGCGCACCACAGCGTGACTGAGCGCGGGCGTCGGGGTGTAGCGGCCGCGCGAATCGACGACCGCGTCGACATCGTTGCCGGCGAGCACCTCCAGCACGGTGGTCCAGGCCGGTTCGGACAGGGCGTGGGTATCGCGGGCCAGATACACCGGACCCGTGATCCCGCGCGTGGCACGATATTCGACGATCGCTTGGGTGATGGCCAGGATATGCGCCTCGTTGAAGGTCGCGTCCAGGCTCGAGCCGCGGTGCCCGGAGGTGCCGAAGACAACCCGCTGGGCGGGTTCGGCGGGGTCGGGTATACGGCTGTAGTACGCCGTCACCAGCCCTGGAACGTCCACCAGGTCGGCGGGACGGGCGGGCCGTCCGGCTCGGTTGTGCGCCATGTTCGGAGTTCCCTTCGTGGTCGGCCGCACCCGGCTGGTCATCGTGATCATCAGAACAGCCCCGCGGTCGCGGCGCCGAGATAGACCGCGCCGAGGCAGATTCCGGTGTTGAGCACGATATTGCCGAACGCGTACCCGGTGTCGCCGCCGGTGGCGAGCCTGATCGTCTCGTATCCGAAGGTGCTGAATGTGGTGAACGCGCCGCAGAATCCGATTCCCGCGCCGGCCAGGACCATGCCGCTCGTGTCCTTGCCGATCAGCGCACCCAGTAGCGCCGAACCCACAATATTGACGGCCAGCGTCCCGAGCGGAAGGCGGGAACGACTGCGCGCGGTGACCGCACGATCGAGCAGGTAGCGCGCGGGGGCACCCAGCATTCCGCCCAGCACCACCCAGACGGCGGTCACCGGCTGCTCCCTTCGGCGCACGTCTTCCGCCGGAGTTCCTGACGCACCGGCACCACCATGACCCGACCCCTCTCGCTCGTACCGTCCTACGTTCCGCTCGTGCCGTACCGGTTTGTCCCGCCGCGTCTTCCCGTGAGGTAGCCGGTGATCCGTATTCCGGCTATCACCGCGCCGAGGCAGACCACCACCGTTCCCCCGAGATACCCGAGCGCCACACCGGTGGCACCCGATTCGAGCAGTGTACGAACCTCGGCGCTGTAACTCGAAAAGGTGGTGAAGCCACCGAGTACCCCGACCCCCAGAAAAGGACGGATCAGGCGATGCGGCGACCACACTTCGGCGATCAGCACCATCAGAACTCCGATGGCCAGGCAGCCGAGGGTGTTGGCGAGGAGGGTGGCCCACGGAATCATCCCGGGCCGGACCGGAATCCGGAGCGCGAGCCAGTAGCGCAACCCCGCGCCCAGCCCGCCGCCGCAGGCGACTGCTGCCAATACGAGGGCGTCGACGGGGCCGGGCTGCGCGGGTTCGCTCATACTCCGGCACCTCCGGACCGGGGTTCCACGATGACAGACCGTGGGCGGTGGATGTTCAGCGCCAACGTTATCCGCAGGCAGGCGGGGCATTACGTTCGCCCGGATCGAAACGGTTCGCGTTAATTCGTAACTTGCTACCATTCCGGATGTGAACCTCGCCACCACTGCGCCCCGGACGCGCCGTCTCCGGGTGGATGCGGCGCGAAACCAACAGCGGATCGTCGACGCGGCCCGGGAACTGTTCGCCGACCGCGGTTTGGATATCACGCTCGACGATGTGGCCGAACGCGCCGGCGTCGGGGTGGGCACGGTGTACCGCAGGTTCGCCAACAAGCGCGAACTCATCTCCGAGGTATTCGCGGGCCACGTCCGCGAATTCGCCGACGCCGCACAGGACGCACTGGACGCCGAAGATCCCTGGGAGGGTCTGGTCCGCCTGTTCGAGTACGCATGCCGGCATATGGCGACCAACCGCGGCTTCAGCGAGGTCATGCTGGAAATGCACGACGATCCCGTACGGCTGGGCTATCCGCGCGAGCAGATCGGTCCGGCCGTCGCGGCCGTGATGGAGCGGGCCCGGGACGCGGGTGTGGTGCAGCCGGGTATCGAGGCCACCGACCTGTTCGCGTTGATCTATATGGTCGATTCGCTCGCCGATTTCGCGCGACCCGTCGACTCCGATATCTGGCGGCGGTATATGGCGATCACCCTCAACGGGATCCGGTCCGCGAGCACCCCACCGCAGGCCCTGGCCGTGAATGCGCTCAGCCTGGCGGAGGTCGAACAGGCCAAGGCCGCCAAACCCGGCCCGTGCTCGGTCCGGCGGCGCTGACCTTCCCTGTATTCCCCCGCGGATTTTGCGGCGGCCGATGCCACCATCCCCTAGTGTTGGACATGTGACCAATTCATGGGTGAACTGGGCGGGCGATCAGCGGTGCGCGCCGGCCCGGCTGGCCGCACCGCGCGATCACGCCGAACTGGCCGCGGAGCTGGCCCGGGCCACCGCGGAGGGGTATCGCGTCCGCGTCGTGGGCTCCGGGCACTCGTTCAACGACACCTGCCTCACCGACGGCCTGCTGCTGGACCTCTCCCGGTTGAACCGCGTACTGGAGGTCGACCGGGACACCGGCCTCGCGCGAGTGCAGGCCGGAATCACCCTCGCGGCGCTCAACCCCCAGCTCGACGAATACGGACTCGCGTTCCCGAACCTCGGCGATATCGACTCGCAGACCCTCGCCGGCGCCACCGCCACCGGCACCCACGGCACCGGCGGCCGGTTACCCAACCTCTCCGCACAACTGCACGCGATCGAGGTCATGACCGCCGACGGCAGAACCGTCGAGCTGTCCGAGCAATCCGGTTCCGAGGCCTGGCGAGCGGCGCGCGTCGGTATCGGCGCCCTCGGCGTGATCACCGCGTGCACGCTGCGGCTCGTCCCGGCTTTCGTCCTCGAAGGCGTGGAGCGTCCGGTGCCGGTCGAGGAGGTCCTGAGCGATCTGGACTCCCATATCGACAGCAACGATCACTTCGAGTTCTACATGTTCGCCCACAGCCCGATGGCGATGACCAAACGCAACAACCGCGTAGAGCTGCCGCCCGCACCACGCCACCACATCGTCGACTGGTTTGCCGATATCGCCGTGTCCAACCACGCGAGCGACGCACTGTGCCGGGTGGCACGCCGGCGGCCCACCCTGATTCCGCCGCTCCAGCGCGCCGCCGCCTACGCCTTCAGCTATCGACGGCAGGTGGATCGCTCGTACCGCGTGTTCACCACTCCCCGGCTGTTGCGATTCACCGAGATGGAATACGCGATCCCGCGCGAATACTCGGCCGACGCCATCAGGGAGATCAAAGAAACCGCGCAACGTTTCGACAGCCCCATGCCGATCGAGGTGCGCTGGGTGGCCGGCGACGACGCGTTCCTCTCCCCCGCGGGCGGACGCCAGACCTGCTATATCGCGGTCCATCAGTACCAGGGCATGGCTCACGAGCCGTTCTTCCGCGCCTGCGAAGCGGTGTTCGATCGCTACTCGGGCCGGCCGCACTGGGGTAAGCGTCACTATCAGACCGCGGACACCCTGCGCGAACGCTATCCGGAGTGGGACCGGTTCACGGCGGTGCGCCGGCACTACGACCCGGACGGCCGGTTCGCCAACGCCTATCTCGACCGCGTACTCGGACCGGTGTCAGCGGGCCAGCATCAGGTCGACCAGCCGGGGTAGCGCGGTGCCGATGGGTTCACGCACGACCTCGGTCGCCAGCGAATCGTACGGAGTGGGTTCGGCGTTCACGATGATCAGCGTGGCACCGGCCGCCACCGCCCGCCCGCACAGCGAAGCCGCCGGCTCCACCTGCAGCGATGTCCCGATTGCCAGGAATATTTCCGCGGTCTCGGCCGCAAGCGACGCCTTCAGCAGGGCGCGGTGATCCAGCGCCTGACCGAACATGATCACATCGGCCTTGAGGACCCCACCGCATTCCGGGCACGGCGGATCGGCCTCGCCGGCGCTGACCCGGTCGAGGGTCGCGGCCATGCTCGTGGTGTAGGCGCAGCCCACGCAGACCACACCGAACATATTCCCGTGGATCTCGATCACCCGCTGCGGATCGGAACCGGCCCGCTGGTGCAGCCTGTCGACGTTCTGGGTGACGATAGTGAGCCCGCGGCCGGCTCGTTCCAGTTCCACGAGCGCCAGGTGCGCCGGGTTGGGCTCGGCGGCCCAGGCAGGATTGTCGCGGCGGGCCTGCCAGGAACGCTCCCGGAGCGCCGGGTCGGCAAGATAGTTGTCGTAGGTGGACAGCAACTCCGCCACCGGATCCTCGGTCCACACCCCGCGCGGCCCGCGGAAATCGGGAATACCGCTGTCGGTGGATATACCCGCCCCGGTCAGCGCCGCGATACGGCCGGTGCGTTCGTGCCAATCGCTCACCGCCGAAGCTCCCCGGTCCCGCAGGGAAGGGCACGTGAACGGAGCACAGACCGAGATGGAATCCGCATACCACAAGCTTAGGCAGCCGCTACCACGACCATCACAAAGTGGGTTACAGCAATCATTTGAGCTACTTTCCGGCAAACCAATTCCAGGGCTCGAACTGGCCACCCGGGGCAGAAAAAAACCTGCGGTACGGTTTCGGCGTGTCGAGCAGACCCATTAGTCCTGAACAGGTCTTTTACCCGGAAGGTCACGCAACGAGCACGAGATCGCACACCCGGTGACGCATTGCTGTGATGGTTGTCTCGAGATTTGCTGTCCGGTATCCAGGCAGAGATTTGTCCGTTACGGTGAACACAGTCGCCGCACCGACACCGAGACGGAGGTCCCGCCATGGCTAGCCACCGCGCACCCCGTACGGCAGATCTGCGGGTCGGATATGAACCGGCCCAGCACTACGGCAGTAACGGTTTGATAACCCAGCCAGTGGGGTACTCGAAAAACATGACAGCACTGCGTAACCGACCCACCCGGATCGCCGGCATGGAATGGGGCACCGCACTGCTGGCGCTAGCAACCTGCCTCATTTTCAGTACCGGAATCGCCGCCATCACCCAATCGTTGTCCACCGCGCTCATCGCCACCGCCAGCATCCTCGTCGGCCTGGGCATCACGCTGCGCATCCTGAGATCCCCCCGCTGATTCCGGGTCCGCGCGCCCCGTTCCCGAATATCTGCCCGCAGTACTAATCTGCGAGCATGGCATCCGGGGACGGGTCCGAGGAAAGCATCAGCGGCGACGGTGGCGGCCCGGGCGCTCCGGCCGAACCGCTCGATGCGCCGCACCGGACCCACATCACCGATCCAGCGGTCGACAGTACCTGGCTGGAGCGTCGCGCCCGTCCACGCGGGAGTCACCTGCCGCGACTGTCCACGGTGCTCCTCGTCACCGCTTTCGTCGCGGTTCTGACCCTCTACCTGCTTCTACAACCGGGCTGAGTACCGGCCGGGAATAATCCGGTTGCTGCAGCGCTTTAAGGTTGTCGGCATGAAGGAGAAGGGGCGCAAGGTCATCGCGACCAACCGCCGGGCGCGGCACAACTACACGATCCTGGACATCTACGAGGCCGGGATCGCGCTGGTCGGTACCGAAGTCAAGAGCCTGCGTGAGGGCAAGGCCTCACTCGTGGACGCCTTCGCGACCGTGGACAACGGGGAAGTCTGGCTCCGCGGCCTGCACATCCCGGAGTTCAGTCACGGCACCTGGACCAACCATTCACCGCGGCGCGTCCGCAAACTGCTGCTGCACAAGCGCGAGATCGAACGCCTGGTCGGCAAATCGCGCGAGGGAAACCAGACGCTGGTGCCGCTGTCGATGTATTTCTCCGATGGCAAGGTGAAGGTGGAACTGGCTCTCGCCAGGGGTAAACAGGACTACGACAAGCGCCAGGACCTCGCCCGGCGAACCGCGGAACGCGAGGTCACCCGCGAGATCGGCCGTCGCATCAAAGGGATGCGATGACCGCGCGCCCGGCGCCGGAAAATGGGAATGAACGACGGTGGCCGAGGTGTTAACATGACTAGCCCGGCAAGGTGCCGGGACGTACGGGGCTGAACGGTTTCGACTTTGTACGTAGATTCAGGGGAAGCGTGTCGGTGCAGGCAAGAGACCACCGTAAGCGTCGTTGCAACCAATTAAGCGCCGATTCTCATCAGCGCGAGTACGCTCTCGCTGCCTAAGCGATAGCGTCTCTGTCGGCCCGAGGTATGCCCTCGGCTTCGGTGCCGGCATCAGCTAGAGGGCTCACCGCGCGACTCGGTCGCGGAGTAACGCGGGACATCCAACAGCGACTGGGATCGTCATCCCGGCTTGTTCGCGAGACCGGGAGATCCGAGTAGAGGCATAGCGGACTGCACACGGAGAAGCCCTGGTGACGCGGCGGAGGACCCGGGTTCGATTCCCGGCAGCTCCACTCACGAAGGCCCGGTCCACACGGACCGGGCCTTCGTCGTTTCGCCGAGGTCCAGGGGCCGGACCAGGCGTGATCCAGGGTCTTCCGGAACAGGGAACTGATCTCCACGTTGGCGCGATGGCCGAGGACCGCGCGCCGGTACCGCAGTCGGCGGTAGCGTGGGAACCACAGCTCACGGTGGTTGCCGCTGGTGAGCCGGTCTGCGAAAGAGGTGGCGCCATGACCGAGACGCGCGATCCCGGTCCAGACCATGCCGGAGCAAGTTCCGACTACCGGTTGATGGACGAGGTACTCGATATCGGTGACGAGGAGCGCGAGGACCTGGACTACGACCTGGGCGATGACGATCAGGCCGACGAGGTCCGCGAGTACGAGCGCTATATCAACGACCCGCCGGACGAGCTGGTCATCCGCTATCACGAGAACGACGACACCGGCCGCCTGGGCATCGCCCGCGAACTCGACCAGGAGTGGAGTCGTCGCCGGCATCGCGAGGAGCTGCGCGCCGAGGACAAGCGCCCCGCGGAGGCAGCGGCCATGGAGATTCACGACGAACCCGGGGATTGAGCGGTCGGCTCCCGTCGTCCGCTCACGCAGCGGACGATAGGTTCGATGTCATGAGCGAGTTCGCGGGGTTTCCGATCGCCGGGCCGGACTTCTACGAAGATCTCGAGGCCGACAACTCGAGAATATTCTGGACCGCCAACAAGCACATATACGAGGAGTCTGTGAAGCGCCCGATGACCGCGCTGATCGCCGATCTCGAACCCGGCTTCGGTCCCGCCAAGATCTTCCGCCCCTACCGCGACGTGCGATTCTCGAAGGACAAGTCACCGTACAAGACCCATCAGGGCGCGGTAGTGCATACCGCGCCCGGTGTCGGCTGGTATGTCCAGATCGGCGCGCCCGGGCTGTTCGTGGCCGGCGGCCTGTACGCGGCAGCACCGGAACAGCTGTCCCGGCTGCGCACCACCATCGACGACGACGTGCGCGGAGCGGAGCTCGAAAAGATCGCGGACAAGCTCGTGCGGGCCGGGTACACCCTCGGCGGCGACAAGCTGAAGACCCGCCCCAAGGGTTATCCCGTCGACCACCCGCGGATCGACCTACTACGGCACAAATCACTGGTGCTCAGCCGGGAGTTCGGCGCCCCCGACTGGCTGACGACACCGCGGGCAGCCACAGAGATCCGCAAGTCATGGGAGACTCTTCGGCCGATCGTCGAATGGCTCGGGGCCGTGGTCGGTAACTGAGACCGCAGGTGGCGCCCCCCTCGGCTACGCGCGGCCGGGGCGCAGTCCGGAGACGACCATCAATTCCCTCGGCAGCGCGAGCCCGCCCGGCGAACTACTGCCCGAACCGGCCCGTACGGATCTGCGACTGGAAACCGTTCTGGCGGCACTCAGCGATCCATTGCGCCTCAGCATCGTGCGGGCGTACTACCTGGATTCCGGCGGAGTTCCGCAGGCATGCGGCTGGTTCGAGATCGACCGGCCGAAGTCGACCCGCACACACCACTGGCGAGTACTCCGCGAGGCGGGGCTGATCCGGCAGTGGCAGTGCGGCCTCGAGCGACGCAATCTGGTCCGGGTCGACGATCTCGAAGCCCGGTTTCCGGGCCTGCTGAATCTGGTCGCGAACTGGGAGCCGCAGCCGAACCCATAAAGCGCACACCATAGACAGAGTTGTCTGTTACTCCTTGTCGCACTAATATGGGCGAGGCTGGTGCCGCGTGCCCACCGAATTCGGGCGCGGCAGTTGCCGGTGGCGATCGAGGAGGATCGATGAGGCTGTTCCGCAACCCTGCCTCCGGGCAGGTGACCGATCCGGGGCAGGTAGCGCTCACCGCCCGTAACGTCCGCTTCGACTGGACCGGCCTGCCGCTGCACTGGATGAAACGCGAGCCCATCGCCTCGCATGTGCTGAACGCGCTGAATCTGCTACTCCCCGAGGGGGAACGTAGCTTCCTGGCGACCTTCGGCGAAGCGCTGCCGTTCGTGCGGGACGAGAAACTGCGCGAGGATATGCTCGGATTCATCGGGCAGGAATCCATGCACGCCGAAACCCATGCCGATTCCCACGAGATGCTCTTCCACGCCAACGGCGTCGACCCGCGGCCGTATGTCCAGCAGACCGAATACCTGTTCCGTAAGACCGTCGGACCACGGCGGTCCACCGCCACGCGGGCGGGACGGCAGCAACTGGTGGACCGGCTCGCGGTGATCTCCTCGCTGGAACATTTCTTCGCGTTCCTCGGCGATTGGGTGCTCAACAGCGAACTGGAGCGGTTCGACGCCGATCCGCGGATGCTCGATCTGTATCGGTGGCATGGGGCCGAAGAGGTCGAGCATCGCCATGTGGCCCACGATGTCGCCGAATATTTCGGGGTCGGCTATCTGCGCCGCGGCGCCCTGATGGTGCTGGTCTTCCCCACGTTCCTGGTTCTGCTCGTGCGCGGGACCAAATACCTGGTGCACCGGGACCCCGCGCTGCCCGACCTGGGATATCCCCGGCTGCTCCTGGCGATCCTGGGATCGATGTGGCGCGGGGCCCTCCCCGGAGTTCCTGCCCTGCTGGTCAGTGCACTGTCGACCTTCAAGCCCGGCTACAGCCCGGAATCCGTCGGTTCCACCGCGCAGGCCATCGCCTATCTGGCCCAGTCTCCGGCGGCCCGGGCGGCCTCGTGACGGTGCGGACCCCGAAACAGTCCCTACCGCTGCCCGCCGACCTGCACGGCAGACCTCGCCGGGATCGGACGCTGCGACTACTCGACGCGGTGGTGAATGCGCGACTGAACTGGACCGCGATCACCAACCGGCGCGACCCGGCGCCGCGGGCCGACGACCGGCGGATCCCTGTCACGGTCACCGGGCGGCGGGTGGAAGCATCCGACGAAGACGTGGTGAGCCTGCGTTTCCAGGCACCCGATGGCCGTGCGCTGCCGCCCTGGCGACCCGGTGCGCACCTGGACGTCGAACTGCCGTCGGGAGCCCTTCGGCAGTACTCGCTGTGCGGCGATCCGGCCGATACCCGCAGCTACCGGATCGCGGTACGCCGCATCCCGGACGGTGCCGGTTCGAACGAGGTACACCGGGCACTGCCGGTCGGCACCGCGCTGGTGGTGCGGGGCCCGCGCAATGCGTTTCCGTTCGCCGCACCGGGTTTCGGGTCGCGGGCGGCGCGGGTTCGTTTCGTGGCCGGAGGTATCGGTATCACCCCGATCCTGCCCATGCTGCGCCTGGCCGAATCGCTCGGTATCGACTGGACGATGGTGTATTGCGGACGCGCCCGCGACACCCTGCCGTTCCTGGACGAGATAGGCCGCTTCGGCGATCGCGTCACGGTGCGCACCGACGACGAGCACGGGCTGCCCACCGCCGCGGAACTGCTGTCCGGGGTCGGCCCCGGGACCGCTGTGTACTGCTGCGGACCGGCGCCGATGGTCACCTCCATCGCCACGCTGGTTCGTGGAATACCGGATGTGGAACTGCATTCCGAACGGTTCTCGGCGCCGCCGATCGTGGACGGCGTGCCGTTCGAGATCGCATTGGGCGCCGGCGGCGAGGTGATCGCGGTGCCCGCGGACCGGTCCGCCCTCGACGTACTCCTGCAGCACCGGCCGGATCTACCGTATTCGTGCCGGCAAGGCTTCTGCCGCACCTGCAAGGTCCGGGTGCTGGCAGGCGTTCCCGACCATCGCGACGGTGCCCTGACCCCCGCCGAACGCGACCGTGGCGACCTCCTGGTCTGCGTATCACGGTGTGCGGGTGGACGTCTGGTACTGGACCTGTAGCTCTCGACAACCCGCACACAGCACGAGGAGAACAGCGTGACGGCATCGATATCGGAGATCCCCGCGACCGAACGGACGGTTCACCACCGTGGATTCGACCTCGCGGTGCACGAATACGGCGATCCGGACGCCGAAACCGTCATCCTGGTGCACGGCTGGCCCGATACCCATCACCTGTGGAACGGTGTGATTCCGCTGCTGGCCGGCCGTTTCCACGTGGTCGCCTACGATACGCGCGGGCACGGCGCCTCCACCCGCACCGCCCGGGTCGCCGATTTCCGGCTCGCGGAACTGGCCGCCGATTTCTACGCCGTCGCCGACGCGGTGAGCCCCGACCGGCCGGTCCATGTACTCGCCCACGATTGGGGTTCGGTACAGGTCTGGGAAGCGGTATGCGAACCGCAGGCCACCGACCGGATCGCCTCGTTCACCTCGGTATCCGGCCCGAATCTCGACCATCTGGCCGCCTGGGTGCGGGCCCGGCTGCGCGGGCCCGGCCCGCGCAGTATCTGGCAGCCGTTCACTCAGCTGCTGTCCTCGGCGTACACCGGATTCTTCATGACCCCCGGTTTGCCGCGCCTGGCCTTCGGGCTGCTCGCCACCGAGCAACGCTGGCGGCGGTTCATCCAGCTGATGAACGACACCGCACCGTCGACGATTTTCTTCGCGCCGACCCTGAAACAGGACATGGTGAACGGCCTGCTGATCTACCGGGCCAATATCCTCGCGCATATGCTGAAACCCCGGGAGCGGACCACCGACGTACCGGTCCAGTTGATCGTCGCGGGTCGCGATATCGCGGTCCGACCGGCCGGATACGACGATTCGGGGCAGTGGGTTTCGCGGCTGTGGCGACGCGATGTACCGGCCGGGCACTGGATGCCGTTCTCCCACCCCGAACTCCTGGCCACCGCGACGACCGAACTCGTGGACGCCGTGGAAAACGGTGTGCTCACCGCCGGGGGCGAGGAGCAGACCCCTGTCGGGGAACCCCGGAAACAACCCCGGCGCCTACGCGTCGCGGAGTAGCGAACCCGAAGTGGCCTGCGCCCGGGCGAAACGCTCCCCCCACGCGCGGATCTGCGCGATCAGCTCCGGCGGTTCGAGAACGCGGAATTCGGCCTCGAGCGAACCGAGTGCCATGGTGGGCCAGTCCAGCGAATCGGTGGTCATCGTGACCCGGCAGCGGACGGTATCGACCGGCTCGACCGAACTCCACTGCCCGATCCGCTCGCGGACCGTCTCCGCCGGGGCTTCCACCAGGGCCTCGATCCGGTACGGCCGCGCAATACTGTCCACTCCGGCGCGAACGAATTCCGCCGCGTCGGTGGTGGGCAGCTCGCGCGGACGGAAACGGGCGCCGTCGCCTTCGGGTGCGGTCAGCCGGTCGATGCGGAAACTGCGCCAATCATGCCGGGTCAGATCGAAGGCGACCAGGTACCAGCGCCGGCCCAACGACACCAGACGGTGCGGCTCGACATACCGCTCGCTCCCTCGGCCGTCCGCCGCGGTATAGGAGAAACGGATACGTTCGCTGTCCCGGCAAGCCAGGGCGATGGTGGTGAGCGCGTCCGGATCCGGGCCCGCGCCCGGCCGGCCCCCGCCCCACTCGGCGGGAACGGTCATCGCACGGATCGCCTCCACCCGGCGGCGCAGCCGCGGCGGCATCACCTGGACCACCTTCGCAAGCGCACGCACCGACGATTCAGCGACCCCCTCGACCATCCCCTGCATCGCGACCTGCAGCCCGACGACCAGCGCCACCGCCTCGTCGTCGTCCACCATCAACGGCGGCAGGGCCGCACCCGCCGCGAGCTGGTAGCCGCCCTCGACGCCCCGTTGCGCCTCCACCGGGTAGCCGAGGTCACGCAGTCGATCGATATCACGCCGCAGGGTCCGCGCCGAGACCCCGAGCCGCCCGGCCAGCTCGTTACCCGGCCAGTACTTGTGGGTCTGCAGCAACGACAGCAGGCGCAGGGTCCGCGTGCTCGTATTCGCCATAACTCGATTGTTCTCCCATTGCGGTCAGATACTGACCGCTGGGCCGCGGGTCCGGCGCGCGCGGAGCCAACAAATAGTCACCCGGGCTATTGCTCAGGCACCGTGCATGGATATCCCCGCAATGGTGCGGGCGGTGATCGATCCGTCCGCGCGTTTGCGCCCGTAGACCCACACCGGGGCGCCGACATCGATTCCGGAGGGATCGCTCGCGATCAGGACATAGACTTTCGTTCCGTCGTCGGTGTGGACGACGATGTCGGACCGGGTCAGCTCACTGTGCACGGTGAGCGTCCCGCGATCATTGGCCGAGACCTTGCCGAAGACGAACCCGATCCCGATATCGCGTGAACCTGCTCCGGCCGGTTGCGGCGGAGTGCGCGCCGGCCTGACCGCGGGCGCTGGAGTGTCCGGCGACGTCGAGACCGCGACGAAGGTGGTCACCAGCGGAGCACCCGCCGGGGAAGATCCGGTGCCACGACCGAAAAACATGCCGCCGACGAACAGCAGGACCGCGACACCGAGTACGAGTCCGAGTAGCGCGTGGCTTCCCCAGCGCGCCGGGTAATCGGTCGCCGGAGTTCCCCCGGCTCGCAACGCATCACCGGTACCGGAATCGGAAACGGCGGCGGATGCGAAGTGTCCGGCGGAAGCGGAACTCGTGGCCGGTCGCTCAGCGGGACCACCCCGCATCGCACGAACGACTCCCGGCTCGTTCATACCGGACCGGTCGGCGCCCGCGTCGACCCTCTGGCGTGAGGGTGACCACGGAGTGTGCCTACTGGACATAAAGCCAGGCTAGGTGCTCTGTTCAGCCCCCTATCGTCACTGGCGGGAGGAGTGATCCACGGAAAGCCGTTCGGGCCCTGCGTTGTTCAGCGGACGCTGTTCATTCCGCCGCCAGGACTTCGAGCACCTGTTCGCCGTAACGGGTCAGCTTGCTCTCGCCCACGCCGCTCACCGCGCCGAGGGCGGAGAGATCGCCGGGCTTGCGGGCCGCGATATCGCGCAGGGTCGCGTCGTGGAACACCACGTAGGCGGGAACGCCCTGTTCCTTGGCCGTATCGGCACGCCACTGGCGGAGTTTCTCGAACAGCGCGGTATCCGCGTCGGTGAGGTCGGCGGGCGCGGATTTGGCGGCCTTGGCACTGCGCGCCGCACGCGAGGGAGTGGGGCGTTCGGGTTCCCGGCGCAGGCGAACCGTCCGGCCGTCGAAGAGAACGCTGTCGCTGGCCTCGGTCAGCGTGAGGACACCGTAGTCACCGTGCACCGCGAGCAGACCCTGGGCCAGCAATTGGCGGACGACGCCCCGCCACTCGGTATCACGCAGATCGCTACCCACCCCGAACACGCTCAGCTCGTGGTGGTCGTACTGCTGGACCTTCTGGTTCTTCTTCCCGAGCAGGATATCGATGAGGTGGCCGGCACCGAAGCTCTGGCCGCGTTCCCGTTTGAGGCGCAGCACGGCCGACAGCAGTTTCTGCGCGGCGACGGTGCCGTCCCAGGATTCGGGCGGGCTCAGGCAGGTATCGCAGTTACCGCACGGCCGCGGCGGCTGCCCGAAATAGGCGAGCAACTGAGCGCGGCGGCAATCGACCGTCTCGCAGAGTGCGAGCATCGCGTCCAGGTGCAACTGCAGCTGGCGGCGGTGGGTCATATCGCCGTCGGAGGAGTCGATCAGTTTGCGCTGTTGCACCACGTCCTGCAGCCCGTAGACCATCCAGGCGGTCGACGGCAGCCCGTCCCGGCCGGCGCGGCCGGTTTCCTGGTAGTAGCCCTCGACGGATTTGGGCAGATCGAGGTGGGCGACGAACCGGACATCGGGTTTATCGATACCCATGCCGAACGCGATGGTCGCGACGATGACAAGCCCTTCCTCGCGAAGGAAACGGGCCTGGTTCTCGGCGCGGGTCCGGTGATCGAGGCCCGCGTGGTAGGGCAACGCGCGAATACCGTTCTCGGTGAGGAACGCCGCGGTCTTCTCCACCGAATTCCGCGACAGGCAGTAGACGATCCCGGCGTCGCCGGGGTGCTCGGCGCGCAGGAAATCGAGCAGCTGACGATCGGGCCGGTTCTTCGGTTCGATCCGGTACTGGATATTGGGCCGGTCGAAACTCGCGACGAACCGGCGGGCCCCACCGAGCTCGAGCCGGGTGATGATCTCGTCACGGGTCTTCTCCGTCGCGGTGGCGGTCAGCGCGATCCGGGGGACCTCCGGCCACCGTTCGTGCAGCAGCGACAGCGCCAGGTAGTCGGGCCGGAAATCGTGACCCCACTGCGAAACACAGTGCGCCTCATCGATGGCGAACAGCGCGATCCGGCCGCGCCCGAGCAAGTGGACGGTGGATTCCATCCGCAACCGTTCCGGCGCCAGATACAGCACATCCAGTTCACCGGCCACGAACTGCGCCTCGACCGTCCGGCGTTCGTCCGGAAACTGGGTGGAGTTGAGGAAGCCGGCCCGGACACCGAGCGCACTCAGCGCATCCACCTGATCCTGCATGAGCGCGATGAGCGGGGATACCACCACGCCGACCCCGTCCCGGACCAGCGCCGGTATCTGATAGCACAGCGATTTCCCGCCGCCGGTGGGCATGAGCACCAGCGCGTCCCCGCCACCGATCACCTGCTCGACGATGGCGCGCTGCTCGCCGCGGAAACTGTCGTAGCCGAACACCCGGCGTAGTACCTCGTGGGCGGGGTCGTCGGGGTGAGCGGGAGGTGCCACAGCGGTGTCTTCGGCGGTATCCACGCGGCCATCCTACGAGCGAGCGCGCCACCCGCACCCCGGGAAGGACGCCCGGAAGGACTGGATCGCCGAGTTTGTCCCCATGTGGACAACCGCCGGGGCACAGCTCGCCGAGCCGATCGGCGCTGCGATAACGGGTGCACGACAACCGCATCCCGTAGATTTCCGGTCCATGGCTTCCGTGCTGACCCGTACCCGCTCCGCGTTGTGCGCCACGGCACTCGCCGCAGCGGGACTCCTCACCGCCCCCGCGGCACACTCCCAGATCCTGCCGGCCTCGTGCGCGGACGGATGGGTTGCCGAGACGCTGGTCGAGGGCGTGGGCAATCTGGAGAACCTGGATTCCGACGGCGCCGGTGGCTTCTATGTCACCGGCATCCTCGACGGATTCCTCGCCCACGTCGCCGCGGACGGAACATTCGAGAAAATCGTCACCGGACTCGATCATCCGGCCGGGGTCCGGGTGGCGGGACGATCGGTGTACTTCCTGACCGGGGACGGGCTCGCCGAGGCGCCCGGCACCCTGCAGCGCTACGACATCGAGACGGGCGCGGTAACCGTCCTGCTCACCGGCCTGAACGGACCGAACGGCCTGCTCCTGCTCCCGGACGGCGATCTGCTGTTCACCAATATCGGCGTGCGCGGCGCACCGACCGGAATCTCCCGCTACCGTCCGTCGACCGGCGAATTCACCCCCACATGGTCCCCGGTACCGCTGACCAACGGTCTCGCGCTGGCGCCCGGTGGTACCTCGATCTATACGGGCAACATGACCATGCGCCTGTTCCGGATCCCGCTGGACGCACCCGAGGAGGCACCGGTTGTCGCCGGGCTCCCGGACTTCATCGCGCTGCCCGACGATATGGAAGCGACCCGCGACGGCGACCTCTTCGTCGCCGACCACATCGCCGGCGCGATCTACCGGGTGGATCCTGCCACCGGCACGGGGTGCGCCGTCATCACCGGACTGATCAAACGCCCCGACCCCGTCCGGATACCACCGGACGGTGCCACCTCGGTCCGCATCGCCCGCGACGGCGATTCGTGGGCGCTCTACGTAACCAGCATGGACGGCACCCTGCGCCGGCTCCGGCCACCCGCCGATATCGACCTCACGCCCGCCGACGCGTCCCGGCAGTAATCCGGAACACGGCCGCGTCCCCAGCGTGGCCCCGAAACCGGGGCGGCGATACGCCCGTATCCGGCTCTGCACGTCAGGCACACACCATCCGGCCCTGGGCAGTGCACAAAACCTGACCTTGCCGCGGACGGGCAACGGTCCTGCCGTGCATAGATGCACAGGCACCGGCGACCTGCGGCGTTCGGTCTCGCGACCGCGCTGATCCTCCGGCTCGTGCGCAGTTCGGCCCGGTGCCCTCGCCTTCGGTCGAGAAATTTTCGAGCCCGTTTCTATTGAGGTCAGAAAGTGGCCGCTATGGGTCATAACGTGGTCTTCGAACACGGAAACGAACCGTTCAGAGCAGCCCCTGACGAAAGGTGAAAACCATGGCCGAGACCACCGCCCTCCACGAAACCGGCACCACCCCCCTGACCGGCGAGCGCGCCGATCTGCTCGCGGTACTGGGCAAGACACGCTTCTTCCTGCGTTTCACCACCCGCGATCTGACCGATGAGCAGGCGGCGAGCCGCCCCGCATCCAGCGAACTGTGCCTCGGCGGCCTGATCAAACACGTCACCGGCGTCGAGCGCGGCTGGGTGGATTTCATCGTGGAAGGCACCGGAGCCATGAAGGACTTCGACGATATGACCCCCGAGGATTTCGCCGCCCGCGTCGACGAATTCCAGCTGCTGCCCGGCGAGACCCTCGCCGGTGTCCTGGACGCCTACGCCGAGGTGGCCGCCCGGACCGACGCCATGATCGCGACCGTCGACCTGGACCGCGCGTGGCCATTGCCCCAGGCGCCGTGGTTCCAGGAGGACGCGTGGTCGGCCCGGAAAGTACTGCTGCACATCATCGCCGAGACCGCGCAGCACGCCGGCCACGCGGACATCATTCGCGAAGCGATCGACGGCGCGAAGTCCATGGGCTGAACTCCGGACCGAGCCCCGCCCGATTCATCCGGGCGGGGCTCGGTCGAACCCCGTCGCCCAGAAAACGCGCGGTCGGCCCGGCTATGCGCGTAGGCGGTCCAAAACCTGCTGGTGTACGAGCCCGTTCGTAGCGACAGCGTCGCCGGCGTGCGGCCCGGCCCGGCCGTCGAGAGCGGTGAAGGTGCCACCCGCCTCCCGGACCAGAATGTCCAGCGCCGCCAGATCCCACAGCGAGACCTCCGGTTCCGTGGCTATATCCACCGCCCCCTCGGCGACCAGGCAATAGTTGAGGAAATCGCCGTATCCGCGGACCCGCCAGACCTCGTCGGTGAGGTCGATGAACTTCTCCCGCAGGCCGCGATCGCGCCAGCCGGACAGACTGGAAAAGGCCAGACTGGCCGCCCCCAGCTCGGCGACCGCGGACACCGTGATCGGCTTGGGCGCGCCCGGATGGAAGGTCGACCACGCACCCTGGCCCGCGGCGGCCCACCAGCGGCGGGCCAAGGCGGGCGCGCTCACCACACCCACCACCGGCACCCCGTCCTCGAGCAGGGCGATGAGTGTGGCCCACACCGGGACGCCGCGCACGTAATTCTTCGTACCGTCGATCGGATCGATCACCCACTGCCGGCCGGTCAACTCGGCGTTCCCGCCGAACTCCTCGCCCAGTACCGCATCCTCGGGCCGGCCGTGCCGCAGGATCCGGCGGATCGACTCTTCCACGGCAAGGTCGGCGTCGGAGACCGGGGTGAGGTCCGGTTTGGCGTCGACCTTCAGGTCCAGGGCGCCGAAACGTTCGCGGGTGATCGCATCCGCCTCGTCGGCCAGGCGCAATGCGAGTTCGAGGTCAGAGGAGTGAGCAGCCACAGCAAAACCCTATCGAGTCGCCTCCGGTGTGGCGGTATCTGCCGGCGATGCGGCCCATCCGTGACTCAGGCCGTGACCGCGCGGGCCGCGACCAGCGCTTCCGACCACCAGTGCAACCGGTCCAGCATCTCCTGCGCCGCCGCCTCGGGTTCGGCGGGTGCGAGCAACTGGCCGTCCTCCCCGAACAGCAGGTAGTAGCGGGGGAACGACACATATTCGCGCACGGTATGCGCATCGAGTTCGCTGAACACCTGGCGCAGATGTTCGATCGCCGCCAGGCCACCCGTGACCCCGCTGTATCCGACGAAAGCGATCGCTTTGCGCTGCCACTGGGTGAAATGCCAGTCGATCACGGCCTTCAGCGAGGCCGGATAGCTGTGGTTGTAGTCGGGCGTCACGATGACGAAGGCGTCGGCGGCGGTCAGCCGTTCGGTGAGATCGCGCATCCCGGCGGGCCGTTCGGGGTTCGGCTCCAGTGCGGGCGATACCGCCGGCAGCACCAGCGGGATCTCGGCCTCGGCCAGATCGATCACATCGACCTCGAACCGCTCGTGCCGGGCGGCCTGCGCCGCGATCCACGCGGCGACGACAGTCCCGAAACGACCCTCCCGGACACTGCCGATGATCACCGCGAGCCGCAGAGGCGTGGTGGACATTGATACTCCCTTCGATGCGGCGGCCCCGCGGCCACCGGCTGCCTCGAATTTCCCCCGGGGCCGCGCCCAGAGGGAGACCGCGGCGAGAGTGGTAGCGGCAGGGACACCCTGAGCGCGCCGGGCGCGGCTAGCCTGAATCGGTGAGCGAGAACGAGATGGGGCTGTTCCTGCGCAGCCGCCGCGATGCGGTGACCCCGGCGCAGGTGGGTCTGCCCACCGGGCCGCGGCGGCGGGCTCCCGGACTGCGCCGGGCGGAGCTCGCCACGCTGGCGGGGGTGAGCGTCGAATACATCACCCGGCTCGAACAGGGCCGGGACCGCAATCCCTCACCACAGGTACTGGCCGCGCTGGCCGACGCGCTGTGCCTGGCCTCCAGCGAGCGCGTCCATCTGTATCGCCTGACCAAATCCGACAGCGGTTTCCGCTGCACGGGTCCGGATCCGGCGCCCCGGGAGATCCGCCCGGCCGTCCGGGCCCTGCTGGACCAGCTCGAACCCGCCGCGGCCGCGGTCGTCGACGGGACCACGGAAGTGCTGGCCTGCACCGACGGTTACCGACGGCTCATGGCACCGGCCGGCGCGCTGGACAGTGAGCACGGGTCCAATGCCGCCCGTTTCGTTTTTCTCGATCCGCGGGCCCGGACCGTGTACCCGGACTGGGACCATATGGCCGATCAGCTCGTCGCCACCCTCAAACAGGGGCCGTTCCGCGCCGACCCGGATATCGCGGCGCTGGCCGACCAGCTCACCATCGCGGCCGGCGCCGCCTTCACCGACCGCCTCGCCACCGTGCCGAACCTGCCGGCGGCCACCGGCATCACCCGGATGTTCCATCCCGAGGCCGGAACCTTACGACTCTCCTACGAGACGCTCATCCCGGCCGCCGACGCCGGCCAGCAACTCATCGTCCACCTCCCCGCCGACCCGGCGACCGCGAAGGCACTGGACCGGCTCGCCGGTGACGCCCAGGACCGGCTCGCCGGTGAGCACCGCGGCCGGCTGCGCGCCGTACCGGGCTGAACCGCCGGGCAACCGGGCACCGGCCGCAGTGTGCACCGGGTGCCCGCCGGGCCGCGCGGTTTCACCGCGCCGGACGCGCCGAGTAGCCTTGAACACCGTGCATCCAGACGTAACCGCCGACCTCGCCGAACTCGACTCGACACTGAAGACCGTCGAGTCGGTCCTCGATATCGAGGAGCTGCGCCGTCGCATAGACGAGCTGGAGCATCAGGCCGCCGATCCCGAGCTGTGGAACGACCAGGATCATGCGCAGCGAGTCACCAGCGAGCTGTCGCACGCCCAGGGTGAACTGCGCCGGGTCGAGGAGTTACGCCAGCGCCTCGAAGACCTCCCCGTGCTCTACGAGCTGGCCGAGGAGGAAGAGGGCGACGCGCGGACGAGCGCCCTCGCCGACGCCGACGCCGAGCGGGCCGCGCTGCACACCGATGTCGAAGCCCTCGAGGTGCGCACTCTGCTCTCGGGCGAATACGACAAGCGGGACGCGCTGGTGAACATCCGCTCCGGCGCGGGCGGGGTGGACGCCGCCGACTGGGCCGAGATGCTGATGCGCATGTACATCCGCTGGGCCGATCGGCACAAGTACGGGGTCGAGGTGTACGACACCTCCTACGCCGAGGAAGCCGGGATCAAGAGCGCGACCTTCGTGGTGAAGACTCCCTACGCCTACGGCACCCTCTCGGTCGAGATGGGCACACACCGCCTGGTCCGGATCAGCCCGTTCGACAACCAGGGCCGGCGCCAGACCTCGTTCGCCGAGGTCGAGGTGCTGCCGGTGGTCGAGACCACCGACCATATCGACGTCCCGGAAACCGATATCCGGGTCGATGTCTACCGCTCGTCCGGTCCGGGCGGGCAGAGCGTCAACACCACCGACTCCGCGGTGCGGATCACCCATATCCCCACCGGCATTGTGGTCACCTGCCAGAACGAGAAATCGCAGCTGCAGAACAAGGTTTCGGCCATGCGGGTGCTGCAGGCCAAACTGCTCGAACGCAAACGTCAGGAAGAGCGCGCCCAGATGGACGCGCTCAAGACCAACGAGGGCGCCTCCTGGGGTAACCAGATGCGTTCCTACGTCCTGCACCCGTACCAGATGGTCAAGGATCTGCGGACCAACTACGAGGTGAACAACCCCTCGGCCGTACTCGACGGCGATATCGACGCATTCATCGAATCGGGAATTCGCTGGCGGATGAGTACAGTTCTGCAGGAGAGCTAGCGATCCCGGGTTCGGGGTAATCGCAAGCTATCCGGTGAATGCGGGAGCAGGTGGTCCGATGCGTGCGGAGGGGGCCGATACCCTCGCCTTGTCCCTGACGCTGTCCGCCGATGTGACCGGCTGGCTGCGATCGTCCGGTCTGGAGATCGTGCTGCTGGTCCTCGGGGCCATGCTGTTCGCCCGGTTCGCCACCTATCTACGCGACCGGGTGACCCAGCGGATCGATTCCGGGTTCCGCGGCGGTGACGCACTCGTGCGGTCCGAGGAGGCCAAACACCGGCACGCGCTGGCTCAGGTGCTGACCTGGGTCGTGCTGACGGTCGCGTATGTGCTGGTCTCGATGGAAGTGCTGCAGCGGCTCGGGTTCTCCATGTCGGGGCTCGTCGCCCCCGCCGCGGTGCTGGGCGCCGCGCTCGGTTTCGGCGCCCAGCGCATCGTGCAGGACATTCTGGCCGGGTTCTTCCTGATCACCGAGCGCCAGTACGGTTTCGGCGATGTGGTGCGGATCGCGGTGACCGGTGTCGCCGACCCGGCCGAGGGCACCGTGGAGGATGTGACGCTGCGCGTCACGAAACTGCGCAACCCGGACGGCGAGGTGATCACCGTCCCGAACGGCCAGATCGTGAAAGTCACCAATCTGTCGAAGGATTGGGCGCGCGCGGCGATCGATGTCCCGGTCGCGGCGAGCGCCGATATCCTGCGGATCAACGAGGTACTGCACGAGGTCGGCGGGCAGGCCTACCGCGATCCCCGGCTCGAACCGCTGCTGCTGGACGAACCGACGGTGATGGGTGTGGAGGATCTGACCGTGGACCAGATGAACATCCGGATGGTGGCCCGGACGCTACCGGGCAAACAGTTCGAGGTGAGCCGGGAGTTGCGGGTCCGGGTGGCCGCCGCGATGCGCCGGGAGGGTTTGCATGCGCGCACGTAGGTCGACGCTGATCCTGGCCGGCAGCTGGCTCGCGACCTTCGTCCTCTACCTGTTCGTCAAACCGGACGACGATATCGCCCAGCGCCGGCCCGCTCCCATGCCCACCGTCGCCCCGGCCCACCCGGGTCAGGCGTCCCCGGCAATAGCCGTGCGCGTCCCGTAGCAGGCCCGATACGGCCGACCGACAGCTTCGTTATCGAATGGTTACACTGACTTCTCGTGATCACCCTGCGCAACGTCAGCAAGTCGTATCCGACCGCTACCCGACCGGCGCTGGAAAACCTCACCCTCCACATCGACAAGGGCGAATTCGTCTTCCTCATCGGTCCGTCGGGTTCCGGCAAATCGACGTTCATGCGCATGCTGATCAAGGAGGAGATCCCGACCGCGGGCGAGATATATGTCGCGGATGTCCGCGTGGACGGACTCCCGGGACGGCGGGTACCGCGGCTCCGGCAGCGCGTCGGCTGCGTTTTCCAGGATTTCCGGCTGCTGCAGCAGCGCACCGTCGCACAGAATGTCGCTTTCGCGCTGGAGGTGATCGGTAAGCGGCGGCAGTTCATCGAGCGGACGGTGCCCGAAGTGCTGGAACTGGTCGGGCTCGGCGGGAAGGCCGACCGACTGCCCAGCGAACTGTCCGGCGGCGAACAGCAGCGGGTCGCCATCGCCCGCGCGTTCGTGAACCGCCCGCTGGTTCTGCTGGCCGACGAACCCACCGGCAACCTCGACCCCGAGACGAGTTACGAAATCATGCTGTTGCTCGAACACATCAACCGGATGGGCACCACCGTGCTCATGGCCACCCACGACCCTCTCATCGTGGACGGGATGCAACGGCGGGTGGTGGAACTCTACGAGGGCCGGCTGGTCCGCGACGAGGCGACCGGCGGTTACGAGGTGCGCCGCTAATGCGCTTGGGATTCCTGTTCGGCGAGGTCTCCGAGGGCCTACGCCGCAACGTCACCATGACCATCGCGATGATCCTGACCACCGCGGTATCGCTGACCATGCTGGGCGGCGGCCTGCTGGCGGTCCGGATCGCCGACAAGACCGAGCAGTACTTCATGGACCGGCTCGAGGTCCGCCTCTACCTGACCGAGGATGTCTCCGCGACGGACCCGGACTGCGCGAACGACCCCTGCCGCACGCTGACGGCGGATCTGAAATCCGTCGACGGGGTGGAGAGTGTGCAGTACCTCAACCGCGACGCCGCGGTGCGGGAGGCCAAGGAGAAGACCTTCAAGGACCAGCCCGAGCTGGCCGAATACGTGAGCGAGACCCCGCTCCCGGCCTCGCTGCGGGTCAAGATGACCGATGCGTCGCTGTACCCGACCATCTACGAACAGTTCTACGACCGTCCCGGCGTCGGCATGGTGCGCAATGACAAGGACATCGTGGACCGGCTGGTCAGCCTGTTCGACGGATTGCGGAACGCGGCGTTCGGTATGGCGCTGCTGCAGGCCGTGGCGGCGTTGTTGCTGATCGCGAACATGGTCCAGATCGCGGCCTTCACCCGCCGCACCGAGGTGCACATCATGCGCCTCGTCGGGGCGACCCGCTGGTATACCCAGTTGCCGTTCCTGCTGGAGGCCGTCGTCGCCGCGCTGGCCGGTGGCCTGCTCGCCACCATCGGCCTGGTCCTGGCCCGGCCCCTGGTCATCGACAGCGCCCTGGGTGACCTGTTCGCGAGCAATGTCTTCCCGCGGATCACCTACGACGACATCTTCACCACCGCGCTGATGGTGGTGCCGGTGGGCGTGGCGTTCGCCGGACTCACCGCCTACGCCACGCTGCGCTGGTACGTCCGGGAGTAACAGCCCGACCGGTTGAGCCTCGTCGACCGCCCGCCCCGGATCTCGGGGCGGGCGGTTCGGCCGTTCGGCCCGCGGCGTATCCGCTCACCAGGACGAAATCGCGACTCGACGCCGTTCTTACTCCGCAGTAAGATAGCCTTACTCCGCAGTAAGAAGCTGGGGCCAGACCCTCACCCCGCGCGAGAAAACAGGTGATGATGAGCATTCGAGACAGCGCTACCAAGCGGCGTCCGGACCACGGCGTCCGCCAGGAGAACGGGGTGGGCCTGCACCAACCCAAACGGGATTGGATGGGCGCCGCCATGCGGGTCATGTCGACGATCACCGGCTCGGAACTCGCCGAAAAGTACAACCTGCGCAAACAGATCGACCGGGTCACCTACGAGAGCACCAAAACCGGATTCCGGACCCTGGGTGCCGCGACCCGCGCGTTCAACAAGGTCGCCGGGGGCGGCGCGCCCAAACGCCTACCCGACAACGAGTCGAAGACCAAGGACTACTTCGATCTCACACCCACCGACGAACAGCAGATGATCGTCGAAACCGTGCGTGAGTTCGCGGCCGAGATCCTGCGCCCGGCCGCGCACGACGCCGACGAGGCCGCGGCCGCGCCGAAGGACCTGCTGGGCCGCGCCGCGGAGCTGGGCATCACCTTGATCAATGTGCCCGAGGAACTCGAGGGCGCGGCCACCGAACGCGGGGCCGCCACCAATGTGATGGTGGCCGAGGCCCTCGCGCACGGCGATATGGGTCTGGCCCTGCCGCTGCTGGCGCCCAGCGGTGTCGCGGTCGCGCTGTCCCAGTGGGGCACCGACGCCCAGCAGCAGACCTATCTGCCCGCGTTCACCGGCGAGAATGTGCCGCAGGCGTCCGTGGTGATCAGCGAGCCGCGCGCGCTGTTCGATCCGTTCACCCTGCAGACCAAGGCCGTCCGCTCCCCCAGCGGCTACCGGCTCAACGGGGTGAAGAGCCTGGTCCCGGCCGCGGCCGATGCCGAGATCTTCGTGGTCGGCGCCGAACTCGACGGCCGCCCGGCGCTGTTCATCGTCGAATCCGATGCCAAGGGCCTGTCGGTGGAAGCCGATCCGAGCATGGGCCTGCGCGCGGCCGGTCTGGGCCGGCTGGTCCTGGACGATGTGGCCGTCGGCACCGACGCGATCCTCGGCGAAGGCGACGCGAAGCAGCATGCCGCCGACTACCGCGACGCGGTCCAGCTGGCCCGCCTGGGCTGGGCGGCGCTGGCCGCCGGCACCGGTCAGGCCGTGCTCGACTATGTGATCCCGTACGTCAACGAACGGGAAGCGTTCGGCGAGCCGGTCAGCCATCGGCAGGCGGTCGCCTTCATGGTCGCCGATATCGCCATCGAACTCGACGGCCTGCGGCTCGTCACCCTGCGCGGTGCCGCCCGCGCCGAACAGGGCCTGACCTTCGCCCGCGAGGCCGCCCTGGCCAAGAAGCTGGCGACAGACAAGGGAATGCGGTTCGGCCTGGACGGCGTGCAGCTGCTCGGTGGCCACGGGTTCACCAAGGAACACCCGGTCGAACGCTGGTACCGCGACCTGCGCGGCATCGGCATCGCCGAAGGCATCGTGCTGGTGTAGTTCCCGGCCGCGGATTCATACCTTCCCAGGAGACTTCTCATGATCAATCTCGAACTTCCCAAGAAGCTGCGGGCCAGCGCCAATCAGGCGCATCAGGTGGCCGCGCAGATCTTCCGGCCCATCTCCCGCAAATACGATCTCGCCGAGCACGAGTACCCGGTGGAGCTCGACACCATGGCCGCCATGGTGGACGGTCTCAGTGACTCGGGCACCCAGAAGATCAGCGGCGCGGCCGGCGGCCGGTCGGACGAGGCCGAGGCGGCGCCCACCCCCGATACCGTCCCCAACGCCAACGGCGGCAATATGTCCGCCCTGCTCAATGCCCTGGAAACCTCCTGGGGCGATGTCGGGCTGATGCTTTCCATCCCGTATCAGGGTCTGGGCAATGCGGCGATTGCCGCGGTCGCCACCGATGAGCAGCTGGAACGCTTCGGCAAGGTGTGGGCCTCCATGGCCATCACCGAACCGAGCTTCGGCTCCGATTCCGCCGCCGTCACCACCACCGCCGTCCTGGACGGCGACGAATGGGTGCTCAACGGCGAGAAGATCTTCGTCACCGCCGGTGAACGCTCCACCCATATCGTGGTCTGGGCCTCGGTGGACCGCAGCCTCGGTCGCGCGGCCATCAAATCGTTCGTGGTCCCGCGCGACGCTCCCGGCCTGTCGGTGGCCCGGCTCGAGCACAAGCTCGGGATCAAGGCCTCCGATACCGCGGTGCTGCTGCTGCAGGACTGCCGGATCCCGAAGGACAATATCCTCGGCAGTCCGGAAGTGAACGTGGAAAAGGGTTTCGCCGGGGTCATGCAGACCTTCGACAACACCCGCCCGATGGTCGCCGCGATGGCGATCGGCGTCACCCGGGCCGCGCTGGAGGAACTGCGCACCATCCTCACCGGCGCGGGGATCGAGATCTCCTACGACACCCCGGCGAACAGTCAACATGCCGCGGCGGCCGAATTCCTGCGGATGGAGGCCGATTACGAGTCCGCCTACCTGCTGGCGCTGCGCGCGGCCTGGATGGCCGACAACAAGAAGCCGAATTCGCTCGAGGCCTCGATGTCGAAGGCGAAGGCGGGCCGCACCGGCACCGATGTGACCCTCAAGTCCGTCGAGCTGAGCGGCGCCCTCGGCTACTCCCAGCGGCTGCTGCTGGAGAAGTGGGGTCGCGATTCCAAGATCCTGGATATCTTCGAGGGCACCCAGCAGATCCAGCAGCTCATCGTCGCCCGCCGGGTCCTGAACAAGACCAGCGCCGAGTTGAAGTAAGCAGGTCAGACACGTAAACCGGTGTGGTCCGCAGAGGGGATCACACCGGTTTCGTGCTCTCGACGGGGAGCGTTCGTCGCCCTCATCAGCTCTCGTGCCGCCGGTAGGCCGTCATCGGAGGGAAGCTCCCATATGGTGGCAGCATCGTCGACGGCCTGGCGCCGTCCGCCCGGTCTGCGCCCGACTGCACGTGTCATCTGAGCACGGGGGGCGGTTCCCAGGTTCCGTCGAGGATGCTCTGCTCGGGCCAGTAGGCACGCAGGAAGAGGGCGAACTCGTCGTCGGGTGCGGGCAGCCAATTGTCGAGCAGATGCTGTTCGGTGGGACCGGTTCCCCCGACTGTCAGAGTGAGGGAGCCGTCGTCCCCGTAGGACAGGTCCTGATTCTTGGTGCCCAGCGAGTAGCGGTCCAGTTCGTGGGGATGGAAGAAATGGTGCTTGTTGTAGACCGTGAGCGACCAGAACCCGCGCACCGGCGGTAGACGACCGGCCGGGAACCGCACCGTATAGGTGTTCGTACCGTGCAGGCGCTTACCTGTGGCATCGAGATCCTGGTAGTAGTAGGCGGTTTCGTTGACGGTGTTGACGAAGATATTCGACTTGCCGATCGCGGTGCGCGACAGATAGTCGGTGCCGAAAGCCGCCCCGTTGCGCTGGGTCGTCCAGTTGTGGGCCACCGGGATGCCGATATTGCGGAATTCGAACAGTTCGGTGACCACGGCATCTGCTTCCTGCGCCGTCTGCCTTAATGCCTCGGCGACGTCCTCGTCGTGCTCAGCAGCGGCCAGCAGCGACCGGAACCAGTCGTACAGGGCCTCCTCGCCGGGCCTGGGCGGCACCTCGTCGAGGACTTCGCCGAGGGCGGCGAAGTACGTCTCCGGGTCCACCCACTGTGTTTCCCCCTGGTCACCGGTCGCGGCGTCACCGCCGAAGGACGGCGCGTGCGTCCAGTCGAAAACCTTCGCCGCGCCGTCGAACTCCGTCAGCGGATACATCCCGATCCGGTCGACCAGCGGGCCGATCTCCGCCCGATCGGCAGCGGTGTCGTCGAGGAATACACGCGGTATCACGACACCTGAGCGCGTGTCGTAGCGGAACACGCCGGTGATCCCGGCGGGCACATCACCGTCCCAGGACTCGTGCGCAAGCAGATAGAACCCGGGCGGTGTCCCGTACATCTTGCCGATCCGGACGAAGGAATCGGTGCGCTGATCGACCACCTGATACACCCAGAACCGGTCACCGAAATCGGGTACCTGCACCACCGAGGGTCCGCGTTCGGCGTCCAGGACACCGAAGCCGTAGACGACGTCCTGGTTCGGGCAGGCGACCACCCGTTCTTCCGGCCGGATGTAGTCGCGCAGCATCCCGAGGGTTCCCGGCGGCCCGGCCGGCACGATCCCCGCCAGTAACCCCGGCGCGGGCAGTTGCTCCATGAACACGCGCCGGTTGTGCATATTCACCAGCGGCCAGCCCCAGAGATAGGCGGCGCGGCCCACCGCCCGCGCATAGTCCGGTGTCATCATCTGATCGGCGAAACCACTGGACATCGGCGGCTCCCTCGCTGGCGGTCTCCGGTGACGGTCCGGGCCGACGATAGGCGCCCGGCGCACCCCGCTGCCTCATCCGAACTGGGTGAACCACCCGATTCCCGGCGTCTCGCCCTCCGGAAACCGGCCGAAACTATCAGGGAACCCTCGGCCGCGGCGCGGTTCTGTGGCCGCCGGTGTTCCCTGGAGCCGGCCGACGCCGGCGCGTGGTCGCGATCCGGATGCCGGACTACCCGGGCACCGAGGCAGTACGACAGTGCACGCCCATCCCGGCCGGCAGACGTCCGGGGCCCGGACCGGACGGGCTGAACCCGAGATTCGATGCCCGGCCCCCGCGCGGCGTTCTGGACAGGGTGCCGACCGGGTGACATGTTGGTGACGACCGATTTTCCGGTTGTTCGGCCGGCCGGGTTCGTACCCGCTCGACGCCCGGACCCGCCGGTACGTGTTCCACCATCTCCACCCCGCTGACCCGCCCCGGGCGACGTACCCCGGACAACGTATCTGCAAGGAGACTGGTTATGCGCACAATGGGCTTCGCCCGTCGGCTCCTCACCGCGCTGGCCGCGACGGCCGCGGCCACCACGCTGTTCACCGGACATGCCACCGCCGAGCCCGCACAGGTCGACTGGGTCTCGGCGACCCAGCAACTGCGCGCGGCCGCCACCGGCAACCCCGGCGCCGAGCGCGCCGTCGATACGCTGCTCGGCGACCCGCGGGTCGCCGACGCCGCGCGGGAGACCGCCTTGCCCGCGCAGCCGTTCCAGATTCCGGCCGAATCCAACGTCGGCCGTGGCGGCGGGCCGGGTATGTACGGGTCGGGCGTGGCGCTGAATATCGATGGTTTCCGGTTCGCCTTCTTCGGCGGCCCCGGCACCATCGCCCCCAATCAGACCGGGGCACGGCTGGACGTGGTCTGGCTGAATCTGTCCAACGGCCGCAGCGGGATGGAACCGCTCACCGAACATCTCGACATCATCGCCGACACCACCATTCGCACCCGGGTGATCGATCCCGGCCCCGGAATGGTCGTGGCCGCGGTATACGGCACCCTGTGGCATCGGTGGCCGGTTCCGGTGAGCCCGGAGCATCCCGATGGGTTCCAGTACGTGCGCGGCGAGATCACGTTCCCCTCGCTGGGCTCGATCTACAACTGAGCCGGTCGGCACAGCTCAGCGAAGGGGCACGCGTCGAATATTCGACGCGTGCCCCTT
This sequence comes from Nocardia sp. NPDC051750, assembly GCF_044453135.1. Lineage (NCBI taxonomy): Bacteria > Bacillati > Actinomycetota > Actinomycetes > Mycobacteriales > Nocardiaceae > Nocardia > Nocardia sp. NPDC051750. Next base: position 606,949 of record NZ_JBITCK010000007.1, on the reverse strand, counting down.
CGACAGGAGGTGGGAGCCACCGCGGCGGTGTCGTTTTTGTCCGGTGCGTACGTTGTGAGCAGACGCACTTTCACTGCTACGGTGAGCCCCGATATGCCGTTCGGAATCGCTAGGTCGAGTGCCGACGCGAGAATCTGTGGAGGTGTTCGAGGGTGAACCTGGCGCATGTGCTGGAGACTGTCAAGGCATACGGGCTGCTGCAGTCCAGTGGATTCATCGATCTGAAGAATCCGGGGGAAACCCTGCGGACACTGAAAGATTCCAAGACCTACATTCCGCAGGCCACACTGATCATGCATTCCGCCCGGATCGCACCGGAGGCGCCGGGTCTCGTCGACGAGCGCGGGCAGCTGACCTATCGCGAGCTCGACGAGCAGAGCACCAAGATCGCCAACGGCCTGCGCAAGGCCGGCCTCACCGAGGGCACCGTCATCGGCATCCTGGCCCGCGACCACCGCGGCCTGATCCTGTCCATGGCCGCCGCCGGCAAACTCGGCGTGAAGATCGCCCTGATGAACACCGGTTTCGCCAAACCACAGTTCGCCGAGGTCTGCGAACGGGAAAAGGTCAAGGCCGTCCTGCACGACAGCGAATTCCTGGGCCTGCTCGACGCCCTGCCGGCCGAGATGCCGCGATTCCTGACCTGGATCGACGAGGGCACCGAACTGCCCGAAGGCGCGAAGAGCCTCGACGACCTGATCGGTGAGAACGGTCTCGACGCACTGCCGGTCCCCAGCAAACCGGGCGGTTTCATCATCCTGACCAGCGGCACCACCGGCCTGCCCAAGGGCGCGCCCCGCGAGAAGGCGACCCCGGTGGCCACCGCGCAGTTCCTGGATCGGATGCCGTTCCCCAAGCGCGGCACCGTGGTCATCGTGTCGCCGATCTTCCACAGCACCGGCCTGGGCACCTGGCTGGTCAGTACCGGATTGACCAACAAGATCGTCATGCGCCGCCGGTTCGACGCCGAGGCCACCCTGAAGATGGTCTCCGACCACAAGGCCGAACTGCTCGTCGCGGTGCCGACCATGCTGCACCGCATGGTGGAACTGCCCGAGGAGGTCCGGGCGAAGTACGACACGTCCTCGCTGAAGGGGATCGTGCTGGCCGGATCGGCGCTCTCGCCGGAGCTCAGCATCCGCGCCGCCGAGGTCTTCGGACCCGTCGTCCACAACCTCTACGGTTCCACCGAGGTCGCCATCGCCACCGTGGCGCAGCCGGCCGATCTGGCCAAGGCTCCCGGTACCGTCGGCCGGCCCCCGCTGACCTGTGATGTGCGGTTGTACGACGACAACGACAAGCAGGTCACCGGCAGCGACGTCACCGGCCGGATCTTCGTGCGCAGCGGCGCCCCCTTCGAGGGCTACACCGACGGCCGGCACAAGCAGATCATCGACGGCTATATGTCCAGCGGCGATGTCGGCCATTTCACCGCGGACGGCCTGCTCATGGTCGACGGCCGCGACGACGACATGATCGTCTCCGGCGGTGAGAACGTCTTCCCGCAGGAGGTCGAGAACCTGCTCCTCGAACGCGAGGACATCTTCGATGCCGCCGTGGTCGGCGTCGATGATGTCGAGTTCGGCAAACGGCTGCGCGCGTTCGTCGTCCCCGAACCGGGCCACACTCCGACCGAGGACGAGATCAAGACCTACGTGAAAGAGAACCTGGCCCGATACAAGGTTCCTCGTGAAGTCGTCTTCCTCGACGATCTGCCGCGCAACCCGACCGGCAAACTGCTGCGCCGCGTCCTGGTGGAATACGAGGCCTGACAACACCTTCGGGCACCGAAACCGGGACATCCCACAAGGATGGACCCGGTTTCATTACTGTCCGAGACAATGTCGGCGCGCCGGCGGGCAGGGTTGCTAGGGTTGGCACAGCACTGGAGCTCGAAGAGGTAGACCGCCGGTCCCGGCGGTTACGCCGCGGAAGGTTGTCGCCGATGACACTATCGCTGCCCGGACCCGTTCGCAGGGCCGGCGATATCGCACTGGCCGTGAACGTGATGCGCAAACGCGGCCTGTTCGATCCGCTGCGGCTCGATCATGCGGCCCGGTCGATGATCAACGCGGGCAAGTACGGCCCGTTCGCCGGGGTGGTGATGCACGCCGCGTCGACCCGGCCCGACTCCCCCGCCATCGTCGACGAGAAAGGCGAACTCACCTTCCGCGAACTCGACGAACAGTCGAATGCCTTCGCCCGCGGACTCGTCGAGCGCGAGCTGCGGGCCGGCGATGTGGTGGCCATCCTGGCCCGCGACCATCGCGGCATGGTCCTGAGCATGCTCACCGCCGGCAAGCTGGGCCTGCGCGCGGTGCTGATGAACACCGGGTTCGCCAAACCCCAGTTCGCCGATGTGGCCGAACGCGAGAAGGTCAAGGCCGTCCTGCACGACAGCGAATTCTTCGACCTGATGAGCGCGATCCCGGCGACGATCCCGCGCATCCTGACCTGGGTCGACGACGGCGATAATGCCGACCCGTCGGTTCCGACGGTCGAATCGGTATCCGCCGGCCGGTCCACCGCGGCACTCGCCGCGCCCCGCACACCCGGCGGGATGGTCATCCTGACCAGCGGCACCACCGGCACCCCGAAGGGCGCCCCCCGCGACAAGGTGAGCCCCTTCATCTCAGCGCAGTTCATCGACCGGGTGCCGCTGCCCAGCAACGGCACCATGGTGATGGCGGCACCGATCTTCCACGGCACCGGACTGTCCCAGTTCAGCCTGGGCCTGGGCCTGGGCAACCGGGTGATCTTCCAGCAGCGGCGCTTCGACCCCGAACTCACCCTGGCCAATATCGAGCGCTACCGGGCGGATTCGCTGATCGTGGTGCCGACCATGCTGCAGCGCATCCTCGACCAGCCGCGCGAAATACTGGACCGCTACGACGTGTCCTCACTGCGGGTGATCTTCGCGGCCGGTTCGGCGATCCCGCCGGATGTGGTAACACGCACCGGCGAGTACTTCGGCGATGTGCTCTACAACCTCTACGGTTCCACCGAATGCGCGGTGATCACCGTCGCCACCCCACAGGAACTGCGGGCGGAACCGACCACGGCGGGCCGGCCCCCGGTCGGGGTGCGGATCGCGTTGTACGACGAGAACCGCACCCGGATCACCCGGCCCGGCGTCACCGGCACGATCTTCATCGACAACCCGCACGCCTTCAAGGGCTACACCGACGGCCGCACCAAGGAAAAGGTCGACGGGCTGATGTCCACCGGCGATGTCGGGCACCTGGACCGGAACGGTCTGCTGTTCATCGACGGCCGCGACGACGACATGATCGTCTCGGGCGGGGAGAACGTCTTCCCGCAGGAGGTCGAACACCTCATCGCCAACCGCCCCGACGTCCTCGAGGCCGCGGTGGTCGGCGTGGACGATCGCGAGTACGGCAAACGATTGCGCGCCGTGGTGGTCCCGGGCCCCGATTCGGCACGGGACCCGCAGGAGATCAAGGACTACGTCAAGGCGAATCTCGCCCGCTACAAGGTCCCCCGCGAAGTGATCTTCCTCGACGAACTCCCCCGCAATGCCACCGGCAAACTGCTCCGCAAACCGTTGACGGAACTGGACACCGGTAAATAGCCCCGGCCGCCAGGCTTCACAGTCCGGCCCACCTGGCCACCCGCGCGACAAGCCCATCGCCGGCCTTTCCGGACTGCACCGCACATCACCTTCACGAACCGCGCGCCGAAAACACAGATATCATCACCCGGTGCATATCAGGTTCGGCTCCACCCGTCCGGTGGACCATCGGGACGCCGCCCGCGTCCGCGGTGCCGTAGCCGGCCTGATCTCGGGCACCGTCGCGGTGGCCGCGCACGGCTGGGCCGCGCCCACCGCGGTGCCGGACAGTACGGCGATCATGCTGCTCGGTGCGACCTCCGCTGTCCTGGGTGCCCTGGTCGCCGGGTTGCGTCCACTGCGCACCGGCGCCGCCGGGCTCACTGCCGCCTTGGCTGCCGGTCAGTTGCTGGGCCATATCTGTCTCGGCTGGGGCTCCGGCCACCTCCATCACGGTGACCTGCAACTGACGCCCGCGATGATCGCGGCGCACATTTCGGCCGCCTGGGCAGCCGGTCTGCTGGTTCGGGGTGCCGAAGCCGCCTACCGAGGCGCCGCGGCAGCGCTCGCACGGGTGATCCCGCTGCTACCCCGGATACCTGCGGTCGCCGGACCGGTATCGCTGCGGATCGCACACAGGGACCGAGCGATACCGCGCATCATCGTCGTTGCTTCCGGCGGTACCCGGGCCCCACCTGTCGCCCTCCTGGCCTGATTTCCCTTCCGGCTGCGGTCCTCGCGCACTGTCGCGCCCTGTTCCGCGCCGGATTCCCACCCACCTCGGCAGCCCCTTCAGCGGACGCCGAGGTCTGCGCGTAGCCGCACTCTGCCGGCTGCGCCGAGCCAGCACAGGACGTAGGTAGAACCTTGAGCACCACCGAGGTCGCCGCGGCGCAGGAAACTGCTGCCCCGGTGACGAACACATCCGTGCCGGGTAAGGGCGCATTCCGTGCGCTCGCGCTCCGGCTGCACTTCTACGCCGGCCTCTTCGTCGGCCCGTTTCTCTTGATCGCGGCGTTGACCGGCGCGCTCTATGCCGTCTCCCCGACCATCGAATCCTTCGTCGACCGGGATCTGCTGTACACGCAGTCCCAGGGACCGGAGCGCCCCCTGTCCGAGCAGGTGGCCGCGGGAGTGGCGGTCCGGCCGGATCTCACACCGGTCGCGGTCGCTCCGGCCCCGGCACCGGGCGAAACGACCCGCGTTCTCTTCAGTGAACCCGGCCTCGGGGAATCCGACCGCCGGGCGGTCTTCGTCGATCCGGTCACCGCGCAGCCGGTCGGTGACTCGGTGGTGTACGGAAGTTCCGGGGCGCTGCCGCTGCGCGCCTGGATCTCGCAGGCCCACCGGCATCTGCACCTGGGTGAACCGGGCCGGCTGTATTCCGAACTGGCCGCCTCGTGGCTGTGGCTGATCGCCCTGGCCGGGCTGGTGCTGTGGGTGCGCCGGGTGCGGGCCCACCGGCAGCGCAATTCGGCGGCATGGCTCTTCGCACCCAACCTCACACAGAATGCGCGGGAGCGCCGGCTGAACTGGCACGGCGCGGTGGGCGTGTGGATCCTGCCCGTAGTGCTCCTGCTGTCGGCGACCGGGCTCACCTGGTCGACCTACGCCGGCGCCAATATCGAACAGTTACGCGAGAAGCTCAGCTGGACTACTCCGGCGGTCGAAACAGCCCTGCCGAATGCCGGGGCTCCGGCACATTCGGACCATGCCGGCCATCACGGCGGACCCGCGGCCACGCACACCGTCTCCGCGGACCGGATCCGGCAACTGGACGCGGTGTACGCGGCCGCCCGCGAGGCCGGCGTCACGCAGCCCGCCGAGATCACGATCCCGGCCGACGACGCCACCGCCTTTTCGGTCAAGGAACGGCGGGCATCCGGGACTCTCACCGTCGACGCGGTCGCGGTGGACGGGAGCAACGGCGCTGTCACCGACCGGTTGCCCTATTCCGAGTGGTCACTCATGGCCAAACTCGCGAACTGGGGTATCCAGCTGCATATGGGCCTGATGTTCGGGCTGCTCAACCAACTGCTGCTCCTGGCGGCCATGGCCGGACTCGGCACCGTGATCGTGCGCGGCTACCTGATGTGGTGGCGCCGCCGGCCGGTCGGTGCCGGAACCTGGCTCGCCGCGGGCCGGCCACCGCGGCGCGGCGCCCTGCGCCGATCGGCGAAACTCGCGATACCGACGCTGGCGGTCGCGGCGCTGATCGGCTGGTTCGCACCGGTCTTCGGCCTGAGCCTGCTCGCCTTCGTGCTGCTGGACATCGTCCTGGGTCAGGCCCGGCGACTCCGGGCAGCCACCTGATCCCACCCGAACGACCCACGCCGGGGCCGGCGACATGCTCCGGCCGGCCCCGCCCCGGCCCTACCTCCGAACAACGGTGCCGCCCGGCACCAACGACCGGTCCGGCCACACGGCACCAACGCGCCCGCAGCGTCTTCAGCGACCGGGCCGGTCGCCGGACGATAGTCACGCAACCGGCCCGGCTCCCGGAGCCGCGATCGCCTCGAAGGTCCGGGAGCGGGGAAAACCCATATCGGCGAGACGTTGTCGTACCGCCTCCTCGACCTGCCCCGCATCCGTGGTATCGACCAGCGCGATGATGCTGCCCCCGAATCCGCCTCCCACCATCCGCGACCCGTGGGCACCGGTTTCCTGTGCCGTATCCACGGCCGCGTCCAGTACCTCGGTGGATACCTCGAAATCGTTGCGCAGGGAGGCATGACCGGCACTCAGCAGTGGCCCGATCGCCCGTGGATCCTTGCCCTCGCGGAGCAATCCGGCGACTTCGCGCACCCGATCGTTCTCACTCACCACATGGTGTGCGCGCCGGTAGAGCACGGGGTCGGACAGCGCGGACAGTTCGTCGACGCTGCCGATATCTCGGAGCGAGGCCACACCGAGGGCGGTGGCGGCAGCGGCGCATTCGGCCCGGCGAGCGCCGTAGCCGCCGGCCGCGTGCTCATGGGTTTGCCCGGTATCGATGACCAGCAGGCGCAGGCCGGCCCCCGCCAGATCGAACGGGATCTGGTCGAAACCACCGGTTTCCGAACTCTGGAAAGCGCGGACATCCAGGAAGAGCGCATGTCCGGCGGTACACAGGATGGAGGCGGAGTGGTCGAGAATCCCGGTGGGGGCGCCCACGTAGTCGTTCTCGGCGGCCCGGGCGATATCGATCAGCTCCCGATCGCCGACTCCCGGCGCACACAGGTCCCGGACCGCCACCGCGGTGGCGCAGCACAGCGCCGCCGAGGAGGACAGGCCGGCGCCGGCCGGCACCGCGCCGTCGAACTCGAGTTCCAGCCCTTCGATCCGGTGCCCGCGGCGCCGGAACTCGGCGAGGACCCCGAGCGGGTACCGGGCCCAGCCAGGTACCCGCTCACGCTCGGCGGCCAGGGCCGCGGCCGGTAGTCGCACCGGTTCGCCCGGGCGCTGCCGGGAATCGACCCGGACGAGCTCGTCGGCGTGCCGGGCACCCTGGCAGGTGACGACCAGGGGTATCGCGATCGGCAGGACGAATCCGTCGTTGTAATCGGTGTGCTCGCCGATCAGGTTGACCCGGCCGGGCGCCGACCAGGCGCCGCTCGTATCGGTCCGCTCCGCGTGTGCTGTCACCGGACCACCGTACGAGCCCGGACCGGCCCCGGCGGATGCGCCGCCCCGGTACAAAACACCCGTTACGACGTTGTTGCGCCAAGACAGCGACAAATTCGGCCACTGCATGTCATCATCGGATCAATGGTCCAGTTTGGTGGCCGAACGCCCTGGCGCTCGGCTCGGACATCCCCTCGTACAGGAAGACTCGGTTTCGTCAGCCGCCGCTCGTTGGGCAGGTAGAGCACGACAGACAAGGATTTTCCGACCTGAAACGCGGCTCGATCTCACCGGGAATGGAGCGACCGACAAGGGGGGCTGATGATCATCAGCGATCCACAGCGTGCAGGACGGTACGGTTTTCGCGGGATAGGTTGCTGGGCAGTTCTTTCGGTGGCCGCGGGTTTGCCCATCACGATCGCCCTGGTCGTCGAGTCCCGGCTGCTGTCGTTGCTCGTGGCCGTTTCGCTCGCACTGGGTACCGCGGTAGCGATCGGTATCGGTGTCCGGCGGCACCGGCCGGCCGCACCGTGGCCGTGGTATCTGGTGGCGGCGGCGACCGTCCCGTTCGCCCTCGGCACCGTGGTGCGCGAACTGACGCCCGCCGTGTCCACCCCTCTCGACGAGATGTGCACCCTCACCGGCTATGTCGCCAGCGCGCTGGCGGCGGTGCTGTGGTTGCGGCCCCGCCGGGCCCGCGCGCATCCGGATATCCTGCTGGATTCGGGGTTGATCGGCCTCGGTGCGCTCCTGGCTTCCTGGATTTTCCTCATCGCGCCGGTTCTGCACTCCGGCGATGCCATGAATACGCTGACCGCTGTTGTTTTCCCGGTCTTCGATGCCCTGATGCTCACCCTGCTCGCCCATTCGCTGGCCACCTCCAGCCGTTCGGAAACCTCGCTGTGGCTCCTGCATCTCGGTGTGGCGGGCACCTTGCTGACCGATATCGGCTTCCGGCTGGCCGCCGCCGGTGCGGTGTCGGTGGATCCGGATGTGTTGCTGCTGCCGTTGCTCGGCGCCTATCTCGCGGTGGGCGCCGCGGCGCTGCACCCCACCATGTCGGCGCTGAGTACCCCGCGGGCTATCCGGCTGCACCATTCGCGCCAGCGGGCCAGCGTGATCGCGGTGGCACTGGTGGTTTCGTCGCTCGTCCCGGTGGCTCGAGCGCCGCTGCACCCGCTCGACCAGGTGATCGTCTCGATTGTGCTGGCACTGCTGCTGATCGGGCTGTTGATCCGCAGCGAGCGCGCCATCGGCCGCAGCGCGCGCAGCGAACGGCGCGCGCAGTACCAGGCCGACCATGATCCGCTCACCGGGCTGCTGAACCGTTCCGCGCTGCTCCGCGTCCTGCACCGCGACCACCGCGACTGGGCGGAACGCTCGCTGTGCCTGCTGTTCATCGACCTGGACGAGTTCAAGGCGATCAACGACAGTTACGGCCACACCGTCGGTGACGAATTGATCGCCGAGGCGGCGGGCCGGATCCGCGCCGCCGTGCGCCGCGACGATGTGGTGGCCCGGTACGGCGGTGACGAATTCATCGTGCTGGCGCCGCTGGACCGCGACGAGGCGACCACGATGGCCGAGCGCCTGCTGGGGATCTTCATGAAACCGTTCCTGCTCAGTATCGGCGAGGTGCCGCTCACCGCGAGTATCGGGCTGGCCTGCGGCGGGCCCCGCGAGATCGACGCCACCGTCGACGACCTCATCCGCGATGCGGACGCGGCCATGTACCTGGCCAAGCGCCGCGGATTCGGCTACATGTTCCACGACGCCATGCGGCATACCCCCGCGGAACCGATCGGCTGGAAGCCGCGGGAGACGGCCGTCTGAGCGAGCCGGCTCAGTCCGTGAGCTCCTCCAGCAGTTTGCGGGCCTGCTCCAATTCGGCCTGCAACTGCTGGACTTTGGCTTCCTGTGCGCCGCGCACCGACTCGAGCAGGCCCTCCACCACCTCGGCCACTTCGGGATGCAACAGTTTCGCCGCCTGGGCCACCGCCGGCCCCCCGACCGGGAGGGCACGCCCGGCGCGTTTCTTGCCGCTGGTCACATCGACGGTCCACTCCCCTTCGGCAGTGCCGTTAATGGTGACCGTGACCTCCGGCAACTTGGCCTTGCGGGCGGCCGGCGCCTTGGCTGCCTTGGCCGGAGCGGCCGTTCGTGGCGCCGTCGCCGGTTTCGCTTCGGCGACGGTCTTGTTCGCGGTGGCGGCCGAGGAATCGGGAGCCGGTTTCTTGTCCACGGCGGTGGGCGCGGGCTGGGACGCGGCGGTGGGCACGGGCGCTTCCTTCTGGTCGAGTGCGGATTTCGGCGCGGAGGCCGGCCGATCACGCGGTGGTTTGGTCAGTGTCACCTCGGTGGGCCCGAAGGACAGTACATCCTTGGAGCCGGTCGGGCGGATCTGCAGGAAATCGCCGTCGGCCGGATCACCGAGCGAGACGACCTTGCCGGAACGCCCCTCGGTGACCCCTACCGCGACGGCGGTGAACCACACCATCGGCGGACGTCCCGCCTCGATCTCGCTGGCGATCTGGTCGAGGTCGTTGTCGGACAGGGGTTTCGGCTTCGCGTTCGATGGTGTTCGCGACGGCATGGCGCACTCCGGGCAATCTCACTGTTTCGTCGAATAACTGCGTGCACAGATGATGCCGCACGGCACCGACATCTTCACACGCAGGCAGGGTGATACCTTCCGACGCCGATAGAACGTGTTCTATTATGGCCGCAATCCGGACACCCCCGAGGAGGCATCGTGCCGCTGGACCCGACCGCCACCGAGCTGCGGGATGCCGTACTGGCCTCCCCACGCGCGGTGGCCGCGCACGACCGGGCCGCCTGGGTCGGGCTATTCGCCCGCGACGCCGTGGTCAACGACCCGGTCGGCTCCGCCCCCCACACCGGGCACGACGCGATCACCTCGTTCTACGAGACCTTCATCGCCCCCAACGACATCGTCTTCGATGTGGCGCACGATTTCGCCGGACCCGCGACCGTACTGCGCGACCTCACCATCACCATCACCATGTCGACGGGCGCCCGGGTCCACGTCCCCATGCATCTGCGCTACGAGCTCACCGAGGAAAACGGCGCACTCCGTATCGAACATCTGGCGGCCTACTGGGAGCTGCTGCCGATGATCGGCCGGCTCATGGGAACCGGAATCGCGGGCCTCCGCGCCGGCACCCGCCTGGGCGGCCTGCTGCTGCGCAACCAGGGCGTGCGCGGGCTCACCGGTATGGCCCAGGCCTGTACGGGCATCGGGCGGACCGGTAAGCAGATCGCACATCGACTGTGCACGGCCGCGGCCGCGGGCGATACGACGACCGTGAACGAACTGGCCGGTGGCCCCGGCACCGTGCGGTTGTGGTCGGGGGAATCCGTCACACCCGCGGAACTCACGGCACGAGCGCGCGGCCTGCGTCAGGGGAAGACACTGGCGGCGGGCCGATCGGTCACGGTCAGCGGCGTTACCCCGGACGGTCCGGTGCTACTGATATTCGAATTCCAACCGGCTGCCCCCCGGATCGAAACAATCCGCGCATACACCGACACCGTGGGCTGACTCGGCAGCTCCGCCGGTTCCCACACCGGCACCGTCACCGCAGAACCGGTACCGAGTTCCCGGCCCGGCAATCGAGCGGCGCACCATCCCCCATGCTCAGAGCACGATTCTGCAGCTATCCGACGCCCGGCTATTTACTGAGACGCTGAGTCCCGGTAAATTTCCGTAGAGAGACATATGCCATATGCACGAGGAGGCACCGATGACGCCGTCGACTCTGCCGCGGACTCCGAAGCTGGACGCCCGGTACCGCGAGATGCTGGAAACGCTGTCCGAGGGCTCGGTGCACCGCCGGTTCGACCCCTATCTCGATATCGATTGGGACGCACCCGAATTTGCCCTCGACCCCGACGACCCCCGGTGGATCCTCTCCCCCGAGTACGACCCACTCGGGGCCACCCGCTGGTACCGGGAACTGCCGACCGAGAAACAGATCGAAATCGGCCGCTGGCGAGTCGCCAACGCCATCAAGGTGGGCGCGGCCTTCGAAACCGTGCTGATCCGCGGCATGATGCAGTACATCGCGAAACTCCCCAACGGTTCACCGGAGTTCCGCTACTGCCTGCACGAGATGACCGAAGAGTGCAATCACATCCAGATGTTCCAGGAGCTGGTGAACCGGATCGGCGACGACGTGCCGGGAATGCGGCCCATTTTCCGGGCGCTCTCCCCGTTCATCGGCGTAGCGGGCGGTTACGCCCATGTCATCCTGTTCCTCGGCATCCTGGGTGGTGAGGAACCGATCGACCACTATCAGAAGGCGATGATCCGCAACGGCGCCGATCTGCCACCGCTGGTGGTGCGGGCGATGGAGATCCATATCGCCGAGGAGGCCCGGCACATATCCTTCGCGGGCGAATTCCTGCGCGCGCATATCGCGAAACTCGATCCGATCTCGACCGCGCTGTGCGGGATCTCCTTTCCGCTCGCACTGCGCTGGCTGGCCGGGGAGATCATGGCACCGCCGCCGGAGTTCGCGCGCCGGTTCGATATCCCCCGCGCGGTCATCAAGGAGGCGTTCTGGCGCAGCCCGCACGCCCGCGGGATCCTGTCCGGCTACTTCGGCGATATGCGCACCCTCGCCGATGAGCTCGGGCTGATGAATCCGGTCACGACCCGGCTGTGGCGGGCGCTGGGTATCGACGGCGACCGGTCGCGCTACCGCAGCGAACCAGAACGCCGGATCCGGCCCGCAGTGGCCTGATGCGGTGAGCCGGACCGGCCGACGATGTCCGGTCCGGCGCTCACCCGGCGCCGGCCAGGTCGGCGACCACATCCGAAAGCTCTCGGTCGGGATCCACCGTAATCCCGACCGCGCGGGCGGCGCCGTCGAGCACATACCAGGCATAGCCGGCCAGATCATCGACCATTTCGGCCCGGGTACGACTGGGCCGGGGATCGGCAACCCAGGCAGCGAGAACCCCTTCGACCATGGTGACCACGGCGAAGGGCACGGGCTCCAGCGCCGCCGCATCGACTCCCACGATCTCACCGATCGCCTCGATCAGCTCACCCGACCGCGCCGATATCCGGCTCTTCAGGCTGCTGATCGCGTCGACCGCATCCGGGCCACCGGCCGGTGGCCCGGTACGCGCGAAGGCCGCCAGATTGGGATGGTCCCCCATCCAGTCCGCCACCGCCCGGACCGTGCGAGTGATGATCTCGCGGACCGAGCCCGCGGAGACATCGAGTTGCGCATCCAGAACGGCCCCGAGATCGTCGATCAGATACGACCGGATCCGCCGGTCCAAGTCTTCGCGACCACTGAACTGCCGGTACACGACCGATTTGGCCACCCCGGCCCGCTTCGCGATCTGAACCACCGGAATATCCGCGCCGAGCGGCTTCTCCTCGAGCAGTTCGACCGCGGCCCGCAGGATCGTGCGCTGCCGTTCGGTGTTGTGCTGCTCCCAGCGCGCCTCGTAGCCATTGACCGCCCCCTGGGTCCGCGACCGCGGCGAAGCCACCGACATGCCTGGCAGTGTACCCAGCAGGGTCGGCCCGTCGTCGGCGACCGAGAAACCACGCGACCCGTCGCCCGCGGGCGCGCCGCGGCCACTTCTTAACTGCGATTTCATCTGCTCCGCGTCCGTGCACCGGCAAATGAAAGAACATTTACGCATACATTAATGGCGGATTTCCCGCGCACATCCCGTAATACCCTCGGCATATTCTACAAACCGGTCGTTTTGTCGTTCATGATCATAATTGCAGCGTCGCGATACGACGGAATCCGTTCTCGCACAGATCTATCCACATTACCGTGCGTATGCCGGCGAACACCCGGCTTCGAATCACCGAAACCGGTGCAGCACGAATCCGTGTGCAATGTGATCGAAAAAGGCTAGAATTGCGGCACATTGGTACCGGGCGGGTCCGGCGATCTGCTGCCACAACGTTGCTCGGTCGCGGGAATTTCCGGCGAACCGGTTTCAGGGGGTGGCGAAAAGTCGAAGCAGCGTGTCCACACGCGGCGACCCGCCGGCGCACCACGCGTACAGGAGGCAAGGATGCCCGACAACACCGGCCCCGAGGAGAACGACGTGGAAACGACAGCCGAGCACACCCCCGTGATCTGGCCCGAACCCAGCAGGCTGGATTCCTGGTGGCGAGACATCATGACTGATCCCGGATCGGCGAGCCCGGCCGGCGAACCGGAACCGGCCCCGCCGACCCTCACCCGCAACGCCTGACCGCGCCTGTCCGGCACAGCCGGGCGTCGAGCGATCGCCCAGGCGCAGGCCCGCCTACCTCATCGGTCGAACCCAGCGCCGCAGGGCGTCGATTGTCGTTTCGGGTTCAGTGTTGAAACAGAACTTGATCCCCGGGGCCAGTTCGTTCACCACGTTCAGCAACCGCTCGAACAGAAGTGTGTGCTCCTCGGCCATGCGCACACCCGCCCCGATCATCGCCACCCCGAAGGTCTGCCCGTCCAGACAGTCCCGGACGGCGGCCTCGGCCGCGTCCGGCTCGGCGGCGACCTGGCAGCTGACGATATCGAAACCCGCGTCCCGCAGCGCCGCCTCCCCACGCGCGATCGCCGCCGCGAGCAGCTCTTCGGTCACCGTCGGATACTTATCGAAATCGACTGCACTCGGATGCAGCCCGACCGAGAGCACTCGGTCGCTGCGGGCAGACCCTGTCGTCATATCGACATCCCGTCCTTCGTTCGAGATCCACGCCGCCGCCGCGGCCACGACCGTCAGTGCCGCAAGCACCGCAGCCATGACTACCGCTTTCCGTGGATACCGGCTCGCAGAGGCTCCCGAGCCGTCCGGATTTCCGTTCACCCCCGCACTATCACCGAGCCCCAAGGTATTCGACCAGGACCGGTCAGGGGTAGGACCGGCAGTATCACCCCGTATCGGGCGCACCACGGCAGGATGGAGGAATGGACAGAGCCGAATTCGGCGCGGTGCTGCGGGCGGCGCGGGCCCGGATCATCCCCGCCGAGGTGGGTCTACCGGCGGGCAGCCGCCGGCAGGTGCCCGGTCTGCGACGGGAAGAGGTGGCGCAGCTGGCCGGGATCAGCGTCGCCTATCTGACCCGCCTGGAACAGGGCCGCGGACCCATTCCCTCGATCCAGGTCCTGGGTGCGCTCGCTACGGCGCTGCGCCTCGATACCGACGATCGTGAGCTGATATTCCACCTCGCCGGCTCCGTACCCCCGCCCGCAGCCCTCGTCCCGCGGCGGATTACACCGAGCGTACGAACCCTGCTGGAGCATCTGGCGGATCTTCCGGTGCTCGTACTGTCGGCCGCCGGCGATATCCTCGCCTGGAATCGGCTCACGACCGAGCTGCTCGGCGATTTCGCCCTGTTACCACCTGATCAGCGCAATATCCTCCGGCTGCGATTCCTGGGTTCCGGACTGCCCCGAATGACCACGGAATCGATGCGGGCGATCCCCGCAGAACACTGCGTCGGCAGCCTGCGCGGCGCCGGTGCCCGCTACTCGGCCGACCGCGAGCTGGCTCGACTGATCTCCGAACTGCGTGGCGGCAGCGACGAATTCCGGCAGATCTGGCGGGCGGGCAGCGCGCGCACCCGGCGATCCGGCGTGGTAACGATCGAGCATCCGGATTTCGGCCCACTGACCGTGCAGGGTGACACCCTGCGTCTCCCGGACACCGATCAGACCGTGATCATCTACACCCCCGCACCGGACAGCAAGGCCGCCGCCGTGTTCCGGCATTGGCGCGAAAATACGGAAATACCGGAGGTTCCGGCCTCCGGCAGAAACCCCGAGCCGGCTCCCCACCCCCGCCTCCGGGCCTTCGGATCGGTCCTCGAAGTCAACTGAGCATGCCGCCGAGGCCGGCCCGTATCCTTCAGGTGGCTACCCCGGATCGCTCGCGGGAGTGAGGCGAACCAGCGGGATCTCCCGGGTTGTTCGCTGCTCGTATTCGCCGTAGACCGGATAGTTCGCCACGATCCGGGTCCACAGCGGCGCGCGCTGCTCCGTCGACAGAACCTGCGCGGTCATCGGCCTCCGTGGCCCGTTGCGGAACGACACCTCGACCGCGGGGTTGTCCCGGAGATTCCAGTACCACGCGGGATTCGCCGGATCGCCGGCCCGGGAAGCGACGATGATGTATTCGTCGCCGTCGACGATCGGCGCGGTCAGCATCACCGATCGCGGCCGGCCGGACTTCCGGCCGATGGTGGTCAGCTCGAGTGCCGGCATCCCGAAGTACTCGGTACCCAGACGCCCGAAACTGAGGCGCAACAGCGCCCGGTGCACCGTATTGACGGCTCTCAGCGTGAAATTCGACGGCATGTCAGCTCATCCTCCGGGTCGCGGGCAGCGCGTCCAGCAAACCAGCTCGGGTCACCGTCCGGCAACGCTCGCGGTCCATCGTGACACTCGCTCGACGTCCGCACGCGATGGTCGCCGGGTGCCCTGCGGGGTGAGCCTCGGACCGAATCGCCGAACCCGTTCTCCCCGTGTGCGGTTCGCATCGGCACCGCCCTGCCACCACCGACAGAGCATTTTCGAACCGGCTCCAGGCGCAGGCGAATTACACCGATGCAATTCAGGAAGTTATTTCCGCTGCGGCCGAAACCGCTTGATCTCTTTTATTTCTCGATCCCGATTTCCGAAATACATCGCCACCGCCGCCACATAGCCACCTCGACCGAAGGTCGATTAGCTGTACATTTGCCCCCGCATGAGGCCTCCGAATCTCATCATCAGGCGGTAAAGCTCAGCCGACCGCGACTCGGCACAGGCGTACTCGATTTCGCGAGCGCGGCCGAGACCTCGCCGGCCGACCACAGACTCCACAACCGCGAGACATCCACGAAGACCGACCACACCCTGCCGTTTCAGTTGCCGGAAATCTCCACAGGAGCCGTCGAGCGCCGGAGGGTCCACGTCGCGAACTCCGCACCGTGAACGCAGGGATCATCGGGTGTATCGCGCCACGCGGAGGCGTGAACACAAGAAAAGGCCCCGGAGAGGACATCCTCTCCGGGGCCTTCCCGGTAGTAGCGGGGACAGGATTTGAACCTGCGACCTCTGGGTTATGAGCCCAGCGAGCTACCGAGCTGCTCCACCCCGCGTTGGGTGAACACAACATTACACACGGCCTCACGAATATGACAAATCACCAGGTCATCGACCTTTTCTTGTCTTTCGAACCCGCGCCCGGACCCGTCGGTGGCACATATCCACAACAAACCAGGGATCCACCGGCAACACGACACATCGAGCCCCCGCAACAGCGAGACCAAACGTTAACGGAGTGATTGCCCCCGATCTCGAACGCGATACGCGTGACACGAATTACGATTTTTCGGTGATCCCCGTCACATTTCGGCATGATCACGAGAGCGACCGGGTAGCGGAAATCGGGATTATGACCAGCAGTTTTCCACATATTCCCGGTTCTCGCCAATCCACATATTGATAGTTATCGATACGTGATCTGAGGAGATTTCTCCGTTACGGTCATTTGCAGGCCCCGACCAGACCGGGACGGGCCGGCCGAACCGGAGAACACCGGCAACCCTGTCCCACGGTTCGGATCAAACCCCGACACATCACCTGGGGACAGGGGCACGCAGCTTCCACGCGCTGCCGGTGGGCACAGGGAGGGATTCGCATATGACCAAGACCCGAAAGTTCAGCACCCGCGCCCTCGGCCTGACCGCTATCGCCGGGGCTCTCGTTGCCGTACCGTTCGGTCTTTCCACCGCCACCGCCTCTGCCGACTCGGGCAACTGGGACGCAGTCGCCCAGTGCGAGAGCAGCGGCGACTGGTCCACGAACACCGGCAACGGCTTCTACGGCGGCCTGCAGTTCACCCAGAGCACCTGGGAGGCCAACGGCGGCTCCGGTAGTGCGGCCAACGCCAGCCGTGAAGAGCAGATCCGCGTCGCGGAGAACGTGCTCGCGACCCAGGGACCCGGCGCGTGGCCGGTGTGCGGTTCGTACCTGTGATACGGCCCGGCGCGTAATCGAGCGCCGGTAACCCGCGCGTATAACGAAGAGGCGCTGTCATCCATCCGGATGACAGCGCCTCTTCGCGTTATCGGGGGGCCGCGGACCGGCCCGACCCGTTATCTACCGGCGTCCTGGTAGGCCTTGACCGCGGCCTCAAGTTCGTCGAGAGCCCGGCCGAACTCCTCGAAGTTTCCGGTGCGCATCGCGGTGCGCACCGCCTCGATCTTGCGGTTCAGCTCCGTCGCGGCGGCGTCCTGGGCCGCCGAGCCCGTACCCGCCGGGGGTGCGCTGCCGTTGGGGGTCCCGGTGCCCTGGTTCTCGGGCTGCTCCTCGGGTTCGGCCTGCGGTGGCGCGGCACCCGGGCTCGGCCGGGTGGCCGGATCACCGCCCGACGGCGTCGCCAGGGCACCGGCCCCGGGAAGCACCTGGTTCAGGGCGTCGGCCAGGGTCGAGCCGTACCCGACCTTCACGCTGCCGGCCTGGTCGCGATAACTCACCAGCACGCGCAGCAGCTGCGGGAACGTCGCCGTGTTCTGCCCCGTATTGCGCTCGTTGTAGAACGGTTCGACGTACAGGATCCCGCCGTCGGCGACCGGCAGCGTGAGCAGATTGCCGTATCTGATCTTGTTCGAGTTGGACAGCAGTGTCTTCTCCTGGGAGACCTGCGGCGCCGTCGTCATCGTG
Source organism: Nocardia sp. NPDC051750 (assembly GCF_044453135.1). Taxonomy (NCBI): domain Bacteria; kingdom Bacillati; phylum Actinomycetota; class Actinomycetes; order Mycobacteriales; family Nocardiaceae; genus Nocardia; species Nocardia sp. NPDC051750. The sequence goes on along the minus strand of NZ_JBITCK010000007.1, from coordinate 589,081 downwards.
TTCTGTGTCTGTTGCGGGCCCTGCGTCTGGGTATCTGTCGGCAATTGCAGGATCCGGAACTTGCCGTAACCCTCCGGATCGGAGCGCACCGAGATATAGGAGGACAGGAACTGCCGGTTGTAACCCACCATCGCGCTGGTCAGGTTGAACACCGGCTTACCGGTCTCCGGATCGCCCAGCAGTACGTAGTACGGCGGCTGGCTGGCCGACACGCCCTCGACCGTCGGGTCGGCGGGCACCGACCAGAACGCGTTGTTGGTGAAGAACTCGCGCGGATCGTCCACGTGGTACTTGGTGAGCATCTCCCGCTGGACCTTGAACAGATCTTCCGGATAGCGGAAGTGCGCACGCAGCTCGGGGCTGATCTCGCTCTCCGGATTCACCGCGTCCGGGAACACTCCGCGCCAGGCCTTCAGGACCGGATCGGAGGGGTCGGTCTCGTAGAGCTCGACGGAGCCGTCGTACGCGTCGACGGTGGCCTTCACCGAGTTGCGGATATAGCTGACCTCTTTGCGCGGGAGCAGCCGGCCGGTCCGCTGGTCGATACTGTCCTCGAGCGCCCCCTCGAGCGAGGTTTTCTGGGCGTACGGGTAGTTGTCCAGCGTGGTGTAGGCGTCCACGATCCACTTGACGCGACCGTCCACGACCGCCGGATAGGCGTTGCCGTCCGGGGTGAGCCAGGGCGCTACCTTCTGCACCCGCTCCCGCGGCGAGCGGTTGTACAGGATCTTCGAGTCGCCACTGATCGCCGAGGAGAAGAGGATATTGCGCTCGGCGTACTTGGCAGCGAAGGCCAGCCGGTTGAACCAGTTGCCGATCGGCACGCCACCGGAACCGTCATAGGTGAACCGTGCCTGGTCGGTGTCGTACTCGCGCGGTTCCCCGCCCTCCGTGTTACCGACGATGGCGTAGTCGGGGTCGGACTGCGAGATCAGCTCACCGTAGTAGATCCGCGGCTGATCGACCTTGATCCGCTGCTGATCCTTCGGCGTGAACAGATCGCTGACCAGGAAGATCGGGTATCCGGAGTCGCTGCTTCCCCCCGCGGCGTTGGCGTCCTCGGACTGCGGCCGGTTCACCCGGTTGGCGGGGGCGGCGACGAAACCGTTGCCGTGGGTGTAGACGGTGTGCTTGTTGATCCAGTCGGTCTGGTTACCGCTCAGGGTGGCGGGGGACAACTCGCGCGCCGCGACGATGTAATCCTGGACCTGGCCGTTCAGCTCGTACCGGTCGATATCGAGCTCCTCGGGGAACCCGTAGAAGTTCTTCAGCTGCCGGAGCTGGGTGAACGTCGGCGACAGAATGTTCGGGTCGAGCAGCCGGGCGTTGCCGATGGTGGCATGGTCCACCGGCACGTTCACCGGGTTCTTGCTGCTTTCGCCCTTGTAGTCGACGTACTCGATCTTGTCGTCGGTGATTCCGTAGGCGTCCCGGGTGGCATCGATATTGCGCTCGATGTACTCGCTTTCCTTCTCCGCCGCGTTCGGGCGCACCGAGAACTGCTCGACCATGAGCGGCCATACCGCCCCGACCAACACCGACGACAACACCAGCAGCGCCGCCGCCATCGCGGGCACCCGCAGATCACGCAGCACGATCCCGGCGAAGAAGGCCACCGCGCAGATGATCGCGATGGACATCAGAATCAGTTTGGCCGGCAGCACCGCGTTGATATCGGTGAAGGAGCCGCCGTTGAAGGTGGGTTCCTTACGACTGCTCATCAGCAGCTGATACCGATCGAACCAGTACGCCACGGCCTTGAGCAGAACGAAGATTCCGGCCAGCGCCGCGAGCTGGATCCGCGCGGGTGTGGTGAGCACACCTTCGCGTCCGGTCAGCCGCAGGCCCCCGAAGATGTAGTGCGTCACCAGATTCGCGAAGAACGCGATCACGACGGCGACGAACAGCCAATTCAGTATCATCCGGTAGAACGGCAGATCGAAGGCGTAGAAACCGACGTCCAAACCGAACTGCGGCTCCGTCTGCCCGAACGATCCGCCGTGCAGGAACAGTTGCACGGTGACCCAGTTCGACTGCGCCACCAGACCCGACAGCACGCCGAGCAGGCCCGGGATCCCGAGGCCGAACAACTTCAACCGGGTCAGCACCGTGGTGCGGTAGCGGGCGATCGGATCGCCGGCACCGGAGGTGGGCACGAACACCGGCCGGGACCGGTAGGCCAGCAGCAGCGCCAGCCAGACGATCGCGCCGACAAGGACCGCGACCGCCACGAAGATCGCGAACCGGGTCAGCAACACGGTCGTGTAGACGTCGCGGAATTCGACCTCCCCGAACCACAACCAGTTCGTATAGGTGTCGATGAGCCGGGGCCCTACCAACAGCAGTGCGGCCAGCACCACCGCCGCCACCAGCAGCGAACGGCTGCGCCGGGACAGCGAGGGTAAACCGGCTTGGGGGCGCATGCCCACGATGCCACTCTCCAGGGTCCGGCGGCGGGCCAACCGGTGACGCCACCGGCCGCTGCGCCGCAGTCCGAATTGTTGCGGTCGGGTCCGTACGGACCTTCAGCGCCCACTTTACGGAAAACGGACATCTTCGCGACCGCAGGGTTCGGCGGTGTCGCGGCGGCGGATGCGAGGATGGATCGGTGAGCGCCGACCTGCATGCCGAAATCGTCCTTGCCCGTTCCGTCCACGAGGTCGCCGAGTTCGTGGACGCCGAAGGCTGGGGCAGAGCTCCGCAGATGTTCGCGCTGGTGCGAACCGCCGATCTGGTCGTTGCCGAACCGGCGCTCATCGACGAGGTCGACACCGCGAACGAACTGACCCCGGTCGCGCAGGACCCGCTGCCCGACGAAGTCACCGCCGGGACGATGCCGCTGGACGAATTCCTGGCGACCACCAGTTGGCCCCCCGCGGTGGCCGGCTGCATCCTGGTTCAGGAGATCGTCGTCCTGCCACCGGATGCCGAGGAGGATCTCGACGACGCCCTCACCCCGCTGCTGGCCGACGCCGACGCGGCCGATGCCGCCGGCCGGGCCGCCGCCCACGCTCATCCGGGCCGGCGCGATGCCCGCCTTTTCGCCGCCGCACTGCGTACCGGAAACAGCCTGTGCCTGCTACAGCTGCGGCCCGAGGACGAGGACGAATCCGGCGCCGAAGCCGATCTGGACCTGCGCACGTATCCGAATCTTGCGCCGAATCTGATCGAGGCGCTGCGGCATACGCTGGACGAGTCGGAGGACTCCGAGTACTGACAACCGGAGCGGAGGCGGAGCTTCTTACCCGCAGCTCGGTGCCGCACCGCCCGCCGAGATGTCTTCGAGTGCCTGCACGGCACCGGCCAGCGTCTCCACCCGTACCAGGCGCAGCCCTTCGGGGACCCGCTGGATCGCCTCGGCGCAGTTGCCCGCGGGCACCAGGAACGTTTCCGCACCCGCGTCCCGGGCGGCCATCATCTTGTACTGGATCCCGCCGATGGCGCCGACCTTGCCGTTCTCGTCGATGGTGCCGGTGCCGGCGACGAACGAACCGCCGTCCAGATCGCCTGGACTCAGCTTCTCGACCAGCGCCAGACTGAACATCAGCCCGGCGGAGGGCCCGCCGATATCGGGGAGGTAGAACTCGACCTGCATCGGCGGTGCCGCGGCTTCGGTGGTCGTCAGGCCGAGATAGCCCTTGGTCTCGTCGTCGGGCCGCGCGCCGAGCGTGACGTTCACGGTCTGTTCGGCACCGTCGCGCCGGATGACCATCGACAGCACCGTGCCCGGCGCCTTGTTCGATACTTCCGCCACCACATCCTGCGGGGTGGAAATCGGCGTGCCGTTCACGCTGACGATCTGGTCGTCGGGGCGCAGTACCTCATGGGCCGGCGCCTTGTCCCCCACCTCGTGTACCAGCACCGCGGTAGGCAGGTTCAGCTGGCGCATCGCCGCGACCTCGGCATTGCTCTCCGAGGTCGAGAACTCCTCCTCATTCGACTTGTCGACTTCCTCGCGGGTCAGCCCGGGGGGATACACCTCGGCGCGCGGCACGATCCCGTGCCGCCCACTGACCCAGAAGCCGAGCGCCTCGAACAGTGTCAGCCCGTCACGCATCGCGATCGTGGTCATATTGAGGTGACCCGCGGTGCGGTCCACCTCGGCGCCGGTCACCCCGACTATCTCGCGACCCTCGTATTCGCCCAGCGTGTCATGGGTGGGCCCGGGACCGAGCGCAACAAACGGCACGGTGTACACGCTGCCGATCACGCCGAGCAACACAACGGGAACCAGAGCGACCAGGAGCGTGATGATCCGACGATTCACTCGGTCAACACTAGCGATCCGGACCCGCCCGGTGCGGACAGGCACGCGCGTGGCGCCCCGCACGACTGCCCGGCGCCCCGCTCGAACGGCACCGCGGTGACCTCACGCCAAACGCGCGAGTGCCTGCTTCACATCGGCCAGCGACGGGTTCGTCGCGGTCGAACCGTCGGCGAACTTCACCGTCGGGACCACATGGTTTCCGTTGTTCACACTGCCCACGAACTCCGCCGAGGCCGGATCCTCCTCGATATCGATCTCCACCCAGCTGATCCCCGCCTCTTTGAGCTGGGTCTTCAACCGGCGGCAGTAGCCGCACCAGGTGGTGGAGTACATGGTCAGATCGGGTGTCGAATCACTCACGAAAGAAAGCAACGCCGCCACAGCGTCCGGTGTTCCGCGTCGAGCCGGCATTGTCCTCCGGACCGTCGCGGCACACGGCTCGGAGGGCGCGAACCCCACCTGTGCACAATGGACGGGTGACCGCCGTCGATCTCTCCGCGCTGGATCCGGAGCAGGCCGCCGCGGTCCGTGCACCACGCGGGCCGGTATGCGTGCTGGCCGGGGCCGGCACGGGCAAGACGCGCACCATCACCTACCGCATCGCGCATCTGGTGGCGGCCGGACAGGTCCGTGCCGACCAGGTGCTGGCCGTCACCTTCACCGCGCGCGCCGCGGGAGAACTGCGGGCCCGGCTGCGCACTTTCGGACTGGGTGAGACAGCGAACACAGTTCAGGCCCGCACGTTTCACGCGGCCGCGTTGCGCCAGCTGCGGTACTTCTGGCCGCAGGTGGTCGGCGAGGTGCCGTGGCGGATGCTGGACAGCAAATTCCCGGTGGTCGCACAGGCCGCGAATCAAGTAGGGCTCGCTTCCGGCACCGAAAGCGTGAAAGACCTGCTGGGCGAGATCGAATGGGCCAAGTCCGCACTGATCGCGCCCGAGGATTACGCCACGGCAGCCGCTACCCACCACCGGGACATCCCCTTTCCGGCAGCGCGAATCGGGGAGGTCTACGCGGCCTACGAATCGGTCAAGACCACCCCGGAGGGCCTGCTCCTCGACTTCGACGACCTGCTGCTGCACACCGCCGCCGCGCTCGAGGGCTATCCGGCGGTCGCGGACGAATTCCGCGAACGCTACCGCTGTTTCGTGGTCGACGAATACCAGGACGTCACACCCCTGCAGCAGCGGGTACTCGATGCCTGGCTGGGCGACCGGGACGATCTCACGGTGGTCGGCGACGCCAATCAGACCATCTACTCGTTCACCGGGGCCAGCCCCGCGTACCTGCTGGAGTTCTCCCGCCGCTATCCGGACGCGACCGTGGTGCGGCTGGAACGCGACTACCGGTCCACCCCCCAGGTCGTCGATCTCGCCAACCGGGTGATCGGCATGGCGAAGGGCCGGATCGCCGGGACGCGCCTGCAGCTGATCGGACAGCGCGCCGACGGCCCGGATCCGGAGTTCGCCGAATACGCCGACCTCCGCGAGGAGGCCGCGGCGGTGGCACGGCGCATCGAAGAACTGCTGGCCGGCGGTACCGCCGCCGCGGAGATCGCCGTGCTGTATCGGATCAACGCCCAGTCGGAAGCCTATGAACAGGCGCTGACCGAACGCGGTATCGCCTATCAGATCCGCGGCGGTGAGGGTTTCTTCCAGCGGCCGGAGGTCCGGCAGGCGGTTCAGGAACTACGCAAGACGGCCGCCCGGGACGACCTTCCCAACTCATCGCGGCAGGGAAAACAGCTGGTCACCCTGGTGAAGGCGGCGCTGGCGCAGATCGGGCTCACCGCCGCCGAACCGGCCGGGGCGCAGGCTCGGCAGCGCTGGGAATCGCTGGTCGCGCTGGTACGGCTCACCGAGGAACTGGTCGATCAGGACCCCGGGCTGGACCCGGCCGGCCTGCTGCGCGAACTCGCCGCGCGGGCCGAGGCGCGTCACCCTCCGACGGTGCAGGGCATAACCCTGGCCTCACTGCACGCCGCCAAGGGGCTGGAATGGGACGCGGTGTTCCTGGTGGGCCTCACCGACGGCACACTGCCGATCACTTATGTGCTGAACGGCGACGGATCGGTCGCCGACCAGGCCGCGCTCGAGGAAGAACGTCGGCTGCTCTACGTGGGAGTGACGCGCGCCCGGATCCATCTGCGGATGTCCTGGGCCTTGTCCCGCGGTGACGGAGACCGCCGCAACCGCCGCCGCTCCCGGTTCCTCGCCGGCCTCGTGCCCGAGGAGTCCCCGGCGTCCCGGATCGCCGCGCCGGCCCGGCCGGGGGGCGATGCGGCGCGTCCGGTGTGCCGCGTCTGCGGACGAGTGCTGCTCGATCCGGAAACTGTTCTGCTGCGCCGATGCAAGAACTGCGTGGGCGAGCCGGACCTGGAACTCCTTGGCGCGCTCCAGGATTGGCGCCGGGAGAAGGCCGCGGAACTGGCAATGGATCCGCGCGGGATCCTCGGGGTGAACACGCTCACCGCGATCGCCGAACAACTCCCGGAGGACGAAGCGGGACTGGCCGCGCTCGGCGTGGGCGAGAGCAAGGTGCGGCAGTACGGCGCGGAGGTTCTGGCGATCATCCGGTCCCGGCGCCGCGCCATCTTTCGACCGTAGCGCAAAACCGCAGGTAGAAAATAGGTTGTCGACTCCGGCGAGATTGCATAAGGTGGGAATCGCGCTCGGGAGGGTACATCCACGCGCATCATTGGAATTCGGATCACGAGTACAGGAGGGAGGCAGACAGATGAACGGCACAACGAATTACGGAATCGTCACCGTAATCCCGAATACGCGCTTGTCGGCTGCTTCCCGGGGGTTCCTCGCTCTGCAGGGGACCGGCCTGTCCTGCATCGATCGTTTCGGTGCGCAGCCGCGCATGCGCTATTCGCATCAGCCGAACATCGTCGAACCGCAGGACCAGTCCATCGCGATCTGGCACCCGGCAGCTGCCTTCGCAGCTGGCGGCTCCCTCGTCATCGATCCCGCCGCAGCACCCGCGGTGGAGACCGATAAGCGAGCGGAAAGCCTCCGCAAAGGACACCAAGCGACCGTGAACAGGCGGCCCAACCGCCGACCAGGTTAGGGGAACCACCCCACACCTCCTGGCCACGGGTCGCAGATGCGAAACCGTGGCCATTTTTCTGGCCTTCAGCTCACAAGGCATCGGTTTCGCAGCACGAACACCGAACCGCTGCACAACAAGCTGAAGGAGAACGACGTGGTCACCACCACCCAGAGCTGGCCGACGGCCACCACTGATGTGGCGTGTCGCACCGTGACGACCGATCCCGGAGCTCAGCCACTGACCACCCTGCCCTGCCGGGCGGGTGACCCGGATCTGTGGTTCGCCGAGAGCCCGATCCAGCTGGAGCAGGCCAAGGCGCTGTGCGCCTCCTGCCCGATCCGTAAGGGCTGCCTGACCGCAGCCATCGATCGGCGGGAGCCGTGGGGTGTCTGGGGTGGCGAGATCTTCGATCAGGGGGTCGTCATCGCCCGCAAGCGCCCGCGGGGACGGCCGCGCAAAGTCGCCAGCTGTGTCTGACCGGGGCCGCGCGTCCCACCCACCCGAGGATGCGCACCGGCACCGGAAACGAGCCGCTCATCGCTTCGCCGATGAGCGGCTCGTTCGCGTTCGGGGTGGGAATTGTTGTGCTGAAAGAGTTTTCAGGCGCTATCGCGTTCTTCCCGGAAGCCGGGCAGCCAGGTCGCGGCCAACTGCATGAACGGAACCTCGGCGTCGAGCTGGGCACAGATGCCGATCGATCCACCCAGCACCCGGAAGATCATCACGTATTCGGCGGGCAACATCATCGCCCGCGCGGTTTTCATCTCCGGCGCGGAGTAGTCGGTGGCCTTGCCGGCGACCCGCTGCATCCAGCGACGGGTGAAATGAAACGATTCGGTGCGGATGGGATCGGTGAACGGACGCAGATATTCCTCGATCTCCTGCTCGGTGAGGGTGCGTCCGGGCAGGACCCAGCCGTTGGCATGCAGCATTTCGGTGAGTTCGCCGTACTCTTCGGCCACCGCCAGCGCGAGGATCCGGCCCAGGAGTTCGGGAAAGCCGCCCGGCAGCGGTGCGCACGCACCGTAGTCGATCACCGCGAGCTTGCCTTCCGGGGTGATCATGAAATTGCCCGGATGCGGATCCGCGTGCAGCAGACCCGCCGTATCGGGAGCGGAGAAATGGAAGCGGCCCATCAGTCCGGCCACCCGGTTACGCAGTACCCGGGTGCCCTCGGGATCGGCCTGACCGGCCGCGATAATGGCGGAAACCGGTGTGCCGTCGAGCCATTCGCTGACAATGACCTTCGGCGCGCTGGCCACCACATGGGGCACCACGAACTCGGGATGCCCCTCGTAGGCCTTGCTGAAGGCCCGCTGATTCGCCGCCTCGTTGCGGTAGTCGAGTTCCTCTTCGGTGCGTTCGGTGATCTCGGCGAGCAGCGGTTTCACATCGGCGCCGGGGATTACTTTCGCGAACAGGCCCGTCATCCGATTCAGGGTCCGCAGGTCGGCGCGCAGCGCTTCGTCCGCGCCCGGATACTGGACCTTCACCGCGACCGAGCGGCCGTCCGACCACACCGCCTTGTGTACCTGGCCGATACTGGCCGACGCGGCCGGGGTGTCCTCGAACGATTCGAAACGTTTGCGCCAGTCGGTGCCGAGTTGCTGATCGAGCACCCGGTGCACCGTCGCCGCGGGCATCGGCGGGGCCGCGGCCTGCAATTTGGTGAGCGCCTCGCGATAGTGTTCCCCGAACTCCTCGGGCACCGCGGCCTCCATCACACTCAGTGCCTGGCCGAACTTCATTGCGCCGCCCTTGAGCTCACCCAGCACGGTGAACAGCTGTTCGGCCGCTTTCTGGTTCAGCTCTGTGTTGATCTCCTTGCGATCGCCACCCGCGAGCTTCTTGCCGAAACCGACAGCGGCGCGACCCGCTACACCGAGCGGAATCTTGGCTAACTTCGCATTGCGGGACATGGGCCGGCGCACGATCTCAGACACTCCCCCATCATGGCCGACGGACAGGCTGATCTGCCACGGAAAACCGGAGAGAATTAGCACCACACCAAGAACTGTGACAGTCATCACAGAAACTCCGGAGTCCGGGCCGGGAGGCAGCCACAGCGGTCGTGCGGGACCCAGGGACGGCGGTACAGCTGGTGGGAATCGAGGTCGAGTTCGAGCGTGCCGTTCAGCGTCTTCAGCCGAGAGTACGGCTCACAGGCGATGATCGTCTCGAGTTCGCCGAGTGCCAGCGCGGCCACCGCAGCGATCCCGGCGGGACTCGCGTGACCCATCCGGCCGAGCAGCTGCGCGGCCAGCCGCGGCCATTCGATATCGCGCTCCGCCCGCGCGAGATCGGCACAACGCAGACAACTGGTCTCACCGGGCAGGACCAGCGGTCCCACGATCCCCTTACCGTCACGCAACCGGACGGCCAGATGTGCGATCCCGGCCCGAACCAGCTCCCGGACCAGGCACGGATCCGGGACCAGCGCGTCCGCCAGGATCACCAGATCCGCCGGCGCGACCGTACGGGTTGTTGTGCCGCGCGGGTCCCGCGAGCGGGCCGGCCGGATACCGAGCACCCGCAGCCCGGAGCTGATCGCGTCGGCGAGCGGGCCGATCCCGTGGACGCGGATGGATTGCACGTACCCTGCCGGGTGCGAAGGATGAACCACCAGGCCCGCCGCGTCGAGCACGTCGAACAACGCTGTCGCATGCTGCGGCTCGAGACCGAGCGCACGCGCCTGCCAGACGATCGCGGGCCGGCTGTTCAGTCCGTCGAGTAATCGGAGAAATCCGAGGATCTGCTGCGTATCGAGCCCCGGGGCGTCACACAGTACGGCGGTATCGGGGTCCCAGCCCAACTGGACCTGGCCGGTCGAGCGCACCAGGATCGGAACCCGGGGATGCAACAGCGGGCCGCGTGGCCGAAGCGTCGTCATGCACGAAGTATGCGATCACGGATGCGGCCCAACAGGTTCCAGAAGGCAGTTGTCCACAGGGTCGCGGCCTGTGGACAACTGCCATTTTCCGAGGTAGCGGCCCGTGTGCGGCATCACTAGAGAGGTCGGCGCGAATTCGGCACACAGTGCGGCGCGCGGGGCGGCAGGAGAGTGCACCGCTGCGGGCCTCATGCACCGAACGCCTTCGGCACAAGTGGGGCACGCGGGCGGCACAAGTGCACCGCTGCGGGCCCACGTGCGCCGGACACCGTACAGGACGGCCGGATACCGCGGCCGCCCCGGAAGCACCTACCTCAGGCCGCGCCGGGCAGTCCTCCGACCCGGCCGGACAGCGCCCCTTTTGCGGGCAGCACGTGGAGGGTTGCGGGGCCGGGAGCGACCGTCCGGTTCGTGGTTCGGTTACTCCTTGCCGGGCCGCGGCTCCTCCGGGCCCGATTCGTCCGCGTCCTGATCGCCGGAATTCGCCGCACCGCCCGCATCGGCCTGTGCGCGTTCCGCGGCCTCGGTGGCGGCCAGCTGCGCCATCGGGTCGTCGAAGGCGCCCGCGCCGCCGCCGATCACCGAATCGATGAACGCGGCGGGGACGTCGAGATCCGCGGCGTCCGGTAGCAGATCGGGGTGCGCCCAGACACCGTCGCGCGCGGCGATACCGGCATCGTCGGTCAACCGCTGCCACAGTGTGGCGGCCTCACGCAGCTTGCGCGGGCGCAGTTCCAGGCCGACCAGTGTCGCGAAGGTCTGCTCGGCGGGGCCACCGGTGGCGCGGCGGCGCCGCAGTGTCTCGGCCAGTGCGCCGGCTCCGGGCAGCCGTTCACCGACCGCCGCGGACACCACCACCTGGACCCAGCCCTCGATCAGAGCGAGTAGGGTCTCCAGCCGATCCAGTGCCTGTTTCTGCTCCGGTGTGGTCTGCGGTTCGAAACTGCCCTGGGCGAGAATCTCCTCGAGCTTGCTCGGATCCGTCAGCGCCGAGGGGTCGAGGTCACGGGCCGCTTCCTCGAGCGCGGAGAAGTCCATCGTGATCCCGCGCGCGTAGTCCTCGACGGCACCGAGAACCTGTTGCCGCAGCCACGGGACATGCACGAACAACCGCTGATGCGCGACCTCGCGGGCAGCGAGGAACACCATGATCTCGCTCTCCGGCTGTTCCAGCCCCTCGCTGAACTGCGAGATCGCGGCGGGCAGCAGGGCGGCCGTTCCGGCCGGGCCCAGCGGCAGTCCGATATCGGTGCCGGTCAGGACCTCTTTGGCGAGCTGCCCCAGGGCCTGGCCCAGCTGCGAACCGAAGGCGAGCCCGCCCATCTGGCCCAGCATCCCCATCATGGGCCCGGCCATTTCGCGGGCTTCCTCCGGCAACCCGGCGGTCCACATCCCGGATATCTGCTGGGCGACGGGGTCACACAGGCGCTGCCAGGTGGGCAGCGTTTTCTCGATCCAGTCATTGGCGGTCCAGGCGACCGTGCTCGTCGCGCCGGCCGGGAAGGTCGTCGCATCGTCGAGCCACAGTTCGGCCAGATGGGCCGCGTCGGCGACCGCGGCGGCACTCCCGCTGGAGACCGGAGTAACGGTTTTACCCAGCTGCTGGCGCGCCAGCTGCTTGGCCACGTCGTAGTTCACCGGACCGGAGCCACCGCCGGTCACGCCCTGCCCCATACCGCTGAGCATCTGGCCCAGCGAGGTGAGCATCTGGCCCAGCGCCGCGGGATCGAAGCCGGCGCCGCCCGCCCCGAAACCCAGCGGATCGTTGCCGCCACCCGGCTTGTCACCGCGGTGACGATCGTCGTCCTCGCCGCCCTGCGAGAATCCGAACGGGTAATCGCTCATACCGTCTCCTCCGCACCGGATCGGCCGCATGCCGGCTCACCCGCCGGGACGACGTCCGGGCGGTGTCCGGGGAGCGCGCGCGAACCGAACCGGCCGGCCGGCGCATCGTGAAGCTGCATGTTGTCCATAGTAGGCGCGACGAACCGGCCGGTCCGCCACCCCGGGGCGGCTTCGCGCTCGGTGAACATGGGGCACGTCCGGTGCACCGCTCAACCCAGGGGGGAATCGTCGGCGGCGGCCCAGGATTCCACGATCGTGCGGGCGATGGACACCGACCCCGGCAACAGCAGTGTGTTCGTCTCACTGCCGGCACCGGCATCCAGACCCGCTCCCGGACGGGCCGGCCAGCCACCGGCCGCCAACGCCGTGCGCACCTCGTCGCGGGTGAACCAGTGGGCTTCGGCGATCTCGCCGTCGGAGAACACCAGCGGCTGCCCGGGATCGGCGAGCGCAGCGAAACCGAGCATCAGCGACCGCGGGAACGGCCACGGCTGACTGCCCAGATAGCGGATATCGCGGACGTCGAGTCCGACCTCCTCGCGCATCTCCCGCTCGACGCAGCGTTCGAGCGATTCCCCGGCCTCGACGAAACCGGCCAGCAACGAGAACATGGTCGGCGGCCAGCTGTGCTGACGCGCCAGCAGCACCCGGTCGGCACCGTCGTGGATCAGGCAGATCACCGCCGGATCGGTGCGCGGGAAGTCCTCGCGTCCGTCCTCGGTGACCCGGGACCATCCGGCCTTCGCGGTCACGGTGGGGCTACCGTCCGCACCGTGGAACACGGCGCCCGCATGCCAGTTGATCAGGGCGAGCGCGGTGGAGAGGACACCGGCGGTGAAATCGTCGATCGAGGTATCGGCCAGCTGACGCAGATCCCGCAGTTCACCGGCGAGCTCACGGTCGCGCACCGCCCACAGATGCACACTGTCGCGGACACCCAGGAAAACGGCGTCCGGGCTCGGTTCGGCCGACAGATCCGTGGCGGGCTCCCACACCAGCGCCCCCGATTCGTAACGCACCGCACCGCGCCGGCCGACCCGGAGCAGCCGGGCGGTGGCCCAGCCTTCCTTCAGCGCGTGCGCCTCGTCGCGCAGGTGATCGGCGCGGTCGAGCGCCGAACGGGACAACAGAGGGATCTGGTTGAGCTCGAATACCGACACGTCCCGAGACTATCGCGGCCCGATGAGCGACGCGCCGGGGTCAGCGAGCCCGGCGGATGTACAGCAGTTTGTCCCCGGTTTCCAGCGCGTCGACCGTCGGATCACCGACCCTGATCAGCTCACCGGCACGCACCACGCCGAGCACGATATCGCTGAGATGACGCGGGGAACCGCCGACCTCGCCGGGTTCGACCTCACGTTCGGCGACCGCGAAACCGTGCTCGGGCGTGAGCAGATCCTCCATCATCTCCACAACGCTCGGCGTCGTGGTGGCGATACCGAGCAGCCGGCCGGTGGTCTCCGAGGACACCACAACCGAATCGGCGCCGGATTGGCGCAGCAGGTGGGTGTTCTCCGATTCCCGGATCGAGGCGACGATCTTGGCCTTCTTGGTGAGTTCCCGGGCGGTGAGCGTGACCAGGACCGCGGTGTCGTCCCGGTTGGTGGCGACGATCACCGAGGCGGCGTTCTGCACGCCGGCCAGTCGCAGCACATCGGATTGGGTGGCCGTCCCGTGCACGGTGACCAGACCCGCGGTCGAGGCCGCCTCCAGGCTCACCGCGTCGGTATCGACGACGACGATATCGGCGGGCTGCACGCCGTCCCCGAGCATGGCGTCGATAGCGGTGCGGCCCTTGGTGCCGTACCCGACGACGACGGTGTGATTACGCACGGTGCGCCTCCAACGCTGGATCTTCAAGGCCTGGCGGGAACGTTCGGTGAGCACCGCCAGGGTGGTGCCGACCAGGACGATGAGGAACAGCACGCGCAGCGGGGTGATGACGAAGATGTTCACCAGCCGGGCCGAGTCGGTGACCGGGGCGATATCGCCGTAACCGGTCGTGGACAGCGACACGGTCGCGTAATAGAACGCATCGAGCAGGCTCACCGAACCGTCGGCGTTGTCGTTGTAACCGCTACGGCCGAGATAGACGACCATCGCGGCGGTACACAGCAATCCGATCGCGAAGAACACCCGGCGGCTGAGCGAGATCCAGGGGCTGTTCTGTACCTCCGGGATGCGCAGCAATCCGACCAGCGCGAAGTCCGGGCGCTCGGGCCCACCGCCCAGCCGCCCCCGCCCACCCAGCTGGGCGAACCGGGCGCTCACCGGGGCTACCACCGGCCACTCCGGGTATCCGTCACCCTCAGTCCCTCCGACACAGCTCGGGAGCCTACCCGCTCGCCCGCCGTCGAGTCGGTCGCGCGCCCGGCGCTCGGCCGAGTGAATGCCGGGCTGGTCTTCGTCTACGGTGCCGCCGCAACCTCCCATATGGCCGCAGGCGACGGCCTCCCGCGTACCTCCACCTCTCGCACCGGCATGTGTGGTCCGCAGATGGCCGCGCCTCCGCTGCGTCGATCGGATGGGATTTGTCTCACCGAGCCGATTAGGGTGACGGCATGGCAGTCGATACACCCACCGGTACCACCGATTCCGGCCGCACCCCCGCGCTGCGGCTGGCCGCGCTCCTCCTGGGCGCCGGGGTCCTGCATTTCGTGACGCCCAAATTCTTCGATTCCATCGTTCCCGCCCAGCTGCCCGGGAAGGCGCGCTCCTATACCTACTGGTCCGGCGTGGCCGAAATCGGCGTGGGGACCACCTTGTTGATCCCACGGACCCGGCGGCTCGGCGGCCGGCTGGCAGCGCTGCTGTTCATCGCGGTGTTCCCTGCCAATATTCAGCACACGGCGGATTCGGTGAGCAACCCGAAAGCGCCGTGGGCGCTGAAGCTGATCTCGGTGCTGCGCCTGCCTCTGCAACTGCCGTTGATCACCCAAGCGCTGGCGGTGAGCCGCCGGACACCGCGGCGCTGACCGGGCCGCAGCCCGCGCGGTGCTCGCCGGCGGCGCGGCCGCAAGCCCCGTTCTCGGCATCGCACCGGCCGTCGCAGTCGGCCGGTATTCCCCATGTCCGCCGCTGTGGCCGCAAATATCGGAGCCGCACCGCAGCGGGCATTCCGGACCCGGTCAAGGCTGCCGACCGTTCTCCCCGGTCTGCCCCGCGTTGTCCGCGGTCGTCTCCGTGAGCAGCGCCGTGAGTTCGTCCGGGCCGGGCAATCGATCCGGGGCGACCGTGCGACCGCTGCGCACATAGTGGAACGCTGCGCCGACTCGGCGCAGCACCTGCTCCTCGCTTTCCCCCGTGCGAGCCGCCAGCAGGCGGGCCCAGGCCACTCGGTACACCGCCAGCTGCATCGCGACCGCCGGTTCGTCGGCGGGGCCGGGTTCGGCGCCGGTCTTCCAGTCCACCACGGTCCAGCGGCCGCCGGGTTCGGCGAAGACAGCGTCCATCCGGCCGCGGATGACGATGCCGGCGAGGGTGGTCTCGAACGGCACCTCGATCTCCAGCGGGCGGCGCACGGACCAGCGGGAGGACAGGAAAGCCTCTTGCATCCGGGCCAGTTCGGCGTCGGCCGCGGCGCCGGCGTCGGCCGCGCCCGGCAGATCGTCGAGGCCGGGCAGCTGATCGGTGGCGAACCAGCGCTGCACCCAGGCGTGGAATGCGGTGCCGCGGCGGGCCAGCGGATTGGGCGGATACGGCAGTGGGCGACGCAGCCGGGCCGCGAGTTTGCCGGGGTCGGCGCGCATTTCGACCAGGGCCGTGGCGGGCAGCTGGCTGGGCAGTGCCACCTCGGCGACAGTGGCCGCACCGGACCGGTATTCGGCCAGCAGGGCATCGACATCGGCGATCCAGCCGTCCGGATCGTCGTCCGATTCCGATTCCGATTCCGATTCCGGCTCACCGGCGGCCAGTGCGGCAAGGGCACTGTGGACCAGCGCGGCGCCCTGCTCGATATGAACGCGGCGGGCACCCAGCGGGTCGTCGGGCCAGGGCGCGGTATCAGGGGTCGTGGCCAGCGGGTTGGGTTCGCCCGGTTCCGGTTCCGGCGCCCAGTGCGCGATCTGCACGCCGCTGTCCGGCAGTTCGGCGGCGGCGCTGAGTTCGAGCAGGAACTCCGAGGGGCCCTTGGGTTTGTCCCCGGATTCGGGCCAGTGGTGAGCCGATACCAGGAGCACACGTTCGGTCCTGGTCAATGCGACGTAGAAGAGCCGCCGGTCCTCGTCCAGCCGGCGCCGCTGCAGGGCTTGTTTGTGCGCGGTCAGACAGCGCTGCAGGTCGGCGCGGTCGGTGCAATCGGACAGATCCAGCACCGGGACCCCATCCGGCGAATCGGCGGTGGCGCGGTCACCGCGCAGTGCGGTCGGCAGTTCGGCCAGCGCACCCAGCCAAGTGTTCACCCCGCGGGTCGACGGGAACACATCCCGGGTGACATGAGGTACCGCGACCACCTCCCATTCCAGCCCTTTGGCCGCGTGCACGGTGAGCACTTGGACACGGTCCGGCGCGACCTCCACTTCCCCGGGTTCCAGGCCGTTCTCCACGGATTCCGCGGCCGCGAGGAAGGCGAGCAGACCGCCGAGGGTGGCCCCGGTGTCGTTCGCGTAGCCGGCGACGACTTCGGCGAAGGCGTCGAGATGTTCGCGCCCGGCACCCGACCCGGCCAGGGCGCGGCGCGCCTGGGCCTCGACACCGACCCCGAGGGTGCGCTCCACATCGGCGACCAGTTCGGTCAGCGGCTGCCCGGCTCGTTCCCGCAGCATCGCCAGCTCCCGGCCCAAGACGGTGATGCGGCGATATCCGGCGGACGAATACCGTTGCGGTGGACCGGGATCGGCGATGGCATCGGCCAAGCCGGCCCGCTCGGCGGGTTCGGGAGCCACCTCCCGTAGCGCGGCGGCCAGGGTCGCGGAATCGGTGATATCGCCACCGGGGTCATGGCCGATCGACAGCTCCCGGGCCCGCCGGGCCAGTGCGGACAGGTCGGCCACCCCGAGCCGCCAGCGGGCGCCGGTGAGGATCCGCACGGCCGCGCTCCCGGCCGCGGGATCGGCGATCAGCCGCAGGGTGGCGACAATATCGGCGACCTCCGGGGTAGCCAGCAGCCCACCGAGGCCGACGATCTCCACCGGTAAGCCCTGGGCGCGTAACTGTTCCGCGAGTTCCGCGGCATCGGCGTTACGGCGGATCAGGACCGCGGAGGTGGGCGGGGGCCGCTGCGCTTCATGAGCCCGCGTCCATTCGGCGGCGATACGCTCGGCGATCCAGCGACGTTCATCGGCGACCGTGGGACACAGTGCGAGGGCGAGATCGCCGGTTTCGGCATCGGGTTTCGCCCGCAACGGGTCCACCGTGACCCCGCCGCTCGCGCGGGCCGCGGCGCGTAGTGGTTCGACGACCAGGTTGGCCAGCTGGAGTGCCTCCGGCGGATTGCGCCAGCTGGTGAGCAGCGGAAGCACCGGTGCCGGCTGGTTCGGCGCCTCCGGGAAATCGGTGGTGAACCGGGGCAGGTTCGCCGCCGACGCGCCGCGCCAGCCGTAGATCGACTGCATGGGGTCGCCGACCGCGGTCACCGCCGGCGGTCTGGGTTCGGTGCGCCGCGGACCGCTGCGCTCGGCCGCATACCCGGCGCCGAACAGCGCGGAGAGCAGGATGCGCTGCGCATGACCGGTGTCCTGGTATTCGTCGAGCAGTACCAGCCGGAAACGCGCACGCTCCGCAACCGCGACCTCACGATGTTCCGCGGCCAGCCGCGCCGCCAGCGACATCTGCGCCCCGAAATCGAGCGCCCCGCGCTGGTGCAGTGTCTCGCGGAGCTGCCGGACCAGGGGCAGCAGCGCGACCCGTTCCCGCTGGGCGCGCAGAATTCCCAGCAGCTCCTTGTTCGGGCCGCCGCGCTGGCGCGGGCCGGGCGGCAGGGTGTGGACGAGTTTTTCCAGCTCGGTATGGGCCTCGGCCAGCTGCTCGGGTTCCACCAGATGCTCGGCGAGCTGCCCGGACAGCGCGAGCACCGCCTCGGTGACGGTCAGCGGGGACCGGTCGGTGTCGAGGTCACCGTCCCAGGTACGGACTACCTGATGCGCGAGCTGCCACAGCTGGGTTTCGGTGAGCAGTGCCGCCGACGGCTCCACCGGCAGCAGCAGCCCGTGCTCGCTCAGCAGGCGGCCCGCATAGGAGTGGTAGGTACTGATCTCGGGCTCCGCACCGGTCAGGGTGGTGCGCAGCTCGCCGGTAGGGTCGAGATCGCGCAGCAGCCGGGATCCGGCCAGCCGGGCCAGCCGGGTACGGATCCGGGCGGTCAGCTGCTGGGCGGCCTTACGGGTGAACGTGAGGCCGAGGACCTCCTCCGGTGTGACGAGACGGTTGGCCACCATCCAGACGACCCGGGCCGCCATCGTCTCGGTTTTCCCCGCCCCGGCACCCGCCACCACCAGCATCGGGCCCGGCGGCGCGGCGATCACCGCGGCCTGTTCCGCGGTCGGCTGGGGCAGACCGAGCGCGTCGGCCAGGTGCCCCGGTGTGACCCGGGCGCTCACTCGTCGGTCACCTGACGCCCGGCGTCCTGGACCGGGCAGCTGTTGCGCACCGCGCAGTGGCGGCAGCCGTCGTTGCGAATGGCCAGGAAACCGGGGCCCGCGGTACTCGCGGCGGCCGTATGGATGGTCTCGCGCCAGGTATCGAGCGCTTCGGCGTCGAGCGCCGGCTGGGCGCGTTCCTTCGCGACCCCGCTGGCCGCCGGGAGCCCGACGTACACCAGCCGGGCGCCGCCGGGTTCGGGGTCCGCGGCGGTATCGTCCAGCGCGCCCGCCGCGGCCGCGACCTGGTAGGTGGCCAGCTGCGCGTGCTGCGCGGCGTCGGCCTCGCTGACCGGGTTCTTTCCCGTTTTCACATCGACGATCACGAACCGGCCGTGGGCGTCCCGTTCCAGCCGGTCGATCCGGCCGCGGATCCGGACGTCGGGTCCGCGGTCGCCGCCGGGCAGCACGCAGTCGACGGCTACTTCGATACCGGCCTGGGTGAGTTCGGCGCGGGTACTGCGCACCCACGCGACGAACGCGTCCAGCATGGCCTCGGTACGACGCAGCTCCTGGCGGGAGTGCCAGCTGGAGTCCGGGTCGATACTCACCCAGCTGCGGGCGAGCTCGGACCGCACCTGGTCGAGCGGAACCCGGCCGGCCAGCGCTTGGACCAGGGTGTGCACGAGTGTGCCCTTGACGGCATGCGGGTTGTCCCCGTCCGATCCGCCGTGCCGTTCCAGCGCCCACCGCAGGGGGCAGGTGCGCAGCAGTTCGACCGTCGAGGGAGACAGGGCGATCGGGCCGTCGTCGTCCCACAGTGTTTCGGTGGTGCTGAGTTCGGCGACGCCGTACCAGTCACCGGGGGCGGTACCGGGTATCCCTGCCAGGGCGAGACGGGCCAGCTGGCCGGCGGCACGGCGCCGCCGTTCGTCGCCCGCGCCCGGATCGCTGACGGCCGCACGCAACTCGGCCACCAGCGCGTGCAGCGCGAGCACCCGGCCCGGCTCGGCGACCGGGAGCGCGCCGGGTTCCCCGTCGGATTCGCCGCCGAGCAGTTCGGCCAGGAACCGTGACGGCACCAGATCCCGCTCCCCGGTCACCGATTCGACCGCGGTGACCAGCAGTGATCGCCGCGCCCGGCTACACGCGAGGAACAGCAACCGGCGTTCCTCGGCCAGAATCGGTGCGCTGCGACTGACCCGCTCGGTGATCCCGGCGACATGATCGACCAGGGCCTCGGTCTGCAACAGGGTGCCCCGCGGGCGCGGATCGGGCCAGATCCCCTCCTGCACCCCGGCGACCGCGACGACCTCCCATTCCCGCCCGGCGGCCGCGTGCGCGCTCAGCAGATCGATGGCTTCGTCCTGCCGCGAGGGCGTCGCCCGGTCCTGCGCGATCTGCTGCTGGGTCAGGTATTCCACGAACCCCTCGATGGTCGCGCCGGGCAGCCGGTCGGTGTAACCGGCGGCGGCGTCGAACAACGCGACCGCGGCGTCGAGATCCCGGTCGGCCTGCATTCCGGCCGCGCCTCCGCGCTCGGATTGCGCCAGCCAGCGTTTCTCCAGCCGCGACCCGGTCCACAACGCCCACAGCACATCCTCGACGCTGCCGCCGTCGCGCCGGACCCGGCGGGCACGGTCCAGGGCGCGCACCGCCCGGTTCAGCGGTGCGACCTCGACGTCCGTGAGCCCAGCGAGGATCCGTTCGTCGCCCGCACCGAGAAGCAGTTCCCGCAGAACGTCCATCGAGGGGAGGTCGGCGACCGGACCGGCGACCTCCACAGGCGCGGTGCCGCCGGAGTCGTCCCCGCGGACAGCGCCCGCCCCACCATCACGATCGGCGGAGGTCGAGCGCACACCCACACGGCTGTCTCCACCGACGGATCGGACAGTGCGCAGGGCGTGCGCTGATTCCTCAGCACCTGGCTCGGTGACCGGCACCGGCCGGCCGGTGATCACGCCCGGAGGCGTAGCCGAGGCTGTCGGTCCGGGCGCACGCTCGGCAGCGCCATCGCCACTCGAGGAAGAGACGACAACGGGCACATGTCCTGTGGTCACGTTGCGATCCGGGCCGGGCCGGCCGGCGATATCGCGTCCTGGGTCGGCGTTCGGGCCCAGCTCGGCGGGGTCGGGCGGAAGTTCGTCCTCCTCGTCCGGAGGTTCCGGTGGAAGGCCGTCCCAGCGATCGGTGGCGAAGTAGTCGTCGTCCAGGCCGAACCACTCCGCGTCCGCGGCATGGCGATCGGCGTCGCGGTACGGATCGTGGTCCGGGAAGTCGTCCGGGCGTTGTGCCTGCGGTGACTCGGGATCCGGCGGCGGGTCGTCCCACGGTTCGGGCGAGTCGCCCCACGGTTCGGGCGGGCCGGCCGAATTCGGAGCCGGATCGGCGGGTTCCGGCGTGGTCCGGGCGAGTTCCAGGGTGGTGCGCCGGATACCGCGGCGCAGCCGGCGCAGGCTGATCTGATCGGCGCCGCCCAGCGGACCGCCCAGCAGGTCCAGCGCGTCGTCGGGGCCGAACAGCGATCCGGTGGATCCACTTCCCCGGCGTGCGGGCTCGCTCGCGAGCACGGCGCGCAGCGCGAGCAACATCCAGGAGGCGCCGCGCCGGCGGGCCAGCGGGGTGTCGTTCACCGGCTGCCGGACCGGCACCCCGGCGGCTAGCAGCGCCCGGCGCAGGGGTGGTAGCAGCAGCGGCACCGACCGTACGATCACCGCCATCTGCGACCACGGCACACCTTCGGTGAGGTGGGCACGCCGCAACTGGTCCGCGATCAGCGAAGCCTCCTTGGCCGGGCTGCCGAGCACCCGCACCCGGACCTGCGCGACCGGTCCGGATGACTCCGGCTCCTGTTCGCCGCGCTCCGCGGGACCCAGGTCGGCGAGGGTGGTGCGATGCGCGGCGCTGCCGGGCAGGCGGGACGCGATCCGCGCGGCGGCCGTATGGACGGCGGGACCCGAACGGTGGTTGGTGTGCAGCACGATGCGCCGCGCCGCCGGGACCTCCAGGTCGGTGAGGAATCGGGCGTCGGCGCCGCGGAAGGTATAGACGGACTGGTCCGGATCCCCGGCGATCACGGTGGTCCCGGCGCCTTCGGCGAGGACCCGCACCAGCATCGCGGCCTGCGGGTCCAGATGCTGCGCGTCGTCGACCAGCAGGCAGCGCAGCCGGGCGCGTTCGGCGGCCAGCAGATCGGCGTCACCGGCCAGCGCGTCCAGTGCCGCCCCGACCAGCTCCGCGGCGTTCAGCGCGGGCGCCGAGGCCTCCGGTGCCGCCACCCCGACCGACCAGCGCAGCAGCATCGCCTGTTCGTAGCGCTGCGCGAACCGTCCGGCCGCCACCCAGTCCGGCCGGTCCTGCCGCCGGCCCAGGTCGATGAGATCTTCCGGGCCGAGGCCGCGTTCGGCGGCACGCAGCATGAGGTCGCGTAGTTCGTCCGCGAAACCGGCCAGGCTCAGGGCGGGCTGGAGCCGCGGAGGCCACAGGTCAGCGGCTCCGGCGGCGATATCGGTCAGGTCGCCGCGCAGCATTTCCCGCAGCACCGCGTCCTGTTCGGCACCGGTGAGCAGCCGCGGCGGCGGATTCCCGTGCCGGGCCGCCTGCCGGCGCAGGATCCCGAACGCGTACGAGTGGATCGTGCGGGCCAGTGGTTCGCGGGTCGCCCCGGCGATCGCCACGTCGGACCAGGCCCCCCCACCGGGGTCGGCCCCGGGGACGGCATGCGTGTCGGCTTCGCTGGCGGCGGCGCCGGGACCAGCTCCCCCGGCTGCCTCGTCAGGACCGGATCCGGTAACTGCGTCGTGACCGGCTCCGGGGACGCCCTCGCCGGGCCCGGCAACCCGCAGAGGCTGCCGGTCGGCCCCGAACAGGTCGGGGTCGGTCCCGGTATCGGACAGGTCGGTAGGCGTCTGGCCGGTGAGGGGAAACAGCGCCAGATCGGCGGGGCCGTCCGGGTCCGGGCCGCTCGCGAAGACGGGAGCGCAGACGTCCCAATAAGCCAGGCGCTCCGTGAGCGCGTCCCGCGCGGCGGACGCGGCCCGCTTCGAGTGGGTGAGCAGTAACACCGATTCCGGGTCCGCGCCGTCGGCAATCCGCGCCGCCGCGATATCGATCAGCAGCGCCGACTTCCCGGTGCCGGGACCGCCGAGCACCCGCCACAACCGGCCCGTTCCGGGTTGCGTACCGGTTGCCGGCGGGCCGGCGAACAGCGCGCGAATACCAGCGCCCCAGGTCCGAGCCCGGGGAGCCGATGTTCTCCGGCGCACCAGCCGCACCGGCCTATCCGAACGCACCACGACCGCTATTGCAACAGACGGGGCCGACACCGCCGGTACCACGCCGGACCCGCGGGCGCTGCGGGTGCGCGACCCGACGATAAGAATGTCATCGTGTCCACACTGCATGTTCACCGATTCGGCCCGGCCACCGGCCCGGTGCTCCTCGCCCTGCACGGTCTCACCGGTCACGGCAAACGCTGGGCAGACCTGGCCCGGTTGCTGCCCGATGTCCGAGTGATCGCTCCCGACCTGCGCGGACACGGCCGCTCCACCGCGCTGCCGCCCTGGGACTTCGAAACGATCGTGGCGGATCTCGCCGAGCTGCTCACCGCGGAGACCGACGAACCGGTGGTGGTGGCGGCGCATTCGTTCGGCGGCGCCTGCGCGCTGCACCTGGCCGAACGCCATCCCGGCCTGGTCCGCGGGCTGGTCCTGCTCGACCCGGCCGTCGCACTGGACCCGGCATGGCTGCACGACCTCGCCGGGGCCACCCTTGATTCCCCGGACTACACCGACGTCGAGGAGGCCCGGATGGACAAGCTGGCCACGGGCTGGGGGGCGGCCGAGCCCGCCGTCTTGCAGGCCGAGCTCGACGAACATCTGGTGCCGGCGGGGAACGGACGGGTCGGGTGGCGGGTGAGTCTGCCGGCACTGGTCGCCTACTGGGGTCAACTGGCCAGGGAGGCCGCCAAGCCCCCGGCCGACCTGCCGACCGTTCTGGTGCGCGCAGCAAAAGTCGACCCACCGTTCCTCACCGCGCCGGTGCAGGCCGCGCTCGCCGATCGGCTGAACCTCACCGTCGAGGAGTGGGACTGCGAGCATATGGTCGCCCAGGTCCTCCCGGAGCGGACCGCGGCCCTGATCCGCGCGGCACTGTAGGCCGGCGATGGTCACCACCGATGAGCAGATCGAACGCGTCCGCGAACTGGTCGCGTCGATCCCGCCGGGACAGGTCGCCACCTACGGCGATATCGCCGCGGCGGCGGGGTTGTCCACACCGCGCACAGTGGGCTGGATCATGCGCACCGATTCCGCCGATCTGCCCTGGCATCGGGTGCTGGGCGCCTCCGGGCGACCCGCGGCTCACCTCGCCGGCAAACAGCTCCGGCTGCTCATGAGCGAGGGGGTACCGGTCGAGGACGGGCGGGTCGACCTGCGCACCGCACGCCACATCTTCTCCTGACCGGTCCACCGACCGGCCGCGTCGTCCCAGACGGCGAATAGCATGAGCTGTATGCCGAATTCTGCGCCCGCCCCGGACGTGATCGTGCTCGCCGGGGGCCGGGCCAGCCGTATGGGTGGCGTCGACAAACCGGGCCTCGTCGTCGGCGGGCGTTCCATGCTCGACACCGCCCTGGCCGCGGTAGCGGGGCTGGGGCGCACCGTGGTGGTGGGGCCACCACGCCCGGACCTCGCCGCGTCCATCGTGCAGACCCGCGAACCCGAACCCGGCTCCGGCCCGGTGGCGGCAGTCGCCGCCGGACTGGCTGCCCTCGGGGACGAGCTCCCCACCCACGTGGTGATTCTCGCCGCCGACCTGCCGTTCCTGACCGATGCGGTGATCGGCGAAGTGCTCCGGCACCGTGCGGATTTCGACGCCGTTTTCGCCGCCGATGCCGCCGGACGACCGCAATATCTCATCGGCGTGTGGCGGTACGAGGCGCTCGCCGGCCGGCTGCGTGAACTCGGCAGCGTGGTCAACCAGCCGATGAAAGCGCTGGTGCCACGGCACACGAACATCGTCGCGCTGGCCGGCGTCGACGATTGCGATACGCCGGGCGATCTCGACGCCGCCCGCGCGGCGCTCGCCGGCGCCCCGGTCCGCACCCCAGGCCACCACGGGCCGCTCGCGGCCGAGTCCCCCCGGAACGTTTCCACCCCCGGTGCTTCCGGGATATCGATCTCCGGAGCCGAAACCCCGCGGCCTGCCGAAACCCGGACACCCGCTGACAGCACACCTCTCCCGCTGGATCGGGCCCGAGAAATACTGTGCCAGAGCCTGTCTCGGTTACCGGAACATCAGTGTGCGCTGAGTACGGCGCGCGGCGCCGCACTCGCCGCCCCGATCACCGGGCTCGGCGCGCTGCCCCGCTTCGATGTCTCGGCGATGGACGGTTACGCCGTCCGTGGAGACGGCCCCTGGGAGCTGCGCGCCGATATCGGTTTCGCCGGCGGACAGCGCCCGAACGGCCTGCTCCCCGGCGAGGCGGTACGGATCGCCACCGGCGCCCAGGTTCCCGACGGCACGACCCGGGTCCTGCGCGACGAATTCGCCCGGTACGACGGCCGGCTGCACCGGATCCCGGAAACCCCGGAGCGTTCCGATATCCGCCGCCGTGGCGAGGACCGCACACCCGGGGACGTGATCGCTCCGGCCGGTACCGCCGTCACCCTCGCGCTGATTTCGGCCGCCGCCGCGGTCGAGGTCACCACAGCGGCGGTACGCGGGCCGGTCCGCGCCCGAATCGTCATGACCGGTGACGAAATCCGCAGCACCGGCCCGCTGCAGGCCGGACAGACCCGGGATTCGATCGGCCCCGTCCTGCCGGGGCTCCTCGAGCCACACGGCGTGCGGACCGTCGACCAGGTCCATCTCCGCGATACGGCCCACGGTTTCGACCAGGTTCTCGCGACTGCCACCGATTGCGATCTCCTCGTCGTGGTGGGCGCGACCGGCGGTGGCGCCGCCGATCAGCTCCGCGGTGCCCTCGACCGCGCCGGATCCCGAATCCTGGTCCCCCGTCTGTCCCTACGCCCCGGCGGTTCCACGGTCGTGGCCGAAATAGATTCGACAACAACAGTTCTCGGCCTGCCGGGCAATCCGTTCGCCGCGGTCGCCACCCTGCTGGCCCTGACCCCGGCCCTCGTCGCCGGCCGCACCGGCGCACCCCCACCCCCGCAATTG
Organism: Nocardia sp. NPDC051750; assembly: GCF_044453135.1. NCBI lineage: Bacteria > Bacillati > Actinomycetota > Actinomycetes > Mycobacteriales > Nocardiaceae > Nocardia > Nocardia sp. NPDC051750. The sequence goes on along the minus strand of NZ_JBITCK010000007.1, from coordinate 563,325 downwards.
ATCGGGCCATTGCACAATGCCGCCGAAATCGCCGGCCCGGTGGCCCGGATCGTCCCGGCCCGGTATGCCGGGCCCCCGGCGGGCGGCTGGATCGGCGATACCTCGATCCGCACCGCCCACCTGGGCGGATTGATCGACCGGGACGGCCTGGTCGTCGTCCCTGCCGACGCCCGAGACGGTGAATCGGTCGAGTTCATCCCGATGCCCCACTGATCCGCCGCCCTGGATCCGATATGCCCCGCTACGCCGACCGCGGGACACTTGACTATGCCGTAGCGGCACAGTTCACGCTGGAGTACCCGCTCGGCGCGCACGTGCCGGCAGAGCCGATCCGAGGAGCTGATCATGTCCTGGAGTACTCGTGAACTCGCCGAACTCGCCGGCACCAGCGTGCGGACGGTGCGGCACTATCACGATGTCGGACTCCTCGAACAACCCGAGCGCCGCAGCAACGGCTACAAACGCTACGGCGTCTCTCACCTGTTGCGCGTGCTGCGCATCAAACGCCTGTCCGATCTCGGCATACCTCTGTCGCGGATCGCCGGAATGGGGGATGACGAATACCCGCACGAATCCCTGCTCGCCCTGGACGCCGAACTGGCCGCGACCATCGAACGTCTCCAGCGCATCCGCATGGAACTCGCCCTCATCCTCCGGCAGGGCACACCCACCGATCTCCCACCCGACCTGGCCCCGGTCACCACGGAATTCAGCGAAGCCGACCGCGCCTACACCGTCATCATGAACCGTGTCCTCGGCCCGACGGCACTCGGTTCGCTACGCGAAATGCTGACCTCCATGAGCCCCGGCGACCCCACGATGGCCGAATTCGACAATCTCCCGGCCGACGCCGACGAGCAAACCCGCGCCGACCTGGCCGAACGGGCCCTGCCCTACGTCCGGAAACTGCACGCCACCTACCCGAACCTCGCCTCGGTCGACGACTCACCGGTCGGCCCCCAGCGCGCGACCCAGGCACTCGCCCTGGCCCTGAAAGACCTCTACAACGAAGCCCAGTTCGACGTCCTCATGCGCGTGAACCGCCTACTCACCACGTCCGAACAGGACTGACCGGCAAAGCAGGACCAGTTCAACTGGTCACCCGATAGGTATCGCAGTGTGAGCGCCTCGTACAACCCCACCAGGGTCGCCGCGCCCACGATCTCACCGGGCGCATGCGCTACTACCGAAGCGGATTTACCCACTTCACACCGGTGAATCTGCCGAAATCTGTGTCGTTGGAGTGGATTTCACCCTGATTCTCGATTGCGTAGGCCGCGATCTGGGCATCCGTTGTCAGATTCCCTGCCGTACCGATCTCGATCAGTAGATTCAGGGCGATTCGCAGATGACTCGGCCCCGGGACCAGGAGGTCGACATTCGGCTGCGCCAGCCAGCTGTCGAGGTACCCGACAGCATCCGCGACCGGCAACGGGGACTCGAGCACACGTCCGCTGGTACTGATCCGCAGAAAGCCGAAGAGGGCTGGTTGGGTCAGCCCTACCCGGGTCGGGCTATTGAGTGTCTCCTCCAGCCACCCACGGGCGCGCGCATGCTGCGGGAAGCCGGAGACCACCGCATAGAGTAGGAGGTTGACGTCAGGGATTATCACGAAGTACGCCGTGAGTTCTCGATGATCGCCTCGTCCTCCATTTCGTCGGCCAACTGATTGAGCCTCGACGGATCGAACCCTGGGCGCAGGGCCGATTCGTGTGGAGTCAGTCGGTACGGTTCCCCCGGGGTCACCCGCGGTTTCAGGGCACGCCGAAGTGCATCATTGATTATCTGCTTCCGCGAGACGTGCTGACGGCGGCTGGCGGCCTCGATCAACTCGGTCACGTCGTCGTCGATGGTCAGGGTGGTCCGCATAGAGACATCATGATGCCTCTGAATTCTGATGTCAAGATGCTTGATGTCAGAAGACAGGTCTCGAATTACCGCCGACTGAGCAGCTGAACCCGTTCTTGTCCGAGCAGCCCCCTGCACCGGCGTCTTGCTCAGTGCCAGCGTTCCGGGGTGACCGGGGCTTCCCAGGCGCGGGCGTAGCGGCGTTTGTCGGGGCCCGCGATTTCCTTGCTGCGGTAGACGACGTAGGGGCGGACCAGGTAGCCGACGGGGGCCGAGAACATGTGCACCAGGCGGGTGTAGGGCCAGACCGCTATCAGGGCGAGGACGAACAGGCCGTGGGCTTGGAAGGTCCAGGGGGTGCCGACCATCAGTTCGGGTTGCGGGCTGAGGGTGAACAGGCTGCGGAACCACGGGGAGACCGTTTCGCGGTAGTTGTAGGTGCCCCAGAGGAGGTTGCTGCCCATGGTGTTCAGCATGCCGGTGAGCAGGGCGCCGGCGAGTAGGAAGTACATAAACTTATCGTTGGTGGTGGTTGCTTTGCGGACGGCGGGGACAGTGAAGCGGCGGTAGAGCAGAATGCCGATGCCGGCGATCACCATGAGACCGGCCACCGAGCCCGCGCTCACCGACACCAGGTGGTAGACGTGTTCGCTGATACCGACGGCCTCGGTCCAGGATTCGGGGATCAGCACTCCCAGCACATGACCGAAGAACACCCCGAGCATGCCGAAGTGGAACAGCGGACTGCCCATCCGGAGCAGGCGGGATTCGTAGATCTGCGAAGAGCGGGTGGTCCAGCCGAACTGGTCGTTGCGGTAGCGCCAGATATGGCCCAGCACGAAGGACGTGAATGCCACATAGGGCAGGCTCATCCACAAGAACGTAGTCAATGCGCCCTCCTCGGAGCAGGTTCATGTGGTCCGCGGGCGGCGGAGTGCATGCGGAGGTATCGCATCATCGGCGGCCTTCCGATCGGTCCGGCATCGTCGGGTCCATGGCGAAGGGTTCCAGGCCGACCTCTTCCTCGGGCGGGCCCTGCGCGGCGAGTTCGGCGATCTTGCGCCGGTCCGCGGTGGTCGGCGGGGCCAGCGTCGCCACGACGGCGGCCAGGAGTCCGGCATAGGGTGAGCCGGCGTCGGACAGCGACAGTCGGAGCAGCTCTATCACCGGGACGTGTTCGCCGAGCAGGCGTTCGCCGCCGATCGGGTCGACGGTAGCGGCGAATTCCAGCAGTACCGGCAGGTGATCGGGGAGTTCGCTGTCGCCGAGTTCCACGCCGGCGTGCCGGTAGGCGTGCTTGAACCGCAGCAGCGCCATACCGCGTTTGCGGGTGTCACCGTAGGCATAGAACGTGAGGTGCAGGCTGGCGCGGCGGCGCATATCGAAGGTTTCGACGTAGTGCGCGGCCAGGTCCAGCTGCGGGGTGTTGCGCAGGTGGTCACAGAAGTCCGACAGGTGGGTGCGGACCGGTTCCGGCAGTTCCCCCACCGCCTCGGTGACCTGGTCGAGCATGGTGATCGTGGCGGCGGCGGGATAGTCGAGCAGCAGGGCGGCGGTGCGCCAGACGAGCCGGCGGTCCCGTTCGCTCATCGCGACGGTGGGTTCGGGGCGGCGGCGGAGTTTCAGGAGGGCCATCGGGTACTCCGCTCGCAGCTGATCGTGTACGTCACCGACCGGCCTCCGAAGGCTCCGGCTGCGGCGCGGTATCGCCGTTGCCCGTCACGGAACCGTTACCGGTCGTTCCGGCGCCCTGACTCATATGTGCGTCGACGGGAAACCCGTTGCCGCTGTTACCGTTCGATCCCCCGGCGGCGTGTCCGTTACTACCGGAACGTCCATTGCTGCGCCCGTTCGATCCGGAACCGTTTGCCCCGTGTCCGTTCGCCGCCACCCCGGCCGATCCGTTCGCGCCGACCGGAATCAGTCCCTCGGTACTCTTCCCGTCCCAGTTGAGCAGGTTGATCCGGCCTGCTTTCTCTTCCGGCGCAGCATCGTTGGAATCGGTGAGATGGAACTTCTCCACCATCTGATCGAAGGCGGTCATTCCCGGACCACCGTCGTTGTCGAGGCTGCAACCCGTGGCGAGCGAATCCAGTTCGTGGGCCCGGGCGCCGGCGCCGGTGGGGATCACATAGCGGTGCTCGTATTTCGCGATGGCGAGCAGCCGGTACATGGCCTCGATCTCCTCCGGTTCCAGCCGCACCGAGGGCGCGATCGCCGGGTCCGGTTCCTGACCGAGGTTGACCGACCGCATGAACGCACGCATACCGGCAAGTCGCTGCAACGCTGCCCGCACCGGGCCCACATCACCGGCGGTGAAGAGTTCGGCCAGGTACTCCACCGGAATCCGCAATGCGTCGATGGCGCCGAAGAGGTTCGCGTGGTCTTCGCCGTCGTGCCCGGTTCCGGACAGGACATCCACCACCGGCGACAGCGGCGGCACATACCAGACCATCGGCATGGTGCGGTATTCCGGATGCAGCGGCAGTGCGATCTGGTAGTCGACGATGAGCTTGTATACCGGCGAATCCTGCGCGGCCTGAATCCATTCCGGCGAGATCCCGGCGCGTTCCGCCTCGGCGACCACGCGCGGGTCGTGCGGGTTCAAGAAGACCCCGAGCTGACTCGGATACAGATCTTTGTCTTCGGTGACCGAGGCCGCCTCGAGGACCGCGTCCGCGTCGTAGAGCATGACGCCGATATAGCGCAGCCGGCCGACGCAGGTTTCCGAGCACACGGTGGGAATGCCGACCTCCACACGCGGATAGCAGAACGTGCATTTCTCGGCTTTGCCGGTTTTGTGGTTGAAATAGATCTTCTTGTACGGGCAGCCGGTCATGCACTGCCGCCAGCCGCGGCATTTGTCCTGGTCCACCAGGACGATGCCGTCCTCGGAGCGTTTGTAGATCGCGCCGGACGGACAGGACGCCGCACACGACGGGTTCAGGCAGTGCTCGCAGATGCGCGGCAGGTAGAACATGAAGGTCTCTTCGAATTCGAGCTTGACCTGCTCGGAGACCCGGGCCAGCAGCGGATCCTTGCCGACCTGCTCCGGCCCGGAACCCAGATCGTCGTCCCAGTTCGCACCCCAGGTGACCTTCGTATCGTCACCGGTGATCAGCGATTTCGGCCGGGCCACCGGGGTGGTGTCGATGGCCGGGGAGGACAGCAGATTGTCGTATTCGTAGCTCCAGGGCTCGTAATAGTCCTCGATGGTCGGCAGGTCCGGGTTGGCGAAGATATTGAGCAGCCGCTTCAACCGCGACCCCGACTTCAGGGTGAGCTTGCCGCGCTTGTTGAGCGTCCAGCCGCCCTTCCATTTCTCCTGATCCTGGTACTGCCGCGGATAACCCTGGCCGGGCCGGGTTTCCACATTGTTGAACCAGACATATTCGGTACCACCGCGATTGGTCCAGGCCTGTTTACAGGTGACCGAGCAGGTGTGGCAGCCGATGCATTTGTCCAGATTCATGACCATGGCCATTTGCGCCATCACACGCATAGCTGGACCGCCTCTCCGGGAATTTTGCGCGCGGCTCCGAGTCGTCGACAGTCGGGTACGCGTGCCTGCGGTTGAGTACCGGAAACGATTTCGGGCGTACCCGGCGAGTTACCCGGACCGCACGAAATCAGTTGTCGCCGTGGTGGTCCAACGGAAGGGTCCATGTCAGCGTCCTTTCGACATGATCGGGGGCGCTACGTGGTAACACTGCGCTGCCTCCTCCGCGCCTGACCCGCCCATGTCAGTACTCCACCTTCTGGCTGCGGCGGCGGATGGTGGTGACCTCGTCGCGCTGGTTACCGGTGGGGCCGTGGTAGTTCAGGGCGAACGACTGCTGGGCGTAGCCGCCGATGAGATGCGTGGGTTTGATCATGATCCGGGTCAGCGCATTGTGGATACCGCCGCGTTTGCCCTTGCCCTTGAAGGCGGCGCCGTCTCCCGCGGTTCCCTCGATCCGCGGGACATCCACCGCCCGGTCCTGCGCGTGGTACATGAACACGGTGCCCTCGGGCATCCGGTGCGAGACGATGGCGCGGGCCACCACCACCCCGTTACGGTTGATCGCCTCGATCCAGTCGTTGTCGGCGACCCCGATTTTCGCGGCGTCCTTCTCCGACATCCAGATCGTCTGCCCACCCCGCGAAAGGGTCAGCATGTGCAGGTTGTCCTGGTAGGCGGAGTGGATCGACCATTTGGAATGCGGGGTCAGATAGCGGACGGTGACGCCGTGATCGCTCACCTCGCCGACCCCCGGTTCCGCGAACAGGGCGGTCATATCCAGCGGCGGACGGAAGGTCGGCAGCTGTTCGCCGAGCTCGATCATCCAGTCGTGGTCCAGGTAGAAATGCTGGCGGCCGGTGAGCGTATGCCACGGTTTGAGCCGTTCGGTGTTGATGGTGAACGGCGAATAGCGGCGGCCGCCGGTTTCGCTGCCCGACCATTCCGGCGAGGTGATCACCGGAACCGGCCGGGCCTGGGTGTCGGCGAACGTGATCCGCTTGCCCTCGTGTTCGGCGGCCAGATCGGCCAGTTCGGTACCGGTCCGGCGTTCGAGGGCATGGAAACCCTCCACCGCCAGGCGACCGTTGGTTGTACCCGACAGCGCCAGGATCGCTTCGGCGGCATGGCTGTCCTTGGCCAGTGACGGCCGGCCCTGCGCCACCCCGGACACGATGGTCCCGTTCATCCCCGCGAGATAGTCGACCTCGGCGCCGGGATGGGTGGTGACCCCCTTCGTGGTGACGCCGAGCGAATCGACCAGCGGACCCAGCGCGGCCATCTTCTCCGCGATTTTCGGGTAGTCCCGTTCGACGACCACCAGTTTCGGCATGGTCTTACCCGGGATCGGTTCGCACTCCCCGGCTTTCCAGTCCAGCACCCGGCCACCGGCCTGGGCCATGGCGTCGGGCGAATCGTGCTGTAGCGGTACCGCGACGATGTCCTTGCGCACGCCGAGATGTTTCTCGGCGAGCCAGGAGAATCCGCGGGCGATCCGGTGGAACGCCTCGAAATCGGTTTTCGCCTCCCACGGCGGCGAGATGGCCGGGGTGAAGGCGTGCACGAACGGGTGCATATCCGTCGAGGACAGATCGTGTTTCTCGTACCAGGTGGCGGCCGGGAGCACGATATCGGAGAACAGCGTGGTGCTGGTCATCCGGAAGTCCAGCGACAGCAGCAGATCCAGTTTGCCGGTGGCGGCTTCGTCGCGCCAGACGAGTTCCTCGGGCCGGATCCCGGTGGTGTCGTCGGTCTGCAGATTGGAGTCCGCGCCGAGCAGATGCCGGTGGAAGTATTCGTTGCCCTTGCCGGAGGAGCCGAGCAGGTTGGCCCGCCACACCGTCAGCACCCGGGGGAAGTTCTCCGGGGCGTCGGGATCCTCGCAGGCGAAACGCAGATCGCCGGATTTCAGCCCGTCGACCACATGGTCGGCCGCCGAGCGTCCGGCGGCTTCGGCCTCGTCGGCCAGGTCCAGGGGATTGCGATCGAAGGTCGGGTATGACGGCATCCAGCCCAGCCGGGTCGCCAGCGCGATATTGTCGGCGGCCGTGCGGCCCGCGAACTTGCCGCTGCCCAGGGGCGAGGAGAAGGCGTCGGCGGTGAACGGGTCGTAGCGCCACTGGTCGTTGGTGAGGTACCAGAAGATCGTGCCCTGCATCTGCCGCGGCGGACGCTGCCAGTCCAGTCCGAAGGCGAGGGTCGACCATCCGGTTACCGGGCGGCATTTCTCCTGGCCCACATAGTGTGCCCAGCCGCCACCGTTCACACCCTGGCAGCCCGTGAGCAGGGTCAGGGTGAAGAAGGAGCGGTAGATCTCGTCGGAGTGGAACCAGTGGTTGGTCCCGGCGCCCATCAGGATCATCGACCGGCCGCCGGATCGCTCGGCGTTATCGGCGAACTCCCGCGCGATCCGCCGGGCTTGAACAGCGGGGACGCCGGTGATGGCCTCTTGCCAGGCGGGTGTGTACGGCTCGGTGGCGTCGTCGTAGCCGGTGGGCCAGGTACCGGGCAGGCCCGGGCGGCCCACGGCGTACTGCGCCAGCAGCAGATCGAAGACCGTGGTGACCCGCTTCCCGGCGACCACCGTGGTCGGCACACCACGCGTCAGCACGCCCGGGGTGTCGGTATCGAACCGGGGGAACTGTACGGCCGCAGCATCATCGGTACGGCCGTACAGCGTCAGGAGCGGCTCGACGCCCCCGAGATCCAGATTCCAGCGCCCGGTGCCGTTCTCGCCGAACCGATCCCCCAACGATCCGTTCGGCACCACCGGCGCCCCGTCGGAGTCCAGCAGCACGGTCCGGAATTCCGCGCCCTCGTCCTCGTTGCCCAGGTCGGCGGAGGTGAGGAATTTCCCCGGCACCGCGACCCCGTCCGGGCCTTCCTCCACTGTGATCAGGAACGGCAGGTCGGTGTACTTGCGGACATAGTCGAGGAACCGCGGCGTACTCCGGTCGACGAAGAACTCCCGCAGCACAACGTGACCCATGGCCATGGCCAGCGCGGCATCGGTCCCCGGCCGGGCGGCCACCCATTCGTCGGCGAACTTGGTGTTGTCGGCGTAATCCGGCGACACCACCACGACCTTCTGGCCGCGATAGCGGGCCTCGGTCATGTAGTGGGCGTCCGGGGTGCGGGTCACCGGGACGTTGGAACCCCACATGATCAGATATCCGGCGTCGAACCAGTCCGCCGATTCCGGAACATCGGTCTGATCGCCGAACACCTGCGGCGACGCCACCGGGAGGTCGGCGTACCAGTCGTAGAAGGACAGCATCGACCCGCCGAGCAGCGAGATGAACCGGGCCCCGACCGCATGACTGACCATGGACATCGCCGGAATCGGGGAGAAACCCGCAACCCGGTCCGGGCCGTACTGCTTGATGGTGTGCACATGGGCCGCGGCCGCGATCTCGGCGGCCTCCCACCATTCCGCGCGAACGAACCCGCCCTTACCGCGGGCCGCCTTGTACTTCCGGGCGCGTTCCGGATCCTCGACGATATCGGCCCAGGCCAGTACCGGGTCCTTGAGTTTCTGCTTGGCCTCCCGGTACATCTCCAGCAGCGTGGACCGGACATACGGATACCGGACCCGGGCCGGCGAGTAGGTGTACCAGGAGAAGGACGCGCCGCGCGGGCAACCGCGGGGTTCGTACTCGGGTTTGTCCGACCCCACCGACGGATAGTCGGTCTGCTGCGATTCCCAGGTGATCACGCCGTCTTTCACGTAGATCTTCCAGGAACACGAGCCGGTGCAGTTCACCCCGTGGGTCGAACGCACCACCTTGTCGTGGGACCAGCGGTCGCGGTAGAACTCGTCGGCACTGCGCCCGCCGACCTTGTGCACGGTGCGGTGATCGTCGGAGACCTCACCGCGCTGGAAGTATTTCCCCAGCCGCAGGAGTGCGTCGCCGGCGCCCGGGTCTCCGGAACGGGTGTCCGCAGTGGTGCGCGACGTGCCTGGAGTACGTGAAACAACCACGACGCCCCCTATTCTCGAGCGGTGAAATCGGGCTGAATGTCTTGACTGTAAGGACGGCGCCGGACCAGGCCAAACGGTCTTCTCACATCGAAAATGAGCAGGTGGTGAGCTGTGAGGTCACCGCAATCTGGTGGTCACTACGGCACACCGCCGGATGTGGCGGCGAGAGAAGGTCACCTGGGAAAACGGTGCGGAACGCGGAAGGTGGGCCACCTCGGAAGCGCTCGCGGGCCGGAGCGGTGAAGCTTCGGAAATCACCGCTTCTCCAGTGGTTTACATTTGTTTACATATTGTGGCGTCCGGATCGGGCCGGCACGCAGTGGCGCGCATCACTCCGCACTCACTCAGGGCGACCCGGCACTTCCACACAGCGGGAAGCCGATCACCGTGTTCCCGGAAGCGATTCGCCTACGATTGCTGCCCGATCCGACTGCCACCGGCGGTCGCCCGAACAGCGTCGAGGTGCACCATGGTCAGACCTGCGCCGGTGTCCCGGGGCCGGAGCTTTCCCACTCGAACCATATCCGCGCTCGCGGCGACCATGCTGCTCGTCGGTACGGCGCTCGCCACCGGTGCGGTGCTGGCACCCGCCCGGGCCGATGCCGCCCCGGCCGTCACGGTATATCCCGGTATGGAGGTCGTGCGAACCGAGATCCAGGGCAAGAAAACGGCGGTCAGCCGGTGCACTGTCGGGCTCACCGGGTCGGTCGGCTCGGCGCGGTACGCGGTCACCGCCGGGCACTGCTACCGCGACGGAGTCGTCACCGACAAGGACGGCAATCCGATCGGCTGGTACGAATTCCACCGGCCGGACAAGGGCCTCACCTTCGGGTTCGGGTTGATCCGGCTGTACGAAGGGATCGGGGTGGCCGCCACCATGGGAAGCTTCGGCTTGTCCTCCGTGGATATGAAGCCCCGCAAGGGGCAGAAGGTCTGCAAACTCGGCGCGACCACCGGCTGGAGTTGCGGAACGATCACCGAAACCGCGGAGAAATACCTCTACACAACCAAGGAACTCGGCTCGGAGGGCGGCGATTCCGGCGCGGTCGTCTACCGGCAGACCGCCGACGGGCACGCCGCCTTCGTCGGCATCCTGGTGGCCTACGACGAGGCGAACGGCCACAGCGCGGTAGTGGAACCCGCCGCCTGGCTCTTCGATCAGATCGACCGGTACGGCCCGACCCGCGACGCGCCGTTCGTCTGGTACCGGGTCTGATCCGGTCCGGCTCCCAGCGGGATCAGACTCCGAGCGCGCCCGCGAAGACCGGCCAGGACCGGTGCAGATCGTCCTGCCAGTAGGACCAGGCATGGGTGCCCGGATGGAGGTGGACGGTCGCCGGGATCTGCCGGGCGGCCAGCGCGGCGACCATCGGGCCGGTGCAGCTGTTGACGACGGATTCCATGGCGCCGCCGACGAGTACCCGGTCGGCCAGCCGCAGCGGGTCACCGTCGATTCCGCGCGCGTTCAGCACCTCGTGCTGTCCCGGGGCGCCGCTACCGGCGGAGAGGTAGAGCGCCGTCCCCCGCAAGCGCTCCAGGTGCAGCATCGGATCGTGGTCGAGCCAGGCGGGATGGCCGGGGCCGCCCCACATATTGGTCGCGTTCGCCCCGAACAGGGCCAGCTGCGAGTACACGATCGCGCGGGCCATCGGATCGCTGGTCCGGGTGCAGCCGCTGTATGCGCCGGCGGCCCGGTACAGACCGGGGGCGCGGATCGCCAGATTCAGCGCCGAAGTCGCCGACATCGACAGCCCGGCCACCGCATTGCGGCCGGTCATCCCGAACCTGGCGTCCAGCAGCGGCGGCAGTTCGCGGGTGAGGAAGGTTTCCCATTTGCTGCGGCCCAGTACCGGATCGTCGGCGAGCCAATCGGTGTAATAGCTGGCCCGGCCGCCCATCGGCACGATCACGTTCACCGGTTTATCGGCGAAGAACTCCACCACATCGGTCCGCCGCATCCACGGACCCCCGTCCTCGCCGCCGTCGACGGCGTTGAGCAGGTACAGCGCCGGAGCGCCGGAACCCGGATGGGACATCCACAAGGTGATCGGTTTATCCATCGCGGCGGAATGCACGACCACTTCGAACTGCCGGCCACCGAGCGGGCGCACATCCAGGATCCGGGCCGGCCCCGCCGCGGCGGCCGGCCCCGCCGCGGCTCCGGCCGGTATCAGCGCGAAACACAGCGTGAACAGGTAAACCAGGCAACGCTGCAGCCGGTACATGCCGTGGTTCTACCACGATGCACACCCGGTCCGGCGGCAAATCACCGGCCGGAGCGCAAGTCATCCGGCCTGTTCGTCCCGGGCATGCACGCGCAACGCGGTGATCGCCCCGGCCTCCGCTTCCGGCACCCGCATCCGCTCGGCGACCGACCACCGCAGCGCCCGCGGCAGCTGCGGCGCGACCTTGCTGAAATACGCGTACAACCAGTCGGTGCGCGCGACCAGGAACGGATAGTCGGTGGTCATCATGGGGCGGATCACCAGCATCGGCAGCGGTGCGTCCAGCGGATGGAAGGCGGCATTCCACAGGCCCGGCACAGCGCATCCCGGATAGAACTGGCCGAGCATCAGGCCGTCGCGTACCAGGTCGGTCTTGTGCCGGCGGTGCACGGCGTCGATCCGGTCATACCGGGTGAGGCCGGGGAAGACGGTCACCGATGCCAGCGACCGGGCGTCGGTTCCACTCGCCCGCAGGTGGTTGTAGAGCTCGTGCGCATCGCGCACCACGTCCGATAATTCCGCGGCGGTGAGATCGTCACCGCCGGGAACCACAGCCGTCCACAGGGCGTGCCGCGCCGTCGTCTGCCGGACGAACGGGCATACCGGGCCCTCCCGGCCGAGCTCGGGGTGCGGATGCACGAGATAGTCGGCGATCCAGTGCGTGAGCACCTCGGCGTCGGGAAAATCGCGGGACCACCGCGCCGGGTCTTCGTAGACATCCCGCCACAAAAAACCCGTGCGCGGGCCCACATGCGCAGGCAGCGGCACTTCGGCCGCCACCGGGGGCGGCCTCCACCCGGACACCGTCGGAGTCATAGCGCGGCACCCAGTCGTAGAAACTCCCTGGAAGCGGGGGCGTTCGGTCGGCGGAGGCCGCAGCGAAGGCGGAGATATCGCATCATGGGTGCTCCTTCGAAGCCGGGGCGTTCGGTCGGCGGAGGCCGCAGCGAAGGCGGAGATATCGCAGAATCGCATCATCGGTCTACCACCGGTTCCGCGAGCCGCGCCAGATGCCGGGCCAGAATCGGGCCGATCACCGCGGCGATATCGGGGTTGGTCAGCTGCCCGTGCGCGGCGTCCACCGGATGTTCGATCAGCTCACCAGCGATATACGGGCGCCAGAGCCGCACGTCGAGCAGTTCGGTCTCACCGCGGGTCGCCGAGAAGTACAGCAGGTCACCGTCGAACACTCGCGGCCGGTAGCGGGCGGATATCTCGACCCCGGAGATATAGGCGCGATGCAGCCGGTCCAGTTGGCCCGCGGTCAAACCGGCCCCCAGGGTGGCGCCCGCGGCCGCCAGCTGTGCGGCCGCCGCGGTGGCGGTGAGTTCCGGAGCCCGCCCGACCTGATCCGCATCGGGTTCGTCGCCGAGCAGATGGGTCAGCAGATCCCGCATCCGCGGCCGGGGCGGCGGCGGGGAATCCTCCGGGAAGACGACGCTGTCGAGCATCGCCAGCAGAGCGACCGGACGACCGAGATCACGCAACCGCACCGCGACGGCGTGGGCGAGCTGGCCACCGAGCGACCAGCCGAGCAGATGGTAGGAGCCCTCGGGCTGGACACCCAGGATCTCCCGTACATAGCGATCGGCGAGAGCATCGGCCGTGGTGATGTCCGGTTCGCCGGAGGTGAGCACCGGCGACTGGACGCCGTAGACCGGACGGTCCTCGACCCAGCGGGAAAGTCCCGTGTAGCACCAGGCCAGCGGCACAGCGGAATGGAAGCAGAAGAGCGGCGGCCGGGAACCGCCGCGGCGCAACGGGAGCAGGATCTCCAGACCCTCCGTCGTCGCCTCGGGCCCGCCGTCGGTCGCGGGTCCGGTTACCGGCGGATCCGATCCACCAGTGTCCCCATTCAGCCCGGATCCCACAGCTTCACCGGCGCCGGGGCCCGCCCAGGGACCTGCAGGTGTCCCGTCGCCTCCGGATACTGCCGGGCCCTGCCCGGAGGGTGCCGCCGAGGTAGCGGATACCCGGTAGCCCGCGATACGGTCGGCCAGATCCGCGACCGTCGGGGCGGTGAACAACCAGCGCACGGTGACCGGCACGCCGGTCACCTCGGCGAGGTCGGCCGAAAGGGCCACGCCCAGCAGCGAATTCCCGCCCAATGCGAAGAAATCGTCGTCCAGGCCGATATCCGTACGGGCGACCGTGCGGCCGATTCGTTCCGCGACGAGCCGCTGCAGGTCCGTCTCCGGAGCGCGATAGGCACGTGGCAGCACCGGTTCGGGAAGCCGGGCGCGGTCGAGTTTTCCGTTGGCGGTCAATGGAATCCGATCGATCTCGATCACCACTGCCGGTACCAGCGCGGCCGGCAGCACATCGCGCAGCCGGCGCAGCGTGACCACCGGATCGAACCGGTGGTCTGCCGCGACGACGACATAACCGACCAGGCGGGCGCCCGATCCGGGTCCGCCCGCAACAGTGACCACTGCCTGGGCGATCTCGGGACAGGCGGTCAGCGCCGATTCGATCTCACCGGGTTCGACCCGGCGGCCGTGCACCGTGAGCTGCCGGTCGACCCGGCCGAGGTATTCGTAGCCACCGGGGCCGGCACGCAGCAGATCCCCCGTCCGGTACAGCCGTTGCCCGGTACCCGCCGGATCGGCGACGAACCGGGCGGCAGTGGCAACCGGGTCGTGCAGATAACCGAGCGCCACCCCGGGACCGCCCACATACAGTTCGCCTCGGCCGCCTACCGGTACGGCCTGCAGCCGCCGGTCCAGCAGCCGCGCGCGAACACCGGGCAGGACGGGTCCGACCAGGACCGGATCGTCCGGTGGCAGCGGATCACTCTGCATTGTCATCACGGTCGCCTCGGTCGGACCGTAGCCGTTGCACAAACGCATCCGCGGCGCCCAGCGGCGCACCAGTTCGGCGGACGGCGTCTCACCACCGGTCACCACGACCCGCAGGCTCGGCAGCTCGCCCGGGTCGAGCGTGCCGAGCACGGCGGGAGTGCTGAGCAAATGGGTGATACCGGCCGACCGAATCAAGTCGGCCAGCTGTCCACCCGCAGCCGTCCCGGGCGGGGCGACGACCAGCCGCGCCCCGGCCGCGAACGCAGCGAGCAACTCCAGCAGGTGAGCGTCGAAGGCAGGAGAATGTGCGTGCAGGACAACCGAATCCGGTCGCACTCCGTAATGCTCGACAACGTACTCGGCGAGCATGCCCAGCCCCCGGTGACCGACGACCACACCCTTCGGCGTACCGGTGGTACCCGACGTATGGATCAGGTACGCGGGGTGATCCGGACGCAGGTCTGCCCAGGGAACCCGCCTCTTCCCGGCTTTCCCTTCCCCGGCATCCACTTCCCGCAGCCACACCCCCGAGTCCGGGCCGGATCTCCCGTCGCAGCCGCCGCTGTCCGCTCCGGGCACGCCGTCCGGCCCCGGTCCGAACACCGCCCGTTCACCCCGGTAGCTTCCGGCATCGACTGCGGCGTCACGCGATTCACGCGGGCGAACGACCGGCTCATAACGCTCTCCCGAGACCGACCGCCCCGCCGCGCCGGAACCGTTCGAGCCCGCAGCGGCAGCACCGTCCAGCTCCAGCCAACGCATCCGCCCGGCGACTTCTCCGTTCCCGGCGCCGGCGACTCGGACCCCATCGGCTCCGGACAGCGCCGGCCGCGCCCCCGCAACAGTGAGCCCCCATCGAATTCGACCGGCTGTCAGCACCGTCGCGATTCGATCCGGTGGATCCGCGGGATCGATCGGCACGAAGTAGGCACCCGAGGTGGCCACCGCCCAGATCGCGAGCACCGATTCGATCGAGCGCGGTATCACCACCGCGACCGGCACACCCGGACCCGCACCGCATTCGGTCAATTTCCGGGCCCAGCCGCGGGACAGGTCGTCCAACTGCCGATACGTCAAAGACCGGGTCGCATCGCTGATCGCCACCGCATCCGGGTGCACCGAACGCATCCCTGCGCGCAGGAGCTCCGGCAGCAACGTCCGGGCTGCCGACGGCTCTCCTTCGCGGAGGCCCTGCCCGCGCGGACTTTCGGGCAGTCCGGCCACGGAACCCGTCGCGTTCGCGGGCACCTCGAGGCGTGCGACGAGGTCGCCGGGTGCGGCGGTGAGGAAACTATCGAGGTAGGCCAGGAATCCCCGGTGGTACCAGGCGAGGGTCGCGGCGCTGTACCGGGCGGGGTTGCCGTGGAAGTCGATACTGATGGTGCGCTCGTCGGGCCCCAACTGGTAGACGTTGACCAGCAGATCCTCCACCGGACCCGACGACAGCAGCTGCGCGTGCCCGGTGAGCGGGCCCAGCCGCATCGGTTCCACGAACCCGAGCACATTGATCGCCGGCCCGAACCCGCCGCGTTCCACCCGGCCGTCGCCGCGGTCACGCTGAATATCCTCGTACGGATACCGCTGATGGCGCAGCGCCGCAAGGACTTTCGCCCGGACCTCGGTGAGCGCGGCACCGACGGTCCCCCGCGCGATATCGGTCAGCCGCAATGGCACCACATTCGCCACCGACCCCCCGGAGCGGCGCAAGACGGCGGTGGTGCGCGCCGGTACCGGCAGCGCCACGACGGGATCGTTGTTCCCCGTGAGCCGGGAGAAATAGCAGGTGAACGCCGCGATCAGCAGTTCCCCGAAGGTGGCGCCGTGCCGGGTGCGGGCCACCGCGATCGAGCCAGCTGTCCGCGGTTCCAGCAGCGCCGAGACGCGATGGGGTCGCGTCCGGGGCGCCGCGCGGTGCCCGGCCAGCCCCAGCGGCTCGGCCAGACCGGACAGTGCGGACAACCAGTACTCCCGGTCGGCGGCGACCCGTGCCGACCGGCGATAGGCCACTTCCGCGGCGAGCAACCCCGCGGTGTCCAGTCCGCCGGGCCCCTCCGGCTCGGCGCCGGTGACCGCCGCCCGGTAGAGCTCACCGGTGCGGCGCAGCAGCGCGACGGCACCCATTCCGTCGAGAACCAGATGGTGACTGCGCAGATACAGCAGGTGCCGGTCGGGGGCCACCCGGTACAGGATCGCGACGGTGAGCGCGTCGATCCGCGGATCGAGCGGTGTGAAATGGTCTTCCTCCATCCCCCTGAGCGCCTCGGCCACCGGATCCGGACGGCCGGCGAGGTCGCGAACGGTGAACTCGAGGTCCGCGTCCGCGAGCACCTGCTGCCGTGGCGCGCCATCCACCGAAACCACTCGGACACAGGGTGATTCGATCTCCCTGGCGGCGCGGCGGCCGCAGTCGCGCATCAACTCGACCTCGAGCGGGCCGCACAGGTCCAGGTACATCGCCACGGTGTTCGGAATATCCGGGTACAGCTGCTGCGCCACCCACCAGCGCAATTGGGCAGCCGACAGCGGAAGATCCGGTTCCGTTTCCTGGTACCTCACCTCGATCGCGCCTCCTGCGTTGTCCAGTCGGCTCCGACAGGAACAGCGCACGACACCGATCCACGCGTAGTCCGGGCCACCGGCCCGCCGCTACGCCTACCTGCGGAAATCACCTGGGCCGAACACTACGCCTGCCGAGCCGCACAGCACATGTACCGCAGGTACCGATGGCACCGCCGATATCACCGGCTTACAACAGCCCAAGACCCACCCGGGCCCGGGTCCGGGCCGATACCGCTCTCACGCGCACAACGGTCGACCTATCACCCGACGTCATCCGCGTCGTAAAGATATCCGCTACCGCACAGGGCACGAGCCTCGACGAATGCCGGCAAAGCCTCGGCGAATGAGGTGACCACCGTCCGCGACCGCCGAGGAGAGCCGAGTGCCGAGGGCGTGCCCGGTCAGCCTGCTACTCATCAGATATGACGCAACTAGTGGATGTGAGAACCGCAGATGTCGAAGAGTCCGCGGCGAGCTCCTCCTCGTCACCATCGAATAACAGCAGGACCTGGACAGTATGCCCGCCGAGACCGGGAGCGCATTCGTGCCGTTGTCCGCCGGAACGTTCAAGGAGACGCACCCTGCTCACCCGGCGAGCCATACCGGTAGTGATGCACCGTCATCGAAGAATACGACCTCGGGATGCTGCTCGTAGAGAATCCCGAGGTCACCTCCCCACAAGAGGCCGAGATCGCGGCCGATCGCCCAGTCCAGGACCGCCCACAGTTGCCCCTGCATCCAACATCTGTCGGTCGTTGACAGATCGCCGATATCGCCACGGGGTTTCGGTGGTATCAAGGCGGCCAGGCGCCGGGTTTCAGCGGCATCGAGCCAACCGTGGATACCCTCTCCGCCGGTGGGGTCGATCAAATACGCGGCACCGTGGTCCAGTCGTGCAAGCAGTGTGCCCAGCTCGCTGACCGGTGCGTGCTTTTCGCCCCGGTATTCCCGAAAGACACTCGAGACACGTGAGCCCCAGCTGCCGAGCCACGCGCAGGCTTGCAGCGTCTCACGGGTGATGATCCATTCGACGAGGTCGGCGAAATCGTAGTAGTCCCACATCGATCCGTCGTAATCGGATAATTCCGGCGGCTGTGACCACGCGCGGATCTCGCCGTGGGCGACGGCGAAGTTACGTCCCAGGTCGCAGTCGGAGAACGAGTCGTCGACATGGGCCATCACCTCGGCCAATCCCTCGAAGTTGCCCGGAGTCTCGGAACTGAGCGCCACCAGAGAGTGAACACGCCAGCGACGAATAGCACCCGCGACTATCGGATGATCGGGCCCGGACCTGAGAGCCGGGACAACAGCGGTTCGGAACCTTGCTTCGTCGAACGCGCACACCACGCCCCATGTACCCATCGCACCTCTTCCAGCCCGGTCAGAGGTCGATCATGACAGCCGCGGACCAGCCGAACAACGACAACTTCCGCTCGTGCCGTTGTCCGGCACAAGAGGACGGCGATCCGGTCAGGAGCGCGAACCGGCGCCCGGCCGATCCGCAGAGTGCCCGGCGGATCCCGCCAACCTCCGTGCGGGCCGACCGGACTGCTCCCGGACGGCGGCGCGGTAGCGATCCGCGATCAACCGGACCACCGCGGGATGGACACCGATCGGATCGGCGACCCCGGTCGCGCCGGCCTGGTGGAGACGTTCGTGGAACAGACCGTGTGCCAGGAGATAGGAGGCGATGAACACCCGTTCCTGCCCCTCGGCACGCAGTTGCGCCACCACCTCGGGAACACGCGGTGTGCCCGTAGCGACATACGCAGTGCGTACAGGCGTCGCGAGTTGCGCGGTCAGCATGGCGGCGGCCCGGCACACATCGGCGCGAGCCCGTGGGTCCGAAGAGCCGGCCGCCGCGAAGACCACGGAGTCGCCCGGACGCCACCCGACCGCGCGCAACCGCACGGCCATGATCCGTGCCAGCGCCGGGTCGGGGCCCATAGCGGGCGTAACGGTCACCGCGGGATGACCGCTGTCGCCCACTTCCCTCGGCACATCCTGATAGACGTGGTACCCCGAAGCCAGGAAAGCCGGAACCACCACGGCCGGAGCCGGATTCGCGGGCTGAGCGGCGAGATCGCGCAGCACTTCCGACGGCGCCGGACCGAGCACATCGACGAACGCGGTACGCACCACCGCGCCCATAGCGGGCGCACCAGGCGTGGTGGCCAAGTCGGCGAGGGGGTTGGCTACACACCCGCACCCCGCGAACCCGTGCGTACCGGGAAGGGCTGCCCGGCGACCCCGGGAATCAGGTCCGGTGCCGCCGTGCACGCATCGGGTACCGGCCCCGTCAGGCCGGTGACCCAGTTCGCGACCGACCGCCTCGGCCAGCGCGGCGATCATCTCCACGCCCTTACCGCTGCGGGTTCCGTGCGCCACCAGAACCAGCGCGGGCGCTTCCGGCGGCCTCACCCGGGCACCACCGTCCGCACATAGCGGGTGTTGCGGGCCGGAGCCGCGGACAAGGGCGCGGTATCGGCGTTGTTGTCGGTGCATTCGGCCGGATCCATCGCCAGCCGGTACCCCCGTTTGACCACTGTCTGGATCGCCTTGGGCGTACCCAGACCCGCCCGCAACCGGGCGATCGCCGTCTCCACCGCATGGGTGTCGTCGCCACCGCCGGGCAGGGTCGCGAGCAGATCCTCCCGGGATACGACGCGACCGGGATACCGCGCGAGGGACCGCATCAACGCCATCGGTGCGGGCGCCAGCTGTTTCACCGTGCCGTCCACCACCACGCACGCACCGCGCACGCTGATGGTGTGACCCGCGGCGTTGATCCGGCCGGCGCGGCGCGGCAGTTCCTCGGCGACATGGCGGGCCAGGGCACCCAGCCGGGCGCGACCGGGCATGGTGACCGGCACCCCGAGTTCCTCCAGCGGCGCCGCGGTGATCGGTCCGACACAGGCCGCCGGGACCCGGCTGCGCAGCGCGTGCAGCACCCCTTCGAGCACACCGGTTTCCTTGGCCCGCATCAGCATCGACGCCACCGCGGGAGCGCTGGTGAAGGTCACGCAGTCGATCGCGGAGGTGACGATGGCCTCGATCAGGTTGTCCATCGGACCGCGATCGGCGGGCGGTTCCCACCGGTACACCGGCACCGGCACCACATCGGCGCCACCGCAGCGCAGCACCTCGCAGAAATCCGGGATCGGCTCCCATTCGGTGGTCGCGCCGTGCAATTGGACCGCGATCCGCACGCCTTCGACACCTTCGGCGAGCAGATGGTCCAGGACCTCCGCCGACGATTCGGAGGCCGGCGACCATTCCTCACGGAGTTCGGCCGCCCGGATCGCGCCCTTGGCCTTGGGACCGCGGGCCAGCATCCGGGTACCGCCCAGCGTGGAACGCAGCTGTTCGGCCAGGCCCCAGCCCTCGGCGGCCTCCACCCAGCCCCGGAAACCGATACCGGTGGTGGCGACGGCGATCTGCGGTGGGTCGGCGACCAGCTCCCGGGTCACCCGTTCGAGTTCGGTGTCGTCGGCCAGCGGAATGATCCGGATGGCCGGCGCGGACACGACCGTCGCACCCCGGCGGGTGAGCAGGGTGGCGAATTCCTCGGCGCGCCGGGCGGCGGTGATGCCGATGGTGAAACCGGCCAGCGAGGTGCTCGTATCCGGAACCGTCATACCGGACTGCCGCTCGTGGCCACCATCGCGGGTTCGTCGGAGATCGAGACCAGTCCGTCGTCCACGCGCACGGAATATACCGGCAGCGATGCGGTGTCGTTGTCCAGACACCGCCCGTCGAGCAAGGAGAAAGCCTGCTTCAGCAGCGGCGACGCGACCACCGGCTCGCCGCCGCGGTCACCGACGATCCCACGCGACATCACCGCCGCCCGGCCGAAGGGGTCGATATTGCCGACCGCGTACAGCGTGCCCTCGGGCAGCAGGAACAACGCGGCTTGTTGCCCACCGGGCAGCAACACCGCGACGCCGCGGCCGGGAATCAAATAATCGAGCCGGCAAGCCTGGGTCCACCGGGTGGTGGCCGGGGCAGCAACTTCAGCTGTATCAATTACGGTCATTTTGGAAGCCTCCTTCGAAGGCAGTACACGCGGTCCGCGGAGGCCGCAGCGAAGGCGGAGGTACCGCATCCCCGTGGTTTCCTCCGCACGCCTACCCCATTGGTACCGACGTCCTGTTTCCTGACGGTTAAGCCGTCATTTCCCACTCGTAGCGATACTGCCGCCACGATTCCGGGCCTGCCGTGTTCATCCGGCATCCCCTCCCGCCGCTGTGGTCACCTCCGCTGCCGCTCGTGGGCGTAGCGGGCAGGCTGTGTCCTTTTCGGCCTGCCCACCACGCCCTCCGTGGTTACACTCCGCTGCCGGCTCCCGGCATGCCCGGCAAACCGAGCAGAACCGGGACCTTGCGTTCGCCGCTGTCGTCGAACGAGATGGTCGGATCCGCTTCGGCAGGGGCATTGACGAAGGAGACGAAGCGCGAGAGCTTCTGCTCGTCCTCGAGCACCGCGGCCCATTCGTCGCGGTAGCCGTCCACATGCGAAGCCATGGCCGCTTCCAGGTCCGCGGCGATCCCGAGGCTGTCCTCGCAGACCACCTCGCGCACGTAGTCGATGCCGAGGTCCTCCTGCCAGGGCGCGGTGCGCTGCAGCCGGTCCGCCGTGCGGATGTAGAACATCAGGTAGCGGTCGATATAGGAGATCAGGGTGGCGTCGTCGAGATCGCCCGCCAGCAGCACCGCGTGCTTCGGGGTGAGGCCGCCGTTACCGCCGACGTAGAGGTTCCAGCCGTTCTCGGTGGCGATCACGCCCACATCCTTGCCGCGGGCCTCGGCGCATTCCCGGGCGCAGCCGGAGACGGCCAGCTTCAGCTTGTGCGGTGACCGCAGGCCGCGGTAACGCTTCTCCAGCAGCACCGCCATCCCGACCGAATCCTGCTGACCGTAGCGGCACCAGGTGGACCCCACGCAGCTCTTCACCGTGCGCAGCGATTTGCCGTAGGCGTGCCCGGATTCCATCCCGGCGTCCACCAGCCGCTTCCAGATGAGCGGCAGCTGTTCGACGCGGGCGCCGAACAGGTCGATCCGCTGCCCACCGGTGATCTTGGTGTAGAGCCCGAACTCCTTGGCGACCTCACCGATCACGATCAACTGTTCGGGCGTGACCTCACCACCGGGCATCCGCGGCACCACCGAGTAGGTGCCGTTCTTCTGCAGATTGGCCAGGAAGTGATCGTTGGTGTCCTGCAGCGCGGCCTGTTCGCCCTCCAGGATGTGATCGCTGGAGGTGGAGGCCAGGATGGAGGCGACGGTCGGCTTGCAGATATCGCAGCCGGTGCCCTTTCCGTGCCGGGCGATGAGCTCGGTGAAGGTGCGGATACCGGTGGCCTGCACGACCTGGAACAGTTCGGCGCGCGACTGCTCGAAGTGCTCGCACAGCGCCTTGGACATCTCGACGCCGGACTGTTCGAGCACCTTCTTGATCATCGGCACACAGCCGCCGCAGGAGGTACCGGCCTTGGTGCAGGCCTTGATGGCCGGGATATCGCAGGCACCCTCGGCGATGGCACCGCAGATCGCGCCCTTGCTCACATCGTTGCAGGAGCAGATCTGCGCCTCGTCGGGCAGTGCGTCGGCGCCCAGCTCCGCACCGGCGGGGGAGATCAGGGCCGCGGGCTCGGCCGGCAGCGGCCGCCCGACCAGCGGCCGCAGCGCGGCGTACTGGGTGGCATCGCCCACCAAAATGCCGCCGAGCAGCGTCTGGGCGTCGTCCGAGATCACCAGTTTCGCGTAGGTGCCGCGGGCCGCGTCGTGCAGCACCACCGAGAGCGCGCCCTCGGTCTTGCCGTGGGCGTCGCCGAAGCTGGCCACATCCACGCCGAGGAGCTTCAGCTTGGTGGACATATCGGCGCCCGGGAACTCCCCGGCACCGCCGAGCAGCCGGTCGGCGACGATCTCGGCGGTGGTGTAACCGGGGGCGACCAGGCCGTAGCAGACGCCCTCGATCGCGGCGCATTCACCGATCGCGTAGATATTCGGGTCGGAGGTGGCGAGGCTCAGGTCGGTGATGATGCCGCCCCGCGGGCCGACGTCGAGGCCGGCGTCCCGGGCGATCTGGTCCCGCGGGCGGATTCCCGCGGAGAACACCACCAGGGCGGCGTCGATCACCTGGTCGTCGGACAAGGTGATCCGTAGCCGCTCGGCCGGCGCCGCGTCCTCGGTGCGTTCGATACCCGCGGTGCCCACACCGGTGTGCACCTGCAGTCCCAGATCACTGACCAGCTTCTCCAGGATCGCGCCACCGCCCTCGTCGACCTGGGCCGGCATCAGGCGGTCGTTGTACTCCACCACGTGCGGGGTGAGCCCGAGCATCCGCAGCGCGTTGGCTGCCTCCAGGCCGAGCAGACCACCACCGACCACCACACCGTGGGCGCCCGGACCGGCCGCCTCGGCGGCGGCCTTGATGCCGTCGAGGTCTTCCAGGGTGCGGTAGACGAAGCATTCCGGATGTTCGTGCCCCGGCACGGGTGGCACGAACGGGTAGGAACCGGTCGCCAGGACGAGCGCGTCGTAGTCGAGCACTTCACCGGAGGCGGTGGTCACCTTCTGGGCGTCCTTGTCGATCGCCTCGGCACGCTGGCCCAGGCGCAGGTCCACCAGCTCGTCGCCGGCGTACTCGTTGCCCGGAAGCGCCAGCGACGCCGGATCCCAGGCACCGACGTAGGAGGACAGACCCACCCGGTCGTAGGCGGCCAGCTTCTCCTCGCCGAGCACGACGACCTGCCAGCTGCCCGCCTCGTCCCGCGACCGGAGCGCCTCGACGAACCGGTGCCCGACCATGCCGTGACCGGCGACGACGACTGTTTTGCGCTGTGCGTTCATGGTGTCCTCCGTGGAGATCCGGTGTCAGACCGACGACCGGGCGGACCGGGATTCGGTGGGCTGGGCTGAGCTGCGGCTGCCGGATTCGGCCCGGCGGACCAGGGCCTCGGCTTCGGCGACGATTTCGTGGCCGGGCGCCGGACGGCCGGGACGGCGCAGGAACACCGTCCAGGTGACGAGGGCGCAGGCGATGTAGAACGCCATGAACACCCAGAAGGCAGTGGTCGCGGACTGCGTCGAGGCATACGACGACCGGAGCACCAGGTTGATGCCCACCCCGCCGAGCGCGCCGATGGCACCGACGAACCCGATGAGCGCACCCGAGGTGTTCTGCGCCCAGGCGGCGCGGTCGGCGGGGCTCGCGTCAAGGCTGCGCGATTTGGCGTCGAAAATCGACGGGATGATCTTGGTGACGGACCCGTTGCCCACCCCGGACAGCACGAACAGAGCCACGAACCCGGCCACCAGCACCGCCAGCACCGGGCCGGAGAATCCGGCACCCGAACCATCGGCGACCGTCGATGCCACCGCGACCACCACGGCCGCGACCATCATGGCCGCAAAGGTGAACAGCGTGACCTTGCTGCCGCCGATCCGGTCCGCGAGCTTGCCACCGTAGGGGCGGGCCAGCGAACCGAGCAGCGGTCCGATGAACGCGATCTGCGCGGCATGCAGTGTGGCCTCGGCCGCGGTGTCCCCGCCGGCCACGAAACTGATCTGCAGGATCTGTCCGAAGGCGAAGCTGTAACCGATGAACGAACCGAACGTACCGATGTAGAGGAACGAAACGGCCCAGGACTGCGGCACTTTCAGCGCGGTGAGCATGAAGGACAGATCGGCCTTCTGGTTCGGCAGATTATCCATGAACAGCGCCGCACCGAGTCCGGCCAGGACGACCAGCACCAGGTAGGCCGCGCAGATGACCGAGGCGTACTCGTTGCCGAGCGTCGCGATGACCAGCAGACCGAACAGCTGGATGACCGGGACACCGATATTGCCGCCGCCCGCGTTCATCCCCAGGGCCCAGCCTTTGAGCCGCTGCGGGTAGAAGGCGTTGATATTGGTCATCGACGAGGCGAAGTTGCCGCCACCCAGACCGGCGAATGCCGCCACGATCAGGAAGGTCGTATACGAGGTACCCGGCTGGTTCACGAAGTAGAGCGTGAGCAGCGCCGGGACCAGCAGCGCACCGGCGCTGAACACCGTCCAGTTGCGACCGCCGAACCGGGCCGTCGCGACCGTGTACGGAATGCGCAGGATCGCGCCGACCAGGGTCGGTACCGCGACGAGGAAGAACTTGCCGGCCGCGTCGATCCCGTAGGTCTCGGTCGGCATGAACAGCACCATGACCGACCAGATGGACCAGATCGAGAATCCGATGTGCTCGGCGACCACCGACCAGATCAGGTTGCGCGTGGCGATCTTCTTACCGCCGGCTTCCCAGGCCGCGGTGTCCTCCGCATCCCAGCGCTCCAGTTTCGGCCGCCGGAACAACGCCTGCACGGCGCCGCGGCGACTTTCTGTCTGCGTGTTCAAAGGGCCTCCCAACGTGGTTGGACCCCACGTTAGGAAACAGGTATTGCCGCAATGCTGCCCAAAATGACCACCGAATCAACGGTTTCTCACGCGGACGGCATCACACAGGTGAGAAACCCGCGCTTGTTAACTCGGTGTCACAGAAGCGTTTCCGGGCGTCACGAAATGCCCATTCTCACCGGGAAGCGCGGTGAGGGCCTGCGGAAATGATGACCTGCGTCACTGCCGGACGCAACTCGGCGGGAGAATCGGCGCCGCGGACGCGAACCGCTCAGGGCGCTGCGGGGCTGTCTTCCAGCAGCCGCGGTTTACACGCCTGCCACGCCCCGATCAGCAGCACCACCACCGAGACAGCGAGCAGCGCGAACGGTGCCGTCCAGCCGCCGGTCGCGGTGTGCAGCATGCCGAACACCAGGGGTCCGATACAGGCCAGCGCGTAACCGACGCCCTGGGTGAACCCCGACAGGGCGGCCGATCCGGCCGGAGTCCGGGTTCGCAGATTGATCAGCGTGAGCGCCATCGGGAAGGTACTGGGGCCCAGCCCGAGGATGACCACCCACAGCACCGGTGCACTCATCGGCGCGATCAACAGACCGGCGAAGGCCACGAGGAAGCACACCGCGCAGCCCACGGCCACCGGGAAGGGGTTGGTCATCCGGGCCGCGACGGTCGGCGCCGTCAAGGCCGCTATCAGGCCCATGAGCGCGAACAGCGCGACCATCGAACCGCCGAAAGCCGCGTCCGCACCGGCGTCGGACAGGATGGTCGGCAACCAGGTGAACACCGAATAGGTGGTCAGTGAGGTCATCCCGAACATGGCCGACATTCCCCAGGCCAGCGGCGAGCGCCACAACTTCGGGGCCGGCCCGGAGGTGGCGGGCAATCCGGTCGTATCCGCCGCGGCGTGACCCCGCCGAACGCGCAGCACACCGATCCAGGGCACGGCGGCCGCGAAGCCGAGCAGCGCCCACACACCCAGCGAGACCCGCCACCCGTGCGCCTCGGCCAGCGGGACCGCCACCAGTGCGGGAAGAACGGTGCCGATCTGCACCATCGTGATGTAGAGCGCGCTCACCGTGGCGACACGGTCGGGGAAATAACGCTTCACCAGTGGCGGGACCACGATATTGCCGATACCCATGCCGCCGAGCGCGAGCGCGGAGAAGAGCAGCAGGCCGGCGGTCTCCGAGACCAGCACGCGGGCGAGCATGCCCACGCCGGCCGCGGTCATCGCCAGCAGCACGGTCCACTCCAGGCCCAGGTGGCGCGCCAGCAGTGGTGTCAGCAGCCCGGTCAGCGAGAACATCAGCGTCGGGATCATGCCGAACACGCCGACGACCGCTGTGGAGTAGCCGATATGTTCGCCGATCTCCTCGGCGAGTGGAGTGAACGCGGTGACGGCCACCCGGAGGGTGAGCGCGGACATGATGATCGCTGCGAGTACCAGGAGCCGGCCCTCGATGAGGCTGCGACGCCGGCCCACAGAGGGCGGGTCGGCCGGACGGGTGGCCTCGGGCAGCGCTGCAGTCACCGAAAAATCATAGGATGACCCCACGAATGGGGCAAGGGAGTTGTGACGGGCGGTACTCTGGCGACGTGCAAAGCGTTCGCCGCACCAGCCTCATCGCCCAGGTCACCGAGCAACTCAAAGAGGATATCCGCTCGGGACGCTGGCCGATCGGGACGCGGATACCCACCGAGCCCGAACTCGCCGAACTGACCGGTACCGGCCGCAATACGCTACGCGAGGCCGTCCAGGCGCTGGTGCATGCCGGCATGCTGGAACGGCGGCAGGGTTCGGGTACCTATGTCATCGCCACCTCCGAGGTCGGGGGCACCCTGGCCAAATACTTCGGTGAGGCCGCCGAACGCGACGTCCTGGAACTGCGCCAGGGACTGGAGGCCACCGCGGCGGCGCTGGCCGCGCACCGCCGCGACGAATCCGATATCGCCGCGCTGCAGCATCTGCTCGAGGAACGAAACCGGCTGTGGCGCATCGATCGGGCGGCGGCCATAGAAGCAGATGTGCAACTGCACCGCGCGATTGTGGTCGCCAGCCACAACGCGGTGTATCTGGAGTTCTACGATTCCCTGCTCGGCTGTATCGAATCGTCGATCCGTTCGCGCACCGCCCGGCTCGACAACTGGTACAGCGCCGAGCACACCGAACTGGTGCAGGCGATCACCGACGGTGACGCCGAACGCGCGGCCAAGACCACCCGCTGCTTCCTCGACGCTCTGCTGGCCGACTATCCCGACCGCTGACGGTTCCAACGACGTTACGTATCGATCACCCGCGTATTCCGCGCCCGTGAGCGGGATTTGTGCCGATCGTCATAGCGCGCTATTCCGTTGAAACACCCGGCTTCTAGCGTTTCCTCACGTCACAACACCGCACTCGACCACCCGGCCGCCGCGCCGGGCACCCCGGTTCCGGCGGGGATATCGAGCCATGACGAGAGGGGCGCCGATGACCGCGATAGTCGACACCGGCCGGCAAACACCCGAGACAGCAACATCTTTCACCCACCAGCGCCGCGGGCGCTGGATCGAGCAGTGGGAACCGGACAACGAGCGGTTCTGGGAATCCGGCGCCGACCGCACCGCCCGCAAGAACCTGATCTTCTCGGTATTCGCCGAGAACCTGGGCTTCAGCATCTGGGTCATCTGGGCCAGCGTCGTCACGAGCATGGGCGCCGCCGGATTCCCTTTCCTGGAGGGTCTGGGCAGCGGTAACCCGGTGGCGGTGAGCAACGCGCTGTTGCTCACTTCCATTCCGACACTTGTCGGTTCGGCCCTGCGTATCCCCTACACCTTCGCCATCCCCCGTTTCGGCGGGCGGGCCTTCACCGCGTTCAGCGCGGGCATGCTGCTGATTCCCACCCTCGGCCTGGTGTTCTTCGTCAACCAGCCCGGCACTCCGATGTGGGTTTTCGTGCTGCTGGCCGCCCTATCGGGATTCGGCGGCGGTAACTTCTCCTCGTCGATGGCCAATATCTCGTTCTTCTTCCCGGACGGAAAGAAGGGCGCGGCCCTGGGCATCAACGCTGCCGGCGGCAACCTCGGCGTGGCCCAGACCCAGCTGCTCCTGCCGCTGCTGATCACGCTGGGCACCCATCTCACCGCGAAGGACGCGGCCGGCTACCGGTTCGGTATCACGCTGTCGGTGCTGGTCTGGATGCCGTTCATCCTGGCAGCCGTGTTCGGGGCACTGCGCTATATGGACAGCCTGTCCACCGCGAAATCCGACGGCCGCTCCTACAAACTCGCCCTGACCAACCGGCACACCTGGGTGATGGCCTTCCTCTACATCGGTACCTTCGGGTCGTTCATCGGCTTCTCGTTCGCGTTCCCGACCCTGATCAAAGCCAACTTCCCCGACCTGGCGAATATCGGCTGGATCAGCACCATCGGTAACCTCGCCTTCCTCGGTGCCTTCGTCGGCTCGTTCTCCCGGCCCTTCGGTGGCTGGCTCTCGGACAAGCTGGGCGGCGGCGCGAAGATCACCATGATGGTGTTCGGCGGAATGGCGATCGCCGTGGCCCTGATCATGGCCGCGCTGGAGATGAAGAGTTTCCCGCTGTACCTGCTGGCCTTCCTGGTCCTGTTCGTGCTCACCGGTATCGGGAACGGGTCCACCTACCGGATGATCCCGTCCATCTTCAGCGCGGAGGCCAAGAAATATGCCGCCGAACACGGGATCGAGCCCGCCGAATCGGCCGCCTCGGCGAAACGGCAGGCCGGCGCGGCGATCGGAGTTATCGGAGCCGTCGGCGCGTTCGGTGGATTCGTCCTGCAGCAGGCCCTACGCCTGTCCAATACGAACTTCGGCACCATGGAACCGGCCTTCTGGGCCTATGCCGGGGCGTTCCTGGTGATGGCCGGAGTCACCTGGTGGTTCTACCGCCGGACCTCGTTCGCCGCGGCCCGGATCCCGTCCCTGGCCTACGCCAACGTGTGACGAAACCCGATATGCGAAGGGCCGGCCGGTACCTACCCGACCGGCCCTTCCGCATACCCGGTTACACCATGAACCGGACCATATCGGCGGTCCGCACCAACCCCGGCAGCGCCTCCGGCGTCGAGCGCGGATGCAGCACATGCACCGCCAGCCGGAAGATCACCGCACGCAACAACATCTGCGGCCACTCGGGCAGATCGGACCAGCGCTCGAGCAAGCCCTCGTCGGCGCCACCCCAGGACAGCGCATCCACCACGGTCACCCCCGCGGCCCAGGCCGGCGGCCGCCAGTACGGAGTGATATCGGTCAGTGCCGGGGTCTGCGCGCCCGCGAACAATACGGTGCCGAAGAGGTCGCCGTGCACGAGCTGCGCGGGGGTGTGCACCGTTTTGCGCAGGGTGGCCAGCTGTCCGATCAATTCGAGACTGTGCCGGCCGTCCGGGGAGTTCTCCATCACCGCGCCCGCCGCGCGTAACGTACGCAGCGGCACCGCCTCCCAGGCCGCCCGGTCCGCGGCCACGAAAACATCCACGTCCAGCCACGGCGTCACCGGCGGCTGGGACAGGAACCGCGGCCGGTCCAGGGTCGCGGTTGCTTTGTGCAGCCGCAGAGATACCGAGACCACCTCGTCGTGACGGGGTTCCGGCGACCCCGGCATATAGGTGTCGCAGCGCCAGCCCGACACCACATACCGCCCGTCGGTGGCCCGCACCGGCCGCGCCAGGCGCAGACCGTCCACCCGCAGGCTTTCCCGTATTTTCGCCGACCACGCGGCGCGGGCGTGATCGGCGACGGGGCTGAGCACCACGTCACCGAGGCGCCAGCCGCCCTCCCAATCGCCGAGAGCGACCGGGCTCATCTCGCGCAGACCGAATGTGGCCCGCACATGCTCGGGGGGTTCGACTGTGGTGGTCACGGCCGTACCGTACTCCCGGGGCCCAGCCGCTACAGTGCGCCACACCGGGCCGTAGCCGTGCCGCGACACGCCGATCCGGCCCGCCGGAACCTCGCCGCCGACCCAAGCATTGCCGAGCCGGGGGCGCGGCCAGGGACACCGAGAACGGGCACCGATGAACCCGGACCGGCGCGCTTCACGGCGGCCGGTAATCGCCCCTTCGGCAGCTCCTGACTCGCTCACCTACAGGGCGATACGCCGCTCCGACGGTGTTCGCGTCCGACCATGGGAGACGCCTGCCGAATCGGGCACGGTGGCCTCGGCAACGATCCGGCGCGGCTTCGCATCACCGGGCCGGGCCCACCGCCCACATCCGGCCGACTCAGTACACCGGCAGTGAGGGATCCACCTGGTGCGCCCATGCGATCACGCCGCCCTGGAGGTGGGTCGCGTCGGCGAAACCGGCCCGTTTGAGCGCCGCCAGCGCCTCGGCCGACCGGACTCCGGTCTTGCAGTGCAGCACGATCTTGCGGTTCTGTGGCAGTTCCGATAGCGCTTCACCGGAAAGGATCCGGTCCTTCGGGATCAGCGTCGCGCCGTCGATATGGACGATGTCCCATTCCACGGGTTCGCGCACATCGATCAGTTCCACATCGCCGGCGTCGAGCATGTCCTTGAGTTCCCGCGCGGTGACGGTCGACCCGGCCGCCGCGGCCTGGCCCTCCTCCGACACCACACCGCAGAACGCCTCGTAGTCGATCAGCTCGGTGATCGGCTGCCGCGCCGGATCACGGCGCAGTTTGATCGTCCGGTAGCTCATATCGAGTGCGTCGTACACCATGAGCCGGCCCAGCAGCGGATCCCCGATACCGGTGAGGAGCTTGATCGCTTCGGTGACCATGACCGAGCCGATGGAGGCGCACAGCACCCCGAGCACACCGCCCTCGGCGCAGGACGGCACCATGCCGGGCGGCGGAGCCTCCGGGTAGAGGTCGCGGTAGTTGATCCCGCGGTTGTCCGGGGCGTCCTCCCAGAACACCGAGACCTGCCCCTCGAACCGGTAGATCGATCCCCAGACATAGGGCTTACCGGCCAGCACCGCGGCATCGTTGACCAGATAACGGGTGGCGAAGTTGTCGGTACCGTCGACGATCAGGTCGTACTCGGCGAACAGCTGTACCGCGTTCTCCGGTTCCAGCCGGATCTTGTGCAGGCGCACATCGATCCCGGAATTGATCTCCAGAATCGAATCGCGGGCACTATCGGCCTTGGGCCGGCCGATATCGGATTCACCGTGGATGACCTGCCGCTGCAGATTCGAGGCATCCACCTCGTCGAATTCGACGATGCCCAGCGTCCCCACCCCGGCCGCGGCCAGATACAGCAGGGCCGGCGAACCCAGCCCGCCCGCACCGATCACGAGCACCTTCGCGTTCTTCAGCCGTTTCTGCCCGTCCATCCCGAGATCGGGGATGATCAGGTGGCGGCTGTACCTGGCGACCTCGTCCTTGGTCAGCTCCGCCGCGGGCTCCACCAGCGGGGGCAGGGACTTCGGTGATGACACGTCTGCGAACTCCTCGTATCGAATAGCCGGGTTGCGGTGTGCGCGGCTGTACGGACGGCGGCCCGTGGCCGATGCGGCAACCGGTCGCACCGGCGTCGGTTCCGGGTACAACGCGGCCGCACCGAGCATTCTTCCCGCGACCCGCCCGCACCCCGCGCCCGGGCTCGACCGCAGCCCCGCACCCCGGCTGTGCCGCGGCACTTCGCCAGGTTGTGCGGGCCCCGGGCGCGGCCGCCGTCCCGCGCGTCGGAGGCTCAGCCGCGCGGATACGGCCACGGGTTGAACCGGCAGGTTCTCCCGTCCATCGGCACCACGCCGAAGGGGTCGAGAGCCGCGATCTCGTTGTTCGCCGTACCGAAGGTCTGCTGCATCATCACCGGCGCCAGACCGCCCTCGCTCTCACACGGCTGATGCGCGTGATAGCCGATGGCATGGCCTACCTCGTGGTTGACCAGGTACTGCCGATACGACCCGATATCCCCGTCGAACGCCGTCGCCCCGCGCACCCAGCGCGCCTCCGACAACACCACCCGGGCCTGGTCGGAGTTGTAGCAGGACGAGTCGATCGGGATCTCGAAACCGCAGGCCGTGCGCGTGGTGGTGCGGGCGGTGAGCGAGATCCGGAAATCCGGAACCCCGCGGTCGATGCGCTGGAACGCGAACTTCCGGTCGTGGATCCAGCTCTTCGGGTTGCCGAGGGTGGATTCGACGAGCCGCGCCACGGATTCGTCACCGCCGTACTCCCTGGTGTCGACCCCGTTCTCGATTTCGACCGTATAGGTGAAGGTGAACTGGTCCCCCGCGCCGATCCGTTCGGACCCGCCCGGAACGATCCGCCAGTTACCCTTCCCGGCTTCGGTGAACTTCCCGCCGGCCGGTAGCACACCGATCGGCAGATCCTCCGGGAAATGCCCGTCACCGGGCGGGGCACCGATAACCCCGGCACTCGCCGGGGGCGGCCCCAGTGCGCCCAGCGCCGGGTCGGCGGGATCCGCCGGCGTCCCCGACCCGGCCCGGACCGCATCGACCGCCACGAAGACGGTGAGCGCCAGCAACACCGGCAGGGCATACGCGCGCCAGCCGTAACGCGCGGCGAAATACCGCAGGCGCGCCCACCCACCGGCCGGTCGGGACCGCGCCGCGGCCGGCGGGGTCGCGGTAGGATCCCAGCTCGCGCTCAGTGGTTGCCGGGACTCATCCACTCGCGCGACCGCGGACCCGGCCTCGGCCGCCGTCTGCTGCTCGGCGACCGTGCGGTCTGGATCGTGGGGGCGGTGCGCGCTGCGCCCGCCGCCGGAAGAGCTGTCCGGTCGGTCGGTCACGCGGTCCACACTCTCACAGGGCCGCCGGACCGGGGACAACGGCGGTGCTCGAGGGGGCGTCCGGGCGTCCGGTCCGGACCGATCGGCAGGGTGTTCCCAGCGCACCGCGCAGATCGCGGTCGATCTCCGGGTTCGCCGACCCGGGTCGGCAAGAGCACTGTGAGCGAGTATGGTGCTCGAAAGACCCGGTACACACCCCTTTGCCGGGGAATCGACTGGGAGATCCGAATATGACCGACCTCGTGGACCGGATGACGTCGCGCTCCTCTTCCGGCACCGCCCCCAAACGTGGCACCCGGCTTCCACGTGACGAACGACGCCAGCAGCTTCTGACCGCCGCCAGTGAGGTCTTCGTACTCCGCGGTTACCACGCCGCCGGGATGGACGAGATCTCCCAATGCGCCGGCGTCAGCAAGCCGGTGCTCTACCAGCACTTCACCAGCAAACTGGAGCTGTACCTGGCGGTCCTCCAGAATTACGTCGACATGCTGGTCTCGAGCGTGCGCCAGGCGCTGCGCTCCACCACCGACAACAAACAGCGGGTCCGGGCGGCCGTCGCCGCCTACTACGATTTCGTGGACAACGAGATGCAGGGTTTCCGCCTCGTCTTCGAATCCGACCTCACCAACGAACCCCAGGTGCAGCGCCGCGTCGAACAAGCCACCGAAGCCTGCGTGGACGCGGTATACGACCTGGTCGCCCACGATTCCGGATTGGACCCCTACCGGGCCCGCATCCTGGCCGTGGGCCTGGTGGGCGCCAGCCAGTTCACCGCCCGGTACTGGCTCGAAGCCGACCGTCCGATCCCCAAGGACGAAGCCGTCGACACCACGGTCGCACTGGCCTGGGGCGGCCTCAAGCACGTCCCACTGCATCCGATGCCGTAACGCACGAAG
This sequence comes from Nocardia sp. NPDC051750, assembly GCF_044453135.1. Lineage (NCBI taxonomy): Bacteria > Bacillati > Actinomycetota > Actinomycetes > Mycobacteriales > Nocardiaceae > Nocardia > Nocardia sp. NPDC051750. The sequence goes on along the minus strand of NZ_JBITCK010000007.1, from coordinate 529,383 downwards.
CCCCCGCCGATCGGCGGGGGCTTCGAAGTTTCCGGACCCTGGTCTCAGACCGCGGCGAAACCGACCTTGCCGCCGGTGACGGCGCCGATCTCCACATAGGCGACCTTCGCGGCCTGGATCAGGTACTTCCGCCCCTTCTCGTCGGCGAGCGCGAGGACCCCGCTCGTGGCGCCCAGCGCCTCGGATACCAGGGCCTCGACCTCGTCCGGGCTCTGCGAGCTGGCGATGACGAGTTCCCGCGGGCTATCCGAAATACCGATCTTGACCTCCACGGCCAACCTCCGAACCTAGAGTCCTGTGCTGTCCCCGCAAGGTTAGTGGAGCTGGGAAGCCCCGTGGCACACACCCGGGTGCGCCCTCAGCGAACAACCACACCCCGGACCCACCCACCCCGCAGGTCTCGCCGCCCCGGCAAGGCCCGATCGAACCTGCCCAGCGGCGGCGCCGAAAACACGGCGCGAGCGTTCGCGAACCGGATCCCCGCCTTCGCGAACCAGACCTCGCCTTCGCGCCGTCACGAACCGGTACGCAGGTCAACTCCGCAACGGGCACCCGACGCCTTCGTGAGCAGTCCCCGAGACCGGGGACACCGCAGGTCCTACAGCCCCAGGACCGCCATCCGCTCGGCGTGCGCCGTCTGCATGCGGTCGAACAGCGTGGCGATCCCGTTCAGATCCCCCGTCGCCGCGAGCACCAGCTCCGTCAGCTCGTCACGCTGGGCCATCACATACTGGGCCTGGGTGATCGCCTCACCCAGGAGACGCCGGCCCCAGAGCGTCAGGCGGTCGCGTTCGGAGCGGCTTGCCGCGACCGCATTGCGGACCTCGTCGATCACGAACTCCGAATGCCCGGTCTGGGCCAGCACATCGCGCACCACCTCGGCCACATCCAGGCTGAGCGCGCCGGCGATCTCCCGATAGAAATCCGCGGCGATACCGTCGCCGACGTGGAATTTCACCATCGATTCCAGCCAGGTCGACGGGTCGGTGGAACGGTGGTAGTCGTCCAGCGCGCGGGTGAACGGGGCCATCGCCGTGTACACATCGGTGCCGCGTTCGGTGAGCGCCGATTCGAGCCGTTCGAAGTGCGCGAGTTCCGCCGCCGCCATCCGGGCCACCGCGACCTTGCCGTGCAGGGACGGCGACAGCGCGGCTTCCTCGGTGAGCCGGTAGAACGCGGATATCTCGCCGTAGGCCAGCACCGCGAACAGATCGGTGACACCGGGATGCTCGGCGGGGATAGGTGACGAGGCCGGTTCACTCGGTGTAACACCCAGCGCGGATGACTGTGCTCCCATGGAACTCCAGCGTAGTACCTGCCGATGTGCGGTGACCGGGGTCACGCCGGTGTGGTGAGGAACTTGTCGAGGTAGGCCCAGGTGGTGTCGCGGGCAGTGGCACCGGTCAGGATCGCCAGATGACCACCGGGCGCGGTCTCGTATCGCACGGATTCGGCACCGGTGAGCGTGTGCAGGCCGCGTTCGACCGCCCGGGCCGGGGTGATCACATCCGACGGGCCGCCGACCAGCAGCACCGGCGCCGTGACATCGGCCAGGCGGATCCGTCCGGACCCGAAGCGGACCTCACCGCGGCCGATCTCGTTACGCAGTACCAGCCGGTTCCACAGCTGCTGGTACGTCCGGCCGGGATAGCCCGGCATCTCCGCCATGAACCGGTCGACGGCCTCCATCCGGGCCAGCGATTCGGTACGTGCCAGGTTGCCGGCCACGAACCAGGGCCGCTTGACCTCCCGATCCCAGGCGGTGAGGCGATAGGCGAGCCGGGTCAGCGGCGCCGGAACCCCGCCCACCGCGCCCAGCGCCGCACCCACGGCGGCGCCGGTCCCGGTGCGCCGGGCGAGCGCCGCCAGCTGCGGCGTGCCCGGCATCGCGTTGTAGTCCAAGGGCGACCCGATCGCGGTGATGGACCGGATCGGCAGGTCGGTGTGCGCGGCGGCCGCGAGCAGCGCCATGGTGCCGCCCAGCGACCAGCCGACCAGATCCACCCGCGGTTCCCCGTCGGAGCCGATCCGGTCGGCGGCGGTACGCCGGATGGCTTCCGGAATGATGTCGTGCACCCAGTCCTCGAACCCCATCCGGCGGTCGCCGTAGGTGATCTCGCCGTAGTCGATCACATACGGCGCACGTCCGGTCTCGAGCAGGAACTCGGCCAGGCTCTGGCCGGGCCGCAGATCGAAGCAGCTGGCCGGCGCGGCCAGCGGCGGCACCAGCAGGACCGCGGGTCGCGAACGACCACGTCCGGTGACCGGGGCGGGTTCGAACCGCCGCAACTGACGGTGCGGTTCATCCCACAGCACTGTCGCGGGCGTGGGCCGGGGCCCCTCGACACCATCGCCGAAAGTCAGGGCCCACGCGTTACGCGCGGCACGCTCGAGAGTCCGCGTCAGCTCGCCCTCGGGATCGACCGCGCGCACGGCGCGATCCGCCAGGGCAATACCTCGATCTGCAATACTCACGCAGAAATTATGGGCGTACTCCGCGACACAGGAGAGAACCGGTCCTCATGGGTCCGGATACGAGCATTCGCGTGACACGCCAGCGGCGACGCCGAACACACGAGCATTCGAGATCACATTCCGAGCCCGATCGACGGCGCCCAGTGGCGGCGCCGAGTCTTACGAGGCCCTTGAAGGTTTTGGCCCGGCCCTGATTTCAGCCCTCGAAGCGCATGCGCCGCAGGCGCGAGTCTCGAGGGCTGAAAGCAGGGCCCAAGGGGGGCCAAAACCCCGCGCGCGCCAGCGCGCCGATAACAGAGCTACAATCGCCACGGACATCCGAAGAATTCGGCCGATCCGTTGAGATCGGCGGCGCCGAGAGTCGCGCACCGCGGGTGCGCCGGGCGGTGGTCGGGAATTCTGCGGGGTCCAGGAAAATGTGCGCGCACCAGATCCGCGTCACCGATGCGCTGCGCCGATGTCCGAGCTTCGCTGCCCCGTTTGCGGGCATCTGCCGACATCCGGCGGCGGCCCGGGTGAATATCGCAGGGCGGATCCGTGGTCGTCGCGGACCGGCCGGTCCGCCCCACGCCTCGTGCGCGTGTAGCGCGATAACGAGGGAAGGCACGAACCTGAGCAAGATCACAGTCGAACCGGAACCCGGTCTGGCGGAAACTCTGCTGACAGCCGAACTGGACGCCGGTCATACCGCACCGTCTTTCACCGAATTGGGTGTGCGTGACGAAATTGTCCGCGCACTGGGTGAGATGGGTATCGAACGTACATTCGCTATCCAGGAACTCACCCTGCCGCTGGCCCTGGCCGGCGAGGATCTCATCGGGCAGGCCCGTACCGGAATGGGTAAAACCTTCGGGTTCGGGGTGCCGCTGCTGCACCGGATCAGCACGCTCGAATCCGGTACCAGCCCGCTGGACGGCACTCCCCGTGCCCTGGTCATCGTGCCGACGCGCGAACTGTGCATCCAGGTGACCAAGGATCTGGAGAACGCGGCCAAATACGTCAGCACCGAGCGCGGCCCGCTGCGGGTGACCTCCATTTATGGTGGTCGCCCCTACGATTCGCAGATTGCGGCCCTGCGCGAAGGCGTGGATGTCGTGGTCGGGACCCCGGGGCGCCTGCTGGATCTGGCCGATCAGCAGCATCTCATTCTGGGCAAGGTCGGCGTTCTGGTCCTCGACGAGGCCGACGAAATGCTCGATCTGGGCTTCCTCCCGGATATCGAACGCATTCTCAACATGGTCCCCGATAAACGGCAGACCATGCTGTTCTCGGCGACAATGCCGGGGCCGATCATCACCCTGGCCCGCACTTTCCTGACCCGGCCGACCCATATCCGGGCCGAGGAACCGCACGATTCGGCGGTCCACGATCGGACGGCGCAATTCGTCTACCGGGCACATGCGCTGGACAAGAGCGAATTGATCGCGCGGATCCTGCAGGCCGAGAGCCGCGGCGCCACGATGATCTTCACCCGGACCAAACGCACCGCGCAAAAGGTCGCCGACGAACTGGGTGAACGCGGTTTCGCGGTCGGCGCCGTGCACGGCGATCTCGGGCAGATCGCCCGCGAGAAAGCGCTCACGAAATTCCGTAAGGGCACCATCGACGTCCTGGTCGCCACCGATGTCGCCGCCCGCGGTATCGATATCGACGATGTGACCCATGTCGTCAACTATCAGTGCCCCGAGGACGAGAAGACCTATGTGCACCGGATCGGCCGCACCGGCCGGGCGGGCCGGACCGGAGTCGCGGTCACCCTGATCGATTGGGACGAGCTCACCCGCTGGGCGGCGATCGACGCCGCGCTCGGACTGGGTATCCCGGAACCGGTGGAAACGTATTCGCGGTCACCGCACCTGTTTTCCGATCTCGGCATTCCGGAGGGCGTGACCGGCACCGTCGGCACGCGGAAACCGGAGCGCGAAGCGGATGCCGTGGTGGTCGAACGGCCGGCCCGGGCGCCGCGCAAACGCAACCGGAAACGCACCCGTGGCGGTCAGGCGATCGAGCCCGGCACGGTCACAGCCGATTCCGGCACCGATACCGCGGAATCCGAGACCGGGAACGCTGACAGCTCTGCCGATTCCGGCCCCGAAGCCGGCCAGGCGGATGCCCCGGCCCGTCGGCGCCGGCGCCGGCGCCGCTCAGCGGCGGGTGACAGTGTCGCCGGTGACGAGACCGGCGGCACCGACACCGACACGGACACGGCCGAGGCTGCCGATACCGGCGTCGAGAGCACCGAGAAACCGGCCCGTCGCAGGCGCCGCCGCAAACCGGCCGGCCAGGACGCGGCGGGCGGCGAAGCACCGGCCGACGGCGACGCGGCGCCCACCGGCGACGCCGGCGATTCGGCCGGCACCGCCGACGCCACCGCGAACGGCAGTTCACCGGCGCAGGATTGATCGGCCCTCGGGGACCGGTCCAGGGCCGGCGGTCAACCGACCGCCGGCCCGATCCGTATCCGGGCTCCTGAAACAGTGCTGCGAGCACCGTCCGGACGACTCGGAAGCATCCATCGGGTGCCCCTCGACGTCGGACTCGTCTGTGGGCATCCTCGTTTCCGGCGAATTCGACCCGAGCGTGCGCGTCCTGCGCACGAGCAGCCGCCGGAGGGGTGTTCCAGGCGATCGGCGCACATCCTCGGGTGGACACCAGCTCACTTCCGCGGTCGGCCCGCGTCTGCGCGGTGAGCGCACTCCGAATTCGACGCATACTTGCGTGTCCTGGGCACCTCCGGATCCGCTCCGGGCGGGCGCGGGCTGCGGACGATCGCCCCGGCAGCACCTATTAAGCTCGCGTACGTGCTCGCACCCGAGCGGCGAACGCGCGCCGATGTCATCACCGCTGCCGCGATCGCCCTCGTCGTGGTGATCGGGGTGGTCGTGGCATGGGTGAGCAGCGATGTCGCCGGTACCGAGTCGGTGGTCGCCGACCGGCCCGCTCGCTCGCCCGCGGCCGCCCGTGAACTCCCGGGCGAACTGCGGGAATTGTGGCGCTCACCCGATTCCGCCACGGCGCGTGCGCTCACCGCCGAGGGTGTGGCCGTCACCGGCGAGGGCGGCACGGTGACCGGGCACGATCCGCGGACCGGTGCAGAAGTGTGGCGATACACCCGCGATCTGCCGCTGTGCGGTGTCGAGGCGCAGTTCGGGATGGTGATCGCGGTCTACCGGAGTGATCGCGGCTGCAGCGAGACCAGCATGCTCTCCGCTGCCGACGGCCGCCGCCGGACCGCCCGCAGCAGCTATATGGACGATCAGGTCCGGTTGTCCGTGGACGGCACCTATGTGGTGGCGCAGGGGCCGGAGCGGCTGGAGGTCTGGCGCTCGGATCTCGTCCGCACCCTGGAATACGGATATGTGGATGCCAAGGAGAACTGGAAAACCCAGCCGCGCCAGGGCTGCGATCTGCGTTCGGCGGCGTCCAGCTCGTCGCGCCTGGTGGTGCTCGAACGGTGCCCGGACGATCCCGCGAATCGGCTCACCGTCCTGGCTCCCGCACCGAAGGACGACAATGTGCCGGAGGAGTACGGCTCACGGATCCTGGAGGGCCCGGGGGCGGATTCGCCGGATGCGCGCGTTATCGCGGTCTCCGACAACCGGATCGCGGTCTATCAGCCCGGCGAAACCGGACCCGAGCCCGCCGCGCCGCGCCTGACGATATTCGATGCCAAGGGCACCCCGATCGTGGTGCAGGAGCTCTCGGCTCCGCTCGCCGAGAACAGCACTGCCGTACGGATCGGTTCGGCCTTCCTGGTGTTCACCGGGAACAGTGTCATCGCCTTGCAGGCCGGTACTTTCGAGCCGTTGTGGACAGCGGGCGATGCGCTCGGTGCGCCGGCGCTGATGGCCGACCGGCTGCTGATCCCCGTTCCCGGGGCGATAGCGGCCCTCGACCCGGCCGACGGCACCGAGGTGGCCCGGATACCGGTGGACCGGCCGGGTTACGGGGGCGGCCCGATATCGCTGGCGGTACTCGGCAACACGGTGCTGGAACATCGCGACGGCGAACTGGTCGCGCTGGCCGATCCCGACGCCACCGACACGGGTGAGTCCGACGCGAACAGACCGGCAAAACCACTGCGGTGAAACGTTTTTGTCGGTGCCCGCGGGCACACTGGCCCGTATGACAGAAGCAGCCCCGCCCACCGAATCGGCCCCTGCGGCCGGATACACCCGCTACGACGATCCCGACGCGCCGTGGAACCGGTTCACCGAGCAGGATCCGGCCGTCTGGAACACCGAGGTGATCCGCGAATTCCGGGCCAACGGCGGACGGGTCGGCGGCGACTACGCCGGGGCCACGCTACTGCTGCTCACCACCACGGGCGCGAAAACCGGTAAACGGCATGTGGTTCCGCTGGGTGCGCTGTATCGCGACGAAACTCTGTACGTCAGTTCGCTGGTCGACAGCGGTGATCCCGCCTGGTATCACAACGTGCAGGCGGATCCCGCGGTGATCGTGGAACTCGGCGATCACGTGTACCACGCCACGGCGCGTGCCCTCACCGGCGCCGCCTACGACGAGTTCGCCGCCTGGGTACTCGAGAACAATCCGTTGCTCGCCGGCTTCCAAGCCACCACGGAACGCCCCATCCCCTTGGTCGTACTCACCCTGGCGACCTCGCACTGAGCGGGCGGCCACCGCCCCACCTCAGCCGTTCGGTCCGGGCCCCGGCATCATGGTGCGTATGCCCGGTCCGGAGGAGGACGCCCGTGTGGTGCTGTTGCGCCACGGCGAGACCAGCTGGTCGGTTCAGCACAAACACACCGGCCGCACCGATCTACCGCTCACCGCGGCCGGTGAACGCCAGGCCACTGCGGCCGGGCACGTCCTGGCCGGACTGCGGCTACGGGATCCGCTGATCCTGGTCAGCCCCCGTGCCCGCGCCCGGCGTACCGCCGAACTGGCCGGGCTCCCCGGCGCGCAGGTCGAACCGGACCTCGCCGAATGGGATTACGGCGAGTACGAAGGCCGCACGACCCCGGAAATCCGGGCCCACGACCCCGGATGGACCATCTGGTCCGGGACCGTACCCGGCGGTGAATCCGCCGACGCGATCCGCGCCCGGGCGGACCGTGTCCTTGGCACCGCGCGAAACGCACTGGACACCCGCGATGTGGTCCTCGTCGGCCACGGGCACTTCTCCCGCGCCCTGATCGCCCGCTGGCTCGGCTTCGAGGTCCGGGAGGGCCGCCGTTTCGCGCTGGCGACGGCCGGTGTCAGCGTCCTGGGCTATGAGCACAGCGAACCCACCCTGTGGGCGCACAACCTGCGCCCGCCCACCGAATGACGGCGCCGCAAACACCATCCTGCCCCGGCACCCCACCGAGAAACCGATCGAGGAGCTTCCCGTGCCCGTGACATCCGCCCCGGTTGTTCGCCGCGCCCGACCCGACGATGTGCCCGCGCTGGTGGACCTGGTCTACGACCTGGCGGAATACGAGAAAGCGCGGCACGAGTGCACACTCACCGCCGACCAGCTCCTGGCCGCCCTGTTCGGCCCGGATCCCGCACTCTTCGCCCATGTCGCGCTACTGGGCGACAAGGTCGCGGGGTGCGCCATCTGGTTCCTGAATTTCTCCACCTGGGACGGCGTGCACGGCATCTACCTGGAGGATCTGTACGTGACTCCGGAGGCGCGTGGCACCGGACTCGGACAGGCGCTGCTGGCCGCGCTGGCGCAGGAAGCCCACACCCGCGGTTACAGCCGGGTCAGCTGGTCGGTACTGACCTGGAACACACCCTCGATCGGCTTCTACGAATCCCTCGGCGCCCAGGTTCAGGACGACTGGGTGGGTTACCGGCTCACCGGGCCGGCCCTGGCCACACTTGCGGCCGCCGCTACCCCGGAGGTATGAGCGAACGGTCCGTACCCGGCCGTGTCATTCCTCGCTGGTGGTCCCGTACTCCTGGGCTGCCCAGCGCGAGGTCGCCGGCGCGAACAGCAGGCCCAGTGCGCCGAGCGCCACCACCCCGAGCACGGTCCCGAACACCGGCTGATCCGAGCCGAACAGCAACGACCACACCACCGGCAACAGCAACAGCTGCGTGATCGTCGCGATAGCCCGCCCCCAGCGCTGCCCGAGCAGCAGTCCGACCCCGGACGCGAGTACCGCGCCACCGAGGATGCCGAACCACATAGCCGTGCCGTAGCCGCTGATCGCGTCTTCCTCGTGTCCCAGCAGGGCCCGCACCACCAGGACAACCGCCACAGTGACAGCGACCGCGCCTTCCAGCGCCACCAACCCGCCCGCCCCCCGGACGGACCCCGGCACACCAACGTCTTTTCGCTCGACCACCCCGCCAGCTTAGGTTGTACTTTTCGGGCCGCCCGCACGCGCGGGCTCCGCACCGCATCGCCCGAGGGGGCCGAAACCGCGCGCGCACCGGCGCGCCGAATACGCTGCAGGGGTGCGGACGTTGTTGATCGTCAATCCGAATGCGACCTCTACCACAGCTGCGACCCGCGATCTGCTCGCGCACGCACTGGAGAGCCGGACCCAGTTGACGGTTGCGCATACCCAGCATCGCGGCCATGCCGCCGAACTGGCGCAGTGGGCCGCGACCAACGAAATGGATCTCATCGTGGTCCACGGTGGCGACGGGACGGTCAACGAGACGATCAACGGTTTCGTGCCACTACCGCAGGTCGACGACGGGCAGGCGTGGCGGCCCCGGCTCGGCATCATTCCCGGTGGTTCGGCGAATGTCTTCGCGCGTTCGCTCGATATCAGGCCCGACCCCGTCGCGGCGACGAACCAATTGATCGACCTGCTCAAGGCCGGTGACGGGGATCGCCGGATCGGGCTGGGTATCACCGATGACCGGTGGTTCTGTTTCAGCGCCGGTGTCGGGCTCGATGCGGACGTCTGCGCCGCGATCGACGCCGCTCGTGCCAAGGGCCGGGCGGCGACGCCGGCCCGCTATGTGCGTACGACTGTGGCGCAGTTCTTCCGCGCCAAACGCGCGCAGCCGGAAATCACCGTTCATGTGCCCGGCCGCGAACCCGTTTCCGGTGTTCATTACGCATTCGTCACCAATACGAGTCCATGGACTTACCTGAACACCACACCGGTACGTACCAATCCGGGAACCACGTTCGAATCCGGTCTCGGTGTGTTCGCCGTGCGAACCATGGCATTACTGCCTACACTGCGCCTGGCGACGCAACTGTTGTCGCCGCACTCCGAGCCGAAGTCGCGGAAGCTGTTTCGTGACGACGACGTTCCGTCGGTGCGCATCACCAGTGCCGAGCCTATCGGCCTGCAAATCGACGGTGACTTCATCGGCAGGCGTGACGTGGTGGATTTCACCGCTGTGCCGGACGTCCTCGATGTGGTCGCTCCGCGACCGGTATAAGTGGCGCATCCGGGAAATACATCCCGTTTGTGCTGCGGAAACCGGCGTAGGCGAGTAAAAAGGACTGCGGCAGGTCTCCTCGTGGGGCCTTCAGTGCGTGAGCTTCCCCACGGTGCATCGGATACCTATTGACATCTACGGTGTTCGTGAAAGCATTCACAAGCAACCGTGCGGAAACATTCAGTTCGCACAAGTGAACGATCCAGCAACCGATCGGCGCCCTGCGGCGCCCTACAAAGGAGCAGAAGGAATGGACTGGCGCCATAAGGCCATCTGTCGCGATGAGGACCCTGAACTGTTTTTCCCGGTGGGCAACAGTGGTCCTGCGCTCGCGCAGATTGCCGATGCCAAGCTGGTCTGCGCCCGCTGCCCCGTTACCGCCGACTGCCTGTCCTGGGCCTTGGGCTCCGGACAAGATGCCGGTGTATGGGGCGGTATGAGCGAAGACGAGCGGCGCGCGCTCAAGCGCCGCAATGCGCGCACCCGCACTCGTACGGCTGTCTGAGAACGCGGGGAAGCGACTACCGGACCCTTTCCAGCCCGGGCCCGGGGAGTCGCTGAATGCCCGGCACCAGTAAATCTGGTGCCGGGCCGAATTCTTTTCGGGGTGCTCAGCGTGGGTCGTCCGGTAATTTGCCGGAATGTCGCCCGAAAAATATCTGCGGTGTTTCCGACCACAGCGGATCGTGGGTATGCATAATTGAAACCGGCGAGTTTCCGTCAGGTATCACCGCGCCGAACGGCGCCCCAGCGGCACCCGCAGTACCGCATCGGTTCCGATATCGGTACCGGGATGCAACCCGATCGAACCACCCAATTCCGCGGTCACCAGAGTGCGCACGATCTGCAGCCCGAGACTGTCCGACGTCTCCAGGCTGAATCCCGCAGGCAGACCGCGACCGTCGTCGCTGATGATCACATCCAGCCAGCGGGCCGAACGCTCCGAGCGAATGGTGACGGTCCCGTTCTGGCCACCGTCGAAGGCGTGCTCGATGGCATTCTGCACCAATTCGGTCAGCACCATCACCAGCGGTGTGGCCCGCTCCGCGGAGAAAACACCGAGCGACCCCGCCCGCCGCACGGTGATGCGGGCGGTGTGCACGGTCGCCACATCGGCCATGATCGGCAGCAGCCGGTCGACGACCTCGTCCAGGTCGACCTCTTCGTCGACCGACATGGACAGCATCTCGTGCACGGACGCGATCGACGTCACCCGGCGCACCGATTCGGTGAGTGCGACCCGCGCCTCCTCGTTCTCGGTGCGTCGCGCCTGCAATCGCAGCAGCGCCGCGACCGTCTGCAGATTGTTCTTCACCCGGTGGTGGATCTCCCGGATGGTGGCGTCCTTGCTGAGCAGCGCCCGGTCCCGCCGCTTGACCTCGGTGACATCACGGACCAGGACCGCCGCCCCCGCCAGTTCGCCGTGCGGGCGCAAGACCAGCGTGCGCAACAGCACCGTCGCCCCGCGCGCCTCCACCTCCATCCGCCGCCCGGTGCGCCCGGCCAGCGCGGCCTGGATATCCCCCACCACCTCCTGCGCGTCGAAGGGATCGGTGATCAGTGACCGTGTCGTGGTGGCCAGATCCTGGCCCGCCAGATCGGCCTGCAACCCCATCCGGTGATACGCGGACAGCGCGTTCGGACTCGCGTACGTGACGGTGCCTTCCGTATCCAGCCGGATGAACCCGTCACCGGCGCGGGGACTGGAATGAGTGGCGGCACGGTCTTCGGTGGTCGGGAAGGTCCCGTCGGCGATCATCTGGCACAGATCGTCGGCGCAGGCCACATAGGCGATCTCCAGGCCGCTGCGCACCCGCGACCGCTGCCGGTCGGTATCCCGGCTGAGCACCGCGATCACATCGTCCCCGCAGCGCACCGGAATCGCCTCGCGAATGGCCTGCACGGGGTACGGGTGGTAGACGCCGGCCGCCTCGCCCTCGCTGTCGGTGCGCACGATCTCACCACTGGTCAGCGCGTCGATCACCTGCGAATGGTCCGCGTGCCGGGCCACGGTCCCGACCAGATCCTCGAGATGGACAGTCGGCGCGGTGGTCGGCCGGCATTGCGCGACGCACACGATATCGGCACCGGCGCCGATCGGTCCCGCCCCGACCCACAGCAGCAGATCCGCGAACGAAAGGTCGGCGAGCAGTTGCCAATCGCCGACCACCCGCTGCAGGTGATCCACCGCCACCCCGGGCAGATCGGTGTGTTCGGCCAGCAGATCACTCAGTGTGGACATGATGTGTATTTTGGTGCCGCCTGCGGCGTCGCGCGTTTCGGCCCCCCTTGGTCCACCTCCGCTGGGTACGTTCGGTCGGGCTCGGGTCGCGGTTGTTCCAGGACGTCGCTGAGTGCGGCGCGTCGGTCCGGGTTCACCTTTGGCGTGCACCGTCGATCGCCGCAGGGCATCAGCCGGCGGAGGCCGCCGCGTGGCCGGCTTCCTGGTGAGACTCCCCCCGATGGAGCGGGGGGTGGGTTCGCTCGGCGGCGTCGAAGGCGGGTTTCAAGGGGGTCAGGGCGGCTCGGAGGAGGTCGGGGAACGAACCGGACGGGATGACCAGGCCTGCCTCGGCCAGGTTTCCGGTCGCCGGCTGTAGCCACAGTTCGAGTCCGACGCGAACGGCAGCGGCCGCGCTCGCCGCCAGCACACGGGCCGTGGGGCTGCCGGTGTCGCCGAGGCGATCGGCGATCGCCTCGGCGAGTGGTTGCTCGATCGCGACCGCGGTGCCGAGAAATGCCCGGCGCAGTGCGGGGTGGGTGGTGAGCAGCAGCAGGCTGTCGCGACTGTGTTCGCCCGGGTCTGTGTACTGCGCGACGATGGCCTCGACGACAGCGTCGGCAAGACGGACGCCCGGGGGGTGTGCCGCGACGGCAGCGCCGACCCGGGTCTCCCGCTCGGCGGTGACAGCGGCGACGATCGCCTGTTCGCGGCTGGAGAAGTAATTGTTGTAGGTCCTCGGCGAGACACCCGCCGCCTCGGCGATGTCCTCCACACGTACACTTTCCGGCCCGTGTTCGAGCGCCAGCCGCAGGGCGGCGGCCCGCAGCGCCTCGCGTGTTGCCTGTTTCTTCCGTTCGCGCAGCCCCGCCCGTTCCGTTGTCACGCCGGCAGCATTCCACAGTTGCTGCGCTCACGCAATATTGCGTGCACGCATGTTTCTCGCTTACGGTTCGTGAGAACGATGTGAAACCACTCGACCGAACGGATCATGCGAATGCGCGGCAAGGGAATGACATACGACACCGGCTTCATCCGGAGAGGCAGAATCTCCCGGGCGGACTTCGACCCCGCGGTTGTCGCACGCGAACTCGCCATCATCCGGGACGACCTGCACTGCAACGCCGTCCATATCGTCGGTGGCGACCCCGCCCGGCTCGAAGTCGCCGCCCGCTGCGCCGCCGAACTCGGACTGGAGGTCTGGTTCTCGCCCTACCCGCTGGAGCTGACCGGTGACGAGATCCTGACACTGTTCGCCGATTGTGCGCAGCGGGCGGAGCGGCTGCGGCAGACCGGCGCCGAGGTGGTGTTCGTCGCCGGGGTCGAACTGACCATCATGAACCGGGGCTTCGTCCCCGGCGACAATGTCGACGAGCGGCTCGATCTGCTGCTGAGCGACCCCGAACGCCGCGCCGAACGGTTGACCGAGGCGAGCGCCCGCCTCGACGAATTCTTCGGCAGCGCACTCCCCCTGATCCGCGAACGATTCCTCGGCCAGATCACCTACGCCTGTATACCGTTCGAGCGTATCGACTGGACGCCCTTCGATTTCCTGTCGATCGAACTCATCCGGTCGGCCGAGGTGGCCGGCCAGTTCCGTGAAGGGGTACGCAGCCTCGTCACGCAGGGGAAACCGGTCGCCGCCACCGGCTTCGGCACGGCCACCTGGCGTGGCGCCGGCGATGTGGCGCCGCGCAGTATGGAGATCGTCGAATACGACGAACACGGCGACCCGATCCGGCTGAACGGCGAGTACACCCGCGACGAAGCCGGTCAGGCCACCTACCTGCGCGAACTCCTGGAGATCTTCGATTCGGAAGGCGTCGACAGCACCTTCGTGTTCCTCTTCGCTCTGTACAACTACCCGCATCGCCCCGCCGGCGACCCGCGCGAGGATCTGGACCTGGCAGGTCTCGGCATCGTCAAGGTCCTCGCGGACGGCCGGGGGCACACCTATCCGGATATGACCTGGGAACCCAAGGCGGCGTTCACCGCCGTGGCGGAGTACTACCGCGGCAGGTAGTGACCGATCACCCGGACATGCCCGGCCGCACCGAAATCGCGGCCGCCGTCACTCCGCGATCAATCGATGACCGCGATGAGGTCGCCCTGCTGGAGGACCTGGCCGGGCTGGACCGCGATGGAGGCGACCTCGCCGCCTACCTCGGCGATCACCGGGATCTCCATCTTCATCGACTCCAGGAGTACCAGCGTCTGATCGGTCGCGACCTGATCGCCGACCGCGACCTCGACGGTGAGCACCGTGGAGACCATTTCCGCTCGTACTTCTTCCGCCATGACACCCTCGTTCGGTAGGTTGGTTCCGGTACGGGCCCACTGCCCGCTGTACCGCCGTCGGTACAGCCAACCACACGTGGGACAATGGCCGGGATCAGTATCTACTCCCCGCATTCGCGGGAAATGTCCCCAGGAGGGAGCTACCCATGGGTAAGCGTGGCCGCAAGAAGCGCAGCCGTAAGGGCAACGCCGCCAATCACGGCAAGCGTCCCAACGCCTGAGCCATCAGGCACAGGATACGAAGACGCCGAACGCCCGCACTCGGAAACGAGTGCGGGCGTTCGTTCGTGCGGAGCCCGTGGGCCGGCCCCGCGCCGGGAGTCACTCCTCGGAGCTGACCTTCGCCGAGCGGCTGCGGATCTCCACCATCAGGCGTTCACGCAGCGAATCGGGGGCCTTGTCGCCGCCGCATTTGCGGCTGAGCATGCTCTTGATCTTTTCTTCGATGCCGTAGGCCTCGATGCAGGGGGAGCAGTGGTCCATATGGTGCTGGAGGCGTTCGCGGGTGCTGTCGTCGCATTCACCGTCGAGCATCAGCCAGACATCGGCCAGTACCGCCGTGCAGTCGACCTCCATATCGGGGTCATGCTCGGTGCTCACTGCTTGACCTCCTGGCGCACCGCGGCGGCGGTATCGGCGTTCCCGGACTCGGCTGCGGTGCGGTTGAACCCACGTTCCCGCGCCACATCGGCTAGTAGACCCTTCAGCTGTTTCCGGCCGCGATGCAGCCGGGACATCACCGTACCGATAGGTGTGCCCATGATGTCGGCGATTTCCTTGTACGGGAAACCTTCGACATCGGCGTAGTACACCGCCATCCGGAATTCCTCGGGCAGTTGCACCAGGGCGGCCTTGATGTCGTCGTCCGGGAGTGCGTCCAGGGCCTCGACCTCTGCCGAGCGCAACCCGGTCGAGCTGTGTTCGGCGGTGGCGGCGAGCTGCCAGTCGGTGATCTCGTCGGTCGGGTACTGCGCGGGTTGCCGCTGTTTCTTGCGGTACGAGTTGATGTAGGTGTTGGTGAGGATCCGGTACAGCCAGGCGCGCAGGTTGGTGCCTTCTTTGAAGGATTTGAAGCCCGCATACGCCTTGACGTAGGTCTCCTGCACCAGGTCCTCGGCGTCGGCGGGGTTACGCGTCATCCGCAGTGCGGCGCCGTAGAGCTGGTCCAGCATGGGTAGTGCGTCCCGCTCGAACCTCCGGTCCAGTTCGGCACCGGTCTCCGGCCGGTCGGCAGGCCGCTCGTCGGCGCCGGTTCCGGTCGCCACGTCGTCCTCGCTCGTCACACGTGTCCCTTCGATTGGTTCACCAGCCAAATCTACCGGGAGTGTGAAGTCGGAGAAGAACCGCGTGCGCGCCGGGGCCGGATCGAGTGGCATCGGGCGTGGTTCGGCAAGAACGGGCACCGTCGCTCCTTCGCTCTACTGGGGGTCCGCATCGGTGGCCGCTACCGGCCGGCCCGATGATCTGTCTCTGCCGCGTACAACCCGCACCGGCCGCGAAGTGTTCCCCGACCATGGCAAAGCCGATCCGCCCCGGGCCGCCGGTAAGCTTCTCGGCCATGGCAGCAGGCGCCACACCGGCGATCCGGGCACTGGTCGCGGACGGGGCCGGGCATACCGTGCACAGCTACGATCACGACCCGCGTAGCGACTCCTACGGCAGCGAGGCGGTCGACGTACTGGCCGCACGGCTCGGGGTGGGGCCGCGGCAGGTCTTCAAGACGCTGATACTCGAACTGTCCACCGGGTCGCTCGCGGTCGCGGTTCTGCCGGTTCCCGACACGTTGTCGCTGAAAGCGGCGGCTGCGGCCCTGGGTGTCCCGAAGGCGAGCATGGCCGACCGGGCGAAGGCCGAGCGCGGGACCGGATATGTGCTCGGCGGTATCTCCCCGCTGGGGCAGCGCCGCCGGCATCCGACGGTTATCGATATCTCCGCGCTGGGGTGGGAAACCGTGCTGTGCAGCGCGGGCCGCCGCGGCCTGGAGATCGAACTGGCGCCGGGCGACCTGGTCCGGCTGGCCGGTGCCGTCACCGCCGCGGTCACGGCCTGATCGAGGTAGCGGAGACATACGGCCGCGGCATGGATCGGCGGCAGCGGGCGGGCTCCGCGCCGGAGTACCGGGGCCGAGCTGGGCGGCGCCCGGGTGACCCGGAGCCGCGCCGACCCCACCGGACCCACGACTCCCCCGCGCGCCGGGCGGGAATTGACCAGGTCACGGGTTCAGGTATGCGTTACTGGGAGCGACCGACCGATCGACCGACCCGAGGATGTGATGCGATATGTCCCCGCGCAAACCGCTGCGCACTGTGTTCTTCGCTGTATCCGCGGCCGCGGCGCTGACCGTCGCGCCTGCCCTGCTGACGAGTCCGCTCGCAACACCGGCGGCACTCGCCGCTCCGGGTCAGTATCCGCTGACGGGTGAGGGCGAGGACGAGGGCGGCACCGCCGAGCGAACACCGGAGAACGGCCCTGCCGAACGTGCGGAAAAAGCCGGCGGCGGCATTCTCTCCGAAACCATCGACCTCAGCGCCGATCTGCTCAAATGTGGTCTGAGCATCGCCACAGAGGCGGTGAGCTGCCCGCTCGGCAGCTGATTTCGGCGGCGGTGCGGGGTCGTATCGTGCGGCCCGCACCGCGGCCGGTTTCACAGCAGCGTTGCCTGTTCCGCGGTGCCGTCGGCCGGGGCCAGCAGTTCCGGGCCGTTGTTCTTCACACTGTTCACCAGGGTGGACACCGGACGCGCGGTGATCCGGTCGACCAGCTCCGCGCTCGGCGCGTCGAGCAGTTCGGCGGGAGCCGGGTGGTCGGGGTCCAGCCAGGCTTCCCAGTGTTCCTGCGGCATGGGCAGGGGCATCCGGTCGTGGATCCGGGTGAGGTCCCCGATCGCATCGGTGGTGAGGATGGTGCAGGAGAGCAGGGGCTCGGGGTTCTCCAGCGAGCGGTCACGCCATACCGACCACAGGCCCGCCATATAGAGCTGTGCGCCGTCGGCCCGCGACATGAAGTACGGGTGCTTGATCACCTTCGGCTTCTTACCCCGCCCCGGTCCTGCCGGATCGGGTTCGACCAGCCATTCGTACCAGCCGTCCATGGGGACCAGGCAGCGGCGGTATTTCACCGCGTCCCGGAACGACGGCAGGCTCGCGGCCTTATCGGCCCGGGCGTTGAACAACGGTTTTCCCTTGACCGGTATCCCCGGTTCGGCGGCTTTCGTCCAGTGCGGGATGAGCCCCCAGCGCATCCGCCGAATACGCCGGCGCGGAGTGTCGTCCGGATGCTCGTGCGCGTGCCGCTCGACCACGGTGAGAATCTGCGTTGTCGGGGCGACGTTGTAGTTCGCCTGCTGCCGCCGGTCCGGCTCGCCGGAACCGGATTCGGCCGCGGCCGATTCGCTCGCCGTGGCGCTCCCCTCGCGGATACCCGAACCGGGGCCGGGTTCGGTTTCGTCGAGGGCGTCCAACTCGGCGGCGAGGCGCCCCGGGTTCGTCGTCGTCGCATATCGTCCGCACATATTTCGATCGTCGCACCGGATGCCGACAGATCGCGACAATTCCGGCCGGGAGGACGACAATAGGTGCTAGTACTGGGTGACGTGTTGAGAGTTATGTCCTAACATTCTCTCAACGGGGACGAGGTGGTCACAGGCTGCCCGTTCGCGCGCGCAGCTACCGCCCTACTTCCGCAGAGGAGACCCTGTGACAACCACAGAAAATGCCACCGAGAAAGCGTCGGTGCTCACCTCGGTCGATCCGGCCACCGGCGCGACGCTGGCCACGTATCCGATCGCCGACGACGCAGCGGTCGCCGACGCCGTCGCCAAGGCTCGCGCCGCAGCTCCCGTCTGGGAGGATCTCGGCTTCGACGGCCGGAAAAAAGCCCTGCTGCGCTGGTCCAGCAGGCTCGTCGCCAAATCCGACGAATTCTGCGAACTCATCCACGCCGAGAACGGCAAACCGCTCGACGACGCCTTCCTCGAGCTGATGCTGGCGCTGGAACATATCGCCTGGGCGGCCAAACACGCCAAGAAGACATTGGCCCCGAAGAAAATCCCCTCGGGTGCGACGATGGCAAATTTCTCCGCCCGGATCGAATACCGGCCGTTGGGCGTGATCGGTGTGATCGGGCCGTGGAATTACCCGGTGTACACGCCGAACGGTTCCATCGCCTATGCCCTCGCGGCCGGTAACACCGTCGTGTTCAAGCCGTCCGAGTTCTCCACCGGTATCGGCAATTTCGTCGCCGAGGCGTTCTCCGAGGCCAACCCGGAGCTGCCCGAGGGCGTCTTCCTGACCATCAACGGCTTCGGTGCCACCGGCGCCGCCCTGGTGAAATCCGGTGTGGACAAGGTCGCGTTCACCGGCTCGGCCGCCACCGGTCGCAAGATCATGGCCTCCGCCGCCGAGAACCTGACCCCGGTGCTGCTGGAATGCGGCGGAAAAGACCCGGTCATCGTGGCCGACGATGCCGATGTGAAGGCCGCCGCCGACGCCGTCGCCTGGGGCGCCACCTCCAACAGCGGCCAGACCTGCGCCGGTGTCGAGCGGGTCTACGTGGACAAGTCGGTACGCGAAGAGTTCCTCTCCGAGCTGACCCGCATCCTGAAGGACGTGAAACCCGGGTCGGAGGCCGGCGCGAGCTACGGGCCGATGACCATGCCGAGCCAGATCGATATCGTCAAGCGGCATATCGAAGCGGCCATTGCCAGCGGCGGCAAAGCACTCCTGGGTGGCCCGGAATCGGTCAAGGGGCCCTACATCGAGCCGGTCGTGCTGGTCGATGTCGACGAGGACTCCGCCGCCGTCAAGGAGGAGACCTTCGGCCCGACCGTCACCGTGACCACGGTGGACAGTATCGACGAGGCGATCGACCTGGCCAACAACACCACCTTCGGACTGGCCTCGGCCGTGTACTCGAAGAACCGCGGCCTCGAGATCGCCCGGCGCCTGAAGGTCGGCGCGACCTCGGTGAACTCGGTACTCGGCTTCGCCGCCATCCCCGGTCTGCCGTTCGGCGGCAGCGCCGATTCCGGGATCGGGCGGATCCACGGCGAACCGGGCCTGCGGGAATTCGCGCGACCGCATTCGATCGCGGTGCAGCGCTTCGCCATCCCGGGTATGGCGCTCATGAGTTACCGCCGCACCCAGGCGAATATGAAGATGCTGCGCAAGATGGTGCCGCTGCTGCACGGTCGCAACAAGTGATCGCCGGCCACAGATGAACAGGCGGCCGGTGGTGCTCGGCGACACACTCGGGAGCACCACCGGCACGCATGTCACTCCGATGCGCCAAGATGGTCGAGTGAGTTTCTGGCCAGCGCCCCATGTCGACGCCCCTGTGCGGGCGACCGTCACCCTGCCCGGATCGAAATCGATCACGAACAGAGCGCTGGTCCTGGCCGCGCTCGCCGACGGTCCCTCGACCATCACCGGGGCACTGCGCAGTCGCGACACCGGTCTGATGATCGCCGCCCTGCGTGCCCTGGGTACGCAGATCATCGGCGACGCCGACACCCTCGCCGTCACTCCCGGCCCGCTCCGCGCCGGGTCGGTCGACTGCGGGCTCGCGGGCACGGTCATGCGATTCGTCCCGCCGGTGGCGACCCTCGCGGCGGGCGACAGTTCGTTCGACGGTGATATCGCCGCCCGCGTCCGCCCATTGCACACCATCCTCGACGCCCTGCGCGGCCTCGGCGCCACGATCGACGGTGACGCGCTGCCGTTCACCGTGCGCGGGACCGGATCGCTGCGTGGCGGCACCGTCACCATCGACGCCTCCGGCTCGTCCCAGTTCATTTCCGGTCTGCTGCTGTCCGCTGCGCGTTTCGACGAGGGCGTGGTGGTACGCCATTCCGGGAGCGCACTGCCCTCGATGCCGCATATCGAGATGACGGTGGAAATGCTGCGCCGCGCCGATGTCGCAGTGGAGTCTCCCGCCGATCCCCGGGCCGACCAGGTGTGGACCGTCGCGCCCGGTGCGATCCGCGCGGTCGACTGGACCGTGGAACCCGACCTGTCCAACGCCACCCCGTTCCTGGCGGCGGCGGCGGTCACCGGCGGCACGGTGAGCATCCCGCACTGGCCGCGCCTGACGACCCAGGCCGGTGACGTCATCCGGGAGATCCTGGTGCGGATGGGCGCCGAAGCCGGTTTCGCCGACGGCGCCCTCACCGTGACCGGCCCGGACCGGCTGGCCGGTATCGATATCGATCTGCACGATGTCGGCGAGCTGACGCCCACCGTCGCGGCACTGGCCGCACTCGCGGATTCGGAGTCACGGTTGCGCGGTATCGCCCATCTGCGCGGCCACGAGACCGATCGGCTCGCCGCCCTCTCCACCGAGATCAACCGGCTCGGCGGGCAGGTTTCGGAGACCGAGGATGGGCTGGCGATCACCCCGGCACCGCTGAGCGGTGGCCGCTGGCATTCCTACGCCGATCACCGGATGGCTACGGCCGGAGCGATTCTCGGCCTCGCCGTACCGGGAGTGGAGATCGAGGATATCGGCACCACCGCAAAAACCCTGCCCGATTTCGTCGCCCTGTGGGAGTCCATGCTCGACCCGGAAGCGGCCGCACCGGGAGCGGCTCGCTGAGCCGCCGCGGCCGCACCACCGCCTCGTACGACGAATCCGATGTGCGGGTGCGTCCGGGGCGGAGTTCGCGACCGCGCACCAAAACCCGCCCGCAGCACCGGGATGCGGAGTCGGCGATGGTCGTCTCGGTGGACCGCGGCCGCTGGGGTTGCGTACTCGACGGCGATCCGGCGCGGCCGCTGGTCGCGATGCGGGCCCGGGAACTGGGGCGCACGCCGATCGTGGTGGGCGACCAGGTGGATATCGTCGGTGATCTCTCCGGCCGGCCCGACACTCTTGCGCGCATAGTCCGGGTCGCCGAGCGCAGCACCGTCCTGCGCCGCACCGCCGACGACACCGACCCGTTCGAAAGGGTGGTCGTCGGGAATGCCGAACAGTTGTTCATCGTGGTGGCGCTGGCCGATCCGCCACCACGGACCGGTTTCGTGGAGCGGGCGATGGTCGCCGCCTACGCCGGTGGCCTGGCGCCGGTGCTGTGCCTGACCAAGCATGATCTGGCCGGTGATTCGGAGTTCGCCGCCGCCTTCCACGATCTCGACCTGACCATCGTCTACGCCGGCATCGACGACCCCCTCGATACGACGCTGGAACTGCTGGCCGGCCGGCTGACCTGCTTTCTCGGTCATTCGGGTGTCGGGAAATCCACCCTGGTGAACCGGCTGGTGCCCGATGCCGCGCGGGCTGTCGGCGAAGTGTCCGGGGTCGGCAAGGGCAAGCACACGTCCACCCAGTCGGTCGCACTGGCGCTACCGGGTGGGGGCTGGGTCATCGATACGCCCGGCGTGCGTTCCTTCGGCCTCGCCCACATCACTCCCGACGATGTGATCGCCGCGTTCACCGATCTCGCGGAGGCCATCGAGGATTGTCCGCGCGGGTGCACCCATCTGGGTCCCCCGGCCGATCCGGAATGCGCCCTCGACAATCTGGTGGACAGGTCTCAGCGGGTCGCCGCGATCCGGCGCCTGCTGGTAGCGCTGAATTCCAACGACCAATGGTGAGCCGGCCGGTGCCGGTTCGGTCGTGACAGCGATCCCCCGGCGAGCGAGGCGGAGTATTCGCGTCTCAGCGTTTCGGCGGCTTGGGCGGTAGCGACCGGGCGAACAGCATTCCGCGATCCACCCATTCCGTCAGCGCGGGATCGTCCGCGACCGCGCCGGCGTTCACCCGCAGCCAGCCGTCCAGTTCCCGGCCCTGCATCACCATCGGCGCGACAGAGATATCGTCGACCAGCGCGGCTGCCGCCGCGGGTGCCATCCGGATCATCAACCCGCCCTCGCGCATCACCACGACCCCCATATGCCCGCCGAACAAGAAGGCGAGCCCACCGAACATCTTCCGTTCCGAACTGTCGGGCGCGCCGCCCACCACGTCCCGAACCCGCTCCGCCAGTTCTTCGTCGTATGCCATGAGGTCAGTGTGGGGTACCGGCCGACAGATCGCACTGACTCCTTTGTTATGATTCAAACATAACAAAGGAGTCGTCGTGACCAGACCCAACCCGATCCGGCTCGGCTTGCTGGCCGGGCTTCCGCCCGTCCTGTGTGCCGTACCCAACCTCGTTCTGCTGGCGACAGCGGCCGACAATCTTCCCGACCCGCTGGCCACCCACTTCTCCGCCGGCGGCGCCGACGGCTTCACCGGGCGAGTCGCCACCATAGGTATCTCCGCCGGGCTGGCCATCGGTCTCGGCGCGCTGTTCGCCGCGATCCTGGTGGCGAACAACCGGAAGGACGCACCGGCGCGCCGGCCGGACACCACATTCGACCCCAACCGCCTGCTGGTCGCGAGCTCCTGGGGAGTCGGCGGGCTGATCGGGGCGCTCCTGTTCGCGGCCACCCGCGCCAACCTCTTCCTGACGAACGCCGACCAAGCCGAACTGCCCGGCTGGACGTTTCCGGTGGCGGCGGTGATCGCTCTGCTGTTCGGTGCGGCGGGCTGGCTCATCGCCCCGGCGAGCCCGGTAGCCGAGGTCGCACCCCCGGCCGCCGAACCGCTCACGATCGGACATACCGAACGGGTGAACTGGTCGCGGCGGGCCACCTCACCCTGGATGCTGCTGACCGGCTTGGTGTCCCTGGTGATCGGTGTCGCGGTCGGGGTGGTCGTGCACCCGCTCGTCGGCTCGATCGCCGTACTCGCGGGAGTCCTGGCGACCCAGCTCGCGGTGGTACGCGTAGTCGTGGACCGGCGCGGACTCACGGTCGGGAGCGGGCTGCTCGGCTGGCCGCGGTGGCAGCTGGCGCCCGCGGAGATCACCGAGGTCACCGCGACCGATATCTCGCCCGCCCACTACGGCGGCTACGGGATCCGGCTGGTTCCCGGCGCCACCGCCGTGGTGCTGCGGGGCGGGCCGGGCATCGTGGTGACCCGTCGTTCGGGCCGGCAATTCGCGGTATCGGTGGATGATGCCGCAACCGGGGCCGGCGTGCTCGCGGGCGTCGTGCAGAAGTCGGCCTGACCGTGTTGATCCGGGTCGACCCGGCGCGGTCCGAACCGCTGGCCGATCAGATCGCGGCCTGCGTACGCCGGGCCATCGCCGACGGAGAGGCCCCCGCGGGCCTGCGCCTGCCCGGGGCCCGCGACCTGGCAGCCTCGCTGGACGTCAGTATCCATACGGTGCTCGCCGGGTACCAGCGGTTACGCGACGAAGGCCTGATCGAACTGCGCCGCGGCCGGGGGGCCACGGTCCGCGCCGGCGCCCCGGACGGCCGGGCCGTGGTGGTCGACCTCGCCACGCAACTCGTGGCCGCGGCCCGCCATATCGGCTTGGACGACGACGAGATGCTCGCCGTAGTCCGCGCGGCCGCCGCCCGCTGACCCGCGCGTCCCCGGCCCCACAACAGGCCGGTTCGAGAGGCCGATACCCGCCATGGTTTCACCGCACCGGTCGATCCGGATCCGGCCGGATCTGCGAGCCGCGCGGTCGGCACGCGACCGGGTCGCCCAGCACCTGCGGGCCACCGGTACCGGCCCGAATACCGCCGAACCCGACAGGGGACGGGCAGCCGGCCACCATCTCCGTTACGCGCCGACTCCGGCCACGGTCCGGGCGAATCGGCTGGTACGCGCGCCGAGTCCGTAGTGTCCGCGCACAGTGGTCTCGGTGTAGTCGGTGCGGAACAGTCCGCGCACCTGCAGGATCGGCACCACCAGGTCGACGAAGTCGGTCAGCCCGCCGGGCAGGTACGGCGGCATCACGTTGAAGCCGTCGGCGGCACCGGCTTCGAACCAGCGCTGCAGGTCGTCGGCGATCTGCTCGGGTGTTCCGGCCACGGTGCGGTGACCGCGGCCCCCGCCGAGTTCGGCGATCAGATCGCCGATGGTCAGTGATTCCCGTGCCGCCAGGTCCTTGACCAGCTGGTAGCGGCTCTTGTTGCCCTGGATCTGTTCGAGCGGCGGCAAGGGCGGCAGCGGTGCGTCCAGCGGGTACCCGGTGAGATCCACCCCGACCATCTGGGAGAGCTGGCGCAGCGCGTACTCCGGCGAGATCAGGTCGGTGAACTCCCGTTCCAGTCGCCGCCCGGAGGCTTCGGACTCGGCGATGAACGGCACGATACCCGGCAGGATCTTCACATCGTCGGGATTGCGCCCGGCGGCGACGGCACGGGCCTTCACATCGCGGTAGAAATCTTGCCCCTCCGGTATCGAACGCTGCGCCGTGAAGATGGCTTCGGCCCAGCGGCCGGCGAAATCCTTACCGCTCTCCGACGACCCCGCCTGCACGAGCAGCGGGCGGCCCTGTTCGGAGGCGGGCACATTGAGCGGGCCGCGTACGGCGAACCGCTCCCCCACGTAGTCGATCGTGTGCACCTTGTCCGGGTCGGCGAAAATTCCGGCGGCGCTGTCGAGTACGACGGCGTCGGATTCCCACGAATCCCACAGGGCCGTGGCCACTTCGACGAACTCCTCCGCCCGGCGGTAGCGTCCGGCATGATCGGGGACGGTGTCGTAACCGAAATTGGCGGCTTCGTCGGCGCCCACCGAGGTGACGATGTTCCAGCCCGCCCGGCCACCGCTGATCCGGTCGAGCGAGGCGAGGGACCGGGCCAGGTTGTACGGCTCGTTGTAGCCGGTGGAGGCTGTCGCGATCAGACCGATCCGTTCGGTGGCCACCGCCATCGCGGACAGCAGGGTGATCGGTTCGAAGATCGTCTGCGTATTGCGTTCGATCCGGGAGCCCACCGACAGGAGGTCGGCGAAGAACACCGAATCGAGCTTGCCGCGTTCGGCGATCCGGGCGAGCTCCTGGAAATACCCGGCCCGCAGCAGATTGCGTGCGTCGGTGCGCGGATGCCGCCAGGCCGCCTCGTGGTGGCCGACGCCCATGAGGAACGCGTTGAGATGCAGTTGCGAGGACATCGGTGCCTTCTAGAGGGCCACACGCCAGCGTGACAACCGGCGTTCGGTGAATAGCTTCCGGAACTCCGCGCCGGAACGGACGTCGTCGGTGCCGCGGTCGATATCGATACCGACCGCTGTCTTCACCCGCCCCGGCCGGGAGGTGAGCACCGCGACCCGCTTCCCCAGGTAGATCGCCTCGTCGATACTGTGGGTGATGAACAAGATCGTCTTCCCGGTGCGTTCCCAGATGGGCAGCAGTTCGTCCTGCAGCGATTCCCGGGTCTGCGCGTCGAGCGCGGCGAACGGCTCGTCCATCAGCAGTACCTCGGGATCGAAGGCGAGACTGCGGGCGATCGCGACCCGCTGCTTCATCCCACCGGACAGTTCGTGCGGGTACCGGTCCGCGAAACCCGCCAGACCCACCAGCTCGAGGTAGTGCTCGGCGTTCGGCACGCGGTACTCCCTTGGCTTCGAGCCCGAATTCGACATTGCGGCGGGCCGTGCGCCAGGGCAGCAATGCGTACTGCTGGAAGACGATTCCGCGATCGAGACCGGGGCCGGTGATCGGAGTGCCGTCGAGCAGGATCTGCCCCGAAGTCGGGGCGCTGAGCCCGCCGAGCAGATCAAGCAGCGTGGATTTACCGCAGCCGCTGGGGCCGACGAGGACCAGGAACTCCCCCGCGGCGAGGTCGGGGGTGATATCGGAGACCGCGGCCAGCTCGGACTTCTGACCCCTGATCGGAAAATTCTTGCTCACCTGAGACAGGCGGAGTTTGGGTGTGCTCATTTCTCACCGGCCGATACTTGTCCGTCGGGGCCGGCCGCGTTGAGTTTGACCACCGCACCGTTGAACGCGGACCCGAACTCGATCTCCCCGGTCGCGGGCGACTGGATGTCCTGTGGACCGCTGGTGGTATTGTCGACCCACTCCAGCTGGACTTTCTCGTAGTAACCGAGGTCCGCCGCCAGTTCGTGGAATCCCACATCCCCGGCCCAGCCCTGATAGCGCAGGACGGTCTTACCGTCGGCGGGCCTGGTCGCTTCCCCGCCCGCACCGCACGCGCACAGCAGCATCACCACGGCGGCGACCAGTGCGGTCACCGCGGGCCGCAGCGGCCGCACATGCACGTGTGGTTTCAGGCGTCTTGGCATGACATCGATCCTTATGAGGTGATGGGGCTGCCCGTCATGGTGCGGCGACGACGGCGAAGTCTGAACCGTTTGCGTCACGCCGAGTCGAACCCTTCGCGGTGGCCAACGGCGTGCGGTCGCCTCGGGCCCCCCCGGACCGGCCGGTTCGCCGGGGCGGACCGACCGGTGGGTACCGGGTCGAATTTCCCCGGACGTTATGGGAAGTTAATCCCGGTGCGGTGTAATGCGATAGACGTGTGCGCGGCACCCGGCCAACGGTCTCGGTGCGCCACACCGGGCCGGTTTTCGAGGGAAGGTCAGTTCCGATGGTTCAAGAGCCGGGCACCTGGGCCGGTCTGAAACAGGATGCGTCCCAAAACCTTCTGTATTTCGACCCCGCCGCGGCCGTGACCGGCGCGGAAGCCGCCGGCCGGATGGTCGATCAGATGCTCGCCATGCGCGCCGCCATCGACGATTTCTATATGGACGAACTGAGCAACTTCACCGGTGGCATCCTGACCTCCGGCCAGGGACTCGCCGAGATCTACAACAAACGCGCGGATCGACTGTCCACGGTGCTGCAGGACCACGCGAATATCGGCACCGAGATGGCGAATGCGTTCGTCCAGGCGGGGCTTTACTACCGCCGGACCGAGACCGAGAACTCGGCGGATCTCGACAAGATTCTCGACAAACTCGCCGAGTTCAAGGTGCCCGTGGAGCCGACCTCGGAGATTCCGATGGTGTACACGGACGGCCCCGACTACGACGCCTCCGAGCACCCCGCGGGGACGCCGACCAATGCGGGCTGGGACGGGGTCCAGGACGACTATCGCTCCCTCCCTGCCTCCGCTGTGCCCGATGAGCTGCAGCGCTACATCGGCCGCCAGGAGTCCATATCACCGGATACGGTCCAGCTGGAGAACAGTTCGGCGCTCGGCTTCCAGCATTTCCGCGGCCTGGCGGACAACCTGCCCTGGGGCATCTTCGTGCTGGCCGCGATGCGGCAGCGGTGGTGGCAGCTGGCCTCGCATACGAAGACCGAGCTGGAAAAGTTCGAGACCGCCATCGAGAGTATCCAGGACAAGTGGCTCGGCCAGGCCGCGGACCGGGCTCGGACGGCCACCAAGAACTACGTGGATTCCATTGCCCCGCTGTGGAATTCCATGTTCTCGATGAGTGAGAACATGTGGTACACGGCAGAGTGGCTGCGCCGGACTCAGATCTCGATGCCGCAGGAAGACTTCAACTTGACGGGCTCCTCGGTCGAGCAGGCCGTACTCCAGCGGTACCGAGAGGAGTGGGACAAGCACTACGCCGAGGGCATGCGCAACACTCTCCGGGAAATGCCGATCATCGAAGGGCCGATTGCCGAGCCCAAGCCGGCGCCCCCACCCCCGCCCCCGCCTCCGAACGAGGACAACAACCAGAACAACAACAACAACCCGAACAACAACAACGAGAACAACCCGAACAATCAGGGCCCCGGGGACAAGACCTATCAGGAAGGCTACGACGAGGGGTACGAGCAGGGATACGACGACGCCCTCGAGGAGACCGGCCAGGGCCAGGGCCAGGGCGAGGGCGAGGGCCAAGGATCCGGGAGCGGGTCCGGCAACGGCCAAGGCGAAGGTCAAGGCGGCGGCCAGGGCACGGGCCAAGGGCAGGGCACGGGTCAAGGCGAGGGCCAAGGACAAGGCAGCAGCAGCCAAAGCCCCGCGCAAACCCCCGAGGTCCCCAGTCACGATCAGGCCGAATACGGCTCCGGTGAAACGACGCCCGCCTCTTCCGAAACCCCCGGTGGTTCCGGCGGAACCACCCCGGCCCCCGCCAGCACAACACCGACCGTGCCCTCGATCCCCGCCGCGGACACTCCGGCGGAAAGCATTCCCAGCGGCAGCGACAGCGCCCCGGTCACCGGCACCACCATGCCGAAGAATCCCACCGCCGCCGATATCCTCTCCAAGCTCACCGGCATTCCCAAGTCGCTCCTGCCCGAATCCCTGAAGAACATTCCGGTCACGGGGCAGAACGGCAAACCACCGACTCTCGCCGACGCCCTGTCGAAGATCACCGGTATCCCGCTCGACGAGATGCCCGAGGAATTGAAGGACACCCCACTCGAGGACCTGTATTCGGGAGATTCACCGTACGGCCAGATGGAAACCCTGTTCGGCGCGCTGGGGGAAACCACCGGCAAACCGGCGGGCGATATCAGTCCGACCGATACGGAAGCAGCGATCGCCGGACTACTCGGTGGGACACCGGAAACGATGGCAAGCGGCGCGCCCGGCGCCGAGAGCCAGAGCATGCTCGACCGGCTGGTGAACATGCTCACCCAGGGCATCCAGGCCTTCACCCAGACCGGCGACATGCCCGGGATGGACCAGTTCGCGCAGATGCTCGATCCGAGTCAGCTCCAGCAGCATCTGGGCGAACTGCTGTCCGGCTCGGGTGAGATCCAGCCGGCCGGCGGCGGCTCGGGCGGCGGCGCCGGAGTACCGGCCACGGAACACGCCCCACTGGAACCGTATCCGGGGACGAAGCCGAGCCCGTTCCCCCGCGCTTCGGTCGCCGGTCCGGGCCTGGAAGTCGCCTCGTATTCCGGAGTATCGGCCGGATCGACCTCTCCCGGCGGTATGCCCGGCTCGCCCATGATGGGCTCCGCGGGCGCCGGCGCGGCGAATACCAACGGACAGAACAGCGACCACACCCCGCCGGAGTTCCTGGTGTCGCGCGAGAACCTCGACGAAATCTTCGAAGATTCCCAATCCAAGGTGCGGCCGGTGATCGAGCAGTGAATCACACCTGGGAACTGACGGATCTCGAGTTCGTCCTCCTGTGCGAGGAACACGGATCCACCGAATTACCGGTTCCCTTCACCTTCACCAGCCGGACCTGGCTGGCGGCGGACCATCGGCAGGAGCGGGCGGTAACCCTGCGGGCTCTGCGGGACCGCAATGATTCCGATCTGGACGCGATGGCCGGTGCCGTCGCCCGGCCGGATGTCACCGTCGTCGCGCAGGCCTGGGACGAGCAGGAGCCGGAGAAGCCGGAGAGCTGGAGCCGGATACACGCGGTCAGGCAACGAGCCCGGGGTTTCGTGATCACTCAGCGCCCAGGCGAAACAGTTTGGCACAGCGGCGGTTTCGATATCACCGCCTGCGATCCCCATGCCCTCGTCGAGACCGTACTGGACCTGCTGCCGCCCGCGAAAGCCGGCCGGATGAGCCAGATCACCCTGCTGGATCCCGATACCGAGCCCGATGCCCGGCCCTTCGTCCCGCTGATCAGCGATGACGACGAACCCGAGGACGACGAGGCCTACCGCAGCGCGGCCTTCCTGAAAGCGCCTACCACCGCGGTCGGGTCGGTCCAGGTTTTCCAGGGCCGGTCCATGTTCGGACCACGCGGCCGGGTCGATATGGGGCTGCGGTGGCGGGATCTGGCCGATGACGGGCGCTATGTGATTCCGCTCGCCGCGGAGGTACCCGTGGCGACCGGGATGGGGACCAAGGGCATGGTCGAGTGGGTTCAGGAGCAGGTCGTCGAGGTGCTGCTGCGCCTGGACCGGAATCTGGAACACGAGGAGTGAACCCGCTGGACCGCTGCGGTCCAGCGGGGCCGTAAGCCGTCGGTGACACCGTGAGCGAATCCTGTTCGGCGGTTCTCACCCGAACGGCAAACAGTCAACATCGATTCCGGTTACGATGCGCGCGCATCGATGCAGTGCCTCCGCGGTAGTCGCGAGGTATCGAGGCGATCGTCCAGGCCCCCGGGCCCGGATATCTGTGTGTACGACAGCTTTCCCATCCGCATGTCATTCGAGCACAGAAGGAACGATGTTCAGGATATTGATCATCAGCGCGGTGGCCTCCGCGATCGTGTTCGGCAGTTCCCCGGCCGTCTGGGCACAACCGCATCCGGGTACAGCCCGATCGGGTGCCACGGGCACCACCGGCCCGCACAATCCGGCCGGAAAAGACGATTCCGTCGCCCAACTACCTTTCCGCGATCGAGAATTCCTCCGGGCCAGTGCGTTCGACGACGAGGCCCGGCCCCTCCAGGACGGGGCGATCGCACTCGCTCGCGCCCAGTGCGAATATCTCGACAAATCCGGCAACACCGCGGCGAATCGCACGTACCTCGCCGAGGAAGCACGTCCGTTGGTGGAGTACCCCTACCTGTTCTTGGCGGCCGCGGTCCGCTCCTACTGTCCACGGCACACCGCGCCGAGTTGATCGGGTCCGGCCCCGGCGGATGAACGCCGGGGCCCGCACGAAAACAACGGCGCCCCACCGGGAGGTGGGGCGCCGTTCTTGCGGAATCAGTTCTTACGACGGGACTTCGGCCCCTTGCCCTGTTTCGTCTGCGCGCGCGCAGCCTCGCGACGCTGGCGGCGGGTACCCTGCGGCTGATCGTCGGAACCGTATTCCTCGGCATCGCTGTGCACCGCCGTGCTTCCGCCCTCGGCCGGACCCGAATAGCTGAGGCCCCGCGGACCCGACTGGTCGATACCGCGGGCCCGCAATGCCGGGGGGGCGCCGTTCTGGATCGGCAGTTTCTCCGTCGGGTACTGGCTCTCCGGCGGCACGGGCTGGGAGCCGATCGGCGACCGCAGTCCGCCGTCGATCTGCACTCCCTCGGGCTGCGGCTGCTGGACCTCCACCTGGACGTTGAACAGGATGCCGACGGCATCCTCTTTCAACCCTTCCAGCATGTTCGCGAACATATCGAAACCCTCGCGCTGGTATTCGACCAGCGGATCACGCTGCGCCATGGCGCGCAGGCCGATGCCCTCTTTGAGATAGTCCATCTCGTAGAGGTGCTCACGCCATTTGCGGTCGAGCACCGACAACAGCACCTGACGCTCCAGGGTGCGCATACTGCCCTCGCCGGCCAGCCCGTCGATCTCCGACTCGCGCTGTTCGTAGGCGGCGTGGGCGTCGTCGAGCAGCGTCTCCCGCAGATCGTCGGCGGTCAGTTCGCCGGCCTCGCCGACCTCCGTCTCGCCGGTGAGGTCCTGGTGGCTCATGCTCACCGGGTAGAGCGTCTTGAGCGCACCCCACAGCTTGTCCAGATCCCAGTCCTCCACGTAGCCCTCGGCGGTGGCGCCGTCGACATACGCGGTGATCACATCCGTGATCATGCTCTGGACCTGGCCCTCCATATCCTCGCCGCGCAGGATCTGGTTGCGCTCGCCGTAGATGACGGTGCGCTGCTGGTTCATCACCTCGTCGTACTTGAGCACGTTCTTGCGGATTTCGAAGTTCTGCTGTTCGACCTGGGTCTGCGCGCTCTTGATGGCCTTGGAGACCATCTTCGCCTCGATCGGCACATCGTCGGGCAGATTGAGGCGGGTCATGATCGACTCCAGCGCGGCACCGTTGAAACGGCGCATCAGCTCGTCACCGAGCGACAGATAGAACCGCGATTCGCCCGGATCGCCCTGGCGGCCGGACCGGCCACGCAGCTGGTTGTCGATACGCCGGGAATCGTGACGTTCGGTGCCGAGCACGTACAGACCGCCGGCTTCCTTCACCGCCTCGGCATCCTCGGCGACCTGCTTCTTCACCTTCTCCAGGGCATGGAACCAGTTGGCCTGGTACTCCTCCGGTGTATTCACCGGGTCCAGCCCCTGCTGACGCAGCAGGGTGTCGGCAATAATGTCCGGGTTACCGCCGAGCACGATATCGGTACCGCGGCCGGCCATATTGGTCGCGACGGTCACCTGGCCGGGCCGACCGGCCTCCGCGATGATCTGCGCTTCCTTCTCGTGGAACTTCGCGTTCAGCACATTGTGCGGAACACCGCGCTTGGTGAGCTGCTTGGACAGGTACTCCGAACGGTCCACGCTGGTGGTACCGATCAGCACCGGCTGCCCCGCTTCGAATCGCTCCACCACATCGTCGACCACGGCGTTGAATTTCGCCTCTTCGGTCTTGTAGATCAGATCCGCCTGGTCGGACCGGACCATCGGCCGGTTGGTCGGGATCGGGATAACGCCCAGGCTGTAGATCTGGTGCAGCTCGGCGGCCTCGGTTTCGGCGGTACCGGTCATCCCGGACAGCTTGTCGTAGAGGCGGAAATAGTTCTGCAGGGTGATCGTGGCCAGGGTCTGGTTCTCCGGCTGGATCTCGACCTCTTCCTTGGCCTCGATCGCCTGGTGCATACCTTCGTTGTACCGGCGGCCGACCAGGATGCGCCCGGTGAACTCGTCGACGATGATCACCTCGCCGTCCCGGACGATGTAATCCTTGTCCCTGGTGTAGAGCTCCTTGGCCTTCACGGCGTTGTTCAGGTAACTGACCAGCGGCGAGTTGGCGGCCTCGTAGAGATTGTCGATACCGAGCTGGTCCTCGACGAACTCCACACCGGCCTCGTGCACACCGATCGTGCGTTTCTTGATATCGACCTCGTAGTGCAGATCCTTTTTCAACAAAGGCGCAATTCGGGCGAATTCGGCATACCACTTACTGGAGGCATCGGCCGGGCCGGAGATGATGAGCGGGGTCCGGGCCTCGTCGATCAGAATGGAGTCGACCTCGTCGACCACGGCGAAATTGTGGCCACGCTGGACGAGATCGTCCAGCGAATGGGTCATATTGTCGCGCAGATAGTCGAAGCCGAATTCGTTGTTCGTGCCGTAGGTGATATCGGCGTTGTAGGCCTCGCGTCGCTGCGCGGGCGTCATTCCGGCCAGGATCGCGCCCACCTCGAGGCCGAGGAAGCGGTGCACCCGGCCCATCCATTCGGAGTCACGTTTGGCCAGGTAATCGTTGGTGGTGACGATATGTACGCCGTCGCCGCTGATCGCGTTGAGATACGCGGGGAGTACCGAGGTGAGGGTTTTGCCCTCACCGGTCTTCATCTCCGCGATATTGCCCAGATGCAGGGCCGCGCCGCCCATGATCTGCACCTTGTAGTGCTTCTGCTGCAGCACCCGCCACGAGGCCTCGCGCGCCACCGCGAACGCCTCGAGCAGCAGGTCGTCGAGGGTCTCGCCGTCGGCGTAGCGCTCCCGGAACTCATCGGTCTTGGCCTGTAGTTCGGCGTCGGTGAGCGAGGCGAAGTCGTCCTCGAGCTCGATCACCTCGTGCGCGAGATGGGAGAGCCGCTTGACCATGCGACCTTCACCAAAACGTAGCAACCTCGACAGTGTCAGCGCAGGCACGAGTCTCGTCAGTCCTCTGGGTCGGTTTCGGCTCCGATGTTCGCGGCGGCACATCCCGGCAACGGGAGCGCAGCCACAGCTTGCTTCATGGTAATGCGGCTCCCATGGTAGGCGTCGGCGCGTACCCGGCCACCGCGCCTTCGTCACAATTTCCGGCGTGGACGGGGGCGGATCCGATATACCAACGCCGGGCACCACGCAAGGCCGCCGAATTCCGTATCGGAAAATCCACACAATGGTGCGGAAACGGCTTCCGACTGGTCACAATGGAGTCCGGGTTCCGGACTCCGAAGGGGCAGACACCAGCGTGATAGCCAGGCTGACACCGCAGGACGCCGACTTCTTCCGGCTGGAATCGACCACCCACCCGGTACACATCGGGTCGCTGATCGTCCTGGACAACACCGCGGGCGGCGAGCAACTCCTGGACTACCAGGTTCTGGTCGATCTGGTCGAATCACGCCTGCCGCTGGTTCCCCGATACCGGCGCAAGGTCCGGGAGGTCCCGTTGTCGCTGGGGCGGCCGGTCTGGGTCGATGACAGCCGGTTCGATATCACCTATCACATCCGCCGCTCCGCACTACCTTCCCCGGGCAACGACGACCAGCTGCACGAACTCGTCGCCCGGCTCGGCTCGCGCCCGCTGGATCCATCCCGGCCGCTGTGGGAGATATATCTCATCGAGGGGCTGGCCGGGGGCCGCTGCGCCATCTACACGAAATCCCACGCCGCACTGGTCGACGGCGACGCCGCCCTGGAAATCGGGCATGTCGTCGCGGACGCGGCCGAATCTCCGCGGGAAATCGCCGATGACCGGTGGCGGCCGGGCCGCGAGCCCAGCGATACCGATCTGCTGCTCGGTGCGCTCGGCCATCTCGTGGCGCAGCCGGCCTCGGCGGTCGAGGTGCTCCGCGAAGCCGGCGCGAACGCGGCCGGGCTGATCGGTACTGCGGGCCGCACCCTGGACACCGTGGCGTCGGCGATCCGGTCGGCGGCCGGCGGTGCACCGGACAGTCCGTTGAACACGCGCACCTGCCGGCAGCGCCGGTTCGCCTCCGCGGTGACCGACCTGGACGATTACAAACGGATCCACCAGCACGTCGGCTGCACCATCAACGACGTGGTCCTGGCGGTGCTGACCGGCGCGCTGCGCAACTGGCTGATGTCGCGTAACAAAGGAATGACCGAATCGACCGTGCTCCGGGCCGTCGTGCCGATGTCGGGCTACGGCACCGAACCCCGGGCCGGGCGCACCCTGCCCAGCGAGATCACGCCCCTGCTGATCGATCTGCCGGTGGGCGAACCGAGCCCGGTGATGCGCCTGTCGCATATCGCCCACGCGACGGCGGACGACGGCCGGCAGCGGCATGCGGTCCGTGCCCGTACGCTGGTACATCTGGCCGGTTTCGCTCCGGCCAGCCTGCATGCGATGAGCGTCCGGGCGGCGAGTACGTTCGCAGACCATACGTTCAATGTGGTGATCACCAACGCGCCGGGCCCGCAGACGGCCATGTACGTCGGCGGTGCGCGGATGCTGGAGATGTACCCGGTGTCACCGTTGCTGCGCAACCAGGCCACGAGTATCGGGATCTCGTCCTACGACGGACGGGTCTGCTACGGACTCAACGCCGACCGCGAGGCAATGGCCGATATCGGTGTACTGGCCGCGTCGGTGCCCGAATCTATGGAGGAGTTACTCGGTGCCTGCCTCTGATCGCAAGACCATGCGTGTGTACGTACCGGCCACCGTCGCGATGTTGCGGGAACTGGTGGACAAACGCGAACTACACGCGGTGGGCGGGACGGCCTTCGCCCTCACCCCCGCGCTGCGCGAGGCCTACGCCTCGGGCGACGACGAGGAACTCGCGGAGGTCGCCATGGCGGAGGCGGCCCGCGCGTCGCTGCGGCTGCTGGCCGATGATATCCACAGTTCGGCCACGCCGATGTTCCGGCGAGCGGTGATCGCGGTGGACGCCACAGGCGTCACACTGCGCCCCGACCTGGACGACGCCGTCGTGAAACTGGACGGCCCGATCGAGTACAAGCGGATCGGATCGGTGCATATGGACCTGGCCGAGGCCGAATCCGCGGTGGCCAAGGCCGTGGACATCATCGACGCCGCGGATCTGGGCGACGAGGACGCCGAATTCGTCCTCGGTGACGCCGAGGACCATCAACTGGCCTGGTACGCCACCCAGGAACTGCCTTTCCTCCTCGAATTGCTCTGAGCCTTCCCTTGCTCCGGGCCCCGGCCCGCGCCGGCTTCCCGCCTCGATACGCTGCCGAAATGATCGGCCGATCGTTGTGACAGCGCACCATCCCGGCCCAACCTACGATGCCGTAACCTGTGGGCAGGCGGTCGCCCGACGGTGGCCACGACGACAGAAGGACGACACGGCACCGATGTTTCTCGATAATGTCCGGGAGTGGCTGGAGGCTCCGGCGGCCGATGTCGCCGAACGCGGCGGCCGGCTCAACATGCTGCGCGGGGCGGTGGCCCGGGCGACCACCCCGCTGCTGCCCGACGACTATCTGCATCTGGCCAATCCACTGTGGTCGGCGCGGGAACTGCGCGGCCGGGTGGTGGACGTCCGCAAGGAGACCACCGATTCGGCCACCCTGGTGATCAAACCGGGCTGGGGGTTCGATTTCCGGTACGAGCCCGGGCAGTACATCGGTATCGGGATCCTGGTCGACGGCCGCTGGCACTGGCGTTCGTATTCGCTCACCAGCCCGCCCGACTGGGACGACCCGCGCTACGGCAAGAAAGTCATCGCCATCGCGGTGAAGGCGATGCCCGAGGGTTTCCTGTCCAGCCATCTGGTCAACGGGGTGAGTCCGGGCACCATTGTGCGCCTGGCGGCCCCGCAGGGCGCCTTCGTGCTGCCGTCGCCACCGCCGCCGAAGGTGCTGTTCCTCACCGCCGGATCCGGTATCACGCCCGTGATGTCCATGTTGCGTGCCCTGGACCGCCGCGACGCGGTGACCGATGTGGTGCATATCCATTCGGCCCGCACCGCCGACGAGGTGATGTTCGCGGCCGAACTCGAGGACCTGCACCGGCGGCATCCGGGATTCGTCTCGCATATCCACCTCACCGGCGCGAAAGGCAAGTTCGCCCCCGCCGCCCTGGACCAGCTGTACCCCGATTGGCGGCAGCGGCAGACCTGGGCCTGCGGCCCGCTGGGCATGCTCGACGAAATCGAGAAACACTGGCACGGCGCCGGTCTCGGCAACGCCCTGCACGTGGAACGGTTCGAGGTGGAACGGTCCGCGACCACCGAGGGCGGCACCGTCACCTTCGGCAAGACCGGGCGCACAGTGACCGTCGACGGCGCCACCACACTGCTGGAGGCCGGTGAATCCGCCGGCGTTCAGCTGCCGTTCGGCTGCCGGATGGGTATCTGCCAAACCTGTGTGGTGACCTTGAGTTCGGGACATGCCCGCGATCTGCGCAACGGCAACGAACGGTACGAAGGCGAAAAGGTACAGACCTGTATCTCCGCCGCCGCCGGGGATTGCACGCTCGACGTCTGACCGAACCACCACTCCCGGCAATCACCGGGCACAGGTACCCTCGAGAGGAACGGGTGGGTTCCTCCCCGAGGGCGTCGACGCTCGCGGAAACGTGTTCTCGTTTTCGACCTATCCCGCTCTCGTCTCCGCATATCGCGCCTACAGAAGGGACGCCGGTGGCCATCACCGACATCAGAGCCTTTGCCCACCTCACGGCCGCGGATGTCGAGATGCTGGGGCAGGAACTCGACGGTATCCGGCGCACCGTAGAGCAATCTCTGGGCGAACGCGATGCCCGCTATATCCGGCGCACCATCGCCGCCCAGCGCGGCCTGGAACTCGCCGCGCGCGCCGTACTGTTCGGCAGCCGCAACCGCTGGGCCTGGCTGGCCGGTACGACAATGCTGTCGGTCGCCAAGATCATCGAGAACATGGAGCTGGCGCACAACATCAGCCACGGCCAATGGGATTGGATGAACGATCCCGAAATCCACTCCACGAATTGGGAGTGGGATATGACCGGGCCGTCGGCACAGTGGCGGCGGGCGCACAACTACTCCCACCACACCTACACCAATGTGCTGGGCCGGGACGAGGACCTCGGGTTCGGCATTCTGCGGATGACCCGCGACGAAGAGTGGCGTCCCCTGCACCTGGTGCAGCCGATCGCCAATATCGTCCTGGCCGCCGCCTTCGAATGGGGTATCGCGCTGCACGACTGGAAGATCGAGAAACAACTCGCCGGTGTGCCACGCTTCCAGCTCGGTTCCGAACCGAACAAACTGTTCGGCCGCAAGATCGTCCGGCAGCTCACCAAGGATTTCGTGATCTATCCGGCGATCACCGGTCCCGCTTTCACCGCCACGTTGAAGGCGAACGCCACCGCGAACCTGGTCCGCAATCTGTGGGCCTACGCGGTCATCTTCTGCGGCCATTTCCCCGACGGCGCCGAGAAGTTCACCGAGGAACAACTCGCCGGCGAGACCCGGGGTGAATGGTATCTGCGGCAGATGCTGGGCAGCGCGAACTTCTCCGCCGGGCCGGTGATGGGTTTCATGAGCGGGAATCTGAGCTACCAGATCGAACATCATCTTTTCCCGGATCTGCCGAGCAACCGCTATCCGCAGGTCGCGGTGGCGGTGCGCGAACTCTGCGAGAAGTACGACCTGCCGTATACGACCGGATCGCTGGGTAAGCAGTACCTGCTGGCATTCCGCACCATTCACAAATTGGCGCTCCCCGACCGCTTCCTGCGGCGCACCGCCGACGATGCGCCGGAAACATCGTCCGAACGCAAGTTCGCCGCACTCACCGCCCGGCCGGGCACCGAGCATCGGCCGTGGAGTATCGACCCGGCGACCGGTGAACGGCGCGGATTGAAATCGGCTCTGCACGACGCGAAGGTTGCCTTGCGGGCCAAGGCCCGGCACGAGAAAGAAGTGCTGCGCGCCGCCGAGCGGACCGTGCGGGCCAAAGCCCGGCAGGAGCGGGATCTGGTCCGGCGGGCCCGGAATGCACTGCGGACAGCTAACGCCGGACGGCCGGCCCGGTAGTCGCCCGCCCGGGGTTTCGCCGTATCGATTTCGGATGTAACGTCCGCCCTCGACCGGGCGATTATGACGTCGAGCCTCGGTAGTGATCCATTACGTCGGCGGATTCCGCTCGACTTATCACCCCCCATTGGGACATGCAATAGGGCGCACGCCACATTTTCTACCAAATCCTCCAAACCTACGGTGTCGTAACTTACGGTAGGGTAGCCCGCATGGCTATATCGGATGTCAAGGAATACGCGCACCTCACCGAGGCGGATGTCGAAGCGCTCGGGGCCGAGTTCGACGCTATTCGCCGGGACATCGAATCGACCCGGGGCGAGCGCGACGCCCGCTATATCCGCAACGTCATCCGGCTGCAGCGTGCACTCGAAATCAGCGGCCGCACAGTCCTTTTCGCAAGCTTCCTACCCCCGGCCTGGTTGGCCGGCGTGGCGCTGCTCGGCACCTCCAAGATCATCGAGAACATGGAGATCGGGCATAATGTGATGCACGGTCAGTGGGACTGGATGAACGATCCGGAGATCCACTCCAGCCGCTGGGAATGGGATAACGCGGGCCCGTCCAAACACTGGAAGCACACCCACAACTACCTGCACCACAAGTACACCAACGTCCTGGGGATGGACGACGATATCGGCTACGGCCTGCTGCGGGTCACTCGCGACCAGCGCTGGAAGCCGTTCAATATCGGTAACCCGGTATACAACCTGGTGCTGCAGTCACTCTTCGAATACGGCGTCGCGATCCAGCATCTGGAGCTGGGCAAGATCGCGGCCGGAAAGGTTGCGCCGGGAACCCCGGAGCGGGCCGAATTCGACCGGAAGGTCGACGAAGTACTCGCCAAGGTCAAGCGGCAGGCGCTGAAGGATTACGTCGTCTTCCCGCTGCTGACGGGCCCGTCGTTCTTCCACACCCTCACCGCGAACTTCGCGGCGAACGTCATCCGCAATATCTGGTCCAACGCCGTGATCTTCTGCGGGCACTTCCCGGACGGTGCCGAGAAATTCACCAAGGCCGATATCGACAACGAGACCCATGCGCAGTGGTACCTGCGGCAGATGCTGGGCAGCGCCAATATCTCCGGCGGCAAGCTCATGCATTTCATGACCGGGAATCTCAGCCACCAGATCGAGCATCACCTCTTCCCCGACCTGCCCAGTAACCGGTATGCCGAGGTCGCGGTGCGGGTGCGGGAACTGTGCGATAAGTACGACCTGCCCTATACCACCGGTTCCCTGCCCGTCCAGTACTTCAAGGCATGGCGGACCATCCTGAAACTGGCACTGCCCAACAAATACCTCCGCCACACCGCCGACGATGCCCCGGAAACGGCTTCGGAACGCAAATTCAACGGCGTGGCCGTTTCCACGATCGACCCGGTGACCGGGAAACGGAGCGGCCTGCGTACCGCAATCGCGAAGGGACGGCGTCGGGTCGCCGTATCGTTTGCGCGCTGACGCAGCGGGGTTGCGGGTTCGCGGGTGCCGGTAACCGGCACCGCGGACCACAACCCCGGTCTGCCATTCGATGGATTACCTACTACTCGCCGCGTGGGCCGAGCAGAATATCGCCCGACTTGGCCGGCACCGCGGCCATCGTGGCGTCGTCGAGAGTGACGGCGCCGGCCGCGACATTCCCCTCGAGATGTTCGGCGCTCGCGGTCCCGGGGATGAGCAGCACGTTCGGGGCGTGGTGGAGCAGCCAGGCCAGGCCGATCTGCGCCGGGGTGACCCCGAGCGACCGCGCGGCGGCGACAACCGCCGGCTCGTCTGTCACCTTGGGCATCCCCGGAAAGGCGCTACCCAGCGGAAAATACGGCACCCAGGCGATGTTCCCGGCGCGGCAGAGTTCGAGTATCCCCTCGTCGTCGCGCGCCACCAGGCTGTACGCGTTCTGCACACAGGCGATACCGGCGGGCAGCGCCTGGCGCAGACCTTCCGAGTTCACCCTGCTGAGGCCGATCCCGCCGATCTTGCCTTCGTCACGCGGCGCGGTCATGACGGCGAGCTGGTCATCGATATCGACCACCTGGTCACCCTCGGCGCGTAACCCTGGGCCGGTGTCGAGGCGGCGCAGATTGACAAAGGGAATTCGATCGAGCCCGAGTCTGACCAGATTGGCTTCGACGTCGGCGCGGAGTTCCTCGGGCCGCTGCGCGGGACGCATGGGGTAGGGCCCGCAGCAGCAGCCAGGACCGTACCGGCCGGCTATTCGATCTCGTCGTCGACGCGCTGCACCCGCGCGAGAGCCGGACCACCCAGGCGAACTCCGGCACAACCGCCCCGGCCGATCGGACGCAATGAACGGCGAACGGGCACGGGCGGCGCGGCAGGCGATGGATACTGTCACGGTGGGAGCTGCGGAGATGAGTGTGTACGAGGCGATCAGGACGCGGCGCGATGTCCGGGCGGAGTTCACCGGAGAACCGGTCGACGACGCGGTCCTGTGGCGAATCCTGGAAGCGGCGCATTGCGCGCCGAGCGTCGGGAACTCCCAGCCGTGGGATTTCGTGCTCGTCCGCCACCGCGCGACCCTGCGGAAATTCGCGGCGCATGTCGCGGAGAAACGGCTCGAATTCGCCCGCTCGCTGCCGGCCGAGCGGGCGCGGACCTTCGACCCGATCAAGATCGAAGGTATCGAGGAGAGCGGCACCGGCATCGTGGTGGTCCACGACGATGCCCGCGGTGGGCCGCATATTCTCGGCCGGGCCTCGGTACCCGAGACCGGCGTGTACTCCACCATTCTGGCG
The DNA here is from genome assembly GCF_044453135.1 of Nocardia sp. NPDC051750. Lineage (NCBI taxonomy): Bacteria > Bacillati > Actinomycetota > Actinomycetes > Mycobacteriales > Nocardiaceae > Nocardia > Nocardia sp. NPDC051750. The sequence continues at coordinate 487,969 of NZ_JBITCK010000007.1, read as the reverse complement.
ATCCAGAACCTGTGGCTGGCCGCGACCGCGGAACACATCGGCGTCGGATGGGTGTCGTTCTACGACGCCCCGTTTCTCGCCGAACTCATCGAGCTGCCCGCCGGGATCCGGCCGGTGGCCTGGCTCTGCGTGGGACCGGTCAGCGAATTCCAGCGCGTACCCGATCTCGAGCGTTTCGGCTGGCGGGACCGGCGGTCACTGAGCGAGGCAGTGCATTTCGAGGGCTACGACAGCGGCCGTACGGAATGAGCGCGCCGGCCGGTCTCTACCGGACCGGCCGGCGCGCTGCTGACTACTGGTACCGCCGCGCTCGTTGCGGCCGTGCGTGGTCTGCGGCCGGGTTGCGCCCGGCCGCGCCCATCAGGCGAGCCTGATCAGACCGTAATCGAACGCGTGCCGCCGGTACACCACCGACGGACGGTCACTTTCCTTGTCCTGGAACAGGAAGAAATCGTGGCCTACCAACTCCATCTGGTAGAGCGCGTCGTCCACCGTCATCGGAACGGCCGGGTGGACCTTGGTTCGCACAATATGGCCGGGGCCCTCGTACTCGGGATAGTCGGCGGCGAAATCCGCCCGTTTGGCACCGTGCCGGGAATGGTCGTGGGCAGTATCGGACAGCTCACCGGGAACGGCCTCGTCGGCCAGATCCGCAGTGGCGTCGTGCACCGAAACCGGCGTTTTCTCCCCATAGTGCACACGACGCCGATCCTTGGTGCGCCGCAGCCGGCTCTCGAGTTTGGCCGTGACCGCCTCGAACGCGGCGTAGAAACTGTCCGCACAGGCCTCGGCACGGACGATCGGCCCCTTACCGCGCGCGGTGATCTCCACCCGCTGGCAGCTCTTGCGTTGACGACGATTGCGTTCGTGGAAGAGTTCCACGTCGAAAAGGAAGATCGATGGATCGAAACGTTCCAGCCGGGACAGCTTGTCCGACACATAGATTCGGTAATGGTCGGGGACCTCGACGTTACGGCCCTTGACCACGATATCCGCGCGGGTGTCTCGTGGCGTGTCGAGCTGGTCGTCCAGCTGCGGCTGGGCTGTTTCCTGAACTGAAGGTCGTGAAGATGTCGTCACGCGTACCTCCCGGATCTGGCCGCGCACTTCCGACGCGCGCGGCGGGATGAAACCGTGCCGGCCACGTCCCAACAGTCGGCCGGCACTCGTACCGCTGGCCCACCTCCAAACTCCCGGAACGGGGTGTGTGCACGCGACGCTAGTCCGCGGATCGGCCGTTCGCCACCGTTCACGCAAATTTTGGGGGATTCACGCGGCACAGGTCACCAAGATGTCATCGAAGTATGAGCCGACGCCCGCCAGAGCCTGGGCACACGCCCGCGCCGTGGCCCCCGTGGTGAGCACATCGTCAACCATGACGACCTGCGCGTTCGCCGCCGCGGCCGGTAGCGGCACGGCACTCACCCGACCGCGGAGATTGCGGTCGCGTGCGCGAGCCGACAGCCCGGCCGAATCGCGGACTCCCCACCAGACTCGCAGACATGGCACGACCTGGCAACCGTCCAGCGACCGGGCCGCCACCCGAGCGCACCGCAGTACCGGATCGCCGCCGCGTCGCCGGGCGGAGGCCTTACGGCTCGGCGAAGGTACAAGTATCAGGGGCCGGCCGGGTACCCGCAACTCGGCCAGCCCGGCGGCGAGGGCGAGCCCGAGCGGCGGCACGAGATCACCGCGGCCGCGTTCCTTCACCGCCAGGACGGCTTGACGCGCGGGCCCGCGATACGGGCTCAGCGCCCAGCACGGCACTCCCGGGTCGTTACGCGGGCGGATCCGCATCGGCGGGCCCGCCACGGCCCGCGCGCACTCGGCGCACCATGAGGTTCCGGGCCGCCGGCAACCGCCGCATTCGGACGGCAGGACGAGATCCAGGAGTGTCCGCATACGGCGAAGTGTGCCGCGAGGCACCGACACCCGGGCCGGATATCAGCCGGGCAGAATCGGCACCGCGTCCGCACCGAGGCCCGGGACCTCGCGCCAGTAGGGATCGCCGCCCTCCGGAGTGCGGGTCAGTTCCAGGACCGCACGCGAATCCGCGACGTACTGGTGTTCGATGGAGGCGGTGACCTGACGGACCGGCGGGGTCAGGTTACGTCCGCCGAGCGAGGACATACCGGACCCGTCGATTTTCACTGTGCGTACCGGATCCACCGTGCCGCTGCCGGCCAGGATGATCGTATCGTCGGTATACCAATCCAGCGACGTCGCGGGCGTACTCAGTTCGATGGCGATCTGCTGCGGCGCGGTGAGCGCGTAGCTGCCGTCCGGGCGGACCAGCACCATCGAGATGTACACCTTCCCGTCGGCGATCAGGGCCGCGGTCACCCCGTTGCGGGAGATCCGCAGTTCGGTGATCGACCCGTCGAACGGGAGGGCGGAATCGCCGGAGAACAGTTGAGTGGTTTCCACGCCCTGGGGCAATACCGTGCCCGTCTCGCCGTTGGTGACGGCACGGATCACCCGGGTACCGTCGACAACCGCCCAGGCCGCGCTGCCGTCCGCCGTCCAGGACGGGCGGGTGATGGTACCGCCCTCCTCGACCGGAAAAGCGTCACCGCCGTAGCTGCCCATCATCAGGGTGCGCTGCGGCTGCGGCGGCTCCCGGCCCGCGTCGGCTACCGCCGCAACCCGTTTCCCGTCCAGTGACAGACCCACCGATTGCAGATTCTGCACGGTGCCGAAGTACCCGGCAGCCGGTTTCGGGCCGCCGTTGGCATCGACCTCGACAAGCGTTCCGTCGCGCAGGGCGTGCAGTCCTGTTTGCGCCTCCGGTTGCACGGATTCGGCGATCGGACCGAGATCGGTCACCGACCAGCCACCGTCGGCGAACCGCTCGTCCAGCGGACGCCCATCGGACAGCAGAATGTAGGGACCGAGGACCTCGGCGGCGGACAGGGTCAGCACCACCTGGGCGGCGAACAGCTCGCGGTCGCGCGGCGACAGCTGGTCGATACCGGAGAAATCGATCCGCACCCCGCCGAGGCCGACTCCCACCCCGACCGGATCGCCGTTGGCCTTGGTCAACGTGCCGCGGACGGCGACCGGCGGACTCAGGTAATTGCGTACGGCCGGCGCGATATACGGCTGCGGGCCGGCGATCAGCATATCGATCAGCCGCCGCGCCAGATCGTCCGGACGCACCGAGATCCAGCGCAGATCCGGGGCCACGTGCCGGCCGTCGGCGGTGACGAAATACAGCGCCTGCCGCCGGTAGGACTGGGTGAAGGCGCTGTACTCCATGACCACGCCGTCGGGTAGCTCATCGATACGCCATTCGCCGTCGACCCGGGTCATCTCGATCTTGTGCTCGATGATCCCGTCGGCCACGTGATACGACCCGTCCTCGGCCAGCTCGCCCACCTTACGAGCGCGCAGAACATAGGTCGCCTCGTTCTCGGTCCGGGATTCACGCAGCGTATCCGCACGCTCGACGATGATGTGTTCGTCCTCGTCGTTCCACTGGGTGGACGCGGCGGGGGTCATGTACTGGCGGGCGGCCAGATGTCCGTCGGCAGGATCCGCGGTGGCCTGCAGAAAATCGCGCAGCAGCAGATCCGGGTCGCGGCCGGGGCTGGGCGGCAGCGGCCCCTCGGCGGTAGGTTCCTGATCGATCGTGCCGAGGGCCTGTGGCTGCGAAGCGTCCGGGAGGTTCGCGCACCCGGCCGACACGGCCGTGACGATCACGGCGAGGAGCACCGCGAGCTGTACTTTCAGCGCGCCGGCGCGCGTGATCGGGCGTCGGGTGCGCACGGTCATGATTTCTGGTCTCCGCTGTCGGTGAACACGGACCCGCCGGATACCGCCGGACCGGCCGGGACATCCGGATCTGCCTCGGAATCTGTTGTGGGCGTATCAGCGTCGGATGCGGATTGCCCGGATTCGGTGCCGGGCGCCTCCGCGGGAGCCGCGTCGTCGCCGGATCCGGGGGCACCGGCCGTTTCACCGGTACCGGCCGGCACCGGGCCCGGTTCTGCCGCGACCGCGGGCCGTGGGGCCCAGGGTTCGGTCTCGGAGACCGGGGGACCCAGTTCCGCGCGTTCGTTCGCCCCCTGGTCGCCCTCGCCGTCCGGGCGCCGGGGAGCTTTTCGCATACCCGGTTCCAGCGGCAGCGGACTCCTGCCCAGTTTCTGTCCGCGGACCAGCGGCAGGGTCAGCCGGAAACTCGCACCGACATTGGGCCGGCCCCAGGCCTCGAGCTTGCCGTCGTGCAGATTCGCGTCCTCGACGCTGATCGACAAGCCGAGCCCGGTGCCGCCGGAGCGACGCATACGCGAGGGATCGGAGCGCCAGAATCTGCTGAAGACCAGCTTCTCCTCACCGGGCCGCAATCCGACACCCTGATCCCGCACCACCACCGCCAGCGCATTCGCCTCGGTATCGCCGCGCATCCGGATGAGCACCGGTTTGCCCTCGCTGTGGTCGATGGCGTTGGCCAGCAGATTACGCAGCACCCGTTCCACCCGGCGCGGGTCGACCTCGGCGACCACCGGTTCCTCCGGCAGATCGATCACCACCTCGACCGCGGCGTCGCGTGCGAGATGCCGGACGGTGGAGATCGCGGCACGCACACACATCCGCACATCGAGCGATTCCACCTGGAGTTCGGCGACACCGGCGTCGTGGCGGGAGATCTCGAGCAGATCGTTGAGCAGCCCTTCGAATCGATCCAGTTCGGTGACCAGCAGCTCGGCGCTGCGCGCCAGGGCGGGATCGAGATCGTCACTACTGCCGTGGATCAGATCCGCGGCCATTCGCACCGTGGTGAGCGGGGTACGCAGTTCATGGCTGACATCGGAGGTGAAGCGGCGCTGCAGATTGCCGAACTCCTCGAGCTGGTTGATCTGATTCGACAGACTCTCGGCCATTTCGTTGAAGGCCTTGGCGAGCCGGGCGATATCGTCGTCGCCGCGCACCAGCATCCGCTCTTTGAGCCGCCCGTCGGCGAATCGCCCGGCGATGCGCGCGGCGGACCGGATGGGCAGGACCACCTGACGGGTGACCAGCGCGGTAATCGCGGCGAGCAGGATCAACAGCACCACACCGCCGACCAGCATGGTGCCGCGCATCAACGAGAGACTGCGTTCCTCGTTACTCAGCGGGAAGATCAGATAGATCTCCAGCGTGGGCACCTCGGAGCTGGGACTGCCGATGATCAGCGCCCGGCCGTGATAGCCGTCCGGATCGTCGACGGAAGCGAACTGGTAGCTCACCTGGTTGCGCTGGACGAACCGGCGCAGCGAATCGGGCACCTCCTGGATGGGGCCGACGGCGACCATCTGCTGCGGGGCGCCGCCGATCATGCTCAGGGCCGAGTCGAAACTACCCGCGGCCCCACCGGACTGGCTCGAATCCCGCCGGTTCGACAGGGAGTCACGGGCATCGCTCAGGCGCTGCTGCTGGCTGGTGACATCGTGCACCCCGGCCAGCTGCCCCTCCACGGTGTTGCGGACCCGGTCCATCTCCTCGACGCCGGCATTGATCTTGGCGTCCAGCAGCCGGTCGGTGATCTGGCTGGTCAGCACGACACCCAGGACGGTGATGACGATCAGCGACAGCGTCAGCGTCGAAACGATGACGCGCAGCTGCAGCGAACGCCGCCAGAGCAGACCCAGCGATCGGCCGACATGCTGAAGCCATTCGTTGACCGGAACCAGCGCCGCCCGTATCCGGGCCGCAAGCCCGCCCCCGTCCTGATCGCGAGGTGTGCGGGACCCTTGATGGTCACGCAAGTTACCGCCTCCGGGCCCGGAGGGCAGCGGCACCGATCACGGTGGCCCGGCCTTGTAGCCCACGCCGCGGACGGTCAGCACGATTTCCGGGTTCTCCGGATCTTTCTCGACCTTGGCGCGTAGTCGCTGCACGTGAACGTTCACCAGCCGGGTATCGGCGGCATGCCGGTAGCCCCAGACCTGCTCGAGCAGCACCTCGCGGGTGAAAACCTGCCGCGGTTTGCGCGCGAGCGCCACCAGCAGATCGAATTCCAGCGGGGTCAGCGAGATCTGCGCGCCCTCGCGGGTGACCTTGTGCGCCGGCACATCGATCACGATATCCGCGATATTCAGCAGTTCGGCCGGTTCTTCCTCGGTGCGGCGCAACCGCGCCCGCACCCGGGCCACCAGTTCCTTCGGCTTGAACGGTTTGACGATGTAGTCGTCGGCGCCCGATTCGAGACCGAGCACCACATCGACGGTGTCGGTCTTCGCGGTGAGCATCACGATCGGCACACCGGAGTCGGCACGCAGGACCCGGCAGACGTCGATACCGTTCATCCCGGGCAGCATCAGGTCCAGCAGGACCAGATCGGGCCGGATCTCACGGACCGCCGACAGGGCCTGAGTGCCGTCGCCGACCACGTGCGGGTCGAAACCCTCGCCCCGCAGGACGATGGTGAGCATCTCCGCGAGGGCCATATCGTCGTCGACGACCAGAATCTTCGGCTTCATAGTTACTATGTTGTCATCTCCCGGGCTCGTAACGGGTCGCCACGCCACACAGTGGCGCGTTCCCGCCGGATATCCAACACTAATTCGCTGCCAATGCGGCGAGCCGCGCAGCCAATACGTTCATTTCGCCGGAGCGCGGGCCGGAGCCTTGTTCGCTGGGCCGGAAAACCCACCAGGTGCCATACCACTCGCGCCGAGCGAGATCACGGTACACCGCGGCCGTGCGTTCCTGTAATCCACCGTCGCGTTCGTAGGCGTCCAACTCCCGCGTCGCGTCGAGTTCACCGCGCCGGCGGGCACGTTGGGCCGCGACCTCGACCGGTACGTCCAGCAGCAACTGCACCCGCGGCACCGGGAGTTCGAACCGGCCGAATTCCAATTCCCCCACCCACCGCACGATTTCCCCGTCGGCGGATTGACCCAGCCGGGCCGCGTTGTACGCGGCATTGGAGGCCACATACCGGTCCAGGACGACCACGTCGTTGCCGGCCAGTAATTTCGCCAGTTCGTCGGCCGCGGCGGCCCGGTCCAGCGCGAACAGGACGGCCATGGCATTCACCGAACCGGCCAGATCGCCGTGCGCGCCGCGCAGGGCTTCGGCGGCCAGATCGGCGTGCACCGACCGTCCGTAGCGCGGGAAGGCCAAGGTGTCCGCACGTAGTCCACGGGCCTCGAGTCCGGTCACCAGATCGGCGATCAGTGTCCGTTTACCCGCACCGTCGAGGCCTTCCACCGAGACCAGCACACCCATGAGGGGCAGCCTACTCGGACAGCCGCGCCCGCCTGCCGAGGCAGGCGGGCGCGGCCGGAGACCGGAAAGGGAGCCGGATCAGTAGCGGTAGTGCTCCGGCTTGTACGGGCCCTCGACATCGACATTGATGTACTCGGCCTGGTCCTTGCTGAGCTTGGTCAGCGTGCCGCCCAGTGCCTCCACGTGGATGCGGGCGACCTTCTCGTCCAGCACCTTGGGCAGGCGGTAGACCTCGTTGTCGTATTCCTCCGGCTTGGTCCACAGTTCGATCTGCGCGATCACCTGGTTGGAGAAGCTGTTGCTCATCACGAACGACGGATGCCCGGTGGCGTTGCCCAAATTGAGCAGCCGCCCTTCGGACAGCACGATGATGGACTTACCGGAATCGCCGAACGTCCACAGGTCGACCTGAGGTTTGATATTCAACTTGGTCGCGCCGGAACGTTCCAGACCGGCCATATCGATTTCGTTGTCGAAATGACCGATATTGCCCAGGATGGCCTGGTCCTTCATCGCCCGCATATGGTCGAGGGTGATGATGTCCTTGTTACCGGTCGAGGTGATGACGATATCCGCGTCGGCGATGGCCTGTTCCACGGTGACCACGTCGAAACCGTCCATCAGCCCCTGCAGGGCGTTGATCGGGTCGATCTCGGTGACCTGCACCCGGGCACCCTGGCCGGCCAGCGATTCCGCGCAGCCCTTGCCGACATCGCCGTAGCCGCAGATCAGCACCTTCTTGCCGCCGATGAGCACATCGGTGCCGCGGTTGATGCCGTCGATCAGCGAATGCCGGGTGCCGTACTTGTTGTCGAACTTGGACTTGGTGACCGAGTCGTTCACATTGATCGCCGGGAAGGTGAGTTCGCCGGCGGCGGCGAACTGGTACAGCCGCAGCACGCCGGTGGTGGTCTCCTCGGTGACGCCCTTGACGCTTTCGGCGATCGCGGACCACTTGCCCTTATCGGTCTCGAACCGCTCACGCAGGAGCTTCAGGAACACCGTGTATTCGGCGGAGTGCTCCTCGTCGGCGGGCGGCACCACACCGGCCTTCTCGAACTGGGCGCCACGCAGCACCAGCATGGTGGCATCGCCGCCGTCGTCGAGAATCATATTGGCCGGTTCGCCGGGCCAGGTGAGCATCTGCTCGGCCGCCCACCAGTACTCCTCCAGGGTTTCGCCCTTCCAGGCGAAGACCGGGGTGCCCTGCGGCTCCTCGACGGTGCCGTGCGGGCCGACCACCACGGCGGCCGCGGCATGGTCCTGGGTGGAGAAGATATTGCAGGAGGCCCACCGGACCTCGGCGCCCAGTGCGGTGAGGGTTTCGATCAGCACGGCGGTCTGCACGGTCATATGCAGCGAGCCGGAGATACGTGCGCCCTTCAGCGGCGCGACGTCGGCGTATTCGCGCCGCAGGGCCATCAGCCCGGGCATCTCGTGTTCGGCCAGCCGGATCTCCTTGCGGCCGAAATCGGCCAGCGCCAGATCCGCGACCTTGTATTCGACGCCGTTGCGGCTATCGGAGCTCAGCGAGGTGCGAGGCAATTCGGAGGTCGTCATCAGCGTGGATCAGCCTTCTCTCGGTTTCGGCGTGCGCGAATCAGGCCCGGAGGCGGAAGCGGAGCGTCACCTGCGCAGGGCCCTCGCGCATGCCCAATAGACACGGTCTCGATCGCAAGGCTAGCCGGTTCGGCGACCTCGCGGTCCGGCTGTACCGGTCGGCGCCGGTACCCGGCGCGGCCGTACCCGGCACCCGCCCGCGTTCAGTGGCGGCATGCTCGCGTTCACCCGGCGACCATGCCGGGATTCGCCGGTGCGGCCCGGATCGCACGCCGCTTCCGGGTGCCGAGATTGATCCGGGTGAGGTCTCCGTCGTAGTGCGCGAGCACCCGTTTGTCCATGACCCGGCGCCACAGCGGCGGGATCACCGCGAGGACCACCATGGCCGCATATCCGGCGGGCAGTTGCGGTGCCTCCTCGGAACTGCGCAGGGTCTGATAGCGACGGCCGGGGTTGGCGTGGTGGTCGCTGTGCCGCTGCAGATGGAACAGGAAGATATTGGTGACCAGACGGTCGCTGTTCCAGCTGTCGCGCGCGGTACAGCGCCCGTACCGCCCGTTGGGACGCCGCTGCCGCAGCAGCCCGTAGTGCTCGATGTAGTTGACGGTTTCCAGCAGGCCCGCGCCGAGTACCGCCTGCAGCAGCAGATACGGCAGGATCTGCCAGCCGAAGACCAGCATCAGTCCCCCGAACAGCACCACGGTCATCGCCCACGCCTGCAGGATGTGGTTGCGCGGACTCCACCAGCCGCTGCCGATCCGGCGCAGCCGTACGCGCTCGAGCCGCAGCGCGGAGCGGAAACCACCGACCACACTGCGCGGCAGGAATTCCCACAGGCTCTCACCGAACCGGGCGCTGGCCGGGTCCTCGGGCGTGGCGACCCGGACGTGGTGGCCTCGGTTGTGTTCGACGAAGAAATGCCCGTACCCGGATTGGGCGAGCGCGACCTTGGCCAGCCACCGTTCCAGGTGCTCGACCCGATGCCCGAGTTCGTGCGCGGCATTGATCCCGATACCCGAGACGAGCCCCAGCGTGCCCGCGAGACCGATCTTGTCGAGGACGCTGAGCTCGCTTCCGGACCACAGATACCCGGCGAGCGCGAGCCCGACCAGCTGAATGGGCAGGAACAGATAGGTGCACCAGCGGTAATAGCGGTCGTTGGAGAGGGTCTCGTAATCCTCCTCGCGCGGATTCGTCCCGTCGTCGCCGATCAGCACATCCAGCAACGGGATGACCACCAGGACCATGATCGGACCGATCCACCAGAACACCTCGAGTCCGGTGTGCAACACCAGCTGGGAGGGCAGTAACGCACAAGCCGGAGCGAGCAGACCGAGGACCCACAGATGGCGTTTGGGATCGGCCGATCCGGCCGACTTGCCAACCAATTGCACGTTTGCCCCGCTATTGAAAACCGAACTTGCAGCGGCCTACATATTTGCAGACCTCGTGTCTCCATTGCGTCATTGTTCGACCCAAACGTGGTGACTGTTACACGCCGGAACCGTACCCTGCCGCTGTACGGCGTGCAGAACCGACCGAGCAGTCGGCCCGGGCTCGGCGAATCTGCAGGTCGAACGCCCCAGCGGGCTCAGCGCGAACCGGATTCGGCCGCCTCCCGCTCGGCGAGCACCGCGGCCACATAGGGACTGAAGACCCGGCCGAGCTCGGCCGGCGCATCGTGACCGGGCCCGGGCGGGGTGGGTATGTAGCTGATCGCCACCCGGACCAGCGCGTGGGCGAAGGTATCGGCCTGGGCGGGCGTCGGGGCCACCCAGCTGCGTTGCATCACCCCCGAGAGCCGTTCGGTGGCATGGGCGATCAAAGGACCGGCGTCCAGCGTGATGAGGCGGAGCAGATCGAGCTTGACCTCGCCGAGCAACAGCGATTGCACCAGCGGGTCCTGGGCGGCGTCCCGGAAATAGCTCGCGAGGCCGTCCCGGATGGCGGCGTCGGCATCGCCGATATTGGCGGCCAGCGCGGTTTCCACATGGTCGACGAGGTCGTCGGCGAGGCGGATGGCGTAGGCCTCGGCCAGTCCCTGCCGCGAGCCGAACTCGTTGTAGAGGGTCTGCCGGCTCACCCCCGCACCGGCGGCCACGTCGGTGAGCGTGATCTTCGACCAGTCGCGCCGGCCGAGCAGTTCGCGCATCGCGTCCAGGATGGCTGTGCGCAGCACCTCGCGCGCAGACCCCCGTGCGGAATTCCGGGATCCGGTGGCGGTCATAGCAGCGACCCTGGCACGTTTCACCTGCACGAGTCAAAGTTTCAAGTTCGTTCGATCTCGACCATGAAGAAATCCGCCTTCGCGGCACCGCAGTCGGGACAGGTCCAGTCGTCCGGGATATCCGACCAGCGGGTACCCGGTGCGATACCGTCGTCCGGCCAGCCCTGCGCCTCGTCGTATTCGAAACCGCACTGGGCACATTGATAGAGCTTGTATTCGGTCATCGGCGTACCGGCCTTTCGGTCGCGCGGCGCCCTCCCCGGGTCAGGAACGGGCGGGCGCCGGTTCGAAATCGATCTTCTCCCGGACGGCGCAGTCCGGACAGCACCAGTCGTCGGGCACGGCCGACCAGGGTGTCCCCGGCGGGAAACCCTCGCGCGGTGCGCCCGCGGCCTCGTCGTAGATGTACTCGCAGACCGGGCAGCGATAAGCGCTCATGGTGTCACCTCCGGCGCTGCCGCCCCGTAGCGGGCCAGGATCCGGTCCCGGTGCGGGGGATGGATATTGGCACGGGTGATATCGCCCGCGTAGTGCGCGAGCACGCGTTTGTCCATGACTCGCCGCCACAGGGGTGGGAAGTAGGCGAGCAGGATCATGCTGGCGTAACCGCTGGGCAGCTCCGGCGCCTGCTCCCAGCTGCGCAAGATCTGATAGCGGCGGGTCGGGTAGGCGTGGTGATCGCTGTGCCGCTGCAAATGGTAGAGGAAGATATTGGTGACCAGATGGTCGCTGTTCCAGCTGTGGGTGGGGGCGGGTCGTTCGTACCGCCCGGACGAAGTGCGCTGCCGGACCAGTCCGTAGTGCTCGAGGTAGTTCACCGACTCCAGCAGGCTGAAGCCCATCACCGCCTGCAGGAGCAGATAGGGCAGCAACTCCGGGCCGAACACCGCGACGAGCGCGGCGTACAGCACCAGCGTGAGCAGCCAGGCAGTGAGCAGATCGTTGTGCCGGCTCCACGGTCCGGAATCCAGGCGCCGCAGGCGCGTGCGTTCCAGTTCCCACGCCGAACGCAGGCTCCCCCGGACGGTCCGCGGCCAGAACGCCCAGAAGCTCTCGCCGAACCGGGCGCTGGCCGGATCCTCGGGAGTCGCGACCCGCACATGGTGACCGCGATTGTGTTCTATATAGAAATGGCCGTATCCGGTCTGCGCCAGGGCGATCCGCGAGAGCCGGCGCTCCAGGCCCACTTTCTTGTGCCCGAGTTCGTGCGCCGTGTTGATCCCGATCCCGCCGATCACACCCACCGTGAGCGCCAGGCCGATCTTGTCGACCAACTGCAGTCCGCCGTCGACACCGAGCCAGGTCAGGTCGTCGGCGGTGATCAGATAGCAGGCCATGATCAAGGTGGCGTACTGGCACGGTAGATACAGGTAGGTGAGGTAGCGGTAGTAGCGGTCCCGCTCCAGCGCCTCCATCACCTCGTCGGGCGGGTTCGAACCGTCCGCGCCGAAGGCCAGATCGGCGATCGGGATGACGATGTAGAGCAGTACCGGGCCGAGCCAGTACGGGATATGGGCGACACCGTGCCAGCCGATGGTATTGAGGCCCCAGATCAGTGGCAGGCCGATGGTGAACAACCCGGTGGGCGCGAACAGCCCCCACAACCACAGGTATCGCTTGGGGTCCCGCCAGGTTTCCGGTGGGGCCGATTCGTCGGGCACGGCAGACATCGCTGTCTCACTTCCTCACGCCGCGCTGTGATGCGCGCAACAATCAGCACCGACGATAGGCCGCAAAGAGGCCTACGGGTAGACATTTTTATTGATTTGTAAAGCACGGATCTGCGATTCATCCCGCCGTTATCCGCCGCCGCCCCCGGGATGCCGCCCGTGAACAGGCCCGGCCCTGCCGCCCGGCCCGGAGCGACCGGGCGGCCGCGCTGTCAACGGACCGCGACGTCGGCATCGGGTGATCGGACATTCACCGGCCACCGGCGCAGCTCGATCGACTCGGCACTGCGCGCCTGCACCGACCCGGACGAGCGGTGGCCCGGAACAGCCCCGCTGCCGCGTCGGCACGCGTCAACGGCCCGGAGCGGGAAGCCTCAGGGGTTCGCTCGATCTCGACCACGAAGAAATCCGGCTCGGCGGCTCCGCAGTCCGGACAGGTCCAACTGTCGGGGATCCGCCCCACCGGATGCCGGGGCGGGGATACCGCCCTCGGGCCGGCCCTGGACCTCGTCGTAGCGGTACTCGCACACCGGACATCGCTACACGCTCACTCCGGCGCCCCCGCCCTGGCAGCCCCGTACCGCGCGAGCACCCTGCGCTGCACGGGCGGGTGGATATTGGCACGCATGATATCGCCGTCGTAGTGCGCCAGTACGCGTTTGTCCATGACTCGCCGCCACAGCGCCGGAAAATAGGCGAGCACGATCATGCCGGCGTATCCGGCGGGTAACGCCGGGGCCTGTTCCCAGCTGCGCAAGGCCTGGTAGCGACGGGTCGGAAAGGCGTGATGGTCGCTGTGCCGCTGAAGGTGGTAGAGGAAGATATTGGTCACCAGATGGTCGCTGTTCCAGCTGTGGGCCGGCGTGGGACGTTCGTAGCGTCCGGACGGGGTGCGCTGCCGAGCCAGCCCGTAGTGTTCCATATAGTTCACCGCCTCCAGCAGGCCGAAGCCGATGATCGCCTGTAGGAGCAGGTACGGCACCAGTTGCGGCCCGAACACCGCGACGAGTCCGGCGAACAGCACAGCGGTCAGCAACCAGGCGGTGAGCACGTCGTTGTGCCGACTCCACGGCCCGGAGCCCGTCCGCCGCAAGCGGGTGCGCTCCAGATCCCAGGCCGAGCGCAGGCCACCCCGGACCGACCGCGGGAAGAAGGCCCAGAAACTCTCCCCGAATCGGGCGCTGGCCGGGTCCTCCGGGGTGGCGACACGGACGTGGTGACCACGGTTGTGCTCGATGTAGAAGTGACCGTATGCGGTCTGCGCGAGCGCGATCCTGGACAGCCGGCGTTCCAGGCCCACCTTCTTGTGCCCGAGTTCGTGGGCCGTATTGATCCCGACCCCGCCGATAACCCCCAGCGTCACCGCCAATCCGATCTTGTCGACCAACTGGAGCCCGCCGTCGACCACGGGCAGGCGGACATTGTCGGCGGTGATCAGGAAGCAGGCCGTGACCAGGGTGGCGTACTGACACGGCAGATAGAGGTAGGTGAGGTACCGGTAGTACCTGTCGTTCTCCAACGCCGCCATGGCTTCCTCGGGGGGATTGGAACCGTCCGGCCCGAACAACAGATCGGCGAGCGGGACAACGATGTACAGCACGATCGGACCGAGCCAGAAGACAAGATGGACGAAGCCGGGCCGCCCCACAGCGTCGAGCACCAAGATCATCGGCAGACCGATTGTGAAGAGCCCGGTCGGCGCCAGCAGACCCCACAGCCACAGATACCGCCTGGGATCGCGCCAGGATTCGGGCGAAGTCGATTCATCGGACTCGGCAGACATCGCTGTCTCACTTCTAGTAGGGCTCGGCAGGCATCGCCGCTGTCTCACTTCCGCACACCGGCGCGCTCTACTGCGCGCAACACTCTTTCGACGGTAAGCGTGAGAAGGCCCCGAAGTGGACACGTTTATGAGTTCGGTAAAGAAGGGATTCGCGTTGACGCATACGTTATGCGACCGCGGGGCATACCGGCCGCGACCGAGCCCGCTGCCCGACCGCAAGCGGCCGGGCAGCGCGAGCGTCAGCGGATCAGGACATCGGCATCCGCGGGGAGCGCGTCCACCGGCCACCACCGCAGATCGGTGGATTCCGCGCTGCGCACCGGTACCGCACCCGGCGGAGCGGTGATCCGGAACAGCAGATCCAGATGACGTGTCGGCTTGCCGAGCGAGCAGGTGATCGGATGCGCCTGGGCACCATAGAGTTCCGGTTCCAGCCGCAGCTCCGCGATACCGGATTCCTCGGTGGCCTCACGCAGCGCCGCCGCGGCCACCGTCGCGTCGGTGGCCTCGCAGTGCCCGCCGAGCTGGATCCAACGACCCACCCGGGGGTGCAGGGTCAACAGCACCTCCCGCCCGTCCGACGAGAAGACCACCGCCGATGCGGTGATATGGCCGGGTTCGTGCTCACGCAGACAGCCACGCGGCGCCGAACCCAGGAATGCCAGCATCGCTTCCCGCAGCGAGGCTTCGGGGCCGGCGTCCGGTTTCCACGCGGTGAGCAGTTCGGTCGCCGAGGCATGCAGCGATTCGGCGGTCACAGCTCCACCAGGCCCGCGGCCGGATCAGCCGGCACACGCGGCGTCAACTCCTCGGCGGGGTGGCCGATCGCGATGGCTCCCAGCGGGTTCCAGTCGCCGTCGAGGCCGAGCACCTCACGGGTGACCTCGGGCGCGAAGATTGTCGAACCGATCCAGCAGCTGCCGAGACCCTCGGTCGCCAAGGCGACCAGCAGCCCCTGGACCGCCGCACCGACAGCGACGGTGAACATGGTCTGTTCGGCGGCCCGGCGACGATCGTCCGGATAGTCGTGTGCCCCGTCGGGCACACCGCACGGAATGATCACTTCCGGGGCGTCGAACAGGATGCGGCCGCGGTTCACCCGCCGCTCCACCCGCTCGGGGTCCAGACCGTCCGCGGTGAGGTCGGCCCGCCACTGTCCGGCCATCGCCGTGAGCAGCCGTTCCCGGCGCACCCGATCACGCAGCCAGACGAAACGCACCGGACGCGTGTGGTGCGGCGCGGGCGCGGTCAGCGCCACCGCGGTCGCGGCTCTGATCCGTTCCGGATCGACCGGAGCGGGGGCGAAACTACGGACCGAGCGCCGCAGCAGCACCGCCTCCTCGCGGCCCCGCTGGATGGCCTCGGCCGTACCGAGCCAGAACAGATCGTCGGTTCCCGCCCGGACCAGATCGGCCGCGCTGGAACCGTTGTCGGTGACCGTGAGTCCACGCACCACGGCAATCGGTACGCCGCCCAGCTTGCCCTTCACCAGATCCGCCGCGGCGGCCAGCTCGTCCGCGATCGCCACCTGCGTGACCTGCAACTCGTTGCCCTGACCATCCACGGAACCCGAATAGTCGTGCAGCACACGCAGTCCCGCGGAGCCGATGGCGATATCGGTCTGCCCGTTGCGCCAGGCGCGCCCCATCGTGTCGGTGATCACCACTGCCGTATTCACACCGAGGCGGGTCGCCAGTGCCGAGCGCAGACCCTTCGCGCTGCCGTCCGGATCGGCCGGGAGCAGCACCAGTTCGTCACGCTCCACATTGGATCCGTCCACCCCGGACGCGGCCTGCACGATACCGAGCCGGTTCTCGGTGATCAGCGTGCGACCGCGGCGGGCCACCACGCGAACCGCTTCCTGTTCCACCAGCTGCCGCCGGGCGATATCGCGCTGGTCCGGATCCCTGGGCGCGGCCACGATCCGCCCCTCGGCCTTGGCGACGATCTTGCTGGTAACCACCAGCACATCCCCGTCCGCCAGCCACGGGGCGCGGGCGGCGATATGTTCGGCGAGGTCGTCGCCGGGCCGGAATTCGGGTAATCCGGTGATAGGAAATATCTCTAATTGCGCGGCGGCGTGATCGGCAATTACCTCGGGAAACGACTCCGTCACAGCTTCACTCCTGCCAGATCGAGCGCGGCACGCACCATTTCGGCCGTCGTCGGCGGGTCCGTCATCAACAGCGGAACGCTGCGCACCTCGACACCGGGTACCTCGGCGGTGTCGGTGGTGTGGGTCAGCCAGCCGTCGAGAATGCCGGTGGCCGAACGGGATCCGTAGTGGCGACCCACGGCCTCGGCGGTGGTCTCCACCCCGATCACCGACAGGCATTCGTCGGCCATCCCCCGCAAGGGCTTTCCGTCGATCACCGGCGACACCCCGATCACGGGTGCCGCCGTGGTACGCAACGCACCCCGGATTCCCGGGACCGCCAAGATCGATCCGACGCTGACAACCGGGTTCGAGGGAGCCAGTAATACAACATCTGCATCGGCTATGAGTTCAGTCACATTCGGTGCCGGTTTGGCGTCATCCGCTCCGATTGTGGCGAATCCGTGAGTTCGGACGTCGGCGCGGTAGCGAACCCACCACTCCTGAAAATGAATCGCGCGGCGTTCGCTGGGGTCGTCCGAGTCGCTGATAACAACATGCGTTTCGCAGCGATCGTCGGTTGCCGGGACAAGTTCGACGCCCGGTTGCCAGCGTTTGCACAGCGCCTCGGTAACCGCCGAGAGCGGATAGCCGGCACGCAACATTTCGGTGCGAACCAGGTGTGTGGCGATATCCCGATCCCCCAGACCGAACCAGTCCGGTTGGGCGTGATATTTCGCCAACTCTTCCTTCGCGTGCCAGGTTTCCCCGAGCCGGCCCCAGCCGCGCTCCGGGTCGATTCCGCCACCGAGCGTATACATGCAGGTATCGAGGTCGGGGCAAATTCTCAGCCCGTGCATCCAGACGTCATCGCCCACATTGACGATGGCCGAAACCTTCGCTTCGGGCAGCAGCTCCCGGACGCCCAGCAGGAACCGCGCGCCACCGACTCCGCCGACCAGGACGGCGATACGGGGACCATTGGCGGGCCCGATGTCCGCTTGTTGTGAAGTCACATCTGTACACCCTATGCCGCTCCGGAAATGGTGCGTCTTCCGCTATATTTGCCGCTCATTTGCTATTCGGGTCACAAGATCGACTCGGAATGCCGCGCGGGATAGTAACGGAATAGTGACGGTGGCTTGACCATCACACCTGGCGGCGTGTCTAATCACAGACATGTCATTCCGGACCGCGCGGGAAGTACAAGGCGCGAACGGAAATTCGAACAGATGTTCGAATTCGAATGACGGGCTCGGGGAAGTCCGCGAGACAACATCGCGGAGTTAGGCCGTCGATTATGCGTATGGATCGACGGAAAGAAATCATTCTGCGCTAACACACAGTGAGGAGGCGGAGCGATGGCCGAAGAACTGGCCCCGGCCGGCATTCCGGTGGGTGTATCGCGAACCGATTCCACAGCAGGCGCAGCACGAAGCGTCGCTGCTGACAACGGCTGGACCGATCACGATCGGAGTGAGCGAGAATCGACTCCCCGGCTCAGCCTGATCGTGACCGGTTTCGACGAAATGTTCGACTCCATCGAAGAACAATGGCAGGAGCGCGCACTCTGCGCGGAGACCGACCCGGAGGCCTTCTTCCCGGAGAAGGGTGGCTCCACCCGCGAGGCCAAGCGCATCTGCATGGGGTGCGAGGTCCGCGACGAATGCCTGGAATACGCGCTCGCACACGACGAGCGGTTCGGAATCTGGGGCGGCCTGTCGGAGCGGGAGCGCCGGCGCCTCAAGCGCGGTATCGGCTGACGACACCGCTCGCGTCGGTGCGCCCCGGAGCAGGTAGCCGGGGCGGGCCGTCGCGATCGGTGGCCGGTGACTAACGTTCGAATACATGGCACGATCCCGCAACCACACACCGCCGACCGCCCGGTCGGTCAGCCGCCGGGGCCGCGGTGTGCGCGGGCCCATGCTGCCGCCCACCGTCCCGGCCTGGCGTACCCGCGGCCAGAAATTCGACCGGCTCGTCCTGGAGGCGTTCGCGCCGCTGGACACCCGCTGGCACGATCGCCTCACCAAACTGGATATCGCTGTCGACGATGTCCCGAAAATCCGCCCCCTGCACCCGGATTCGGTCACCTGGCCGGACGAGGTGGTGGCGGACGGCCCGGTACCGCTGTCCCGGCTCATCCCGGCCGGGGTCGACCGGCACGGCACTCCTATCCGCGCCCGGGTGGTGCTCTTCCGCAAACCACTCGAGCTACGCGCCGGCGATCCGGACGATCTGGTGGACTTGCTACGCGAAGTACTGGTACAGCAGATCGCCACCTACCTCGGAGTCGACCCCGACGTAATAGACCCCGAACCGGAATAACCGGTCCCCACCCCTCCCCCGAACCTACGAACCCCACGGTCGACGTCAGCCGGATCCCCCGGCCAAACATTCTGTGGCGGGGCCCGCCCCCCGACCTGGAGCGACGGAGCGGGGGAGCGAAGCGGAGGAGTGCAGGGGTTGACAGGCCCCGCCATCTCGAGGCGCGGAGCGCCTCCATAGATACAGATCACACCCCGACGCGCCGTGCACAACCGGATCCGTAAGCGTGTCTGCCCCACCCGGGCGCACCCGGCGGGTTACTCTCATCGACGTGATCTCCATGCGTCGTTGCTGCCGACCCGGCTGCAAGAATCCGGCCGTCGCGACGCTGACCTATGTTTACTCCGACTCCACCGCTGTGGTGGGTCCGCTGGCGACGGTAGCCGAACCCCATTCCTGGGACCTCTGCGCCACGCACGCCTCCCGGATCACCGCCCCCAAGGGCTGGGACATGGTCCGGCACGAAGGCGGTTTCGCCACCAGCCCCGACGACGACGACCTCACGGCACTGGCCGAGGCGGTGCGCGAGGCGGGCCTACGCCGCCGCCCGCCGGAACCGGAGCAGCGCGGCTACCGCGAGCACAATCCGCCCCCGCGGCCCACGCGCACGGGACGTCGTGGGCATCTGCGGGTTCTCCCCGATCCCCCCAGCTGAGCCGAGCCGCCTGCGGCGCCGATCCGTCGCCCGGTCGCCGGCGCGCGGAACCGCGAAGGTTGCGGGATAGGCGCGTTCGGCCAGACGGTCGGGACTGCTCCCGAACGGACCTACTAGGGTAGGCGCTATGACAGTCGCCCGCTCTGCCGAGTCTGTGAACGCGGTGATCAAGGCCTACGACATCCGTGGTGTGGTCGGAGACCAGCTCGATACCGATTTCGTCCGGGATACCGGCTCGGCGTTCGCCCGGCTCATGCGGGGCGAAGGCGCGGGGCGCATCGTCATCGGTCACGATATGCGGGCCTCGTCACCGCAGCTGGTGGCCGCGTTTGCCGAGGGCGTGCTGGCGCAGGGCCTGGATGTGGTGCAGATCGGCCTCGCCTCCACCGATCAGCTGTATTTCGCTTCGGGCACCCTCGACTGCCCGGGTGCGATGTTCACCGCCAGCCACAACCCCGCGCGCTACAACGGCATCAAACTCTGCCGGCCCCGGGCGCTGCCGGTGGGCCAGGACACCGGCCTCGCGGTGATCGCCGCGGAGATCGCCGCGGGCGTGCCGGGCTACGACGGGCAACCCGGTACCGCCACGGAAACCGATCTACTCGACGACTATGCGGCGTTCCTGCGCGACCTGGTGAACCTGGACGATATCCGCCCGCTGACCGTGGCGGTGGACGCCGGTAACGGGATGGGCGGGCATACCGTTCCCGCTGTGCTCGGGGCACTGCCCCAGGTGAAGATCGTGCCGCTGTACTTCGACCTGGACGGTTCCTTCCCGAACCACGAGGCCAACCCGCTCGATCCGGCGAACCTGGTCGATCTGCAGAAACTGGTCCGCGAGTCCGGCGCCGATATCGGGCTGGCCTTCGACGGTGACGCCGACCGCTGCTTCGTGGTCGACGAACAGGGCGACCCGGTCTCGCCCTCGGCGATCACGGCCCTGGTCGCCGAACGCGAGCTGGGTGCGGAGCCCGGCGCCACGATCATCCACAACCTGATCACCTCGCGGTCGGTACCGGAACTGGTGACCGAACTGGGCGGTAACGCGGTGCGGTCCCGGGTCGGGCATTCGTTCATCAAACAGCTCATGGCCGATACCGGCGCGGTATTCGGCGGGGAACATTCCGCGCACTACTACTTCCGGGATTTCTGGGGCGCCGATTCCGGGATGCTGGCCGCGCTGCACGTCCTGGCCGCGCTGGGTGAGAAAGACCGGCCGATCTCGGAACTGATGGGCTCCTATACCGGGTACGCGGCCTCCGGCGAGATCAACTCGACCGTCGCCGACGCCGGTGAGCGCACCGACGCGGTGCTCGACGCGTTCACCGGCCGCGCGGTCGCGGTGGACCGGCTCGACGGGGTCACGGTGCAGCTGACCGACGATGCGTGGTTCAACCTCCGCGCCTCCAATACCGAACCGCTACTACGGCTCAACGTCGAAGCCCGTACACCGGAGGAAGTAGACGCACTCGTGACCGAGATTCTGCGCATCGTCCGCGCCTGACTGGAATAGTGGAAATACACACCGTGGATTCGCCCGTTCCAGGCCCGGTGTCCACGACCCGGGCGGTGGCGGCGACCGATAACAGCGCGATGAGGGGAGGTGCCACGCCCGATGATCGCTGATACCCCGGTACTCGATCTGGACGATGCCGCAATGCTCGAGGCCGCCGATACCGGCGGCGCCCTTCGATCCGCCGCATCCGGTGGCGCCCAGGTGCGGGCGACCGCGGCGGCCGTGGCCGAGAACGCACTCGGCCGGCTGAGCGGTCTGCGCCCACGCAGCCTACTGTTCGTTTCCGGTCCGGGCCGGGCCAGCCGCGCGGCCGGCCTGCTGGTGGCCGCGCTCGGCGACCGGGCCGGACTACCGCTGGTCCCGGTCACCACGGTGCCGTCCTGGGCGGGCCCCCTGGATGTGGTGCTGGTCAGCGGTGACGATGCCGGCGACCCCCGGCTCATCGACGCGGTGGACCGGGCCGTGCGCCGCGGCGCGGAAGTGGTCGTGGCGGCGCCGAACGAAGGTCCGCTGCGCGCGGCGGCGGCCGGGCGGGCTGCCCTGCTGGAGCCGCGCGTCCCGGTCCTGGACGACAATCGGCTCCTGCGCTACCTCGGGGCCGGGATCGCGGTGCTGCGGGCGATCGACTCCACCCGCGGATCGGCCGAACTGCCCGACCTCGCCGAGCTGGCCGATATGCTCGACACCGAGGCGCTGCGCGACGGTCCGCAGCACGAGGTGTTCCACAATCCCGCCAAGAACCTGGCCGCCCGCACCCAGCAGCGCGGGCTGATCCTCACCGGCGATACCGCCGCGACCACCGAACTGGCGGTCCATGCCGCGGAGGTACTCCTGCAATCGGCGGGCCGTACCGCCACCGCGGTGGACCTGGCCGTGGCGGTCGCCGCGCTACCGCAACTGGTGGACACCGCCACCGCGGCCGCCCCGGACTACGATCCGCTGTTCCACGACGAACAGCTGGACGGTCCGCCACCGGTCGAGAAGAAGCGGATCTTCTTGTGCAGCACCGATTCCGATACGCCCGCCGCGCGTCGCAAACTCGCGCTATTCGGTGGCGCCGGTGGCGGAACGGTCGACGCCGACCTGGTGACGGCCGATATCGAAATGGTTCCCGCGGACCCGTCGCGCGCCGCCGCGGCCGAACCCGCACCCGAGCCGTCCCCTCGGGCCGGCGCGGAGCTGGAACGTCTCGCCGTGCTGGCGCTGCGCTGGGAGATGACGGCCGCGTACCTGCGGCTCATCGGCGGCCGGGCGGTCGCGGTGGGCGACCCCGGCAGTTACGACGGGGGACACTACTAGTGCACGAACTCGTGGGTGCGCTGCGCTCGTATGCCTGGGGCTCGCGCACCGCGCTCGCCGAACTGTGCGGCCGCCCGGTCCCTTCCGCCCATCCGGAAGCAGAACTCTGGTTCGGTGCCCACCCTGCCGACCCAGCTCATATTCGCACCGGCGACGAGAAACGCTCCCTGCTCGAGGTGGTCTCGGCCCAGCCCGAGCGCGAACTGGGCGCCGCCGCGGCACGATTCGACGACCGATTGCCGTTCCTGCTGAAGATTCTGGCCGCCGAGGAACCCCTCTCCCTACAGGCGCATCCGAGCGCGGAACAGGCGGCCGCGGGATTCGCCCGCGAGAACCGCAAGCAGGTCCCCCTCGATTCGCCCATGCGCAACTACCGCGACGACAGCCACAAACCCGAACTGGTCGTCGCACTGGAACGATTCGAGGCACTCGCCGGTTTCCGTGACCCGCTGCGCACGGTGGAATTGTTCCGCGAACTGGACGTCGCCGAACTCGGCAACTACGCGGACCTGCTGGCCGCGCAACCGGATTCCGACGGCCTCCGCACGCTGTTCACCAGCTGGATCACCCTGCCGCCCACCGTGCTGGACGCGGTGCTGCCCGCGGTACTGGACGGCTGCGTGCGCTACCTGTTCAATACGAAACGCGAATTCGCGGCCGAGGCGCAAACCACTCTGGAACTCGCCGAGGCCTACCCGGGCGACGCGGGCGTGCTGGCGGCACTGCTGCTGAACCGGATCACCCTGCAACCCGGCCAGGGCCTGTTCCTGGCCGCCGGGAATCTGCACGCCTATCTGCGCGGGGTGGCGGTGGAGATCATGGCGAACTCGGACAATGTGCTGCGCGGTGGACTCACTCCCAAACACGTCGACGTGCCGGAATTGCTGAAAGTGCTGGATTTCGAACCCATCGACCTGCCCCTGGTCCTTCCGCAACCAGCCGGCGACGGGTCCGTGCGCTACCCCACCCCCGCACCGGAATTCGCCCTCCGCCGCTTCGACCTCACCGCGGGATCCGCGCTGGTTCCCCTCACCGATGCGGGCCCGGGAATCGTCCTGTGCACCGCCGGCTCGGCCCGCCTCCTGGACGGGTCCTCGGAAGTACACCTCGACCGCGGCACCGCGGCCTGGATCTCGGCCACCGACACCGATATCCGCGCCCAGGCCGCCGATGGCCCCACTACCCTCTTCTGTGCCTGCTTAGGAGAGTAGGAGTAGCGATTCGGCTCGGCAGAGGCCGGAAGTGCCGGAGTTTTCGCGGTCCTGCGCATCCGGCGCGCCGAAAACACAACGTTTACAATGCTGTGGGCCTGCCAGGGTCTTCCTTCTTCCGACCTGCGCGCGCTCCCTCCGGCCCCAGTGAGATGGTGGGCCTTCGGTGGTTTGGTTCGGGGCCCGTCTCGGATCTGGACTGACGGAGCGGGGGAGCGAAGCGGAGGAGCGGCGGAGTGAAGATTCGAGACACGAGGGGGCCCCGAACCCGCGCGCGCCAGCGCGCCGAAAACACAGGTGGGCAGATGTCGGCTGGTGGAAGTAAGAAGGCAATCCTTGCCGCGTTGACGGCGAATGCCGGGATCGCGGCGGCGAAATTCGTGGGTGCGGCGATCACCGGCTCGGCCTCGATGCTCGCCGAGGGTGTGCACTCGGTCGCCGATACCGCGAACCAGGGGTTGCTGTTGTTCGGGCAGAACCGGGCCCAGCAGGAAGCCGACGAACTGCATCCGTTCGGGTACGGGCGCAGCCGCTACTTCTATTCGTTCGTGGTGGCGCTGGTGTTGTTCACGCTGGGTTCCGTGTACGCCCTGTACGAGGGCATCCACAAGGTGCAGCACCCCGAGGAACTGAACTCGCCGATCGTGGCCGTCGTGATCCTGGTGATCGCCATCGGACTGGAGACCTACAGTTTCATCACCGCGGTCAGGGAATCGAAACCGCTCAAGGGCCGGGCGAGCTGGTGGCAGTTCATCCGTAATTCACGGAGCCCGGAGCTGCCCGTGGTGCTGTTGGAGGATACCGGGGCGCTGATCGGGCTCGTACTGGCGCTGGGCGGTGTCGGGCTGACCATGCTCACCGGTGATCCGGTGTGGGACGGTGTCGGAACCCTGGCCATCGGCGCGCTGCTCGGGATCATCGCGATCATCCTGATCATCGAGATGCACAGCCTGCTGATCGGTGAGGGCGCGACCGCGGACGAGGACCGGGCGATCCGCGAAAACGTCGCCGACGGTACGACCATCGATCGCCTCATCCATATGAAGACCCAGTACATCGGCCCGGAGGAGTTGCTGGTGGCGGCCAAGGTCGCGGTGGTGCCGGGGCTGGATATCGCGCAGATCGCGGCGGGTATCGACGAGGCGGAGAGCCGCATCCGGGCCGCCGTACCGACGGCCCGGGTCATCTACCTGGAACCGGACCTGTACCGGGAGTCCGCGACGAAGGTCTAGCGGTCCGCGGCGGTCGCGGCGACCAGATCGAAGGGGTCCGTGCGGTTACCGAAGACGGTGCGCAGCGCATGCGCCGCGGCATGGGTACCGGCCATCCCGTGCACCCCGCCACCCGGTGGGGTGGCCGACGAGCACAGATAGACGCCGGGCAGCCCCGTGCTGTACGGGTTCCAGCGGGGCGCCGGCCGGAAGACCGTCTGCCACACGGTCATCGCACCGGCATTGATATCCCCGCCCACGTAATTCGCGTTGTATGCGGGCATATCGGCGGCGGTGCGGACGTGTTTCGCGAGGATCAGATCGCGGAACCCGGGCGCGAAGCGTTCGATCTGACCCACCATCAGATCGCTGATATCTCGATCGGAGCCGTGCGGGACATGACCGTAGGCGTACAGCGTGTGCTGTCCCGCCGGGGCTCGGGTGGGGTCGACGACCCCGGGCTGGATGACCAGCGTGTACGGACGATCGGTGTGTACCCCCGCGGCGACCGCGTGTTCGGCGGCCAAGGCCTCGGCGCGACTACCGACCAGGTGCAGGGTCCCCGCCTCGGCGCACCCCGGCGCCTGCCACGGCACCGGACCGGACAGCGCGAAATCGACCTTGCAGGCACCCGCGCCGTACCGGACTCGTTCGAGCCGGCGGCGATAACCGGCCGGGAGACCGTCGCCGGCGATGCGCACGAGTTCGGCCGGGGAGGTGTCGCACAGGATCGCCCGGGTGTCACCGAGCTCGGCCAGCGAGTCCACCCGATGCCCGGTGATCACTCGCCCGCCACGCCGGCGCAGTTCCGCGGC
This sequence comes from Nocardia sp. NPDC051750, assembly GCF_044453135.1. Taxonomy (NCBI): domain Bacteria; kingdom Bacillati; phylum Actinomycetota; class Actinomycetes; order Mycobacteriales; family Nocardiaceae; genus Nocardia; species Nocardia sp. NPDC051750. Next base: position 462,387 of record NZ_JBITCK010000007.1, on the reverse strand, counting down.
GAGCGCGTCCACGATCGCCTGGCTGCCGCCGCGCGGTACCGGCCAGCCGCCGACATGCCCCAGGGTGGCCAGCAGCAACCCGGCCCCGACGGCCGGCAGGGCCCGCGGCGGGGTGATGACATGCGTGGCGACCCCGGTGAACAATGCCGGGGCGACCTGTCCCGAGAACCGGGTGTTCCACAGGGGTGACGCCTGCTCCAGCAGCCGGAGCCCGAACCGGATCGCCGCCGGTGAGATCGGAACATGCCGCATATCGGACATGGCGGTGTCCACCACCGCCGGCCAGTCGCGGACCAGTGGTGCGAACAGTCCGCGCCACGCCTTCCCGTCACGACCCAATTCGTCCACGGTCCGGTCCAGGTCCCGCCACGCCACCCCCGCGACCCCCGAATCGAGCGGGTGCGCGTAGGAAGCGGCCGGGGCGAGCAGTTCCACCCCGTGCGCTGCCAGGTCGAACGCGCGGAAGAACGGGGAGGCGTAGGCCATGGGATGCGCGCCGGCGCAGATATCGTGCCGGAACCCCGGAAGCGTCACTTCCGAGGTCCGGCACCCACCCCCCAGCGTCTCCCCCGCCTCGTACACCTCGACCTCGAGCCCGGCCCCGGCCATCATCACCGCCGCCGCAAGCCCGTTGGGCCCGGATCCAACTACCGCAACATCAGCCACGCTGTGTATTATGGCGCGCCTCCGGCGCGCGGGGTTTTGTCCCCCCTTGGCGTCGCCGTTCAGCCCTCGAGACTCGCGGCTGCGCCGCATGCGCTACGAGGACTGAACGGCGACGCGGGCCAAAACCTCCAAGGCCTCGCTGAACTCGGCGCCACCGTGGGCACGGTCGGCAGGAATGTCACGTCGGACGGTACTGCCTTGATCGAGGCCGCCAGAGCCAGCGCAATCAGACTCTGGTGCGGACTCGCGGGCCGGTGTGGACCGGGAGGTGGGAGTAACCGTGGAGGGTGAACAAGGGGCGGCGGGTGGGTGGAGCGGTGAGGCGCAGGTCGGGGAATGTTTCCAGGAGGGCGCGCAGGGCGTGGACGGCTTCCATACGGGCCAGGCCGGCGCCGAGGCAGACGTGGATTCCGCTGCTGAAACCCAGGTGGTTCTTGGCATTTTCCCGGGTGATATCGAAACGGGCCGGGTCGGGGAACACCGCGGGATCACGATTCGCGCCGGCCAGGGAGAGGACCACCGTGGAGCCTGCGCGGAGGCGGCGGCCCGCGATCTCGAGGTCGGTGCGCGCGGTCCGGGCGGTGGTCTGCACCGGTGCGTCGATGCGCAGGATTTCTTCGACCGCGTTCGGCCAGAGGTCCGGTTCGGCGCGGAGACGGTCCAGCTGGTCCGGGTGGTTCAGCAGCCAGATGATGCCCTTGCCGATGAGGTTGACGGTGGTTTCGAATCCCGCACCCATGAGCAGGGTGGCCGACGCGCACAGTTCGTAGGTGGACAGCTCGCCCGCGGTGACGAGGCTGCTGAGGATGTCGTCGCCGGGCTCGGCGCGGAGTCGCTCGATATGGTCCAGCAGGTACCGGTGGACCCGTTCGGAGGATTCCATCGCCCGGCTGTGCGCCTGCCAGGAGATTCCGAGGTCGAGCAGCGGGCTGATGTCGTCGCCCCAGTGCAGGAACATCTCGCGATCGGCGTCCGGGAAGCCGAGCATCTCGGAGATGATGGCGATCGGGACCTGGGCCGCGAATTCGGTGACCAGATCGGCGGGCCCGTTATCGGGTAGAGCGGCGAGGAGTTCGTCGGTGACCGTGGTGACCCGGTCCCGTAGCCGGGCGACCGCGCGCGGGGTGAAGGCCGCGGCCACGGGTTTACGCATCCGCGTGTGTTCCGGCTGGTCGATCATCAGCATGGACGGCGGGTCCACCGGGTTGGGCGGGACCGGCCACCGTTCCAGCGCCCGCTGTGCCTTGTCCGGCAGGCGGAGCACATTCGGCATACCGGTACCGAAACGGTTGTCCCGCAGGATTTCCCGGCACAGGTCGTGGTCGAAGGTAACCCAGACGGGCGGCACCCGATGCAGTCCTCCGGCGCCGCGCAGCTCTTCGATCAGCGCATACGGATTCTCGATACCTTCCGGCCCGCCGTTGAGCCGGGCGAACAGATCGCCCCGGCGCAACTTCACCTGCTTCGCCGCCCGAATCAGCCCGTGATTGTTGACCCACCGGTACACGTATTGCGGTTTCATCCGACCCCTCCGTGGTTGCGCCATCGCCTCGCCGTCGACGCTACGCACTGCGCCGCCGCGGCGGAACCTGCCGGAGTCGGACTTCGCCCACCTACCGTGGTAGGACAACCGGTCAGAGAATCAGGGTGACCCGTTCGGTCTCGACGCGCCGATCCCGCAGCGCCGGATCGGGTTCGGTCACCTGCACCAGCGAGGCACCCGCGACGAGCACCGCGAGGTAGCGGTCGATCAGTTCCTCGGCGGTATCCCAGCTGCCGCTGGACAGGACCCGGTCGGTTTCCGAGAATCCTTGCCGCGCCGCCGATTTCCGGGCCGCGGTGAGAACCTCCGGCACCGGCATACCGTCCAGCGCGGCACCCGCACCGCCGGGGCGGAATTGGTCGCCGTGGACCCGGACCGCGGTCGCGTAGTCGGTGACGCCGATCGGCAGATCGCGCACCGGCGCACCCATCGGGTCCAGGGACAGCGCCGCGACCTCGGGGGCATCCTCGGTTTCGGCCAGCCGGTCGGCGGCGGCGAAGACCAGTTCCGCGTCGGGATCCGGTTGCAATACCACCTCGGTTCCGGCCCACCAGCAGCCGAGCAGGACCGCCGCGGTCTGCCAGTGGGCGGGCAGCAGTACCGCGACCCGGGCGCCGGGGGTGAGCCCGAATTCGTCGCGGATGAGATTGCCGGTTTTGGCGGCCCAGTTCGCCAGCGTCAGACCGGAGAGCTCGATACGCGCGCCGGTCGCGTCGTCGTACCAGGTGATCCGGGGTGCGGCGGGTTCGCGTTCCAGAATCGGCTCGAGCACCGCTTCGGGGAGGGTCGTGGCCTGGTCTACGTCGCGCATCGTCTGCTTTCTGCGTCCAATTCACACAGGGTTCAGTTCACACAGGTGGGTCCGTCTCCGGCCGCCGCGATGGGCGGCGCGGGCGGCACCGGGGTGGCCGATGTCGACGATTCGCCGAAATCGATCACATCCTCGCTACCGGATCCGGGGCCAGCGTAGTCGCTCGCCAGCACGACGCTCACCGTCCCCGCCGCGACCGAGGGATCCGAGACGACCGGGAGGCCACCGAGCGATACGGCGACCGCCGCGGCACCCGGATCCGAACTCGACGCGGCAAGCACCTGACTCTGCGACACCGGGTCATCCGGATAGTTACCCACCTCGCCCTGGACATAACCGAGTGCCGTGAGTTCCCCCGATACGGATCCGGCCAGGCCGGCGACCGAACTGGAGTTGTAGACGTTCACCTCCACCGTTCCCGCGTCGATGTCCGGCGCCGCGGTGGTAGCGCTCGATTCGGCGGTGGCGGGTTCTTCGCCGACCAGCCCGGCGACGTAATCCCGCACCTCGTCGGGTTCGACCCGGACCACGGACTCCCCGTTGGTGGTGGTGCCGTTGAGGTCGGCGACCGGAATGGTTTCGAAAGTGACGTTCCCGGCGGTGAGATCCTGGAGCTGGTTCAGGAACCCCAGCAGGTCCCAGTCCTCGTCGAGTACGACGGTGCGGCCGACCGCGTCACTGAGTTCGCGCAGCCGGCTCGGGTTGCTCAGCGTATCGGCGCTGATCACCTGGTGCACGAGCTGGGCCATGAACACCTGCTGACGGACGATGCGGTCCAGATCGCCGCGTTCGAGGTTGTGCCGCTGCCGGACGAAACTCAAGGCTTGCGGTCCGTCCAGTTTCTGGCGGCCGGCGGGGAAATACGCACCGGACAGCGGTTCGTCGACCGGGTTCCGCAGGCAGACGTCCACACCGCCGACCGCATCGGTGAGCAGGACGAACCCGAGGAGGCTGACCTCGGCGTAATGGTCGACGGTAATCCCGGTGAGTCCGGCCACGGATCGAATCAGGGCCTGCCGGCCGCGCTGGGTGGATTTCTCCTCGGCCTCCTCCGGCGTGGCACCGTCGGCGAGCAAATCGTCCTGCACGGTCTGTTTGGTGATGCCGTAGGCAGAGTTGATCTTGCCCTTGTTCATCCCGGGAATATCTACGTAGGCATCGCGGGGAATCGAGATCGCGGTGGCCGAACTACCGTCGTTGGGTACCCGCACCAGCACGACGGTGTCGGTATTGGTGCCGATCTCGTCACCCGCGTGCAGCATCGCACGTTCGGCGTCGCTGAGCGGATCACCCTTGGCATCGGTGCGTGAATCCACGCCCACGAGCAGAATGTCCACCGCACCGTCGCGCTGGCCACCGCCCAGGCCCAGATCGGTGATCCGCTCGATATTCGACACCAGCGAATCCACCCCGCGCCAGGCGAATCCGGTACCCACCAGCACAATCAGAGCAACCGACGCGACGAACACCCGCACCGGACTCCACAACGTCGGCTCCCCACGCTGCGCCACCTTTGAACTTCCTCTCCCCTGTACGGATCGGTCGAGGACCCCGATCCACTTCGCGTATGCCGTCGAAACACCTTCCGCACCACGCAGGCTAACCAACGGCAGCCCTACTGACACCGATTCGGCGAATCGACGGCGTGCCAGACTGGGCCGGTGAACGATGTAGTACCACCCGGCACCGACCTCACCGCCCGGCTCGTGATCACCGGGGCCGGCGGGCAGGTCGGCCGGGAACTGCTCCGGCTGGCGCCCGCCGCCCGCGCCTATCCGCGATCCCTGCTGGACATCACCGACCCGGCAGCCGTGGAATCGGCACTGCGGCCGGGCGATATCGTCATCAATTGTGCCGCCTTCACCGCGGTCGACCGGGCCGAATCGGAACCCGAGGCGGCCTTCGCGGGTAACGCGACCGGTCCGGCCGTCCTGGCGGCGGCCTGTGCCCGGAGCGGTGCCCGGCTCATCCACCTCTCCACCGACTATGTGTTCCCCGGCACCGGGACCGCCCCGTACGAACCCGGCGACCCGACCGGCCCAACCACCGTCTACGGCCGCTCCAAACTGGCCGGAGAACTTGCCGTCCGGGAGAACAGCCCGCACGCGCAGATCGTCCGGACAGCCTGGGTGTACCGGGGCACCGACGGCGATTTCGTCGCCACCATGCGCCGGCTGGAACGCGAACGCGACACCGTGAACGTCGTCACCGACCAGATCGGCTCCCCCACCTACGCCGCCGACCTCGCCGCCGGGCTGCTCGAACTCGCGCATCACCCCGATCCCCCCGCGGTACTGCACGCCACGAATTCGGGCCGGGCGAGCTGGTTCGACCTGGCGCGCGCGGTTTTCGCCGGTATCGGCGCCGATCCCGGGCGCGTGCGACCGTGCACCTCCGCCGAGTTCCCCCGGCCCGCGCCCCGGCCCGCCTTCTCCGTGCTCTCCGGCGCGACCTGGCAGAACGCGGGCCTGACACCGTTACGCCCCTGGGAATCCGCACTGACCGAGGCACTGACCGGCCCCGCGCATTAGGGTGGGGCGCTGTGAACGCCTCCGATACCCCGGGTCACCCGCATGACCGGCCGCGCCTGGCCGTGGTCACGGTCACGTATTCACCGGGCGAACATCTCGAGCATTTCATCAGCACCCTCACCACGGCGACCGCGGAGAAACCTCAGGTCATCCTCGCCGACAACGGTTCGACCGACGGCGTCCCGGAACTGGTCGCCGAAGCGAACGCCCATGTGCGCTTCCTGTCGACCGGCGGGAACATCGGCTACGGCGGCGCCATCAACCGCGCCGTCGCCGAACTCGACCCCGACCTCGACTATGTACTGATCGCCAACCCGGATATCCGCTGGGGCAACGACTCCATCGACATCATGCTGGAAGCCGCCCAGCGCTGGCCCCGAGCGGGCGCGATCGGCCCGATGGTCCGGGAACCGGACGGCAGCGTCTACCCGTCCGCCCGGTCGGTGCCCGGCCTGCTCGACGGCGCCGGGCACGCCATCCTCGGCGCGGTCTGGAAAACCAACCCGTGGACCCGCCGCTACCGGCAGGAGAACGAGGAGATCTCCGAACGGTCGGTCGGCTGGCTGTCCGGGTCGTGCCTGCTGGTGCGCCGGGAAGCGTTCGACTCCATCGACGGCTTCGATTCCCGCTACTTCATGTACATGGAGGACGTCGACTTCGGCGACCGGATGGGCCGGGCGGGCTGGCACAACGTTTTCGTGCCCGACGCCGAGGTCACCCATGCCAAAGGGCACGCGGCCGGACGCCACCCGGAGAAGATGCTGCCCGCCCACCACGCCAGCGCCTACCGTTTCCAGGCCGACCGGCATCCGCACTGGTGGCAGGCCCCGCTGCGCTGGGCACTCCGGGCCGGACTTGCGATCCGCTGCCGCATTGCGGTTCGATCCGCACTGCGTGCACGGCAGCGGGAACAGGCCGGCTGACCGGCGGCGGGAACAGGCCGCCCAGCCGCACCGGCGCCGTGCCGGGTCGACGACGGATGGGAACAAGGGAGCTCCATGGCATCACAAGCAGGCGCGGAAGCGGTCATCCTGGTCGGCGGCAAGGGCACCCGGCTGCGGCCGCTGACCCTGTCGGCGCCCAAACCGATGCTGCCCACCGCGGGTGTGCCGTTCCTGACCCATCTGCTGTCCCGGATCGCCGAAGCCGGCATCACCCGTGTGGTGCTGGGCACCTCGTACAAGGCCGAGGTCTTCGAGGAGCATTTCGGTGACGGCGCCGACCTCGGCCTGCAGCTCGAATACGTCACCGAAACCGAACCGCTGGGCACCGGCGGCGGTATCCGCAATGTGTTGCCCCGGCTCACCGCGGACAACGTCATGGTGTTCAACGGTGACGTTCTGGGCGGCACCGACCTGCGGGCCATCCTGAAAACCCACGAAACCACCCGGGCCGATGTCACCCTGCACCTGGTGCGGGTGAGCGACCCCCGCGCTTTCGGCTGTGTGCCCACCGACGCCGACGGCCGGGTCACCGCCTTCCTGGAGAAAACCCAGGACCCGCCGACCGATCAGATCAATGCCGGCTGCTACGTGTTCCGGCGCGAATACATCGAGAAGATCCCCGCCGGGCGGCCGGTCTCGGTGGAACGCGAGGTCTTCCCGGCGCTGCTCACCGAGGGCGCCCGGGTCCAGGGCCATGTCGACACCTCGTACTGGCGCGATATGGGGACCCCGGAGGACTTCGTCCGCGGTTCGGCCGACCTGGTCCGCGGTATCGCCCCCTCGTCGGTGCTGCCCGGGCAGCGCGGCGAATCGCTGGTCCACGAGGGCGCCGGAATAGCACCCGGAGCCCTGCTCATCGGCGGCACCGTGGTCGGCCGCGGCGCCGAGGTCGGCGCGGGCGCCCGCCTCGACGGGGCGATCCTCTTCGACGGCGCCAAAGTGGAAGCAGGCGCCACCGTGGAACGCTCGATCATCGGGTTCGGCGCCCGCATCGGCCCGCGCGCCCTGGTCCGCGACGGCGTTATCGGCGACGGCGCCAGCGTCGGCGCCCGCTGCGAACTCCTCCGCGGCGCCCGAGTCTGGCCCGGCGTGCAGATCCCCGACGGCGGTATCCGGTTCTCAACGGACGTGTAGCAGCCCACCCGGGAAATCAAGCAAAGCCGACGGCGCGTTCTCCCCAGGCGGTGAGCAGGTCCCCTTCGGGATCCGGGACCACCCGGTCGACGGTGTCGATGACCAGCGTTTCCCGGGATTCCGGGTGGTAGGGCGGCCAGTGCTTGGAACCGTCGAGCGCGGCCGGAACGCCGTGGGCGGCGAAAGCCAGCCAGCGGCGCATCATCCGGCCCGACACCTCCGTGGCCTGCCGACGCCCGCCCAGCCAGAAGGTGGGGTCGTGGTCGAAGGTGCCGAAGTTGCCGAAGACGTACGGCAGTTCCGTGGCGTGCCCGGCACCGACCCGGGCAGCCCGCAGCATCGGGGTCGCGTGGTCGAAGCGGTACATCCAGGTGCGTGAGTGCTGGGAATGACCGTCGGCCACCCAGAGAGCGGGCATCCGGAACGCGGCGTCGGTGGACATGGCCAGTGCTCCGCGCGGCTTCGCCAGGTCGGGGTACACCGCGGTGATCTCGGCGACCCGGTCGGGCGACAGGTCCGGATGGCTGGCCTGTACCTGCTCGAGCATGGTGTTCACCGCGTCCGGGGTGACCGGCATGATCGGTGACCGGAACAGCCGGAACAGCGACGCCTCGTCCTTGTTGGTGCCGATGATAAGCGGCACCCGGTGCGAGCGGCCGTCGCGAAACCGGTCGGTGGGGTAACCGGGCAGCAGATCCTCGTCCACCACCGGCGCCGCGGCCAGCGTCCCCGGGGCCTGCAGCGGAACCTCGTCGATCAGTACCGCAGCGGCCTGCACGATCCGTTCGATCGGGCAGGTCAGCAGTTCGCCGGCCCGTGACCTCGGGAGTTCCGCCAGTTCGAGGAAACGGTCGGCCACCCGGGCGGCGCGTTCCCGGCCGTAGACGGTGGTCGCGGGCGGGCTCTGTGCGATGGCGCGGTGGAACAGGCCCGCGGCGCGCGGCGCGGTGAGCAGCGCGGTGACACAGCCGGCGCCGGAGGACTCCCCGAACAGGGTCACATTGCCGGGGTCGCCGCCGAATCCGGCGATATTGTCGCGCACCCACTCCAATGCGGCGAGCTGGTCGAGGAGCCCCAGGTTGGGCACGAACTCGTCCGAGAGCGAGGACAGATCGAGGAAGCCCAGAGCTCCCACCCGGTAGTTCACCGTGACGACCACCACGTCGCCGGTCGTCGCGAGGTTGCTGCCGTCGTAGACGGCCTGCGCGGCCGATCCCAGGCAGTAGGCGCCGCCGTGCAACCAGACCAGCACCGGACGCGGCTCGTCGGCGGTCGACGCGGGGGCCCAGACGTTCAACCAGAGGCAGTCCTCGCCCATCGCCAGGGAACGGTCCATGGGCACGGTGTTGGCCATATCCTGCGGAGCGATCCGGCCGAAGGCCGTACAGTCGCGGATCCCGTCCCAGCGTTCCGGTGCGCGCGGCGGCCGGAAGCGGCGCGGACCGGCCGGTGCGGCCGCATACGGAATTCCGCGCCAGACCGATACCGGCCCCTCCCGGGTCCCCCGGACCGCACCGAACTCGGTCCGGGCCACCGGTGCGGAATCGCCCACAGCAGGCGCTACCTCGAAGTACTGGACATTCATCACAGACCTCCTCTACCTGTGCATTCGAGGGTACGGGCGATCCGGTTACAGTTCGGTTCCGGAAATATCGCGTCGCACCCACCAACACCGGATCGGAACGTCTCTAGAATTCGGCCATGCCGAGTTATGAATTCCGTTGCCGCAGCTGCGGCAACACCTTCGAGGTCAACCGTCCGATGGCGCAGGCATCGGACCCGGCGGTCTGCCCCGGTGGCCACGACGACACGGTGAAACTGCTCACCACCTTCGCGACGACCGGACGCGCCGCGGCGCCGGCGGCGGTATCGGCTCCCGCACCGGCGGGCGGCGGCGGATGTTGCGGAGGCGGCTGCTGCGCCTGAACCGGCGCACCACCCACGATTCCCGGGGCGGCTCGGGCGCGGGCGGATAGCCGGCCCGCTGACCGGTGCCCGGCTCGACCGCCGTCAACCGCCTGATTCAGCCGTGGGATCGCCGGCGCGATCAATATGACCGAGATCGCGGGCCGGCGCGATCCGGTCGCGCACGCGCTGCTTCAGCACGGCGATATCGGGGAATCCCCCGTCGGCTTTGCGCTCCCACACCTCATCGCCGTCGACGGTGATCCGGAAGATTCCGCCTTCGCCGGGAATCAGCGCAACCTCCCCGATATCGGTGGTGAAGGTACTCAGGAGTTCCTGTGCCATCCAGCTCGCCCGCAGCAACCAGCGGCACTGGGTGCAGTATTCGATGGCGATACGTGGCATAGCGTGCACAGTACCGCCGGTCGTGCCGCGGGACCGGACGAGTCCGCGGCCCGCGGTCACGGCTCGATATCGCCGTCCACGTAGCACCACGATCCGCCGGCCCGGGCGAACCGGCTGATCTCGTGCAACTGCCCGCGACCGCCGGGGTCACGGTAGTGGGCGGTGAACTCCACCGTCCCGGATCGGTCGAAGGGCCCGCCGCCGGTCACCCGCTGTATCTCCAGGAACAACCAGCGGCGTCCCGGATCGAGCGCCAACCGCACCGGGCGGGTGTCGGGGTGCCAGGACCGGCGCAGATAATCGGCGTCCCCGAGCGCGAACGCGGTGTAGCGCGAACGCATGAGCGCTTCGGCGCTCGGCGCGGGACTGCCCGCCAGCAACGGGCCGCAGCATTCGGCGAGCGTGTCGCCGCGACGGCAGGGGCACGGCTCCGTTTCGTCCACCCCCCGATTCTGCGCCGCACGGAAATACCGGAACTCGCGGGCCGGCGCGGAAAGGTCCGGGCAGCTGGCGGCACAGCTCGCGCATCCGCCAGTGTTCCCCGGTTCGCACGGCAGGTTCAGCGACGGACCGCGGCCAGCTCGGCGACGATCCGCTCGGTGTCCTCGCGCCAGCGCCGTAATTCGCCGAGGCCCGGTGCCAGCTCGTGGTCGTGGTGATGCGCGGCATGCGACAGAGCAGTCCACAGCGCGGCTGTCCGCGCCGCGGTGGGCGGGCCGGCGATCACCCGCAGGGCCAGCAGCTGGGCACGCATCGGGCAGCGCGCGAGGGCGGGTTCGGTCCGCGACCAGAGATCGTCCACCGATTGTTCGAGCGCGATCCGCAGAATCCACGCGGTCGCCCGGGACCAGACCGCCCCGGCGGCGGGAACCGAACCGTCCAGTAAGCGATCGACCACCGTCAGCCGTTCGGTCACCGTGGGCCGGGGTGGGGAATCCTGGGCCTCCCGGCGTCCCGGCGGACCGTGCGGGCGCCGCGTACCGCCTTTATCGCGGCCACGCCGGACCGGCCCGCGGACACGGCGGCGTGTGCCGCTGCCGGGGGCGTCGGGTTCACCGCTCCGCGCGGGTTCCGGGTCCGCCGGACGTTCGGCGCGGTCGGCCCGGTCGCCGGATCGGTGCGGGCTCATCGGTTCAGCCAGTCCACGAAACGTTCGGTATCGGCGATCAGTTCCGACAGATCACGCGCGATCGGGATATGGGCGCCCGCGGTGGCGTCGCGGACGACCTCGACCGCCCACCGGCCCTCCTTGGCGAGTTGTTTGTTCAGATCCTCGATCCGGCGGCCGGGCCCCAGCACCGCCAGCGCGACCATGGCGCGGGTGGATTGTGCGGTATCGATCCGCCGCTGCACTTCGCGATGATCCATCCCCCCGGCGAGCAGATCCCGTTTGGCGCGGGCCAGGCCGGCCGCTTCGAGCGCGGAGCGGCAGCAGCTGGCGACCAGTTCGTCGGCAATGGCCCGGGGCAGCTGCGGGGTCCGCAGCAGTGCGCGAGCATCGTCGAGGTAGCGGTGCACGGGGTCGCTGGACAGCCGGATCTCGACCACCGACCGTTCCCGCCGCTGCACTTCGAGGATGCGGGCGTCGATCTGCATCCGGCGCACCGCTTCCGCGAGTCGGTCGTCGTGGGTGAAGACCACGACCTGCCGGTCCCAGGCGACGGTCGCCAGCACCCGCGCCAGCCCGTCGACCTTGGCGGGGTCCATCGCCTGCACCGGGTCGTCGATCAGCACGAAACGGAACGGGCTCGCGGCCACCGTCGCGCGGGGCAGGAAGAGCGCCAGGCCGAGCGCGTGCAGCTCGCCTTGGCTCATCACCCCGAGGGCGGCGCCGTCCACCTCGTCCACCGTGACATCGAGTTGTACCCGGCGGGCACTGTTCGCATTGCCCTGTAACCGGATTCCACCGAGTTCCACACTGCTCTGCTGGCGCAGGCTCTGCCATACCCAGCGGGCGGTACCGGCGAGCGGGGCCAGTCGTTCGTCGCGGACCTGCGCGGTCGCCGATTTCAGCCAGTCCTCGGCGGCGCGGGCGATGGTCAGTTCGGTGGCCCGGGCGGTCACCGTCCGGGCGAGTTCCAGCCAGGCGCGCAAGCGCGGGGCCAGCGGCGCCCACACCTGTTCCACCCGGTCCAGTTCCTTGGCGGCACGGTGCCGCAGGAATCCCAGTTCGGTGGACAACCGGTCGTAGACGGCGCCGAGATCGTCCGGCGACGGGTTCTCGTGTCCGGCCAGCTGTCCCCACCGCATCCAGGTGTCGCGCAGGGCGCCGGTATCGAGGTAGGCGGGTTCGGCGACAGCCAGTTCCGTGGGAACGTCGCCGATCGACGCCCGGAGTTCCGCGAGCACAGTTGCCAGTTCGGCGCGGGCGCGACGTAGATCCGCGGTCCGTTCCGACAGTTCGGCGACCGCGGCGGCGGTCTCGGTCTGCCATTGCCGGTCCAGAACTCCCCGGCCACAGACCGGGCACGGGCACCCGGCCTCGTCCGCGCTGCCGGGCCGGGGGGCGGGCTCTTGATGGCCGGGTCCGATCGGGCCCCGAGCGCCCAGAGCGTCTTCCGGTCCGGCGCTATGGAGGTACGCCATCCGCAGCAGATCGAGGACCCGCAGATCCGCCACGGCTTCGGGTGAGGTGGCCGCCGATACCGCCGACTGTGCGGTACGCAATCGAGTGAGCAGTGCCGCGACCCGGCCCGCCGCGGGCAATTCGAGAGCCAGCACGGCACGCAACGCGGCCGGTTCCGACCCGCCCGCGTCGGTGAGCAGTCGTTCGAGCTCCGCGAGATCGGGTTCGGGCTGCCGGAGTATCCGACCGGCGCGCGACGCCCGTTCGTCGGCGACCCCGGACAGTTCCGCCAGCAGGGCCTGCCGCTCCCGGCGGGCCGACCGGACCGCGCTCTCCATCTCCAGCCGCCCGGAGCGGATCCGTTCGTGCGCGCTGATCAGTTCGTCCAGGCCGAGCAACTGGTGCAGGGCATCGAACAGTTCACTGGGTTTCCCGTCGACCAGCGCGCCGAGTTCGCTGTAGGACAGGAACGGTCGATACAGCTCCAGTGGCGCGGCCCAGTCGCCGGCCGGGAACGCGGCGAGCGGCTCACCGTCCCGGCGCTGAGTCCATTCACCGCCGGTCAGCGGCGCACCGGCCGCCCATTCGCGGGCCACGGTCAGCGCGGCGGGCGGTCCATCGGTACGCAATTCCACTTCGATGCGTACCGGGCCGGATCGGTGCAGATTGCGCCAACCCTCCCGCCAGGCGGCCGAACGGCCGTCCCACCGTCGATTCGCGCCGGTGAGCGCGAGTTCGGCGGCCTCGGCGAAACTCGACTTCCCGCTACCGTTACGGCCGGTGACCAGGGTGAGCCCGGGACCGGCGGGCAATTCCAGCGCGGTGGCCGGACCGATACCGCGGAAACCCTCGATGCGGATGGCCCGCAAGAAGATCCCGCCGAGTCCGAACCCGGCCTCGTTGCCGACGGCTTCCGGGCCCGCTGCCGGTTCCGGTGGTGCCAGGGCCGCCCGGATCACCGCGGCGGTCGCATCGGGTAGGTCCGGATCCGCCGCCAGCTGCGCGACGATCTCTGCACCCGGCCGAGCCGGGGCCTTCCGGGATTGTTCCCGCACAGGTTCCACGAAACTTCTCCACGCCCCCTACGGACCACGCGCACCCCGGCCCCGGTGTGATCGAACGATCGAAAGCTGGACAGAACGCTACCCGATGGCGAACCGATCGGACAGGTCGAGACGGATTCGGCGTCCCGGACGGTCTGTGCGCCAGACGATCACGGGCTGGATACGCCGACGGCAGGTCGAACGTGCCCGCGGGGATGGGATCTGGTCATCGACCGACCCGGACGGGACACCGATGGCCACCCCTCGCCAACCCCGTCGGGCAGCTCGTTGGTGTCACCCTCCAGGGTGGCTCGGTCTGGCCGAACAGGTCAGGATGCCAGAGAGCATCCGATTCCGCAATACCTGGTATGGCTCGAATAGCTGTCAGCGGCAACTGCTTCCATCCACATCCGGCGCTCGGAGCGATCCTGTCGGTGCGGTGCGATAGAACTCTTCCGACGGAGAAAACGGGGGCAAGATGACCGAACGATACGGGGTCACCGGATGACTCAGCGGTGGTCGGAGAACCAGGTGAACGCACTCGCACCGGACGCGAGTTCACTCGCCGCCGCACGCAAACTCGCCGGAAGGTGGTCCGGCACCGGATGGTGCGTTACCGCAGTATGGGGGTTGTGCGCGGGCAGCGGCAAGACGCCTTACCAGACGATCGTCGACCTGTCCGGGCCGGCCTTCCGGTGTTCCTGCCCGAGCCGGAAGTTCCCCTGCAAACACGGTCTGTCGCTGCTGTTGCTCTGGTCGGCCGGCACGGTGGCGGAAACCGGCGATACGGCGGATTTCGCGGCGGAGTGGATCGGCCGGCGGGTCGAAAAAGCCGCCGCGCCGAAATCGAATCGCACCCCGGGCGCCGCGGCGGTGCGGCAGCGCCGCGACCGGGTCGAGAGCGGATCGGCCGAACTCGGTACCTGGCTGGCCGATCAGATCCGTACCGGGCTGGCCCAGACGGACCACTCCCCCGCCGCGTTCGAAGCCGTGGCCGCGCGGATGATCGATGCGCAGGCGCCGGGAATCGCCGCCGCCCTGCGCCGATTGCCCGCGGCGGTGGTCGGCCGGCCGAACTGGCCGGAAGTGGTACTGGGCCGGTTCGCGTGGCTGCGGCTGCTGCTCGCCGCCCACGCATCACTGGATGAGCTGCCCGCGCCGCTCGCGGCCACCGTCCGCGCTCATATCGGCTACCCGACAGCGACGGAGTCCGTACTCACCGAACCGGCGGTGCGAGATCGGTGGCTCACCGTGGGAATGCGGACCAGCGAAGAAGATCGGCTGCACACCCGGCAGAGCTGGCTGTACGGGGTGCACACCGGGCGCTGGGCGCTGTTGCTCGATCATTCGCACGGTTCGCCGGCCTTTCCCGCCCAGGTGCCGCCGGTCGGCCTGGCCACGGAATCGGATCTGCACTTCTATCCGGGCGCCGCCCCGTTACGGGCATCGGCCGGACCGTCCGACGGCACCGGTTCCGCCGCGCGAGCGCCGGGCGAATTCCGGATTGCCGCCGAGGCGGGCACGATCGCCGGCGCACTGGCCGAATTCGCCACCGCCGCCGCTGCCGATCCGTGGCTGGAGTCCTGGCCCGTACTCCTGCACGAGGTGGTGCCGACCCGGCTCGGGCCGGACTGGATGCTCGCCGAACCCGACGGCACGGCGGTACCGCTGGTGGAACCCGCCCAGCCGTGGCGGCTGCTCGCGCTCTCCGGAGGCCGGCCGGTCACCGTTTTCGGTCTCTGGACCGGCCGTCGCCTGGATGTGCTCTCGGTGCTGGCCGGAGACGAATTCCACGACGCCGGCCCCGCGGCCGACGTCACCCACACCGCCGTGACCGCCACACCGGAAGCAGCCTCCATCGCGCTGCTCGGCACGGCCCGGGGCGGCGCCGCCCTGCCCCCGCTACCGGGTCCGGTCGCCGCGGCCGCCGCGGCCCTGCCGAGCGAGGACGCCGCCGACCGGTTGCTGGAAGCCACCGCTCTGGAGATTTCCTGGGCCCGTGGTGGATATCTTCCGGGCCGGGCCGAACTACCCGCCGAACCCGCTGCCGCGGACTCCCGGCGGGTGCTGCCGCCCGCCGCGGCCGACCGGCTGGCGCTCCTCATCTCGGACCGGCCCGAATTTCTGCCGGAATGGTTCGCCGCCGCGGCGCGGCACGATTTCCGCGCGCCGGACCGGATGGTCGGGCAGCTGCTCGAATTCGCGTCCCGCGACAGCGCTCTCCGCGAACCGGCGCTGCGTCTCGCCGGTACCCGGGGCCGCTGGCTGGCCGGGTGGATACCGCGCTGGAACGATCTCGCCCGGCGCGATACGGCGCAATCGGAACCGAGCGCCGAAACCTGGCGGCTGGGTCTGCCGCCGGAACGGGTCCAGTGGCTGGCCGCGCTACGCCGCCGGGATCCAGTTGCCGCGCGGGAAGCTCTCGAGACCGCCTGGCCACAGGAATCGGGAGCGCCGAAAGCCGAACTGCTGACGGTATTGGCCGACCGGCTGGGCCCCGGGGACGAGGAGCTGCTCGAACGCGCGCTGCGCGACCGCCGCGGCGACGTCCGCCGCGCCGCCGCCGGACTACTCGGCCGCCTGCCCGGTTCGGCCTTCGCGGCGCGGATGTCCGCACGGGCCGGCGACTGGTTGAAATGCGCCCGGAACGGGCCCGATCAGGCACCCGAGCTGATCGTGGACATCCCGGAAAGCCTGGACGAAGCCACGGTCCGCGACGGATTCACCGAGAACACCCGTGAATTCGGCTACCGCTGGAACGGACAGCCCGATCGCGCCGCCGCACATCTGCGCACTCTCGTCGCCACTGTGCCGCTCGGCTATTGGACCGGCACCCTGGGCTCCCCGGCGCGAGCCGTCACCGCCCGGATCGACGACCGGTTCCGCCAACCGCTGTTCGACGGCTGGATGGACGCCGCACTCAGCCGGCGCGATACCGCCTGGGCCCCGGCACTGTTCGCCGCGGGGACACCGTCGAATGCGGCCATTCTGCGACGCCGGGAACTGTTCGCCCTGCTCCCACCCGCTGACCAGGCATGCCACCTGATGCGACTGGATGCCGCGTGGCTGTCCGAAATCGAATCGCTGCTGCCGGCCGTGGCGCAGCCGTGGCCGCCCGAAGTGGCCCGGCACCTGCTGCATCTGTTCGAGGAACGGGCCCGCACCGCGGCACGCCGGCCGGGCGCGCCCGGAACCCATCCCACCGCACATCGTTCGCTGCTGCACACTGCCGCCCGCCATATGCCACCCGAGAGTGAGAGCGCGGCCCGCGCGCTGTCGGCCCGCTGTGCGGACAGCGACTGGGCCATGGCGATGAGCCTGCTCGGCCACGAACTCCATCAACGATCCGCGATGCTCGAGGAGCTGAAGTGACCACCATCGAAACCACCCCCACCGCGCCGCTCCTGCGCCCGCACGCCGAACAGGCCTTCGCGGGCGAACTCGAGGCCCTCGCTCGGGTCGACGAACGGCCGCGGCCGCCGTCGTGGCAGCTGTCACCGTGGGCGGTGGTGACCTACCTGCTGGGCGGCACCCTGGACGACGGGACAGTGATCACACCCAAGTATGTGGGCCCGCGCCGGCTCATGGAGGTCGCTGTCGCCACTCTCGCGACCGATCGTGCCCTGCTGCTGCTCGGGGTGCCGGGAACAGCGAAAACCTGGGTCTCCGAGCATCTGTCGGCCGCGATCAGCGGCTCTTCCACCCTGCTGGTGCAGGGCACCTCGGGTACCGCGGAGGAGGCAGTCCGATACGGTTGGAACTACGCCCGGCTGCTCGCCGAGGGGCCGAGCGACGCCGCCCTGGTGGCCTCGCCGATCCTCAACGCCATGCGCACCGGGGCGATCGCCCGTCTCGAGGAGCTCACCCGGATCCCCTCCGATGTACAGGACGCGCTGATCACCATCCTGTCGGAGAAAACGCTGCCGATCCCCGAGCTCGGCACGGAGGTCCAGGCCGCCAAGGGCTTCAATATCATCGCCACCGCCAACGACCGCGACCGCGGTGTGAACGAACTGTCCTCGGCGCTGCGCCGCCGGTTCAACACGGTTGTCCTGCCGCTGCCCGGTAGTGCGGCCGAAGAGATCGATATCGTCACCCGGCGGGTGGCGCAGCTGGGCTCGGCGCTGGAATTGCCCGAGGTACCGGCCGCCGCCGAGGAAGTGCGGCGGGTGGTGCGGATCTTCCGCGAGCTGCGCGGTGGTATCACCGACGACGGCCGGACCAAACTCAAATCTCCGTCGGGCACACTGTCGACCGCCGAGGCCATCTCGGTGATCACCAACGGGATGGCGCTGTCGGCCCATTTCGGCGACGGGGTGCTGCGGGCCGCCGATATCGCGGGCGCGGTGATCGGTTCGGTGATCAAGGACCCGGTCACCGATTCGGTGGTATGGACCGAATACCTGGAAGCCGTTGTCCGTGAACGTGACGAATGGTCCGACTTCTACCGCGCCTGCCGGGAAATCACCGGATGAGCGGGTCAGGCCCGGAGGCGGTAGCGCAGCGTCACCACGCAGGGCCCCCGCTCAGCCGCAATGAACACAGCATGAGCGGGTCAGGCCCGGAGGCGGTAGCGCAGCGTCACCACGCAGGGCCCCCGCTCAGCCGCAATGAACACAGCATGAGCGGGTCAGGCCCGGAGGCGGTAGCGCAGCGTCACCACGCAGGGCCCCCGCTCAGCCGCGATCGACACAGCATGAGCGGGTCAGGTTCTGGCTCATGCCGAACGGGCGCAGTATGAGCTCGGCAGCGTCCGGTGAGACGCGGATCTACGGAATACGGCACCACGGGCCGGGTTCGGCTCGCTCATTACGGCTGGCACTCGAGGACTTCCGGCCGGATATGGTCCTGATCGAGGGGCCGGCGGACGCGGATCCGCTGGTGGTCCATGCCGCCGCCGACACGATGGCGCCGCCGGTGGCACTGCTGGGTTACGTCGCCGACGAGCCGGCACGCGCGGCGTTCTGGCCGTACGCGGTGTTCTCTCCGGAATGGCAGGCGCTGCGGTACGCCGCCGAGAACGAGGTACCCGTACGGTTCTGCGATCTCCCGGCCGCCACGGTGCTAGCCGTCGACGACAGCGGCGGCGGCCGGGACGCGTTGGCGGAACTCGCCGCCGCAGGTGGCTACGACGACGCGGAACGCTGGTGGGACGCCGTGGTCGAATCGAGCACGGATACCGAGACTTTCGCCGCCATCACCGAGGCGATGGCGGCGCTGCGGGAAACCGCCGTCAGCGAGCCGATGTCCGGCGATCCGGGAAATTCGTCTCCCGGTCTGCAAGAAACACTCGCCGCCGCCGAGCCCGCCGACTACCCACCCGGTAGTTCGCAGGCTACCGAGACTGGAGTGGATCCCCCGGTCGGTCCATCCACCGGACCACACAGCGTCGGCGCAGCGGCCGAACCTACCGGCACGCCACCCGGCGGCATATCGGGTACCACGGGCGATCGCGCAGTGGACGGCAGCGAAGCCCGCCCCGAACCGCTGGTCCTCGATCGGCACACCCTGATCCGGGAGGCCCATATGCGGCAGGTGCTGCGCAAGGCCCGCAAGGACGGGGCGCGGCGGATCGCCGTGGTCTGCGGTGCCTGGCATGCCCCGGCGCTGTGCGACCCGCTGGGTCCCGCGAACGCCGATCAGCTTCTGCTGAAGGGGCTTCCGAAGGTCAAGGCCACTATGACCTGGGTGCCGTGGACGCATTCCCGGCTCGCCGCGGCCTCCGGCTACGGCGCGGGAGTCACCTCGCCCGGCTGGTATCACCATCTGTTCACCGAGACCGGCCATCCGGTCGCTTCCTGGCTCACCAAGGTCGCGGGACTGCTCCGCGGCCACGATCTGCCGGTGTCGAGTGCCCACATCATCGAAGCCGTCCGGCTCGCCCAGACCCTGGCGGCGCTCCGGGCCCGGCCGCTGGCCGGTCTGTCCGAGGTCACCGAGGCGACCCGGGCGGTGCTGTGCGAGGGGGACGAGACCGTCTTGCGGCTCGTCGGTGACGAACTCGTGGTGGGTGAGGCACTGGGCGCCGTCCCGGCCGAAACCCCCACTGTTCCCCTGGAAGCCGATCTGCGCGCCCGGCTGCGCACGCTGCGGATGAAACAGGAGGCCCTGGCCCGGACCCTGGACCTCGATCTGCGCAAGGAGCGCGATATCGCCAGGTCGCGGCTGCTGCACAGGCTGCGGCTGCTGGGCGTGGACTGGGGTATCCCCTCGGCCGGCACCGTCCAGTCCACCGGAACATTCCGGGAAAGCTGGGAGCTGCGCTGGGAACCGGAATTCGCGGTCCGGGTGATCGAAGCGGCCCGCTGGGGCACCACCGTGCAGGCGGCCGCGGAAGCGAAGCTGCTCGATACCGCCGGCCGTGCCGGTAGCGGCGTCACCGTACTGACCGACGCACTCGAATTCGCCCTGCTGGCCGACCTACCGGGCGCGCTCGACGGGCTGATCACCGGTCTGGGGTCCGCGGCCGCGGTAGACCACGATATAACCCATCTGCTCGCGGCCCTGCCCGGGATCCTGCGCACGTTGCGCTACGGCGATGTGCGCGGCACCGATACCTCCGCGCTGACCCATGTCGCGGACAGCATGCTCGTGCGGATCTGTGCCGGGCTACCGGCCGCCGTCACCGGCCTGGGCGACGATACCGCCGCGGCCCTGCGCGATCAGCTCGATACGGTCACCACCGCGGTGCATACTCGCGATCACACCGAGTCCACCGAGCGATGGCTCGCGGCGCTGGCCCGGCTCGCCGACCGGCCGGATATCCACGGCGTACTGGCCGGGCGGGTGGTCCGGCTGCTGTGCGACGCCGGCCGCTTCGATGCCGGGGAAGCGGCTCGGAGACTGGCCGCGGCGCTGTCGATCGGCCATACCGCGGCGGCCAAGGCGGCGTGGGTCGACGGTTTCGTCGGCGGCCGCGGGCTGGTGCTGGTGCACGACCGGGCTCTGCTCCGCCTCGTCGACAACTGGCTCGCCGGGCTTTCCGGCGAACAGTTCCTGGAAGTGGTGCCGCTGCTACGCCGTACCTTCGGTGCTTTCGAGTCCGGGGAACGCCGGGCCATCGGATCGGCGGTACGCGACCCGCTCCCGGCCGGCGGGCCGGCCGGCACCACCGATACCGATGCCGAACGGGGCGCACTCGTGCTCCGCGCTGTCGCCGACATCCTGGGGGTTCCCGCATGAACACGACCGCACCACAATCCATTCCGGACCACGAGCGGTTACGCCGCTGGCGGCTCGTCCTCGGGTCGGCGGCCGAGCCGGCGCTCGGCGGGCTCACCGGAGGCGACGACGCGGCCATCGACAAGGCGCTGGGCGCTGTCTACGATTCGAGCGGCGGCGGCCGGTCGGATGGCGACCGCTCCGGTAGTCTCGCCGGTTCCGCGCCGCGGGTGGCCCGCTGGCTGGGCGATATCCGCACCTATTTCCCGTCGACGGTCGTCGAGGTGATGCAGCGTGACGCGGTGGAGCGGCTGAACCTCACCCAGCTGCTGCTCGAACCCGAACTCATGGAGGCGGTCGAGCCCGACGTCCACCTGGTCGGCACGCTGCTCAGCCTGAACCGGGTGATCCCGGAGACCACCAAGTCGACCGCCCGGATGGTGGTCCGCAAGGTGGTGAAACAAATCGAAGAACGGATCGCCTCCCGCACCGCCGCCGCGGTGAGCGGGGCATTGAACCGGGCCGCCCGGACTTCCCGTCCCCAGCCCCGCGATATCGATTTCGACCGCACCATCCGCAAGAATCTCGCCAACTATCTGCCCGAACAGCGCACGATCATCGCCGAGCACCTGGTCGGATATGGCCGGCGCGCGCAAGCGGTGCACCGCGACGTGATCCTGGCCATCGATCAATCCGGGTCGATGGCCTCCAGTGTCGTGTATTCGTCGGTGTTCGGTGCGGTGCTCGCTTCGATGCGGTCGCTGCGCACCTCGCTGGTCGTTTTCGATACCGAGGTCGTCGATCTCACCGATAAGCTGGCCGATCCGGTCGATGTTCTGTTCGGTACCCAGCTCGGCGGCGGCACCTACATCAACCGAGCGATCGCCTACTGCCAGTCACTCATCACCCGGCCCGCCGACAGCCTGTTCTTCCTCATCTCCGACCTGTACGAGGGCGGGGTCCGGGACGAGATGCTGCGGCGGATCAACGCCATGAAGGAATCCGGGGTCCAGGTAGTGGTGCTGCTGGCGCTGTCCGACGACGGCGCCCCCTCCTACGATCGCGAGAACGCCGCCGCACTGGCCGCGCTCGGCGTTCCCGCGTTCGCGTGCACCCCGGATCGTTTCCCGGACCTGCTGGCCGAAGCCCTCAACCGGGCCGATCTCCGCCGCTGGGGCACCGACCAGCAATGACCGAGCCCGGTCCGGCCAGACCGGCCACCGACAGTTCACCGGGCGCCCGTGTCGCATGCGGGTGTCCGCTGTTTTCTGTACATGCGGTGAGTCGGCATGCGGTGGTTCGGGGCCCGTCTCGGATCTGGACTGACGGAGCGGGGGAGCGAAGCGGAGGAGCGGAGGAGGGAAGATTCGAGACAAGAGGGGGCCCCGAACCCCGCGCCGCCGCAGGCGGCGCCAAGGACTCAGAGATCGGCGATAGCGGCCAGCGGTGGGGTGCGGGCCGCGCGTACCGCGGGCCAGAGCGCGGCCAGGACACCGACCACTGCTGATCCGATCAGCATGTACACCAGCTGATCCCAGGGGACCGCGATCTGGTCGAGCCCGAGATCGCGCAGGGTCCGCAGGAATCCGACACCGAGTCCGAGCCCCAGCACCGCACCGACCAGCGCGCCGAAGATCGCGATCAGCATGGACTCCAGATAGATCGCGCGCCGGACCTGCGACCGCTGGGTGCCGACCGCACGCAGCATGCCGATCTCCCGGCGCCGCTCCACCACCGAGAGCGCCAGCGTATTGACGATCCCCAGCACGGCGATCACCACCGCCAATCCCAGCAGGCCGTACAGGATCGCCAGCATATTGTTGATCTGTTTCGCCCGCTCGCCCTTGAATTCCTCGCGGTCCTGTACCTGGACGATCACGAATTCCTCGGTGGCGCGTTCCAGATCGGTTCGCATCGCCGCGAGATCGGTTCCGGGCGCGGCCTTGACCAGCACCGCGGCGTCGGTCCGCAGGGACGGTGGCATCGCCTTCTCATAGACCGCGGGCGGCACGATCAGCGGCCCCAGCACCGGCGAATCCGCGTACACACCGGACACGGTCAGCGGGATCTCCGTGCCGTCCAGGGTGCTGATCACCAGCTGTTCACCGGCACCGACTCCGTGTTCGTTCGCCTCGTCCTCGCTCAGCAGAATATCCGAATCGCCCAATTCCGCCGTACCGCTGAGTGTTTCGATGGTGATCACTTGATTCAACGGCCCGTCGGGTGAGGTGCCGAATTCGTCGTCGTCACCGATCTTCAGCGCTACCCCGCGCAGTCCGACGACCTCGGCGGCTGCGGGTACTTTCGCCCGGACCGCGTCGCTCGCACCGGTCGGCACACCCATCATCTGCGGCCCGGCGAGGACGTAATCTGCTTCGACACCCTGGTCGACGAGCCGGGAGATACTGACCTTCGCCGATTCACCGAGCATCCCGATCGCGGTGACCAGCATCAATCCCAGGGTCAGCGCGAATGCGGTGGCGGCGGTCCGGCGCGGATTGCGGATCGCGTTGTTGCGCGCCATCTGCCCGATCGCCCCGAACGGCCGGAGCAACCAGCCCAGAGCCGCCAGCACGGGTCGCGACAGGGCCGGCGCGGCGAACAGCACCGCGAGGATCAGCCCCAATGCCCCGACGCCGACGACCGCTGCCGCTCCGCCCCCGGTGTTCCGGGCGCCGAGCACCACCAGCACCACACCCACCACCGCCAGCGCCGCGCCGGCGATCGTCCGGGTCCGCAGCGAATCCCCGGCGGAGGCGAATTCCTCCCGCATGGCCTGTACCGGCGGAATCCGGGAGGCGCGCCGGGCGGGCGCGTACGCACTCACCACGGTGACCAGCAACCCGACTACGAAGGCCACCAGCACCGTCCGCGGCAGCACCGTCATCTGTCCGGTCGGCAATCCGAGGTCGAAAGCATTCAGGAGCGCGGCCAGGCCGTAGGCGAGTCCGATACCCGCGAGCAGCCCGAGCACACTGCCGAGCACGCCGACGATCAATGCCTCGGCGACCACCGATCTGCCCACCTGCCCGCTGCCGGCGCCGACCGCCCGGAGCAGCGCCAGTTCCCGCAATCGCTGTGCCACCAGCATCGAGAAAGTGTTGTAGATGATGAAAGTGCCCACGATCAGCGCGATCGCGCCGAAGGCGAGCAGGAAGTAGTTCAGGAAGTTCAGCGCCTCGGAGAGCTCGGCCTTCATTTCCGCGCGGACCTGATCGCCGTTCTGCGCCTTGTAATCCGGGTAGAGCATGGACAACCGGTCGCGCACCGTATCCGCGGGTACCCCCTCGGCCGCGATATCGAGATAGGCCACATGTGTACCGTCGGTGAACAATTCCCGGGCTTGCGCCTCGGTGAACTGCACACCGATGAAACCACCGGTATCGGTGGCCGGGGCATAGAGCCCGGTGAGGGTTACGTCGATCGGACCGCCGTGCGAGGGCACCAATACCTTCGTACGCTCGCCCACCGCCAGCCCGGCGCGTTCGGCCGCGCCGGTGTTGAGCGCGATCTGGCCCGGTTCGACCGGGGGGACTCCGGCGACGAACGGGTCCGGTTCGGCGACCGCCCGTTCGGGCGGCAGATAAGCCTGCCCCCAGCTGGGCGCGCCACCGGTCTGCACCGCCTTCTTACCGGTCGGGTCGAGCAGTACCACCGACCCTTCGATCCCCGGCGCGACCGTCCGGACCCCGTCCATGGCCGCCACATCGTCGGCCACGTCCTGTGGAATGCCGGCCGACTGCCGTTCCTCGGGGCTCAGCCGTACGTCGACCCCTTTGGCCTCGTTCGCGAAAATACCGTCGAAGGTGCGCTGCAACGTATCGGTGAAAACGAACGAACCCGCGATGAAGGCGGTGCCGAGCACCACCGAGAGCAACGTCAGCGCCAACCGCACCTTGTGCGCGGCGAGATTACGCAGGGCGACCGTACGCATCGGATGTGCGGCCACTAGCGCGCCTCCCGCATCCCGCGCCGGGTACCCGCGCTCCGCGCATGCCCCGGGCGGTCCGGCGAACAGCTTCGTGATCGCAGGGTCACCGGACCTCCAGTGCCTTCATCCGGTCCAGCACCGTATCCGCGGTCGGGTCGCGCATCTCGTCGACGATGCGGCCGTCGGCCAGGAAGATCACCCGGTCCGCGTACGCCGCGGCGGCGGGTTCGTGGGTGACGATGACCACCGTCTGACCGAATTCGTCCACCGCGGCCCGCAGTATCGACAGCACCTCGCCGGAGGACCGCGAGTCCAGGTTGCCGGTCGGTTCGTCACCGAAGATGATCTCCGGCTTGCCGGCCAGGGCCCGCGCGCACGCGACCCGCTGCTGCTGGCCGCCGGAGAGTTCGCTGGGCCGGTGGCCGAGCCGGTCGGTGAGGCCGAGACGCTTCAGCACGGTCTGCAACCACTCCGCGTCGGGCTCCCGGCCGGCGATATCGAGCGGCAGCGTGATGTTCTCCAGCGCGGTGAGCGTCGGGACCAGGTTGAATGCCTGGAACACGAAGCCGACCCGGTCCCGGCGCAGGGCCGTCATCTCTTTATCGGACAGGTCGGTCAGTTCGGTATCGCCGATCCGCACCCCGCCCGAGCTCGCGGCGTCCAACCCCGCCAGGCAATGCATGAGGGTGGATTTTCCCGAGCCGGACGGACCCATGATGGCGGTGAATTCCCCGCGGGCGAGATCGACCGATACCGCGTCCAGGGCGGTGACCCGGGTATCCCCGGAACCGTAGACCTTGGTGAGTTCGATGGCACCGGCGGCGACCGCGGACCCGGGACGGGCCGAGTCCGTGTCGACAGCGTGAGCAGTCATGGGTCCAGTCTGTCGGGCCGAAGCGCCCCGCGCCATCCGGGGTAACCCTGACCCGGAGTCCCCTGCCGTCATACCCGGGTAGCGGGGCGTGTGACGTTACCGCGACCATCAGCGCCCGGCCCACGTCGAACCGGGCGTGCCCGACAGCAGAGCCGAGTCCAGCGAGGCCGTGGAAGGCCTGATCGAGCTCGAACAAACGTGCTCAGCGCCGGCGCTGAGTCTTGCGAAACCCTTGGAGGTTTGGACCCGGCCCTGCTTTCGACCCTCGAAGCACATGCGGCGAAGCCGCAAGTCCCGAGGGCTGAAAGCCGGGGCAGGGCGACCGAGCCCTCGCGCACCCAAAACACAGCTCAGTTCAGGGGGGCCGACTTCCACCAGGTGACCATCTCGGGGATGGTGCCGACGATGCCGTCGGTGTACATCAGGTACTGCGCCCGCTCCGGATGGTTGGTGAACACCGTGACCATTTTCGGGCCGTCGCTGTCCCACTTGTAGTTGGTGTAGGTGCGGTCACCATGGGTGTCGCTCGATTTCTCGGCCGTGGCGGGCAGGCCCTTGACCACCGAATCCACATCGGCGGCCGAGTCGTAGACATAGAACCGATAGAACGGGTCGTCGTTGTCGCCGCCGCCGTAGCAGCGCCACTGCCAGGCCCATTTGCCGAAATCGGGTTCGCCGTCGTCCGGGCTGGGGGTGTAGCCGTCATCGGTTTCCCAGCATTTCGCCGCGTGGTACCCGATTTCCCCCTCCTGGTTCGGGGGGACCATCTGGGGGAACTCTTTGCTGATGGCGTCCGAGTTCGCCGGAACCGGCGCGACGCTGGTCTGGGTGCTGGTTTCGGCGGCCCCGGTCTCCTCGCCTTCGCCGCCACCACTGCTGGCCGCGAGCGCCACGACACCGATCACCACCCCGATCAGCACCACCAGCCCGACACAGATGGCCGCGATGAGCCCCGTATTCGATTTGGCCGGCGGCGGCCCGCCGTGCGGCATCGGCGACATCGGCTGCGGGTAGTTGGTGGGCTGGGTGTACGCACCCGAACCGCCGCCGAACTGACCGCCCGCGCTCGGGTAACCCGGCCCGCTCCCGTAAGGCTGCTGATGCATATCGCTGTTCGGCCGCTGACCGATATCGACCGGGGGCTGCTGCTGGAAGCCACTGCCGTACGGCTGCTGCCCCTGTTGGGCCCCACTGGTGTACGGCTGCTGCTGCATCCCACTGGCATACGGCTGCGCCTGCATTCCGCCGGCATACGGCTGCGCCTGGGTGCCGCTGGCATAGGGCTGCGGCGCCGCGGTGCTCGGATACTGGGTCGCGCCACTGTTGTACTGGGTGTTCGGGGGCTGGTAGGTCGGTGCCACCGCGGTCGGCGGCAGGGCCGGCGAGATGCCGGGCGCCCCTGGGGAAGTCAGCGCGAATTTCGCGGCTTCGGCGAACTCACTGCACGAGGTGAAGCGGTCGTCGGGACGTTTGGCCATCGCCTTGGCCAGCACCGCGTCTATCGACGGCGGAAGTTCCGGCCGCGCCGCGCTCAGCGACGGCGGGGGCGCCTGCAGGTGACCCTGGATGACGCCCGCGGGATTGGTGGACGTGAACGGTCCGTTGCCGGTGAGCAGCCAGTACAGCGAACAGGCCAGGGAGTACTGGTCCGAGCGGTGATCGAGATCGGCGCCGGTGAGCTGTTCGGGTGAGGCATAGGCCAGGGTGGCGGTGAACGTGCCGGTCTGCGTGAGGTGCCCGGTGTCGTCACGGAGCCGGGCAATACCGAAGTCGGTGAGGTAGACCCGTTCACCGCGGCCGCCGGTCGACCGGGCCAGCAGGATATTGGCCGGTTTGACGTCGCGGTGCATCACCCCCATCCCGTGCGCGTAGTCCAGTGCGGACGCGGTTTCGGCGATGATCTGCACCGCGCGTTCTGGCGGCAGATTCTGCGGATCGACCGACGCGGCATCGATCCCATCGATGTACTGCATGGAGATCCACAGCTGCTCGTCCTCGAGGCCGCGGTCGTACACCGTCACGATGTTGGGGTGGTCCAGGCGGGCGACCAGATCGGCCTCCCGTTCGAATCTGGCACGCACCTCCTTATCGAAGAACATCTCCCGATTCAGCAGTTTCAGCGCCGTCATCCGCGGCAGCCGCGGATGTTTCGCCAGGTAGACCGAGCCCATCCCACCCCGGCCGAGCTGCCGGTCGATGACATAGCCGGCGAAAACATCGCCGTTGGCCAGCATGTCCACTCCAATTCCCGCCGCGCTACCGGGACCCACCGGCGCGCGGACGTAGACGAAAAGCGTGACCGGACCGCATCGGTTCGGTCACGCGAAATCATCGAAACCATAGCAGGAGGCGATACCTCACCGGCGGCTCTCTCCGGCCGCATACCCGCCCGCAATACGACGGCTACACCGAGGACGGCTCCGCGCACCGGGCCGGAACTGCCCGCCTGCGCTACGTCTGTGCGCGTCCTGGGTATCTCCACGATCGCCCCGGTCCTGAACGCACCGCCCACCTCGGCCTTCGATCCGGCCGTACCCACCGCCTACTCGGTGCTCGCTACGGCCGTGCCCGTACCGCGGATGGGCTCCACCCCACCGTGCCTGTCAGGGCGTACCACCGGGGTCCGCCGGAGGGCGGCCCGCGTCGGGTGACGGTGGAATCCCGCCCGGGCGGCGGCGGAAACTCGGCAGATCGATGACCGCCGGTTCGGCCGGCTCCGAACGGGGCGGCTCAGGAGGTCGCGCCTGTTCGCCCGGAACGGGGCGGCGGGGGCCGGGCCCGGGATGCCGGAATTCGTTCGGGGCAAGTGGTGGATCGCCCGGCGGCGGCCGGTGACCGGCCGCGCCGTGCCGCGGCCCGGGCTCTCCGGCCCGGCGGAACTCGCTGGACGGATGCGGTGGCGCCACCGGGCCGGGCCGGCGGTACTCGGTGGACGGATGCCGCGGCGGCACAGCGCCGGCCTGCCGGTATTCGGTGGACCGGTACGGGGGGCCGCCCCGCACACCGGGCTGACCGAATTCACCGGAGCCGTGGGGACCACCGGGCCCGTGCCGCGTGGGCGGCCGTTGGCCGGGACGCAGTCGCACCCCGGGCCCGGGCGCCCGGCCGCCGCGCGGTCCCGGCGCCCGCAGCGTGTACTGGGCCGCGGCGGCGAACTCGGCACAGCTGAGAAACCGCTCGGCCGGGTTCTTGGCCAGCGCGCGTGCCATCACCTCGTCGAGCCCGGGCGGCAGGCCCGGCCGGATCCGGCTCAGCCGGGGCACCGGCGCCGTGAGATGCGCCTGGATGAGTTCGGCCGGATTGGTGCCCGGATACGGACCGGATCCGGTGAGCAACCAGAACAGGGTGCAGGCGAGCGAATACTGGTCACCGCGATGGTCCAGCTTCGCACCGGTCAGCTGTTCGGGAGCGGCGTAGGCCAGGGTCGCGGTGATGGTGTCGGCCGCGGCGATGGTGGTTTCGGCGTCCCGCACTCCGGCGATACCGAAATCGGTGAGCAGCACCCGTTCCGGCTGACCGATGGGCGGCTTCGCGAGCAGGATGTTGCCCGGTTTCACATCCCGGTGCAGCACACCGTTGGCGTGCGCAAAGTCCAGTGCGATACCGGTCTCGGCGACGATCTGGACCGCCCGTCGCGGGTCGAGCACGTGCAGGTCCACCAGCGAGGCATCCGATCCCGGCACGTACTGCATCGAGATCCACAGCTGTTTGCCCTCGGCGCCGCGGTCGTAGACGGTGACGATATTGGGGTGCTCGAGCTTCCCGGCCAGTTCGGCTTCCCGTTCGAAACGCAACCGGATCTCCCGGTCGGAGTACAGGTCCGGGTTGAGCAGCTTGAGCGCGACCAGCCGGGGCAGTCGCGGATGTCTGGCGAGGAAGACCATGCCCATTCCACCGACACCCAGACGCCGTCGGATGGCATAGCCCGCGAAGTCCTCACCAGGCTGGAGCATCGCCGAAATCCCCCTCGTCGGGTCGTGCACGATTCTACCGGTGTATCTTCCCGCACCGCCCGGGCGCAACACGAGGGCCCGGTGTCGGTAGCGGCCGATACTCTGACCGTATGCGCATTGGAGCACACGTCCGGATGGACAGCGACCCGATCGGGTACGGCGAGCAACTCGGCGCCGATGTCGTACAACTGTTCGTGGTGGATCCGCAGAGCTGGGACAAACCCGCACCCCATCCCGCCACCGAACAGATCCTGGCCAGCTCGATCGATGTGGTGGTGCATTCCTCGTATCAGATCAATGTGGCCAGTACCAACAACCGGTTGCGGATGCCGTCGCGCAACGCGGTGGCCCTGCAGGCACAGGCGGCCGCCGATATCGGCGCGTTCGGGCTGGTCGTGCACGGCGGGCACGTCCGTTCCGACGCGGAGATGGAGGCCGGTTTCGTCAACTGGCGCAAACTTTTCGAGCGCCAGCAGGACAAGGGCGGTTTCGCGGTGCCGATCCTGATCGAGAACACCGCCGGCGGAAATCACGCCATGGCCAGGCATTTCGATACGATCGCGAAACTGTGGGACGCGGTCGGCGAATACGGGGCCGGTTTCTGCCTGGACACCTGCCATGCCTGGGCGGGTGGCGAAGACCTCGTCGGCGTGGTCGAACGGATCCGGGCGATCACCGGCCGGATCGACCTGGTGCACCTGAACTCCTCCCGCGACACATTCGATTCGGGTGCCGACCGGCATGCCAACTTCGCGACCGGCACCATCGACCCGGAACTGCTCTCCGAGGTCTGCCGCACGGCAGACGCCCCGGTAGTCCTGGAAACCCCCGCCGAGGGAATGGCCGACGACCTGGCCTATCTCCGCGAACACATCGGCTAGTCGCCCGACGATGCGCCCGGCCGGATGGCCGCTGGGGGCGGCCGCCGAGCAAGGTCCTCACCGGTGACGCGGAACACTATTCGGTGATCGAACAGCCCCCGCGCCTGGCCTCCTGAATCCCGGCGCAGATCCTCTGTGCGGGGCCTCGCTGGGCGCGGTACAAGCCTCCCCGAGTGGCCTCGGGCTGCGACGATCCATTCTTGGTCCGCCCGGGCAGCGGCGTAGGGCGGGCACGCCGGAGGCGCCACCCGGCCCCGGGTCCAGCGAGGCCCATTGCACCGGCCGGTCCCGCGATGAGCGACACTGGGTCCTATGCAATACCGGCCACCCACAGATCTGCCCGTCGAGACATCAGCAGTTTCGGTGGCCCACGTCGGCTCCTGCGACGGCCTCGGCCTGCGCCGGACCGCGTTCGCTGCGCGGGTCCTCGCGCGCAGCGGTGGCTGCCGGGGAGCTGCCCGGTGAGGCGCCACCGTACGGCACGTGGGCCGCGCGGCCGCCGCCGCGACGAACTACGCGCCCCGGCGCACCGCCGCCCGACCGTTCATCCGACCCCTGCCGCGCTCACCGATAAGCCGTGTGGCGGCGTGATGTGCGTCCGGCCGTGCCCCGGACCGCCGGACGAGCGCCCCTGATCCTCCGGCTCCCGGCACGGGCGACCCGTTGGGCCGGGAGCGGCGTCACCGCATGCCGGGCATGCTCGCGAACAGCACTTCGAAGACCGTCGGGTTGTTCTGGTAGATCCGAGTGGACGGGATGAACGGGTGTACCTCCGCGGTATCGGTGACCACGTAGTCGGCGTGGCTGCCCGGTACCCGGTCGAGCACTCCCTCGCAGCGTGGGCCGCCGGTGGCGGCGACCTTGGGTAGGTCCTCGGGGTATTTGTAGGCTTCGGCGCCGTACATGAAGCCGGCGTTGAAGGACGCGCCGGGGACCCGGCCGCCGACCAGATCCTCGGCCAGTGGCATCGCCGTCGCCAGCCCGCGGATCGTGCAGTCCAGGGCGGGCCGGTATTCGTTGAGCAGTTCCGCCGTGGGCCGGAGCAGGTCGAGCGCGGTCACCAGGCTCTGCTCGTTCTCACCCAGTACCGCCCCGGTGGTGTCTGCGAGGCCGATCGTTTCCAGGAGCAGCGAGTCGAAGTTCTGTTCGTTGTCGGTGAGGGTGTTGCTGAGGGCCGTGGCATTGTCGACGGTGCGCAGCAGGTCGGGGGCCGTATCCGCGTAGAGGTTGGTGACCGCGGCCGCGGACTGGAAGTCGTGGCGCAGCGCGGGCATGCTCGGGTTGATCTCGCGCAGCAGCTTGTCCGCATTCACCAGGAGATCGCCGAACTGGGCGCCGCGGCCCTGCAGGGCGGTGCCGAGTGCGGTGAGGGTGGCGTTGAGTTTGGCCGGTTCGACCATGTCCAGTACTTCGGTGAGCCGTTCGAACAGCGTGTTGAATTCGACGGTCACCGATTCCCCGCGCAGCACCTGTCCGGGTTCCAACCGGCCCGCGGGCTGGGCGGGTTCCACGAAGTTCACGTACTTGGCGCCGAAGACCGTGGTGGACCGGATATCCACGAGCGCGTTGGCAGGGACGAGCCGCATCAGGTCGGGGTTCATATCGAGTTCGATCCGCACCTCCCCGTTCGCGGATTCGACCGTGCCGACACGGCCTACTTCCGCGCCCCGGAATTTCACCTTGGCGTCGGGATCCATGACCAGACCACTGCGTGGCACCACCACGGCGACGTGTTTTTCCGGGGTGAAGCCCCCGAGGAAACTCGTCAGCGATACAACCACGACGAGCACCAGCAGCGCGACCAGGGCCAGCGCCGCCAGTTTGTACTGCACGGCTGCCCAGATCTTGCGCAGTGTCGTGTGTCCATCGGACTGGGTGTGTATGGGTACCACCACTCACCTGCCTTGCGACGTTCGGCACCCCGGCGTGCCGAACTGAACCGGAATTATGTCCAGACAGTTGTCCATGTTATGGGTGATTCGACCCGGGCGGTACGGTTTTCGCCGATTGCGTCCGGATTCCGCTGTATCACGCCATTTTCGCAGGTAGAAAGTGAAAAAGGCCCACTCACCACTGGGTGAGCGGGCCTCGATCATAAGCCGTTACGGCATCGGTTACAGCGCTTTCTCGATCGCCGCGATCAGCGTGTCCGCATCCGGTGCGGTCGTGGGGCGGAACCGGCCCGCCACCGCCCCGTCCCGTCCGATCAGGAACTTCTCGAAGTTCCACTGCACATCACCGGCGGCGCCTTCGGCGTCCGGGGTATCGGCGATCTCCCGGTAGAGCGGATGCCGGTTCTCACCGTTCACATCCGCCTTCTCGAGCAGCGGGAAGTCGACCCCGTAGGTGGTCGAACAGAACTGCTCGATCTCCTCGGCGCTGCCCGGCTCCTGTCCCATGAACTGATTACACGGGAACCCGACCACACTGAATCCGCGGTCACCGTAGGTCTTCTGCAGTTCCACCAAACCGGTGTACTGCGGTGTCAACCCGCATTTCGATGCGACGTTGACCAGCAGCACCACCCGGTCGCCCACCAGTTCACCCAGCGTGGCGGCCGAACCGGACAGTGTGTTCACCGGAATATCTCGGACGTTCATTCGTAGCGCACCTGCCAACTCTTGATTCCGTTGATCCACCCCGAACGCAACCGTACCGGATCCGACACGGATTTCAGGTCGGGCATGGCTTCGGCGATCGCGTTGAACATCAGGTCGATTTCGAGGCGGGCCAGGTTGGCGCCCACACAGTAATGCGTGCCGGTACCACCGAAACCGACGTGCGGGTTGGGGTCGCGCAGGATATCGAAGGTGAACGGATTCTCGAAGCCGGCCTCGTCGAAATTGGCCGAGCTGTAGAACAATCCGAGGCGCTGCCCCTTCTTGATCTCCTGCCCGCCCAGGACATGATCCTCGGTGGCGGTGCGCTGGAACGCGGTCACCGGAGTGGCCCACCGCACGATCTCGTCCGGCGCGGTCCGCGGGCGCTGCTCCCGGTACAGCTGCCACTGTTCCGGGTTGTCCACGAACGCCTTCATCCCGTGGGTGATTGCGTTACGGGTGGTCTCGTTGCCCGCGACAGCGAGCAGGATGACGAAGAAACCGAACTCGTCCGAGGCCAGGCCGTCCCCGTCGACATCGGCGTTGATCAGCTGCGTCACGATATCGTCGGCGGGACAGGAGCGGCGCTGCTCGGCCATGTTCCAGGCGTAGCCCAGGATCTCTGCCGACGCGACCGTCGGATCGCCGTATTCGGGGTCGTCGTAGTTGAGCATCTGGTTCGACCAGTCGAAGACCTTGCGGCGGTCCTCCTGCGGCACCCCGAGCAGTTCGGCGATCGCCTGCAGGGGCAGTTCGCAGGCGACCTGGGTGACGAAATCGCCGCCACCGGTCTTCTTCGCCTCGTGCACGATCTTGTGCGCGCGCTCGGTGAGCGCATCGCGCAATCCCTCCACGGCACGGGGCGTGAACCCCTTGGAGACGATCCGGCGCACCTTGGAATGCTTCGGCGGGTCCATATTCACCAGCAACGCCTCGGTCAGCGCCATCTGGTCGGGGGTGATGTCACCGGGCAGGCGGACGATGGAACCCTTCTGCTGCGATGAGTACAGCTCCGGATTGCGGGAAAGTTCCTTGACGTCCTCGAGGGTGCTGACGACCCAATACCCGCCGTCGTTGAAACCGCCCGATGCCTCGTCGGTCTGGGCATTCCACCAGACCGGCGAGGTCCGGCGCAGTAGCGCGAATTCCTCGACCGGGCTGCGGTCGGCCCACAGGCCGGGGTCGGTGAAATCGAAGCCAGGGGGCAGTGCGGTTGCCATCAGGCGTCCTTTCCTTCTTCCGGCAGCGGACGCAGCGGCGCTTCCGGCTGCACCTCGACCAGCACCAGATGAGCTCCACGCGGCGTACCGACCACCGCGGACACGGCGCGGGCCAGATCGGCCGCGCGCAACATGTACGGATGGCGAGCGAGACCCCAGGACTGCCAGGACTCCAGCAGCGGTCCCACCACTTCGGGCGTGGCGTTCATCCCCATACCCGTCACCGTCGGTCCGGGCCGCACGAGAGAGGCCCGGATACCGGTCCCCTCGAGTTCCATCCGCAATTGCTCGACCATGGCCTCGACCCCGGCTTTGGCCGCACTGTAGGCGCCGTTCCACGGTCTCGGGTGCGGCGCGCAGTCGGAGCTGATCAGCACCACATCGCCGCGCCGGCGTTCCAGCATGCCGGGCAGCACCGCATGCGCCATCCGGTGCGCACCGATCAGATGAATCTGCACCTGATGGGCGAAATCCGCGGGTTCCATGTCCTGGATCAGGCCGAACTCGATATCACCGGCGCCGGAGACCAGGATCTCGGCCGGCCCGATCGCCGCCTCGGCCGCAGCCACGAAGTCGTCGACCGACGACTGATCGGTGACATCGAGCCGATGCGCGAACGCGGTGCCGCCGTCGGCGCGAATCTTGCCGGCCAGATCCTCCAGGATTTCCACCCGGCGCGCGCCGAGCGCCACCGGATGCCCCTGGGCGGCCAGTTCCACCGCGGTGGCCGCGCCGATACCGGACGACGCGCCGGCCACGATGGTGGGCCGCTTCTCGGGGTTGGGTTCGAACCGGGGCATTACCGCACCTCCACAGAGATCGGGAGCTTGGCGAAGCCCCGCACATTGCTCGAGTGCACGCGCTCGATACCGTCCTCGCGCACCCGGTAGGACTTGACGCGCGAGGAGAACTCACGCAGGGCGACCGTGGCCTCCAGCCGGGCCAGGTGGGCGCCGAGGCAGAAGTGCACCCCCGCGCCGAAGCTGGCCAGATTGCCTTTTTCGGCCCGGTCCAGGTCGTAGGTATCGCCGTCGTCGAAGACCTCGGCGTCCCGGTTGGCCGAGCCGATCAGCAGCAGCACCTTGGAGCCGGCCGGGATCACCTTGCCGTGATATTCGAGATCCTCGGTGGCGGTCCGGGCGACCATCTGGCTGGAGGTGTCGTAGCGCAGGGTCTCCTCGACCCAGTCCGAGACCCGGTCCTGATCGGCGGCGACCTTCGCGTACTGGTCCGGATTGTGACCGGCCCAGTAGAGCGCGTTGCCGAGCAGTTTGGTGGTGGTCTCGTTCCCGGCCACGACCATCAGGAACATGAATCCGATGATCTCGTCGTCGGTGAGCATGTCACCGTCGATCTCGGCGTCCAACAGGGCCGAGGTGAGATCTTCGGTGCGGTTCGCGCGGCGCTCGGTGACCATGTTCGCGTAGTAGACGACCAGGTTCAGCGAGGCTTCGATCGCCGAATCCGGGACATCGGTCACACCGTCTTCGCGGTGCATGACCATATCGGCCATCCGGCGGATCTCGGCGCGGTCGGCGGCGGGTACGCCCATCATCTCGGAGATGACATCCATCGGCAGCTTGCCGGCGACCTCCTCGATCCAGTCGAACTCACCGCTCTCCAGGGCGGGCAACAGGTATTCGAGGGTCAGCTCATGGATCCGGGCTTCCATATCCGCGACGCGTTTCGGGGTGAAACCCTTGAACACCAGGCGCCGCATCCGCATATGCCGTGGATCGTCCATGGCCAGGAAGGACATGGTGCGGTGTGCGTCGGGGCCCCACGCGGCAGGATCGAGCGATACGCCGTTGGCGTTGGACAGCTGCGTGGCCTGGCGGAACCCGTTGGTCACGTCGGCGTGCCGGGACAGGGCGTAGAAATCGAGCTCCGCGTTGTAGTACAGCGGGGCCTCCGCGCGCAGCCGGGCATACGTCGGGTACGGGTCCTCGTGGAAGACGTAGTCGTACGGGTCGAATGTCACCGGCTCCAACGATGCTGCCGTCATCGGATCCACCTCTGTTTCGATAACGAGTTCTCGCCGGACGGGAGCGAAGCGCCGCCGGGGGGAGACACATAGCTGGACATGTGTCTGGACGGTACCAGCGGCACGCCGTCGCGACAATGATCGTACGGGAATTGACCGGCCATCTGCGCGAATACAGCAGGCACCCAACAGCGACGAACCTTCGGCCCCATGGCACGCCACCATCGGGCACGATCAGCGTGGATAACGAACGGATAGAACCAGTTCTTGCACTCCCCGAAGATTCCGGACTATATTCCATACACCTGTCCAGACAGTATTGGGGTCTTTTATGAACAGTCTTCTGCCCGGCGACAGTTCCCGACTGCTGATCGGCGGGAGCCTCCTCGCCGGCGGCAACGGCGTGTTCGACAATGTGAACCCGGCGACCGAGGAGGTCATCGGGACCGCGGCCGACGCGGACGCGGCCGATATGAACGCCGCGATCGCCGCCGCCCGGACAGCCTTCGACGAGACCGACTGGTCCCGCGACCACGCGTTCCGGGTGCGCTGCCTGGAACAGTTGCAAGCAGGCCTGAAAGCGCACGCCGAGGAACTGCGGGAGATCACCATCGCCGAGGTCGGCGCGCCCCGCATGTTCACCAGCGGTCCGCAGCTCGAGGGCCCGATCGAGGATCTGAGCTTCGCCACGAAACTGGCGGCGGGCTACGAATGGGAAACCGAACTCGGGGTGGCCGCGCCGATGGGTATCAGCACCCACCGGGTCGTGCGCCGGGAAGCGGTCGGCGTGGTCGGGGCGATCACCCCGTGGAACTTCCCGCACCAGATCAACTTCGCCAAACTCGGGCCGGCGCTGGCCGCCGGGAACACGGTCGTGCTCAAACCCGCTCCCGATACCCCCTGGTGCGCGGCCGCGCTCGCCTCGATCATCACCGAGGAAACCGATATTCCGCCCGGGGTGCTCAATATCGTCACCTCCGCCGACCACAGCCTGGGCGCCCAGTTGTCCGGCGATCCGCGGGTCGACCTGATCAGCTTCACCGGGTCCACCAACACCGGCCGCGCGGTGATGGCCTCGGCCGCCGCGAACCTGAAGCGAACCTTCCTCGAGCTGGGTGGGAAATCGGCATTCATCGTGCTCGACGACGCCGATCTCGGCACCGCGGTCAGCTACGCCGGTTTCTCGCTGTGTGTTCATGCCGGGCAGGGATGCGCCCTGGCCACCCGGCTCCTGGTGCCCCGCGCCCGGTACGAGGAGGCCCTGGAGGCCGCCGCGGCCACCATGCGCGGTATCCGGCCCGGTGATCCGAACAATCCGGGCACGGTCTGCGGCCCGGTGATCTCCGACCGCCAGCGCACCCGTGTACTCGACTACATCGACAGCGCCCGCGCCGACGGCGGCCGGATCGTGGCCGGTGGCGGCCGCCCGGCCGAACACGACCGCGGTTTCTTCGTCGAACCCACCGTCATCGCCGACCTGGACAACAGCGCCAAGGCCGCCCAGGAGGAGATCTTCGGGCCGGTCCTGGTGGTACTGCCCTACGACGGCGACGACGACGCGATCCGGATCGCCAACGATTCGCCCTACGGCCTGTCCGGCGCGGTCTGGGGCAAGGACCCCGAGCGGATCCGCCGGGTCACCGACCGGGTGCGCACCGGAACGCTGGGCGTCAACGGCGGTATGTGGTATAGCGCCGACGCCCCGTTCGGCGGGTACAAACAGTCCGGGATCGGCCGCGAGATGGGCGTCGCCGGATTCGAGGAGTACCTCGAAACGAAACTCGTCGCCACCGCGCAGTAGGCGCGGACACAGGCAGCGCAGTAGACCTGAAAATACTTCCCCACCAGGCTTTCCCTAGCAGCGAGGAGCTCGATCCCATGGCTCGTTTCACCGGCAGGTCCGCCATCGTCACCGGAGCCGCACGCGGTATCGGCGAGGTCTACGCGCAGTCGCTGGCCGCCGAAGGCGCGTCCGTCGTCGTCGCCGATCTGAATGTCGAGGGCGGTACGGCCGTCGCCGAGAAGATCGTCGCCGACGGCGGCACCGCGTCGTTCCATCCGGTCGACGTCTCCGATCCCGAATCGGCCAAGGCGCTGGCCGATTTCACCGTCGAGAAATACGGCAAGATCGACCATCTGGTCAACAACGCCGCCATCTACGGCGGGATGAAACTCGATCTGCTGCTCACCGTGCCGTGGGACTACTACAAGAAGTTCATGTCGGTGAACCTCGACGGCGCGCTGGTGATGACCCGCGCGGTCTGGGAGAACATGGCGGCCAACGGCGGCGGTTCGATCGTCAACCAGTCATCGACGGCCGCCTGGGTGTACAGCGGTTTCTACGGGCTGGCCAAGGTCGGGATCAACGGCCTGACCCAGCAGCTGGCGACCGAACTCGGCGGGTCGAATATCCGGATCAACGCGATCGCGCCCGGCCCCACCGATACCGAAGCCACCAAGACGACCACGCCCGAGAGCATGGTCAAGGATATGGTGAACCGCCTGCCGCTCAAGCGGATGGGCACGCCCGAGGATATGGCCGGCGCCCTGCTGTATCTGCTCTCCGATGACGCCAAATGGGTCACCGGGCAGATCTTCTGCGTCGACGGCGGTCAGGTGATCCGCTGATGAGCGCGGGCGGCAGCACCCGAGTCGGCTTCATCGGCCTGGGCGATATGGGCGCGCCGATGGCGAAGAAGCTGCTGGACTGGTCCGGTGGGCTCACCGTCTGCGATACCCGGCCCGAGGCTCTGGAGCCCTTCACCGACGCGGGCGCCGAGGCTGCCGGCAGCCCGGCCGAACTCGCGGCGAAATGCGGCGTCGTCTGTATCGCGGTGGTCAACGACCAGCAGGTACGAACAGTCCTGACCGGTGAGAAGGGCGTGCTGAGCACCGCCGCACCGGGCACCGTGGTCGCGGTACATTCCACGATCGGCGACGAATCGGCGGTGGAATTCGCCCGGCTGTGCGCCGAACGCGGCGTGGATCTGGTCGACGCGCCGATCAGCGGTGGCGCCGCGGGGGCGAACAACGGCCGGCTGGCGGTGATGATCGGGGGCTCCGAGCAGGCCGTGGCCACGGTGCGGGAACCCTTCGGCTGCTTCGCCGACCTGGTCGTCCACGCCGGCGAGGTCGGGGCCGGTACCCGGATGAAGCTGGCCCGCAACCTGCTGCATTTCATCTCGTTCACCGCCGCTACCGAGGCGCAACGGCTGGCCGAGGCCGCCGGGCTCGATATCACGAAACTGGGCAAAGTGGTCCGCCACTCCGACGCGGTGACCGGCGGGGCGGGTTCGATCATGCTCCGCGATACCACCGCGCCCATCGAAGAGGGCGATTTCTGGTTGCCGATCCTCACCCACGTCCGCCAACTCGGTGAGAAGGACCTGTCCCTGGCGCTGGAACTCGGCAGCCGGATCGGTGCCGAACTGCCGCTGGCCGAACTCGCGCTGACCGGGTTGGGCGACGGCCTCGGTGTGGGCCAGGGCGAGATCGCCGCCGCGCGGCAGGGTGCGGTCTCCGCTCAGCGAGACGGCGACAGCACCGGGCAGGCGCCGCGTGACACCATCGCCGAGCACAGTGTCACCGCTGCCGGGCAGCAGACTGCAGCCGCCGGGCAGCACGGTGCGACCACTGCGGCTCCGCAGGGGCCTGCGGTGCAGAACGACAGTAAGGAATCCGAATAATGGCCGACGCCACCACCCTCCGCCCGCTGTCCGCCGGCGAGGTCACCGAGTGGGACCGCACCACGGATGTCGTGGTCGCCGGGTACGGAATCGCCGGGGTCTGTGCCTCGATCGAAGCTGCGCGGGCCGGGGCGAGCGTACTGATCCTGGAACGCACCAGCGGCTGGGGCGGGGCGGCGGCGCTGGCCGGCGGGTTCATCTATCTCGGCGGCGGAACACCGCTGCAGCGCGCACTGGGTTTCGAGGACAGCCCGGAGAACATGGAGAAATTCATGGTCGCCGCGCTGGGTCCCGGTGTCGACCGAGACAAGATCGCCGACTACTGCCGCGGCAGCGTCGAGCACTACGAATGGCTGGTAGCCAACGGCGTTCCCTTCAAAGAGGAATTCTGGGGCGAACCCGGCTGGGAACCCCCGCACGACGAGGGCCTGATGTATTCCGGCGGAGAAAATGCCGCCCCGTTCAACACCGTCGCCGATCCGGCGCCGCGCGGCCATGTGCCGCAGATGAGCAACAAGCGGACCGGATCCAAGGGTGGCGGCTACATGCTGATGAAACCGCTCGCCGAAACCGCCGAAAAACTCGGTGTCGCGGCCGAATACGACACCCGAATCCAACGGCTGGTCGTCGACGGCGACCGGGTGGTCGGTGTGGTCGCCAAACAGTACGGCAAAGAGCTGACCATCCGCGCCGAGCGCGGGGTCGTGCTGGCCACCGGTAGTTTCGCCTACCACGATCAGATGATCGAGGGGTTCGCACCGCGCCTCATCGGGCGTCCGGGCGCCGCCATCGAGGAGCACGACGGTATCGCGATCCGGGTGGCCCAAGCCCTCGGCGCCGACCTGGCGCATATGGACGCCACCGAGGTCGCCTTTTTCGGTGACCCGCAGATGCTGGTGCGCGGCATCCTCGTCAACGGCCGCGGGCAGCGCTACGTCCCGGAGGACACCTACCCCGGCCGGATCGGCCAGATGACCCTGTTCCACCAGGACAACCAGGCCTATCTGATCATCGGCGAGGCCGCCTACGAGGAATCGCTGACCACCGAGACCTCCACCCCGTTCTTCCGCCAGCCGCCGACCTGGGCCGCGGAAACCATCGCCGAACTCGAATCCGATATGGGCCTGCCCGAACTCGCCCTGCAGACCACCGTCGAGCTGTACAACAAGCACGCCGCGAACGGACAGGACCCGCTACTCGGGAAGAAGCCGGAGTGGACCAAACAGCTCGAGGGCCCCTTCGCCGCGTTCGATATGCGTGGATTCACCGCGGGATTCACCCTCGGTGGCCTGCGCACGGATCTGGATTCGCGGGTACTGCACGTCGGTGGTGCACCGATCCCCGGGCTGTTCGCCGCGGGCCGCTGCACCTCCGGTGTCTGCGCGGGCGGTTACGCCAGCGGAACCTCACTGGGCGACGGCAGCTTCTACGGCCGCCGGGCCGGGATTGCCGCCGCGAAGAACTGAAACGGTACATTCAGACACATGTCCGAAGGTGAACCTGCCGTCGTCGAAGCGACCCGTCGCCGCCTGTCCGCGAAACAGGCCGATACGGTCGACAAACTGACGAAGGCTGCGGTGGAGGTGCTGGCGCGCGAGGGGTTCGCGGGGATGACCATCCGGATGGTCGCCGCCGCGGCCGGTGTCGGCACCGCCACCGCATACACCTATTTCTCGTCGAAGGAACATCTGGTCGCCGAGATCTTCTGGCGGCGGCTGGTGGCCACACCGGCGCCGGCCCTCGAAGATCCCGACCCCACGGTGCGGGTGGTGGCCGAATTGCGCACCATCGCCCTGCTGGTCGCCGATGAGCAGGAGGTCTCCGGGGCGGTCACCAGCGCCCTGCTGGGCCGCGACCCCGATGTGGCCCACCTGCGGGCGCGGATCGGCCTGGAGATACGCACCCGGATCGAACGCGCCCTCGCCCCCGATCCCGACCCTGATGTGGTGGTCTCCCTCGAACTGGTCTACGCGGGCGCACTGGTCCGGGCGGGCATGGGCTATGCCTCCTACGCCGATATTGCCGACCTCATCGAAAAATCGGCGCTGTTGATCCTGCGCTGAACAGCGGAAGAAAGTTGCGGAAGCTGCTATGGACCGACCCAAACAACTCGACTCGTCCCTGGTACCCACCGTCATCAAGTACATGTCCAAGGTCAACACATGGGCGTACAAGCGTACCGGTGGCCGGATCGGCGGAACCTGGCGCGTCGGGTCGGGGTTCCGCAAACCGGTCCCCACGCTGCTGCTGGAACACACCGGCCGCAAATCGGGTAAGCAGTTCACGATCCCGCTGCTGTACCTGCGTGACGACGCGAACATCGTCATCGTCGCCTCCCAGGGAGGACTCCCGAAGAACCCGCAGTGGTACTACAACCTCCTCGCCGCCCCGGACACCACGGTCCAGATCGGCAAGGACCACCTCCCGGTCCGAGCCCGGGTCGCCGACGACGCCGAACGCGACCGGCTGTGGCCGAAACTGCTCGAACTGTACGCGGATTTCGACAACTACCAGTCGTGGACCGACCGCAAGATCCCCGTCTTCATCCTGGAACCCCGCGCCTGACGATCCCACACGTCCAGCGGCAGAGCGCTGATATCCTGCGCCACACTGCTTTTACCTGGTGGCAAAGCCAGAATCCCCGGACTCCGGGACCTGCCGGCGCTACGGGGCAGCGGGGACGTTGGCGCGTTCGGCGCCGAGTGTGGTGTCCGGGCCGTGGCCGGTGTGCACGACCGTCTCGTCCGGGAGCGCGAACAACCGGTCGTTGATGGAGGACAGGATGGTCGGATAGTCCGAGTAGGACCGTCCGGTCGCACCCGGGCCACCCTCGAACAACGTATCGCCGCTGAACACCACACCGGCGTCCGCCAGGTGGAGGCAGCAGGATCCCGGTGAATGGCCCGGTGTGTGCACTACCCGCAGCTGCGCGCCGCCTACCTCGACGGTCTCGCCGTCGGACAAGGCACGGTACTCGACGCCCGGATGGGTCTGTGCCCAGAGCACATCGTCGTCCGGATGGAGATGGATCGGGGCGCCCGTGGCCGCCGACAGTGTCGGCGCGACCGTCACGTGATCGTTGTGGGCGTGGGTGCAGACGATCGCCGTCACCCGGCGGCCGGCCACTGCCTCCAGGATCGGCTGCGCGTCATGCGCCGCATCGATGATAAGGACCTCGCTGTCGTCGCCGACCAGCCAGATATTGTTCGCCACATCCCAGCAACCGCCGTCGAGACAGAACTGCCCCTCGGTGACGACCCGTTCCACGCGCACAGTCACAGGACCACCACCGAGCGCAGCACCGCTCCGCCGTGCATCGTATGGAACGCCTGCTCGACGGCGTCCAGGCCGATCCGCTCGGTCACGAATTTGTCCAGTGGCAGCCGGCCCTGGCGGTACAGGTCGATCAGCATCGGGAAGTCGCGTTCGGGCAGGCAGTCGCCGTACCAGGAGGATTTCAGGGCGCCGCCGCGGCTGAAGAAATCGATCAGCGGCATCTCGAGCGTCATATCGGGAGTCGGCACACCGACGAGTACGACGGTGCCGGCCAGGTCGCGGGCGTAGAAGGCCTGCTTCCAGGTTTCCGGGCGGCCGACCGCGTCGATCACCACGTCGGCGCCGAAACCGCCGGTGAGCTCCTGGATTGCGGCGACCGCGTCCGTGGCGGAGGCGTCGACGGTATGTGTGGCGCCGAGGTCGCGGGCCCAGTCGAGCTTGCTGGCGTCGGTGTCCACGGCGATGACGGTGCCCGCCCCCGCCAGCCGGGCGCCGGCGATCGCGGCGTCGCCCACCCCGCCGCAACCGAATACGGCCACCGAATCGCCACGGCCGACATTCCCGGTGTTCACGGCGGCACCCAGACCCGCCATGACACCGCAGCCCA
This sequence comes from Nocardia sp. NPDC051750, assembly GCF_044453135.1. Taxonomy (NCBI): domain Bacteria; kingdom Bacillati; phylum Actinomycetota; class Actinomycetes; order Mycobacteriales; family Nocardiaceae; genus Nocardia; species Nocardia sp. NPDC051750. Next base: position 418,666 of record NZ_JBITCK010000007.1, on the reverse strand, counting down.
GCAGTCCGGCGACGGCCGGGTCGGTATCCGGATCGACCTTGGTGCACTGCCCCTCGTGCACCAGGGTCTTATCGGCGAACGCGCCGATACCGAGTGCGGGCGTCAGCTCGGTTCCATCCTCGAGCGTCATCGGGACACTGGCATTGAAGGTGTCGAAGCAGTACCAGGGACGCCCGCGTTTACAGGCCCGGCACCGGCCGCAGACCGCACGCCAGTTCAGGATCACGAAATCACCGGTCTCGACGTGGGTGACCGCCGAACCGACCGTTTCCACCACACCGGCCGCCTCGTGGCCGAGCAGGAACGGGAACTCGTCGTTGATCCCGCCTTCGCGGTAGGTCAGGTCGGTGTGGCACACCCCGCAGGCCTGGATCCGCACCACCACGTCATGCGGGCCGGGATCGGGAATGACGATCGGGACCAGTTCGACCGGGGCGCCGGAACTGCGGGCGATAACACCTCGAACCTGCTGGGGCACTATGTCTCCTCTCGGGCGGCCGTGCTCTGTGCACATGAGCGAGGGGCCCCGCGTCGTTACGCCGCGCTACCGCCTCCGTGCCCGACTCGCTCATGTGGTGGTGATGCACGTTGCCGCATACGTTATCTGCCCGGGCGGGCCGCCGCGCACGCCCCGGCGGTTTCGCGAGGTGCTCATCGGCGGACCCGGCGGTGGGACCGGTCGCTGAACGCAGTACGGCGGGGCGCCCATCGGACGCCCCGCCGTACTCTCGGCAAACACTCAGAGAACTCCCCAGGCTTGCAAGATGTAGGTCACATTCGCGGCAATCGACGTCACGAGATTCGCCAGATTCAGGACCGCGGACCCGGCTTCGATCATCTTCTGTTTTCCTCCTGATCCGTCCCGACCGGAGCCCAAAGTACCGAGGAAGGTCGAGTCGGGCAAACGTCCAATTACCGAGCCGGGCCGGTCATCAGCGACCGAAAATCGCCCGCTACCTTTCGGTCACGTATCCATAATAGTGATCGGACACGTGTCCCACTCAGTGCGCACGGCGCGGTCGAAGTGTCTCCGCGATATGAGAAACGGCCGGTCGGCCGATCGCGCGACAACCCCACTTCCGATCCGGCCCGGGGCAGCGAGAGGCGAACCCGGTCAGCCCGCGATACCGACCTCAGGCTCGGGCCCGGGACCGTCGGCCCGCAATTTGAGCAGCGTCAAGCCCGCGGTACAAGCGAGGATGAGACCGACAACACTGATCACCACGTGCAGCGTCGCGATACCGTAGCCCGCCGCGCCCAGCCCGCCGGCGAAAACCAGCCAGCCACATACTCTGCCCACCGTCGAGCCGGTACCGGGCGAACCGGAATCCACGGGCTCCACATCCGCCTCCCGCATATCGGATACCTCCACTGCGCCTGGCAGGTCGGTGGCGGTGGTCTGGTCTCCCATCATCTACTCCTCGATGGCGCCGATCCGGAAATCACGTCGCGCCTACCACTGCAGTACATCGGCACCGGACAAGTCCGGCGTCCCATGTGTCACTTCAGCAACATAAGCTACGGCCACAACCCGACGATTGTTACGCAACACAAGCCCGCGACACGCGGCCGATATCAATTCGATATCTGAAACATGGCCCTGAGCGTGCGCTATACACCGGTAACCAGCGGAATCGGCAGGGCGGGGGCTGGTTCCGGCAGACACCCTCGATTAAGGTGAGGCCACTGACATATCACAGGAGCGTCACCGATGGACAGCAAAACGAAGGTCGCCGGTCCACTGGCCGCCGCGGGCGCGGTATCCCTCGGGCTGGTGTTCATCGGCGCGTGCGGGATCGGTCAGGAAGACACGTATGTACCACCACCACCGATCCACTCCGGCCCCCAGGCCGTCGAGCAGGCGGGCTACGCGGACCCGACCTCCACCACGGTGGCCCAGGTCCTGATTCCGCCGTCCCCCAGCTGGCGGATGGCCCCCGAACCGCCGCCACGGCGCACGCTTCCGCCGGAATACCAGATCTCGGTCACCTCCTCGGCGCCCCAGTCGACCGGCCCCGGTGATTCGCCGGACGAGGACGAGTCCACCACTCGCCGCCCCACGCTGTCGGCCACACCGGGTCCGGACTCGGCCACCACGTCACTTCCCGCTCCGGAAATCGAACCCGCACATCGCGAATCCCCGGTCCCCACTCCCGTCCCCGGTGTGCCGACCGAAAGCGCCGCGGAGCCGGCACCCGCACCCACCTCCGAACCGCCGGCCACGCCCGAACCGACAACCGGACCCGCGACTCCGGGCAGACAGCCCACTCCGGGCACGGAACCGGCCCGCACCACCCTGGTTCCACCGGCATCGGAAACCGAGCAGACCGCGCCCTACGTGTTCCCGTCTCCGACAGCCGAGACCACCTCGCCGGCAGCCACCACTCCCGAGACCACCGCGCCGCAGACGGCCGCTCCCGACACCTACGCCCCGGAATCCACCGCGCCCGGTACCACCCCCGTCCCGCCTGTCACCATCGTTCCGACGGCGCCCCTGAACTTCGGCTACTGACCGGCGCGGCCGCCGGATCGAGCGTGCCTGCGGGGCCGACGTTCACCCCGATCGAGCCGTGGGCCGGCCACGACCGTGACGAACGGATCCGGTAACTCGCACGCGAGCAGCAGACACGCTGTCAGAGTTCGGCGTAGGCCACCGCCCGCTGCGCGCCGGTCACCATGGGCCGCAGCGAGTTCGTGAATCGCTCGGCGTCCACGGCGGCGATATCGACAATTTTGCCGGTGTGGATCGCATACCGGCCGTCTCCCGCGATATCGATCCAGCACAGCACCCCGAACGGATCGGTTCGGGCCGGGCGGTGCACGGAGACGACGAGTTGGCCGATACCGTCACGCGGCTGCTTCAAACGCATCCGGATACGGGTCGGCACCGCGGGGCCGGAGACCGGCACGGTCACTCTGTCGCGGCTGTCGCGGAGAACCTCGGCACGCGGTGCACGCAACCGCTCACCGGTCCCGGCGGGGGCACCGGGCAGCGCGGCGATCACCCGCACGGGCAGCGAGGTGGCCGCGCCTGCCGCGATACGTATTTCACCGCCGCGGTCAGGTTCGGTGCCCTGACGCTGGGTGGCCACGACCCCGATATGACCGGCCGACGCACCCAGAACCCGGGCGAGGGGCGCACCGGTACCGTCCTGCCCGAATACGGCCACGCTCACCTCCGGTCCGGCCAGCACCCGTAACGCGGCCTCCAGATCGGCGTCGAGGGTGTTGGCGCACCAGTGCCGTAACGCCGGCAGTTGCGCGGTGCGCTCGGCGGAATCCCGGGCCGACAACCGCACCGCCAGCGGGTAGGGGATGCGGTCGCCGACCGTCCGTTCCCAAGCCAGGGCGAACTGGTCCGGGGTGAGGATCCAGTTCACTCCGCTTCGGTCCACTCACCCAGGACCGGCGGCGTGGTCGGATCCAGGGCACCGATCAATTGCCCACCCGCGTCGGACGGTTCCAGGAAGGTGAGGTCTTCGTCGGCGAAGTGCAGTTCGTCGTCTTCGTCGGTGCTCCGTTCCACGCGGACCGGGGCAACCGGCGCACCGGAACGAACGGTATCGGCCGCCATCGCCCCGCCCATCATGCCGCCGATCGCGCCCGCACCCATTCCGGTGATCGCCTCACCACTCGAATGATGTTGCTGCTCCTGACGTTTGCGGTCGTCATCGGCGCTGGACGCGGCCGGACGGACGGGGGCGGCGAATACCGGACCACCCGATGCCGTAGCGGGCGCCACGGGTGGGCCGGCGGCGGACGGAACCGTGGCCGGAGCGGTGGGGGCGGAAGCCGGCAGTTCGGTTCCGGCGGTGGTGGTCGCCTGCGGCTGGTCCACCGGGGCCGGTGCCGCCGCCGCGGGGGACGGGGTACCGGCGACCACCGGCACGCCGGGACGGTCCGGATCGTCTTTTGCCGGCCCGGGGCTCTGCTCCCCTGCCGGAGCAGTCACGGCTTCCGGCGTGGCGAACGAGACCGTTTGCCCCACCGGCATATTCGGGCCAGGGGTGGTAGCGCCGGGGGCAGCGGGCGCCGCCGGTGCTCCCGAGGGACCGGACTGCTGATCGGACAGGCCGGGGAAAGCGGGCACCTGTGCACCGGTCGGGATGAAAGCACCGGTATAGACGCTCTCCATCACCCGGACGGCGTCGGCACGTTCGTCGTCGGCTGCGCGCTGTGCCGCGATATTGCCGGTGGCCGCATGGGGATCCAGCAACGCCGCCGCGAGATCCGGTTCGGCACCGGATGGTTCGGCAACACCGGCGCGCAGCGTTTCCGCGGCATCGCCGGCCTGCCCGAGCCGCCCGGCGACCGTGGCCAGGACATCGGCGAGTTGCCGTCCCGCGGCCTCGAAATCCCGGACCGCCGCCCCGGCCATCCCCGCGGCCGCGCCGCGCCAGCCGTCGGCGATGGCACCGCGGATCTCGGTATGCGCCTCCGCGACAGCGTCGTTCAGTCCGGTGGCCGCACCCTGCCAGAGCTGGCGGCCGGTCTGCAGCACCGACGGGTTCAGCAGCGAGACACCGGCGTGGATCTGATCGTGGGTGAGGTTGTCGAATATTTCGACGGTCGGCGCATAGTCGGGGTCCACGCGATCATGGGCGCCACGCAACCCGGTTCGCGGCAGCTCACGCACCGGACACCCCCGACACCGTGGCCGAGGTGGTGCCGAGCGCGGCCGCCACCTCGGTATCGGCCTGCTGGTACGCGGCCGCGGCGATCCGGAAGGTATGCGCGAGCTGCCGTGCCGCGCCCGCGTAATCACGCAGGGCCGCGATGGCGTCGCCGGCCTTCCCCTCGAACCCGCCGCGCAGCGCCGCGCCGGAGGCGAACCCGCCGAACCCCGGCAGGGTGAGCGCCCCGGTGAGGGATTCGATCTGCGCGTCCACCTGATCGGCGAGCTGCTCGTAGCGCACCGCGCACCGTTCGGGCGCTCCCTCCGCGACCAACACCCCGTCGATCCACAGCTGCCCGTCTTCGACGGCCGAGCCGAGCGCGGCAATAGTATTCGGCTGCATCGCCGGACCCCCTTCCTGTTTCCGCTTCCACTCAGCGTGCTTGTTCCGCTGTCGCTCAGCGTCCGTGGTTCGCTGTCGCTCAGCGCGTCTCACATCCGCCGCGCCGACCCCGCGACGTTCTCCTGCGTCCACTGCACGATATCCGCCGTGACCCGGCCGCGCACGCGCTCGTGCAGCAGATCGTGCCCGGCATCCGGATATTCGCGCAGTTCCACCGAACTGTGCCGGCGCGCCCACTCGCGAACCGCCTCGATCGGCGCCCGCCGGTCGTCGACTCCGTGCACAGCCAGCACTCGCGGCAGCGGCGCGGCCTCTTCCGGTGCGCTACCGAGCGCACGCGGCGGCGTCCCGCACAGCACCAGGCCGGTCAGCGCTCCCGCATCCAGCGCCGTGCCGACCGGGTACTCGACGGGTGTTGCCTGGTCCCCGGCGGCGGGAACCGGCCGGGCGGCACCGAGGGCGGCAAGTGCCGTGATGGCGCCGAGCGAATGTCCCATGAGTGTCAGCGGGAGATCCGGTGTCCGATCCCGCACCAGTTCCACGAAACGCACCGCGTCGTCCACCAGAGCGGCCAATCCGGCCGGCCGGTCGGGATCGCCCTCACTGAGCCCTTGCCCGGCCGCATCCAGCGTCCAGACCGCGAGGCCCGCGGTATTCAGCCGGCGCGCGAATTCGTGATAGTGCCCACTGTGCTGCCCCGAACCGGGCAATAGCGCCAGAGCAGCGCGGGCGCCGTCGACGGGCCGGTCCCGATAGTGCAGCCGGCCGCACGAGCCATCGAAAAACCCCATGACCGAATTCTGGCAAAGAAATATGCGGGACGACCACATCCTGCCTCGCCGTGGAGGCTCTGCCGAGGCAGCGCTCACGGGAACGCGCGCCGGAGTGTCACCGGCTTTGCGGGCGACGCTGTACCGCGCGGGTAGCCGGGTGCCTACACCGACGCGGGTGCCGGCTGCGGATTCGTTGCGGGAGCGGGCTACGGAGCGGGAGCAGGCTGTCCGGGAGCGGCCGGTGCCGACTGCGGTGCAGGTGCGGGGGCCGGCGGCGGGACAGCCGCGTCCGGTACCGGGACGGGCGCGGCGGCCGGCGCGTCCGGAACGGTGAACAGTCCGACCGTGGGCGTCATCACACAGAGCGCGCCGGGGTAGGTGATGGTTCCCCACATCGAGGCGAGGACGGTACCCGGCCCGCTGTTCACGGTCCGGGACAGCGACGGCGTACCGAACTCGGTGACATCGCTGAGCGTATCGAGCCCGGCGCGACCGTTGTTGATATTGATCCAGGCGACCACAATGCCCGAGGCCTGCGGGATTCCGGAGTGCCGGGGAGTGGCGTGGAAGGTCAGCGTGCCGGGGACGCCGTGCAGGTTCGAGCTGGGGCCGTTGGAGGTACCGGCCGCGAAGGTGGTGGTGATGACCCCGTTGCTACCGCAGCCGAAGGTGGGGGCCGCGTAGACGAAGGGGGCGTAGAGGGAAACATCGCTGATCTCGCTGGCCGCCACGATGTCGTGGTAGCTGCGCAGGGCGTCGACCCCGGGACGAGCTGCCGGATCGCCGGCGGTCTGCTCGGTGAGCGCGATCAGCGCCGCTTCGCCGGGCGTGGGTTCGGGGGCGGCTGCCGCCGGCGTGGTGAATGTGAGCGCGGCGCTGATACCGAGGGCGGCCGCCGTGGCCGCGGTACGCGCGACGATTCCGTTGTGCACTGCTGAACTCCCTATATCCGCTCGCGGCGATGGCGTGCCGGACCCGCCGGCTATCCCCCGCCCACCGCTGCAAGGTACCAGCCTCAGGTGGACACCGCCTGGTCACACTCTCCTCTCGGCTGGGCTGATCGACGGTCCATCACGGGTGCATGTGATGCACTCGACGCGGCACGATTGGTCATGGGTGTAAATTCGATGCGGGACAATCGAGACATATTTGGAGATGTGTATGAAATTAACTCTGTCTCCCGACGAGGTCGCCTTCCGCGACCAGCTGCGGAAGGTCTACTCCACGGCGATCCCCGCCGAGATCCGGGAACGCGTGAAGTACGGTCACGAGCTGTCCCGCGAGGACGTCGTGACGGCGCATCAGGCCCTCAACGCGCACGGCCTGGCCGTGCCGAACTGGCCGGTGGAATGGGGCGGTAAGGACTGGACCCCGATGCAGCGGCATCTGTGGCAGGACGAGATGCAGCTGGCCAGCGTGCCGGATCCGCTGACCTTCAACGCCACCATGGTCGGCCCGGTGATCGCGCAGTTCGGCTCCGAAGAACTCAAGAAACGCTTCCTGCCCGCCACCGCCAACCTGGACATCTGGTGGTGCCAGGGCTTCTCCGAACCCGATGCGGGCTCGGACCTGGCCTCACTGCGCACCACCGCGGTCCGCGACGGCGACTCCTACATCGTCAACGGCCAGAAGATCTGGACCACCCTGGCCCAGTGGGCCGACTGGATCTTCTGCCTGGTCCGCACCGACCCGAACGCCCCGAAGAAGCAGGCCGGGATCTCCTTCCTGCTCTTCGACGTGAAATCGCCCGGCGTGACCATCCGCCCGATCAAACTCATCGACGGCGGCTACGAGGTCAACGAGGTCTTCTTCGAGAACGTGCGCGTCCCCGCCGACCAGCTGGTCGGCGAGGAGAACATGGGCTGGACCTACGCCAAGTTCCTGCTCGGCAACGAACGCACCGGTATCACCGCCGTCGGCCGGACCAAGGTGAAGATCGGGGTGGCCAAGGAATACGCGGCCGCCACCAAGTCCGGTTCGGGAACCCTGCTCGAGGATCCGCTGTTCGCGGCCCGGATCGCCGAACTGGAGAACGAGCTGCTCGCGCTGGAACTGACCCAATTGCGGGTCGTGTCCAATTCGGCCGAGGGTAAGCCGAACCCGGTCTCGTCGGTGCTGAAGATGCGCGGTTCGGAACTGCAGCAGGCCGCGACCGAACTCCTGCTCGATATCGCCGGACCGGATGCCCTGCCGGTCGGCGCCGGGGATATCGCCTCGCCGGAATGGGCGCAGCGCACCGGTCCGAGCTATCTCAATTACCGCAAGACAACCATCTACGGAGGTTCCAGCGAGGTGCAGCGCACCATCATCGCCTCCTCGATCCTCGGATTGTGAGGTCAGGTTATGGATTTCGATCTCACCGATGAACAGGTCATGCTCCGCGATACGGTGCGTGACCTGCTCAATCGCCACTACGACCCGGAAGCCCGGATCGCCGTCACCGGTACCGACCTGGGCTGGAGCCGGGAGGTCTGGGGTCAGCTCGCCGAACTGGGTGTGCTCGGACTGAGCTTCGCCGAGAAGGACGGCGGGATGGACGCGGGTCCGGTGGAGACCATGCTGGTGCTCGAGGAGATCGGGCGCCGGCTGGCGCCGGAACCGCTGCTGGACGCGGTGCTGGTGCCGGGCGGTCTGATCAGTGCGGCCGGTACCGCCGACCAGCGGCAGCGGATCCTGCCGGAGGTGGCCGCCGGGTCGAAACTGCTCGCCTTCGCGCACGGGGAGCCCGGTACCCGCTGGCCCGATCACGCCATCGAGACCACCGCCACGGCTCAGGGCGATGCCTACGTCCTGACCGGTGTCAAGAATCCGGTACCGCACGGTGACTGCGCCGACGAACTGGTGGTCAGCGCGACGCTGCCGGGCGGCGGTCTCGGATTGTTCCTGGTTGCGGCGGACGCCACCGGAGTGACCCGGACCCCGTTCGCGACGGTCGACGGCCTGCGCGGGGCCCAGGTGGAATTCGCCGGGGCGCCGGCGGAACTGCTGGGCACCGCCGACGATGCCACCGCGACCGTGAACGCGGTGCTCGTCCAGGCCCAGGCGGGTCTGTGTGCCGAGTCGGTCGGGGCGATGGAGGAGTCGCTGCGGCTGACCACCGACTATCTGAAGACCCGTAAACAGTTCGGGGTGACGCTGTCGAAGTTCCAGACGCTGACCCAGCGCGCCGCGAATATGTACGTCTCGCTCGAACTGGCCCGCAGTATGAGCTACTACCTGACCGCCTCGCTGGTCGACGCCCCGGGCGACCCGGTGCTCGCCTCCCGGGCCCGGTTGCAGCTGAGCCGCTCGGCCCGGCACATCGGGCAGGAAGCGATCCAGATGCACGGCGGTATCGGGGTCACCTCCGAATACCCGGTGGGTCACTATGTGGCCCGGCTGACCGCGGTCGAGCGCACCCTCGGCAGCAGCCTGGAGCATCTGCGGATTCTCACCGCCCGGGTCGGTGACTACGCGCAGCCGGAGCTGTAGTCCGCACTCCGGCCGGACCCCGCCGATCGCTCAGCGGGTGTCCGGCCGGAGCAACTCGGTGACCTCCGCGTCGGCGAGTTGATGGAAATCGCGATAGGCGCCGCCCACCCCGGCCAGGGCCGACGGTGCCAGCGGGCACACCACTTCGTCGGCTTCGGCTCGAATCCGCGGTAGGGCTTCCGGGGCCGAGACCGGCACCGCCACCACGAGCCACCGGGGTTCCTGAGCGCGGGCCACCCGGCATGCCACGACGACGGACGCACCCGTGGCGATACCGTCGTCGACGATCACCACGGTGCGACCCCGCAGCGGGATGGGCGCGATATCGCCCCGCCAGACCACGCTGCGCCGCGCCAATTCTTCGCGCTCCTCCGCTTCGATCGCGTCCAGTCGCGCGGGATCCAGCCCGGTCTGGCGCACGACATCGGTGTTGATCACCCGGACCCCGTGTTCCCCGATCGCCCCCGCCGCCAGTTCGGGCTGCCAGGGCACCCCCAGTTTGCGGATCAGCAGGATATCGAGGTCGCCGCCGATCACCTCGTGCACTGCCGCCGCCACCGGGACACCGCCGCGCGGCAGGCCCAGCACCAGCGGATCCGCCGTACGCAGGTGCGTCAGTTCGCTTCCCAGCGCACGCCCGGCAGACACGCGATCGGCATAGAGCATTACCCTCCGACGCTACTCGTCTCCGGCGCGCCCACGGTGAACCTGCGCAGCGCGAGGCTCGGATTTTTCCGGCGGACCTGCTCCAGCAGGTCCGGCTCGAGCCGGGCCAGGGCCATTCCCGGTTCATCGGCCAGTTCCTGGAGCACCCGGCCGGCCGGGTCGATGATCATGGAGGAACCGGCGCCCCGCGGCCCGCACTGGTCGGCCGCCGCCAGATAGACGGTGTTCTCGATCGCCCGGGCCCGCAGCAGCGTGGTCCATTGGTCGACCTTGCCCGGACCCGGGATCCACTGCGCCGGGAGCAGCAGCACCTGCGCGCCGGCGGCGGCCAGCCGCCGGAAGCCCTCCGGAAAGCGCAGGTCGAAGCAGGTTTGCAGGCCGAACGTCAGACCCTCGGCGGTGAACAGGGGCGGGTCGGTGAGCGGCCCGGGGCGCACGACCTCCGATTCGCGCTGCCCGAAGGCGTCGTAGAGATGCACCTTGCGGTAGTGCGTGCGCAGCGCACCGTCGGGACCCAGGACGACCAGGGTGTTGTAGATCCGGCCGTCGTCCGGTTCGGTCGTCTCGACCATTCCGGCCACCAGGTGCACGCCGGTGGCGGCCGCGAGCTCGCCCAGTGCGGCGACGAACGGCCCGTCGAGCGGCTGCGCGGCCGCGCGCAACCGCTCGTCCAGCCGGCCCAGGGCGAACATCGAGTACTCCGGGGCGACCACCATCCGCGCGCCCTGGTCGGCCGCGGTACGCACCTGGCCGGTGAGCGCCGCAAGGTTCGCGTCGATATCGATATGGGGTGCGAACTGGACCACGGCGAGATCCGTAGCGTCCGCAGGCGGCTGATCGGCGGCGTCGGCATCCATGCTGACACCGTATGGCCCGGTGCGGCGGACGACCAGGCCGTACCAGTAAACTCCTGGTCAATGAGCACCAATCAGGGCGACGACAGCCTCGGCGGAGACCCTGGCGACATCACAGCCGAAAACGCCGAATCCGCCGGACCGTCCTTCGCCGATCTCGGGATCGATGACCGAATCCTCTCGGCCATCGCCGATGTCGGCTACGAATCTCCCTCCCCCATCCAGGCGGCGACCATCCCCCCGCTGCTGGAAGGCGCGGATGTGGTGGGTCTCGCGCAGACCGGTACCGGGAAGACGGCGGCCTTCGCGATCCCGATTCTGATGGGTCTGCTGGAGGAGCGTCCCGTCGGCAAACAGCCCGCCGCCCTGGTGCTGGCGCCGACCCGGGAACTCGCCATCCAGGTCGCCGAGGCATTCGGCCGTTATGCCACGCATATGCCCAACACCCATGTCCTGCCGATCTACGGCGGCCAGAGCTACGGGGTGCAGCTCTCCGGTCTGCGCCGTGGCGCGCAGGTCGTGGTGGGCACCCCCGGCCGGGTGATCGACCATCTGGAGAAGGGCACGCTGGATCTGTCCCAGCTGCGCTACCTGGTGCTCGACGAGGCCGACGAGATGCTGAAGATGGGTTTCCAGGAGGATGTCGAACGCATCCTCGCCGATACCCCGGCGCAGAAGCAGGTGGCGTTGTTCTCGGCCACCATGCCGGCCGCGATCCGCAAGATCTCCAAGCAGTATCTGCGCGAACCGGTCGAGATCACGGTCAAGTCGAAGACCAGCACCGCCACCAATATCAGCCAGCGCTGGGTACTGGTATCGCACCAGCGCAAACTCGACGCGCTGACCCGGATCCTCGAGGTCGAGGCGTTCGAGGCCATGATCATCTTCGTGCGCACCAAGCAGGCCACCGAAGAGCTGGCCGAGAAGCTGCGGGCCCGTGGATTCTCCGCCGCGGCGATCAACGGTGATATCGCCCAGGCACAACGCGAGCGCACCATCGGCCAGCTGAAAGCGGGCACGCTGGACATCCTGGTGGCCACCGATGTCGCGGCCCGCGGCCTCGATGTGGACCGCATCTCGCATGTGGTGAACTACGACATCCCGCACGACACCGAGTCCTATGTGCACCGGATCGGCCGCACCGGTCGCGCCGGCCGTAGCGGCGAGGCTCTGCTGTTCGTTGCGCCCCGGGAACGCCATCTGCTCAAATCCATCGAGCGCGCCACCCGCCACCCGCTGACCGAGATGCAGCTGCCGAGCGTGGACGATGTGAACGCGCAGCGGGTCGCGAAATTCGGCGACGCCATCACCGAGAATCTCAGCTCGGACAATCTGTCGCTGTTCCGCAAGCTCATCGAGGACTACGAGCAGGAGCACAACACACCGCTGGCCGATATCGCCGCGGCCCTCGCGGTCGCCGGACAGGACGGCGAGAGCTTCTTCCTCGAACCCGAACCGGAGCCGGTGGAACGCCCGCGCCGGGAACGCGCACCGCGCCAGTTCGACGAGGGCGGATTCGAGGATCGCGGCGGCCCGAGCCGGCATCGCGGCACCGGCGCCGAACTGGCCACCTATCGCATCAGCGTCGGCAAACGGCATCGGGTGGTGCCGGGCGCGATCGTGGGCGCGATCGCCAACGAAGGCGGCCTCCGGCGCAGCGATTTCGGGCATATCAGTATCCGGCCCGATCACAGCCTGGTGGAACTCCCGGCCCAGCTGCCGCCGGAGACCCTGGAAGCGCTGCGGCGCACCCGGATCAGCGGTGTGCTGATCCAGTTGCAGCTCGATTCCGGCCCGCCCGGACATCGCTCGATCGGCCGTGGCCCCCGCCGCGACGGTCCGAAACGCCAAGAGCGCCGCAAACCGCGCTCGTAGAATCCACGGTCCGTACCACCAGGTCGGAGGCGGTGATTACAGTGGGCCGCGTCCGGTGCGCGCGCCCGCGCCCGCCGGGTGTGTCACTGGGTCGCAGGAGGGCCGTGGGTGTTCGTTGTCGGTGATCGGGTGGTGTGTGGCGCCACGGATCTGGAGCGCGCAGCGCGCTGTGAATTCGCGCTGCTGCGCGCACTCGACGCCGAACTGGGCACCGTCGCCCCCGCCGAGAGCGGGACACCCACTGATACAAGCGGTTTCGGTCATTTCGCCGCACTGGTGAGCAACGCCGCCGGGCATGCGGAGTTCGACCGGCTGCGCACTGAGATTCGACTGCGGCACGGCGCCGGCGTGGTGGAGCTGCCCCCGCCCGGCGACCACGCCGACCCGCTCGGCGCACTCGCGGCCGCACACACCGCATCCGTCGCCGCGGTACGCGCCGGGGCCCCGGCCGTTCTCGGCCCGGTCTTCTTCGACGGTGACTTCTTCACCCGCGTGGACCTCGTCACGCGGACTCCGCTCGGGCTCCGGCTACACGGAGCCGCCCCCGGGCCGGCACAGAGGGTGGCCACTGCGCTGCGGCTCAGCGCCGGTGCACAAGTCCTCGAGGCGCTGTCCATACCGGTCGATCTGCGGCTGCAGATCCACGCCGGTACCGAAACCCACACCGTCGACCTCGCCGACGCGCAACCGGTGTACCGGGCCGGCCGGCGGCGGATGCAGCAGATCCTGGACGAGCATTCGACCGAACTCCTGCCGGTGCAGTGGGGCGATCCGCGCTTCCGGGCCTGCGGCCGCTGCACCGTCTGCACCGCTGCCGCCGCCGAGGCCCGCGATCTGCTGCTGGTCGCCGGGATGGATCCGGCCACCCGGAGCCGATTACGAGCGGCGGGAATCAGCACCATCGACCGGCTCACCACCCGCACGGTAACCCCGCCGGAGATCCCCGGGCACGTCCTCACCCGGCTGCGAGCCCAGGCGGTTGTCCAACTCCGGCAGGAACATTCCGGCCGCGGCGAATGGCTACCGTCCGACCCCGCCGCCCTGGATATGCTTCCCCCCGCCACGCCGGGTGATCTGGCACTGCACACCCGGCAGGTGGCCCCGGATCGACTCCGGGTAGTGGTGGCCTCCCGCGAAGCCATCCGGCTGACCTGCGAACTCCCGCTGGAACCACCGGCCGGGCAACGCACCCCGCAGCACCACACAACCCTGCGCGACGGAGCCCGCCGGGCCTTCACCGATCTGCTCGCCGCACTGACCGAACCGCTGCTGGCCGACCCCGACCTGCATATCTTCCACTACACCGCCGACGCCCGGACCCTGCTGCTGCACACCAGCGGACGCCTCGGGACCGGGGAAGAAACCGTGGACGCGCTATTGCGGACGGGCGCCCTGGTGGACCTCTACCCGATCGTGCGCGGCGCACTGGTGCTCGGCACACGCTCCTACGCCCTGCACGCGGTGGTGCCCGTCCTCGGCGGTCACACCAGCGAATCGGAGGGTTCCGCCGTACTGTGGCTTGCCGACCGGTTGCGCAAGGAAGCCACCGAATCCGCCCCGCCGTATCCCCGCGCACGCACCGGCGCCCTGGACCGCCTGCTCCGTGAAACACCCTCGGCGCGTTCATCGCCCACCGAAGCCGCGCTGGCCGAGTACGCTGCCGGGCCGGTGACTCGCCCCCATACCGCACAGCCGGCGCCCACCCCCGAAACCACGTCGGGTACCGGAACAGCGGCACAACCGGCCCCTCACCCTGGGACGACCTCGGGACCCGAATCAGCGGCACGGCCTGCCTCTTCGCTGGAAACCACCTCGGGGACCGAAACGTCCGAGTCCGAACAGGAGTTGCGAAGCGCGCCGCCGGACCCGCACCGTATCGCCGCGCTGACCGCCGCCCTGCTCGGATACCACCGCCGGGAACAGCAGTCGGCCTGGTGGGCACATATCGATCGGCTGACCCACCCGCTGTCCGAGTGGTCGCCCGATCCCGGGGTGATGGTGGCCGATACCTGTGTGGTGGATACGAAATGGCATATCGGCCCGGGGGACACGATGCGCCGTTTCCTCCGGCTCAGCGGCCGGCTCACCGGCAACGGTCTCGCCCCCGGCACCGCCGTGTCCATCATCTACGAACCCGTTCACCGCGCTCCCCGGCCGATCCGGACTACCGGACCGGCCACGGTCCTCGGCTGTTCGATGGATGCCGATCTCACCGATACCGTGCGTCTGGAGGAAACTCTGGCCCCCGGGGCCGTGGCACACGACGAACTCCCGGTCGCCCTGGCACCGGCCCTGCCCGGCCTCCCGGTCACCGCGGCGGAGGCACTGGAGGATATCGGCGAGCAGCTCCTCATGACCCTGCCCGCCCTCCCGGACACCGCGGTATTCGACCTGCTCACCCGCCGCCCACCTCGCCTGCGCCCCGCCCTCGGTTCCGTAACACGCGGACCAGTTGTCGCCCCACCTGCAGGTTCCGGCCCCACAGCCGGCCCGATCACCGCTCCCGGTCAACACATCGTTCCCGAATCCGACCGGCCTTCCCCCGCCGACTCGGCCGCCTGCCCTCGCGCCGCCACATCCGCGGCCGAATCCACCGCGCCGGTCGTACCGGGCCACGAATCCGCACCCGAGGCACCGGGCCGGCGGCCCGCCGCGCCGATATCCGGTCATTCCGCTCGGCTCGCGTCCGGGGACGATCACTCGACCGCGAACACCGCACCCACGACACCCACATTCGAATCCGCGACGCCCGCTACGTCAGGACCCGGATTCGCGTCCGATGCGCCCGGGGCCGGCGTCCCGCGAACCGCCGCACCGGTGTCGGTGCACCCGGGTCTGCCGCCGGCCGACGGCGGCCCGGCGGCAGCGATCACCGCGACATTGCGCGAGCTGGATCGCTCCTACCTCGCCGTGCAGGCGCCCACCGGCACCGGGCGCACGGCCATCCTGGCCGACGTGCTTGCCGAACTGGTCATCCGGGACAACTGGCGGATCGGTATCGTCGCGCCCACCTCTGTCCCGGTGGAGAACCTTCTCGACGCGATAGTACGGGCCGGTGTGCTGCCGGAACTGGTCGCGAAAAGCGATGCGGCGGCCGTGGCGCCCGAATGGCTGGTGCTCGACAGTGCCCGGTATCCACGGTTCCTGTCCAATGCGATCCGCGGTTGCGTATTGGGCGGCACCCCGGATGATTTCACCGATCCCGCCCGCGTGCCGCGGGACGCGCTGGATCTGCTGGTGATCGCGGATGCGAACACCGTGTCCCTGGCGATGGCCGCGGCGCTCTCGGTGAGTGCCCGTAATCTGCTGCTGACCGGCGACCCGGCCGAGCGGTATCGGCCGGAAGCGGGCCCGCATCCGCAGCCGGTGGACGTTCCGGCCCTCACCTGGCTGACCGGCGGACGGCGCACCCTGCCGGCTTCCCACGGCTATTTCCTGGATCGAACCCACCGGATACATCCACAGGTGAGCGACCCCGTCTCCCACCTCTATTTCGACGACCGGCTGCGGGCCGCCCCGGTGCCCCCGCATGCGGACGTGACCCTCGAACCCGGTATCACCACCGTGCTCGTCGAACACCACGGCAACACCACCGCGGCCGAGGCCGAGGCCCGGGAGGTACTCCAGCGGATTCGTGATCTGCTGGGCCGCCGCTGGTACGATGGGTCCCGTATCCGGCAGCTGCAACCGCACGATATCGTCGTCGTCTCACCGCACCGGGCACAGGTGAGCCTGATCCGAACCCACTTGTCCCGGGCCCGTATCGACGAGGTGCTCGTGGGCACGCCGGAGCTGTTCCGCGGCCGGGAAGCCGCCGTCGTGCTGGTGTCACCGGCCACCTCCAGCCCCGAGGACGCGCCCGGCCCGGTCGGCGCCCTGCTGTCGGACGCTCTGGTGCACGATGCCCTGTGCCGGGCCCGCCGGCACGCGATAATTGTCCGCTCCCCCTTGCTGACGGAATTCCTCCCGGAGACACTCGGCGAATTATCGGCGCTCTCGCGTTTTATCCGGCTGTAATCAAGGAATTCGGAATCGGACCAGGCCCCGCAAGAATCGGAAGTCCGGCCGGAACAACGCCGAAAACCCCGGCTGCCGATATTTTTCGCGAACTGCGGAATATCGGCCGGCACATCACCCGAAACATTTCCCTTCACCCCGATAGGTGGGTACCGCGACACGTGAGCCGTCGCTGTCGATCAGATACAGCCGATCGAAACGTTCACACAGCTCACCGGCCTTGGCGTGGCGGAACCACACGCGGTCGCCGATTTCCGGCACGCCCGCACCCGACAGCGGTGTCTGCACCTCCCCGGCGCCCTCGGTGCCGAGTAGTCGCAAACCTTTGGGCCACACAGGTTTCGGCACTCTGCTCGACCCCGCAGGACCGGACGCGATATATCCACCGGCGAAAACGGTGGCGATATCGGAAGCGGGCCGGCGCAGTACGGGAAGTGCGAAATACAGCGCGGGCCGCGGCCGGAAGGAACGGTAGTCGTCGAACAGGGTCGGTACGTAAAGCCCGGAGCCGGCAGTGATCTCGGTGACCCCCGCCGCCGCGGCACTGAGCTCGACCGAACCGGTCCCCCCACTGTTGACGATCTCCAAGGGTCCGGTGATCGCCGTGACGGCATCCAGCACGGCGGCCCGGCGTCGCTCGATCTCCCGCGCCGAGGCCTTCTTCACGAGACGTACCGCGAGCGACGAATCCGGTAGTCCGGCGATCTGCGCCTCGTAGGTCATCAGCCCGACCACCCGGAACCCGGCCGCTCGGGCTCGGTCCGCCAACGCCGCGGCCTGTTCCGGTGTGCGTACGGGCGAGCGGCGCACACCTAGATGAAGAGGTCCGATGCGCAGCGAAGCGTCCACATCCAGGCAGATCCGGGGGGCCACCGTATCGCTGCCCACGGCCGCGCGGATCAGGTCGAGCTGGGCGGCGTCGTCCACCATCAGCGTGATCGCGTCGAGCAACCCGGTGTCACCGGCGAGTTCGGCGAGTGCAGCGCGGTCGGCGGTCGGGTATCCCAGCAGCACATCGCGGGCACCGGCCCGGGCCAGCCAGATGGCCTCGGGCAGGGAGTAGGACATGATGCCCGCGAAACCACCCGCGGCCGTCAGTTCGGGGCCCAGTACCTCCGCGAGCACCGCCCGGCAGCGCACCGATTTGCTGGCCACCCGCAGTGGCCGGCCGGCGGCGCGGCGTACCAGGTCCGCGGCGTTGGCGCGGAGAGTGTCCAGGTCCACGGCGGCCAGCGGCGGTTCGAGATCGGCGGTGGCCGCCTCCAACGAGGCAATCGGCGAGGTCGCGCTCACCCCGCCCACTCAACCATTGGACTGGTCACACGTCCAGCTCTATCGGGAGATCAGGCGTCGACTGCCCGGGTGACCAGGTTCGACACCAGGTCGTCGAAGGCCACCAGGATCGCTTCGTCGTCACAATCGGCCAGCCACCGCAGCACCGACCCCTGCACCACGGTGATGACATAGCCGGCCACCGAATCGATCGGCTCGATCCAGCGCGTACCGGAGCGATCCGCACACATCTCGAGCCACTCCACCACGTGACTCTCCTGCACGCGCTGGCGTTCCGAAATCACCGGATCGGGAACATAATCGGCGCCCGAGTCCCAGTGCCGGCACAGCGTCTGCACCGTCTTCTCGTAGGCGTGGATCTGCTGTAACGGCCGGGACTTGACGAGCGGCCAATAGGCACTCACCCCGGCATGTAACAACACCCGCAAGGCCCGGACCCCGGTGATATCCAGCACCGCGTCAGCGTTATCGACCGCTGCACGCACGGCCGATCGCATCCGGCCCTCCGCTATTTCTCCACGTACGCCCAACGCAAGCTCCCTCGGCAAACATCTCGCACACTTCGGTACCGATAAGCACCGACACCGAAGCGGCCGGCCGGATCGGTAGACACAGAGTCGGGAAATTGCGGCCCAACCAATCCGTCATCTCAATATTAGAAACGTTTTCGGGGTTTGAGAACAGTAACGCCGGGAAACCCGTACCCGAAGCCTGTTTTGTGACCCCTCCGCAACCGGGAAGTGTCCATACGGCATCCCGGCGATCGCGGCGTCGCCGTCGACCTGCCGCCACCTGGGCAGAGGCCATCGGCAAGTCTACGACCGCACCCGGATGATCTCCGACCGCTGTGCGCGATCACACAACGCGGGCCCGACCCGGCCGGTTAGCCTGATGCGGTGACCAGCTCTCCCCTCGCCGATCATCTCCGGATCAGCGGCACCTTCAACTTTCGAGACCTCGGCGGTCTGCCCGTCCGCGGCGGCGGGACGATCCGACCCGGAGTCCTGCTCCGCTCGGCCCAGCTCAGCCGCCTCGACGACACCGGCCACGCGACCCTTCGGGAACTCGGCGTCGGCGCGGTACACGACCTGCGCGGACATCGAGAGATCGAACGCGCCGGCGCCGACCGGCTGCCGCCGGAGGTCCGGCTCCGCGTCACCCCGTACGACGACGGGAAGGGCACCTCCCCGCCACACGAGGCCGGCGCGGGCCGCCAGGACAGCCCGGGCGCGGCGCTGGCCTACATGATGGACGTGTACCGGAAGTTCCCGGCCCGGCCCGAGGCGCATGCGGCGATCCTGTCGATGGCCCAAGCCATCGTCGCCGACCGTGGCGCGGTCCTGGTGCACTGCGCGGCCGGTAAGGACCGCACCGGCTGGACCGTGGCCACTCTGCTGCAGGCGGTCGGGGTCGACGAATCGGACATCCTCACCGACTATCTGCTCAGCAACCACGCCGTGGCGGAACTGCGCTCCTCGCTCAAAGACGAGTTCGGCGCGGACCTGCCGCAGGCGGTACTCGAAGTGCGCGAGGAATACCTGCGCGCGGGCCTGGCGGCGAGCACGGAGCTGCACGGCGATTTCGATTCGTACCTCACCGCGGTGGGCTTCAGCCCGGATCTCCGGGCACGGCTGCGCGACCGGCTGGTCGCCTGAGCTCAGGCGCTCCGCCGGACCAGCCCGTCCCGGCCGATACTGACCTGGTCGCCGGTGCGGAACCAGCTGCCGGTGAACCGGTCGGCGGTGCGCTGCGGATCGTTCCAGTACCGCCGGGTCACATTGGGTCCACGGCAGAGCAGCTCACCGTGCCCCGATGCGGCCCGCGGCCCGCACAGCGCCAGTTCGGTGCCGCCGAACGGAAAACCCAGCACCGTGCTGTCCACACCGTCGGCCGGGCCCGCGGTGGGCCCGAGGGCGAGGCCGATCCCACTGGTCTCGGTGGCCCCCCATACCGACCATTGCCGTGCCGACGGGAAGATCTCGCAGACATCCTGCGCGAACGCCGGACCGGCCGCCCGGCCCTCGGACCCGGTGGTGAGACGGTGATCGGCCGTGCTGATCCGGATCACACCCTCGGTCCGCAATCCACCGGCCCGGCCCGCCGCGAGTTCCGGGAGCAGTCCACCGAGGATGCGAGCGCTCCCGGCCACGGTATCGACCTGTTCGGTGGCGATGGCCCGGGCGACCCCCGCGGCGCCGTGCGCCAGGACCACCGTGCCGCCGACGGCGAAGGTCGGCAGGAGCTGATCCACACACCCGCTGGCATGGGCGAGCGGCTGCAGAACCAGATTGCGCATCCCGTCGGTGGGCAGATCGAGCGCCGCCACCATCGACCGGATGGCCGACAGCAGATTCTCGTTGGTGAGTTCGACACCGGTCGGTGTCCCGTCCGCGCCGGCGCCGGCGGTGTAGCAGAGCAGCGCCAGATCATGGAGCGCCGCGCCGTCGTCGATGAACGCGGCGCCGTCGGGAAGATCCGCCGACCACGGCCCGGCACCGCGGGTCGCGCCGCATCCCCGCTGCGGTGAACCCAGTACGAAATCGGCATCGCTGTCGGCGAGGACCTGCTCGGCCACCCCGCCCGCCAGCCCGTCGTGCACCAGCACCGGCACCGCGCCACTGAGCAGCGCGCCCAGGAACGCCTGTACCCAGCGCACCCCGGGCGGCATATGCACGGCGACCCGGTCGCCGTAGCCGATCCCGTGCTCCTGCAGCCCACCGGCGACCCGCGACGCGGAATGCCAGAGTTCGCGGTAGGTGAGCCGGCCCCGGCCGACCTCGACCACCGCGTCCCGGTTGGCGAACGCGTGGACCTGCAGGTCGAGCAGTTCGGTCAGGGCGGGGCTGAGATTGCCGTACCGCAGGATGCCGTCCGCGCCACGGGAGAGCGGCGCCGCCGACCCGAGGTCGGCGACAGGAAATTCCACGAGTTCGAGCCCGTCGCCATGGGAACCGGGCATCGTGAGGGGAAACGGACTGACCGATGGCCCGATGGTCGTGGTCGTACCGGCTTGCATCGAACCTCCGCGCAGTCGAACAGTGAGGCACCTGTGATTACGAACAGTCAGGCACCTGTGACTATATGACCCAGATCACAAAAATGGGTGCGGAGTTCAGGAATCAGGCCGAATCGAGATCCAGAAGTCTCTTACCGGCAACTTCCCCGCAACTCAGCGACCGAGATAGGTCGCGTTACCGGGCCCCACCTCGAGGAAACTGCGGACCGCGCGCGGCAGATCCTCGGTCTCGAAGAGTTCGCCGGAGACCTGCGGCGTCACCGAATCCGCGTGCGCGACGCCGCCGGAGCGCCAGGCCTCGACGATCTGTTTGGTGGCCGCATGCGCACGCGTCGGCCCCTCGGCCAGCCGATGGGCGAGCGCTACCGCGGCGGCATCCACATCCTCGTGGATCTGGTTGACCACACCCCACTGCAGCATCGTGGCCGCGTCGTACAGGTCGCCGGTCATCACCAGCTCCCGCGCCCGCCCCGACCCGGCCCGCTCGGCCAGCCGCTGCGGCCCACCCATCGACGGGGTCAGCCCGACCACGATCTCCACCAGCCCGAACTTCGCCTTGGGCGCGGCCAGGATCAGATCGCAGGCCAGGGCGATCTCGAACGCGGCAGTGAGCGTGAGCGCGTGGGCGGCGAACAGCACCGGGCACGGCAGCGCCTCGATCGGATGGCTGATCCGGTCGAACAGCTCCTGCCACAACTGCGCACCCTGTTCGGCGGTCAGCCCGTCGAAACTGTGCACATCGACGCCACCGGAGACAACCTTGCCCTCCGCCCGGATCAGCAGCGCGCGCGGCGGGCGCGCGGAGAGTTCGGCCATATCCGCGGCCAGCGCGTCGAACATCGCCGTGTCGAACAGGTTGAGCGGCGGCGCCGCCAATGTCAGGGTGGCGACCTCGGCGCCGCCGGAAGTAACCGAACGTTCCAGTCGAGTGGGTTTGGTAGCGCTCATGGAAGCAGCTTATGGCCCACCCCTGCCAGACTGATGACATGACCGAAACGGAACAGGGCAGCTACGTCGAACCGGGCGAATTCAAGCGGGATACCAACTACATCACCACGCGGATCACCGCCGACGGCCGCGACGGTTACCCGGTGGAACCGGGTCGCTACCGGCTCGTGGCCGCCCGGGCCTGCCCGTGGGCGAACCGCACGCTGATCGTGCGCCGCCTGCTGGGCCTGGAATCGGCGATCTCACTGGGCCTGTGCGGCCCCACCCATGACAAGCTCAGCTGGACCTTCGACCTCGACCCCGGCGGCGTCGATCCGGTCCTGGGCATCCCCCGGCTCCGCGACGCGTACCTGGCGCGGTTCCCCGACTATCCCCGCGGTATCACGGTGCCGGCGGTGGTCGATGTGCCGACCGGTCAGGTCGTCACCAACGACTACGCCCAGATCACCCTGGACTTCTCCCTCGAATGGACCGAACACCACCGGGCCGGAGCCCCGCAGCTCTACCCGCAGCACCTGCGGACCGAAATCGACGAGGTGAACGCCAGGGTCTTCCGCGAGGTGAACAACGGCGTGTACCGCTGCGGTTTCGCCGGCTCCCAGGACGCCTACGACGCGGCCTACGACCGGCTGTTCACCGCCCTGGACTGGCTCACCGACCGCCTCGCCGGGCAGCGCTATCTGGTCGGCGACACGATCACCGAAGCGGATGTCCGGCTGTTCACCACCCTGGTCCGCTTCGATCCGGTCTACCACGGCCATTTCAAATGCAACCGGAGCAAACTCACCGAAATACCGGTGTTGTGGGCTTACGCCCGGGACCTGTTCCAGACTCCGGGCTTCGGCGACACGATCGACTTCGCGCAGATCAAGGACCACTATTACAAGGTCCACACGGATATCAACCCCACCCAGGTGGTCCCCAAGGGCCCGGACCTGTCCAACTGGCTCTCCCCCCACGGCCGCGAAGCACTCGGCGGCCGCCCCTTCGGCGACGGCACCCCACCGGAGGCCCCGTCCCCGGCCGAGGTGGTGCCGGCCGGACACGGCCCGCTGTGAATCGCGAACGACGGTAGCCCGCACTCCGTGAGTGGGTGCGGCGGGCCCGCATCGGAACCCTGGGAGCGGGTAATCCGTTGTCAGTCCGTACGAACGTAGGGTCCGTGCCATACAGTGCACAGTGCCCGCAAAGGAGGATGACGCCGTGCGTAACGGGGCAGTGGAAAAAGCCGTGATCGAGGCTCTCGACCATGGTTCCCGGCTACAAGCACCCGCCGTCGCCAAGTACGTCGCGCGACTGCGGCGGGCCCATCCCGAGGAGACGCCCGCACAGATCGTCGAACGCCTGGAGCGCCAATATCTGCTGGCGGTGACCGGCAGCGGTAGCGCGGTCGGAGCGTCGGCCGCGGTGCCCGGGGTCGGTACGATCGCCGCCCTCGCCGCGGTGAGCGCCGAGACCACCTTCTTCATGGAGGCTTCGGCGCTGTTCACCCTCGCGGTGGCCGCGGTGCACGGGGTCAAGCCGGAGGACACCGCGCAGCGGCGAGCCATGGTGCTGGCCGTGGTTCTCGGTGACAGCGGTATGGAGATCGTGCAGAAGAGTGTCGGGAGTTCGGCGAAGAACTGGGGCACCGTCTTCGCGAACAAGATTCCGGGCCTGTCCGGGATGAACGATTCCCTCCTCAAACGATTCATCGTCCGGTTCCTCACCAAACGTGCGGCGCTGATGGCGGGCAAGATCGTGCCCGCCGGTATCGGTGCCGTGATCGGCGGTGTCGGTAACCGGGCCCTGGGCAAGGCCACGATCAACAACGCCCGCAAGGCATTCGGCACGGCGCCCCACCGGTTCGCCGACGAAATGATCGTGGACGCCGATATCGCGCCCGCACTCGATATCGCGCCCGCGCCGGAGAAGCCGGGCAGCGCGCCGGCACCGCACGATCCGGAACTCCGGTCGCCGGAACCCGCGCCGCTGCCCATCGAGCACCGCCGGCCCCCGGCCGATCCCCGATGACTCCGGCGATCACGGTCCGCGGCCTCACCAAGCGCTACCCGGACTTCGCTACCGGCGCACAGGATGTGTCGTTCGATATCGCGTCGGGGACGTGCGCCGCACTTGTCGGGCCGCCCGGCGCCGGAAAGTCCACGGTGGTGTCGGTCCTGCTGGGGCTGCTTCCACCCACCGCGGGATCGGTGACTTTGGCCGGCGGGCGCGGCAGTTCGGCGGTCGGCGCCGTCCTCGCTCCCCGCGGGCTGCACCCCCGGCGCACCGTCCGCGACCATCTGCGGGTTTACGCCGCCGCCGGCGGTTATCCGGACCGCCGGGTAGCGGCCGTGCTGGAAACCACCGGCCTGGCCGATCGCGCCCGCACCGTTCCCGACGACCTGACACCCGGCGAAGCGACCCGCACCGCACTGGCGACCGCACTGCTCGGCGACCCGCGCCTGCTGATCCTCGACGATCCGGCGGCCGGTATGCAGCTGGGCGAGATTTCCTGGTTGCAGGGTTTCCTGCGCAGCCACACCCGCCGCGGCGGCACCGTCCTGTTCACCGCGCAGAGCCTGGTCACGGCGCTGCCGATCGCCGACCATCTGGTCGTGCTGAGCGCCGGAACGGTCGCCTATCAGGGCAGCCCGACCCGGCTGCGCCGACGCAACCCGGACCGGCTGGTGGTCGCGTCATCGTCGTCGATCGCGGTGGCCACGGCGCTGGCGGCCCGCGGCTTCACCGACGCGGTCATCCGGCCCGATGATCAACTCGCCGTGGCGGGCGCGACCGAGGACGATATCGTCGAGGCCGCCCGCGCGGCGAAGGTCCGGCTGGACGGGATCATGGCCGACCATATCCATCCCGACCGGGTGCTCGCCTCGCTCACGCACGCCGCGGCGGCCCGGCCGGCCGGCCCCGGTATGCCGTCCGCCTCTCTGCCGTACGGGGTTTCTCGATGATCGACCTGGTACCCGCGGAACTGATTCCGCCCGTACGCTCCGAATACCGCAAAGCCGTCACCCTGCGCTACCCGCAAGTCCTCGCCGGGCTGGCGCTGGCGGTGGCGGTCGTGGCTCCCGCCATGAGCGCGTATCTGGCGGGACCACGCGACCCGCAGAGCGATCCGGTGACCGGTACCGCGACCATCGGGCTCTACCTGGCACTGTTCGCTGTGATCATCGGATCGGCGGTGTTCGGCGCGGCGGGCGCGGCCGGCGAACACCAGCACGACACCCTGGTGATCACCGCCCTGTTCACCGTCGACCGGGACCGGCTGGCCGGAGCGAAGTTCCTTGTCACCGGCCTAGCGGCACTCGCGACCGGGCTGGCCGTCGAGATCGTCGCTGTGCTCGTCATGCTGCTGTTCGGACGGGACAAATTCGAGTTCACCGGTTCGTTGTTCGCGGTCCTCGGGGGTGGGCTGGTGGCCGCTGTCTGCTGGGCGGTGATCGGCACCGGGATCGGCTTGCTGCTGCGGTCGCCGGCGCTCGCGATCGGGTCGGTACTCGGCTGGATGCTGCTCGCCGAACCGCTGCTCTGGGTGGTGACCGCGGGTATCGGTATCCCGGGGGCCTCGACTCTGCTGCCCGGATCGGCCACGCTGAGCACCGTTTTCTCCGGGTCCTTCACCGACAGCGATCTGATCGCCCCGGCGCCCGCGGCGATCGTGGTGCTGCTGCTGTGGGCCGTCGGTATCGGCGCCGCGAGCTGGTGGTCGCTGCGCCGAGCCGAACTCTGACGCGACCCAGTACACCCGGCGGGAACAAGTCCCTGTCGGTGAGCGTCGTTATGGTCGACGGCAGGTGCAGTGGGAGGCGGTATGAGCGGGTCAGGCCCGGAGGCGGCAGCGAAGCGTAACCACGCAGGGCCCCCGCACATACCCAATGGACACAGCATGAGCGGGTCAGGCCCGGAGGCGGCAGCGAAGCGTAACCACGCAGGGCCCCCGCACATACCCGATGGACACGAGATGAGTGGCAGCAGTGCGCGGGTGGGGTGGATCCGCAGGCTGTGGTCGGAATGCCGGCAGCACCGCGGCACCCTGGCCGGTATCGCGCTGGCGCTGATAGCGGGTGCGGCGGCCGAGATCGTGGCCCCGCTGCTCACCAAATGGGCGGTGGATTCGGCAACCACGGGCGCGACCCAGGTCATCGGCATCGTCGCCGCGCTGCTGGCAATGCTCGCGGCCGGCCGGTTCGCCGCCTCGTTCGGGCGGCGCATGCTGGCCGGGAAACTGTCCCTGGATGTTCAGCACGGGCTGCGGCTGCAGTTGCTCGGATCGCTGCAGCGGCTCGACGGCGCAGGTCAGGACGCCCTGCGCACCGGCCAGGTGGTTTCCCGTTCCATCACCGACCTGCAGCTGGTGCAGAGCCTGCTGGCCATGGCCCCGCTGTCGGGGATGTCGCTGCTGCAATTCGTCCTCGCCGCCGGCGTCATGCTGTGGCTGTCACCACCCCTGGCCGCGGCCGCGCTGCTGATGGTGCCGCTGGTGATCGCGGTGGTGTACCGGATGCGGCCCCGGTTACATGCGGCTACCTGGTCTGCCCAGCAGCGCGCCGCCGAACTGGCCCAGCACGTGGAGGAGACGGTCACCGGGGTCCGGGTGGTCAAGGGATTCGGCCAGGAAGCCCGCATGGTCGATGTGCTGGAGCAGCACGGACGGCGGCTGTTCGGCGAACGGATGCGCGCTGCCGGGATCAATGCCCGCTTCTCGCCCACACTGGCCGCGATCCCGCAGGCCGGGTTGGTGGTGGTGATCGCGCTCGGCGGCTGGCTGGCGTTGCACGGCTCAATCGGCCTCGGCACCTTCCTCGCCTTCAGCGCCTATGTCACGACCATGACCACCACCGCTCGCACCATGGCCTCGGTGATCATTCTGGCCCAGCTCACCCGGGCCGCTGCCGAACGCGTGTACCAGGTGATCGATGCCGGTCCGGCAGTGGCCGACCCACCGCATCCGGTCCCCGTACCGGACGGGCCGCTGGGGATCGAACTCGACTCGGTGACCTTCGGCTTCGACCCCCGCCAGCCGATCCTGCGGGATCTCGATCTCCAGGTGCGGCCCGGCGAGACAGTGGCGGTGATCGGCCCGGCGGGATCCGGGAAGACCACCCTGTCGCTGCTGCTGCCCCGGTTCTACGCCCCTGACTCCGGCCGGATCCGGCTGCTGGGCGCCGACGCGGAGACGGTCGATATCGCCGAGGTCGCCGCGGGGCAATTGCGCGCGGCCGTCGGGGTGGTGTTCGACGACCCGTTCCTGTTCAGTTCGAGCGTCGCGGCCAATATCGCGCTGGGCCGGCCGGAGGCCACCGACGCCGAGATCCGGGAAGCCGCCCGGCAGGCCGCCGCCGACGAATTCATCGAGGCGCTGCCGGACGGCTACGACACCGTCGTCGGCGAACGCGGTCTCACACTGTCCGGCGGCCAGCGGCAGCGCATCGCCTTGGCCCGGGCGCTGCTGGCCCGGCCGCGCATCCTGGTACTCGACGACGCCACCTCGGCGGTGGACGCGGTGACCGAAGCCGCCATTTTCGGGGCACTGCCCGACCGGGGGGCACGCACCACGATCATCCTGGCGCATCGCGAATCCACCCTCGCCCACGCCGACCGGGTGATCCGCCTGCCGGACCCGGAGACGGCGGTGGCCGCCGGTCCGGTCACCGCGGCCGACCGGGTACCGGTCACGAACTCGACGGACCGGCTCGCCGCCGCCGCGAACCTGAGCGAAACACCCGAACTCCGGCGCGAAATCGAACGCCTACCAGCGGCTGACGAACAACCCCGGCTGGATCCGGCCCGGCTGCGGAAACCGGATCCAGGGTTCCGGCTGGCCCGGCTGTTGCGGCCGGTGCGCACGCTGGTGCTGGCCTCGGTCGCACTGCTGGCCCTGGACGCGCTCATCGGGATCGGGTTCCCGCCCCTGGTACGGCATGCGATCGATAACGGCGTGGCGGGATCGGACCCCTCCGCCCTCCTCGTGTCCGCGCTGCTGGGGACAGCGCTGGTCCTGGCCGGCTGGATAGTGGCCGCGGCGACCACCCTGCTCACCTCCCGGACCGGGGAGCGGGTGCTGTACGGACTGCGGATCCGCAGTTACGCCCACCTGCAGCGGCTCGGGCTGGACTACTACGAGCGGGAACTGTCCGGCCGGATCATGACCCGGATGACCACCGATGTCGACGCGCTGTCCACCTTCCTGCAGACCGGTGTCTCGACCGCCATGGTGAGCGCGTTGTCGCTGGCCGGGATCGCGGTGGCGCTCCTGGTGATCGACCTGCGGCTGGCCCTGGTGGTATTGCTCGGAGTACTCCCGCCGCTGATCATCGCCACCGTGATCTTCCGCCGGGTGGCCTCGGTCGCCTACACCATCTCCCGGGAACGCGTCTCGACCGTGAACGCCGACTTCCAGGAGAACGTCGCCGGGCTGCGGGCCGTCCAGGCCTACCGGCACGAACGCCGCGCCGCGCACCGCTTCGCCGAATATTCCGCGGGCTACCGGCGCAGCCGGATGCGCGCCCAGCGGGCCATCGCGTTGTATTTCGCCTTCATGGCCTCGTGGACCGATCTGGCACTGGCCCTGGTGATACTCACCGGCGCGCACGCGGTGGCCGCCGGTCAGACGAGCGCCGGCACCCTCATCGCCTTCGTGCTGTACCTGGAACTGCTGTTCGGCCCGGTACAGCAGTTGTCGCAGGTCTTCGACGGATACCAGCAGGCGCGGGTCGGGCTTCGGCGGATCGGCGACCTCCTGCGCACTCCGTCGTCCATCCGGGCCGACCCGGCCGGCGCCGATCCGATCACCACCGGTCTGCGCGGCGATCTGGCGCTCGACGCGGTGCGCTTCAGCTACCCCGGCACCGAGCGGCCCGCGCTGGACGCGGTGGATCTGACGGTGGCACCCGGACAGTCGCTCGCCTTGGTCGGCGCGACCGGGGCCGGTAAATCGACCATCGTCAAACTGCTGGCCCGGCTCTACGACCTCGCCGACTCAGATACCGGCGTCGTCCGCGCGGACGGCGTGGACATCCGGGACTATCGGCTGGACCGGTACCGGTCCAGGCTCGGGATGGTCCCGCAGGAAGCTCACCTGTTCACCGGCGATGTGGCGAGCAACATTGCATTCGGGAAACCATCCGCCACCGAATCCGAGATCGCCGCGGCCGCCCGGGCGGTGGGCGCGGCGGAGATGATCGCCGGGTTGCCTGGTGGGATGCACCGCGCTGTCGGCGAACGCGGACGCGGGCTCTCGGCCGGCCAACGCCAGCTCATCGCGCTCGCCCGCGCCCAGCTGGTCGACCCCGATATCCTGCTGCTCGACGAGGCCACCGCCACCCTCGATCCCGATGCCGAGGAGAAAGTGCTGGCAGCGACGGGTTCGCTGGCTCGGGATCGGACGACCGTGGTCGTCGCGCACCGATTGGCCACCGCGGCGCGCGCCGATCGCATCGCCGTCGTCGCCCGTGGTCGCATAGTCGAAGTGGGTACGCATCAGGAGTTGCTGGCGGCGGGCGGGGAGTATGCCCGCCTCTGGACAGCTGCCGGTAATGCGGAAGGAATATTCTCGGTACGAGACGGGTCGTCAACTATGAGGTCGGGGTAGAGAGCGGTAGTCGGTGGCGTTACCGATGGGCACGGGGGCCTATCCTCGTCAGAGGGCGTATCGGTACCTATCCGCCGATCCCCGGTGCCGGGCACGTCACAAACGTCGCAGCGCGAAGAACGAAATGAGGCGAACACCTGCTGTGAGCAGCTCAAAATCCCAGTTCGGTCAGAACCAGTGGCTGGTCGACGAGATGTATCAGAAGTTCAAACAGGATCCATCCTCGGTCGACGCCAGCTGGCACGAGTTCCTCGCCGACTACACCCCCGAGACCTCCGGTGAACCCGGTAGCAACTCCCAGCCCGCGGCGCCGGCGGCGCGGCCCGCGGTGAACTCCGCCCCCGTACCGGCCGAGGCGTCCTCCGTGCAGACCCGCGCCACTGCGCCTGCCGCGCCGGCCAGTGCGGCCACTCCGGCCGCCGCGCCGAAACCGGCCACGCCTGCCACCACCGCCGCGAAGACGGCCGCGACAGCGCAGCAGCAGCGCGCGCCCAAGACCACCCCGGCACCGACGTCCAACGCCGCCCCCACCTCGGGCGCCCCCAAGCCGCCGGCCGCCGAAGAGAAGAAGATTCTGCGCGGTGCCGCCGCGGCGGTCGCCAAGAACATGTCGGCGTCGCTGGCCATCCCGACCGCTACCAGTGTGCGGGCCGTACCGGCCAAGTTGATGATCGACAACCGGATCGTCATCAACAATCACCTCGCCCGTACCCGCGGCGGAAAGATCTCGTTCACCCATCTCCTCGGGTACGCGATCGTGCAGGCCGTGAAGGCCTTCCCGAATATGAACCGGCATTTCGCCGAGGTCGACGGGAAGCCGAACGCGGTGACCCCCGCCCACACCAACCTGGGCCTGGCCATCGACCTACCCGGTAAGGACGGCAGCCGCTCCCTGGTGGTCGCGGCCATCAAGGGCTGCGAGGAGATGACCTTCGGGCAGTTCCACACCGCCTACGAGGACATCGTCCGCCGCGCCCGCGACGGCAAACTCACCGCCGAGGATTTCAGCGGGGTCACCATCTCGCTGACCAACCCGGGGACCATCGGCACCGTGCACTCCGTCCCGCGGCTCATGCAGGGCCAGGGCGCGATCATCGGCGCGGGCGCCATGGAATACCCGGCCGAGTTCCAGGGAATGAGCGACGAGCGGATCGCCGAGGTCGGCATCGGCAAGCTCATGACCCTGACCTCGACCTACGATCACCGCATCATCCAGGGCGCCGAATCCGGTGACTTCCTGCGCACCATCCACAAGCTGCTCATCGCCGACGAGTTCTACGACGAGATCTTCCACGGCCTGGGCGTGCCGTACGAGCCCATCCGCTGGCGTAAGGACATCCAGGAGCGCGGGGTCGACAAGAGCACCCGCGTGCTGGAGATGATCGCGGCCTACCGCAACCGCGGCCACCTCATGGCCGATACCGATCCGCTCCGCCTGGTCAAAGAGAAGTTCCGGAGCCACCCCGATCTGGATGTCATCCAGCACGGGCTGACCCTGTGGGATCTGGACCGCGAGTTCAATGTCGGTGGTTTCCACGGCCAGGAGCGCATGAAGCTGCGCGATGTGCTGTCGGTCCTGCGCGAGGCCTACTGCCGGCATGTAGGTGTGGAATACACCCACATCCTGGAACCCGAGCAGCTGAAGTGGATCCAGGACCGGGTCGAGCAGAAGCATGTGAAACCGACGGTCGCCCAGCAGAAGTACATCCTGAACCGGCTCAACGCGGCCGAGGCGTTCGAAACCTTCCTGCAGACCAAGTACGTCGGCCAGAAGCGGTTCTCGCTGGAAGGCGCCGAATCGGTGATCCCGATGATGGACGCCGTGATCGACCAGTGCGCCGAGAGTTCGCTCGACGAGGTCGTCATCGGTATGCCGCACCGCGGCCGGCTCAATGTGCTGGCCAATATCGTCGGCAAGCCCTACTCGAAGATCTTCACCGAGTTCGAGGGCAATATGAACCCGGCCGCCACGCACGGCTCGGGCGATGTGAAGTACCACCTCGGCGCACGCGGCACCTACCTGCAGATGTTCGGCGACAACGAGATCGAGGTCTCGCTGACCGCCAACCCGTCGCACCTGGAAGCGGTCGACCCGGTGCTCGAGGGTCTGGTGCGCGCCAAGCAGGATCTGCTGGACAAGGGCGACGGCGACGAGGGCTTCTCGGTCGTGCCGCTGATGCTGCACGGTGATGCCGCGTTCGCCGGTCAGGGCGTGGTCGCCGAAACGCTGAACCTGTCGGGTCTGCGCGGTTACCGCGTGGGCGGCACCATCCACATCGTGGTGAACAACCAGATCGGCTTCACCACCGCGCCGGAGAACAGCCGCTCGACCGAGTACTCCACCGATATCGCCAAGTTCATCGGCGCCCCGGTCTTCCATGTCAACGGCGACGACCCGGAGGCCTGCGACTGGGTGGCCCGCCTGGCTGTCGATTTCCGGCAGAAGTTCCGCAAGGACGTGGTGATCGACCTGATCTGCTACCGCCGCCGCGGCCACAACGAGGGCGACGACCCGTCGATGACACAGCCGTACATGTACGACGTCATCGACACCAAGCGCAGCGTCCGCAAGAGCTACACCGAGAGCCTGATCGGCCGCGGTGATATCTCGCTGAAAGAGGCCGAGGACGCCCTGCGCGATTACCAGGGCCAGTTGGAGCGGGTCTTCAACGAGGTCCGTGAGCTGGAGAAATACCCGCAGGGTCCGAGCGAGTCGGTGGAGGACGCACAGCAGATCCCGTCCACCGTGCTCACCGCCGTCGACAAGTCGGTGCTGCAGCGGATCGGTGACGCGTTCCTGAACGTGCCCGACGGCTTCAGCGTGCACCCGCGCGTGCAGCCGGTGCTGGAGAAGCGCCGCGAGATGGCGTACGAGGGCAAGGTCGACTGGGCATTCGCCGAGTTGCTGGCCTTCGGCACGCTGATCGACGAGGGTCGCGCGGTGCGGCTGACGGGTCAGGATTCCCGCCGCGGCACCTTCACGCAGCGGCATTCGGTGATCATCGACCGCAAGACCGCCGCCGAGTACACCCCGCTGCACAACATCAACAGCGCCAACCCGGGCTGGTTCGCCGTGCACGATTCGGCGCTGAGCGAGTATGCCGCCGTCGGCTTCGAGTACGGCTATTCGCTGGGTAACCCGGACGCACTGGTGTTGTGGGAGGCGCAGTTCGGTGACTTCGTGAACGGCGCGCAGTCGATCATCGACGAGTTCATCTCCTCGGGTGAGGCCAAATGGGGCCAGCTGTCGGAGGTCGTGTTGCTGCTGCCGCACGGGCACGAGGGTCAGGGCCCCGACCACACCTCGGGCCGGATCGAGCGGTTCCTGCAGCTGTGCGCGGAGGGTTCGATGACGGTCGCCGTGCCGTCCACCCCGGCGAACTACTTCCACCTGCTGCGCCGGCACGCGCTGGACGGTATCCGCCGCCCGCTGATCGTCTTCACCCCGAAGTCGATGCTGCGCAACAAGGCCGTGGTCAGCGATCTGAAGGATTTCACCGAGTCCAAGTTCCGCTCGGTATTCGACGAGCCCACCTACGAGCAGGGCATCGGCGACCGCGGCGCGGTCAAGCGCATCCTGCTGACCAGCGGCAAGCTGTACTACGAGCTGGCCGCCGCGAAGGCCAAGCGCAAGCGTGACGATGTCGCCATCGTCCGCGTCGAGCAGCTCTATCCGATGCCGAAGTTCCGGTTGAACGAGGCGCTGGAGCGGTACTCGAACGCTACCGAAATCGCTTGGGTCCAGGAGGAGCCGGCGAACCAGGGTGCCTGGCCGTTCTACGGCCTGAACCTGCCGGAGCTGCTACCCCAGCGGCTCGGCCGCCTGCGCCGGATCTCCCGCCGCGCCATGTCGGCCCCGTCCTCGGGTTCGAACAAGGTGCACGCGGTGGAGCAGGCCGAGATCATCGACGAGGCCTTCCTGCCGACCTCCTGATCAACGACTCGCCCGACGCCGGGCCGCGACCCCTCCCGAGGTGGTTCGCGGCCCGGCGTCGTGATTCTCCGGCGGGTTTCCATGAGCTGCTGCGAAGGCCTCGCTGAGATCTGATCGATCGGCTCGCTCCACCGGGCCATCCATCGAAGCGGATATTACGAATCATCTGTATTATGAATACGAGCATTTCGCAATATCCAAGGAGCCCGATGGCAACCACGGTGAACATCCCCGACGAGGTCTTGAATGAAGCGCTCCGGCTGACCGGCCTTCCGACAAAGAAGGCGGTGATCAATCTGGCGATGTCCGAACTCGTCCAAGGTTACCGGCAACGCGAAGCGCTGAGCAGACTGTCTCGGATGGACCACAATCCTTTCCTCACTGCGGACGAACTTGCAGACGAACGGCGTAACGCGGAGTGACATCGCCGTTCGCGCGGCCCCTGTATCTGATCGACCACTCGCTGATGTCGCACTATCGAACCAGCAGTTCAGCAAAGCTCGCAATCGATCGGCTGGCAGTCGAGGGCGTCCTGTGCTCGTCGATGGTGACCATGGACGAGGCTCGCTTCAGCGCTCGGAACAGGCAGGATCTGATATTCATCACCGAGTTGTACGGCTCGGTCTTCCACTGGCTGGAAACCGATGGCGGAGTCGAGGAAGAGGTGGGCCGGATCCGGACCGCACTGTGGAAGATCGGTGCGGGACGTGGCGCGCAGACCACCGATATCCAGATCGCGGCAACGGCTTTGCGTCACGACGCCGTTGTCGTCCACAACGACCGCGACTTCTGCACGATTCACCGCGCGGTACCCGCACTGAACCAACTACGACTGAAACCCTGACTCCGCCGCCGGGGACAGCTGCCGGATGACCCGGCACGGATTGCCCGCGGCGAACACCTGCGCGGGCACATCCCTGGTCACGACACTGCCCGCGCCGACGACCGTGTTCGCCCCGATCGTGACGCCAGGGCACACGATGACACCCGCGCCGAGCCAGACATTGTCGCCGATGGTGATCGGCGCCGCGGTCTCCCATCGCCGCCGGCGGAGCTCGTGGTCATCCATCGGGTGCAGGGCTGTCAACAGCTGCGCACGCGGGCCGATCGAGACATCGTCACCGATCACAACCGGCGCACAATCCAGCACGATCGCGTCGTAGTTCAGAAAGCTGTTGCGCCCCAATTCTATCGAATGGCCATAATCGCACTGGAACCTCGGCATGATCCACGAGCCCTCACCGAGGGCGCCGAGCAGTCCCTCGAGAATCACGCGGCGCTCGGTCTCTTCTCCTGATCTCGTCTCATTGAAGCGATCGAGCAGGCTCTGGCAGGCACGACGTTCCGCGACCAGTTCCGGATCACTGTCCCGGTAGAGTTCCCCACTCAGCATCCGCTGTTTCTGCGTCATCACCCCGGCGATCCTGCCGGAATCGATCTGCCGGGTCCGGATCGGCGCGGCCCAGTTTGGTCAGACCTGTCCAGCCGCGTTTCCGGAGCAGTTCGACCAGCCGGCGGGCCGGTGGCGCGGTGTCGAACGCCATCGAGTCCAGTAGCTCGGCGAACGGCGGCTCCAGCTCGGAGTCGTCGAGGTAGTCCTCCCCGCGCTCGTCGGCCAGCTGTGTGAGGTAGGCGGCCATCGAATCGGCCAGGTCGACGAGTGCCGGGTCGTCGTCGGTGAGGTCGAGAGCCCGGCCGAGGGTGAGGTAGAAGTCGGCGAGACGCGGGTCGGCCAGCTGGTCCTGTTTGCGGGCGATCCACTCCGGGATCCGCTCGGGCGAGTGTGCGGCCAACGGGATCCACCCGTCGCGTTCGAAGCGGACGATCCGCTCGTCGACCCCCAGCGCGCGGAGCCGTTCGAGGAAACCGATCACGTCCGGTGGCAATACCAGGCCGTCTCCGGCAGTGAGGCCGGCGATCCGCTCGCGGCGGCGCTGCCGCTCCCGGATCTCCGCGCGCAGGCGCGCATCGATATCGGCGACCGCGGCGGCGAACTCCGCCTCGTCGGCTCGTAGCAGTTCCCGTACGCGTGCCAGCGGAACACCGGCCTCGGCGAGGGTCCGGATCTTGATCAGTGCGATGACGGCGCCGGCGTCGTATCGGCGGTAGCCGGAGTGGTCGCGCTCCGGCTCCGGCAGCAGCGCCTTGGCGTGGTAGTGCCGTACCGCACGAACCGTCACTCCGGCATACGACGCCAGCTCGCCGATGGTCAGCATCGGGTCAGTGTCCCTGACCAGGCGGTCTGCCGGGAAGCAGCCCGGTGAGGTCCGTGACGATCCGGGCGATTTCCGGCGCGTGGGTCACGACCAGCTGATGATCGGCCTCCAGCCAGATGGCGGCGATCTGCGGGTGCGTCCGGACCAGCCGCTCGATACCGGCACGCCAATTCCGGTTGCGCCCCTGCGTGGCCCCGTC
This sequence comes from Nocardia sp. NPDC051750, assembly GCF_044453135.1. Taxonomy (NCBI): domain Bacteria; kingdom Bacillati; phylum Actinomycetota; class Actinomycetes; order Mycobacteriales; family Nocardiaceae; genus Nocardia; species Nocardia sp. NPDC051750. Next base: position 382,798 of record NZ_JBITCK010000007.1, on the reverse strand, counting down.
GATGCCGGTGCCCGCCATCGATGTCGACATGATCATGCTGATCGGCGCGGTCACGTCGTGGTACAGGCCGAGGAGTGTTCCGGTCCGGAGCACATCGAGTTCGAGGTTCAGTTCGAGTATTTCCCGCGCGGTCAGGCGCACGCGCCGGGCCGCGTCGTCCGCGGCACCGCTCCCGGGCGGGGCGACCGAGCTTTCCCACATCGCAAGAAAATCCGGTACATCGGCCGCCGGGATGAAGGGCTCGGGCACCGGGTTCCCCCCGTCGATGAGTACCAGGCCGGCGACAGCGCCGGGATGATCGGCGGCGTACTGCACGGCCAGATCCGCACCCAGTGAGTAGCCCGCCAACACGGGCGCCGCAGACAGACCGAGGGCTTCGAGTTCCGCGATCACTGCGGTCAGATCCCCGAGGAATGCCGCAAAGGAGTACTGCTCGGCAGCCGAGGTCGAACCGTGTCCGCTGAGGTCGAAAGTCACCACATCGTGGTCGCATCGCAGCAGTTCGATCAGCTCCTGCAGTCCGGCCTGGGTGGAAGACAGCCCGGGGCACAGGACGAGGGGGCGTCCACGGCCGCCACAGCTCGCCGAAATCGCGACTCCGTCGTGGTGGACCGTGAAGTGGTGGACGGCGCTACTTGTCATGCGAACCATAGTGCGAGGTTGCCCCTGCGTCAGGGTCAACCTCCGCGCGCAGCCGGGTGCATGCCCGGACCCGCTGCGGCTCGGCCCGCCCGCCGGATGCCGCGACGAGGAGGAGCCGGAATACCCGCTGAGGATGGTGCCGCCGTGTTCGGCGGTGGAAGCCGTACGCGAATGCACGTAGGAGCAACACTTTCGGCTACGTCGCTCGCCGTACCCGGTTGCGCATGGAAGGGGAGCACGCGACACCGCGGATGACGTACTGTCACGACATGGAGTTGCGGGCGGTGTCACGACAACTGTCCGCCGGGTTCGCGCGACGGCCCGAGTGGTTTCCGGATGTGGCGCTGGCGCTGTTCGTCACGGTGATCCAGGTGCTCAGCGCGATGATTCCGGTACCGGTCGAACCGGCCTCGACACCGGTTTCGGGTGTCGGGTATTTCCTGTTGATCATCAGTGGGCTGGCGGTGGTGGCGCGCAGGCGGCGGCCCGTCGCGGTGTTCGCGATCACCGGCGTGGCCAGCCTGATCTATTTCGCGTTCGATTTCCCCGACCGGATGTCCTACCTCGGGCTCTTCGTCGCCCTGTACACGCTCGCCGCCTACGGCGACGGGCAACGGTCGCTGCGGATCGCGGGGGCCGGGATCGCGGTGCTGTCGGTGGGCTGGTTGATCGCCGGTGCGGATGTGGAGCCGGTCTCGGCCATCGGCTGGGTGTTCTTCCGGATCGGCGCGTCGGTGATCAGCACGATGCTCGGCGAATCGGCCAGGTCGCGCCGGGTGATGGCCGCCGACGCGCAGGAGCGGGCGGAGCGGGCGGAACGCTCGCGCGAGGCGGAGACGCGGGCGCGGGTCGATGCCGAACGGCTGCGGATCGCCCGGGAAGTGCACGACACCGTCGCGCACGCCATCGCCATCATCAATGTCCAGTCCGGGGTGACCGCGCATGTACTCGGCAAACGGCCGGAGCAGGCGCGGGAGGCGCTGCGCACCATCGAACAGACCAGTTCGCGGGCCCTGCACGAAATGCGCGCCGTTCTCGGTGTGCTGCGCGACGGGGACGAGCGCGAGCCCTATCCCGGTCTCGACCAGATCCACGAACTCACCACCAAGGCCCGCGATGCGGGGCTCGAGATCGAATTCGAACAGCCGGCACCGGTTCCGGCGTTACCGAGCGCGGTCGGCAGCGCCGCCTACCGGATCGTGCAGGAATCGATCACCAATGTGATCCGGCACGTCGGCGCCACGCGGGTGACTGTGGCGGTCGAACCCGATGGCGACGCGCTGCACATCCGGGTGATCGACGCGGGTCGCCGCGATCCCGGCAGCGATGCTCGTACCGGCGACTCGGGCACGTCCGGCCGCGGGATCGTCGGCATGCGGGAACGCTGTCAACTGCTCGGGGGCGATCTGGAGGCGAAGGCCCGTCCTGGCGGGGGATTCCAGGTCGTCGCCAGTCTGCCGCTCGCGCCGGTCGGGTCACGCCTGTGACCGCCACCCACCCGATCACGGTTCTCCTCGCCGACGACGAACACCTGGTCCGGTCCGGTTTCAAAGTCCTGCTCGATCTCGAAGAGGACATCACGGTCGTCGGTGAGGCCACGAACGGTGCGGAAGCCGTGGAGCTGGCTCGCGCGACCCGCCCCGATGTCGTTCTCATGGATATCCGGATGCCGAAACTGGACGGGATCCGCGCCACCGGACAGATTGCCGGGATCGCGGGCTTGGAGCAGGTCAAGGTACTGATCCTGACGACCTACGACACCGACGACAATGTTTTCGAGGCCTTACAGGCGGGAGCGAGCGGATTCCTGCTCAAGGACGCCGGTCCCGCCGAACTCCTGCACGCCATCCGGGTGATCGCCGCCGGTGAAGCGCTGCTGGCGCCGCGGGTCACCCGCCGTCTCATCGGCCAGTTCACCGCGCAGCGCCGGGCGAACAGGTCCGCCGAGGACCGGCTCGCGGTGCTGACCGATCGCGAGCGCGAGGTGCTGGCGCTGGTCGGCCGAGGTATGAACAACGACGAGATCGGTGCCGCGTTGTTCCTCAGCCCGGCCACCGCCCGCACCCATGTCAGCCGCGCGATGGTGAAACTGGGGGCCCGTGATCGCGCGCAGCTGGTCGTGATCGCCTACCAGACCGGGTTGTGTGATACCGCGTCGTAATTCCGTCGCGGACCGATCGAAACGTCGTCACCGATCCTGACCGGCGCCACCCGATGGTGTCTCGGTTACGACAACGGGCGTAGCCGAAAGCAGCTGCGGTACACGCATTCACGTAGCCGCCGACGATCTCCGGCGGACGCGGATACCGTCCGTCGAGCGGAAATATCGACGGTGTGCACACCGATCCCGAACCGTCACTTCCGATCCCTCGATTCCGGCCAGGGAACTTGCCGTCACACAGTCCGGTTCCGCCGAGGCGAGCCGGGCGTCCGGATCGCGTGCGCGACTGCGGCACCGTCCGGGTCACGACGGCACTGTGTCCGGAGCCATGACGCCTATCGCCGATCGCCACGCAGACGGCGACAGGCAGCAGTCGGGAGCCGTGAAACCCGGTCCGCTGGAACGAACTCGGTGCTTCCGGACAACCGCAACCCACCCCATCGACGACTCACCGCCGGTACGCGCTGTGCGGGAACAGAAACACCACGAAGGGCACATCATGCGAGGGAAAGTCCCACTGCGAATGCGTATTCTGGCCGCGCTCACCCCCGAGACGGACTGGGATTCGATCACTCCGGAACAGGTCGTCGAGATCCGCGACGCACAGAACCGGATGCGCCGGTCGCCGCTGCTGCGGGCGGTGACCGGCAGGCCCGATCGCGCGGCCGCGATCACCAGATCCGAACTCGAGCTCCCACAGCGCCGGCTCCCCCTCCGCGTGTACCGGCCGGTCCACGCGGATTCGCGGCTGCCGCTGGTGGTCGCCTTCCACGGCGGCGGTTTGATCAGCGGTGCCGCCGACCAGGACGACTGGCTGCTCAGCCACCTGGCTGCCCACTGCCCGGCCGTCGTCGTGGCCGTCGACTACCGGCTCGCGCCCGAACATCCGGTGCCCGCGCCCGTCCAGGACGCCTTCGACGCGGTCCCGCGCCTCACCGGAGCGGCCGCGCAATGGGGCGCGGATCCGGCGCGACTCGCGCTGCTGGGGTCCAGCGCGGGAGCCACTTTGGCGGCACTCACCGCGATCAGAGCCGTCGAACTGGGGCTGCCGGTGCGGACACAGGTGCTGATCAACCCGCAGCTGGATTGGAGCGACCGCGCGTACGAGTACCCCTCGTTCACCGAGAACGCGGATGCTCCGACCGCCCCACCGGCGCAGTGCCGCGCGGTCCGGCGTCTCGCGGTGCCCGAATCCTTCGATCCCGCGGTGATCTCGCCGCTGCACAGCGAGGATCTCGCCGGCGTCGCGCCCGCGCTGATCCAAGCCGCGGGCCTGGATCCGCTGGAGGACCAGGCACCGGCCTACGCCGACCGGCTGCGGCGGGCCGGAGTCGAGGTGCGACTGACCCGCTACCCGCGCGCCACACACGCGTTCCTGAGCATGCAGGGGGTAGTCCCGGCGGCGAAGCCGGCCCGCGCGGAAATCCTTGCCCACCTGCGCAACCGGCTGGCACCGGCGGTCGCCGAGGAGCCGAGCCGAACCGATTTCCGGGGTGCGAACCGTGGACAGGTACCGACAGTGAACGGTGCGAACGCTTCGGGTTCGATCGGGAAGGCGCGGCGATGACGATCACCGATCCGGCCGCGGACCGCTCCGCCACGCCGGCGCACACCGATTCGCCGGCGGAGCCCGGGGTGACCGAATTGCTCCGCGGTCAGGCGTGGAGTTTCGCTGCTGTGGTTGCGACGCAGATCATCGGCGCCCTCGCGGGTCTCGCGCCGTTGCTGGCCGTCGTCGAACTGGGGCGTACCCTGCTGTCGCCGGGGCCGGTCGACGAGAACCATGTATGGCTCGTGGTGCTCGGGGGCGCGCTCGGCCTGCTGGTGCGACTCGTATTCACCGGTGCGTCGTCGGGTATCGGGCATCTGCTCGACACCCGGGTGCAACTTTCGCTGCGCCGCCTGCTGGCGCAGCGGCTGGGGCGGGTGCCGATCGGCTGGTTCTCCCGCCGTCGTACCGGGGAGCTGGCGAAAGTGGTCGGCGAGGATGTGAGTGCGGTGCACCCGTTCATCGCCCACGCACCCGGGGAACTCGTTTCCGCGTTCGTGGTGCCGCTGGTATCGCTGATCTACCTGTTCACCGTCGACTGGCGACTCACCCTGATCACCCTGATCCCGGTCGCGCTGGCGATCGCGCTGGTTCCGCTGATGATGACCCCCACCCGGCTGCGCGAACAGCGGGCTTTCGACGCCGCGCAGGGACGGATCGCGGATTCGGTGCTGGAGTTCGTCCGGGGTATCGCCGTGGTCAAGGTGTTCGGCGAATCCGGTCGTGCGCATCGCAGGTTCCTCACCGCCGCGGACGATTTCGCCGATATCTTCCTGCGGATGGTGCGCGGTCTCGCCGGGATCGGCGCCGCGATGCAGGTGGCGGTCTCGCCCCCGTTCGTACTGCTGATCGTGCTGATCGGCGGGGCAGCCCTGATCACGTCCGGTGGGATGCCGCCGGCCGATCTGCTGCCGTTCCTGCTGCTCGGCCTGGGGTTGACGGCTCCGGTCGCGGCGCTGGGCCACGGTTTCGACGATATGCAGGCCGCCGGGCGCGCGGTCGGCCGGATCCGTGAGGTGCTCGCGGAGCCGCCGCTCCCGGAACCCGTGCGTCCGGTTCCGCCCCAGGGGCATCGGGTGGAGCTGCGCGGCGTGCGCTTCGGCTACGACGCCGGGCACGAGGTGCTGCGCGGGATCGATCTGGTGCTCGAACCGGGCACGGTCACCGCGGTCGTCGGTCCCTCCGGCAGCGGGAAATCCACTCTGGTGCAGCTGCTGCCGCGGTTCTTCGACCCGGTCGAGGGTTCGGTGCGCCTGGGCGGGGTCGATCTGCGTGAACTGGCCGCCGGGGACCTCTACCGGACGGTTTCCTTCGTCTTCCAGGATGTCCGCCTGCTGCGCGCGACGGTCGCCGAGAACATCGCGCTGGCCGTCCCGCAGGCCGGGCGCGACGAGGTGGTGCAGGCCGCCCGGCAGGCCCGGATCCACGACCGCATCCTCGAACTCCCCCGCGGCTACGACACGGTGCTCGGCGTGGACGCCGGGCTCTCCGGTGGCGAGGCCCAACGGATCTCGATCGCCCGCGCGCTGCTCGCCGACACCCCGGTACTCGTACTCGACGAGGCGACCTCGTTCGCGGACCCGCAAACCGAAGCCGCGGTCCGGCGAGCGCTGATATCGGGACGCGGCGACCGGACCCTGCTGGTGATCGCCCATCGGTGGGAGACGATCGCCGACGCCGACACGGTCGTGCTGCTGGCGGACGGCGCGATCGCCGAACAGGGCAGCCCCGCCGAATTACTGGACCGCAACGGTCACTTCGCCGCGTTCTGGCAGACCCATCGAGTTGCGAGGAGCGAATCGCGATGATCCGAATACTGCTGCGGGTGCTGGGGCAGTCGTATGCCCGGCCGGTGCGCCGCACCATTGCCCTGATGACCACGGCGGCGGTCGCCGAGGGCTTGTCCTACGCCCTGCTGGTTCCGGTGCTGCGGGCACTGTTCGGCAGTGATCCCGGGGATGCCCGGCCCTGGCTGATCGCGTTCGGGGCGGCGGTCGCGGTCTTCGCGATGCTGCGCTATCGCAGCGACCTGGCCGGTTTCCGCGCCGGGACCACGCTGCTGCGCGGGGTGTATCACCGCCTGGGCGACCATCTGGCCCGCCTGCCGATCGGCTGGTACACGGCCGACCGGGTCGGCGAGGTCTCGAAGCTGGCCGGTGCCGGTGTGCTGCAGGCGATGAGCGTGATCGCCCATCAATTGGCGCCGCTGATCTCGGCCACGGTGACTCCACTGACGATCGTCGGCGTGCTCTTCGTCTTCGACTGGCGGCTCGCGCTGGTTGCGGCGGCCGCCGTCCCGGTCGTCGTGCTGATCCAGCGCCGGAGCGGCCGCGCCATGGCGGCGGATGATGCCGAACGCCATGCCCGCGACCAGGAGGCCACCGGGCGGGTGATCGAATACCTGCAGGCCCAGCCGGTGCTGCGGGCGGGTGGCCGGACCGCCGAACGTTTCCGGATGCTCGACGACGCCCTGCGTGGGGTCGAACGCGCGACCCGCGGGTATATCCGCTCGGCACTGGCCGGCATCGTAGGTCTGACGCTGGTCGTCCAGGCGACGTTCACCATCCTGCTGGCGCTGGGCACCTACCTCGCGCTCGGCGGCGATATCGGCGCCGCCGAACTGCTGGCGGTGCTGGTACTGGCCGCGCGCTGCGCGGATCCGCTGCTGGCCCTGGCCGAGATGGGTGGGCAGTTGCGGGCCGCCCGGGCCGAACTGTCCCGGCTCGACGCCGTCCTGCGCACCGAACCGCTACCGGAACCGACGGCACCGATCCGGCCGCAGCGCCATGATCTGGCGTTCGAATCGATCACCTTCGCCCACGGCGGACGCACCGTGCTCGCGGATGTTTCGTTGTCCGTCCCGCGAGGGCAGCGGCTGGCGATCGTCGGCCCGTCGGGTGCGGGTAAGAGCACGCTGCTGCAGCTACTCGCCCGGTTCTACGACGTGGACGCGGGTGCGGTCCGGGTGGGCGGCGTGGATGTGCGCGCGATCGATACCGAGGTCCTGATGGCGCAGTTCGCCATAGTCTTCCAGGATGTCTATCTCTTCGACGGCACCATCGAGGAGAACATCCGCCTGGGCCGGCCCGGCGCCACGGACGCCGAGGTGCGGGCGGCGGCGACCGCGGCACAGCTCGACGAGGTGATCGACCGGTTGCCCGACGGTTGGAACACCGACGTCGGCGAAGGCGGCGCCCGGCTGTCCGGCGGGGAACGCCAGCGGGTTTCGATCGCCCGGGCCCTGTTGAAGGACGCGCCGATCGTGCTGCTGGACGAGGTCAGTTCGGCCCTGGATCCGGTGAACGAGGAAGCGGTCCACGAAGGGATCGAGCGGCTGATGGCGGGCCGGACGGTGGTGCTGGTCGCCCACCGGCTGCGGACCGTGCAGGATGCCGACCGCGTTGTGTTCCTCGACGGCGGCCGAATCGTCGAGGACGGCAGCCACACCGACCTGCTGCGCGCGGGCGGCCGGTACGCGGACTTCTGGGAACTCTCACTGTCACCGGCCGCGGGGTGACGGGCCGGAGGCCAGGGGGTCGCTGATCAGCCGGTGACCCCCTGGCCCCGCCGACCGGTCAGGTCATCCATCGAATGGACCATCCCCGCAGGCGCGGGGAGCACTACGTCCCGGACGGCTTCGAGCTGGCGATCCTGGGGTCATCCCAACATGCGCAGAGAATAACTATGCGCTTCGCCCACGGGGACAAAGCAGCCGCTCCGGTGCGGACGCCCGCGATCCCGGGCATTCCGTAAGCACGGAACTTCGGCAGATCAGAACCGGAGCGCAGCGGCGAGGGCGGGGTTCACCGCCATCGACAGCGCCAGCAGCGACTCCACCAGCAGGTCGATCAATTCGTCCCGGGTAATGCTTTCCTCACTCAGCCAGGACAGCGTGGTTTCCTCGGTGAACGCGACCCAGCCCCGGATCGACAGCAGCAGGCGGGGATCTTCGCGCTCCTGATCGGACAGTGGCACCTCGGCGAGGATGATGTCGACGATCGCTCGCCGGGTTTGCGCCACCATGTCCGCCAGGGCGGGATCAGAACTGGTGGGGCCGCGCAGAAGCGCCACGTAGGAGCTTCGGTTCTCGCTCACATAGTCGATATAGCGGCCCACCGAATCACGCAGCATATCGGCCAAGCCCAGGCTGGGGTCCGGTACGACCCGTACCAGCAGTTCCGCATTCGCCTGTTGCACTACTGCCAGTTGAAAGTCCTGTTTGGTGGGGAAATAGTGAAACAGCAGTCCGCGGGAAATACCGGCCTGAGCTGCGATTTCACTGACCGATATGTCCTCGATTGCCCGCTCGCCGAGCATTTTGACACCGAGGGTGATCAGCTGCGTCCTCCGCTCGTCCGGACTCAGACGGACACGTTTGGCGGTTTCTCCCGGACTGGTGCTCACTCGTCCATCCTACTGAACGTTGCTCAATACTGTTGACTCCGGCTCAATAGGGTCTTAGTCTGTGTACATGAGTCGCAAGGTTACAGACAAAGCTGTCGCTGCTGACCAGCCCCGCCATCTGCGGACCATCATCATCGGTAGCGGTTTCGCCGGCCTCGGCCTCGCCGTCCGGCTGACCCAGCAGGGCCGGGACGATTTCCTGGTCCTGGAGCGCGGCAGCGATGTCGGTGGCACCTGGCGGGACAACACCTATCCGGGTGCCGCGTGCGATGTGCCGTCGCACCTGTACTCCTACTCGTTCGCGCTGAACCCGGACTGGTCCCGCTCGTTCTCCCGGCAGGGCGAGATCCAGTCCTATATCCAGGGCGTCGCCGAGAAGTACAACGTGCGCGATAAGCACCTCTTCGACTGCGATGTCACCAGCGCCCGCTGGAACGGCGACACCGCCCAGTGGGAGATCACCACCAGTAAGGGCAATTTCACCGCCGATACCGTGGTCTCCGCGGTCGGCGCGCTGTGCGAGCCCAACCTGCCCGATATCAAAGGGATCAACAGCTACGAGGGCGAGATCTTCCACTCGGCCCGCTGGAACCACGATTCCGATCTCGCCGGCAAACGCGTCGCGGTGATCGGCACCGGCGCCTCCGCCATCCAGATCGTCCCGGCGATCGCCGGGAAGGTCTCCCACCTCGACGTCTACCAGCGCACCGCGCCGTGGCTGCTCCCCCGGCTCGACCGGCCGTACACGCTGCCGGAGCGGCTCGCGTTCAAACATATTCCCGGTGTGCAACGGCTGTCCCGCGCCGCCATCTACGCCGCCCGCGAAACGCAGGTTGTGGGCCTGGCGAAATTCCCGGCACTGATGCGCGGGTTCGAGGCGCTGTCCAAGGCCAAACTGCAGCTCGAGATCCGCGATCCCGAACTCCGCAAGAAGGTCACCCCGGACTACCGGATCGGCTGCAAGCGCATGCTGATCTCGAACGAGTACTACCCGGCGCTGGACCGCGACAATGTCGACGTGGTCACCGACGGTATCGCCGAGATCCGCGCAAACTCGATCGTCACGAACGACGGCACCGAGCGCGAGGTCGACGCGATCGTGGTGGCCACCGGTTTCCACGTCACCGATTCCCCCACCTACCAGACCATTTTCGGCCGCGACGGCCGCAGCCTCTCGGAGGTCTTCGACGAGATCGGGCAGCAGGGGTACAAGGGGTCGGCGATCGCCAACTACCCGAATCTGTTCTTCCTGCTCGGCCCGAATGTCGGGCTCGGCCACACCTCGATGGTGTACATGATCGAATCGCAGATCAACTACATCGCCGACGCGCTGGCCACCTTCGAACGCCGGAACCTGCGTACCGTCGAGGTGCGCCGCGCGGCACAGGACGCCTTCAACGCCGGCCTGCAGCGCAAACTCGCCAAGAGCGTGTGGAGTACCGGCGGCTGCGCCAGCTGGTACCTCGACAAGCACGGCAACAACACCACGCTGTGGCCGGACTTCACCTTCGAATTCCGCCGCATCACAAAGAAATTCGATATCGCCGCCTACGATACGAGCACGGCGGCCGCCGACCCCGCACGTCCCGATTTGAAAGTAGTGACTGCACCGTGAGCAACGAGGCTTATTTCCGTAACAAGGTTTGTGTCATCACCGGAGCCGGCTCCGGAATCGGCCGGGCGCTGGCCGTGAACCTGGCACGTCGCGGGGCGAAGCTGGCGCTGTCCGATATCGACACCGAGGGCCTGGCCGAAACCGTGCGCCGGTGCGAACAGCTCGGCGCCGAGGTGAAATCGGATCGGCTGAACGTGGCCGAACGCGAGGCCGTCCTGCTGTACGCGGACGCGGTGAAACAGCATTTCGGTGTCGTGCACCAGATCTACAACAACGCCGGTATCGCCCACCACGGCGATATCGTGAAAACCGATTTCAAAGACATCGAACGCATCATGGACGTCGACTTCTGGGGTGTGGTGAACGGGACCAAGGCGTTCCTGCCCTACATCCTGGAATCCGGTGACGGGCACGTCGTGAATGTCTCCAGCCTGTTCGGGCTGATCGCCGTCCCCGGCCAGGCCGCCTACAACTCGGCGAAATTCGCGGTCCGCGGGTTCACCGAGGCGCTGCGCCAGGAAATGCTGGTCGACAAGGCCCCGGTCAAGGTCACCTGTGTCCATCCCGGCGGCATCAAGACCGCGGTCGCCCGCAACGCGACCTACAGCGACGGTATCGACGGCGCGGACGCCAGCTCGAAGTTCGACAAATATCTCGCCATCCACAGCCCGGAAATGGCGGCGGAGACCATTGTCGACGGGGTGCGCAAGGGCCGCGGCCGGGTATTGATCGGCTGGGAAGCCAAACTGCTGGATCTGTTCGTCCGCACCGCCGCGTCGGGTTACCAGCGCATCTCGGTGGCCGTCGAACGCCGTTTCCTGCCCTGATCGCGAGAAAGACCGATATGCGAGATATCGCGCTGCCATTACCCCTGATCCGGGCGGTGATGGGTCCGTTGTACCGAGTGTCGTTCGATTCCCGGTTGTCGTTCCGGGTGCAGCGGGCCCTGATCGATGCCGCCTCTGTGCTGCAGCCGGTGCCCGCGGGGGTGCGGGTGGAGAAGTTGCGGCTGGGCGGACGCCCGGCCGAGCGGCTGGCCCCGCGAACACCCGCCGCGACCGAACCCGCCGCCGTGCTCTATCTGCACGGCGGCGGTTACGCCGTCGGATCGCTGGCCACTCACCGGTCGCTCAACGGCCGGCTCGCCGCCGGAACCGGACTGCCGGTCTATGCCATCGATTACCGGCTGGCACCGGAACACCCGTATCCCGCCGCGCTGGACGACGCCGAGGCCGCCTACCTCGAACTGGTCGGCGAATACGGCTATGCACCCGATCGGATCGCGATCGCCGGAGATTCGGCCGGCGGTGGGCTGTCGCTCGCCCTCGCCCAGCGACTGATTGCCCGGCACCGGTATACGCCCGCCGCGCTGGGTCTGATCGCGCCCTGGGTGGATCCGAACGAGATCTCCGAACGCCCCCGCGACCTGGTGGTCAACGGCCCCTGGTCGCGCGCCTGCGCCGCGGCCTACCTCGGCGAAGGCGACGGCAACGACACCGGTTATGCCCCGCTGCACGGCGTGCTGGCCGGGTTGCCGCCGGTCTACGTGCAGGCCGATGTCGACGAGCTGCTGCACCCGCAGTGCGTCGACCTCACCGCCGCGCTGCGCGCCGTCGGTGTCCCGGTGGAGTTCACCGAGAGCCGGGGCCTCTGGCATGTCGCCCAGCTACAGGCCGCGCTGGTCGGTCCCGCGGCCACCGTACTGACCGAAATGGCCGGTTTCCTGCGGCGGGCCATGGATCAGCAACCGGCGAGCGACCTAGGATGAATAGCTGATCAGGACTCGTCAGCCCGGGCCACACCGTGTACTCCTGCGCATTCACGGGTGGCCCGCCGCCGGACCGCGCCGGTGGCGTAAATTACCGACCAGTTAGCAAACAGGGAAAGGCAACGATGCGCGAGTTCGAAGCCCCGGCTTCCTACACCATCCCCGAGGACGCGAACAATTCCGACGCCGTGTTCCGGCACGCGAAGGAATCCCCGGCCGCGGTCATGTTCAACGTCCCCGACGGCCGGGGCGGCTGGCGCGATGTGCGGGCGGTGGAGTTCGCGAAAGCGGTCACCGATGTCGCCAAAGGGCTCATCGCCTCCGGTATCGACCTGGGCGACCGGGTCGCCATCATGGCCGCCACTCGCTACGAGTGGGCCCTGCTCGACTACGCCATCTGGGCGGCCGGCGGCTGCACCGTGGCCATCTACGACAGCTCCTCCGCCGAACAGGCGCGCTGGATTTTGCAGGATTCGGCGACCGTGCTGCTGGTCGTCGAGAACGACAAGCACCGCGGCGTCATCGCCGAGATCGACCCGGCCGAACTGCCGCAGCTGCGCGAAACCCTGCAGATCGACCAGGGTGCGATCGATACGCTGATCGAACGCGGCGCCGAGCTCGACGACCAGGCTGTCCACGATCGCCGCGCCCAGGTGGACGCCGCGTCCCCGGCCACCCTGATCTACACCTCCGGCACCACCGGCCGGCCCAAGGGCGTCATGCTGAGCCACGCCAATCTCTGGGCGGAATCCCGGTCCGATCGGATCGCGCTCGCCTCCTTCCTGTCGCCCGGCAAGAAGACGCTGATGTTCCTGCCGCTGGCGCATGTTTTCGCCCGCGCCGTAGGGCTCGCGGCCTTCGACGCCAAGGTCACCGTCGCGCACACCTCCGACTGGAGCACGCTGGTCCAGCAGTTCGCCGAACATCGGCCGGACTTCGTGCTGTCGGTACCGCGCGTTTTCGAGAAGGTCTACAACGGGGCCAAGCAGAAGGCGCACGACGAGGGCAAGGGCAAGATCTTCGACGCCGCCGCGGCCACCGCGATCGAATACAGCGAGGCCCTGGAAAAGGGCAAGCCGGGTCTGCTGCTACAAGCCAAGCACGCGCTGTTCGACAAGCTCGTCTACGGCAAACTGCGGGCCGCACTGGGCGGCAACTGTCAGGCCGCGGTCTCCGGCGGCGGCCCCCTCGGCGCCCGGCTGGGACATTTCTTCCGCGGTATCGGCGTCACCATCTTCGAGGGCTACGGGCTCACCGAGACCACGGCCGCCATCTCGGTCAACACCCCGGAACATATCCGCGTGGGATCGGTCGGCCGCCCGATCGAGGGCCATGCCGCGAAGATCGCCGAGGACGGCGAACTGCTGCTGCGCGGGTCGGTGGTGTTCGGCGGCTACTGGGGTAACGCAGACGCCACCGCGGACGCGTTCGAGGACGGCTGGTTCAAAACCGGCGATCTGGGCACGATCGACTCGGACGGCTTCATCTCCATCACCGGCCGCAAGAAGGAAATCCTGGTCACCGCCGGCGGCAAGAACGTCTCCCCCGCGGTGCTGGAGGATTCGCTGCGGGCCCATCCGCTGATCAGCCAGGTGATGGTTGTGGGCGACGGTAAACCGTTCATCGGTGCGCTGATCACCCTGGATCCCGAGGCGCTGCCGGGCTGGAAGGAACGCAACAACATCGCCGCCGATGTCGATATCGCGGAACTGGTCGAGAACCCGATGCTGATCACCGAGGTGGAGGCCGCGGTCGCCGAGACCAACAAGAAGGTTTCCAAGGCCGAGCAGATCAAGAAGATCAATATCCTCACCGTGGACTGGACCCAGGAAACGGGCGAACTCACCCCGAAGATGTCGCTCAAGCGCGCGGTAGTGATGAAGCAGTACGCCGGCGAGGTGGACAAGATCTACAGCTGACCCGCACACTCCGGGTACGGCCCCGGTCGGCTACGTAGCCGACCGGGGCCGTACCCCTTCCGGGCGCGTGCCGTTCGTCAGCCGAGCGTAAAACGCTCCCCGTGCGGATGCGAATTACCATGGCATACGGAAAGATTCACCACTGGCACGGCCGTACAACGTGGACCGGGAGTGAAGTATGCCAGGTGAGCCGGCGGTGGAGACCGCACCGCTATCGACCGGGGAACGGCGATACGATCCTCGGCCCAGCCGATCGCGGACGGCCTGATATGGCCCGAAATTCTCGCGGCGGCGTCGAAAACTACTGGAACACAGACCATCCGGTGCTGAGAATCCTCCGGCAAAGACGGGACTCCGGGAGCCGGCCGGGCGACCGCCGCGATACCGCCAAGGTTGCGTTGACCGTCGCGGGCGGCGGAATGCGGGGAGCGATATCCGCCGCAATGTGCGCCCAACTCGACGACTCGGGATTCCGGGACGCGTTCGATGTCGTCTACGGATGTTCCGCCGGCGCGATCAACGCCGCATATTTCATTTCTCAACCGGCCGGCACCTGCTGGTATCCGCTGTCGATCTACTACGAAGACCTGGCCACCGACCGGCTCATCCGGTACACGAGGCCACTGTACGGCCGGTCGATCCTCGACCTCGATTACGTTTTCGACGAAGTTCTCGACTCGAAAAAACCGTTGGACTACGACACCGCGGTGAAATCACCGCAAGGATTGGTTGTTCTGACAACGGATCTGGATACCCGGGAGACCTTCCCCGCCCGCGACTTCTCCACTGGAGGGGAATTGAAAGCGTTCCTCCGGGCCGGTGCGCGACCCCCCTTGGTGGTGAAAGGCGAATCCGCTATCGGCGGGCGACGTCTCGTGGACGGCGCTCTCCTTGCCCCGCGTCAATTCCGATTCGCCGTCGCGGACGGCTGTACCCATGTCCTCTCCCTGGGTACACGCCGGCTGGGACGTCCGCAGGCGGGCATCTCACTCGGCACTCGCGCCTACGCGCACTGCCTCGAGCGGGTACGGAGCGGGCTGGGCAAGGCCTACCTCGACGCTCTCCGCCTTCGTGCCCGGGATCGAGAACATCTATCCCGGCAACGCTTCGCCTCGGACGGACCCGGGCCACATGTGCTGAATATCGCCCTCCTACCGTGGATGCAGGGTGTTCGATTCCACGACACCGATCCGAACCGGATCTTCGGCAGTATCCGGGACGCGTATTCGGTCTCCTACTGCGCCACCGAAGGAATCGGAGTCGACCGCCTGCGCGACGGACTGGTCAGCGCGCTGACGAAGTTCTCGATAGCCGGCCACGGTGGGCCGCACGCCCCGGCACGCACGGGGAATCCGGTGTCCACAACCGAGACCGGCGGCGCGGGATTGGTGGCCTCGGCACCATGACGAGAGCAACGACCTCCGGCAACCCGGTGGAGACGAGGGTGGCGGAGATACGCACAGGCCCCAGCGGGCCCCATATCGCCGCATTCTTCGATTTCGACGGCACCATCGTCGAGGGGATCACACCCGTACGGCGCGCCCTGCCCCGTCGGCTCGGCCGGGACGCCGCCGTCCCGCTGCTGCCGGGACTGACCGGGCGGAAAGACGCCGCACATCGCAGGCGGTTGGAACGGCTGATTTCCCATACTTGGCGGGGCCGGCCGGTAGCAGACTTCGACGAAGCCCAGGAGCGGTTGTACGATCGAATTGCCGGCAATCTCTATCCGGAGGCGTGGGAACTCATCCGCGCACACCAGCACATGGGCCACACGGTAGTGCTGACAACGTCGGCAACACGGGTCCAGACCCATCTGATCGCCGCGGAACTGGGAATCGATCATGTGCTGTGTACCGAGCCGGTCGTTTCCGCGGGAAAATTCACCGGCGAGATCGACGGCGAGATCGTCTGGGGGGCACACAAAGCCGATCTCGTGGCGAAATTCGCTATTGCCCATGACCTGGACCTCGGCACAAGCTTCGCTTACTCGAACGGCCGGGCGGATATTCCCATGCTCCGGCTGACCGGTCATCCGACCGCGGTGAATCCGGACTCCGGACTCACGAATGCGGCGACCGAAACAGGTTGGCGTATTCTTCGCTGTCGTCGCCGACGGCCGGGTCCTTATCGGATCGGTCGCACTCTCGTCGGTCTCTTCGCTCTGCTCGGTGCGGCCGGCGCAGTCTTTCTGTCTTCGCCGATCGGTGACCGCCGAGCGGCAATCGACAGACTGTACCGGTGGGCTCCCGCGGCGGCGCTGCGTTGCGCGGGCCTGCGCATCCGGATAACAAACGCCGAGAAGCTGCGTACACCCCGTCCCGCGGTTTTCGTGTTCAACCATCAGAGCCGGATCGATGCTTTGCTGATCCCGTACCTGCTGCGCGGGTCGTTCACGCCAGTGGTGACAGCAAAGGCACGACGCTATCCGATCTTCGGCCTGCTGCTGAGCTACGGCGGCTCCCTGTTCATCGACCGTTCCACACCGCGTGGCGCCAGACAGGCACTGGATTCCCTGGTGACCGCTCTCCGCGAGGGCAGGTCGGTAGCCATCGCGCCCGAGGGCCGGGTCTCGTCGACTCCCCGCCTGCAGGAGTTCAAGAAGGGCGCCTTCCACCTCGCCACGCAGGCCGGTGTTCCCATCGTGCCGATCGTCATACGCAATGCCGGGCAAGCCCTCTGGCGGAAATCGATTGTCGTCCAACCCGGGACCATCGATATCGTGGTTCTCGATCCGATCGATACCAGCTCATGGGAACCCGCCACCCTGGGCGGGGAGATCGCGGCAATCCACCGCCTGTACGGCGAAACACTTGCCCACTGGCCGGGCGGCCGCACAGCGACCTCCCGATAGGCGGCACCCCTCCGCGGACCACGCACAACCGGAGCCGCACCTCAATGGGCGAGCGAATCCTCCTTCCGCAATTCCGTCGGCCCACCGGGCCCGGCGACAGGGTTGCGGATGAACAACGCCGAAGCGATCACACCGATCAGCAGCAACGCCGCCGGCAGGAAGGTTGCTTCGCTCAGCGCGGTACTGAAGACCTGACGGATGGGTTCGGGTACCTGCTCGCTGCCCATCCCTTCGCCCGCCGGTGCGTCACCCATGCCACCGGCGCTCATCCGCGCCGCGACCAGGGCACTGATGGCCGCGCTGCCGAGCACCGAACCCACCTGGCGGGTCGTGTTGTAGACCCCGGCGCCGGCACCGGCCTGGTGGATCGGCAGATTATGGGTGGCCGTGGTCGCCAGCGGTGCCCAGATGAACGAGTTGGACAGGCCCGCGACCGCCCCCGCGATCACCATCCAGGTGATATTCGCGTGCGGGTTCCGCATCACCAGGGCGAACCAGGCGACGGATATCGCGAACAGCAGGAACCCCGTGGTCGGGATGAGCCGGGGATGCCAGCGCCCGGACAGTTTGCCCACCACCGGAGCCGCCACGCCGGAAATGACGGCCATAGGAGCGAGCACCAGGGCGGAACGGGTGGGCGTCATACCGTGCACGGCCTGCAGGTAGAAGTAGATCGGCACCATCAAGGCGGTGATCGATGCGCCCATGCTGGCGATCGCCAGGTTCGACAGCGAGAAATTGCGATCACGGAAGAGTCCCAGCGGAAGCAGCGGTTCTCCCTTGCCGCGGGCCTGGGTCAGCCCGAATACGGCCAGCACCACGATCCCGGCGACGATCATCGCCCAGATCTTCGCCGACCAGTCGCTCGCGTTGCCCTCCTGGATCCCGAACACCAGCAGGAACATGCCCGCCGCGCTCAGCACGACACCGAGCAGATCGAATTTGTGCTGATGGGTCGGCAACGAGGGCACCAGCCAGACCGCGAGCGCGAACGCGACGACACCGACCGGCACATTGACGATGAAGATCCATTCCCAGCCGAGGCCGTCGACCAGCAGCCCGCCCAGAATCGGGCCGATCAGGGTCGCCAGACCGGCGACAGCACCCCACAGGCCCATGGCCGCGCCCCGCCCGTCCGGCGGGAAGGTCCGGGTGATCACCGCCATGGTCTGCGGGGTCATCAGCGCGGCACCCAGGCCCTGCACCGCCCGCGCGGCGATCAGCGTCTCGATATCGCCGGACAGGCCGCACCACAGCGAAGCGAGGGTGAACACCAGCAGACCGAGCAGGTAGATGTTCTTCGGACCGAATCGGTCGCCCAGGCGCCCGGTGATCAGCAGCGGCACCGCATAGGTGAGCAGATAGGCGCTCGTCACCCAGATGACCTGGGAGATATCGGCATGGAGTTCGGTCATGATCGCCGGATTCGCGACGGCCACGATCGTCACATCCAGCAGGATCATGAAGAACCCGACGACCAGTGCGCCCAAGGCCAGCCACGGATTACGTTGAGTGGGCATCGATTCCATTCCTGTCCCAGCGGCGCCGAATGCGCCGGCTCGTGGATCCGTCGCGGTGCGCCGCACGATCGCACCGCCCGGCCCCGCCACCGGCCGACCCAGCAGGGCGCGCGGCAGCGGCAAACGGTTCATGCCGTGGTCACTCCGGACTCCTGGTACGACACCGCGGGCCGCGCCAACATTCCGGGCATACCGGACCGATCGTAACCCCCGCTACAGACCGTGTGCGTCCAGCCAGGTGCGGGCCAGCTCCGCCGGGTCGGCGCTCTGGTCACGGACCCGCAGCACCAGCGTCACCAACTCGTCGGTGGTCAGTTCACCCGCGACATAGTTCAGCTTCTCCGACTGCCGCTCGTCGAGCATCCCCTTGCGGACCAGGGCGAGCGGGTTCTCGGTGCGGATCGCGTCCCCGGGGTCGGCCAGAACGGTCAGTCCGTCGGTGCCCGCGGGGAGGAATTCGGCCGGACCGCCCAGGACCGCCACCTGGATCCGGCCGTCCAGCAGCGCTGGGCGCAGTTCCGCGGGGTCGGCGAACTGCTGGGTCGCCATGAACTCGCAGCCCGAGATACGCGCCGCGGCCGTGGGCAGTTCGAGCACCCCCGGAACCGCCGCGGTCCCGGCAACGAGACCGGAACACTGTCCGGTGAGATCCTCGACCGTCTCGATGCCGCGCTGTCCGGCGGTGGCGGTGGTGATCAGCACCCGGGGTTCGAAGTCGGTCCCGTCGGCGGGGTCGGAGGTCGCCGTGTCCTGCGGCAGCGACCCGTTCAGTTCCTCGGTCACCGCGTCCACGGTCTCCGCGTCGGCACCGGTGTTCAGTTCCGCGAGCAGCGCCCCGTTGTGATCGGCCGCCACCGTGACCGTTCCCGCGCCCAGTGCCGCGAGAACATCCGCCCGGCCGCCGAGTCCCGCTTCGACCCGCACCGCCGTCCCGGTCCGGGCCAGCGCCTGCGCATAGATCTCCGCGAGCACTCGCGACTGCGCCGATTCCTGCGCCCCCACCACTACCGGCTCGGGGTCGTCGGCACCGCACGAGACCGCCAGCACCGCCAGCGCCGGTACCAGCATCCGGCCAACGGCACGCACCGACGCAGCCAGCCCCATAGCGAAACCTCTACTTCCTGTGTTTATGGCGCCGCCTGCGGCGGCGCGGGTTCCGGCCCCCCTTGGGCCCTGCTTTCAGCCCTCGAGACTCGCGGCTGCGCCGCATGCGCTTCGAGGGCTGAAAGCAGGGCCGGGCCGAAACCTCCAAGGGCCTCGTAAGACTCGGCACCGCCGCTGGGCGCGTCAGGTTCGGCGGGGCGACACGACGAAAACTACAGCACCCGGCAATTGGTGTCTGCCGGGTGCTGTAGTTGCGGTTACCGCCCGGGTAAGGCGGAACGATCTATCAGGCGACGCCTTCCGCGCGAGCGGCGGCGGCGACCGCTTCGGCGACCGCCGGGGCGACCCTGGGGTCGAGGGGGCTGGGCACGATCTTGTCGACCGCGAGTTCGTCGGCGACCACGCCGAGGATCGCGTCCGCGGCGGCGATCTTCATACCTTCGGTGATACGCCGGGCACCCGCGTCGAGCGCACCCTTGAACACACCGGGGAAGGCCAGCACATTGTTGATCTGGTTCGGGAAATCGCTCCGGCCGGTCGCGACGATCGCGGCGTACTTGCGGGCCACCTCCGGGTGGATCTCCGGGTCCGGGTTGGACATGGCGAACACGATTGCCTCCGGTGCCATCGAGGCGATGAGTTCTTCGGCGATGGTGCCCGCGGACAGACCCAGGAACACATCGGCACCGGTGAGCGCGTCCGCCGCGGTACCGGTGAGGCCGCGCGGGTTGGTGCGCTGCGCCAGATCCGCCTTCACCGCGTTGAGGTCGCTGCGGTCGCGGCTGACGATGCCCTTGGAGTCCAGCACCGTCACATCGGCGACACCGGCGGCGAGCAGAATATTCGTGCAAGCCACACCCGCGGCACCCGCACCCGACACAACCACTTTCAGGCCGGCGGTGGGCCGGCCCTGCACCCGGGCCGCACCGTTGAGCGCCGCCAGCACCACGATGGCGGTGCCGTGCTGATCGTCGTGCATGACGGGGCAGTCGAGCGCTTCGATGACCCGCTTCTCGATTTCGAAGCAGCGGGGCGCGGAGATGTCCTCCAGGTTCACGGCGCCGAAGCTGGGCCGCAGCCGGATCAGGGTCTCGACGATCTCGTCGACATCCTTGGTATCGAGCACGATCGGAATGGAATCCAGCCCGGCGAACTTCTTGAACAGCGCCGATTTGCCTTCCATCACGGGCAGCGAGGCGCGCGGACCGATATCACCGAGACCGAGCACCGCGGAACCGTCACTGACCACGACCACGAGACGGTCGGTCCAGGTGTAGCGCTTGGCCAGTTTCTCGTCCTCGGCGATCGCGCGGCTCACCTGCGCGACACCGGGGGTGTAGGCGATCGAGAGGTCGCGCTGCGTTTCGAGCGGCGAGCTGAGCTCGACCGATAGCTTGCCGCCGAGGTGACCGGCGAAGATCTCCTCGTGAGTGATCGCCGCGAGGTCTTCGGCCTCGTTCTTGCTGGCGGTGGCATTCGGTGCGTCAGTCACAGAGGACACGATTTCACTCCTGCTGGTTGCGGTCGTAACCGGTGGACGGTTACCGCCGGGTATTTGGTGTTATCTGCGTCATATCGGGCTCATCCCCGCGTGCACGGGGAGCGCAACTTCCTGACCAGGCGGTTTTACCGGCGAGGCGATAACCCGGAGATCCGGGCAACACCTGCCGCCGAGACGGCGACGGCACTGCCTGCGGACAGCGGCGGGTTCAGGAAGGTTTCGGACAGGGTTGTCCAGCGGAACTCGGCAGACGCCCGGCTCCGGCCGCGACGGTGCGTCGCGTGGCGGTGGGCGCCGGATATCCCCGACCCGGCGGTGGCAACGATCGGGAATCCGCAACATTGTGCCAGGTCCTTGGGCATATGCCAAACCGGACGCGGCAAATCGGATATCGGGCACCACGCGCTCAGCGTAGGCGGCGGGCATTACCTTCCCGTAAGCGGAAACTCCCGGCTGTCCGGCAAGACAGGTGAGCCGGTTCATCCCCATAGCCGATCGATCAGACCCGACCGAACGTGCCCAGCGGCGGCGCCGAGTCCAGCGAGGCCCTCGGAGGTTCCATAACCCCGATCGAACCTGACGCGCCCAGCGGCGGCGCCGAGTTCAGCGAGGCCCTTGGAGATTCCATAACCCCGAACGAACCAGACACGCCCAGCGGCGGCGCCGAGTCCAGCGAGGCCCTTGGAGGTTTTGGCCCGGCCCTGCGTTCAGCCCTCGAAGCGCATGCGGCGCAGCCGCGAGTCTCGAGGGCTGAAAGCAGGGCCCAAGGGGGCCAAAACCCCGCGCGCGCCAGCGCGCCAAAGATTCAGCCCCACCATTGGGTCCACAGCAGGAGGGTGGCAGCTCCGACCATCAATGCGGCGACAGCCAGAGATGCTGTGCCGCGTTTCCGGTCCGAATAGAGCTGTGCCGCAACGGCGACAGCCGCGATCACGATATGCCAGCCGATCGATTCGGCACCGGGGCCCGGGAAGCCGCGGCGAGCGCCGATCAGGGCCGCGCCCACAACAACGCAGGCCAGCACCACGAGGCCCGCCGCCACCGCACCGCTCACTCCGCGGACGAGTTTCATGAGGTGAGTACCGGGACGCCGGTCGCGCGGCCGGTCAGTTTCTCGAATTGGGCCGGGTCGGTGGTGCACGCGCCCAGTTCGATCGTTTTGTTCGCGCCGTGGTAATCCGAGGAACCGGTCGTCAGCAGGCCGTATTCGCCCGCCAGGTCACGGAGCACGGCGCGATCGTGCGCGTTGTGGTCGGGGTGATCGACTTCCAGCCCGCCCAGGCCCAGCGGCACGAGAGCCGGGATTTCGGCGAGGTCGAGCAGGCGGCCGCGACTGCGGGCCCGGCCGTGCGCCAGCACACTCACCCCGCCGGCGTCGGTGATCATCTGCACTGCCCGGCGCAGGGGCGTATCGGCCTTCTCCACGTAGTACGGCCCGTTCGCGGCCAGCAACTGGGTGAACGCCGCGTTCACGCTCGGAACCACACCGGCCTCCACCAGGGCACGGGCGAGATGCGGGCGGCCCGCCGCGGGACCGGCGGCGGCGAGCACCGCGTCCGGGTCCACGGGTAGCCCGTCCGCGGCCATTTGTTCGGCCATGGCCCGTAGCCGCTGCACCCGTTCACCGCGCAGTCGCTCACGTTCGGCGGCGAAACC
This sequence comes from Nocardia sp. NPDC051750, assembly GCF_044453135.1. NCBI lineage: Bacteria > Bacillati > Actinomycetota > Actinomycetes > Mycobacteriales > Nocardiaceae > Nocardia > Nocardia sp. NPDC051750. The sequence goes on along the minus strand of NZ_JBITCK010000007.1, from coordinate 360,108 downwards.
GCTGTCGGCGGGGTCGAACAGATAGGCCAGCAGATGCACCGAGACCGGCCAGCCGTCGACACCGCGGCCCATACACGACATCTCCATGCCGCGGACCAGGGAAAGTCCGGCCGGGCGGGCGACCTCCGCTTCCGCCCAGCCGGCGGTCGTATCGTGATCGGTGATCGCGACAACGTCCAGGCCGGCGCCGGCCGCCTTGCGCACCAGGTCGGCCGGGGTGTCGGTCCCGTCGGAGGCGGTGGTGTGGGTATGCAGGTCGATGCGCACGCCGTCCAGTCTGTCAGTGCCGGTTTCCGGTACCGTTCGCGCGGGCGGGCTAGCATCGACGGGTGCCTTCCCTTCCGCTGCCGTTCCACGGGCCCGGAAAGGTGCGGCGTTCCGCTTCGGTGCCCTATATCCGGGTGCCCACCGCCCGCGCGATCGTGGACTGCGCCGTCTACGTGGACGGCGAGCGACTACCCGGGCGATTCACCCACCAGAGCGCGCTGTCCGCCGCCCGCGAGCGCGGCGGATTCGTCTGGCTGGGCCTGCACGACCCCGACGCCCGGCAGATGGCGGAGGTCGCCGAGACGTTCGGGCTGCACGCGCTGGCCGTCGAGGACGCGGTCCAGGCACATCAGCGGCCGAAACTGGAACGCTACGACCGGACCCTGGTCGTGGTGATGCGCACCGTCGCCTACCGGGAACACGAAATCCACAGTGTCAGCGAAATCGTGGAAACCGGTGAGCTGCTGATATTCATCGCGCCCGATTTCGTGATCGCGGTCCGGCACGGCGAACATTCGCCGCTGGCGGTAGTCCGGCGCCAGTTGGAATCGGATCCCGGCCGGTTACGTCTCGGCCCCGGTTCGGTCCTGCACGCGATCGCCGACCATGTGGTCGACTCCTATATCGAGGTCGTGCAGTCGGTGGAATTCGATGTCGACGCGATGGAGGAGGAGATCTTCACCCCGCGCTCCCCGATCACTGTCGAAGCGATCTATCAGCTCAAACGGGAAGTGGTGGAACTGCGGCGCGCGGTGAATCCGCTGGCCCTGCCGTTGTACTCGCTGGTGCACAACACCGATCTGCCGCTGGACGCCGAGATCCGCCGCTATTTTCGCGATGTCGCCGACCATCACACCGCGGTCGCCGAACGTATCTCCGATTTCGACGACGCGCTGAGCTCGCTGATCAATGCCGCACTCGCCAAGATCACGGTCCAGCAGAACACGGATATGCGAAAAATATCGGCGTGGGTGGCGGTGGCCGCGGTACCGACCATGATCGCCGGTATCTACGGAATGAACTTCGAGCACATGCCCGAACTCAAAACCACCTGGGGCTATCCCGTGATATGGCTGGTCATCATTACGATCTGCGGCTCACTGCTGGCCCTTTTCCGTCGCAACAACTGGCTCTGAAGATTCGACCCACGCCGGAGGTTCCCGAAGTTACAGCGAGGCGGCGCCGCGACCGGGGTCCAGGATATCGATCCCCGCCTCGTTCCAGGCGTCTCGCAATGCCTGCGCCCCGCGCACGCGCACCCAGGCTGCCTCGGTGGCCGTCACCGGGGTCACCGCGAAATACCGCACCGGTTCAGCGGGGTCGGGCAAGTCCACCTCCGGGATTTCACCGGGTCCGAGCAGCACAGCCGTGAACGGCGCGTCCCGCCAGAGCGGCTCACCCAGGTCCAGCAGCGCGTCGGCCTGCAGGACAACACCTTCCACCGCGGGCGCGGCGGCGAGCACACCCAGCGATCGGGCCACCCCAGCACTCCCGGACCCGGCCCGCAGGGTGAGCACCAGTTCCGCCCGCGGGCCGCGCACCGGGTCGGCGAGCACCTCGGCCGGATCGCCCATCGGATGCCGCGATCCGCCCACGGTCACGTAATGCACTACGCCGTCACCCGGTATCCGGAGAATCTCGATGGGCTCCAGGCCGAGAAATGTCACCGACGCGGTATCCACAGCGGCGGCGTCCACCGCGAAATGGCCCACCACCGCGGCGCGCACCCGCTCGATCACGTCCATCCGCTAAATAGCCAGCCGGGCGAGCATATCCCGGGCCTGCTCGGCGGTTTTCGGATCGCACAGCACGTCGTAGCGCCCGGCGACCAACTGCATGGTCGACGCGAAATCACGCTGGCCGCGCGTGGCGGCGTACGGAATCGTGGTGGAAATAACTCCGAAAATAATGCCGCCGACCAGACCCACCAGCAGCGGCCCGGCCATCCCGTTGGTCGTGAACAGGCTCAGCAGCAATCCGAGGAACAGCCCGAGCCACGCCCCCGACACAACACCCCCGCCGATCACCTTTCCCCAGTTCAGCCGGTACAGCACCCGCTCGACCTGCATGAGATCGACACCGACGATGGTCACGTTCTGCACCGGGAACTGATTGTCCGCCAGATAATCCACGGCACGTTGCGCCTCGGCATAGGTCGGATACGAACCGACCGGCCACCCCGAAGGCGGCGTGGGCAGACCCTGTCTGCCGCGATTCGAGCTCCCAAGGGGGTTCGTCATACCTATATTGTGCCGCCTCGAATCGGACATGCTATTCGGGGGCGGTGAAGGTGGTCGTGCGCTTCATTCCCGCCGCCCGGCCTTTTTCCGCGATGACCACCGCCATTTTCGCGCTGGCCTCGTCGATCATTTCGTCGCCCAGCATCGCCGCGCCGCGGGCGCCGCCGTCGGCCGAGGTGTGATAGGCGTAGGCCTCCAGAATGAGTTCGGCGTGGTCGTAATCCGATTGCCGCGGGCTGAAGATTTCGTTGGCGGCATCGACCTGGCTCGGGTGCAGGACCCATTTGCCGTCGAAACCCAGTGCCGCGGTGCGGCCGGCCGCGCGGCGGAAACCGTCGATATCGCGGATCTGCAGGTAGGGGCCGTCGATCGCCTGGAGACCGTGGGCGCGAGCGGTGAGCAGGATCGTCATCAGGATGTGGTGGTAGGCGTCGCCGGTGTCGTAGCCCTCGGGCTGCTCACCCACCACCAGGGTGCGCATATTGATACTCGCCATGAAATCCGCGGGGCCGAAGACCAGGGTCTGCACGCGGGGACTGGCGGTGGCGATCTCGTCGATATTGCGCAATCCCAGCGCGTTCTCGATCTGCGGCTCGATCCCGATCCGGCCGGGTTCGATCTCGTTCGCGCGCTCCAGCTGGCTCAGCAGCAGATCGAGGGCCCGGACCTGGCCGGCGTCGGTGACCTTGGGCAGCAAGATGGCGTCGAGCGCGGTTCCGGCGCCGTCGACTACCGAGATCACATCGGCGTAGGTCCACTGGGTGGTCCAGTCGTTCACCCGGACCACCCGCAACTGTTCACCCCAGCCGGAATCGTTGAGGGCGGCCACGATATTGGCCCGGGCGGCGGCTTTCGCGCCGGGGGCGACGGCGTCCTCGAGGTCCAGGAAGACCTCGTCGACCGGCAGCCCTTTGGCCTTGGCGATCATTTTCGGGTTGCTGCCCGGCACGGCAAGCACGGAACGGCGCGGCTTCATCAACACTCCTGGGGTCGGCCCGGTCCGGCCCCGGAACATCTAGCCTGGCATCCATGGCAGCTACCAGGGTCTATATCGCCAGGCTCACCGGCCTGGCGGTGCTGGGGCCGGACGGCGAGTCTATCGGCCGCGTACGCGACGTGGTGGTGGCCGTCCGATACGACCGCCAGGAACCGCGCGTCCACGGGCTCGTGGTGGAGTTGCCGACCCGGCGCCGGATCTTCGTCCCGATGCTGCGGGTGACCACGATCGAGCCCGGTTCGGTAACGCTGAACACCGGGAATGTCAGCCTGCGGCGCTTCGCGCAGCGGCCGGGGGAACTGCTGGCGATGGCGCAGATTGTGGACTCCGCGGTGCGGGTGGACGATCCGGACCTGCCCGATCTGGCCGGTGTGGATGTTCTCGTGGTGGATCTCGGTATCGCCCTGACCCGCACCCGGGATTGGCGGGTTTCGCGGGTCGCGGTGCGCGGACATCGCCGGCTGGGCCGGCGCCGCGCGGTACATGTGGTGGATTGGGCCCGGGTACAGGGTCTCACCCCGTACGAGCTGGGGCGGCCCGGACAGGATGTCAGCACGTTGCTCGAGCAGTTCGAGAGCCTGCGGGCGGCCGATGTCGCGCACCGGCTGCGGGAGCTGCCGGCCAAGCGCAGGCTGGAGGTGGCCGTCGCGCTGGACGACGAACGGCTCGCCGATGTCGTCCAGGAACTGTCCGGCGACCACCAGCTCGAACTACTCGGCCAGCTCGAGATGACCCGGGCCGCCGATGTGCTCGAGGCAATGGACCCCGACGACGCCGCCGATCTGCTGGGCGGCCTGCCGGAGAACGAGGCCGAATCCCTGCTGACGCTGATGGATCCGCAGGAGTCCGAACCGGTGCGCCGGCTGCTGGAACATTCGCCGGATACCGCGGGCGGGCTCATGACGCCCGAGCCGGTGGTCCTGAGCCCGTCCACGACGGTGGCGGAGGCGCTGGCGCGGGTCCGGGATCCCGATCTGACCCCCGCGCTGGCGTCGATGGTGTTCGTCGTGCGGCCGCCGACGGCCACCCCCACCGGGCGCTATCTGGGCTGTGTCCATCTACAGCAGCTGTTGCGCGAACCGCCGGCGCATCTGGTCAGCGGAATCCTGGACACCGATCTGGCGACGTTGCGCCCGGAACTGCCGCTCGCCGCGGTGACCCGGTATTTCGCCAGCTACAACCTGGTGTGCGGGCCGGTGGTGGACGAGCAGAACCATCTGCTGGGCGCCGTCAGCGTGGACGATGTGCTCGACCATCTGCTGCCCCCCGATTGGCGTGAGGACGAGCAGCTGTACGAGGGTGTGCGGCCGTGACCGAGAAGAGCACCGTGAGCCGGGCGGCGGCCAACGCCCGGCAGCGCCTGGAGACTCCCGTCGGGTCCCGGTTCCGTTTCGATTGGGATGCCGAAGCGCTGGCCCGCGGCAGCGAGCGGATCGCCCGGTTCCTGGGCACCGGACGCTATCTGGCGCTGCAGACGGTGGTGGTGATCGTCTGGATCCTGCTGAACGTCTTCGTGATCGCGCTGCGCTGGGATCCCTACCCCTTCATCCTGCTGAACCTGGCGTTCTCCACCCAGGCGGCCTATGCCGCTCCACTGATCCTGCTGGCGCAGAACCGGCAGGACAACCGGGACCGGGTATCGCTCGAGGAGGACCGGTTACGGGCCGCGCAGACGAAGGCGGATACCGAGTTCCTGGCCCGGGAGCTCGCCGCACTGCGCCTGGCCGTGGGCGAGGTGGCGACCCGGGATTATCTGCGCCGGGAACTGGACGAGGTCCGGGATGCGCTCGAGCGGATCGAGACCGCGGCGGGCGTCGGCCCGACGCGCGGCCCGGACAAAGCAACCAAGCCGAAACGCAAGAAAACCTCCGGTCACAAGCCGGTTACAGGGTCGGTTTCACCGCCAGTCGCCGACGATTGACCGGAAATCCACAATATGCTCCTGACCGGTGGGTAACCTGGATCACGTTGTCCCGAGCGCGCCATCCGGGAATGTCCGAGACGGTCGCTCACCTGTGACATAGAGGAACGGTGGAGCCGAATGCGGATACCTACCCCTGTGGCACTGTCGGCTCTCGTCATGGCGGGCCTGGTAGCCGGTGGTTCAGCAGCACATACGACCTTGTCGACGACACCTCCGGAGGCTCCCGGGGCCCGGCTCGCCACGGACGCCGAACGCATCGGGGCGGCATCCGGGGAGGCAGCACCCCCATTGACCCAGACACTCGGGATGCTCCCCGTCGAGCCCACCACACCGCGAAAACTTCGCGCGCTCAGCCCCACCCCGTACGGATTCTCGCCGCTCACCGGGACCTTTCCGTTACACAGCATCACCCTCCCCCGGGGCGGCGGCGCCCTCGGGATCCCGGAAATCGTGCTGGCCGCTTATCGCAACGCCGAACTGGCCCTACAGTCCTCGGCACCGAACTGCGGGGTCACCTGGAATCTGCTCGCCGGAATCGGCCGGATCGAATCCGGCCATGCGAACGACGGGCGCACCGACGCCGCCGGCACCACCGACCCGCCGATTTTCGGACCGGCGCTCGACGGCACCCTGCCGGGCAACGAGGTCATCCGGGGTACCGACGGCGGATACGTCCGCGCCCTCGGCCCCATGCAGTTCCTGCCCGGCACCTGGTCGCACTATGCCGCCGACGGTAACGCCGACGGCCACGCGGATCCGCACAATGTTTTCGACGCCGCACTGGCCGCGGGCAAATATCTGTGTTCGGGCGGGCTGAACCTGCGTGACCCGCAACAGGAATTGCGGGCGGTGCTGCGCTACAACAACTCGATGTCGTACGCGGCCACTGTGCTGAGCTGGTCCGCAGCCTACCGCACCGGCGGCCGGTCGGCTCCCGTCACCCCGTCCCCCGGCCTCGTGCCGCCCGGCAGTGTCCCCACGCAACTGCCGCCCGGCTCCCCGGATATCCTGGCCGCGCAGACCGATAGCGCGGTCCCGCCGCCCCCGCCGGAGTTCGCGATCCGGACTCCGCGCCCCGAACCGATGATCCGGATCCCGGGGCTGCCGCCGATCCCGTGCGGGCTGCTGTGCCCACCGGCACCGGGGTCACCGAAGGCCGGCCAGGCCCTTCCGGCTCCCGCTCCCGCACCGGACGCACCGGCTCCCGGCGCCCCCGTGGCTCCCGCCCCCGGCGAACCGGCACCCGCCCCGGAAAACCCTGCGCCGCAAGGTGGTCCGGATAACCGGGCAGCACCACCCGCCCCGCCACCGGCACCGGCACCTCCGACGATCACCCTGCCGGGCGGGCTGGTTCTACAACTGCCTATCGCACTGATCCCGGGCCCCGCGACCCCGGCGCCGGCCGATGCGGTACCGGCGCCGCCACCGGCCGCCGCGGCACCTGCAGACCCGGCAGCGCCCACAGCCCCGGCACCTGCAGACCCGGCAGCGCCGGCGCCCGCGCCGGCGGCACCACCCGCCTGACAGCACCCACCGGCCTGGCGCACTGCTCCCTCCCGCGCCGAGTTCGAGGCCCGGTCGCCGACCGGGCCTCGACGCTGTGCGTACGTACCGGTTCCCAAGGGGTGCCGCCGCATTCCCTTCCCATTCCGCGCCGAAATAATGGTCACGAGGCAGTAACGAACTGGTCTCGGATGCGGTAGTCTCGACAGCGAAGGTCACGGCCGGGCAACGCCGGCCGCGATCGCAGGCTGTGGTTCAGATGAAGGGCTTGAGTACGTGGGGCGTCACCGTAAACAGCAACCTGCCAGCGTTACGCGCAATTCGGTTATCGCGCTCACCGGTCTGGTACCGGCCGGAGTCGTGGCAACCAATGCCGCGGCGGCCGTGGCCACCGATCCCACCGCGGCCTCGGTGGAAATGCATATGGCGGCCCTCAGCGCCGCCCCCGTGCAGACGATGGCACCGGCCGTGGTCGACGACACGGCGGTGCACGCCATGGCCAAACAGTCCCCCGAGGCGCCGATCGAGGTGAAAACGGTCGCGCTGGACCCGAACCGCGCCCGTAACGACCTGCCGGTGGCCGCGTCCGGGATTCCCGGTATCGCCGAGGCCGCCTACATCAACGCCGAGCAGATCCTGGCCGATGAGGATCCCGGGTGCAATATGCCCTGGACGATGCTGGCCGGTATCGGCCGGGTGGAGTCCACCCATATGTACGACGGCAAGGCCGATACCGACGGCAACGCGCTCGCCCCGGTATTCGGCCCGGCACTGGACGGCAGCCTCGCGGGCAACAATGTCATCCACGATTCCGACGGCGGCGCCCTCGACGGCTACAGCGGCTACGACCGCGCGGTGGGTCCCATGCAGTTCCTGCCGGAAACCTGGACCCACTACGCCGCGGACGGTAACCGCGACGGGATCTCCGATCCGCAGAACTACTACGACGCGACGCTGACCGCCGGGAAGTACCTGTGCTCCGGCGGGCTGGACATGACCGATCCCGCCCAGCAGACCAGGGCGATCCTGCGCTACAACAACTCGATGGCCTATGTCGCGAACGTCATGGCCTGGGCCCAGTCCTATAAGACGGGTATCGCACCGCGGCCCGCGGAACTCCCCCGGATCTGACGGCACTACCATCGGCAGCATGCCAGTGGTAACGGAAGCGGAGGTGCGGGGCGCCCTCGCGAAGGTGGACGACCCGGAGATCCGCAAACCGATCACCGAACTGGGCATGGTGAAAAGCATCCGGATCGACCCGGACAGCAACGTGCACATCGAGGTGTACCTGACCACCGCCGGTTGCCCGTTGCGCACCGAGATCACCCAGCGGGTCAGCACCGCGGTGACCGATGTCGCCGGGGTCGGCGCGGTTTCGGTCGAGCTCGATGTCATGAGCGATGAACAGCGGACCGAACTGCGCAAGCAGTTGCGCGGCGATTCCGCCGAACCGGTGATCCCGTTCGCCCAGCCCGGTTCGCTCACCCGCGTGTACGCGGTCGCCTCAGGTAAGGGTGGGGTCGGTAAATCGAGCGTCACGGTGAACCTGGCCGCCGCCCTCGCCGACCGCGGCCTGGCGGTCGGCGTACTGGATGCCGATATCTACGGCCACTCCATCCCCCGGATGCTCGGCACCGATGCCCGGCCCACCCAGGTCGAGCGGATGATCATGCCGCCGGTCGCCCATGACGTGAAAATGATCTCGATCGCGCAGTTCACCAAGGGCAATACCCCCGTGGTGTGGCGTGGCCCGATGCTGCACCGGGCCCTGCAGCAGTTCCTCGCCGATGTGTTCTGGGGCGATCTGGACGTGCTGCTGCTGGATCTGCCGCCCGGCACCGGCGATGTGGCGATCTCCATCGCCCAGCTCATCCCGAACGCGGAGATCCTGGTGGTCACCACCCCGCAGATCGCCGCCGCCGAGGTCGCCGAACGTGCCGGGGCCATCGCGCTGCAGACCCGGCAGCGGATCGCCGGGGTCGTCGAGAACATGTCCTGGCTGGATCTGCCCGACGGCAGCCGGATGGAGCTGTACGGCTCCGGGGGCGGGCAGGCCGTCGCCGACCGGCTCACCCGCGCCGTCGGCGCCGAGGTACCGCTGCTCGGTCAGATCCCGATCGAACAGGCAGTGCGGGAGGCCGGCGACGAGGGCACCCCCATCGTGCTGCGCGACCCGGACAGTCAGGCGGCTGTGGCACTGCGCGCGGTCGCCGACAAGCTGGCGGTGCGCCGCCGCGGCCTGGCCGGTATGTCCCTCGGGATCGATACCACCCGTCACCTCTGAGCACCCTGTCACCGGGGGCACTTAAACTCGACCCATGCTCACCCTGCTGCTGTACGTCCTGATCGTGGGTTTGGTGGCCACGGTGCTGTTCCTGCTGGCCGGCGCGGTCTTCGGCCGGTCGGAGGAGCTGGGACCGCTGCCGGAGGGGACGACCGCGACCGTACTGCCGGTGGACGGCATTTCCGGCGCCGATGTCCGGGCGCTGCGCTTCCAGCAGGTCGTGCGTGGGTACAAGGCCGGCGAGGTCGATTGGGCACTGGCCCGGCTGGCCGCCCGGATAGACGAGCTCCAGACGCAACTGGCCGAGGCGCAATCCGCCGCGGCCGGTCACGCCGGCGGTGCGGAGCGGCGGTGACCATCGACACCCTGGTTCGCTGTCCGTGGTCGGTCGAGTCCCAGATCTACCGTGACTATCACGACGAGGAGTGGGGCCGCCCACTGCACGGGAACGACGCCCTGTTCGAACGGCTGTGCCTGGAAGCGTTCCAATCGGGCCTGTCCTGGATCACCATTCTGCGCAAACGCCCCGCTTTCCGGCTGGCCTTCGCCGGATTCGCCATCGACCGCGTCGCCGAATTCGGTGACGCCGACCGTGCCCGACTATTGGCGGACCCGGGGATAGTGCGCAATCGCGCCAAAATTGACGCCTGTATCGCAAATGCGAAAGTGGTACGCGCGCTCGATATCGATCTGGACGAACTGCTGTGGTCGTTCGCTCCGGCGCCGCGGCCGCGACCGCACGCGATCGCCGAAATTCCCGCCGTGACTCCCGAATCCACCGCACTGGCAAAAGAATTGAAGCGGCGCGGATTCCGCTTCGTCGGACCGACCACCGCGTACGCACTCATGCAGGCAACCGGAATGGTCGACGACCACCTGGCCGAATGCTGGGTCGATACCCGGCACACCCGCCCCGGCTGACCGGTCACATTTGGACGTCGGGTGTCCGCCGTGTCCTGCGATAGGGAAGAATAGACCGAGTGCGGTCCGTCGCTTCAGCCGACGGACCGCCCGGTTGGTGACAACCGGGGATCCGAGCAAGTGCGCAGCATACCGCGCAGATCTGGAGGGAGCAGAGGATGGCGGCCATGAAGCCCCGTACCGGGGACGGTCCCCTCGAGGCAACCAAGGAAGGCCGTGGGATCGTTATGCGGGTCCCACTCGAGGGTGGCGGGCGTCTGGTCGTAGAACTCACGCCCGACGAAGCCGCGGCACTCGGTGACGAATTGAAGAGTGTCACCGGCTAGTCACACTGCCGAGGAGTCGGCGCTGGCCGCGGTCGCCGGGGTGCTGAGCTGCCCCGTATGCGGCCGCGGTCTGCTGTGCGCGGACCGCGTCCTGCGGTGCGACCTCGGGCACAGTTTCGATATCGCCCGGCAGGGTTATGTCAGTCTGCTCACCGGTGCCGCCACCAAACTGACCGGTGACACCGCGGAAATGCTCGACGCTCGCGCGGCTTTTCAGGGTTCCGGGTTTTTCGAGCCGATCGCCGAGGCGGTTGCGGCGGCCGTTGTGGCGTCCCGGGTGCCCGGCACCGTCGAGCAGGCCGGGGCAGCTGCGCCCCGGGTGTCCGGCGCCGACGAGGTGATCGCGGAGATCGGCGCGGGCACCGGCTACTACCTGGCGCGCGTCCTGAACGCGGTCCCGGCGGCCCGGGGAATCGCGGTGGATATCGCCAAACCCGCCGGCCGCCGGAGTGCCCGTGCCCACCCCCGCGCGGCGGCCGTGGTAGCCGATGTCTGGCGCGGGCTGCCCGTGCGCGACCACACGCTGACCGCGGCACTGTCGGTGTTCGCGCCGCGCAACCCGGAGGCCGTCGCCCGATCGCTCGTGCCCGGCGGCCGGTACCTGGTGGTCACTCCCACTGTCCGGCACCTGGCGGAGTTGATCGGCCCGATCGGTATGGTCACCGTCGACCCGGACAAGGAGCGGCGGCTCGCCGACGGTATGTCCGGATTGTTCACCCGGCTGGACAGCACGGCGGTCGAGTATTCGATGACCGTGACCCGCGCCGATATCGCGCGTCTGGTGGCGATGGGCCCGTCGGCGCATCATGCCGCCGCGGCGTCCGAACGGATCGACCGGCTGCCCGAGCCCTTCGAGGTGACGGCGTCGGTCACGGTGGGCACCTATGCCGCCTTTCACGCGCCGGCCGGCGGCTGATCTCACCACTGCCCTGCCGCCGCTGTGAGTTACGGGCAATCGCGCTGCCACACAGGGCAATCCACTCGCGACGCCGACCTGATGGCCGGGTAACACCATCCTGATGTCCTTGATGCATGCGGTTACCGACATTCGGAAAACAGAAGACCACCACCATCTACGACCGGATCGGCGGCTACGAAGCACTCGAATCAGTTGTCGCCGATTTCTACACCCGGGTTCTCGCCGACGAAGAATTGGCCGGTTTCTTCACCGGGACGAATATGGCCCGGCTACGCGGTAAACAGGTCGAATTCTTCGCGGCGGCGCTGGGCGGCCCCGAACCCTATACCGGCGCACCGATGAAACAGGTGCACCAGGGCCGGGGTATCACCATGCACCATTTCGAACTGGTGGCCGGGCACCTGACCGAATCGCTCAGCGCGGCCGGGGTGGACGAGGCGACGGTCGGCGAGATCATCGGCGCGGTCGCGCCGCTGGCGGGCGATATCACCTCCGGTCCGGCGCCGGCGTAACGGGACCGGCGCCGTTCAGGGCTTACACACCGTGCGATACACCCGCACGGTCTGCTCGGCGATCCGGTACCAGTCGAATTCGGCCAGCGCGCGGCGGCGCCCGGCCGCACCCAGCTCGGCCGCGCGCACCGGGTCCGCGGCCAGTTCGTTGATCGCGGCCGCCAGGGCGTGCTCGTAGGCGGCGGTCTCCCCGGCGTCGAAATGCACCAGGCGACCGGTGCGGCCGTCGGCGACCACCTCGGGGATCCCGCCGACATCCGAGGCGATCACGGCGGTCGAACACGCCATGGCCTCGAGGTTGACGATGCCCAGCGGCTCGTACACCGAGGGGCAGACGAAGACCGTGGCCGCGGCCAGCAGCTGGCGGATCTGCTCGGTGGGCAGCATCTCCCGGACCCAGAACACGTTCGCGCGGCTGCGATGCAACCCGGCGACGGCGCCGGCGACCTCCGCTTCCAGTTGCGGAGTGTCCGGGGCGCCCGCACACAGCACCAGCTGGATCTCCGGGTCGACCTCGCGCGCCGCGGCCAGCAGGTGCCCGACCCCCTTCTGCCGGGTGATCCGCCCGACGAACACCGCCAGGGGGCGGTCCGCCCGCACCCCGAGTTCGTCCAGGATCCGGCGGCTGTCCGGTACCGGCGGGCCCGGGTGCCAGACACCCGCATCGATCCCGTTGCGCACCACATGGACCCGATCCGGGTCCAGAGCGGGATAGGCGTCGAGGACATCGCGGCGCATCCAATCGCTCACCGCGATCACCGCGTCTGCGTGTTCGAGCGCATTGCGTTCCGACCAGGAAGACAGCCGGTAGCCGCCACCCAGTTGTTCGGCCTTCCACGGCCGGCGCGGCTCCAGCGAATGGGTGGTGACCACGTGCGGGATGCCGTACAGGGTGGCCGCGAGGTGCCCGGCGAGACCCGAGTACCAGGTATGCGAATGGACCACATCCGCCGCGCCCACCGCATCGGCCATCCGCAGCTGAGCCGACATCATCCGCAGGGCCGGATTGGCCCCGTCCAGCGCCGGGTCCGCGCCGTGCACCTGCGCGTCCGGGCGCGGCACGCCCATACAGTGCACGGTCACCGTACTCATCCGCCGCAGCCGGGCCACCAGCTCCGTGACATGCACACCTGCCCCGCCGTACACCTCGGGCGGATATTCCCGGGTCAACATGGCCACCCGTAGCGGATCGCCCGCGGATACCTCGGGTACCGCGTCCGCACCGCTGGAACCGAAACTCACGGATTCACGGTAGACGCCGAGCGGTCGACACCCCCCGACCACCTCGTTCGGTAGGTTTGGCTCTGTGAGGAGCCAGCCGCACGTCCTGGGAATCGTGCTCGCCGGTGGCGAGGGCAAGCGACTCTTTCCGCTGACAGCCGACCGGGCCAAGCCGGCCGTCCCGTTCGGCGGGGCCTACCGCCTCATCGACTTCGTCCTGAGCAATCTCGTCAATGCCGGTTTCCTGCGGCTGTGCGTACTCACTCAGTACAAATCGCATTCGCTGGACCGGCATATCTCCCAGACCTGGCGGCTATCCGGTTTCGCCGGGGAATACATCACCCCGGTACCGGCGCAGCAGCGGCTCGGGCCGCGCTGGTACACCGGCAGCGCCGACGCCATCATGCAGTCGCTGAATCTCATCTACGACGAAGACCCCGACTACATCGTGGTGTTCGGCGCCGATCACGTCTACCGAATGGATCCGGAGCAGATGGTGGCCGACCATATCGATTCCGGGGCCGGTGTCACCGTCGCCGGTATCCGGGTGCCCCGCAGCGAGGCGGGCGCTTTCGGCTGTATCGATTCCGACGAATCCGGGCGGATCCTCGGATTCCTGGAGAAACCGGCGCATCCGCCCGGGATTCCGGACGACCCGAATTCGACGTTCGCCTCGATGGGCAACTATGTGTTCACCACGAAGGTGCTGGTGGATTCGATCAAGGCCGATGCGGAGAATTCCGATTCCGATCACGATATGGGCGGCGACATCATCCCCGGTCTGGTCGCCGCGGGTCAGGCCTCGGTCTACGATTTCGCCGATAACGACGTCCCCGGCGCCACCGACCGCGACCGCGGCTACTGGCGCGATGTCGGCACCATCGACGCCTTCTACGAGGCGCATATGGACCTGGTGTCGGTGAACCCCGTGTTCAATCTCTACAACCGGCACTGGCCGATCCGCGGCGCCGCCGAAAACCGGCCGCCCGCGAAATTCGCCCGGGGCGGGCTGGTCCAGGAATCGATTGTCGGAGCCGGCAGTTTTCTGTCCGCGGCGACCGTCCGCAATTCGGTACTCAGTGCGAACGTCCTGGTGGACGAGGGCGCCACGGTCGAAGGCAGTGTCCTGATGCCGGGTGTGCGGATCGGGCGCGGTGCGGTGGTCCGGCGCGCGATCCTGGACAAGAACGTCATGGTGTCCGAAGGCGAGATCATCGGGGTCGATTCGGAGCGCGACAGCAGCAGATTCGCCATCAGCCACGGCGGTGTGGTCACCGTCGGAAAAGGCACGTGGGTCTGAGCTTCCTCGAGACCCCGCGCCGGGACACCGGCGATCGCCGCAACAGAGCCGGCGAGCAGGCTCCTCGCGGTGCGGGCGGCGATCGACGACTGTGGGAGCGCGCCCGGCCGTGAGACCTCGGTCACCCGGGAAACCGGCCCCTGTCCCGTATAAGGGCAGGGGCCGGCCTCCACCGTCCGGCGTCGTGTCAGCGCACGTCCCGGGCCCGCATACCTATCAGCCCCGCGGCCAGCACCACCGCGGCGACCGCGGTGACCACGATCGTGGGAGTCGCGCTGTACTCCATTCCCGGTACCTTCGGCGCGTGACTGAACGGTTCCAGATTCCGCAGCCATTGCGGAGCACCGGAGATCGAACCGAGCAGGAACACCGCGATCGCGGCGGTCAGCAACCCCCACGCCAGCGGTGTCCAGCGCGGCACCAGTCCGAAGAGTGCGACCGTAAGGGCCGCGAACAGCCAGATCGCGGGCAGTTGCACCAGTGCGGCGGCGAGCATCCCGGGCAGTGTGCCGCCGATATCGCCGGCCGCGATCCCGTAGGCCAGCCCGCCCAGCACACCGGCGGTCAGCATGATCACCACCGGCCCGCCGAGGGCGAACACCAGGTGCGAGGCCACCCACCGGATTCTGCCGACCGCGCCGCTGAGCACGGATTCGGCGTGGTGGCCGTTCTCCTCGCCGAACATCCGCAGCGCCGCCGATACCGCATACGCGGCACCCGCGATCCCCAGCATCGTGAACGCGTAGCTCACGAAAGAATCCTCCAGCGAATCCGTACCGCCCATCCGGGTGATCAAGTCGCGCAGGGTTTCGTTGCTGCCGAAACTGTCACCGATCCCGTTGATGACACTTCCGATCACCAGCCCGTACAGACCGACCCCGATCCCCCATCCCAGCAGGGCGCCGCGCTGTAACCGCACGGCCAAGCCGAAGGGACCGGTCAGACCCGGTCCGGCGACGGCGGGCCCGAGACGTTCGGCGAGCAGGCCGGCGCCGACGTCGCGGCGGCGCAGCAGGGCGAAAGCCACCACGACCGTCACGGTGAGCAGCACCGAATGCAACAGCAGGACCCACCACCGGTCGCCCGCATAGGGACGGACCTGCAATGACCAGCCCTGCGGCGACAACCAGGTCAGCGGATTCACCGGGCCGTCCCCGGCCTGGGCATCGCCCACCGCCCGCAGCGTGAAGGTCACCGCGAGCACCGCGAAGGCCAGACCCCGCGCGAGCCGGGCACCGGTGCACACCTGCGCCGTCACCGCCGCAACGGCGGCGAACACCATGCCCGATCCCGCGAGAGCGAGTCCGAAGGCCAGCGAACCACTCGCCGGAACTCCGGTAGCGGTCAGGCTCACCGCACCGATCAGCCCGGCCAGCAGCGCGCCGCCGAGGGCCAGGATCAACGCGGCCGTCAGATTCGCGTATCGCCCGACCGAGGTGGACGCCAGGACCTCGGTGCGTCCCGTCTCCTCCTCGGCCCTCGTGTGCCGGATCACGGTGAGGATCGTGGCCACCGCGATCAGAGTGTGGAACATCCCCGCCTTCCAGATGCCGACAGCGCCGATCGATGTGTCGTAGACCGGGCCGTACATCGCCAGCTGCGCGGGACTCGCCAGAATCGTGGCGGCGAACGAGGCGCGGTCGGCCGCGGTCGGATACACCGATTCGATACTGGCCACATACACCGAGCCCAGCGGCACCGACAGCAGCAGAATCCACAGCGGCGCGACGATCCGGTCGCGTCGCAGATACAGCCGCAGCAACCGGAGGGTGCCGGTGAAATCGGTGCCCGCGGAGGCGGAATCGAACATGCTGTGCCGGGCTCCGGCCACCGCCGTGGTCATTTCCGCACCTGCTGCAGTTCGCCGGCCTCCTGGCCGTTCACCGAATAGTGCCGCATGAACAATTCTTCCAGCGTCGGCGGCCGGCTGATCAGGCTGCGGACCCCGGTATCGCCGAGGATGCGGATCAGTTCGGCGAGGTGGTCCCCCTCGACCTGACAGCGCAGCGTGTGGTCGGCCATGCTGACATCCGCAACCCCGGGCAGCGCCGCGATATCACCGGGGTCGCCGGTCAGTTCGGCGGTGATGGAGGTGCGGCTCAGATGCCGCATCGAGGCCAGCGTCCCGCTCTCCACCGTGCGCCCGGACCGGATGATCGTGACCCGCTCGCACAGGGCCTCCACCTCCGACAGGATATGGCTGGACAGCAGCACGGTCGCACCGCGGTCGGCCGCTTCGGCGACGCATTCGCGGAAGACCTGCTCCATCAGCGGGTCCAGGCCCGAGGTCGGCTCGTCGAGCAGCAGCAGCCGGGCGTGGGACGAGAACGCCGAGATGAGCGCGACCTTCTGCCGGTTTCCCTTGGAGTAGGTCCGCGCCTTCTTCCGGGGATCCAGCTCGAAGCGCTCGATCAGTTCGGCGCGCCGGGTGCTGTCCAGCCCGCCGCGCATGGTGGCGAGCAGATCGATGGTCTCCCCGCCGCTGAGCGAGGGCCACAGGGTCACATCACCCGGAACGTAGGCGATCTCGCGGTGCAGTGCCACCGCGTCGGCCCAGGGGTCGCGGTCCAGCATCCGCACCTCACCGGAGGTGCGGGACAGCAGTCCCAGCAGGATCCGGATGGTGGTGGATTTACCCGCTCCGTTGGGGCCCAGGAAGCCGTGGACCTCCCCCTCTGCCACCTGCAGGTCCAGCCCGTCGAGTGCGCGGACTTGCCCGAAATGTTTGTGCAGATCCCGGATGTCTATTGCCGAAATCATCGAATCTCCTTGTGAGACATTGGAATGCAGATTCTCGAAGTAGAGGTGTTCGGGTCGGCAGACCGCCGATGCCCGATGGGCGCGAAGGGGCGGTCGCGCCGATCAGTTCGCGCGCGGCGTCGTCCGCCGGGTGCTCCCGGCGGCCACGCCCGCTTGTTCGCCGGCCCAGCCCAACCGGGACGTCGCGCCGATCCCACTGCCGACGTGGGGCCCGAATCCCCGAGTGTCCGCCGCGTGCTGGCCGGCCCGGCGACGCCGGACCCGGATCACGAGCGGGGCGCTGTGTCCGTATCGCCCGCGTGCGGCCCGCGCCCGGCCGGATCCCGGCCGGACTCCGGGGTCGCGCCGGGCCGGCGCCGCGCCGCGAGCAACGCCTCCACCATCGACGAGTCGGTGAGCAGACCGTCGGTGTAGAGCTCGAGGGCGGGCAGCATCATCTGGTCGGCGTAATCGCGCAGGGCCTGCCGGTAGTCGACAACCCCGTCCGGCGGGGTGTGTGTCTGCAGGAACATCAGCATGCCGCCGCCGTTGGCCGTGGCCAGGTACCGCGCCATGGCCTTCATATCCCGCGGTTTGCGCAGCACACCCGAGGCCACGCCCGCTTCCAGGTACTGCTCGACATCCTCGACCATGTGCTCGAACAGGGTCCCGGCCAGGTCACCGCCCGCCTGAAAGCTCCGCATCATGTACGCGATGATCGGAGCGAACTCCTCGATCTCGGCCAGCTGCTGCAGCAAGTTGCCGGTGGACGGCTGGTTCATGTAGCTCATCTTCGATTCACGGATCACTCCCCGCACGTAGTCGTCGCATTCGATACGCAGGCCGTCCTTGGACCCGAAATGGTGGTTGACCAATCCGGGCGACACTCCCGCGGCCTTCGCGATGGCCCGGACTCCGACACCGAAGCCCTGTTCGCCGAACAGCGCGACCGCCGCGTCTCGAATACGCGCCCGGGTGGTCAGATCATCGCTTGAACGCATGTTCAATACGTTAAACAGTCGTTCAGCCCGGACACAAGAGTCCGGGCCGTAGAGATTCCGTAAAGAAGACCCGGGCATGCCTGACACGCAGCACCGATTACGCGCCCTCGGCACTTCGGTAGTGCGTTTCACCTGCGAAGATCAGCAGGATTGCGGATGGCGCGGAGAACCGGATCCCGCACCGCCCTGCGCCCGAAGCACTGTCAACCGCCCGAAACACGACCCGGCGAGGCGGCCGCGCACCGGGCGAGTGGCCACTGGCCTGTTCCCACCCAGCTGTCGATACAGCCGATCGCGCCGCCGGCCGTACACCACCCAAGCGCGGGTCCAACAGCCATTTCACGCGGCACGAAGCGGACCAGGATGGAACAGGGCACACACCACGCCGTAGGACCGATTCGTCGACGAACCCGGTCGCACACAGGGCCGGTCGCGCTCTACCCCTTCGAAGCGCAGAGCAGCCCGTCGCCGAGCGGGATGAGGACGCTGGTCAAACCGGGATCCTCGGCGACGAAGCGGGTCGCCGAACGGACCGCCTGGGTGGCCGCGTCCCGGTGCGCCGGATCGGGGACCCGCCCGCCCAGTAGCGCGTTGTGCAGCAAGACGGCCCCACCCGGCCGCAGCAACCGGACCGCCTCCGCGATGTATTGCGGATGTTCGATCGGAGCGCCGTCCACGAAGACCAGGTCATAGGCACCGTCGGCCAGTCGCGGCAGCACATCCAGGGCGCGGCCGTTGATCAGCCGGGTCCGGGCGAGGGGGATATCCGCCGCACGGAACGATTCCTTGGCGGCGCGCTGATGCTCCGGTTCGGAGTCGATGGTGGTCAGCGTGCCGTCCTCGCGCATACCGTCGAGCAGCCACAATCCACTGACCCCGGCACCGGTCCCGACCTCGACCACCGCCCGCGCGTCCAGCAGCTGCGCATACATGCTGAGCAGGGCACCGACCGACGGCGGCACCGGAGCCGCCCCGAGTTCGGTGGCCCGTTCGCGGGCACTGATGAGTACCTCGTCCTCCACGACGGATTCCTCCACGTAGGCGAGATTTCGCTCCAGGTTCGCTGCCACGCAGACGAGGCTATGCCAAACACGGCAAAGCTGGTCGCAACATTCTCAGGTGTCCCTCAGGATCCCCATACCCGGCCCACACGGGAGCAGGGAAGAGTGGGCCCCACGCGTCAGAGCGCCAGGCCCGAAGGCGGCAGCGCAGCGTCACCACACAGGGCTCGCGCTCATGCGTAGCAAGTACAGCAAGACCAGCCGACCGAACGCGGCGGCCGGGAACAACGGGATACGTCTCCGCCGTTGTAACCGGTAAAGGTGGCCCGAGCCGGGTCACCCTTCGAGCCTACGCCTCGGTCCCGATCAGGAGGTCGTCACCATCCACATGGTCGATGCGGTACGCGAGTCCGCCACCTTGCCCGAGCTGCCCCGGGCCCGCCGTTCGGCAGCGCACACCGGGTACGAGCTGCCCGGGCCGGACGAATTCGGCCAGGCGGCGTTTACCGGGCCGGACGGCGCGGTAGCCGCGAACCGAGACCTGATGGCAGCCGATCCCGCATCGCCGGACGCCCACATGGAGGTGCCCGATATGTCCACTACCGACGACCGAGCCGAAGACTTCGACGCCATCCCCGGGGATC
Source organism: Nocardia sp. NPDC051750 (assembly GCF_044453135.1). Lineage (NCBI taxonomy): Bacteria > Bacillati > Actinomycetota > Actinomycetes > Mycobacteriales > Nocardiaceae > Nocardia > Nocardia sp. NPDC051750. The sequence continues at coordinate 340,306 of NZ_JBITCK010000007.1, read as the reverse complement.
CCGACCTCGACGAGGCTCTGACCGGCACCGCCGCCTTCGATGCCACCGGCGACCGCACGGTGATGCCCTCCTGGGACGAACTCGTCCGCGAGCACGCCGACCGCGTCTACCGGCTGGCCTACCGCCTGTCCGGCGACGCACAGGACGCCGACGACCTCACCCAGGAGACGTTCATCCGGGTGTTCCGTTCCCTGTCCAGCTACCAGCCCGGCACGTTCGAAGGCTGGCTGCACCGCATCACCACCAACCTCTTCCTGGACATGGTCCGCCGGCGCAGCCGGATCCGGATGGAGGCGCTGCCCGACGATTACGACCGGGTACCCGCCGAGGGCCCCGGCCCGGAACAGGTCTTCCACGACGCCAGGCTCGATCCCGACCTGCAGTCCGCGCTCGATTCGCTGGCACCCGAGTTCCGTGCGGCGGTCGTGCTGTGCGATATCGAGGGACTGTCCTATGAGGAGATCGGCGCGACGCTCGGCGTGAAGCTGGGTACCGTCCGTAGCCGGATCCATCGCGGACGGCAGGCACTGCGCGAGTATCTTGCGCATAATGGAGTGCAGGAGCGTTTCGCCGCCGAGGCGAGCTTCGGGTAGAACACGAGGCAAGCTTCGGGTGATGCGGCGACCATGACGCCGGATCCCGGCAGTCAGCGATGTCGGTTGGGAAGGATGGACAGCGAATGAGTGGCGACTCCAGTACGCCCGGTCGTCGTCCCCCGCAGTTCCACTCCACCGAGCATCTGGCGAGCGAGGCGGTCGCCGCCTATGTCGATGGTGAGCTGCGGATGAACCCGTATCTGCGCGCGGCGCAGCACCTTTCGGTGTGCCCCGAGTGCGCGGCCGAGGTTGAGGCACAGCAACAAGCTCGGATAGCACTGCGCCGGGCCACTCAGGTTTCGATTCCGACGGGCCTGCACGACAGCCTGTCGCGTATTCCGCTCGCCGAACCCCCGGGCGGGCCGAATTCCCCCGGAAATCCTCGTAACGAGGCCGTATTCGGTTTTTCCGGCCAGTCCTTTTCCGCGACCTTCGACAGCTTCCGGTGGTCGGTGTGGTGGCGCAAGTAGAGTTTGCCGCGTGAGTTCCGAATCGACGCACAATTCCCCTGCCGATACTCCTGATTCGGCGGACGAAAACGGCACAACGGCCGATAACGGCACGCTGCGCCCACCCGGGGCGCCGGTGTTGGCTCCGCGACCGGTCTACCGGCCCCATGTGGACTCACACACCGCGCATGCCTTCCGCCGCCCCACGGGGCAATCCGGATCGTTCGCGCCGCGTGCCGCCGGTAGCGAAACCGAATCGGCCCCGATCGCTCCCAAAGGACCGCCCGCCGCGGTGCTGGCCGAGGCATTCGGCCGGCCGGCCGGTTCCACCGAACTGCTCCAGCGTGATCCGGACGCCGGCCCGGAATCCGCCCCGGCCGCGGGTCCGTCCGATCCCTGGCGCGACCCGGACGCGCAGGCCCGGCTGGGCCCGCCCGCGCTCCCGCAACCGACCGCCGTGGAATGGCCGCAGGGCAAGAAGCTCTCGGCCCGCCAGGTGCTGTTCGGCTCCCGGGTCGCCCCCTCGGCCCTGCTGATACTGGCCGCCGTCGCCCTCGTGATCGGTCTCGTGGGTGGTCTCGCGGGACGGCTCACCGCCGAAACGGCCTCGACACTGACCTCGCGCAAAGTAAGCCTGGAGCAGAGCGACAGCGATCAACCGCACGGGCCGATCGCCCAGGTCGCGGACGCGGTGCTGCCGTCGGTGGTCTCCATCCGCACCACGGTCGGTGAGAACGGCGCCACCGGGTCCGGCGTGGTCATCGACGGCGACGGCTATATCGTCACCAACAACCACGTCGTCTCGATGGCCGCACAGGACACGTCCGGCCGGGCCAGGATCCAGGTCACGTTCTCCGACGGCACCCGGACTCCGGCCAATATCGTGGGTCGCGACCCGAAGAGCGATCTCGCGGTACTGAAGGTCGATGTGAAAAATCTCACTGTTGCGCAGTTGGGTAAATCGGATGATGTCCAAGTCGGCGACGCGGTGCTGGCCATCGGTTCGCCTCTCGGCCTCAGCAAGACGGTCACCTCCGGCATCGTCAGCGCCCTGCACCGGCCCGTGAAACTCGAGGGCGAGGGCAGCGATACCAAGGCCGTGATCGACGCTGTCCAGACCGATGCCTCGATCAACCCCGGTAACTCCGGCGGCGCACTGGTGGACGCGGACGGCCGCGTGATCGGCATCAACACCGCCATCCGCAGCGAGAGCGGCGGTTCGGTCGGCCTCGGGTTCGCGATCCCCGTCGACCAGATGACCGAGGTGGCGCAGACCCTCATCCGCGACGGATCGATCCACCATCCGAGGATCGGGGTCAGCGCCCGCCAGAAGACCGTTGCCAACGAAGTGATGAGCGGCGCGGAGGTCGCGGATGTGGAGCCCGGCAGCCCGGCCGCGAATGCGGGCATCGTCGAGGGCGATGTGATCGTGCGGGTGGGCGACCGGGAGGTCACCAACCCGGACGAGCTGGTGGTCGCGGTGCAGATGAACGATATCGGGCAAACGGTGAACGTCCAGCTCATCCGGGAAGGCCGGCAGGTGGATATTCCGGTGACGCTCGCCTCCGACTGATCCACCACCCGCGGCGCCGGGTAATCTGATGAGGTGTTCAGCAGTATCGGGTGGGGCGAGATGCTCGTCCTTCTCGTCGCAGCCCTCGTCATCCTCGGCCCGGAACGTCTACCCGGCGCCGCGCGGTGGACTGCGCGCAGTGTGCGCCAGGTGCGCGATTACGCCACCGGCGCGACATCGCAATTGCGCTCCGAACTCGGGCCGGAATTCGAAGATCTGCGAAAGCCACTCGCCGACCTTCAGGAATTACGTGGGATGTCTCCCCGGTCGGTGGTGACGAAGCATCTTCTGAACGGCGACGATTCCCTTTTCAAGGATCTGGACGGCGCATTGCCGGACAGTAAGAACGTTCTCGGCGCCAGTAGTGGGATGCCGGATTACCCGAAGAGGCAATCGAGTAAACCACTGGAGCACAACGAACGTCCGCCGATCGATACCGACGCCACCTGATTCGTCAACTGCTCTAGACGCCGTTCAGGGGCCTACTGTCTACACTTCGCACATGTCGGCCGATGACGTGGCGCGGATATTCGCGATCGAAGACAAAGTCGAGCGACTCAAGGCCGCGACGGAGGGTGTCGCAGCGGCTCAGCAAACGATCAACGAGCTCACCCGAATTCGGCGTGCGGTGATCAGGGAGTTGCACGCCGAAGGGTGGACTTTCGCCAGAATAGGGGCTGCCGCGGGCCTTTCCCGCGCCCGCATCCACCAGGTGAGTACGCAGGGCCCGGCGCCGGAAGGTCTGTTCTTCGGGCACGGCCCGCTCACCCTCCTGGTCCCGGATACCCGGGCGGGCAGGCTCATGGGCGCACCGGATCCGGCGGCAGCGCCCCGGCTGGCCGAGCAGCTCAAAGAACTGGGATTCGGGGTGACCATCGAACCGTTCGCACCCGGGCGCCCGATCGATCTGATGCGCGACGGCCTCATCGTGCTGGGCGGCCCGGAACTCTCCCCCAGCCTGCGCCAGCTCATCGCCAACGATCCCCGCCTACGGCGGGCGGTGGCCCGGCCGGGCGACGGCCGACGCGGTATCGAAGACCGGGCCGCCCGCCGCATCTACCGCCCGGCCAGCCCCGATCCGCACGATATCGCCTATCTGGCGCGCCTCCCGCGGCTCGATGGCCGGGGGACGATCCTGGTGATCGACGGACTGCACCCGCCTGGCTCGCTCGGCGCGGTCCGGCTGCTGGCGACCCGCTTGGCAACCCTGCACGAGCGTGCGGCCAACCGCCGGTTCTCGGTCCTGATCGGGGTCCGCTACGAACGCGGCACCGGCGAACCGGTGGACGCGGATCTGCTGACGCCGGTCTACCTGCACGACCCGGTGGATTCCCGCTCCCGGCCGCCGGTGCGCCAGCGCCGCTGAGACCGGTATCCGCGATTTCCGCGGACGAGCGAAACCGAACCGGGCACCACATAATCCGACACGCCCGGAATACGCGATAGCGACAACGCATATTCGCCTGTCAACGATATTGCTACGCTGGCGTTACACGGGCCGATCGCCATTGTCGAATTGGCAGGTGTTTCGGCGTCCCGGGAAAACACCTTCGCACCGATAGGTGCATACCCGTGACGATGTCCGGCTCCGACAAGGTAATTCGTGGAGGCGCAGGTGGATGCGTTGATCATCGTGGCGGTAGTTCTGGTCGCGGCCGGATTGCTGGCATCGGTGTTCTTGTGGTTACGCAAACCGGGCTCCCCGGAGACCGAATATGTCACGGTCGCCGAACTGCGGGCCCGTCTGGAACACGAACACGATGTTCCGGGGGAATCCGACGAAGCCGGCGACAGACCTTCCGAAGACCTCGAACCGAGACCGGAACCAGCCACCACCACCGAACCGGACAACACCGCACCGGAGCCGGCGACCGCCACTCCGGCAACCCCCGCCGAATCCGGGGCCGCGGCCGAATCCGGGGCCGCGGCTGAACCGGCGACTACGGGCGGTCCGGAGACATCGGAACCCGCGCCCGCCGGCCAGGAGGCTCCGGATTCGAGCCGAACACCCGCCGGTCCGCGCCAGGAGCAGGCCGGCGACTCCGGCACCGGCTCGGAAGGAACGGTAGAGCGGCCCGCCGCAGGTTCCGGCGAACCCGGCGACTCAGCGTCCGGCACGGGGTCGGCGGACAAGTAACCCGGAACCTGAGCCCTGATCCGCGCCCGGCCGCCCGTGCTCAGGCCGCTGCGACGTCCGGGCGGATCGTGTTCATGGGCGGCCGGTCGACCAGATCCACGGCGGTGCTGTGCGGGGTGAACTCGTCCCCGATCAACGGGAACTGGGTCAGCGCCGCCCCGGAATCCGGTACGCCGCTGCGACCGAGCACCGTGCCGAGAATCTGCCGGCTCATCACTCCGAGATCGGCCAGCGGGCGGTTGCGGTGGGTCCGTACCCCCAGATTGACCTGCCCGATGGCATGCAGGCCCAGCCGGTCGTAGGTATCCAGCAACAACCCGATCTCCACCCCGTATCCGGGGGCGAACGGGACGGCGGTGAGCAGTTCCCGGGTCCCGGCGTACTCCCCGCCCAGCGGCTGCAACACCGAGGTCAGGCCGGGCCGCAACGCGGCCAGCAGGGGCCGGGCCACGAGTTCGGTGACCCGGCCGCCGCCGTGTGCGTCCACCCCGCCACCGTGCCGCAGCGGACGCCGGTAGTACGCCTTGACCAGATGCAGGTCCGGGGTGGTCAGCAGCGGGCCGAGCAGTTTCGGGACGAACGCCGGATCGGGGTCGATCAGATCGGAATCGACGAACGCCACCAGATCGCCGGTGGTCACCGCGAGCGACCGCCACAGCACTTCGCCCTTACCCGCGATCGGTTCGAGCTCGGGCACGGCCTGTTCCCGGCTGATGACCTCGGCGCCGGCCGCCCGGGCACGTTCGGCGGTCGCATCGGTCGATCCCGAATCGAGGACCACCAGCTCGTCCACGAGTGTGCCGAGCAGCGGCCGGATACTGGCCACCACCTCGGCGACCGTTTCCTCCTCGTTCAGCGCCGGCAGCACCACGGAAACGGTGCGTCCGGCCTTCGCGGCGACCAGATCGGCCACCGCCCATTCGGGGGTGTCCCACGTATTCGTCGTCGCCCAACCGGGCTCGTGGTGGTGTGAGAGTTTCATACGAGACCTCGCAGAGTTCGTACCGGGGGCCGGATACCCTGGATCGCGGCAATCATGTCGACTACCCGCCGGGTCGCGGCGACCTCGTGCACCCGGAATACGCGGGCACCGGCCGCCGCGGCCCATGCTGTTGCTGCCAATGTGCCCTCCAGCCGTTCGGAAAGACCGACACCTAACGTCTCTCCGATGAAATCCTTGTTGCTCAGCGCCATCAAGACTGGCCACCCGGTTTTTACAAGAACGTCCGCTGCCCGCAACAGTGCGAGCCCGTGATAGGTGTTTTTGCCGAAATCGTGGGTCGGATCGATGAGAACGGAATCGCGGCGCACTCCGGCCGCCACGGCTGCTTCGGCGGCGCGCACCACGGTATCGGTCACCTCCGCCACCACATCGGCGTAACGCACTCGATGCGGGCGGGTGCGCGGCACGGCACCGCCGGTATGACTGCAGACGATGCCCGCCCCGGACTCCGCGGCCACCGGCACCAGATCCGGATCGGCACCCGCCCAGGTGTCGTTGATCAGATCGGCCCCCTCGGCCACCGCCGCCCGCGCCACCTCCGCACGCCAGGTATCGACGCTGATCAGCAGCTCGGGATATTTCTCCCGGATCGCGGCGACGAACGGCACCACCCGCCGCGTCTCCTCCGCCGCGTCCACCAACTCCCCGGGGCCGGCCTTCACGCCGCCGATATCGACGAGATCGGCACCCTCGCCGACGGCGCGGTCCACGGCCGCCAGCGCCGCACTGTCGCTGAAGGTGGCGCCACGGTCATAGAAGGAATCCGGGGTTCGATTCACAATGGCCATGACAAGGGCGCGATCCGTCGCGACCGCCCGGCCGCACAGCGTCGGTGACGGACGCACGGGCTCGAACATGATCACGAGTCTATGGCGCCGCCTCCCGCGCCCGGGGCCGAGGCCACCTCAGCGTCGCGCTGGAATGACAAATGTGGAACTTGTCATAACCGTGGCGCGACTTCCGGGCCCTAGGTCGCCTCCCTGTCCGGAGCATCGGACGAGGGATAGCCCAACGCGGTGAAGGCTTCCGTGAGATCGGCCGTGACGGTAACGCGGTCGAGAGCATCCTGCGGTACGAAACCACGGTCCCGGAGCTCCGCAAGCCAGGCGAACAGGCCGGTGTAGTGCCCGCCGGGGTCCAGGATCGCCATCGGCTTGGCGTGCTGGCCGAGATGGCCGCCGGTCCATGCCTCGAAGAACTCCTCGAGCGTGCCGATTCCGCCGGGCAGGGTCAGGAAGGCGTCGGCGCGGTCCTCCATCACCTGTTTGCGTTGCCGCATGGTGTCGGTGACCACCAGTTCGTCGGAATCCACATCGGCGACCTCGCGGTGCACCAGATGTTTCGGTATGACGCCGATGGTGTGCGCGCCACCGGCACGTGCCGCCGTGGCGACCGCGCCCATCATCGACACATGCCCGCCGCCGGAGACCAGCTGCCAGCCGCGCCGGGCGATCTCGGTGCCCACCCGCGCCGCCAAGTCCAGGTGGGCGGGGTCGGCGGTGCTGGCGGAGCAGTACACGCACAGCGCGAACGCCTGTGGGTTCATCGCGCTACCTCTGTTCCGGCCTTGTCGGTGAGGTACGCGCGCAGCATGTCGGTCACCGCGGTGATCTGCGCCAGCGGGACGTGCTCGTCCCGTTTGTGCGCGAGATTCGGATCGCCGGGCCCGAAATTCACCGCCGGGATACCGCGGGCCGCGAACCGGGAGACATCGGTCCAGCCGTATTTCGCGCGCACCCCGGCCGAGCCGTGGGCGCGCACCGCGTCGAGGAGGCCGCGGGCCGCGGGAGCGGTCAGCCCGGGTAGCGCGCCGGGGGCCGCGTCGGTGACCGTGAACTCGAGTTCCAGATCGGCGAAGAGCTCGCGGACGTGCTCGATCGCCTGTTCCACCGTCCGGTCCGGCGCGAACCGGAAGTTCACCTCCACCGCGGCCGTATCGGGCACCACATTGCCGGCTACTCCGCCCTCGGCGCGTACCGCCGACAGTCCCTCACGGTAGCGGCAGCCGTCGATATCGACTTCCCGCGCGCGGTACTCCGACATGCGGGTCAGGACCGGCCCGAGCCGGTGGATCGCATTGTCGCCCAGCCACGACCGCGCCGAATGGGCCCGCACCCCCGCCGTGCTCAGCCGTACCCGCAGCGTGCCCTGGCAGCCGGCCTCGATCCAGCCGCCGGATGGTTCCCCGAGAATCGCCAGATCCGCTTCCAGCCATTCCGGGAACTCGCGTTCGATAGTGTTCAGGCCGTTGAATTCGGCGGAGATCTCCTCGCAGTCGTAGAAGATCAGAGTCAGATCATGGGCCGGCTCGGCGATGGTGGCGGCCAGATGCAGGAAGACCGCGTCCCCCGATTTCATATCGACCGATCCACAGCCGTAGAACACCTCCGCGCCGTTTTCGGTGGTGAACCGGCCCGGCACATTGTCCGCGATGGGGACGGTGTCGAGATGCCCCGCCAGCACGACCCGGGTGGGCAGCCCGCGATTCGTGCGCGCGAGCACCACATTGCCGCGGCGGACCACCTCGAAACCGCTGGTCTGGGTGCGTAGCGCCGATTCGACGGCCGCGGTGATCGCGGCCTCCGCCCGGGAGACGCTCGGAATATCGACGAGGGCCGCGGTCAGCGCGACGGGGTCGGCGTGCAGGTCGAGGTTCACGATACGAGCGTAGAGGGGCCGCACCACTCCGGGCCCGCTGGTGGGTAGGCTGCGGTGTCGTGAGCACTCAGGGAGCAACCGCTATCGGCATCGCCACTGTGACCGCGGACGGAACCGTTCTGGATACCTGGTTCCCCAGCCCGCAGCTGGGCGAGTTCACCGAAACCGGCACGGAGCGGCTCACCGAGGCGCCCGCCGACCTGGCCGAACTCGTGGGTCCCGATCCGGCGCGGGGCGTCGAGGTGGTCGCGGTACGCACCACCATCGCCGACCTCTCCGCCGCCCCGGTGGACGCGCACGATGTCTACCTGCGCCTGCATCTGCTGTCCCACCGTCTGGTCCGCCCGCACGCGGTGAGCCTGGAGGGTCAGTTCGCACTGCTGGCCAACGTCGTCTGGACCAACCACGGCCCGGCCGCGGTGGAAGGTTTCGAAACCACCCGGGCCAAGCTGCGGGCCCGCGGTCCGGTCACCGTGTACAGCATCGACAAATTCCCGCGCATGGTCGATTACGTGGTCCCCGCCGGTGTCCGCATCGGTGACGCCGATCGGGTGCGCCTGGGCGCCCATCTGGCCGCCGGCACGACCGTGATGCACGAGGGTTTCGTCAACTTCAATGCCGGGACTCTCGGCACGTCCATGGTCGAGGGCCGTATCTCGGCCGGTGTCGTGGTGGGCGACGGCTCCGATATCGGCGGCGGCGCCTCCACCATGGGCACCCTCTCCGGCGGCGGGAAAACCATCATCTCGATCGGCGAACGCTCACTGCTGGGCGCGAACTCGGGCCTGGGTATCCCGCTCGGTGACGACTGTGTGCTCGAAGCCGGCCTCTACCTGACCGCCGGCACCAAGGTCACCACGCCGGACGGCAAGGTGATCAAGGCCGCCGAGCTGAGCGGCACGAACAACCTTCTGTTCCGCCGCAATTCGCGGACGGGTGCGGTGGAGGTGGTCCCGCGCTCGGGCACCGGCATCGAACTCAACGAGGCCCTGCACGCGCACAACTAGTTCCGGCGGGCAATCCGGCGTGGGTCGAGGGTTCGCCCCACGCCGGATCGCGCATCCAGCACCGGATATCTCAGGTACCGAAGGCGACACCCGTGTGGATGCGTTGCCGCCGCCGACGTCTCATTCGCCGGGTTGTCCGGGCCTGTCCAGCTGTTTCTTCTGCACCTTGCCCATCGCATTGCGGGGCAGCGCCGCCACGAAATGGATCTCGCGCGGGCGTTTGTGGGCCGAGAGATGCCCGGCCACATGGTCGATGAGTTCCTGTTCGCCGGGCGCCACGCCACGCGGGACCACGAAGGCGACGATCCGCTGGCCGAGGTCGGCGTCGGGCAGGCCCACCACCGCCACTTCGGCGACCGCCGGATGCCCGAGCAGCGTCGTTTCCACTTCGCCCGCCCCCACCCGGTATCCGCCGGATTTGATGAGGTCGACGGATTCGCGCCCGACGATCCGGTGGAACCCGTCCGCGTCGATCGCCGCGACATCGCCCGTGCGGAACCAGCCGTCGTCGGTCCAGCACTGCGCGGTGGCCTCCGGGCGGCCGAAGTATCCGTCGAACAGCATCGGCCCGCGAACCTGCAGTCCGCCGATGCTCGTGCCGTCGTGGGGCACGAGCTGTCCGGTTTCGTCGCGCAATCGCGTCTGCACGCCGTCCACCGGCACACCGACCCAGCCGGGCCGCCGCTCGCCGTCGGCGCGGGCGGACAGGGTGATCATTGTTTCGCTCATCCCGTAGCGTTCGATCGGGGCGTGGCCGGTGAGTTCCGCAAGCCGCTCGAATACCGGCGCGGGTAGTGGTGCACTGCCGGAGATCAGCAGCCGGGCGGCGTTCAGCTGTTTCGCGGCATCGGGGTCCTCGGTGATCCGGGTCCAGACCGTGGGCACGCCGAAGTACATGGTGCCCGCGGCCGCCGCGTAGTTGGCCGGGGTCGGTTTTCCGGTGTGCACGAGCGGGCTACCGATCCGCAGTGGGCCGAGCAGCCCGAGGATCAGACCGTGCACGTGGAACAGCGGCAGACCGTGGACCAGCACATCGGCGGCCGTCCACGACCACGCCTCGGCGAGTGCGTCCAACCCGGCCGCGATCGCGCGGCGGCTCAGCACGACGCCCTTCGGTGGTCCGGTGGTGCCGGAGGTGTAGAGCACGAAAGCCGGTGCGCCCGGGTCGGGTTCGGGGTAGGTGTGCCAGGACCGCGCGTGCTGCCGCACCGGCACGACCGGCAGCCCGGTCCCTTCCGGCGCCTCGCCCAGCCAGGCCTGCGCACCGGAATCGGTGAGCATATGGTCGAGTTCGGCGGTACCGGAGTCGGGCGGCACCGGCACCACGGTGACCCCGGCGATCAGGCAGCCGATGACGGCGAGCACCGTCGACGCCGTGGGCCGGGCCAGTACCGCGACCCGTTCGGCCCGCGCGACCCGTTCCGCGACGGAGGTGGCCGCGCCGAGTAGGTCGCTGCGGGACAGTGTCACACCGTCGATGGTGACGGCATCGGGAATATCCATTCCCGCGGCAACAGCTTGGGGATCCAGCGAACGGAGCAGACGGGAGCCGAGGGACATGCGCCCAACCTACTGGCCGGCGCCGCACCGGCTGCGGGGACCTGTCCGATCGCGCCGCGTACCGGTGAGCGAGACAATCCCGGGCCTCCCCTCTAGTGACACTTGACACATTTGTGACACAACGAGAAGGTGATCGGACAACCTTCGCATGCCTTCGAACGGTGCTATCCATGACCAGCTCTCCCGCCGAGGAGCCGACTATTCCGTCCGGCACCGGCACCGGTCACCGACCGGCCACCACTCCAGCCCAGGACCAGGAGCTCGATTTCCGGAAATACATCGACGGCGCCGCCGTTCTCGGTGCCGCCGCCAATGTGATCATGCAACTCGCCACCCCCGGGGTGGGGTACGGCGTCTTGGAAAGTCCGGTCGACAGCGGCAAACTCACCGTGCACCCGGTCAAGCGCACCCGGACCACCCTGACCTACCTGGCGGTGGCGATGCTCGGCACCGAGCCGGAGCGGGTCGCGTATCGCAAGGCGGTGGATACCTCCCATCGCCAGGTCCGGTCGACGGCACAGAGCCCGGTGCGCTACAACGCGTTCGACCGGGATCTCCAGCTCTGGGTTGCCGCCTGCCTGTATTGGGGTGCCCGCGACCTGCGGGAACGTATGCGCGGTCCCATCGACCCCGAAGTGCAGAAAGCGATCTACCGCAATTCCGCACGGCTCGGCACCACCTTGCAGGTGCACCCCGATATGTGGCCGGCCGACGAGGACGCGTTCGACCGTTACTGGGCCGAGAATCTGGCCCAGACGAAAATCGATCCGCCTGTCCGCGAGATGCTGAACGAGATCGTCGATCTGCGGATGTTCCCCCGCCCGGTCCAGCTCCTGGGCGCGCGGTTCAATCGCTGGGTCACCGCGGGCCTGCTACCTGCGCATCTGCGCGAGGAAATGGGTATGCAGTGGTCCGACCGAGACGAAAACCGATTCAACCGGATGCTGCGGGTACTCGGCCGGGTTTCGGCGGTGCTGCCCACACCGCTGCGCAATTTTCCGATCAACGCCTATCTCCTCGACTTCCGGATTCGCCGGAAGCTCGGAATGAAATTGGTCTGATCAGGGATTCCCGATCCGGTTCGAGGTGAATTCAGGAATCTTGGGCAGGCACCCGGAACGAGACCACGACATGATCGCGCGCGTATTTCCGAAGGGCGGCATCGTCGCCCAGCGGGATCACCGTCTGCGGCGTCAGCGCCAGCGACAAGGCGGTACGCGCGATCATCTCGGCGACCGGAAGCGGGTCGTAGGCCGGCAGCTTCCCTTCGCCCTGCAGCCGGGTGACGAACTCGGCAAGATAATCGCGACCGAGTTCGATCACGGGCGCGCCCTGGGTGGTGAGGTACGGCAGCACGATCTCGGGCTCGGTGTCGAGCAGCCGATCCAGCAGTTCGTTGCTGCGCAGACCGTCCAGGAAGGCCACGAACAGTTCGACGATCTGGTCCTCGGCACCAGCGTCACGATCCACCTGGCGCTGCACCGCGGCGTCGACACCCTCGATGAACTCCCGGGTCTGCTGCAGCCCGACGGCTTGGATCAGATCCGATTTACTGGAGAATCGGCGGTACAGTGTGGCCAGCGAGAGCCCGCCACGCCGGGCGACCTCGACCATGCTGGTGCGTTTTATCCCGAAATCGAGAAACGCCTGCAGCGCGGCGGACAGCACCGACTGATCCTGGTCTCGGCGCGGCGATCGCACCAACGGCAGCAAATGAGCCAACGCACCCATCTCGGCACCCTTCCGCGCTCGGTGATGCAATGACCCAGTAAGCATTGCACAATTGCGGTGACGGTTGACGCGACTTCGAGTCAATGAGATGGTTATCATATAATCTTCTCATCAGAAAGAGGTCACCGATGACCGCTCCCTGGCCGACGTCACAGAGCGAGCCCGAACCCCGCCCGCTCTACGCACCCGATTTCGATATCGAGGACCATATCGTCGGGATCACTGCCTTCCTCGGCGGCACCGCGAACGTGATCATGCAGCTGGGCTTGCGGCCGGTCGCCTACGGCGTCATGGAGAGCGACGTCAAGAGCGGCAATGTGATGGTGCACCCCTTCAAGCGGTTACGTACCACCCTGACCTACCTGGCGGTCGCCATGATGGGCACCGAGGAGGAACGCAACGCCTACCGGCTCGCGGTCAACACCTCCCACCGCCATATCCGCACCAAACCCACCAGTCCGGTCAAATACAACGCCTTCGATCCCAAACTCCAGCTCTGGGTCGCCGCCTGCCTGTACTTCGGATTCGTGGACCTCCTGGAAAAAGTCCGGGGCCCGATGGACGAGGCCACCGCCGATACTTTCTACGCGCACAGCATCCGGCTCGGCACCACCCTGCAGGTGCGCCCGGAGATGTGGCCGCCGAACCGCGCCGCGTTCTGGGATTTCTGGGAAGACAACCTGGACAACCTGGAAATCGACGACACCACCCGCGCCTACTTCAACGACCTCATCGACCTGAAGATGCTGCCGCTTCCGGTGCGCTGGATGTCGGCGAAGTTCCACCGGTTCGTCGTCTCCGGCTGCCTCCCCCCGCAGATCCGCGACGCGATGTACATGGATTGGACCGAGAGCAACCAGCGCTGGTTCGACCGCACCATGAAGATCATCGGTTTCACCCTCAAATTCCAACCGCGCATGCTGCGGAAATTCCCGATGAACTACTACCTGTGGGATATGCGCCGCCGCATGCGCAAGGGCAAGCCGCTGGTCTGAACAGGGCTCAGTGCCCCGCCAGCGCGCGGAGGAAGAAAGTCAGGTTGGCGGGACGTTCGGCCAGGCGGCGCATGAGGTAGCCGTACCACTGCGTGCCGTACGGAACGTAGACACGCACGAAATCTCCCCGCCCCGCGAGGCGCAGTTGCTCGTCGGCACGGATGCCGTACAGCATCTGGTACTCCAGTTCACCGGGACCGCGGCCGGTGTGCGCGGCCAGATCGGCCGCCGCGGCGATCAGCGCCGGGTCGTGGGACGCCACCAGCGGCCGGGCCGCACCGGACATCAGCGCGCGCAGGCACCGCAGATACGCGCTGTCCACATCCGCGCGGCGCTGATACGCCACCGTCTCCGGTTCCCGGTAGGCGCCCTTGCACAGCCGGACCCGCGCACCCGCGTTCGCGAGATCGCGGCAGTCGTCCTCGCTGCGGTACAGATACGCCTGCACCACCGTGCCCAGCCAGGGGAACTCCGGACGTACCTGCCGGATCGCGGCCAGGGTCGACGCGGTGGTCGTATGGTCCTCGGCGTCCACGGTGACCCACACTCCCGCCTCCGCGGCCTTGGTGCAGAGAACACGCAGATTCTCGACCGCGAGCGCCGGCCCGTCCGCGCCCACGGACTGCCCGAGCGCGGACAGTTTCACCGAAACCTCCAGCGGCGCCGCCCCGCTCGGTACCGCGCCGGTATCCAGCGCCGCCAGATCGTTGATCAACGCCAGATATTCGGCGACCGCGCTCTCCGCCTGCGCCCGATCGGTGGTGTATTCGCCGAGGAAATCCACGCTCACCGCCCGCCCGCTCGACAGCAGCTCGCGGGCCGCCGCGACCAGCGCGGACCTCGTCTCACCCGGTACGAAACGCCGGACCATGGGCGCGGACACCGGACTGGTGGTCAGCGTCTGTTTCACCCGATCCGACCCGGCCGCCGCCAAGATGGCCGGGCGCAACGGATTCACCGATCCTCCCGCCCGCAGCGGACCGGCACCGCCCGGTGCCGGTTCATTCCCGCTCCATATGCGGATAGCGGTGATCGGTGTGCGGAACGAAGGTCTCCTTCAGCGCCCGCGGGGCCACCCAGCGCAACAGGTTCAGCGGCGAGCCCGCTTTGTCGTCGGTGCCGGAGGCCCGGGCCCCGCCGAACGGCTGCTGCCCCACCACCGCGCCGGTGGGTTTGTCGTTGATATAGAAATTGCCGGCGGCGAACCTCAGCTGCGCGGACGCCAAGTCCACCGCATGCCGGTCCTGTGCGAAAACAGCGCCGGTCAGCGCGTACGGGGCGGCGGATTCCACCTCCGCCAGGATCGACTCGAAGGCACCGGGCTCGCTGTCGTCGTAGAGGTACACCGACAGGATCGGCCCGAAATATTCGGTGGCGAACGATTCGTCGCGTGGATCGTCGGCCAGCAGCACCGTCGGACGGACGAACCATCCCTCGCTGTCGTCACAGCTGCCGCCCACCGGCATCGGCACACCCGCCGACCGGGCTCGTTCGATCGCGCGCGCACTCTTGTCGTACGCGCGCCGGTCGATCACGGCCCCGCCGAAATTCGACAGGTCCGCGACGTCACCGTAGTTCAGCGACTCGGCGATCCCCAGAAAATCATCACCCATCTCCCGCCACAGCGACCGCGGCAGATAGGCACGTGAAGCGGCCGAACATTTCTGGCCCTGATACTCGTACGCACCTCGGACCAGCGCCGTGCGCAGGGCGACCGGATCCGCCGAGGGATGCGCGACGATGAAATCCTTACCGCCGGTTTCCCCGACCAGCCGCGGGTATCCGCGATACCGGTCGAGGTTCGCGCCCACCTGGCCCCACAGGTACTGGAAGGTGGGCGCGGAACCCGTGAAATGAATACCGCCCAGGCGCGGATCGGTCAAGGCGACCTCCGACAGCTCCTTCCCGTCCCCGGTGACCATATTGATCACCCCTGGCGGCAGGCCCGCGGCTTCCAGCAGTTTCATCGTGTAATACGCGGCCAGCGTCTGGGTGGGCGAAGGCTTCCACACGACGGTATTCCCCATCAGCGCCGGGGCGGTGGGCAGATTCCCGGCGATCGCCGAAAAGTTGAACGGCGTGATCGCGTAGACGAACCCCTCCAGCGGCCGGTAGTCGAGCCGGTTCCAGACCCCCGGACTCGACTGCGGCTGCTGCGCCAGGATGTCGCGGGCGAACGACACGTTGAAACGCCAGAAATCGACCAATTCGCACGGCGCGTCGATCTCGGCCTGCGCCACCGATTTCGACTGGCCCAGCATGGTCGTCGCGGCCACGGTCTCCCGCCACGGGCCGGACAGCAGATCGGCGGCTCGTAACAGCACTGCGGCCCGTTCGTCGAACGGCAACGCCCGCCAGCCCGGGGCGGCAGCGGTCGCTGCCTCGATCGCGGCGGCGGCTTCATCGTGGGTGGTATTGGTATAGGTCCCGAGCACTTGCCGATGCCGATGCGGAGCCACGATCTCATGGCGCTCGCCGATCCCCGGACGGTGTTTACCGTCGATAACCAACGGAATATCGAGAGTAACGCCCGAGATCTCGGCCAGCCTGCCGAGCAAACGCTCCCGTTCGGGGCTCCCCGGTGCGTACGTGTGCACCGGTTCGTTCACGGGGGTCGGGACAACTGTGACAGCGTCCATACCCCCAGGCTAGACCCTGTGCTGTGTTTTTTGGCGCGCTGGCGCGCGCGGGGTTTCGGCCCCCCTTGGGCCCTGCTTTCAGCCCTCGAGACTCGCGCCTGCGGCGCATGCGCTTCGAGGGCTGAAAGCAGGGCCGGGCCAAAACCTCCAAGGGCCTCGTAAGACTCGGCACCGCCGCTGGGCACGTTCGTCTTGCTTCCGGGCCAGATCGACGGCAAACGATTTACCGGTCAGCTCGTAACGGCTAGCTGCGCAGGCGGTCGGCTGCTGTGGCTATTCGCTCGTCGGTGGCGGTGAGCGCTATGCGGACGTGCTTCGCCCCGGCGGGGCCGTAGAAATCACCGGGGGCGGCGAGGATGCCGCGGTCGGCGAGCCAGTTCAGGGTGTCGCGGCAGGGTTCGTCGCGAGTGGACCACAGGTACAGGCCGGCTTCGGAATTGTCGATCCGGAAATCGGCGCCCAGCAGGGCGGACCGCAGGATCTCCCGGCGCGCGCGGTAACGCTCCCGCTGCGCGGATTCGTGCTCGTCGTCGCGCAGTGCCGCCGCCATCGCCGCCTGGATAGGGAACGGCACCATCATGCCGGAGTGTTTGCGCACCTCCAGCAACTCGGCCACCAGTTCCGGGTCGCCGGTGACGAAACCCGCCCGGTAGCTCGCCAAATTCGACGTCTTCGACAGCGAATGCACCGCCAGCAAGCCGGTATGGTCGCCGTCGCAGACGCGCGGGTCCAGGATCGACACCGCCGGTTCGTCCCACGACAGACCCAGGTAGCACTCGTCGGAGGCAACGATCGCACCGCGTTCGCGGGCGAAGGAGACCACCTTGCGCAGATGCTCCACACCCAGGACCTTGCCGGTCGGGTTGGACGGAGAATTGAGATAGATGAGCGCCGGGTTCTCCGGCCCCAGGCGGGTGAGCCCGTCGGCCCGCAGGATCCTGGTCCCGGCCAGCAGGCCGCCGACCTCATAGGTCGGATACGCGACCTCGGGAATCACGACCAGATCCGCGGCTCCCAGACCCAGCAGCCTGGGCAGGCCGGCGATCAGCTCCTTGGTGCCGATCACCGGCAGCACGGCCGATTCGGCCACACCCGTGATTCCGAAACGGCGCGCCAGCGCGGCCACAGCGGCGGCCCGCAACTCCGGTGTGCCGTGGGTGGTCGGGTAGCCCGGAACCTCGGACACCGAGTCCAGCGCGGCCCGGATCACCGGGGCTACGGGGTCCACGGGCGTGCCCACCGACAGATCGACGAGACCGCCCGGATGCGCGGCGGCCTTCGCCTTCACGTCGGCGATGGTGTCCCACGGGAAATCGGGCAGTGCCGCGCTCACCCGGGGACGCTGGGAAACCTCAGTGCTCATCTACCGGTCGACCTAGTCTTCGGCCATCGGCGGAAGTTCCTTGATGAACGAGGGGTCGTAGTCGACCTTGCCCAATTTGGTGGCCCCGCCGGGCGAACCGAGTTCGTCGAAGAAATCGACATTGGCGTTGACGTAACCGCTCCACTGATCGGGGGTGTCGTCCTCGTAGAAGATCGCCTCCACCGGGCAGACCGGTTCACACGCACCACAGTCGACGCATTCGTCGGGATGGATGTAGAGCATGCGGCCACCCTCGTAGATGCAATCCACGGGGCATTCTTCGATGCACGCCTTGTCCTTCACGTCAACGCACGGTTCGGCGATGATGTAAGTCACTCCCGCTCTCCTCGTCTTCCTTCTTCTCCGGGTAACTGCGCCCGCGCACAAGTATCCCTGGCGCCCCACACGCTACCCCCGGTGAGCCTGCCCTAATATCCGAGCGACTCAGACGAGTTCCAGGCCCGGCACGGAACCGCGACGCGGTGGGACACCGTAGGTGGTGGTGCGTTCGCGGACCGAGCGGCCGATGCCCTCGGCGATCTCGGTGAGTTCGGCCACTGTTTTCGCCGAGCCGTGCTGGGAGCCGGCCATCCGGGAGATGGTTTCCTCCATCAGCGTGCCGCCGAGGTCGTTGGCGCCGCTGCGCAGCATCACCTGGGTGCCGGTGGTGCCGAGTTTCACCCAGCTCGTCTGGATATTGTCGATCCGGCCGTGCAGCATGATCCGCGCCAGGGCGTGGGCGGCGCGGTTGTCCCGGTTGGTCGGGCCGGGGCGGGAAGCGCCCGCGAGGTAGAGCGGGGCGCTCTGGTGCACGAACGGCAGCAGCACGAATTCGGTGAATCCGCCGGTTTCGTCCTGGATACCGCGCAGTACCCGCAGGTGCCCGACCCAGTGGCTGGGATTGTCGACGTGCCCGTACATCATCGTCGAACTCGACCGGATTCCGACCTGATGGGCCGTGGTGACCACATCGATCCAGGCCGAGGCCGGCAGTTTGCCCTTGGTGAGCACCCAGCGGACCTCGTCGTCGAGGATTTCGGCGGCCGTGCCCGGGATGGTTCCGAGGCCGGCTTCGCGCAACGCGGTCAGCCAATCCCGGACGCTCTGACCGCCGCGCGAGGCGCCGTTGACGATTTCCATCGGGCTGAAGGCGTGCACATGCATCGACGGCACGCGCGCCTTCACCGCCCGCACCAGATCCGCGTATCCGGTGACCGGCAGGTCGGGGTCGATACCGCCCTGCATACAGACCTCGGTCGCGCCGTCCACATACGCTTCCCAGGCGCGGTCGGCGACTTCGCCGGCGCTCAGGGTGAAGGCGTCGGCGTCGCCTTTACGCTGCGCGAACGCGCAGAAGCGGCAGCCGGTGTAGCAGATATTGGTGAAGTTGATATTCCGGTTCACCACGTAGGTGACGTCGTCGCCGCAGACGTCGCGGCGCAACTGATCGGCCAGGCCGGCGACGGCTTCCAGGTCCGGGCCGTCGGCGGTGGCCAGTGCCAGGTACTGGGCGTCGGTGAGGCCGGCCGGATCCTTTTCGGCGGCGCGCAGCGCGGCGAGCACATCGGCGTCCAGTCGCTGCGGCGCGGCGGCGAGATCGCGGACCTGCTCGCGGATCGTGTCCCAGTCGCCGAACGCGTTGTCGATATCGCTACGCGTATCGGTATTGCGCCCGGCCGTATCGATGGCGGTGTTCAGGTCGGTGCGGCCCGTGGATTCCCAGGATTCGTCCGGTTCCTGCCAGGGCAGGCCCACCGGCATCGCGTCCGGCTGCGCCAGCCCGGTCTCCGGATCACTGAGCGCGGCGACATGGGCGCCGATCCGCGGATCGATCCACGGGTTACCGGCGCGCACATATTTCGGATGCGCGGAGGTGCGCTCCACCAGTTCGAAGCCGGCGCTCGCGGTGATCTCGGCGAGGGTGTCGAGATTCGGCCAGGGACGTTCGGGATTGACGTGGTCGGGGGTGACCGGCGAGACGCCGCCCCAGTCGTCGATCCCGGCCTCGAGCAGGGCGCGGCATTCTTCGCCCGACACCAGGTTCGGCGGTGCCTGCACCGAGACCTCGGGCCCGAGGAGCAAGCGGGTGACCGCGATGGTGGCCAGGAATTCCGTCATATCGGCGTCCGGGGCGTGCCGCATGGCGGTGTCGTCCTTGGCGCGGAAGTTCTGCACGATGACTTCCTGGATATGACCGAACGCCTTGTGCTGTTTGCGGATCGCCAGAATCGTGTCCGCCCGTTCGGCCATGTTCTCCCCGATACCCACCAGGATGCCGGTGGTGTAGGGAACCGAGAGCCGGCCCGCGTCGGTGATGGCGCGCAGCCGCACCGCGGGATCCTTGTCCGGGCTGCCGTAATGGCAGTTGCCCTTCTCGGTGAACAGCCGGGTCGAGGTGGTTTCCAGCATCATCCCCATCGACTGGGCGACCGGCTTCAGCCGCGAGATCTCCTCCCACGACATCACCCCGGGATTCAGATGCGGCAGCAACCCGGTCTCCTCGAGCACCAGGATGGACACCGCCCGCAGATAGTCCAGGGTGGAATCGTATCCGCGTTCGTCCAGCCATTGCGCGGCCTCCGGCCAGCGCGCCTCCGGACGGTCGCCGAGGGTGAACAGCGCTTCCTTACAGCCCAGTTCGGCCCCGCGCCGGGCGATATCGAGCACCTCGTCCGGTTCCAGGAACATGCCCCGGCCCTCCGCGCGCAGCTTGCCCGGCACGGTGACGAACGTGCAGTAGTGGCAGGTGTCCCGGCACAGGTGGGTGAGCGGGATGAAGACATTGCGCGAGTAGGTGACCGTGGCCGGGCGCCCGGCGGAGGCGAGCCCCGCATCGCGCACCCGGGCGGCGCTGCGGCACAGATCCGCGAGATCGTCGTCGCGGGCGTGCAACAGCACGGTGGCTTCGTCGGCGTTCAAGGTGACCCCGTCACGCGCCCGGCGCAATGCCCGCCGCATGGCGGACGGGCTGGGCGCAGGGGTCGGAACGGTCGGTTCGGCGAGTTCGGTCACGCCCTCGATCATGCGGCACACATCCGGAACTGTCTCCTCCCAGGTCGTCGAGCGTTCACAACCTCGGTGTATCTCGGGCTATTCCGCGCAGGTCGGGATGGTGGACGGCGAGCGATGAGTCGTCGCTCGATCTTGTTCGAAATACGAAAGCACCGAACAACCGTGCGACGATGAATATATGTCGCCGGACAGCCCGCCACGGTCAACCGATCCACTGCTCGATCCCGCGTGGCGGCCCAGTCCCCGAGCGAAAACCCTGTGGACCTTGGAAATCGCCCTGACCTGGCTCGTCGTCCTCGCCGCGCTGGTCGTCTGGGCTGTACTCGATCCCGATCGCCGCCCCTGGCAGGTGGCCGCGGCGGCGATCGTGCTTCCCGTGGCTGTGCTCGCGACGATCGTAGTGCCCCGGTGGCGATATCGGGTGCACCGCTGGGAAGTGACCGACGAGGCGGTGTACAGCAGAGTGGGCTGGTTGTCGCTGGAAAGCCGGGTCGCACCGATCTCGCGGGTGCAGACCGTGGACACCGAACGTGGTCCGCTGGAGCGGTTGCTGGGACTGTCGACGATCACCGTGACCACGGCGTCCTCGGCCGGCGCG
Organism: Nocardia sp. NPDC051750; assembly: GCF_044453135.1. Lineage (NCBI taxonomy): Bacteria > Bacillati > Actinomycetota > Actinomycetes > Mycobacteriales > Nocardiaceae > Nocardia > Nocardia sp. NPDC051750. The sequence goes on along the minus strand of NZ_JBITCK010000007.1, from coordinate 318,985 downwards.
GTGCGGATCGGCCTGCTGGAACGCTCACTCGCCGACCGGACCGTGGCCCGGTTGACCGATATCGCGGCCCGGCACCGCGGGGACGCGACATGATGCGATACCTCCGCCTTCGCTGCGGCCGCCGCGGACCGCATGGACCTGCTCCGAAGGAGTGCCGATGACCGGCTCGGGCGGCGACGGACCGGCCGCCGGAGCTCCACCCGAGACGACGGCGAACGAATGGCAGCGTCTCGATCGCCGGATGCTGCTGGTGCATCCGATCCAGGCGGTCGTGAAGTTCCTGCCCGCGGTGATCGGTGGTGCGATCCTCGGTGTCAGCTCCGGGAATCCGCTGTGGGCCCTGCTGGGGCCCGTCATCGTCGTCCCGTACGGTCTCGCGCTGTGGTTCACCACCACATATCGGATGAGTGCCGGCCACGTCGAACTCCGTACCGGAGTGATCCAGCGGAAACGCTTGTCGGTCCCGCGGGCCCGGATCCGCTCGGTGGATATCGAGGCCGACCCACTGCACCGGATCCTGGGACTGGCCGCCGTCGTGATCGGTACAGGTCAGGAAGCCGGGGCGGACGACAGGTTCACCCTCGACGCACTGGCTGCCGACCGGGTGCGACCGCTCCGCGCCGAACTGCTGGCACACACCCGGGCGCCCCATACGGCGGCCGGCAGCCCGGACGTAGCCTCGCCGGACGAAAAAACCGCTGTCACACCGGAGAATCCCGGCGCGGGCCGGGAGATCGGCCACTGGCGGCCGGAGTGGGTGCGTTACGCACCGCTGTCGCTGACCGGTTTCGCTCTCGCCGCCTCCGCACTCGGTATCGCCGCCCAGTTCGGCTTCGGGGCAGCCGAGATCCGGGTCAGCCGGGAAACGGTGGACAACGTGCGCGGTTTCGGGGTGGCGGCTCTGGTCATCGCCGGTGCGCTGGCCCTGGCCGTTCTGGTGGTGATCGTCAGCCTCGCGGCCTGCGGGCACTACCTGATCACCTATTTCGGCCTGCGAGTCACCGATTACGGCAGCACGCTGCAGGTTCGCCGGGGCTTGTTCACGCTCCGCCAGATCACCCTCGATAGCGCGCGGTTACGCGGCGCCACGATCATCGAACCCCTGCTGCTGCGCTTGGCCGGCGCAGCACAACTCGAAGCGATCATGACCGGGGAAAACCCCCGGCAGAAGATCCTGCCGCAATCGCCGCGCCCGGCCGTCGAACACACCCTGGCCGACCTGCTCCGCCCCCGCCGCCGCACGGGCGCGCCGGATCCCGCCGAACTACCGCACCTTGTCGCACCCGCGCAGGTCCCGCTCACCCCGCACGGACCGGCCGCCCGGCGCCGCCGCCATATCCGGGCGAGCTGGCCGGTGCCACTCACGCTGCTGGTCCTCGCGATATCGGCCGCCGCCGGTTGGCATATCTCCGCCTGGTGGTGGCTGGTCCCGGTCGTGCTCCTGCCCCTCTGCGTTCTGCTCGCCGAAGACCGCTACCGGGGCCTCGGCCATGCCGTCCTCCCGGCGAGTCCCGGATCCCCCACCTGGTTGGTTGCCCGATCGGGCTCCCTCGACCGTGAACGCTCCTGCCTCGAAGCGCCCGGCATCATCGGGTGGACGATCCGGCAGACGTTCTGGCAGCGCAGAGCCGGTCTCGCCACTCTCTCCGCGGCCACCGCCGCCGGCAAGAAGGTCTACTCGATCCCCGATGTTCCGCTCGATCGCGCGCGAACGATCATCGAACAAACCACCCCTGACCTCTAGTTCACCTCGCCGCACACCCACTCCCGGCGGATTCGGCGAGGCCCCCGGAGATTCGGCCAGGGGGCGGAACTCTCAACGGCGCGGGCGGCGCCGAAACTCGCTTCAGGTCTGACAGTGGCGAGTCGGGGCGACCCGAAGGTCCGGCTCGTCCGCGACCACCCGCAGCCCGGGCCGTTCGTCCGGACTGGAATGGTCGCCCATCCAGGACAGCAGTGACCACCGGGACAATCCGGAAAGCGCCGACCCCAGACTCAGGAACGATCCGCTGGAGATCAGCGATCCGAAGGACCCGATCGAACCGATCGACAGCACCGATCCGGCGCTGCCGATCGACAGGATGGAATAGGCCGATCCGATCGACAGAATGGATCCCTCGGAGCGGATCGACAGAATCGACCGGGACGAACGCCGACTCCGAAGGCTGGACTTGTGCGAGTTCTCGACAGTCGCCATAGCCCCCGGTCTACCACAGCATCCCTGACCCGCCCAGCAACAGCGCCGAGTCCAGCGAGGCCCTCGGCGGTCCCATCACGCGCGCGCCAGCGGGCCAAAAACGTCAGCCGACGGTGAAGAAGCCCAGGGTCGGAGCGAACGAGCAGGTGCGCGCTTCGGTTTCGGTGGCCTGCGTGGTGAGCCCGCCGCCGATCACCGCGACGATGCGGCCCGTGCCCGTGTTCGCGATGGCCGAGAGCGTCGCCGGCCCGTCCGGGTTGATCTTCGCCTCATCGGTCAGCACCTCGGTGCCCGCCGCGCCGGTATCGATATTGCGCCACTGCACCGTCATCGCCTGCGGCTGTTCGGGTGTGGGACGTTCCGTGCCCAGGGCCGTGAATACGAAACCGGTCTGACCGGCGGCCGGTCCGGGCGGCGGGAGCTGCGCCGGGCCGGGGACCGCGAGCGCCGTGCCGACCGAATCGCCGGACGGGGCGATGCAGCCCTTGCCGATCGTCGGGTAGAGGAATTGGGCGATCGCCGGCCCGGATTCGGGGATATCGGGTCCGCCGCCGCCGCTGCCGTCCAGGAACGTGATGACCCGTTCCAACGTCGATTTGATCTGCGGGGGCAGATTCATCGTGTCCAGCAGGACGCGGGCCTGGCCCAGGATGGCTGCCTGCGGGCTTCCCGGCGCGGCGATGTTCTGGGCGGCCGGGGCCGGCGCGTTGACGATGGCCGGGGCAAGGGCGGCGAGAACGTCGACCGGGACCCCTTCGGGGACCATCGGGACACTGTTCACCGACGCCTCGGTGGCCGGGGCCGCAACGGCTGTCGCCGGCGCCACAAGGGAGGCGCCCGCCGCAATGGCGAGCGCGGACATTGCGATCCGCGATCCTCGGGTGCGAAGCACTGGTCTGGCCGTCCTTACCTCGGGTACATCTGGGGTGACGCCGAAGAGTCATTGTTTCGGCGTCACTCTAACAGCGTGTCCGACAACCCAGAAGGTTGTCGGACACCGCCCTTCTCGGGCCTCCTCGATTCACACCCCGACCAGGGCATGAACCTCGGTTCCCGCGTTATCCGAGCCGGTTCCGCCGGCACCCTGAGGTTGCCGGTCGGCGCCTTCCCCGTCGGCGGGCATCGACAGCCCGGTCCCCTGCTCGGAGGTCCGGAGTCGCGATCAGCGTACATGTTGCACAGCGCTGCGCTCGGGCACTGCTCACTCGGGGCTCGTCCGTGTCACCGTTGCGCCACCCGACACCCGCACACGATCGAGCCAACCGGTCGCGCGGGACCGGACAACGGTCGGGTTAATGTATTCCGGGCCGGAAACTCCTGCCGATGCGCGCAACCCGCGCCGGGTCCGGCTGCCGACCCGGACCGACTCGAAAGCTCCCTGTCTTGAATCAGCCCAGCGCCCGGACCGATCCTCGGCGATTCACACCATTTCGCCTGGCCCTGGTGGCGCTCGGGATCACCGTCCTGGCGCGGCTGCTGTGGATGCTGCTGACACCCAACGGGATGAACCTGGTCGATCTGCACGTGTACGTGGACGGTTCGGCGTCACTGCTCACCGACCATCTGTACGACTTCACCTACGCGGAGAAGACTCCCGACTTCCCGCTGCCGTTCACCTATCCGCCGTTCGCCGCGGTGGTGTTCTTCCCGCTGCATTTCCTGCCGTTCACTGTGGTCGCCGTGCTGTGGCTGTTCGCGATCGTCGCCGCTCTCTACTGGGTGGTGCGGATCGCGTTCGAATTACTGCTGGGCCCCGAGGCACTCGCCGAGCCGCGGTGGCGTACCGCAACCGTCGCGTGGACCGCGGTGGGACTGTGGTTCGAACCGGTGCGGACGACCATCGACTACGGCCAGGTCAACATCTTCCTGATGCTCGGCGTCATGCTGGCGATCCGCAGTACCCGCTGGTGGATCTCGGGAACGCTGGTCGGCGTGGTCGCGGGAATCAAGCTGACGCCGGCGATCAGTGGCGTGTACTTCCTGGCGCGGCGGCGCTGGGCGGCGGCGATCTGGTCCGGCGTGGTTTTCGGACTGACCGTCGCGAGCAGCTTCCTGCTCAATCCCGAGGAGACCCGGCGGTACTTCGGGACGCTGCTCGGCGATGCCGACCGGATCGGCCCGGTGGGTTCGGTGTGGAACCAGTCGCTGCGCGGTGCGCTGAGCCGGTTGCTGGGGAGCGATGTCGGCACCGGTCCGTGGTGGATCGCCGGCGTGCTGGTCACCGGTGCGCTGGGCTGGTTCGCGTGGCGGGCGTTGCGCCGCGACGATCTCTTGGGTACCGCGCTGATCGTCCAGTTGTTCGGATTGATGATCTCGCCGATTTCCTGGTCACATCACTGGGGCTGGTTGCTGCCGGCCGTCCTGTGGCTGGTCTACGGACCGTTCCGCGAGGTACCGGGCGCGAAGATCCTGGCCGGGTACTGGCTGTTCACGACCTTGCTGGGCGCCCCGTGGGTGCTGTCGTTCCTGCAGGACTCGATCTGGACGATCTCCCGGTGGGGGGTCTGGTCGTGGCTGGGTGCCGTCGACGCGGTCGGTGTGCTGGCCCTCTACGGCTGGACCATCTGGGCGGGCCGGACGGTGTCCCGCACCCCTACCCCGCAAGCCGGTCTATCTCCCGGGCCATCCCCACATCCAGTGCCGTGAGCCCGCCCGCGGAATGCGTGGACAGCGTGAAGGTGACCTTGCGCCACCGGATATCGATATCGGGGTGATGGTTCGCGGCTTCGGCGGCCTCGGCGACGCGGCGGACGAGATCTATTCCGGCCGGGAACGAGGACGCCTCTACGGTACGGGTGAGCGCATCGCCGGCCCGCGACCAGTGGGGAAGAGTGTCCAGTGCGTCGGTGATCTCGGTTTCGGTGAGCAGTGATGTGGTCATATCGCCGAGGTACCCCGCAATCCCGTTCCTACAACAACCCACTGCCGAGCTCGGTGGCGGATGCCGAAGCGAAGGTGAATCACGGGTCGGTGGAAATCGCTTCAGGCGGCCCGCGCCTTTTTCAAGCCCTTCTTCAACTCTTTACCGGTGGCGCCCGTGGCCTCCAGGCGCTTCATCCGCATGATGACCACAGGGCATTTCACACAGCGCGTCTTCTTGCGACAGCACTTCTTCTTCGGCTTGAGGCTCGACACCTCTTTCGCCTTGACCTTGCCCATGCGGGTTAGCATACCCTTACCTTTGGGCGACGCTACCGGCCCACCTCGGCACCGGTAGGGTAGAACCGGCCCAGGATGCCCGGTGAGTCCGTATCTCCCTGTTTCAGGGTCCCGGCCGATAAGCAACAGCCAACCAGCAGGAGGAACCGGCGTGTCGTCTGCACGCGATTTTCGCAATGTCGCCATCGTGGCACACGTCGACCACGGCAAAACGACGCTCGTCGACGCCATGCTGCGGCAGTCCGGCGCCTTCGCCGAACGCGCCGAACTCGTCGATCGAGTGATGGATTCCGGCGATCTGGAGCGCGAGAAGGGCATCACCATTCTCGCCAAGAACACCGCCGTACACCGGCACCATCCGGACGGCAGCGTCACCGTCATCAATGTCATCGACACCCCCGGCCACGCCGATTTCGGCGGTGAGGTCGAGCGCGGCCTGTCCATGGTCGACGGCGTGGTGCTGCTGGTCGACGCCTCGGAGGGCCCCCTTCCGCAGACCCGATTCGTGCTGCGCAAAGCACTGGCGGCGAGCCTGCCGGTGATTCTGGTGGTCAACAAGACCGACCGTCCCGACGCGCGGATCGCCGAGGTCGTCGAGGAAAGCCACGACCTGCTGCTGGACCTGGCCTCCGACCTCGACGACGACGCCGCCGAAGCCGCGGAACTCGCCCTCGACCTGCCGGTGCTCTACGCCTCCGGTCGCGCCGGCAAGGCGTCGAAGGAGCAGCCGCAGAACGGCGAGGTGCCGAACGCGGAGAACCTGGATGCCCTGTTCGAGGTGCTGCTGGAGAACATCCCCGCCCCCAAGGGCGATCCGGCCGCGCCGTTGCAGGCCCATGTCACCAACCTCGACGCCTCCGCGTTCCTGGGCCGGCTCGCGCTCGTGCGGATCCACAACGGCGAGCTCCGCAAGGGCGCGAACGTCGCCTGGATGCATGCCGACGGAGTGAAGAACGTCAAGATCACCGAACTGCTGCAGACCGTCGGCGTCGAGCGGCAGCCGGGTGAGGTGGCGGTGGCCGGCGATATCGTCGCCGTCGCCGGTATCTCCGACATCATGATCGGCGATACCCTCGCCGATCCGGAGGAACCGGTCGCGCTACCCCGCATCACGGTGGACCAACCGGCCATCTCGGTGGTCATCGGCACCAACACCTCGCCGCTGGTCGGCCGGGTGCAGGGTCACAAGCTCACCGCCCGCATGGTGAAATCGCGGCTCGACCAGGAACTGGTGGGCAATGTCTCACTGCGCGTGCTCGATATCGGCCGGCCGGATGCCTGGGAGGTCCAGGGCCGCGGTGAACTCGCCCTGGCCATCCTGGTCGAACAGATGCGGCGCGAGGGTTTCGAACTGACCGTCGGCAAACCGCAGGTGGTGACCCGGCAGGTCGACGGCAAGGTGCACGAGCCCTACGAAGAGCTCACCATCGACTGCCCCGATGAATACCTGGGCGCCATCACCCAGCTGCTGGCCGCCCGCAAGGGCAAGATGGTGCAGATGAACAACCACGCCGCGGGCTGGGTGCGGATGGAGTTCATCGTCCCCTCGCGCGGGCTGATCGGGTTCCGTACCGACTTCCTGACCGAGACCCGCGGCACCGGTATCGCCAATGCCGTCTCGCACGGTTACGCACCGTGGGCCGGCGAGATCCGGGCCCGGCACACCGGGTCATTGGTGTCCGACCGGTCCGGCAGCGTCACCCCGTTCGCCATGATCCAGCTGGCGGACCGTGGGCAGTTCTTCGTGGAACCGGGCGCGGACACTTATGAGGGCATGGTCGTCGGGGTCAATCCCCGGGCCGAGGACCTCGATATCAATGTCACCAAGGAGAAAAAGCTCACAAATATGCGCTCCTCCACCGCGGATGTGATGGAGACGCTCGCCAAGCCGCTGCAGCTGGACCTGGAAGCGGCCATGGAATTCTGCGCCGCCGACGAATGCGTCGAGGTGACGCCGGAAGTCGTGCGGGTGCGCAAGGTCGTGCTGGGCGCCAATGAGCGGGCGCGGGATCTGTCCCGCCGCAAGGCCCGCGACCGGGCCGCGCTGTAGCCGGTTTCGCGGCGAACGTGGTGGCACGGGTTTGGGTAGAGTCCCGAGGATGATTTCGGGGAGGCGCGCGGTGTGGCGCGGGCTGCTGGTGCTGTCGACGGTGCTCATCCCGGTACTGGCCGGGTGCACCGCCGACCCGCCGCCGCCCATCGCCAGTACGGACAGCCCGAAAACCGAACCGGCGCAGCCGACAAAGAACACGGTCGTGGTCGCCGTGGACGATATCGGGATCGGCTTCAACCCGCATCTGCGGTCGAACCAGTCCCCGGCGACCTCCGCGGTCGCCGCCATGGTGCTGCCGAGCCCGTTCCGCCCGACCCCCCATCCGGCGGCGCCCGGCGCGACACTGTGGGTGCCGGATACCGCGCTGATCGAATCCGCCACGGTCACCTCGCAGGCGCCATTCACCATTACCTACCAGTTGAAAGACCAGGCCAACTGGTCCGACGGCGCTCCCATCGCCGCCGAGGACTTCTGGTACCTGTGGCAGCAGATGATCACCCAGCCCGGGGTGATCGACCCGGCCGGTTACCGGCTCATCTCCGAGGTCCGCTCCTCGGGCGGCGGGAAAACGGTCACGGTGGTGCTGAACCAGCCGTACCCGGCATGGCCGCAGCTGTTCGCGAATCTGCTGCCCTCGCATCTGATGAAGGATTCCCCGGGCGGATTCCAGCGCACGCTGGTCGAGCAGATACCGGTATCCGGCGGTAATTTCACCATCGAATCCGCTGATCCCGGCCGCGACGAGATCCTGCTGGAACGCAACGACCGGTTCTGGGGTACCCCGGCCCGTCCGGACCAGATCCTGCTGCGCCGCGGCGGCACTCCCGCGCAGCTCGCGGATTCGCTGCGCAACGGCGATACCCAGATGGCGCTGGTGCACGGCGGGGTCGCCACCGAAGCACAGCTGGCCGCGATCCCCTCGGTGCGGACCGCGATCATGCCGCAGTCCCGCCAGCTCCGGCTCACCCTCAACGGCCGCGACGGCGTACTCGAAGATCACCGGGTCCGCACCGCGGTACTCGCGCTGCTCGATCCGGCGCTGCTGGCCACCGTCGGGGCGCAGACCGGGAACTGGGTGGAACCGGTACGCGCGCAGGTGCTCTCCCCCTCCGACCCCGGCTACGCACCGACCCAGCCGCCCCCGCTCACCACCGAGCAGGCATTCGGGCTGCTCGCCGAGGCCGGTTTCGGCCGGGCACCCGAACCACCACCCGTGTCGGCGACCTCCCCCGCGCCGCGGCCGCGTTCGCTGGCCCGCAACGGCGAACCGCTGGTGATCCGGATCGGCGCGGTCACCGGTGACGACACCGCGCTGGCCGTCGCCAACACCGCCGCCGACCAGCTGCGCAGCGCCGGTATCGACGCCTCGGTGCGCAACCTGCCGGCCGACGAGTTGTACGGCAAGGACCTCGTCGAGAACACCGTCGACGCCGTCGTCGGCTGGGAGGCGACGGGCGGGGATCCCGCGACCGCGCTGGCCTCTCGATACGGGTGCCCGCCTGTGGCGCCGGTCGTGCCCGCCGACGACGACGCGACCGAAACCGAGGTTCCGGCGGCCGTGGAAGCGGCGCGGCAGGCGCCCAGCAATCTGTCCGGTATCTGCGATCCTCAGTTCCAGCCCGCGATCGACGGTGCGCTGCACGGCGTGGAGGTGCCCCGCACCCTGGGCGAGGCCGAACCCCGGTTGTGGGGCGAATCCACGGTCCTGCCGATCGTGCAGGACAATGTGGTCGCCGCGGCCGGCCCGTCGGTGGACGGCGCCTCGCTCAGCGGGGCGATCCAGGCCGGGATATTCGGCGATGCGGCCATGTGGCGGCGGGTGCCGTGACCCCGCCGGAGCCGGACCGGCCGGGCGGATTGCTCCTGGTGCACGCCCATCCCGACGACGAATCCATCACCACCGGCGGCACCATCGCACACTACCGGCGCCTCGGGGTGCCGGTGACGGTCGTGACCTGCACCCTCGGCGAAGAAGGCGAAGTGCTCGGCACGGAATGGGCCGGTCTGGCCGCGGACCGCGCCGACCAGCTCGGCGGGTTCCGCATCACCGAACTGACCCGGGCGCTCGCCGAACTCGGCGCCGGCCCACCCTGCTTCCTGGGGGGAGCCGGACGCTGGCGTGATTCCGGCATGGCCGGGACGCCGGCGGCCGACCATCCGAGGGCGTTCGTCCGCTCCGGCGAGGCCGCCGTCACCGCGCTCACCGAGGTGATCCTGCGGCTGCGGCCACAGGTGGTGGTGACCTACGACCCGCGGGGCGGCTACGGTCACCCGGACCATATCCGGGCACACCACATCACCACCGCGGCCGTGACGGCCGCCGCCGGACAGGGCTGGGACACTCCCAAGCTCTACTGGACCGTGACCGACGCCGATCTCCTGCGCGATCATCTGCGGGCCCTGGCCCGGCGGACCGTCGACGGCCTCCCCGGGGCCCTCCCGCCCGGCTGGCGATTGGCCGCGGAAAACGAACTGGCCTGTGTCCCGAGCAGTTCGGTGACCACGACGATCGACGTCGCCGAGGTCTTGACGAGGAAACGCGCGGCCCTGCGTGCCCACGCCACGCAGCTCACGGTCGCGCCGTCGGGCCGCGAATTCGCGCTCACCAACATGGTCGCCCAGCCGGTCCTGCCCGAGGAGCACTATGTGCTGGTCCGCGGCCGGGCCGGGCACCGCGGCGCGGACGGCCGCGAAGACGACCTTTTCGCCGGACTCGACCGATAGGAGCGGCCACCGGCAGACCGGCGGCCGCGGCGGTACGCGTACTCGGACCCACCGCTCGGCCGAATAGACTCGTCCGCATGCAGCACTGGGAATTCGCGGGTGGCCGTGCCCACGCGGCGCGGGAAACAGCAGGTTCGCCGTCGGTAACCCGGCCGCACGGATGACCGCCGCCGTGGACGATTCGGCGGCCACCACCCGGGCCCCTGGGGTGCGGGCGCGAATGGGGAAATGGTTCACCGCGGCGGTGAACGGTATCCCCGGCCCGGTGATCATCGCGGTCCTGATGCTGGACGCGGTGATCGCGCTGATCCTCGAGGTCCTCTACCTGCCCCTGTATATCGGCGCGGTGGCGCTACCGATCACCGCGCTGCTGGCCGGCCCGGTGAATCTGGCCCTGGTGTGGGCGGTGGCGACGGTGAACACCCGGCTGTCGGTGCTGTTCCTGCCGGTCGGCGCCTGGCTGGCAGCCTTCTTGATCGCCGCGAGCCGGGGGCCCGGCGGCGATTACCCACTCCGTAGCGACCTGCCGACTCTGCTGCTGTTCCTGTGCGGCGCGGTGGTTCCGCTGGTTTATATGTTCATGGTGGCCAACCAGTCGAAACATCCGGCGCAGAAGAAATAGGCGAGCGCCGTTCACCAGGCTCCGTATTCGGCGGCCAGGACATTGTTCACGTCCACTCCTACCCCGTCGACCGTCCGATCGTCGATCTCGAACTGGTGCAGATGTGCCGCCGGATGCACGAAACCCGCCGGCGTCCCCCAATCGTGCTGCCAGAACCAGGCACCCACACCGGCCACCCGGGCCAGTTCGATGGTGGGCGCGTTGGCGTAGACGCCGGTGTTCTGCCGCCCCACCACCTCCTGCCAGCCCTGCAGATACGGCAGGATCATGGTCGCGAAATCGACCGGCGTGGGGTTGTCGTCGATCGAGGCGTAGATCGGCCGATCCGCCGGTCCACCGGCGGCCCGATGCAGCGCCAGCCCCCGCTCGGCGTGGCGCCGACCGGCTTCCAGCCCACCACGCCAGTCCGCCGTGGGCCCCTTGCCGAACTGGTAGCAGGACACGATCGCCAGCCCGGCCGCCCGCAGGTCCGCCACTTCATCGGCCAGCAGTGGCTTTCCGGCCATCCATTCCGCGCCGGGCCGGCGATCCGAGACATACCGGATGACACCGGAATGCCCGGCTGCTTTGATCGCCGCGGCCGCCGGTACTCCCCCCGCGTAATCGAGCAACGTACCCAGCGACGCCGCACCGGCGCGCCGGCCCGTGAACGTGGATCCCACCGCCCCCGCCGCGGCCGCGGCGGCGGTGTACCCGAGCAGAGCACGACGAGACAGGCCAGAAACCATCACGGGACTCCTTCGCACACCGGATCTATCGGCAACAAACGTGCCCGGCGCGCCTCCCCATCAGCACTGCGCGCGCCGGGAGCCTCGAACGTAGAGGTATTGCACCACATACTGCGTTTCCCGGCGCTCCGGCGCGCGGATCCCGACCCGGCCCGCGCGGCTTCCCACGTACCGGCCACACCTACAGCAGGCGGTCGATTCGTCCGGCTACGTCCAGGGTGCGGGTTGCGGGGTCGGCCAGTTCTGTGCGGACCACCCGCACCACCTGGGCGACGATCTGTTTCTTGATCCCGGCCAGGGTCCCCAGGGCGGCGGCGCGCATCCCCTGCGCCGCGTACTCGAGGCGGACGTGTTCGCGGGCCGGAGGGTCCACGTCGACCACGATCAGCAGCGGGTCGGCGGCGTGGGCGGTGAGGATCAGCGGGATTTCGAGATCTGCCCGGTAGTGGTTGTCCTTGAGGACGTTCACGGTGATGTCCAGCGATACCGGGACCGTCAGGCCGAAACGCACCAGCGCGAAATCGTCGCCGGCCGCAGGAACCGGCGGCAGGTCCATGAGCAGCGGTTGACCGACCTCCCCGCGTACCGTGACCTCGGCCGCCGCGCGCGGGCCGGTGCGCAGCGGGCCGATTTCGATCTGCCGGCCCGCCAGATACGACACGAAACCGCCGAGGCGTTCCCGGGTGACGAGCCCCGGGAAGAAGCGGCGGCCGAATTCCGCGTAGTCGATCCACTCGAATTCGGTCCGCTTACGGTGCGGGGAACGCCGGCCGTCGACGATGGCCTGGACATCATAGATCCGGCTGCGCATCACACCCGGGTCGCGCAGCATCGTATTCACCCGGTTCGCGACTTCGCGCTGGAGCAGCCCGGAAATCGGGTCGAGCATCCATTCGGCCACCGAATCGGCGGCGGCCAGGCGCAACAGGACACTCACATCCGAACGCCGGACCTCGGGGATATCGATCACGATGAGCAGCGGATCGGCGGTGCGGGCGTGGAAGGTGAGATCGATCGAGACCACGGTTTCCAGCCGGAGCCGGCGGCCGCCGAGCAGGATCTTGGCGGCCAGCGAGACCGGTATCCGCACGTCGAAGCTGATCTGCGAACCGCGGCGCACCACGACCGGACGGCCGATTCTGCCTTCGGCCAGGAAACCGGCGAGCCCGGCGGGACCGAGGTTGAAAGGGCCGATGGTGAGGCCGCGCCCGGTGATCCCGGCGACGGCCGCCTCGATCCGTGATTCGGTCACCGCGTGTGTGACGAATCTCCTGCCGAATTCGGCGTAGTCGATCCATTCGGGGTCGCCCAGTTCGATCGGTTCCATGAGTCGTTCCGACACCTTCACCTCCACCGCTGAAGGTCACGGTACGCGATCGAGGTTTCGGGGTCGTGCGGCTGCCCGGCTACAACCGTCCGTAGCCGACGATCTCGATATCGGCGACAGCGGCAGGCTCCCATCGTTCGATGCGCACACCGTCGTCTTCGTTACCGCCGATCGTGGTCAGCGTCCCGTTCTCGGCGACCAGCACGATATTGGTGTGCTGCCCATAGGGGCTGTCCGGACCGTAGAGGACCACGTCACCGGTGCCGGGCCGGTACGCCGGGTCGAACGGTACGAACAGGTTCCGGCTCTCGTAGTACTCCTGCAGGGTGTAGACGCCCGGGATCCGCCACGACCCGGAATTCGGGTTGGCCAGCGGCATTCCGGCGGCCCGCAGCACCCAGCTGACGAAATTCGCACACCAGGGCTCGGAATTGCCTTCGGAGTAGCCGGGTCCGGGCCGCGGGTCGGCGAATTCGGCTTCGGCGGCGGCAACCACCCTGGCCTGCTCCGGGGTCAGCGTGGCGGGGTCGATGGCGGGGAATTCGGTGAGCCGCTCACCGACGATGCCCTCGGACGACCCGGGCAGCGCACACCCGCTGAGCGCAATCAGTACTGCCACCAGGGCGAACCAGATCGGCGCCCGTTTTCCCCTCCGCTCGCGCGCTGCCCATCCGGCGTGCATCCCCGCTCCCCTTACTCCAGAAACCGGCCTCGTTCGTGGTGCCGCGAGGCTGCTTTCAGCATGCCCGGCGGAGAGCCGGACCGCCGCGGTATTTTCGGTCACGATCACGCCGCCGGCGCCGGATCCGTCCGCATCGGGATGAGTGTGGTGAGCGCGATGGCCACACAGGCGGCGGTGACCGAGATCAGGAAGGTGGTGTGGAACGCGTCCCGGGACGGCAGGACCGTGCTGCCGAGAGTGATCGTCATATTCGCCAGGACGGCACTCATCACCGCGGCCGAGGTGGAGGTGCCGACCGAGCGCATCAAAGCGTTCAATCCGTTGGCGGCGGCGGTTTCGGTGATCGGGACCGCACCCATGATCAGGGCGGGCATCGCGGCGTAGGCGAGTCCGACACCGCCCGCGACCAGCACCGAGGCGAGCATGATCTGCCAGACGCTGTCCATCAGCGCCGAGGCGCACAGATAGCCGAGCCCGATCACCGCCGACCCGGCTCCGAGGGTCAGTTTGGGGCCGAACCGAGCCGAGATCCGGGCCGAGACCGGCGAGAGCAACATCATCACGCAACCGCCGGGCGCCAGCGCGAGCCCGGCGGCGACCATCGAGAGCCCCAGCCCGTAACCGGTTTCGGCCGGTGCCATCAGCAGTTGCGGGAAGGTCAGAGACATGCCGTAGAGCGAGAATCCGACGGCAATCGAGGCGATATTGGTGAACAGCACGCGGGGTCGCGCGGAGATTCGCAGGTCGACCAGCGGGTGACGGCGACCGAGTTCGTAGCGGCCCCAGCCGAGGAAGGCGAGTATCGATACCGCGAACAGGGTCAGGATCGAGGAGCTGGTCCAGCCCCATTGTGCGCCCTGGGTGATCGCGATGAGCAGGGCGAGCAGGGCTGTCGCCAGGCCCGCGGCGCCCCCGAAATCGAAGGGGGCCGGAGTACGCACGGACGATTCGGGAACGAACCGGAAGATCAGCCCGGCGCCGATCGTGCCGAGCGCGGCCGCCGCCCAGAACAGGACGTGCCAGTCGGTGTGCTCGGCGATCAGGGCGGCCAGCGGCAGGCCGATCGCACCGCCCACACCGAGCGTGGAGCTCATCACGGCCATGGCCGAACCGACGCGCTCCGGCGGTAATTCGTCGCGCATGATGCTGATGCCCAGCGGGATGGCGCCGATCGCCACCCCCTGGAGTGCGCGGCCGGCGACCGAGGGGATCAGCGACGAGGACATCGCGCACAGCACCGAACCGATGACCATGGCCAGCAGATCGAGCAGCAGGATGCGGCGTTTGCCGAACATATCGCCGAGCCGGCCGCTGATCGGTGTGCACACCGCCGAGGCCAGCAGGGTCACCGTGATCACCCAGGAGGCGTTGGTGGCGGTGGTGTTCAGCAGCGCGGGCAGGCTCGGAATAAGCGGGACGACCAGCGTCTGCATGAGCGAGACGACAATGCCGATGGTGCTGAGCGTGGCGATCAACAGTGTCGGTGATACGCCCGGACGACCCCGTTCGTCGGATCTGGAGGGGTCGTCGGCTACGGCGGTCACCCTATGCACGTTACATACCGTGTGTACCCTGCACAATTTGTCAAACGGACGAATCAGACGCCATAGTGACCGGATGTCCGATTCGGCACTGCCCACCGGGACAGCGGATCACCGGGATCCTGCCGTCCTGGCGCGACTCGTCCTGGAGTTGACCCTGCTGTCCCGGCACCACCCGGCCGCACGTCGCAGGACCCCGTTCCAGCTGGACAGATCCGCGTATCTGATCCTCACCCGGCTGCAACTCGGATCGCCGCTGTCGCTCCGCGAACTCGCCGAGGCGTTCCGTCTGGATGTGTCCACGATCAACCGGCAGGTCGCCGCGATGCTGGACCAGGACCTGGTGGAACGTGTCCCCGACCCGGACGGCGGCGTCGCCCGCAAGATCCGGCCGAGCGACAAGGGACTCCGGCTGTTCGAAGCCGACCTCGAACTGCAGCAAGGCGGGGTGAACAACGCGCTCGCCGGTTGGCCCGACGACGACATCGACCAGTTGGTCCGCCTGATGGAGCGTTTCAACGAAGGCGTCGAAGGCCTCGTCCGGCACCCGTGGCCACGCCCGCACCGGCCGGCGGATTCCGCCCGTCGATAACCGCGAACTCGCCGGTCACCCGGTGTTCTCCCGCAGCCGGTACGGTGAATGCCATGATCACGCTCAAGAAGGAAGACGGCGCAGCGGATCTCGCGGGGATCACCAAGCTGAGTGTCGGAGTCAGCTGGGATCCCTCCGCGGGTGCCAGCGGTGGTGCGCTCGGCTGGGCACGCCGCAAGAAGGGGGTGGACCTGGACCTCATCGCCATCCTGATGCAGGGCAGCGAGCCCGTCCGTTTCGCCGGGCTGGATTCGCTGGACCCGCTGGGCAACGGCTCGGTGCAGCACTCGGGTGACGAGCAGACCGGCGCGGCGGCCGGGGACGACGAAACCGTGCACGTCACATTCAGCGATGTCCCCGGCGGTATCGACGCGATCGTCTTCGTCGCGGCCGCTTTCAAGAAGGGCAGTTCCTTCGAGAAGGCGAACAACATCTCGTTCAAGGTCTACGACGCGTCCGGCGGCAGCAGCCAGCAGGTGGCCGATATCTGGCCGTCGCTGCTGGGCGCCGACAACGCGAACGCCGTGGCCCGGACGTTCCGCAACGGCGATGTCTGGCAGCTCGAGGTGCTCAACCGCAAGGGCAAGATCAAGCAGGGCGATAAGCAGGCACTGCTGCGCTTCGCCATGGGCGGGCAGTGATCCGTCCCTGAGCCTCCCCACGGCCCGAACTCATGTCGCTCCGGCTTTGCCGGTCTTCGACGCGGCGGTGAAGTCCTGGCTGGTCGGTGCGGCAACATTAAGCGGCCGAGCCGCTTCCGGACCCAACGCGTCGAGTATCAGATTCAGATAGCGGCGCCACAGGTCCGGGCGTATGTCCGCGACCGGGGTGGCGATGCCGGCGGGGGCGCCGAGCAAAAGGATGATGTCGCGGCCGGTGATGTCGGGTCTTATCGCACCGGCTTCCCTGGCGCGGGCGGTCAGCTGCTCGGCGATATCGGCAAGGTGGTCGCTGGCCTGTCGGACCATCGGATGATCGCGTGCGGTGGCGGTGGCCGCACAGAACGAGCGGTCGCCGGCCTGCAGTTCGGCTCCGGCAGTGATGAATTCGTGTAGCGCCTCGCGCGGGCTGGAGTGCGCAAGCAGGGCCTTCCCGGTCGCGGTCAGCGTGGCGAAGTGTTCACAGAAGATTGCCGCGATCAGATCTTCTTTGCTGGCGAAGTGATTGAAGACCGTGCCTTTTGCGACCCCCGCCCGGGCTGCGATCCGTGCGATGGAGACCTCGAGGCCGCACTCGGCCAGCTCGGCTGCGGCCGCCTCGATGACGAGGCTTCGGTTACGGGTGGAGTCGGCACGGGGCATATTCCAGATCCTAACCAAACTTGACCACTCGGTCATTTTCGCTACAAGATGACCACATGGTCAAGTTGATGCGCGCCGTTGTAGCCAGGAAGTACGGATCACCGGCGGGCTTGTCGGTCGAGGACATTCCCGTGCCGCGCCCCGGGGCGGGGCAGGTGCTGATCAGGATGGGTGCGGCGGCACTCAACCCAGCTGATCTGCGGAGCCTCAGCGGTGTGCTGAAGGAGTCGGCGGCACTGACGGTTCCCCACGTGCCGGGCAGCGATTTCGCGGGTACGGTCGCCGAGATCGGTGCGGGTGTCACCCGCTTCGCAGTCGGCGACGAGGTATTCGGCGTGGGACTACCACGTGCAGCGGCGGCGATGGCGGCCATGTTGTCCAGCCCGCCGTCACTGACCACCGGCGCGATGGCCGAGTACGCCGTGTTCGAAGCGGTCACCCCGGCACTCGCACATCGGCCGCCCGGACTGGCTCGTGAACACGCGGCCACCTTGCCGATCCCCGGGCTGACCGCGTTGGCCCTGGTGCGCGCAGGCCGGGTCACTCCCGGCCAACGCGTACTGGTGATCGGCGCCGCGGGCGGTGTCGGCGGCGCCACGGTTCCGTTACTGACCGCGGCGCAGCTACATGTCATTGCGACCGCCCTGCCCGAAGACGAGGATTATGTACGCGGGCTGGGTGCCGCCGAGGTGATCGACTACCGGACTCTCGACACCGTCACCGAAACGCTGCGGCGCTACCCACACGGCGTGGATGCCGTGGTGAACCTGGCCCTACCCGGCTCGGCACTCGTCGCAGTCGGCGAGGCAATCAAGCCGGGAGGCCGACTCCTCAACGCGGCCTTCCCCAGCCCCGACCCAGCTGATTTCGAACGCACGGATATCACCGTGGAAAGGGTCCTCAGCCACGCAAGTCCCGGGGATCTGGACCACCTGGCCGCACAAGCGATGACCGGCGTCCTACCGTCCACCATCAGCCGAGTGTTCGCACTGGAACAAGCACCCAGGGCGTACGCCGAACTCGTGGAGACCCACGTCCGAGGCAAACTCCTCGTCACCGCGACAATCGATGAGATCCAGTCCCCTCGAACACGTCGATGAGACAACCACGAATTCCGCGCGGTGGAGCGTTCGCCATCGACGTGTCCGCTACTCGGCCGGCAGTACGTCCTGGGCAAGACTGCCGAAGGATGCGAGCGAGTTCGGCGGAGAGGTACGCGCGGGCCATCTCCGATTTCAGTCGAGTGCATTCAGGCCCACCAGCGTGGCAAAGACCAGCGCGCCGTGAGCCGTACCTTCGTCGCCGGACAGAATCGAATCCAGCAGCGGCGCGTGGGCGAGCATCCCGGAACCGAAGTGACCGGAGTCCACGGCGCTGGCCATGAGGGCATAGATGACGGAGGCGTAGACCCTAGAGCGGGGCACCGTGAGATTCGGCGCTCCACCCAGTTGGGCGTCCACAGCGTCGATTACATCCTGGATCACACCGATCTCGAGTTCGCGCAGCTGACTGTCCATGTTCATGGGGCTCACAACCCGAACTGCAGGCGGTCCGCCGGGACCAGCCGCTCATTGTCCACCAGAACGGATTTGGCCTGAGATTTAAGGAGGCATACCGTAATCGGGCAGTCGATGTGCTCCTGCATGATCCGATGTGCGCGATCAACGGTCAGGGCGGGTACAGCGCTATGGCTCAGGGGCGGAACAGTATTCATCTCGCGCACCTCCGGTGTGTTTATCGGATCGCTTCGCAATGAGACTGCCGCCCAGGCTCGATCTAGTGCAGTACAAAACAGCTGGTCAAGGAAATTCCGCCGAATCACCATGCCGTGTTGAGCAACACACTTTATGATCGGCGCGTTCTGCAACAAGCAATCACCTTGGGATGCAACGGGGAGGAGAGCGCGTGAAGGAGGTTCGGTCGCTCGAGGTGGGCGGGACACTGCCGCGTCGGCAGCTGGGTCGCTATCTCAAGGAGGCACGGGAAGGGTCTGGACTAACGCTGGAGCGGGCCGCCGCGCTGATGGAGTGGAACAAGTCGACGCTGAGCCGGCTGGAACGCGGACTGACCGAGCGGGTCCGGGTACGCGATGTCCTCGCACTGTGTGAGAGCTACGGGCTCGACGATGACCAAGCGGCAGTGGCCAAGGGGCTGGCCGAGCAAACACCGGCCAAGTCCTGGTGGCACGCTTATGGGGATCTGATCCCGTCCTGGTTCAACCTCTACGTTGGTCTTGAGGCTGGAGCACAAGAGTTGACGATCTATCAGCCTCTGCTAATCCCCGGCCTGCTCCAGACGGCGGACTATGCGCGGGTGATCGACCGCCGCTACTTCCCGGACGATACCGAGGACGAGCTGGAACGCAGGGTGCAGGTCCGAGTACGGCGGCAGCGTATTCTCACCCGTACCCGCCAGCCGACCACCGCATCATTCGTTCTCCATGAGACCGTACTCAGGACGGTAGTGGGCGATCGGCGAGTGATGGCCGCCCAGTTGCGACACCTGGCAGATATCGGCACCCTGCCGAATGTGGAGGTGCGAATACTGCCGTTCAATGCCGGGGTTCCGCTGGGGATCGCAGTTCCGCCTTTCACGATCATGGACTTCGGTGCGGACACACGAGGCAGGGCGGCCGAACCCCCGGTGGTCTACTGCGAGAGCTACACGGGAAGTGCTTACCTAGAGGGGCAGACGGATGTGCTCGGATTTCGACAAGCATTCGCCACCCTGCAAGCGGCAGGACCGGACCCCCGGCCGAGCCGCGACCTGATAAGAGAGATTGCGAGGAGTTTTGCCCCGTGAACGTTGATCTATCCAGCGCCCGGTGGTTCAAATCGCGCCACAGCGGTGGGGGGGCCGATTGCGTTGAGGTCGCTCACCTCGATAGCGGCGCGGTCGCGGTGCGCGACTCCAAGAATCCGACCGGGCCCGCATTGGTATTCACACCGGCTGAGTGGGACGCATTCCTGGCGACCGACACTGATGCGAAAACACCGTAGCCCCTCGCTCTGCCGAAAGGTGATAACTTCCGTCCAGGCGACTGCAAGGGGAGAGACCAGTGCCCCTTCGTATAATCACCTGCAACGAGCGCAGGGGGGCAAGGCGGCACAGTTCCCGGTCGTGAACCGGAGCATCCCGGCTTCGGACCGGTGCCTGACAAACTCCGCAACGAACCGACGACCGGCCCGAGAAAGGCGCGCCCGGATTCTTCAAATACTGCGATACATCGAAGAATTGTACGAAATCGAAGAATGTAACTTTCTTCGACACCATCAGGATGGGTCGTGAGCTCGGCCGTCGATGGATGAGCCAACCGTTTCATCACGGCCGATGACCATCGCAGTCGTCAACGATTTGGAGGATGATCCTATCCGTCCTGAAATCACCCGAGCGCTCAACGGACAACCCGAATAATCTGAGCTCGGCATGCTCAGTAGCCCATGCAGGTAGCGTACGCAGAGGGCCAGGGGACTGGATCTCAATCTCCCGAAACAACAGGACGTTGCTCGGAAACTACTCAGGTAGGACTACAGTAGATCTAGTGCGAGGCACTGATGACCACAACGTCGGCAACGCCTACCCCGTCACTGGGCTCGCAATCGCGAGGTAATAGACTATCGGCTATGCCCCCAGAACGAACGCCCAATCTTGATGAGTTCGCGTCAATGTATTGCTATCCAGGCCGTTCGCTCGCTATCGGCAAGGACTCACAGGGAGTGAGCTTCGCGGCATACTGGCTCACTGGCAGGAGCCCCCAGTCTCGTTCTCGACGTGTCTCCGTCGACCGCGACACCCTCGAAATTGGTGATGTGTCAGCGCCAGACCAGTCTGATCCCCTGCGCCACTACACCGCCATCATAAGAAACTCAGAACATGTCATTGTTGGCAACGGCACCCAGGTTACCGATGTAGCCGCCGAGCTATCACAGGGTGTCAGCGCCTTCCACGCGCTATCCCGGTTGGAGTACGAACCGGATCCGCCCATCCATACGCCTCGAATAACGGCGGTGCTGTCACGGGCGGGCGACGACTTCGAAGATGTGACCATATCTGGAGCCATATCGGACACCCGATGGACGACTATGGCGCAGCACTACATGTTTCATATTCTTCGACAAGAGCCTGGCCAGGGTCACGCTGTAACCACATACTCGGGAGACGCTGAGAATATCTCGACCAGCGGGAAACCCAGCCAGGTCGCTATCGACGCATCCTGGGATAAGCTCCTCGACCAGATTTGGGACAACCTAGCGCCTTCTGTGCGGGTAGCCGCCTGCGTTGTACCCCTCGCCGGCGATTTGCGCGAGGGCCGGTTCGCGGGCATCCACGAACCGGTTATTCACGCAGGGACAGGCCTCAACACGAAATGAGTTCCGAATCCCAGCCCGCTTGTCAGCACATCCGGAAGGTGATCTTGTAGTATCTGCGACAGTTGAATCGAACGGTTCAACCATGGGATTGCAAGGCTATCCGGTCGCATCTGTTCGATATGGAATCCTGACCATTCCAACTCCGCGAATAGTGCCGATGGGAAGAACCACCGGTGAACCGTGGTGGTTCCGTATTCATTTACAAATTCGGTCACTGCAGCCCTGCCTCGAATCTTGGCTGTGGCAGTTCGGCGGATCCCCCGGGCGGCAGCCTGAAGGGAGCCTGCCGTGAATACGTACGGGTCGGTATCACCGCCCATACGAACCCATGCAGTCGGATTTGCACACGTGGGTACCGCAAGTATGCATCGATTGCTGGTCCGGTCCCGTAAGAACGACAAGAAAGACCGAGGATGTGTTGCATGTTCCAGAATATGGAGTGCAGTTACACAATCCGCCCGTTTCACATCGAGCGATTCGAGCGGGCCATTTCCCGTATGAACGAACTCGATTACGCTCGGGTCGATTCCATTTTCACCGGCGAACCTTCTAAGCGCAGCAATATGGTTGTTGCTCGGACTGACGATTGTGACCCTCTTTCCTTGCCCCGCGGCCACCACACCAAGGATGCCGTCGACTGACGCACCCCGGGTAACATCCATTACATGGTCATAGTCCTTGATCAGCGGAAGAATATTCTGAATTTTTTGCCTGTGACTGAATCGATGAATGGGCCGGTCAGACCACCAGCGCGAGGCCAGGCGATCCCAGGCCATGTTCGCCGGCTCCGAATCGACATGCGCACCGAATTGGGATACGTAATCCATTAGCTTGCTTCTCGATCGTTGGGTTCCATTATCCATTCGAGCGCCGCGTCCAGCTCCGCGTCCTGATTGTCCGAAATGGTCAGCACGTTTGAGCGGTCGGACATATCTTGGAACGCCGCGTGGAGTGCAATCAGAAACTCAGGCGCATCCTCCCTTGAGAAGACAGTATCGCGCATCGCGCGTACACCTTGACTTCTCCTGCCATCAAGCCGCCTTCGGTTCAATGCAAGATCTGGAAGCAGCAATATAGTTGGAGGTTGCGCCGGGATAACATCTACAATCGACCGAAGAACTTTGTACTCTGGATCCTCGATCCACCCCAGCCTGTAGTAGGCTTCGATATAGGCTTCGGAATCCAGTGGTCCGCGGCTGATCAACACACACCGCCCAGGTTCTCGATCGACTGTCAACGACGCCATGAATATTCGGTGGTAGAGACGGATAAGGCTGCGCTCCCAGTCGCGAAGCGAGGAAAAGCTCGTGAACTGCGAAAGGAAGTCGATCTCAAAGGTTGTTTTCCTGAATAGATTACTGTCGTTGACCAGGGCGTCGATAAGGTAGGACTTTCCTCCGCCGTGTGGACCGGATATACACACTGATTCCTTCATTTCAATTCTCCTCCACAAGAACTTCCGAGCGAACATATCTCTGCAAGAAATCTAGTTTTGTTTCCGTGGTCGGCGCGAAATCTACCACCGCACTCCTATGAATGGCCAGCGCCGTCCGACGAACTCGTTTGACTATCTCGGAAACCGAACCGACCTGGTTCGACATCGAAGAGCCGTAGTACTCAAGTTCGAACTGCTTCTGCGTGTGGCCTTTATAGCGACAAACAGTTACAGCCGCAGAGAAGCATGTCGCCAGCGATAAATCGTGTACGAATACCTTCGAGCGGCACTTCTCCAAAGGCCCCAACAATCCTTCTTTGAAGGACGCGCGCCAACGTAGCGCACTCGGCCCTTTGAGAAAATGTTCGGTCGAGACCATGACAGGAAATTCCTTCGATAATTCATCTATCGAGTGACGCTTTATTTTTACAAGCGACTCGCCTCGATACACAAAGAACGAATACTCCAGCCCGTCGTCGACTCGATAGACTGGGTAAGCAATGGAATCGCCGTCACAGACGCGATCGACTGTGAACGGCGCTTCACTGAGAATATGCTCCAACAGGGCGCCAGGATCGTCGCGAGCGTCATCAATTCGAAATTTTGCTTCGACCTCCCAGTCCGACATCCAACGACAGTACTGTCCAGATTCCATTAACGATGCCGTCAGACGACCCTCATTTGCCAGAACGTCCGCTTCATCCACGTTTGTTGACATGCTTCACTCCGATTCGTCTGCCGCAATCCTGTTCACGAAAACAACGCCGGACAACCCGATCACACAAACAATCATCGCCGCGTTAACCATGAGAGTGTTCACTCGAAACAAACCGCCCAGGAGGCCGACGAGAACCTGCCCTAGCGGCTTCAATAACATAGAACCGAATCCGTCGATCGCGAGCACACGAGAAACCAAGTTCTTCGGCGTTTTCATCATAAGAATCGCAGTCCATGCGGTATTTGAGATCGCCAATGCAATTCCGGATAGGAAGAAGGCCAGCGGTGGCCCTATGGAACTGCTGTCGAGCGCGAGAGTGACGGTAGCGACAGGCGCCGCCGTCATTGTCACCCAAACGAGGCATAGCGGTGGAGGTGCCCGGAGCTTTCCCGGCAGCCATGACCCGATAATTCCGCCGGCACCAAAGACGGCCATCAACGTCCCCCAGTAGCCAGCCGAGCGCCCTGACTCGATCACCCATACCGGGCCAAGTACGAAGAAGGTGGGAAGGTACACAAGTTGGAAAAGTGCACTGTAAGCGGTGGTCGCCCACATCCATTGCCGCCGAGTTACATAGCGCCAGCCCTCCCGCGTCGCAACCATCAGATTGGAGCCGGCGATATCGACGGTGCCGCCCGAGACCAGGGCTCCCAAAAGTAAAGTTCCGACGAAGAAAGTGACAGCGTCGATAGCCAGTGTCGCTGTCGCACCTACCACTGTGAGGGACACACCACCGAGAATCGGTCCTGCCAACCCAGCGACACTACGCGAAGTAGCGGCCAGGGATACTGCCCGCTGCAACTGTGTTGGCGAGACAATTTCCGTTAGCAGACCTCCTAGTGCCGGGTTGCGCAGGGCTGCGCATGCACCGAGGACAGCGGCGACCGCACAGAACCATATCGTGGCAACGTCAGAGGACGGCTGCAACGATAGGGCGCAGACAAACAATGAAATTGATACCCCAGCTACAAGATCGGTAAGGATCAGAAGAGCACGGCGGCTGTAACTATCTGCCAGCGCTCCACCGATCACCGAGATCGCCATCGCCGGCAGCCAGCGGGCCGCCTGCACGATCCCAACCGATGCCACTGAATCTGTACTCGCGTAGACCAGCAACGGTAAGACCACCTGAGTCATACCGTCTCCTACTACGGAAACGAAGCGCGCGCCCAGGAGGGCATAATATGAAGCCGAAAGACGGTCTCGCTGCGTCCGGTTATTATGATGCAACTTCATCGATCTGATTGGCCGATTCCGGCATCGGATGAAAGTTTCCGTCGAGCGCCTTGAGGCGGCTCAGCGCGTGACGCCGCTGGGGCGTGGGACTGAAGGTATCGTAGTAATTGCCAGTGGCTTCGTTGAAGATTCGAGCATGCGCCTGAATCGAGGGACCACGCACAAAGAGTGTCAGACAGGGAGTACTCTCGCTCGGATTGTGAACCTGATGTGGATTCTTGGCAGGTAAAGAGGTTGCTTGCCCTGCAACCCTGCCGACCTTCTCATATTCCGCCAGAGTAGCCACCTTACTCATTTCGTCACAATCCTCTATAGTGAATCGACGCTCAATATATTCACCACTTAGAATGATGGTACTCATGTGCCATTTATGATAGTGCACCTTTTCGATTGCATTACCGGCTATGCACCGAGGCCAGAATCGGTGCAGCCGAACGCGGAATAGATCACCGGGCGCAACATATATTGTGAACTTATCCATCAGCGTCCGGGGATATTCAATGTAGGGCTCCAATGAGCCGTACACGTTTGTGTCGCCGAGAATGCTATCGAGCCGCTCGGCAACGATTGAGTAGTCGGTAAAGGCGGCTCGGAGCAAGCTCTCCACTATCGGAGCCTCGTCAATCATGAATGTCGGTGAATACCAGTCGACTTTCTGCTCGAGTTGCCCGACGAATCCTTGCCAGTCCACCTCAGATTCCTCCCAGAGCTGTGAATTCTGCTTCATTCAGTTCGTCGAGAGCATCATTGACCGCGGTATCATCGTCCTCCCCTGTGAGCGTCCGGTACATTCTATGAATATCATCCGGTTTACTTGCGGCAATTCGCAGTGCCCAAACAACTCCCGTACGCACTGACGCGATCATCGTCCGCGAGCCACTGATGAGAAATTCGTCGTCAAGTGCAATCGAGATTCCGTAATCCGTGGCCGGGGCAAAACCCGACATGCCATTCAGGTCGGCCACTGCGAAGTACTCCTGAACGGTAGACCTATCCAGTCCGCCGCGGGGGCCGTACATCGAAGACAAGGCGCTCAACTGGGTGGAGAGTCTCAATCGGTTACGGACAATGTCAGCAAGATCCGCCGGCACGCGCTCGCCGCAGTTCGGAATAATCAGGCCACGCAATCGCCCGCAGATGGGCTCCAGCGGTGTTGATGCCGAGATTCGCCGCAACACAAACTTGTCGGCCAGATAGAGGTCCCCGGCGGCACTTAGCGCTGCCTGAGCAACCAGCCGCACAGTTGCCAAGGATGTATCCCATGCTGTGTCGAGGTCTCCACTGGCCAAGGCTCCCACAGCATCTCGAAGATATGTAGCGGCCCGGACGTGAAAGTGTATCTGCTGCAGGTGGGCAAGTCGTTCCAGATCGATCTCGTCCCGTACGCACGCGAACGCATCATTGTGCAGTACAGGCATACCGAGGTGAAGCCGTGAGTATCGGCTCAGGTCCTCTCGCCACCCATTCGCGTTCCCATAGTTGTCTGCGCTTATGGCCGATGATAGCCTGGCCCACCCCTCCCGCAGATCGTCGATCTGCCAATACAAAATATCGACGGGATAGTCTCCCAGCATCCTGTACTCGTGTAGGCGTCGGCTACCGCGGTGGATAACAATTATATCGATATCAGAGAAAGCATTTCCCAGACCAACCGCTAAACTTCCAGAGAGGTAGGCGGTCACAATCTCGATGTCACCTTCAAGGCCGAGTTCGCCTATCATATCGGACAAATAGTCACGCAACTCGTTTCCAAAAATTGTCGACATAATCTACCCCCGTTGAGAATTGTTTCACTCAAGAGCGAGCGCCGCTCCGAATAGTTCGGAGCGGCGACTCTATTGCCTTCGAATCAGAAGGTCATGGACTCCGTGACGCCGATGCTACGCGCCTTGATCCGCTTGGAACCTGCCAGGTTGATCTTGGTCATTACTTTCCCCTCCCTTCCTTTTCTCGGATGGACCGGATATTATCTATCCGGAGCCTCTCGACCCCACGGCGATGAGCGATCGCCACTTACAAGCACGCCGCGGGTTGCGCCAAATACGACACGGACATCCCGGAGTCGACTTGGAAGAATAAGCGATCACGGCAAATTATCGGAATCCTCAGATTTTACAGTAATCCTATCCGTATACATGTTCTGCGGAAGTCGCACTTTCGATTTCCAATTCATTCCGTGTTCATTCCTAAACCTATCTCGATCTAGTCACCAGTACAAGTTCCATCGCTACACACTTGGGCATATCCGCAGTTCAGTGATCATATTTTTCCGTCCGGACCGGACAGAAAGTGCTCTCATCTTCGACACATTCCCGACAGGCCGGCGAAATACCTGCACGTAAAGACGTCGCATATGCACGACCTGATGCGGAAACCCCGGGGTGCCCTGTCCTGTGAAATTAGCGAGCGTAGACGCTGTGCATGGACGGGCACACGCCATGCACGGATCCCTTGGGGTAAATGCCAACGCGATCGAGGCGCGATCCGATCCAAGGGTACAGGGCGTGCACACAGACGAGCTCGATGTCCGCCTGGCCAGAATCCGGGCCGCTTCAGCTGGTGCGGCGTTATCACAGCAGCACCGCCACTGGATATGTGAACTTGGAACCGAGCCAGTGATACCCCCTTTCGGCACCAAGGCCACGGCGCGGTCAAGCTGCGCCCGCGGCCTAAGCGCATCAGTCGGTCTCTCATCAACGTCAATCGTGCGATGTTCTTTGCGTACTTTCTGTATCCGCGCTGCGTTGCAGCAACGATGCCATGACGGTGCTTGGACTGCGGTCAAAATCCCGATCCGGACACTGCGAGTGCATTTCAACGAAGGAGCCGCGGGTTCAACACCAGATATTCCCATGAACGGTCCCGGCGTAGGTTCCGGTCGGTTCGACGGCTTTCTGGGTCAACACGCCGGATCGGATACTTCTCTCTCAGCCAGCCTCTGAGAAGTCGCCAGGTCAGAATAAGATCGTGACTCAGATGGACCTTATACTGGTCCGTGGTAACTATTCGTGCATCTATCAGGATATTGAGCACGGAGAGCGCTTCGACGTCTCCTTTGAGCAGTTTTACTACATCCTGTAGTGGTATCCGACGGCGGATGTATCCGACGTCTGTGTGAAGACCGATCAGTAGCAAAAGGATTCGCTTGACCTCAGCGCGTTGACGGCGCGACATGACTGCCCAAACGGCATCTGCCATGGAGTGGACTACCCCCTCGATTCCACCGAGGTCGCGGTAGCTGTCGATATTGCTGTGGGTGCTATTCCGGTTCGATGCCATCGAAGACAGGGTTTGGGAAAGAATCGGCAACTCTGCAGGCTCGCGGCCGAACCTCTCGGCGTCGCCTCGTGTTCCGCAGATGGTGGCAATCAGAGCTTCCTCAATGCCTAAGGAGTCTCCGTTGCTTCGTGTCCGCATTCTTGCCTGGACTACTGCGCGCAACTCGGTCGTGGTCATCGGTTCGAGCTGATATCGCCTATTCTCCAACGTATCGGCTAACGGCGGGTAGCTGGAACAGTCGGGGACGGAGCTGGTACGCAGGCAGATCAGCACGATCGCGAACTCGGTCAGTTCCCAGAGCAACCCGACTATTTCGTCCCGTGCCGCTGAGGTAGTCGTGCCGGTGAAGAGCCGCTCGAATTGGTCGACGACCACCACATGCGTGTCCGCGGCCGGTCTTTGATCCGCCGCAATCGGCTCTCGGCTTCCTCTGTGCCGGCCTCGAAGTTCGGATTGAATCGCCGCGAGAACCTCCCCCGAATCGCGCGCCACCATCACCTGCCGGACGGAGAACGACTGCATATCTCTGCCGCTGAGCGCTGGAATCAGCACCGCCTCCAGTAGCGCCGTCTTCCCGACTCCGCTTGCGCCGGTCAGTGCGATTACGCGTCCTTCCCGGGGCCCTCCCACGGCTAGGTCGACCATCGTGATCAGAGATCTGACCGCAGTATCCCGACCAGCAAATGGCACTGTTCCCTCAGCCGAGGGAACAACGGTCCCGGGGAGCCGCGGCTTCCCCTTACCTCGCAGAGCGGGACTTCGAGCAGCCTGCGCCCCACCCCACAGTCGCTTCCATTCTCCCACCTGTAGCACGACACCAGATTGTTTGCCGCGTCGACGAACCGCATCGATAAGCACGAGCAGCACAGGTCGCAGCGTATCGAACCGCGCCGGCACGTTCCGTCCTGCCTTCCAATCACTGATTCGCTGAGCTGTCACGGGCACCGGGCTGCCAGATGCCCGCCCTGCCTGAGCTCTGCGTTGTGCGCTCATGGCCAGTGACCGCAGGGATGGGCAACCCGCTGCCATGTACAGCGCGTTGAACTGTTCCGCGAACACCTGCCGTGGTAATCCCGCAGTCCGATCTGCCGATTCGGCCAGACCTACATTTGTCATACAACACCCCCACCGAAGCCTGTTCCGTCCAGTCTCACCGGGCGGCAAGCCCGGCCTTCCTTTATCTACACAGACTTGGACGTGTCGCATGGCCGTCCGGTTCCATTGCTAGGCAAGGCTTCTCGACCGAACCCGTCAGAGCAGGACCGGGTCCCCGTAAACCACGACAGTCTCATCGGCAAGTGCCGACTTCGTGGTCAATGCCGCATAGGACCGGACCGCCGCCGGCCCGAGACAGCCGTCTACCGTGATCCGCGTTCGCTCGATCCCGGCCAGGGCGACCGAGTCGTGGACTTCCGAGGTGGCCAGAGGTATATCGGCGACCGTACCCACATCCAGGTTCACAGTGACCTCCGGTTCAACTCGTAGGCCTGGGTAGATCCGACTGCGATTCCGCTTCGGCCCACCCTCGTCGGGCTTCACCACGATCGTGGACCGGCGGGCGAACGGCTTTTGGTCCATGCTGACTCCGATCGCCGACAGTAACGCACCCAACTCGACGGCGAACTTCGAGACAGCAACCGCGCACCCTACGTGGTACCCGATCCGCAACTCCGCCTCGGATAGCGGCGCCGAACCAGCGCCAGTCACTGTGGCATACGCCTCATTACCGACCAAAGCCGTCCGCTCCGACGACGATCCCCCGGCTACAAGCTCGATGTTTTCGGCACGGTGCCCCACGCGTAGTATGCGACCGTCGGCGGCCATCACGGTGCGCTCGTGTGGTCGGGCCTCCACGACATCCGCGTGTGCGGATGCCTCAGAGCTATGGACCAACAGCACAATAAGAACGCCCGCGACCCACCCTGAGATGCGTTTCGCTCCCCCGTTCATTACGGCCTCCGGATCAGAGCGCGACAGGGTCGCCGTACACAGCTACCGAATCGTCGGCTGCTGCGCTCTTGACCGCCACGATCGCGTAGGACCGGATGCTCGCCGGGGCAATGCAGCCGTCAATTTTCACATGTGCATCGCGATTCGTGATGAATGCTTCCGGCCCCTGGACCTCCTTCTCACCCAGCGGCAAATCCACGACCTGCCCCGGCTTGAGCGAGACGCTGAAACTCGGCTGCACGGATACACTCGGGCCGATGTTCGCCCCCACGGTCGGCATCGGCATGCTCGGGGTGATCTCGATACCCGGCGATATACCGGCACTCACCGACGCGCCCAACGTGATATCAGTGATGTTCATGCCACAACCCAGGTGATACCCGGTCTTGAGGACCACTCCTTGCAACGCCGTCCCGGAACCCGCAAGCTTCCCATACGCCTGATTCGTGACGAACACTTCACGGGTAGTGCCAACACTGTTCAACGGAAGCACTCGATTCGCACTTTCTGTGTGATGTCCGACCGTCACCGCCCAACCATCAGGTGTCGAGATCGACCGCTCATGCGCCGGCAATTCCAGCACCTCGGCCTGCGCGGAACCTCCACTCAACCCCACAGCGGTCAGCGCAGCAGCGACCGAGAACCAAAACCTTACCTTCACCGGGAACCCCCACCATCTCGTAGCAACCAATCGAACGCTCTGTCCAGCGATCGGAAACTTCACAGCCGAACGCTAGAGCGACCGACACCGCACAGCAATCCCGACTCACCTCCAGCGGGTCGCATCAGTGCACTTCACGGCAGGATTTACCAAGTGTCCGGACCGGACACAGTCACCTGCGAAACAATAGATATTCCCGAGGCGATCGCATGGAGCACGGTCCGCCCGCCGACAACCCGACGGAATCTCCGCACACCATTGAGGTTTCGGGAAAGGGCGTGCAGGAGGTCCGGCAGGGGAGCTCTCCAAGGGAACACCGAAGAGAACGACCACCAGCTCCGGCGCATGGGCGAGTCAGACTGCACATCAAACCGGCCCGGCGGACCAGCCGGACCACCGGGTGACCTCGAGTGCGAGCACCGGCCCCGGTGGCGGCTGGTCCCGGTACACCGGATAGCGCGCGGTCAACTGTTCGATCCCGGTGCGCGCCCGCTCGCCGGTGACGATCCGCGCGACGGCGTCGGCGCGCACCCACCACAGGCGGGTCCAGTCCTCGTCGTAGCAGTCCGCCAGCACCGCGACATTCGGGTTCGCCTCGATATTCGCCAGGCGGCGAAGCGCCGTGGTGGATTTCGGTTTCGCGTCCACCGCGGTGTAGACGGTGTCACCCGCGACCGCGAAAACGATGGGCACGATATGCGGCAGCCCCTCGGCGGTCACGGTGGCCAGCCGCGCCACCCGGGCGGCAGCGAACTGCGACCGCGCCTGCTGTTCGTCCCACCGCATCCGCACTCCTCGCGCGGGGTCAGCGCCGCCGGCCCCGCAGATAGTCGCTGACCACGGCCGCGCCGAGGCCGTCCAGGTCCGGTGCCACCACCCGGCCGCCGCTGCGCCGCGCCACCATATCCACGAACGCGGCCAGCCGCGGCTGCTCGCCGAGCATGAACACCGAGATCGAGGCGCCCAGTTTCGCCAGCGAATCCACCTGGACCATGGTGGTGGCGAGGGTGCGCCGGTCCGGCGGCCAGTTGAAGAACGCCGTACCGTCGGATTCCAGATGGGCGGTCGGTTCACCGTCGGTCACCACCAGCACCACCGGCACCGCGCCGGGGTGCCGGCGCAGATGCCGGCCGGCCAGCAGCAGCGCGTGGTGCAGGTTCGTTCCCTGCTCCCAGACCGGTTCCAGCGCGGTCAGTTCCCCGATCTCCACCGTCGTCGCGTGGCGGCCGAAGGTGATCAGTTCGAGTGCGTCGGAACGGAACCGGGTGCTGATCAGATGCTGCAGCGCCAGCGCGGTGCGTTTCATCGGCACCCAGCGCCCGTCCTGCACCATCGACCACGAGGTGTCCACACACAGCGCGACCGCCGCCCGGGAACGCTGTTCGGTCTCGACGATTTCGACATCGGCGACGTCCAAAGTCACCGTGCCGCTCCCGGTCGATGCCGACCGCAGTACCGCGTTACGTACCGTCCGCGAAACATCCCAGGGCTCGGTATCGCCGAATTCCCAGGGCCTGCTAGCACCGGTCGGCTCCCCCGCGGCTCCGGCCCGGGCGGTGTCCCGCTGTCCCTTCCGGGTGCGCAGTTGCCCGACGACATCCCGGAGCGCCACTTCACCGAGCTGCCGTAATGCCTTCGGAGTCAACCGCAGCGACCCGTCGGGCGCCTTCTCGAACAGGCCCTGGCGGCGCAGCTCCCGCTCCAATTCCGCCAGCCGGGCGGCATCCACCCGGGCATCCGCGCCGAGTTGCCGCTCCAGCATCTCCAGGTCGATATCCTCCATCCGCGCACCGGGATAGGACTGGGCGAGCTGCGCGGCGAGTTCGTCGAGCTCACCGAGATCCTGCATCGCCGCTACGGCTTCTCCCATGCCCAGCGGGTCCTCGCCGCGAAAACGCCGCCCGGATTCCCAGTCCTCCCCCGGACGCAGCGATCGCAGATTCGCGTCCAGCTCGGAGATCTGCTGAGCCAGGGCCGGGTCACCGAACGCCTGCCCGAGCAGTTCGTTCAACTCTGCGCGCTGCTCCTCCGACATCGAATTCAGCATCCGTTGCGCCGCCGCGGCCCGGGCGGCCAGACTATCGATCAGCTCCTCGGTGTTGCGCGGGTTCTCGGGGAAGAACTCACCGTGCTCGGCCATGAACTCGGCGAACTGCCCGGTGGTGTCCTCGCCGCGGGCGTGCGCGGCCAGCAGCTCGTTGAGATCCGACATCATCCGGCGGACCCGCTCGACATCCTGCGGAGTCGTGTTCTGCAGTGCCTCTTTCATGCCCTGGAAACGCGACTCCAGCAGTTCCTGACCGAGCAGATCGCGGATCTTGCGGTAGTTCTCCCGCCCGGTTTCCGACCGCCACTGATACTCACCGAGCTCCCGCACCGCGCCCGCGGTACTCGACGGCAGTGCGTCCAGCTGCATTTCGGCGAAGCGTGCGTCGTCGGAGGGGTCGGGGAACAACGCGCGGTGTTCGGCTTCCAATGCCTTGTCCAGCAATTCCCGGACCTGCTGCAGGGTGCCGTCCAGTCGATGGTTCCGCGAGATCTCGGCCCGCCGCTCCCACAGCCGGCGCGTCAGTTCCTCGAGACCGGGCAGCCCGGTCGTCCCGCGCCGCAACAGTTCCTCCAGCGCCGAGCGCGGAGAGGAACCCTCCATCACCTCGCGCCCGATATCGGCCAGCGCCTCACGCAGGTCGAGCGGGGGCGCCAGTGGATCGGGCCCCTCGTGATACGGCCCGTAGGAATATCGATCCGCTGTCGTCATACCGCCTCTTCACCGACCCGTAACGCAGTCACCGGCCGTACACCGCTGTGCCCTCGTCATCGGAATCCTTGGCCACCTCGCGCGCCAAATACAATGATTCCAGGGCGAATTCGACCGCTGCCGCGATCCGCTGCGGCGCCGCACCGGCATCCACACCGAGCCGCAGGGCCACCTCGTGCAGGACGGGCAGTTCCGGCAGCCCGGCGAGCACCTGCGAGCCCGGGACCCGTTCACCGGTGGTCACCAGATGGCCCGCGTCGACGGCCTCGGCCAGCGGCCGCAGATCCAGACCCCCCAGGCGGGCGCGCGCGGTGTCGGCGAACGCTCGGCGCAACATGTGGGTGAGATGCTCCTGCTCCCGCCCCTCCTCGCCGGATTCGAACTCCAGTTTGCCGCGCAGCACGGCGGGCACCGACTCCAGATCCACCGGCCGGGCAACGGCGGGATTCTCGCCGGTCAGCGCGGCCCGGCGCAGTGCCGCCGCGGCCACGGTTTCGGCCGCCGCCACCGCGAACCGCGCCGACACACCGGAGCGCTGGTCGATGGCGGGCGATTCGCGCAGCCGCCGCACGAACCGGGCCAGCACCTCGATCAGCGGGTCACCGACCTCCGCGACCAGATCGGCTTCCTGGCGCACCAAGGCCATCTCGGCCGGCACGGTCAGCGGATAGTGCGTCCGGATCTCCGCGCCGAAACGATCTTTCAGCGGGGTGATGATCCGGCCGCGGTTGGTGTAGTCCTCCGGGTTGGCCGTGGCCACCAGCAGCACATCCAGCGGCAGCCGCAGTGTGTAGCCGCGCACCTGGATATCGCGTTCCTCCATGACATTCAGCAGCGCGACCTGGATCCGTTCCGCCAGATCGGGCAGTTCGTTCACGGCGACGATTCCGCGATGCGCGCGCGGCACCAGCCCGAAATGGATGGTCTCCGGATCGCCGAGACTGCGCCCCTCGGCGACCTTCACCGGGTCGACATCGCCGATCAGATCACCCACGGAGGTATCGGGGGTGGCGAGTTTCTCCGCGTACCGGTGCGACCGATGCCGCCACGCAACCGGCAGATCGTCGCCCAGCTCGGCCGCCAGCCGCCGCCCCTGCGGACTGATCGGCTCCAGCGGATGCTCGCCCAGTTCGCTGCCCTCGATCACCGGGGTCCATTCGTCGAGCAATCCGAGGACGGTCCGCAGCAGCCGGGTCTTGCCCTGCCCCCGTTCACCCAGCAGCACCACATCGTGACCGGCCAGCAATGCCCGCTCCAGCTGTGGCAGCACGGTCTGATCGAATCCCACGATTCCGGGCCACGGGTCCTTCCCCGACCCCAGCAGGGCCAGCAGATTCTCCCGGATCTCGGCCTTCACACTCCGCGGCACATACCCGGCCGCCCGTAATGCGCCCGCGGTGGCGGGCAAGTCCGATGGCACAGTCACCTCACCGACGCTACGACTATTTCGCCGATCGGTCGACAGATAGTCCGTCACACCGGCCTATTCGAGGTCGAGCGCAGTCCCGGACGCCGGTTCAGCGGGCGAGGTTCGCCAGCCGTTCCCGCAAGGTCCCGACGCCGCTGCCGCGCAGTTCCACCGCCGCTACCTCCCGCCCCGAAGCAACCAGCAGCAGCGCAAGCAGCGAGCCGCGGACTTCCGGGCCCGTCCCGGCGGTGAAATCGGCATCGTCCGCCACGAGAGCGAGCCCGGCGACCAGTTCCTTGCCTCCCCCGAACCCCTCCGACGTGCGGATCTGCAACCGCAGCGCATCGGCGACGGCCTCCTGCGGATACGCGCGCGACAGCCCGAGCGGGCGGCGGATATCCTCCCCGTGGACGATCATCTCGACCAGCCTGCTGTCGGCCGGCGCGGGCGGTGACACCGTCCTGTCCAGTACGGCACGCAACCGGTCGAGCGTTTCGGCCGGACGTTCGGCACGCTCGCGTTCCACCCCCTCGGCGGTGAAGCGGTCGAAATCGAATCGCGCCCGGGCGAACTCCCAGGCAAAGCCGAGCTTCGACGTTTTGGCGCTCGCCACGATATGCGCGACCACATCGTGTACCGACCACCCCGCACACAGCGACGGCGTCTCCCACTGCTGGTCTGTGAGGCCCGCGAGATCCGTGATGAGGGCACTTCGCTCCGCCCGGACGGCCGGCCACACATCTTTCACGTTTCCTCCAGGGCTCGCGGCAGGTGCCGGGTGCGAGGTTACGGACATGCACCGACACGATCCGCGTACCGACTGCCGCGAGCCTCATCGACACCGATCGGTCCGCCGATCCGGCCCCGCGGGGCCGGTCATCCCTCAGCGGCGCGGCGCACCGTGTGCGACCGCTTCGTCCCAGAGCCGCCCGAGGACCACCGCGGCCGGATCTGCGGCCGCGGTCCGGTACGCGGTACCGGCCCACAGCGCCATATCGTCCGGCACACCGCCCGCGGCCGCGGCCGCCCGCACCGGACTGGTGAGGTGATGCACCTGCGGATAGGCGGCCGGTGCACCCGCGTCGTAACCGGCGATGAATTCGTTGGCCAGACCCCGCGCGGGCCGTCCGGAAAACGCCCGGGTCACGACAGTTCGAGTGAACCGTGGATCGACCAGCGCGTCCTTGTGGGCCGCTTTCGCTCCGGATTCCGGACTCCGGAGGAATGCCGTACCGAGCTGGACGGCCGTCGCCCCGTGGGTGAGCAGCTCCGCGATCCGCGCACCGTCGCCGATTCCACCCGCGGCCACGACAGGCAACGGAGACCAGGCGGCGATCTCGTCGAGCAGGCCCGTCAGCGGGGTCGTCTCCGGCTCGTCCTCGACGCGGAACGTCGCCCGATGCCCGCCGCCCTCCGGCCCCTGCAGGCACAGCGCCCCGACCCCCGCATCCACCGCGGCCCGCGCCTCCGCGGGGGTGGTTACCGTCGCTATCACCGTGCACCCCGCGCCGCGCAGCCGACGAACGGTTTCCACCGAGGGCAGGCCGAAGGTCAGCGAGACCACCGGCACCCGCTGCGCGACCAGCAGCTCCACCTTCGCCTCGAACCAGTCGTCGTCCCGTTCCCGGATGGGCGGCAGGTCGATCCCGTACCGCTGCGCGGCGGCCCGCAACCGATTCCGGTATTCCTGGACCGCGGCCTGGTCGTATTCGTTCCGCTGCGGAACGAATACGTTCACCCCGAAGGCGGTGCCGGTGCGCGCCCGCACATCCTGGATCTGCTCCCCCAGGGCCTCCGGAGTCTTGTACCCGCCGGCGAGGAACCCCAGACCGCCCGCTTCCCCGACGCTCACCACCAGGTCGGGCGTGGACGGTCCACCCGCCATCGGTGCGGCGATGATCGGAACGGACAGGTCCGCGAGATCGAACACGGCTCCACCTCCCTGGGCTGATCGGGAATCGGTCCCGACGATACCTACTCCCCGCAGGGACGCCGCACGAGCCGGACCCGCTGTGTGGCAGGCCGCACAGCCCTTGTCAGGCACAGACTCTCCTACGCGCCGAAAGCCGGCACCTGGATGTTCGGCGGGAATACCGCGACGCTCGCGGCGTGACGATCGGAGACGCGGGAGCACGCCGCGGCAAACCCACAGCGTCCACTGCTCGCCGATATCCGTGAAGTCGAGGTCGATGGTGATATCGGCCGCCGCGGCCCGAGCGCCGGCGATACCCCGCCACTGCGGCCCTGCGGCCTACTTACCCGGCGCCGGTGCCGGCGCCGCGGCGGCACCGCCGGGGACGGTGCCCGAGGCTTCCGTCAGACCGCGGTGGGCGTCTGGTCGACGATCGCGGCCTCGGCAGCATTCTTCTTGATCGACTCGATGCCGTTCTTGCACGCGGATTTGGAGTTGTACGCTTCGCCGACGGCGATGATCTCGCCGTTGCCGGCCTTGAGCCGGAACCGGTACTTCTCGGCCTTGTCCTGGTAGATCTCGAACTTTGCGGCCATATCAGTTACCTCAGCTCTTGTTGACCTGGATGCACCTGACCAGCCGAGAATAAGCCGCGGAACAGCCGTAGTCACCGGGTGATCCCCGGATGGTTATCAACCAGCAACTCGTACTCGCCCACCCGGAGATACTCGTTCGCGCGGCGCCCGCACTCGCCCGTCCGCCACCGTGGAGCGAGGAGCCCTCGCGCCTCGACCGCACACGACGTCGATTCGTGGCGAGCGCGACCACGAGTCGGCGACACCCGGAAGCGGTCCGATATCGCGGTCGCACTCGCCCAATTGCTGCTCCACCTTCCGGGCCGGCCTCTAGTGCCCGGCGGCCCGAATGCGATCGCCCGTCTTCCAACGAGCACGCGAGGGCCGACCGGACAATTGGGTACCGCCGCTAAGAAGACATCGGCGAGATACCCGCGCGGAAGCGGTCCGCGTGTTCGGTCACCCAGTCGCCGAAGGTGCGGGCGGGCCGGCCCAGGAGATTCCCGACGGTGCCGTCCGGAATCCGCGCCGCCTCCGGCGGATCGGCATGCCAGCCGACGACGTACTCGGCATCGGCCCGGGAAACCCCTTCGCGCAGCAGTCGTTCGACAGCCGCTGCACCGCCGATCTGCTCGAAGGCGATCTCCCGCCCCAGCGCGGCGGCGAGGAGCTTCACCCGATCACCGGTGGTCAGCGCTTCTGGGCCGTTCAGGTTGTAGGCACGGCCCCCATGACCTTCCTCGGTGAGGGCGAGCGCGGCCACCGCACCGAGATCACCCTCGTGCACCACCGCACTCGGCAGATCGAACGGCTCCCGCACCACCGCCTCGGTCCGGATGGATTCCCGCCAGGTGAGCGCATTGGACATGAATTCCTGCGGTTCGAGCCTGGTCCAGGCGACCCCGGATTCCGCCACCGCCGTTTCGGCCGGCCCGACGTACCCACCCCACAAGATGGTGATCCGCTCGACGCCCGCGGCAACAGCCCGCCGTACCAATTCGGGGCCGGTTTCGGCGACTCCGGCCGTCACAGTGATATGCAACCCGGTGACACCGTCCAGCGCGGCTCCCAGACTTCCCGGTTCGGTGTGGGTACCCGCCACCAATTTCGCGCCCGCAGGCAGTATTTCCGCTGCTCGACGCGGATCACGGCTCAGCGCCCGCACCGCCTCTCCCTTGCTCAGCAGCTCGGCCACCACGTGCCGCCCGGTGTTTCCCGTTGCGCCCGTTACCAAAATCGTCACTCTCGACTCCCTTCCGAGAGCGACGCTATGACCTGAACAATAGTTGAGGTCAAGCCTGACAATCCCCGGCTCTGCGTGCGCGTGATCACTCGGTCCGCGCAGCTATCTCGACCCGAGCACCCGGCGCGCCGAAGCCCTCACTCGACGTGGTCAATCCGGGCGAGAAGGCCGTGGGTGTCGGCTCTGCATGCTTGGGCGGAGTCTCCGGACGACCGCTACTGCGTGCCGGTTCAGGGCTTGCGGGCGACCGCCGCGTAGCCGGGGACCTTGGCGTCCATCGACTGCGGCGGTTCGATCCGGGGCCCGCCACCGGTGGATCGGCACGACACCGGGGTCGAGCAGTTCCATCCCCTCGAAGAACGCGGTGACACCGGCCTGATCGCGCGGTTCGTAATACAGTCCACGCTCGCGATACACCTGCACCGTCGCCGCGACCCCCGCCGGGTCGAAATCGCCGGTGAGGTGTGTCATCGCCAGATAGGAACCCGACGGCAGCGCGGCCATCAGAGTCGCGGTGATCTCGTATGCCCCGGGGACAAAGTTCAGCAGCGCGATCAGCGAGAGACCCACTATCCAGGAACTGCCGCACCCCGGCTTCACCGGCGAGCTACACCGGCTACGACGAGGGGGTGATGAGTTCGTCGGCGACCCACTGCGCAACACCTGCCGGGTACGGCGAATCCAGGCCGAGTACGAAGTGCTGGAAGCCGGCCTCGGCCGCTCGGCCGATCGCGTCCCGGGTGTCGCCGGGCCGATCGTAGGAGACCGGGAGGTAGGTCGACCGGACGATCGTGGCCGGGTCGCGGTCTATTTCGACGCAGTAGCGGTCCAGCAGCGCGTGGCGCTGGGCCATATCGGCGAAATCGCCCCCGGGGATGTTCCAGAGGTCCGCGTGCTCCGCGATCACCTTCAGCACCGCGTCCGAGCGGCCGCCGATCATGATCGGTGGATGGGGCCGCTGCACCGGTTTGGGGTTGCCGAACGCACCGGTGAGATGGAGATGTTTGCCGTGGAAATCGAACGGTTCGTCCGCGGCCCACAGCCGCCGGATCACCGTGCAAGCTTCGGCGAGGTTCTCCACCGAGCTGCCGAAGCCGTGGTACGGCAGGCCGTGCGCGTCGTATTCGCGCCGGGCGATCGGCATGCTGGGACGCGAGCCCGCGCCGATACCGAAGTCCAGCCGGCCACCGGCGACGATATCGACGGTTGTGGCGATCTTGGCCAGCATGGCCGGTGGCCGGAAGCGATTACTGGTCACGAGCAGGCCGAGGCGCAGCCGCTGGGTCTGGGCGGCGAGCGCGGAGAGCAGTGTCCAGCCTTCGTGGATCGGCCCGGTCATCTCGCCGGCGATCGGCAGGAGATGATCGAACAGCCACGCGTGCTCGATGGCTTCGATCGCGTCGGCTTCCTGCCAGACGCGCAGGATGTCCTGGTAGTCGACCTGCATGGGAGCGGTCATGATGCCGAAGCTCGGCGTGTGCGGCATGAGTGGTCGGTCCTTTCGGCACAGTGCGGGAAATGTGGCCCGGGAGCCGGTAGGTCACCGGCGGCGCTGTTCCTCCAAAAGAGAGTGAGATCGCGCCGGCAGGCTCGACTCCGCTGACGTGGCCTGGCATTCTGAACAAGCGGAACGATGTTCCGATAACCAACATACGGAACGTTGTTCCGTTTGCCAAGTGGAGCGAGGAGGACGCTGCCCAGTGACCGGCACAGACACGTCCGGATCGCCGACCCCGCGGAAACGGGCCGACGCCCGCCGCAACCAGAAAACCCTGCTCGACGCGGCCGCCGCAGCTTTCGTCGAGTCCGGCGTCGACGTCCCCGTCCGCAATATCGCCGCCCGGGCAGGCGTCGGCGTCGGCACGATCTACCGCCACTTCCCCACCCGCGCCGACCTCATCGTCGCGGTCTACCGCCACCAGGTCGAAGCCTGCGCCGCGGCCGGCCCGGACCTGCTGGCGAACAGCCCCACCCCGCACACCGCCCTGGCCCGCTGGATCGACCTCTTCGTCGACTTCCTGGTCACCAAACACGGCCTCGCCGAGGCCCTGCAGTCCGATAACGCGGCCTTCCAGACGCTGCACACCTATTTCATCGAGAGGCTCCTCCCGGTCTGCACCCAACTACTCGACGCGGCCGTCGAGGCGCGCGAGATCGTTCCCGATATCGACCCCTACGAGCTCATGCGCGGGATCGGAAATCTGTGTATCGGAGCCGGGAACGACCCGCGCTACGACGCGCGGCGCATGGTCGGCCTGATGATCGCCGGGCTGCGCGTCCGCTGAATACAGCGCCGGCGTACGAAGTGGTCAGGAATCGAGAAGCGACGGTCAGCGCACCGTCATAGCGTCGTCGACACCGATATTCGCCGATCACCGAGAAGCGAACTCGTTGTCAGAGGAGAACGCAATGAACTGGAACCAGCGAGTGCGGCGGACCCACCGAACGCTTGCGATCACATTCGTCGTGACCCTGATCGTCACCGTCGTCGCGATGGCGCTACAGGGCCCGATGTGGACCGCCTACCTTCCGCTGCCACCACTCGCCGTGCTGCTGTTCTCGGGCCTCTACCTGTTCGTGCTGCCGTACGCCGGCACACGGCGCGACAGGCGAGCAGGGAAAACAGTATCCGAAAAGGTCCCCGCGCCCCGCGTCCGTTCCTCAGTGCCGTGGGTGCGGAAACTGCACCGGTGGGCGGCCGCCGCCTTTACGGTAGCCGTCCTTGTCACCTCCGCCGCCTTGGCGATGCAGGGCCCGATCTGGGTGTCCTACCTGCCACTGCTTCCACTCGCCCTGCTACTGCTCTCCGGTCTGTCCATGTTGGTGCGGCCGCGGGCGACCGGACAAGCCGGCACACACGAGGTTCATTCCGGCACGACCGGACAGCTGGCCTCACGGCACGAACATTCGCCAACACCACGCTGACCCCACGTCCTACCGGGAACCCGCGCGAGGTCGACACCGCAGTATGGGCATCCACGACTGCGGGAGGCCCGCGCCACGCTCGGGGCGCGGGCAACGCAGGTGCCCGGCATCCGGCCCGCGTGCCCACTCACCGGGATCGCCGGCCCGGTACTGCGCGGTCTCGGGTCACAACCGGTGCGGGTCCGTGATGCGGTACCTCCGCCGGCGCTTCGGCCTCCGCGGACCGCCTTACCGGCTTCGACAGAGGCGCCACGGACCACATCACCGCTCGGTCGCGGACGAGTGTACCTACAGCGCGCTCCTTCGGAATCGTCACGACGCACGCGACGTTTGTTCACCCTCGGACTCCGCGGGATCCGGGAGGGCGAATCCGGTGACCTTGTGCGGGATCACGCGAACGATCAACCGGCGCATATGCTCGGGCTCTGCGGGCGGTTCCTGCCCGAGGTACTTCCGCGACAGCCGCCGGGGCAACGACTTGTCCGGATCCTCGGTCAGTTCGGCCGTGCCCCGGATATCCACGGACCGATAGGGGTTCGTGGAATCGATGACCGTGACGCTGATCCGCGGGTCTGCCTTCAGGTTGCGGACTTTGCGCTTGTCCGCTGTCGAGGAGAACACCAGCGTGTCACCGTCTCGGTCCATCCAGACAACCGATGTGTGCGGTGCCCCATCCGATTCGATCGTCGCCACGGTGGCGAAGTTCTTGCCGTCCAGCAGTCGACGTGTCTGCGCGTCGAGTTCCACAGTCATGATTTCTCCGTTCGGGTTTTCGTGGACCGGCGCATTCGAAGACGCCGGCGGTGTCGTTTCCGTCCGAGCCCGAGGCCGGGACAGGACTTGCGGTCGGGATGTCAGTGGGCGGTCCGGGCCACTTGGGCGAGTTCGGCTTTCGGAAGCGGTTCGCGCGCCGCCGGGCGCAGTACGGCGAGAGTCACGACCAGCGCGGAGGTCAAAAGGCCGGCAGCAACAGCGAAGGCCAGCCGGTATCCACTCGTGAGCGCTTCCGCACCGGCGACCCCCGCGCCGAGCAGGGTTCCGGTCCGGGCAGCGGCCAGCGTGGACAAGACCGCGACACCGAGCGCCATTCCGATCTGCTGGGTGGTGTTGAACAGTCCGGAGGCCAGCCCCGCGTCATCGGCCACGGCGCCGGACATTCCCAGGGCCGTCAGCGCGGGCATGATCAGCCCGAACCCGGCGACCAGCACCATCACCGGAAGCAGATCGGTGAGATACGCCGCCTGCACCGGCAGCCTGGTGAGCCAGAGCATTCCGGTCAGCACGATCAGCAATCCGCCGATCAGCACGGTGCGCTCACCGAAGCGGGCGTTGAGCCGGGCGGAGACGAAGAGCGACACTCCCCCGATAGCGACGGCCGCGGGCAGCATCGCCAGCCCTGTTTCCAGCGCCCGGTAGCCGAGGACGCGCTGCAGGTAGAGAGCCACGAGAACTTGGAAGGCGAACATCGCCGAAAGGGTCAGCATCTGCACGAGGTTGGCGCCGGTGACAGTGCGCGAGCGGAAGATCCGTAGCGGCATCAGCGGTTCTCCTGCGGTCGCCTGCCGGGCGACGAAGGCAGCGAGCAGAACCAGCGACAAAGCCCCGAACCCGAGCGTGCGAGCCGCGGTCCAGCCATACTTCTCGACCTCGACCACCGCATAGATCCCCAGCATCAGACCCGCCGTGACCAGCGTGGCACCGAGCACATCGGCGTTCGCGATCTGCCCACGGCCCTGGTCCGCGGGCAGCGATCGGACCGCCGCGAAAATCGTCACCAGGCCGATCGGCACATTGATCAAGAAGATCCAGTGCCAGCCGAGCGCGTCGGTCAGGACCCCACCCAGTACCTGGCCGAGCGCGGCACCCGCGGCTCCGGTGAAACTGAAGACTCCGATGGCAACCGTCCGCTCTCGGCGGTCGGTGAACAGCGTGATCAGGATCCCGAGCGCGACGGCCGAAGCGAAGGCACTGCCCACTCCCTGGAGGAACCGCGCGGCGATCAGCTGGGCGGGAGTGGTCGCCGCACCGGCGAACAGGGAAGCAGCAGCGAACACCCCGTTGCCGGCCAGGAACATCACCCGGCGACCGACGAGATCGCCGAGCCGGCCGCCGAGCAGCAACAACCCGCCGAAGGCGATCAGATAAGCGTTCACGATCCAGCTCGAGCCGGCCGGGGTGAAGCCGAGCTCCTGCTCGATCGCCGGCAGCGCCACAGTGACGATGCTGCCGTCGAGGATCGTCATCAGCGTCGCGGCCGACAGCACAGCCAACGCGAGACGTTTGGGGTAGGTCATGGCACTCTCCTGCTCGAACCAACAGAAGAGACTGTAATAGATAGTTCTGTTATAGACAATCCATAAGAGAACTACCTCCGGGCGCGGCGGGCCGCAGGTGGCGCCTCCGACGCGACGGCGAGATGCCCCTCGGTCAAACGCCGCAGCGCACGCAACAACATCTCCCGCTCGTCCGCGGGCAGGGACCCGAGGGCCGCACGATGCACCTCATCCACGATCGCCTGACTCCGCGCGGCGAGTTCGCGGCCCTCATCGGTGACCGCGATGATCCGCGCGCGGCGGTCGGTGGACGAGGGACGCCGCTCGGCCAGACCGGCCTTTTCCAGAGCGTCGACAGTGACCACCATCGTGGTCTTGTCCATATCGCCGATCTCCGCGAGCTGCGCCTGGGTCCGCTCCTCTTCCTGGGCGTGGACCAGCACGCAGTGCATACGAGCGGTCAGCCCGATCTCCGACAGCGCCGCCGCCATCTGGGTTCGCAGCACATGACTGGTGCGGTCGAGCAGGAACGACAGATCGGGTTCGGCCCGTACGGTTGCCATTGCGGTCATAAAACCATGATAGTTTCGTTGCAAACGATCTGTTGCGGGCCGGTCACCCAGGCCTGGACCCCGCATCGCCGCCCGCTTCGATGCGCTCGGTCTGCCAGGATGTCCGCATGAGAACCGCGGCCCGATCCGGCATGCTTCCCGCCGGAACCCTGGTTCTGCTGGCCGCACTGTATTTCGCGCAGGGACTTCCGTACGGGTTCTTCACCCAGGCGCTCCCCGTGGTGCTCCGCGAATCCGGTTACTCGCTGATCGAGATCAGCGCCACCGGGATCCTGTTCGCACCGTGGGGACTGAAATTCCTGTGGGCACCCTACGTGGATCATTACGGCACCCGGCGGCAATGGCTGATTTCGCTCCAGCTCGCCAGCTCGGCGGTGGCACTCGGCCTGGCCTGCCTGGACCTCTCGTCGTCACTGCGCTGGCTCCTGGTCGGCATTGCCGTGGTCAACGCGGTCTCCGCGACCCAGGATGTCGCCACCGACGGACTCGCCGTCCAACTGCTGGGCCCGCGCGACCGTGGGCTGGGCAACGGGATCCAGGTCGGCGCCTACCGAATCGGCATGATCGTCGGC
Source organism: Nocardia sp. NPDC051750 (assembly GCF_044453135.1). Taxonomy (NCBI): domain Bacteria; kingdom Bacillati; phylum Actinomycetota; class Actinomycetes; order Mycobacteriales; family Nocardiaceae; genus Nocardia; species Nocardia sp. NPDC051750. Next base: position 274,172 of record NZ_JBITCK010000007.1, on the reverse strand, counting down.
GGGGGCGCGCTGCTGTGGCTGTTCGCGCTCGCGGGCTGGCGGAGCCTGTTCCTCGCGATGGCGATCCTGCTGCTGATCACCGCGATCCCGGTCTGGTGGTTACCGCGGACCTCGATTCGCGGGGCACCGGAAACCTCGTCGCCGCATCCGGCGCGTTTGCTGACCGGGTGGTGGGCGCGGTTACGGCGCCCCGGGATGCTCGCCTTCATCCTGCTCATCGGCGCCTTCAAATTCGGTGACTCGATGGGATCGGCGATGGTCGGCCCGTTCATGTCCGACGCCGGGCTCACCCTCGGGCAGATAGCGCTGGTGAAAGGCGTCCTGTCGTCGGCCGGTGCGCTCGCGGGTGCAGCACTGGGCGGGTGGCTGTGCTTCCGGTACGGGCGGCGGCGCGCCCTGCTGATCGGCGGTGTCACCCAGACCGCGAGCCTGGCCCTCTACCTCGTCGCGTCCCTCGGAACCGGCGGGTTCGGGCTGATCGTCACCGCGAGCCTGGCCGAGCACATCCTGGGCGGCGCCGCGACTGTCGCGGTGTTCACGCTCATGATGGACGCCTCGGACCCCGACCACGCCGGCAGCGACTACACCCTGCTGGCGTGCGCGGTGGTGACGGTGCAGGGAATTGCGGGGTTCGCGGCGGGGACGGTCGGCGAACTCCTCGGCTACCCGGCTCTGTTCGGGTCTAGCCTGGTCCTGTCGGGAATCGGTTGTGCCGCACTGATCATCGCGACAGATCGCGGTATCGGGCCGAGCGGCGTCCACGCGGTGTGGAACCGTGCCGCGGCCGGCTCACACTGCACTGAACCACAGTAACCCCGCCCGTGCGGACATACATTGGACACAGCACCGAGCGGCCCGAGTTCGATCCGTACGAAATCGAGGAGAGCCGATGTCGTCCACCCCGGAACACAACAAGTCGATCTTCCGGCGTTTCCATGACGTCGTGAACACCGGTGATCTCGAGTCGATCTCACGAACGATCGCCGAGCTCACCGTGCCTGATATGCGATTGCACACCCCGCTGACCACACCGGAAACCGGCAGAGACGCTGTCGAACAGACCTGGGTGAACCTGTTGCGGGTCTTCCCCGATATCCAGGTCCGGCTCGAGGATGTGATCGCGGAAGGCGACAAGGTCGCCGGCAGGTCGGTGGTGACGGGTACCCACCGCGCCGAATTCATGGGCATCGCACCGACCGGCAAGCGCGTCGAATACAACGAGATGTTCATTTTCCGCTTCACCGAGGGCCGAGTCGCGGAGATGTGGGGAGTCGTGGACATCTTCTCCCTGATCCGCCAGCTCGGTGGGTTCCCGGTCTGAGGCTCCGCACACTCGGCGTGCCGGTCCCCTACGGAGAGCACCACCCAGCCGAAGCCTCCCGTACCCGTACACGGAAGACTTCAGGTGCCGCCCTGCCCTAGAATTGCCGTACAACTCGACGCGCGAACCATCTTTTCCGCGATACGCACCGTTCTTCGTGGTGCGACCAGGAGTGCGTCCGCCGCCGTGGCGGCGTCGCACCGGACTCCGACCCGAGGCGGCGCTCATGACAGACGTCGACTGTTGCGTGGTAGGCGGGGGATTTGCCGGGCTCACCGCAGCCCTGCGCCTGAAACAGGCGGGCCGGACCGTGGCGCTGCTGGAGGCCCGCGACCGGCTCGGCGGGCGCACTTTCACCGAGACCCGTGCCGACGGCTCGTGGATCGATCGCGGCGGTGCGTGGATCGGGCCCGGTCAGGACCGTATCCAGGCATTGATGACGGAATTCGGGGTCGGCAGCTACAAGCAGTACACCGACGGTGACGCCATGATGGTTGTCGAGGGTAAGCAGTACCGCTACCAGGGCACCATCCCGTGGTCGATGAGCCCGTGGGTGGCGATGAACCTCGGCGCCGCCCTGCTCGACCTCGGTCACCTGTGTAAATCGATCCCGCTCGCGGCGCCCTGGACGGCGGAGCAGGCCGACCGCTGGGATCGCCTCACTCTGGCGCATTGGCTGAACACCCACGTCGTATCCAAAGCCGCCCACGAACTCCTCGAAACCGCGATCGCCGGCGCCTATACGTCCGCCGGCTCGGAGGTATCGCTCCTTTTCGTGCTGCACCAGATGGCGTCCGGCGGTGGACCCGCTTTCCTGCTGGGTGTCGAGGACGGCGCCCAGGATTCCCGGCCGGTCGGCGGGATGGGTGCCATCTCCGGCCCGATGGCCGCCGAACTCGGCGATGCGATCCACCTGTCCCGGCCGGTCCGCGATATCCATCAGGACGACGACGGCGTCACCGTCCACTCCGACCGCGATACCGTGCGCGCCCGCCGGGCGATTGTCGCCGTGCCCCTCGCGATCGCGAGCCATATCCGCTACGAGCCGATGCTCCCGGTCGACCGCTCGTTCCTGCACCAGCGGATGCCCAGCGGCGCGATCCTCAAGACATCCGTCGTCTACGACGAACCCTTCTGGCGCACCGACGGGCTGACCGGACAGTCGGTGGAACCCGGCTCCCCGGCCACCGTCACCATCGACGCCTGCACCGACACCGGCCGCCCCGGGGTCCTGTGCGTGATCACCGAGGGACCCCTCGCGCGGCGGATCGGCCGGCTCGACCCCGCCGACCGGCGGCACGAGATACTCGACGCCCTCACCGAACGCTTCGGCGACCGGGCCCGCACCCCCACCGATTACCTCGAACAAGATTGGAGTACCGAGCGTTACTCCGGCGGCGGCATGCTCAGCCACGCCCCACCCGGTGTGCTGACGGAGTTCGGCCACGCACTGCGCGAACACTGCGGCCGCATCCACTGGGCCGGCACCGAGAGCTCGTCCGTCATGTGCGGCTGGGTCGACGGCGCGGTGCGGTCGGGGGAACGGGCGGCCGCAGAGGTTCTGGAACACGACACCGTCGGCGCGGCCGATGGGAGAGGCCGGAGTTGAGCCGGTAGGGAGCGGACCCGCTGTGCGGCAACCGCTCGGCCACCGCACAGGAGAACGGCTTCGCCCCGGCAACACCGCTGCTCCGCGAACCCTCCACCCACAACCCCTACACCAACGTGCTGGTCGGCAGAGCGGCGAACGCGAACGACCCGCGCCTGGTAACCCTCGCCCGGCAACTCGAGAGTCCCGAGGTCGCCGATTACATCAGCACCGAGTTCGGTGGCACGGTGATCGCGGCCGAGCCGTGACGCGTCCCGGCCGCCGCGTCAGGGTGTGCTGGACGGTGTACCCGGTGCGGACTTCTTCCCGAACAGACCGATGCCGAAGCCCAGCACTGTGATCCCGAAGAAACACATCAGCAGGCCACCGATCTTCGCCTCGGCGTCGGTGTCCGGACTGCGCGCGGAGTTCGAGGAACCGGCGATGACAGCGGCCGGATCGACAATCGCCTGGACCCCGGCGGCGAACAAGACGACGGCAATGAGGATCAGGACGATGCCGCCGGTGATGCGCCCGGCGGTACGGCGAGGCGGGGCGGCGTCCTGCTCCTGCTCGGAGGCATCGGATGCTGACATGATCCCAAAATATCAGTGCCCCAGCATTTGAATTCGCCTAATCCGGAACCGCGGAATTTGCGTCCGCAGAATGGATAGCTTCCATCGAAAGCGTAGAGAATGGAGAGTTCGAATCCCGGCTGACTATGGAGCGCTGCCGGTCGTGACAAGTACCGATCGCCGCCGATACACCCGCAACCTGCTGCGATGCCCGGTTCGATTCGAGTAACGCGCGTGGCGTGTATGCGATGTGATCCATACGACATCGATTCAGGAGGTTCGGAATGCTTTCTGCGAAGCGCCTTGCTGCCGGGGCCGCCGTCGCCACCGCAACCGCCGCCGCTGTGCTCGCCGGTGGTGGCGTAGCCCAGGCCGACGTCCCCGTGTGGCAGGCCAACTGTCACGTCTACAACATCCTCAATACCGGCGGAATGGCCAATTGTGAACTGCCGACCTGGCACCAGGTGAAGCTCACCTGTGTCGCCTGGCCCGTCCCGTTCACTTACTGGAAGTACGGGCCGGTGCAGTACGGACAGAATCAGTCCTGGGCCAGTTGCGACTCACTGAACGCACTGGTGCACGTCGAGGTCATCCAAGCGTAGGTCGCGGGATCACCTCACGCGGCACGGCCGTTCAGCCAGGTGCGGTAGCGGCGTAGTGCGCGCAGGCACCGCCGGCCACAACGAGGTCCGACAGCTTCCTGACTGCGATGCGCCGTCGGGCTCGGGATACGGTGTGACCATCGCGCCGGTGTGTATCGGAGGTATCGGACGTTGGCTGCATTGGTGCCCGGGTCGGTGTTCGCCGGGTATACCGTCGAACGTCTGCTCGGCGCCGGTGGGATGGGCGAAGTGTATGTCGCCAGGCATCCGCGGCTGCCACGCTCGGATGCGGTGAAGGTGCTGGCCGCGCCGCTCACCCAGGACGATTCATATCGGCGCCGTTTCGAGCGGGAGGCCGATCTCGCGGCGTCGCTATCGCATCCCGGCATCGTCAGTGTGCATGACCGTGGCGAATTCGACGGGCGATTGTGGATCGCGCTGGAGCTGATCGACGGTGTCGATCTGTCGGCGTTGTTGCGGGGCGCACCGAGCGGGTTGCCTGCCGCCGATGTGGTGCGTGCTGTCGCGGAGGTGGCCGATGCGCTCGATTACGCGGGTGCGCGCGGGTTGGTCCATCGGGATGTGAAACCCGCCAATATCCTGCTCGCCGGAACAGGTCACTATTTGCTGACCGATTTCGGGATCGCGCGGATGGGGCCGGAGACCTCGGATCTGACCGGGACCGGACTGACCGTCGGCACTGTCGCCTATGCCTCACCGGAGCAGATGCAGGGCCTCCCGGTCGATCCGCGATCGGACCAGTACGCGCTGGCCGCCACCGCGTTTCATCTGCTCACCGGGGCTCAGCCGTTCACCGGCACAAACCCGGTCGCGGTGATCATGGCTCATGCGCAGCAACAGGTACCGAGTGTGCGCGAGCGGCGGCCCGATCTCGCACCGTCCGTTGATTCGGTGCTCCGGCGGGCGATGGCGAAGACCCCGGAGCAGCGTTTCGCCCGCAGCAAGGACTTCGCGGCCGCCCTCGCCCACGCACTCGCGGTGCGGCCGCCGCAATCTTCGGCGGTCGCGGGCAACCGCTACGTGGCAACTTCCATCAGCCCCGCCCCGGTCGTCCGGGGGACGTATGACCAGGTCCCGCCGATGCCGCCGGGGAGGGTGAACCCGGGACCTCGAACGAATGACCGCCGGACCGCTCTACTCATCGGAGCGTTGGTTGCCGCGGTGCTGCTGGTCGTTGCCGGCGTGTTCGGGGTGCGGGCATTTCGACAAGGGGAAGTCTCGGCGGAAGCCGCGCAGTTGCCCCGTCGGCCCGTGACACCGATCCTGCCGACGCTGGGCACGCGGCCGGACAGCCCGGTCTGGACGCTCCAAGAAACCCCCGGACCTACAGGTTCCGAAGTCCAGGACACAACAGCGCTCGGCGGAGATTCCGAGGTCGTCCTCGTGAACCGCGAAGTCCGCCTGGCCGACGGTAATACCATCGACTACCTCGATATCGTCGACGCGAACACCGGCCGGCTCCGGGACGGCACCGCGCCGATCCCGGTGGATACCGCTCAGCGGAACCTGGACCGCTGCGTCGTCGGCGAAAGCCGGTCGGCCGCGGCCTGTCACCTGCGGGGCGCGTCGGTACCTGATGATGCCGTCATAATCATCGATCTCGCGGCCGGCCGGATCACCACCACCATGACCTCGAGAAAGCATGTATTCAGCCTGACCGCCGCGGGTGAGCGGTTCGTGTTCGTGAACAGCACCGATGCCGGCTGGCCGCCGGTGCTGCGGTCGATCGGCGCCGACGGCGCGGAACTTCCGGCAATCAGCTGGCCCGATTCCCGGCCCTCGCCCGAAACCCATCATTGGATAGAGATTTTCGCCGCGGCCCGGCTGGCGGTGATCAAATCGGCACCGGCCCCGGCACAACCGCTGTCGAAATGGGAATTCCGGGTGATCCGGCTCGAAGACGGAAAAGAGGTGTTCCGGCGCGATTCGGTCGAGCAGATCCGTAACGATCGCTGGAATGTTTTCGTCGACGGATTCGTCGTCGCCGAAGGCGGGTCCGCGCCCAGGATCTACGACCGCAACGGCGCCCAGACCGCGGAGATCGCGGCGGACTGGCTCCCGAGCCCGCATCAGCCGACCGCGTTCGAGAAGACTGCGGTCGAGACTTCGGTGCCGACCGTGATCCGGACCGATGGGGACAAGACGACCTATGCGGGGGTCAGCCCGCACACCGGGACCGTGCTGTGGGAGAACGAGTCCTACGACGCCGAGGACAGTTCCGAGCAACTGCTGTTGCGCGGTACCGGCACGTTGATCACGACCTCGGATTCGGGTCGGGTGATCGACGCCTACACCGGCGAATACGTGATTCCCGGCTATGTGCCGGACGGCACCCTGCTCGGCACCGACGGCCAACGGGTCGCCGTCGCCACCGACTCCTCCGGGTCGGGCCACTCGCTGGAAGTGTGGGACGCTGCCGATCAGGTGTGGGAGATCACCAGCGAGTACACGCCGGTATCGATTGGCGGCAAGATCTACCTCGGCAACCTGAGACTCTTCTGACCACCTGAAATCACCTCGTCCCGCGCGCAGTAGTGCCGGTGACCGGGCCGGCTCCCCTTCGACATATATCGCTTGCGACAAGGCCTGAGAGCGCCGCACAATAGGCGGCCGAGGCCAGGACCTGCGGAAATCCGGAACAGCGGTACGCGTGCACACGTGGCCACGGCTGACGACGGGGACGCACGGTGACCAGGTGCAGCAAATTGGGCGAATGAGTGGTGCATGTTCGATGTGATCATTGCCGGGTGCGGACCGACCGGTGCGATGCTGGCCGCCGAACTGCGGCTGCACGAGGTGCGGGTTCTCGTGCTGGAGAAGGAACCCGAGCCCGCGTCATCGTTCGTCCGCATAGTCAGTCTGCATATGCGCAGTCTCGAGCTGTTGGCGATGCGCGGACTGCTGGATCGCTTTCTCGAACGCGGGAGACAGCGTCCGGTCGGCGGTATCTTCGCGGCCATCGCCAAATCTGCGCCAGGAGGCCTGGATTCCGCGCACGACTATCTGCTGGGGATCCCGCAGCCGATCGTCGAACAGCTGCTCGAAGACCGAGCGATCGAACTGGGTGCGCAGGTCCGGCGCGGTGGCGCGGTGGACGGTTTCGACCAGGACGACGCGGGTGTGACCGTCGAACTGGCCGACGGGCAGCGGCTGCGGTCGCGGTACCTCGTCGGCTGTGACGGCGCGCGCAGCACGGTACGCAAACTGCTCGGCGTCGGCTTCCCCGGCGAACCCTCGCGGACCGAGACGCTGATGGGCGAGATGGAAATCGGTGTGCCACAGGAGGAGATCGCCGCCAAGGTGACCGAAATCCGCGAAACCAACAAGGTATTCAGTCTCGGTCCCTTCGGCGAAGGGGTCTATCGCGTGGTGGTCCCGGCCGCCGGTGTCAGCGAGGATCGCGCGGAACCGCCCGCCCTGGAGGATTTCGCGCAAGCGCTGCGCGCCGTCGCCGGGACCGATTTCGGCGTGCACTCCCCGCGCTGGATGTCCCGCTTCGGCGATGCCACCCGACTGGCCGAGCATTACCGCGTCGGGCGGGTGCTGCTGGCCGGCGATGCGGCGCATATCCACCCGCCCGCCGGCGGTCAGGGCCTCAACCTCGGCATTCAGGACGCGGTCAACCTCGGCTGGAAGCTGGCCGCACAGATCCGCGGCTGGGCACCGGAAACACTGCTGGACACCTACCAGGCCGAACGCCACCCGGTCGCCGCGGACGTACTGGACAACACCCGCGCCCAGGTGGCACTGGCGTCCACCGAACCGGGCGCGCAGGCGGTGCGCAGACTGCTCACCGAACTGATGGACTTCGACGAGGTGAACCGATACCTGATCGAGAAGATCACCGCGATCAGCATCCGCTACGACTTCGGCCCGGGTCCCGACCTGCTCGGCCGGCGCCTACGCGATATCGACATCGACCTGCACCAGGGCCGCCTCTACGACCGGCTACACCGGGGCCGCGGCCTGGTACTCGACCGCACCGAACGCCTGTCCGTCGAGGGCTGGTCGGGCCGCGTCGACCTCATCACGGATCCCACAGCGGTACTGGACTTTCCGGCCCTACTGCTCCGTCCCGACGGATACGTCGCCTGGCTCGGCGAGCACCAGCAGGACCTGAACGACCACCTCACCCGCTGGTTCGGCAAGCCCTCTGAGTGAACGTGGTTCACCCGAGGTTGGACTACTACCCGTTGAAGCGGAAGTCAGTCGAACCCTGCAGTCGAGCAACCTCCACAGCCGAGGTCGATCGCAGTTCGACATGACACCGGCCGGGCGATGACATCACGGAAGCGCTGCGAAGGCCTTCTTGGTGTCGCGATACCATCCCATCGCCTTCAACGGATGCCTCCAGCGTCCCTTCATCTCCTCATGGGCCGGTACATGGTCTTTGTCGCCACTGCGAGCGGCCTCGCGCAGGTGACGATCCTGCGCCTTGATGATCTCGTCGGCGGTCTCCGCACTCAGCTCGAGGTCGCACGGGCCACCCAGGTGTCTGCAGCTCATGGTCTTCACAGCGTTCTCCTCGTGGTTGCTCTATCTGTCGTTGCTCGGCATGCCCTGTGGTACCGGGCTTCTCCCGGCCGGTACCGATCTGTTCCCGGCGGGCCTGGGTGCGGTCGCAACCTTGCCGGTTATCGGCACGGATCGTGTCGATAATCGCATCTTGCGGCAATTCGGGAGGAATGTCAACGGCACGCACCGTGCCGGTATGGTCGGTATATGGCCGACTCGTCCACCACACCGCGACGCCGCGGCGCCGAACGCACCAGGGAGCTGCTCGAGGTCACCCTCGACCTGGCGGCGGAGGTCGGCTATCGGGGGCTGAGTGTCGAAGCCATCGCCGGGCGGGCCGGCGTGGGGAAACACACCATCTATCGGCGCTGGCCGTCCATCGCAGAGCTATTGCTCGACGCGCTCAGCGTCGTGTGGACCAGCGATCTGGACTACCACACGTCCGGGGCCGTCCGGGCGGATCTGCGAGAGCAGTTCGTGCGTTCCAGCCAAGCTCTCTCCTCCCCGCCCATCGGCCCCGTCTACCGGGCAGTCATCGCCGAAGCCCAGGCCGACCCCGCACTCAGGGCGACGTTGTACGAACGATTTCTGGCCACCGTGGAACAGCGGACCCTCGATCGGCTCACCCGAGCTCAGCGCGACGGCGAGCTGGTCGCCGACGCGGATCTGGAATACCCCGCCGAGGTGCTGTGTGGAACTCTCTACTACCGCTCACTGCTCACCTGCCGCCCCGTCGACGAGAACGCAATCGATGGACTCCTCGACATGTTCATGGCCGCATACGGAGTCCGCGAAGCGCGCGCTCGCGGCTGAGACCGAGTCCACGCAGACAGAGATTCCCACGGCTGATTCCTATCGGGCCCCGCCGATTCGCACTGCGCGTCCAGGGACGGTCACCTGACGCGGCCGGAGCCAACTGGGAGCGCATGTCAGGGCTCGTCGACAAATACCGGCTTTTCGTCTATCCGGCGGTGCAGGGGCGTGGCCGGCGGTTGTTCCCGGCGAACCTGGAGATCCCGCAGCCGGCCCACCTCGGATCGGCGTCTTTCAGCAACGGCGTCGTCCTGCTGACCTACGCGGCGGCGTGACCGTTCGGCGCCCCGCCGAACCCCGTGCGTGCCGCACCCGGCCGGAGCACGCAGCGAGACCGGTCACTTCCGATCGCCTTCGCCGCGGCCGGCGGTCCGGGCGACGACATGGCCGGCGACCGGTCGGTGGGTCGGCAGCGGAGCGGCTCGGTGGTGCGTTATCGTCGGCTCCCCGATGGAGCCGCCGGTTGCCCTGATAGAGAGCCTGCCCGGCGTCGGTACTGACCTGAACGCGGTATCAGGGAGGAATTGTGGACATTACCCAGCTGATCCTCGATGACCACCATGAGCAGCGGCGGCTGTTCGCGATCCTGGAGGAGGTCGATCGCAGGGATACCGGGGTGCTTTCCGCCATCTGGGGCAGGCTGGCGGCCTTTCTCGAACTGCATGCCCAGGCGGAGGAGGAGATCTTCTATCCCGCGCTGTTGCAGGTGGGTATCGCGGCCCGGCGGGCGGGCCCGGTGAAGGACGAGACCCTCGACGCCATCCACGACCACAACGAGATCAGAGACGCGGTCGCCGAGGTGGCGCGGCATCAGGTCGGCTCCGCGGACTGGTACGCGGCCGTCGCGGCGGCGAACACGGCCAACAGCGATCATATGGCCGAGGAAGAACGCGAGGGCCTCACCGATTTCCGCCGCTTGGCCGGGCTGCCGCGGCGCCATCAGCTGGCCGTCGCCTTCGCGGCGTACGAGGCGCGGAACTACGCGGGCGTCCGGTCCGTCGACAAGGATCCCGCCGGCTACGTGCGCGCGGCCGAGAAGAAAACGCGGGCCGACGGATCGCTGAGTGTCGGAACTCTGAAGCGGACTTGACCACGTGCGAATTCACCGATGAGTCCCGTCTCGCCGTGTCGTCTCCATGGTGGGAACATCCCACGCCGGGCTTGTGGGACCCGGGATGACCAGGAGGGCACCGTGGCCGAAGAAAACGTGAGCGCCACCCTGATTTTCGCCGTACCCGCCACCAGGGTGTTCGTGGTGCTGGCGGACCCGGCGACTCATTCCGCGATCGACGGCACCGGGTGGGTCCAGGAAGCTGTCGACCTCCCGCCGCTAACCGAGGTGGGACAGATTTTCCGGATGGACATGTATCACCCCAACCATCCCAACGGTCGCTACCAGGTGGCGAACAAGGTTCAGGTGTTCGACCCGCCGCGCACCATCAGCTGGCTGACCGGGGAAGAGAAGGACGACGGCCGCCTGGAGTTCGGCGGCTGGTTCTGGCGGTACGACCTGACGCCGCTAGGTCCGTCCGAGACCGAGGTCACGCTCACGTACGACTGGTCGGCGGTACCGCCGTACATCCGCGAATACCTCCACTTCCCGCCGTTCGCCCCCGAACATCTCACCAATTCACTGCACCACCTGGCCGAACTCGCCGGACGGACGTCCCCCGCCGCACAGTCCCGCGGGTAGCTGCCGAACGGGGCGACGTGCCCGTCACGAACCTTTCAGCGCCGAGCGCTCATGCCGCCCGCCGCCGGCCCGGGTCCGACAACCGGTCCATCAGCACGACCGCGGTGCGCCGGCTCACCAGCTTGCTCATCGCCGCGGCGAGCCGATTGCCCACTCCATCGACGACGCTCGGCCCCGGCGATCGGCGGTCGAGATGCGTCAGCGCCGTCGCCACCACCTCGGCCGCCGATCGCATCCGGGCGCCCGCGGTAGCGTCGTCGGTGCCGACGACCGTATTGAACTCGGTGTCCGTCGCCCCCGGTGACAACGCGAAAACCGTGACACCACGACCGCGCAGTTCCGACCACAGGGCCTCGGTGAAGTTGAGCACGAACGCCTTCGACGCGCCGTAGACCGCCATGCGCGGCGTCGGCGCATAGGCGGCCATGCCGGCGACGTTGATCAGGAACCCGTTGCCCGCCGCGAGCAGATCCGGCAGGAACGCGGACGTGAGCTGTACGGGCGCGGACACGTCCACGGCGATCTCCCGCGCGAGCCGTTCGGGGTCCTCGTCACCGAAGTGGCCGAAGCACGGATCGACGGGCCCGCCGAACGGACAATGCTGCGCGCCACCGCAATCGTCGCAGCAGCACTCTCCTGCCTCGATACGGCTTCGGAAGCATGGATCGAATCGGACGGCGCCGACGACCTCGCCGAACTGTACGACGAGGCAGTGGCGGCGGTGCGCGGATAGGTTCGATACTCGGAGCGCACCGACCGAGCTCCCACGTTCACCATACTGCGCTATGGTGAACATATGGCGACCAAGAAGGTGACTATCACCCTCGACGAATCCCTGGTCGAGGCGCTGGCCGGAGCTGCCGAGGAAGAAGGCATCCCGCTTTCCCGGCTCGTTGCCGGAGCCGCCGAACGGGAGCTGCGGTGGCGAGCCGGGCGGGCAGTAGTCCAAGAATGGCAGGCCGAGCACGGCGCCTTCACTCCGGAGGAGCTCGCCGACGCCCGCGCAGACCTCGCTGCCGCCGACGCCGAGTACCTCAACCGCTCGGGGACCTCGGCTGCGTGAACATCCCCTATTTGTACGACGCCGGCGCACTGATCGCCATCGACAACAACGACCGGCGCATGTGGGCCCGCCACAACCTGGCGCTCGAAGACGGACGAGAAATCCACGTTCCCTCCGTCGTCGTCAGCCAGGCGTGGCGGGACTCCCGCCGCCAGGTCCGGCTCGGCAAGTTCCTCGCCGGATGCCATGTCGTACCGATCGGCCTCGAAACAGCCAAAGCCACAGGCATTCTCTGTGGCAAGGCAAGTACCGCGGATGTCGTCGATGCGACCGTCGTCGTCATGGCCGCGAGTCTCGGTGCCATCATCTGGACCTCCGACCCGGACGACATCCGCGCCCTCATCGACGCCCAGAACATCAAGCCTGCCCCCGTCATCCGCACGGTCTGACCGCCGCGATTCCGCACCCTTCCTGGCGAGCGAACCTGCCATGATCGTAGGCGTCGCGCCGGCAAACGAAGTCATGCAGCGTTATCGATATTCGGTAGAACTCTCCTACGCTTCATCGTCGACCGGCCGGTGCACCGCCCTCCTGTCCGCCCGAGGACGCGCCAGCAACTCCGGGAGCCGGGCAACGTCTTCGGAGCTTGCGAGGCCTCCGTCTATGCTCACGAGAGCGAGGAGCTGAACCGAGCCGCCGGCGCGTGCTGCCGCCTCCAACTTGTGGTGACCGTCCAGCAAAAAGTGGCTGAGCCCCCAATGGACGTAATAGTCCGTCGACTCGTTATCCATCGCGGGCTGACACACATCCAATGTCGAAAGCGCGACGGCCGTCGGCGTCACACCGTCCCGAATCAGGTCGAGGTAGTGCCGAACCCGCTCGGGGTCCGACGGCCTTCGAAGCCGTGTCACCCTGGTGAAAGGTCCACGCGCGCGGGCCTCTTTCGGGCCGGCGGCGGATTCGGCATCGCGCTCGAGGAGTCACGATCAGTACGATCGCCGCAGCGTTACCGCCGGACCTCAGGCCCGGACAGCGGCGAACTCTCGACCGGAGACTGCGCCGGGATCTGCGATCATCACGCGGGCCTCGCGAGCGGCGAGCGTAACGCCGTTCGGCGACTCGAAGCCTGCGTCACGAAAGGCGCGCTGATGGCGACTGATCGACATTCTCAGGATGACGCCGGTGCTCATCGACGCGAGAACGACGAAAATGAGCGATCCGAGCGCCAGGAAGCCGGTGTCGATCCCGATCCAGGGCAGCACGATCCCGAGCACGAATCCGGCGCAGGCGGCGTAGAACAGGTAGAGGAAGACCTTCGACAGCCGGTTACCGGAGGCGCTGGAACGCTGTAGGCGATCCTCCAACGTATCGATCTCCTCGATCGTCGGCGTCCGCGTGGTCGCGTACTGCTGGAACAACTGTTCGTGTTCCGCGTTGCCCCGAGACCGCTGCTTGATCACTGTTCCGTCGGCGGCAATGTGCCACTGGATGGTCCAAAGTTTCGCCACTGCCATTCCGTGCACCCTACTTCGTCCCGCTCCCGGACGTTTCTCCGTGCCGGAAGCCGATTACGCCGGTGTGTGCAGGCCGGGCTCGGGCCGGCCGATGGATTCCAGGAGTTCGTCGTCGGTTCGAGGAGTTCGGGTTCGCCCTCGACGTCCAGGATCAGCGGCCTTCGCCGCTCGGGCGACGCCCGGGGCGTCGATCAATGCCCGCGCCTCGGTATCCCCGAGGACCTCGGGCACCGAGGACTCGAACCCACCATCGAGGTGGATTCGCTCGAAACGGCTGCGCATCACGGCCGGCAGGAGTACCACGCCGAGGATACCGACGACGACCAGCGGGATGAATAGGGCGAGCAGCACGGTCACCACCGTGCTGCCGAGACCGAGCCGGGGAAGGACGAGCCACGCGAGCACGACGCCCACCACGAAAACCGGGACGCGGAGCACCGTGGTGAGCCGGTCGAAAAAGGCGTTGGACCGAGCAAGGTTCTCGTCCAAGGCGTACAGTTCCGAAAGTTCCAGTCGCCGGGTAACGGTGTAGCGCAGGTACTTCAGACCTGACGGTGGATCGCGCTGCGGGTTCGAGTGGTCCAGCGCCTTCGGGTACGACTTGATCACCGAGCCGTCGGCAGCGATATGCCACCGACTCTGCAAAGTCCGATCATTCATCGGGCTCGTCCTCCACCATCAGATATGTTCCCCTGTCGGAACTCGACCCTATCGAGTGCGCTCGCCCAAGGCTGCTTCTGCTTCTTCACCCTTCGCGCCTCGGTGTCGCGATCAAAGATGTTCCGAACTCGACCGAGTTCGGTGACGAATAACCATCACGAAAGCCCCTCAGCCGGCACACCGGTCCGGACTGCTTCGACGAAGCTCGCAGGCGGTAGATAGGCGTGCGCATCGATGTAGTGCACGATCAACACCGGCGCCGCGTAAGTGGCGCCGACCGCGGCGGTGATCCAAACTTCGCCGTTACCTCGGGCCACGTCGGGCGTCTCGTACAAGTTGATATCAGTGGGTCGCCGCACGTCGGTGTAGCTGCGCTGAGGACTTCGGGTACCGCATGGTGTCGCCCGCCGCCGCGAGGACAGGGGCTGACAGAGATTCGGCACCTGGGCGACGGTCGTGCCCAGGTGCCGAAGGTCCCGCAGCGTTGGATCAGCTCGCGCTGCCTTCGTTGGGCGGCGTCATGTTCGCGTACTCCTCGATGCGGTCGATGAGACCGTCCTGGAAACCGAAGTACATCGCCACGGGCAACTCGGTGCCGGCCCCGTCGGGCATGTTGACATGCAGCACGTGCTGCTGGAGCACCTGGTCGGGCTTCTGGAACTGGCGGGTGATCTCGTACCGCAACGCGACGACACCCCCGCCGCTCGACATCTGCTCGAGCTGCTCGAGGTTCTCCTCGATCGTCTGCTCGCCCTTGCCGTCGTTGTGCCAGACAGTGGCCGTGTCCGTGCACATCGCTCGCATGCTCGCGAAGTCGAAGTGCTCCAGATGCCGCAGGTACTGGACCGCCTTCTCGATCAATTCCGGTTCCATGATTTCGTCCTGTCCTCTGTCGTCGGGCTCTGTCACCGTGCTCCTGCTCGTTCCGTCGAGAACGAGTGCACGTTCCCCGGCGTCAACGACAACCGGAAGATGGTTCGCATCAAGCGGAATCGGGCACGGAAACGCCGTGGAGAACACATGGTGGGGCAGGATCACCTGGTTGAAGTCGACCCGCAGGTTGCTGCCCTCGTCCGGGGGGAGGATCAGCCATCGACCGATCTCGGGTGTGTCGGTGCCACTGCTGGGATCGGTGAAGACCGCCAGACGCAGGCCTGGGACGGATTCCAGCACCACCAGGGCGTACTCCCGGCCGCCGAGCTCGACGACCAGGTCTCCCGGGGCGGAGACGGTCTCCTTGCTCCGAGGACTGGTCAGACGCCCTACTTCGATGGTACGGCCTGGCATTGGCCGGTACTCGGCGTCGACGACCCACTTCGGATCGTAGGGATAGCTCACGATATCGCGCAGCCTCGTGAGAACAGGTGCGGAAGGATCCCAGACGACCATGCCGTAGGTTCCGCCCCGTCCCTGTACGAAACATACCCGCCCGTCAGCAAGCTCCACCTGACTCCCGGATTCGACTTCCACCGCACCGGTCACCGGCCGCCCGCTGATCGACGCTCCGTCCGCGGCGGTGACGGTGAGGGTCAAGACCTCCGAGGCACTCACCTCCCATCGACCGGGCAAGCCCGGCACCCCCGGTTCGGGATGCGAGACCATGGCCAGCTGGACGGTGCCCGCCTTGCCGCCCGGGCCGGCAACCTCCTCCCAACGGTTCTTCCGCCAGGTCGCGTACTCCACCGGCACACCTGGGTTGCCAGAGTCCTCAGTAGACATAGATCCTCCTGTTCCGGTTGACACCCGAAACGAGCGCCCTTCAGGTGCCACACTGCAACGGCAGCACAGCTCTTGGCAAAAACTTTTGCCGTTCTGGCAAACTAGCTGCCATGAACACCGAGAAGGGCGAGGGCCTCGACGCCGTCGGACCCCGGCGATGCTCCAGCCACCGGTAACCCACGTGTTCACCTGCGCCCTATCTACGGCAAGGGAGGCAGACGGTCCTGCCGTTGACCGGCGCCCCGGCGGTATCCAGGGCTACAAGTTCCCCCCGGAAGCCGCGGCTCGGATCAGCCCGTCCTCGAGACCCACGAGGGGTACGAATGGGCTTACGTCCTCAACGGACAGTTACGGCTCGTGCTCGGCGAACGCGACATGGTCCTCTCGCCCGGTGAAGCCGCCGAGTTCGACACCCGCACACCACACTGGTTCGGCGCCGCAACCACCCGGCCCGTGGAGTACCTCTGCCTCATCGGTCGGCAGGGCGAGCGCGCACACGTCCGCGTCCGCACCACTCCCAGGCAGTGAACGAGCCCTCCGGCCAGGAACCCGCAGCCGGCACCCAGTGACGTTCAAGGTCGGTGCCGCCGGTGACAACGCCGCCATGGAGTCATTCTTCGCCCTGCTCCAGAAGAACGTCCTGGACCGCAAGCAATGGCGGACCAGAGAAGAGCTGCGGACCAGGATCATCACCTGGATCGAACGCACCTACCACCGCAGACGCCGGCAGGCCCGCCTGGGCAGATCGACCCCATCGAATACGAGACCAGCATGAACCAGCCCGTCAGCCTGGCGGCCTGACCCCAGCTGACACCTCATCGCGCATCAGTCCCAGCCAGAGTTCGACCACTCTGGGTCGCACGATCACAAATCCGCTCCGACCTGGGCTTCTATACATTAAACCGGAACTCGACTACGTCGCCGTCGGTCATGACGTAGTCCTTGCCTTCCATCCGTACCTTGCCCGCCGCCTTCGCCGCGGCCATGGACCCGGCCTCGACCAGATCGTCGAACGCAACAACCTCGGCCTTGATGAAGCCCCGCTCGAAATCGGTGTGGATGACACCGGCGGCCTTCGGGGCGGTGTCGCCCTGGTGGATGGTCCAGGCGCGGGCCTCTTTCGGGCCGGCGGTGAGGTAGGTCTGGAGGCCCAAGGTGTGGAAGCCGGCGCGGGCCAGAGCGTGCAGGCCGGGTTCGGATTGGCCGATGGATTCCAGGAGTTCGGCGGCGGATTCGTCGTCGAGTTCGAGGAGCTCGGATTCGACCTTGGCGTCCAGGAACACCGAATCTGCCGGGGCCACAGAAGCTTTCAGCTCGGCGACCTTGGCTTCGTCGGTGAGCACCGATTCGTCGGCGTTGAAGACGTACAGGAACGGTTTGGTGGTGAGCAGCGACAGTTCCTTCAAGAGCTCACCGTCGATCTCCTTCGCCGCGTGGAACAGAGTGCGCCCGCCGTTGAGGATTTCCTGGGCCTGCTTCGCGGCGTCCGCGTAGGGCTTGCGGTCCTTCTTGACCTTGGCTTCCTTCTCCAGGCGGACGACCGCCTTCTCGAGGGTCTGCAGGTCGGCGAGGATCAACTCGGTTTCGATGACCTCGATATCGGAGGACGGGTTCACCTCGCCGTCGACGTGGACCACATCGTCGTCGGCGAAGACCCGGACCACCTGGCAGATGGCGTCGGCTTCGCGGATGTTGGCGAGGAACTTGTTGCCGAGGCCGGCACCCTCGGAGGCGCCCTTCACAATGCCCGCGATATCGACGAAGGAGACCGTGGCGGGGACGATGCGGGCGGAGTCGAAGATCCCGGCGAGCGTGTCCAGGCGCGGGTCGGGCAGCGGGACCACCCCGACGTTGGGCTCGATGGTCGCGAAGGGATAGTTCGCGGCGAGCACGTCGTTGCGGGTCAGCGCGTTGAACAGCGTCGATTTTCCGACGTTGGGCAGGCCGACGATTCCGAGGGTGAGACTCACGAGGACTGGAGTCTACGCGGGAGAGCGTCCGGGTCGACGGTCGGCCGTGCGTGGCGCGGGAGCCAGGCGCGCAGGCTCGCGGCGAAGGCAACCTACTTCAGACGGTCACCGGGGACAAAGCCGAGTGCCCATCGGGGTTGGTTCAGCCTCGGCGATGTGCTCTGGACCGGCGTAGCGTGACGGATATGGAGCCGACCTCTGAGGTGGTGACGGCCCACCCGGCCCCGGCCCTGGCCACTTTCATCGATGGATACATCGGCTACCGGATGATCGGGTTCGAGGCGGGCCTGCATCGAGGGCTGCCGTCACGGCATATGACATTCATCGTGGCCATCGGGCCCGTGATCGACGTGATCAGCCAGACCGACGCCCGCCAATCCCCGGACAACTACCGCTGCGTGCTCGGCGGCCTACAGGACACCCCAGCGATGATCGCGCACGACGGCACTCAGGAGGGTGTCGCCGTCAAACTCACGCCGATGGGTTGCCGGGCGCTGTTCGGACTACCGGCGGCGGAGCTGTGGAGTACGTCGATCGAATTCGCCGATTTCATCGGCGCACCGGGGCGGCAACTGTGGGAGGAGCTACAGGAGTATTCGGGCTGGCCACAGCGGTTCGCGGCCTGCGATCGCGTGCTGACCCGGCTGCTGGTCCCGGAACGGACAGTGAGCCCGGAGCTGTCCTGGGCATGGCGGGCGGTGGCGCGGTCACACGGGACGGTGGGCGTCGAACCGCTGGCCGAGCGGATCGGGTGGAGCCGGCAGTACCTCACCAAACGGTTCAGCAGCGAGTTCGGGTTGAGCCCGAAGGTGGCAGGGCGGATAGCGCGATTCGAGCGGGCCAAGCAGATGCTGCTGAACACCCCGTCGTTCGTTTCGATCGCGCAGGTGGCTGCCGCCTGCGGGTACTACGACCAACCACATCTCAACCGCGAGTTCGCCCGCCTGGCCGGTTGTAGTCCGACCCAGTGGCTGGCCGAGGAGATTCCATCCGTCCAAGACCCGGAGCTCGCCGGAGAGCGAGGCTGAAACCATGACCGCAACAGATAAAACCACCACGACAACCACATCCGCCCCGACCGTCTGGCCGTGTCTGGCATTCCGGGACGCCCGCGGCACCGCGGACTTCCTGGTCCGGGCCTTCGGGTTCGAACTGACCGCGATGTACGCCCGGGACGACGATCCGTCGGTGATCGAACACGCCGAACTGCGCTGGCCCGAAGGCGGCGGAATCATGTTCGGCACCGCCGGCAAAGGCGGCGGCCTGCCGGACCGGCGTACACCGGGCACCGAATCCGTGTACGTCGTCTGCACCGACCCGGACGCCCTCTACGAGCGGGCCACGGCCGCCGGCGCGGAGACGATCGCCGGGCTGAAGGACGAGGACTACGGATCGCGCGGGTTCACCGTCGCCGACCCGGAAGGCAACTACTGGAGTTTCGGGACCTACCGGGGCCAGTGAGAATGCCGGCTTGACCTTAAGGTTCCTCGAAGCCCGATGATGGGCGGGTGCCCGAATCCGACCTGATCACCATCGGTGCGTTCGCCCGCTCCTGCGGGATCACCGCCAGCGCGCTGCGCTTCTACGACGACTCCGGTCTGCTCGCGCCGGCCGGGGTCGACGAGGCCACCGGCTACCGCTACTACGCCCCCGCCCAGGTGTCTCGGGCGGTGACGATCCGCCGGTTGCGAGATATCGATATGCCGCTGGACGGTATCGCCCGGGTACTCGCCGCCGACCCGCATGATGCGGCCCAGCTGATCGACAACCATGTGACGCGGCTGGTCGAACGTACCCAGCAGGCGCGACGGACCGCCGAGACCGTCAAGGCCGCCCTGGGCGAACCCTCCGGATGGCTCGTGGCGACGGTGCGCGGGCCGGTGCTCGCGGCGGCGGTCGAACAGATACTCGCCGCCACCGGCACCGACCCCGACCTGCCGGTATTGGCCGGGGTCCGGCTCGAGGCGACCGCCGAATCGCTGACTCTCACCGCCACCGACCGGTACCGGTTGTCCACCCGGACGGTGGTGCCCGAACAGGCCGGAACGTCCGAATGGACGGCGACCGTGGACGGCGCCGATCTGAGCGCTGCGCTCCAGGAGATCCGCCGGGCCCACCTCGTGGATCTCGAAGCCGGCGAGCACAGCATCCGATTCCGTTCGGCCGACGGGGACGTGCGCATCTGCCGGACGCTGACCGAACCCTTCCCCGATCACCGCTCGCTGCTGGCCTCGCTACCCGCGGCGCGCACGCACGCGGTGATGTCGAAACACGAACTGATGCGCACGCTGGAACAGCAGCGGGCACGCTATCTACGGCTCACAGTCACGCCGGGCTCACTCTCGGTCTCGGGTACTGCGGATGAACCCGGCACCGACCTGTCCGCACTGGTCACCGGACCACCCATCGACCTCGTCTTCGGTTTCACCATCCTGCATCCGGCCGTGGCGACCGCTATCGGACCCGATGTGCGGCTGGATATCAGCGGCCCGCAGGACCCGATGGTCGTGCGGTCCGCGGACAACGGCGACCTCACCACCCTGGCTATGCCGGCCGACCCATCAGTTATCGACGCAGAGAACGGGACCCCGAATTGACCTCCACCGAACGGCTGTCCCCCGACGCCACCATGAACGCGATCACCGAGGCCGTCACGCTCGGCCGATCCGGCGATATCGCGACCGCCCGTGCCCGGCTGCTGAAGATCTGGGCCGAAATCGGAGCCCTCGGCGACCCACTGCACCGCTGCACCCTCGCCCACTACCTGGCCGACCTCTACGACGACCCCGCCCAAGCCCTGACCTGGGATATCCGCGCTCTCGACGCCGCCGACGCCCTCAGCGACACTCGCGTCCAGCAGCACCACTCGAGCCTCCAGGTCGCGGGCTTCTATCCCTCGCTGCACCTCAACCTGGCAGACAATTACCGGCAGCTGGGGTCGTGGGCCGCCGCCGCCGAACAGCTCACCGCCGCGCGGAAACACCTGCACGCCCTACCCGACGACACCTACGGCGCGATGATCCGCACAGCGCTCGACGAGGTTGCCGACGCGATCGACCGGCAATCCACCGAGCGCCGCCCGAGCGCGCCGGGGCCGACTGTTTCCGAAGGGTGACACCATTCCGGATGCGTCGTGGTGTGCGACTCGCTCGGGCTGATTTCATTGCCCGGCGACGAGTTCGGCCGCCGGACCGGTATCGAATCCATCGGCGGGCGGCCGGCTACCGATTTATCTAGGGTCGGTATGTGTACTCCTTCCGGGCCGCCGCGAGGGCGAGCTATATCGCCGGCGCGGCCGTGCTCACGCTGCTGCTCCTCGTCCCGCAGGTCCGGCTGTATCGAGACGAGCAGCCACGCACGGACGTGATCGCCCAATTACATTTTCTCCGTTCGGAACTGGGATCGGGGCTCGGCTCGCGGATGCAGGACATGTTCCCGGAGGGATTTTTCTTCTCGCACGCCCTGTACGGGTTGGCGTGGACCGATATCGCGCGCGGTGACGCCACGTATCGGGACGAGGCCCTCCGCGAAGCACGCTGGGCGCTGGATCGATTGGAATCCGCCTCGGGGCGAGAGGTTTTCGACGCGGACCTGCGCCCCGCGTACGGGGTCTTCTACACCGGCTGGTCGAGCCGGTTGCGCGGGGCCGTGATCGAACTCGCCGGGGCCGGTGCACCGGAGACGGCGCGGTTCATCGCGGATTGCGAGGCACTGGCGGCCGCGTTCCGTACAGGCGGGCCGTTCCTTCCGGCGTATCCGGCTCAGGCCTGGCCGGTCGACAGCGTTGTCGCGGTGGCCGCGCTGAAATTGCACGATCGGCTTCTCGGCGCACATTTCGAACCGGTTATCACCGAATGGCTGATATCGGCTCGCGCGCAGCTCGACCCGGCGACGGGTCTGCTGCCGCATCTGGCGAAACCCTCGACGGAAGGTGCGCGCGGCTCGTCGCAATCGCTGATCCAGCGGTTCCTGCCCGAAATAGATCCCGTATGGGCGGAGCAGCAGTACAGCGAATTCCGCCGGCAGTTCGTCGATACCCCGCTCGGCCTGACGGGGGTGCGGGAGTATCCGCACGGCCGCGACGGTGCGGGTGATGTGGACTCCGGACCACTTCTGCTCGGTGTCAGCGCCTCGGCCACAGTTGTCGCCCTCGGTGCGGCTCGGGTGCACGGTGACCGATCACTCGCCGATCCGCTCACCGGCCTCGGCGAAGGTCTCGGTGTACCGATCCGGCTGGGAGATTCCAAACGCTACGCCTTCGGCGTTCTCCCCATCGGCGATGCCTTCCTGGCCTGGTCCTTCGCCGCGCCGAGCGCCACCACCGGACCATCGTTCCCACCGGTCGCCCCGTGGTGGTGGCGGGTTCCCTGGCACCTGCTCGCCCTGATCATCCTGTCCGTTGCCTGGTTTCCGGTATTCCGCGCACTTGTCCGGCGAGTACGCCCGGGTCAGTGCCCCACCCGGAACCACCTGCCAGCTGGTTCCGGCAAATCTGTTACCGCTTCACGCCTTGGTCCAGATCGTCGGGCAGGAGCCGGAAGGCGGCGTATCCGGTCAGCGGCCGCAGCGCGCGGAAGTCACGGCGGTCGAGTGTAAGGACCGCATCGGTATCGAATTCGTCCGCCAGACAAACACACATGGCATCGACCAGATCGAGGTTCATGGTGGCGTAACGAGACCGGACCTCGACGGCTGTACGGATGGTGCGCGCATCGACCTCCGGAAGTACAAAGCGACTCGACGCCACCCGGTCGGCCACCAGTCGCAAAATACCGTCCGCGGCCCGGCGATCAGCTCGGACACTGGCCACATGGTGCACCTCGGTCAGCGCCAGCGGGCTCACCACGATCGCGCTCGCCGCGTCGGCGGCTCGGCGCGCGGCGAAATGTTCAGGATCGGAGCGATTGAACAACGCCAGCAGACCGGAGGTGTCGGCTACAGCGATCACGCCGACTTGTTCATGGCGTCATGGATATCGTCCTTACCGATCGGCCCACCGAGATCGAACGTTTCCTCATCGGTCAGCAGGGGCGTGTCCCATCGGCGGTGGCGCAGCAGGTAGGCGCGCACCGCGTCGCGAGTGATCTCATGTTTGGAGCGCCCCTCGGCTTCGGCCTGCGCATTCAGCGCATGCTCTTCACCGTCCGGCAGACGCATCGTCCAGGCCATACCCGCATGATACCAAGATAGATACCATACTGGCTCCCAACTGCCGGCCGCCGCGGCGTCCCCCTGGGGCGAACCGCAGGAGATTGAGCATGACCACCGGACCGCCAGGGTGGACTCGGGGCGTGGTCACGGCGTGGTGAGTTTCGTGAGGTCGGGGGCATAGACGGTCATCCAGTGCGGGCGCAACCGGTAGAAGACCACCTCGTTGTCCCAGTCGAAGGCGTCTTCGCCGTAGAGGTCCTTGAAGTAGGCGAGCAGCTCCGGCCACTCCGCGTCCGGCTCACCGGTCTCCGGATTCATCTCCTCCACCGTGCCGTGCGTGAACACACCCAGCTCCTCACCGTTCAGATGCGCGACGCTGGCACCCGGACGAGCGGCGAGGTGGCGGGCCTTGGCGGCATTGCGCGCCGTGCCGAAATACCACCGGCCGTGCAGGAAATGACCGTCCACGGCGCTGATCCGCGGTTCCCCGTGCGCGGTCACGGTGGACAGCGCCAGCACGCGCATACCGGTGAGAACCGCGGTGAGCTGTCCGGCGGTCAGGGTGCGGTCGGCATCGATGATCGAGCGGAGGTGCGTGGTGGAGCGGGCGAGGGACGCATCCAGGAGGGCTTGCAGTTCGGTGAGTTCTTCCGGCGTTTCGCGCATTGATCCACGGTAAGTGCGCCCGGGCCCGCCACAGTTGACCGAAATTGCTCGATGTGCGCTCGGTTGCCCGCCGGGACGCGACCTGTCCGCTCGGCGCGCCACAGCGACCGTTCGTCGCAATCGTCCGACCACCCGGTATCCATCGGTTACGTTCATGTGACAGCCATGTCCGCTCGCTGTACAGGAGTTGCCCGATGGGGACAATCGAATACCTCAAGACCGACCCGGACCGGCCACCGGTCGGCGTGGTCGACCGCTCCCCGATCACGCCCGCCAAGAAGGCGATCTTCGTGGCCATCGGGCTGCTCGGCGCGGTGGCCTGGACGATCCTCGCGATCGCGCGGGGCGAGTCGGTGAATGCCGTGTGGATCGTGATCGCCGCGGTGTGTACCTACATCATCGCCTACCGGTTCTATGCCCGGTTGATCGAATACAAGGTGGTCAAACCGCGCGACGATATCGCGACGCCCGCCGAGATCCTGGACAACGGCAAGGACTTCATGCCGATGGACCGGCGGGTGCTGTTCGGGCACCATTTCGCGGCCATCGCGGGCGCGGGTCCGCTGGTCGGGCCGGTGCTGGCGGCGCAGATGGGCTATCTGCCGGGCACGATCTGGATCATCGTCGGCGTCGTCTTTGCCGGTGCGGTACAGGACTACCTGGTGCTGTGGGTATCGATGAAACGGCGCGGCCGCAGCCTCGGGCAGATGGCGCGTGACGAACTCGGCGTGGTCGGCGGCGTCGCCGCGATCATCGGCGTGCTCGCGATCATGATGATCCTGCTGGCTGTGCTCGCACTGGTCGTGGTGAATGCGCTCGCGGAAAGCCCGTGGGGCGTTTTCTCCATCGCGATGACCATCCCCATCGCCTTGTTCATGGGTGTCTACCTGCGGTATCTGCGGCCGGGCGCGGTCGGCGAGATCTCGGCGATCGGTTTCGTGCTGCTGATCCTGGCGATCATCGCGGGCGGCTGGGTCAACGAGAACGAGACCTGGGCGAGCTGGTTCACCTTCTCGCCGGTCACCATCTCCTGGATGCTGATCGCCTACGGTTTCGTGGCCTCGGTGCTGCCGGTCTGGCTGCTGCTGGCGCCGCGCGACTACCTGTCGACCTTCATGAAGATCGGCACCATCTTCCTGCTCGCGGTCGGCATCCTGGTCACGATGCCGGTGCTGAAGGCGCCCGCTATCTCGGAGTTCGCGACCTCCGGCACCGGCCCGGCGTTCGCGGGCAGCCTGTTCCCGTTCCTGTTCATCACCATCGCCTGCGGTGCGCTGTCCGGGTTCCACGCGCTGGTGTCGTCGGGGACGACGCCGAAGCTGGTGGAGAAGGAATCGCACGTCAAGATGATCGGCTACGGCGGCATGCTGATGGAGTCGTTCGTGGCGGTGATGGCCCTCATCACGGCCTCGATCATCGACCAGCACCTGTACTTCGCGATGAATGCGCCGGCCGGGGCGACCGGCGGCACCGCCGAAACGGCCGCGGCCTACACGAACAGTCTGGGTCTGTCGGGTCCGCCCACGACCGGCGCCGCACTGGACCAGGCCGCGGTGGATGTCGGCGAGGAATCGGTGATCTCGCGCACCGGCGGCGCACCTACCCTGGCCATCGGCATCTCGGAAGTGTTCTCCGGATTCCTCGGCGGCGCCGCCATGAAGTCGTTCTGGTACCACTTCGCGATCATGTTCGAGGCGCTGTTCATCCTGACCACGATCGACGCGGGCACCCGCGTGGCGCGGTTCATGCTCTCGGATTCGCTCGGTAACCTGCGCGGCCCCGCCCGTAAATTCGCCGACCCGTCCTGGCGGATCGGCGCCTGGCTGTGCTCGGCGCTCGTGGTGGCGGCGTGGGGTTCGATCCTGCTCATGGGCGTCACCGACCCGCTGGGCGGAATCAACGCGCTGTTCCCGCTGTTCGGTATCGCCAACCAGCTGCTGGCCGCGATCGCGCTGGTGGTGGTGCTGACCATCCTGGTGAAGAAGGGTCTGACGAAGTGGGCCTGGATACCGGGTATCGCGCTGGCCTGGGACCTGATCGTCACGATGACCGCGTCCTGGCAGAAGATCTTCTCCGCCGACCCGAAGGTGGGGTATTGGAAGCAGAACAGCATCTGCCGCGCCGCCCGCGACGCCGGTGAACTCTGCCTGACCGCCAAAACGCCCGACAACGTGGACGCGGTGATCCGCAATACGTTCATCCAGGGCACGTTGTCGATCGTGTTCGCGGTCCTGGTGCTGATCGTCGTGCTGGCGGGCGCCTGGGTGTGCTACCGGGCCTGGAAGTCGGGTGACACCTCCACCACGGAGTCGCCGGAGGAGCCGTCGAAGATCTTCGCGCCCAGCGGGTTCCTCCCGTCCAAGGAAGAGAAGGTCGTGCAGAAGCAGTGGGACGAACTCATCGCCAAGGGTGAGGCCGCGGTGCCGGGCGCGGCCCACGCGGAGGTTCGCAGTTGATTCGCCGCGCCGCCCCGGAGCACCACGCCGACCCAGCTGCCGGGCGGGGCACCTCGCCGTGGCGGTCGGGCGCGGCGGCGGTGGTCCGGGCGGCGCGTGCGGTCCTCTGGTATGTCGACTCCGTGCTCGGTGGGCAGGATTACCAGCGATACGTCGCCCATATGCGCCGTACGCATCCGGGTCGGCCGATCGCCGATAAGCGCGCGTACTGGCGTGAACGGTACGCGGACGCGGAGCGCAATCCCGGCGCCCGCTGCTGTTGAACGGACAGGCCCGCCTCACCTCCCTCGGGAGCGCAGAATCCGAGCGGAGAACGGTCCGACCGGACCGCGAGTAGTTCAGGCTGTTGCACCCCCATTCCGATGTCTGTTTTCCGCTAGCTATGGTCCGTCCGACCTGACATCGTGAATCGGGTGAACACCACGGCCCTGGATTTCGAGCGCTGCTACCGCGCCGTCACCGCGCGGGACTCCCGTTTCGACGGACAGTTCTACACCGCGGTCCGGACCACGGGAATCTATTGCCGCCCGTCGTGCCCGGCGATCACCCCGAAACGCCCGAACGTGACGTTTCTGCCGACGGCCGCGGCCGCCCAGCAGGCCGGCTACCGGGCCTGCCGGCGTTGCCTACCGGACGCCGCCCCCGGGTCGCCGCTGTGGAACACGCGCGCGGACCTGGCGGCCCGCGCCATGCGCCTCATCGGTGACGGTGTGGTGGAACGCGGCGGCGTCTCGGCGCTCGCGTCGTCACTCGGTTATTCGCAGCGTCAGCTCACCCGGGTCCTCACCACCGAACTCGGAGCCGGCCCGCTCGCCCTGGCGCGGGCCCACCGGGCGCATACGGCGCGGCTGCTCATCCAGACCACCGCCATGCCGATGTCCGATATCGCCTTCGCCGCGGGTTTCGCGAGTATCCGGCAGTTCAACGACACGGTGCGCGAGGTGTTCGCCGTCAGTCCCAGCACCATGCGGACCGAAGCACAGCGGCCGAGCCGCTCCGAGACACAGCGGCCGAGCCGCGCAGGAAAGCAGGGGACGAACAATGAGGCAGCGCCTGCCGCCAACGGCACCCTGACCCTCCGCCTGCCCTATCGCGCACCACTGGACCGCGACTGGCTCGAATGGTTCCTGTCCGCCCACGCCACCCCCGGGCTCGAGCTCTGGCAGCCCGCCACAGCCGACAGCGCGGGCACCTATCTGCGCAATCTCCGCACACCGCACGGTTACGCCGGAATCCGGCTCAGTGTGCTGCCCGGCCACGTTCGCGCGGAACTGACCCTGCGCGATATGCGCGACCTGGCTCCCACCGTCGCCCGGCTCCGGCATCTGCTGGACCTGGATGCCGACCCGGTCGCGATCGACGAAGCGCTCCTGGGTCCCGGCGCTCCCGCCGCACACACAGCGGGCGCGTTCACGCCGGGAATACGGGTGCCGGGCTGCGCGGACGGCCCGGAACTGTTGCTGCGCACCATGATCGGGCAACAGATCTCGGTGGCGGCGGCGAACACCCACACCGCCCGCCTCGTCGCGGCGCTCGGGGAACCCGCCGACGGACCCGTACCGCGGCTCTTCCCCACCCCCGCCGCGATCGCCGAGCACGGTGGTGACGTGCTGACCGGCCCGGACCAGCGCGTACGGTCGATCACCGCGGCCGCGGCGGCGCTGGCCGGCGGTGATCTGATCCTGCATCAGGGCCGTACCGCACCCGAACTACGCCGAGACCTGCTGGCCCTCTCCGGCGTCGGCCCGTGGACCGCCGACTACGTGACCATGCGGTTGCTCGCCGACCCCGACATCCTCATGCACACCGATCTCGTGGTCCGCCGCGGCGCCGCCCGGCACGGCCTCGATCTCGCCGACAGCACCCGCTGGTCGCCCTGGCGCTCCTACCTGTCCATGCAGCTGTGGCGATCCGAACTGCGTACCCGGACCACGGCCGGTCCAGCGGTCACGAAATCCGCCGACTCCGAAGCGAAAGTGAGTACCCCATGATGTCCGCGCCCACCGCAACCCCCGCGGCACCGGCCACGGGCCGCACCGGCACAGCCGATTCCGCGACCGTGGACACCCCGATCGGCCCGTTCACCACGATCGTCGCCTCGGACGGGGCGGTACTGGCCGCCGGCTGGACCGCCACACCGGAAGAACTCCGCATCCTGATCCACCCCGCCCTGCGACCCAGTGAAGTGCGGGTTCGGAGCGAACTCGGATCGGTCACCGCGGCTGTCACCGACTATCACCGCGGCGACCTCACCGCGATCGACACCGTCACGGTGCGGCAGCAGTCGGGCGAATTTCTCGGTCACGCCTGGGACGTCCTGCGCACTGTTCCGGCCGGAAGCCCGCTCTCCTACACGGCCTTCGCCGCCCGCGCCGGACGTCCGGCCGCCACCCGCGCCGCCGCCAATGCCTGCGCCCGCAATGCCGCGGCGCTGTTCGTCCCGTGCCACCGGATACTCCGCACCGACGGCAGCCTGGGCGGCTTCCGCTGGGGCCTGCCCGCCAAACGCTGGCTCCTCGAACACGAATCGGCCGACTGAAAACTCGCGGCGGCCGGACCGGTCGCCGCGGGCACCGGCCCGGGATCCCGATCCCGGCGGGCAGCGATGCGCCGCTGCAGCGTTGCCGGTGCGAACTACCAGCGGATTCCCGGGCTGACCCGCCCGACCGGCGGCGCGGCGGGAACCGGCGGATACTGCCGTGCAAGGGCGAACCCGACGCTGGATCGCTGAGCTGCGAGGGCGACCGATCGCTCGGGCGGGCGGCATTTCCCCGCTGGAGTAACCGGGCGCGTCCCACGCGGACGCGCACCGATCAGCCGATGGTGGCCTGTAGGTGCGAACCGCCGGCGCCGCGGATCACATGGAGGCGGTTGGGGATGCGCTGACGCATCTCGTCGACATGACTCACCAGGCCCACCACCCGGCCACCTGCGCGCAGATCGTCGAGAACGCCCATCACGGCGTCCAAGGTGTCGGCGTCCAGGCTGCCGAACCCCTCATCAATGAACAGGGTGTCCAGGATGATTCCACCCGCTTCGGCGGCGACAGTGTCGGCCAGGCCCAGCGCCAGCGAGAGGGAGGCCATGAACGTTTCGCCGCCGGACAGCGTCCGGGCCGGACGGACGACGCCGGTGTAATCGTCGCGGATATCCAGTCCCAGCCCACCGCGCCGGCCGTGGGTCCCGGCTCGATCGGTGTGCACGAATTCGTATCGGCCGCCCGACATCCGGCGCAGCCGCGCCGAACCCGCCACCGCGACCTCTTCCAGCCGCGCCGCGAGCACATAGGACCGCAGCGACATCCGGCGATTGTTCTCCCCACGCCCGGCGACCACCTCGGCCAGTTCGGCGAGTTCCTGATGCGCCCGCTGCGCCGGAGTGATCAGATCCACCGCCGCCCACAGCTGCCCGCACAGGGTCTCCAACCGGGTCACGCGCTGCACGGCGGCCGCGTGTACGGCCACGGATTCATCCAGGGCCTGCCGGGCCTTGTGCACCGCCTCGGCAAGCCCGGCCGCATCGCGGGGCGCGGTCGCCGCGGCCTCCTGGATCTCGGGTTCGTCCAGCACAGCCTGCGCGGCGGCCCGGACCTCGTCGGCGGCGGCGAGGGCGGCGCCGATCGCTTCCTGCCGGGCACGACTCCGCGTCGCGGCGGCAATAACGGGCGAGTACCTGCGGAGGACGGCGAGCAATTCGTCCGGCGCGGCCTCTGCTGCCGAGCCCTGCGCTCCGGCGCCACCCTCCGCCGCCCGCGCGCCTGTCAGGCGTTGCACGGCGGCACGACCACCCGCCGAACCCCCATCTGCCGAGCCCGGCACGCCGGCACGGACACCCGCCGACCCCGACCCCGTCAGACCCTGCATCTCGGCGCGCGCATCAGCGGTCTTCGCGTCGGCCGGGCCCGGCACGTCGGCGCCGCCCCCTGCCGCCCGCGCATCACTGGAACCCGCACCGGAACCGATCGCCGCGATATCCGTTCCCGAGTCCTCTGCGGCAACGAAACCCGCTGCTAGCGCGATTTTTTCGACCCGTGCGACACAGCCCGCCACCTTGGCCCACGCCGCCCGCGCGGCGGCAAGGGCTTCGCGGCGATCACCCGCGGTATCGATCAGCCCGTACAGGCGTTCCCGCCGCCGGCCGATCGTCTCGTCCCGGCCGGCCGCGGCGCGCAACTTCCGGTCGATTTCGGTGAGCCGGGTATTCGCGGCCTGAATCCGCTCCGCCACTGTTCCGGCCCGGGTCTCGACCTCGCGCAGCGCATCGTGCAGCCGGTTCTCGTCAGCGCGCAGGCGCCCGACTTCGGCCGTGCATTCGTCCGCGGTGGCCGCCAGGTCCTCGGCGTCACCGCACCGGTCGGTGGCCCGGCGCAGCGCGGCGGCGAGTTCCACCCGGTCGGTATCACCGCCGCGCGCGATCAGTGCCTCGATCGTGCCCTCAACCTCGGCCATCGCGGTCTGCGCACGTTCCCGTTTCAGCTCGGCGGCCTGCTCCACCGCGACCGCCGCCGCTTCGTCCGCCTTGGAGACCGCACTCTCGCCGGCCCGCGCCGGCCGCGGATGCTCGGCCGATCCGCAGACCGCACACGCCTGCCCGTCGACGAGGCGGCCGGCGAGCTCCGCCGCCATCCCGGCCAGCCGCCGTTCTCGCAGATCGAGCACCTGTTCGCGCGCCTCGAGATGAGCCGCCCGCGCGGCATCCAGATCGACCCGCGCACGGTCGAGCCCGGTACGCGCCCTGGACAACTCGACTGCGGCGGTGGCTGCCTGCTGCAGCCGCTCGCATTCGGCTCGCAGTCCCGGCAACGCCGCCCGGGCATCGTCGGCCTCCCGCGCCTTGGCCTGGGCGCCCGTGATGATCTCCGGCAACTGTGCCCGGCGCTCGGTCAAACCGGCTGCCCGGGCCCGTAACTCTGCCTCGGACTCGCGCAGTTCGCCGAGCTCGGCCCGCAATTTTTCCGCGACTGCGGCGTCCGCCCGGATTTCGTCCAGTTTGCCCAGCACCGCGCTCCACCCGCGGATCGCGGTGTCCAGGGCGAGATCCTCGTCGTGAGCGGCCGGGGCCTCCAGCTCACGCCGCCCGTCGGCGTCGGCGTCGGCGTCGGACACAGTCGGCAACAAGGGCTTATCCGTCTGCGCGGAGTCCAGCGCGAAGAGTGCGAAATCGTCTTCCTCGGTGGTCGCGTCCTGCGCCGCGTCGCCGCCGGTTGCGAGATCTTCCCGCGTGGGGTCATGGACACGCGCGGCCGGTGTGGCCCATTC
This sequence comes from Nocardia sp. NPDC051750, assembly GCF_044453135.1. NCBI lineage: Bacteria > Bacillati > Actinomycetota > Actinomycetes > Mycobacteriales > Nocardiaceae > Nocardia > Nocardia sp. NPDC051750. The sequence continues at coordinate 242,647 of NZ_JBITCK010000007.1, read as the reverse complement.
GGCCGGTGCGTCCCGCTCCGCAAATTCGCCGAGGCGGGCATCAGCACCAGGTCCGGCACCCGCCACCGGCCGCACCAGGTGGATTCCCGGAACATCCGCGCTTTCGGGCTCGTCGGCCAGCCGAGTCAACCGCCGGGCGGCCGAATCGGCATCCGCGGCACAGTGCGATGCAGCCGCCACCGCGGCTTCCGCTTCCGTCAGGGCAGCGGCCACCGGCTCGGCCCGCCGTGCCCGGTCGAGTTCGGCCCGGTCCGCCTGCCGCTGTCCGGCGCCGGCCGCGTAATCGTCGAGTTGCCGCTGGGCGAGCGCCAGGCGACGGCGCTGTTCCGCCGAGCGTCGCTCGCTTTCCGCTTCCTCGTCGGCGTGCGCCGACTCCTCCCGGCGCAGTTCCAGTTCGCGCTGCGCCATCTCGAGATCGCCGCGGGCGGTGGTCAGCAGGTCCTGCGACCATTCCACTGCGTCGAGCAGATCGATCCGCTCGGTGCGGTCCAGCCCTGCCGTCACCGCGACCCGGGTGATCAGCTCCTCGACATTGCGCTGCTGCGCGCCGATCTGCTCACCGGAGGTTTTGCGCTGTGCGGAGAGCCATTGTTCGGCGGCGCCGAACCGGCCGGTGTCGAACAGCTTCTCGAGCAGCCGCTCCCGGTCTTCGTTCTCGGCCCGCAGGAACTTGGCGAAATCCCCCTGGGGCAGCAGAACGACCTGGAAGAACTGATCGGCGCTCATCCCGAGCAGGCGTACGACCTCGTCACCGATCTCGTTGATCCGGGACAGGTTCGTACCCCGGCCGTCCAGCCAGGCCAAGGTGGCTTTGGCCTGCTCCACCCGGGTTCCGCTGCCGCGCAGTTTGGGCCGTTCGAATTCCGGGCTGCGGATGATCCGGACCCGGCGGCCGCCCAGTGTCGCCTCGAGGACCACTTCCGGCCGGATATGCGCCGGAGCGTGATCCGAATGCAGGCGTTTGTCACCCCGGGCGCCCGGCACCCGGCCGTAGAGCGCGTAGGCGATGGCATCCAGCACCGTGGTTTTCCCGGCCCCGGTCCGGCCGTGCAACAGGAACAATCCGTCCGCGCCGAGCTCGTCGAAATCGACCGCGCTGGTATCGGCGAACGGGCCGAACGCCGTCATTTCCAGCCGGTGCAGTCTCATGCGGTGAGTTCCGTTCCGGTGGAGACCGGTTCCACGGTGTCGCCCCGCCGGCCGTCGTCGGTCTCACGCACCGCCGCCGCCATCGCCCGGCTGAGCCATTCCATCTCGGATTCGCCGGGCTCCCCGCGCACATCGGTGAGGAAGGTGCGGGCGATCTCGGTATCGTCGCGTCCGCGCACCCGCTCCCGGTACTTCAGCGCCGGATCGCCCTGGGGACGCTCCCATTCCACGTGCACCGCGTGGGGGAAACGCTCGCGGAGTTTGCGCATGGCGTCCACGGGCCGGGCGTAATCGGTGAGAGATACCGAGACGTAGTGCTGTTCGACCGGCTCCCACGCGGCATCCGTGAGCAGCTCGTCCAGGGACCCGGTGAGTTTGGTCAGGCCACGGACCAGCGGGAGTTCGTGTCCGCGGACCCGGGCGGGCCCGGCGGCGTCGAGGTCCACCAGCCATACCTTCTTCCGGTGCGAACTCTCGCCGAAGGAGTAGGGCAGTGGCGATCCCGAATAGCGCACCGACTCGGCCAGCGTCTGCGGTGAATGAAGGTGCCCCAGCGCGACGTAGGCGGCCCCGAGTTCGGTGAACATCCCCAGCGGGACCGTTTCGACGCCGCCCACCGAGATGGACCGCTCCGAGCCCCCGGCCACCCCGCCGACCACGAAGGCGTGTGCCAGCAGCACCGCGCGGAGGCCCGCCCGCTCCGCCATATCGGCGCGGATCCGGGTGAGTACCGCGGCCAGCACGTCGGCATGGGTCCGCGCCTGCGGAACTCCGAGTTCGCCGCGGCATACCTCCGGTTCCAGGTACGGGATCCCGTAGAACGCGACCTCGCCGTGCTCGTCGGACAGCAGGATCGGCCGGTCCGAATCGGCCACGGTGGTGCGCAGATACAACCCGCCGGCGGCCGCGAAACTGGCGCCCGCCCCCAGCCGGGTCGGCGAATCGTGATTGCCCGAGGTGGCCACGATCCGGGCACCGGCTGCGCGAATCGACTCGAATCCCTTGTTGCACACAGAAATCGCGTCCGCACTCGGTATGGAGCGGTCGTAGACGTCACCCGGGAGCACCACGGTGTCCACTCCCTCCGCGGCGACGAGTTCTGCTATCGCCTCGAGGACCCGCGCCTGGTCGGCCAGCAGGTCCACGCCGTGAAAGGTGCGCCCGATATGCCAGTCCGACGTATGCAGGATTCGCATGACCGCGAACTTAGGGCAACCCACCGACACCTTTCAATGCGAAACCCGGATCCCGGCGACGCCACACCGGCAACACGCCGACGCTGTTCTCGCGGCGCACCATCCAGCCTCCGCATCGATGTCTCAGAAGAGCCAAAGGCCAGAATCAGCCATAGTGGTGGGCGCCACCCACCGCCCTTGACGGTTATGAATACCGCCGCCGAGCACCGTTTCCGCACAATCGTGCCACCGGACCGGCCGTGCCGTAACACGGCCGACCCCTCCGGGCGATAGTGTTCATTACGTGGCTGCTTCCCAACGAGTGAATTCCCGGGTGCCCGCGCCGCAACGTTCGTTACTGCCGACGGTGCCGGGTGTACCGGCTTATGCCGCCGTGCTCATCGCGGCGGCGTGCACCTTCGTGGGTTTCCTCATCGATGCCCTCGGCGACGTCACGGACCTCACGGGCACCTTCAGCGCCTTCTATATTCTCGGCTGCCTGGCGGCCGTGGCCGCGGTCCGGTTCCGCGGCCTGTTCACCACCATGGTGTTACCGCCGCTACTGCTGTTCGTCGCGGTGCCGATCGCCTACCGCCAGCTCACCGGCAGCAGCACCGCCTCGCTCAAGGACATCCTGCTGAACCTGGCCATCCCGCTGGTCCACCGCTTCCCGCCGATGATGCTGGCCACCGCGCTGGTGCTGATCGTGGCCGGGATCCGGATCGCGATGCACCGATCCGAGAAAGCGGCGAGCGAAACCGCCGCGGCGCGGCGCGGCACGAACTGGGGTCGCGGTGAGCGCCGCACGAGCCGCAGCGCGGCGCAGAGCCGCGCGGAGAGCCGGACCCGCCGGGATACCGGGAAACGGCCCGTCCGCGGCCAATCGAAGCGGTCGGCCGGTGGCGAGGGAAAACCGGCTCGCGGCGCTAAACCGTCGCGCGCCGAAACGCTGGCCGCACGGTCGAAGGCGAGCGCGAAGACCAAGACGAAAGCCCGGCCCGAACGCCCCGAACCCGGCTACACGCGAGACGCCGCCGCCGAACCCCCGCGCCGCGGTGGCCGGAACCGGCAGGCGGCACCCGCGGAAACCGGCGCACGGCCGGCCGCACCCCGGGCCCGCGAGGTCCATCCACAACGACCCCCGCGCCCGTCCACCCCGCCACAGGAAGAACCCGCGCGGGCCCGGCGTGGTGGCGGTGAACCGCCTCGCCAGCCACAGGTAGCCCGGTTCCGCGATCGCGAGCCCATCCCGGAGCGGCGCCGTCCCGAACGGATGTGACGCCCGGTCGTCGCCGCATACCGACCAGGATCCGTCAGTGACGGGCGGCGCGCAGCTCCCGCGGCAGGGCGAAAACGAGGGTTTCGTTCGCGGTGGTCACCGGCTGGACCTCGCCGAACCCGTGTTCGGCCAGCATGTCCAGCACTCCGCGCACCAGGATCTCGGGGACCGAGGCGCCCGAGGTGATCCCGACCGTGCGCACCCCGTCCAGCCAGGCCGGGTCGACCTCGCGTGCGTAGTCCACCAGGTACGACGCCTTCGCCCCGGCGCCCAGCGCGACCTCGACCAGGCGCACCGAGTTGGATGAATTCCGCGACCCGACCACGATCACCAGATCGCATTCCGGCGCCATGGCCTTCACCGCGACCTGCCGGTTCTGGGTGGCGTAACAGATATCGTCGCTGGGCGGATCCTGCAGTGCCGGGAACTTCTCCCGCAACCGGGAGACCGTCTCCATGGTCTCGTCCACGCTGAGCGTGGTCTGCGACAGCCAGATCACCTTGGACTCGTCACGCACCCGCACCCCCTCGACGGCGTCCGGGCCGTCGACCAGTTGCACATGGTCGGGCGCTTCGCCGGCGGTTCCCTCGACCTCCTCGTGCCCCTCGTGGCCGATCAGCAGGATGTCGTAGTCGTCGCGGGCGAACCGCTTCGCTTCCTGATGGACCTTGGTCACCAGGGGGCAGGTCGCATCGATGGTGCGCAGTTTGCGTTCGGCGGCGGTCGCGTGGACGGCCGGGGAGACACCGTGGGCGGAGAACACCACGAGTTCACCTTCGGGCACCTCATCGGTGCTGTCGACGAAGATCACCCCGCGTTCGCGCAGGGTTTCCACCACATGGCGGTTGTGCACGATCTCTTTGCGGACGTAGATCGGGGCGCCGTGTTTCTCCAGCGCCTTCTCCACGGTTTCGACCGCGCGGTCCACGCCCGCGCAGTAGCCGCGCGGTTCGGCGAGCAGCACTCGTTTCCCCTCCGGGGCCATGGTGGCGGTGCCGGCGGAGCGAGTGATTCCGACATTCAACGGTATTGCCGAGGACATGCCGACAGGATACGTGCGTCCCTACCGCACTGCCGCGCGCGTGGGCCGCGGCACACCTTCCGCCCGCCACCCGTTCACCTCCACGGCCAGTACACCGCGCTGACCTGCGACAAAAGGCTCACCGCGGTTTCCCGAGCCCGGCCACGGCCGCAGACCGGCCCGGCCGGCGCGCTCCCGCGGCGCGCCACGGCCTGGCCGGGTGGGCCCGCCCTCTTTTGCGGACCGTGTGATATCGGGCAGGCTAGTACCATGTTTCGACCACCGTTCCTGGCCCGTGTCGCCGCCGGAGCCGCCGTCTATGTCCTCGAGGAGACGCGCCGGCTGCCGTCCGCGGCGGTGAAATTTCCCGTCACCGCGGTGAGCCAGCTGCTGCAGACGGGTATGCACGTCCAGCAGTTCGTCACCAGTCTCGCGATCAAAGGCGATTCGGTCTTCGACCGGATCATCAACCGGCCGGAGCAGCAGCCGGAATGGGCCACGTTCGACGAGGACGACGAACTACCCGTACGCACCCCCGGTGCCGCCGGGCCGGCCCGCAGCAGTGGGTTCGACCGGTTCGAATCCGACCCGGTAGAGGTCGAGCTGGCGCTGCAGGAAACCCTCGCCGGGCTGCGCGCGATGCAGAACGGCAGTGCCGTGCCCGAGGCCGCCACCTTCGAAACCGAGGAGTGGGAAGCACGGGTCGCGACGGAGCCGGCGCCGGATTCCGAGACCGGCCCGGCTACCGATATCGCCCCGGAGCCCGAGACTGCGCCTGCCCCGGAGCCGGAAGCCGCGGCCGATCCCGAACCTGCGAGCGCCCCCGAACCCGAACTTCCGGAGGTCGGCGCGCGCTACGACTACCCGAATATGACCCTCGCCCAGCTGCGCGGCCGGCTGCGCACCCTCACCATCGCCGACCTGGTCGCCCTGCTCGACTACGAGCAGCGCACCCGGGATCGCGCGGCGTTCGTCACCATGCTGACCAACCGGATCGCCACCGTGCGAGCCCAGTGACGGGAGCCGATTCGGTATCCGCGGCCGGCCGGGCCGGTTCCGGCCGGTCCGGGCAAGCCGTCGCACCCGCCAACTCCGCCGAGCAGCCGTGGCCGGTGCGTTCGGTGTCGATGAAGGTCGCGCAGTGGATCGACCGGCTCGGCAGCATCTGGGTCGAAGGCCAGCTCACCCAGATCAATCTGCGCCCCGGCACCCGCACCGCGTTCCTGGTGCTCCGCGACCCCGCCGCCGATATGTCGCTCTCGGTGACCTGCGATCCGGCCCTGCTCCGCGACGCCCCCGTACCGCTGCAAGAAGGCAGCCGAGTGGTGGTCTACGGCAAACTCGCCTTCTTCACAGGGCGCGGCACGCTGTCGCTGCGAGCCAGCGAGATCCGTCCGGTCGGCGTCGGTGAACTGCTGGCCCGCATCGAGCGGCTCAAGGCGTTGCTGGCCGCGGAAGGCTTGTTCGACGAACGGATCAAACGCCCGCTCCCCTTTCTCCCCGCGACCGTCGGCTTGATCACCGGCCGCGGCAGCGCCGCCGAACACGATGTGCTGAGCGTCGCCCGGGGACGCTGGCCCGCGGTGCGGTTCGAGGTCCGCAACACCGCCGTGCAAGGCCCGTCCGCGGTACCACAGATTCTGGACGCGCTGGCCGAACTCGACCGTGACCCGGCGGTCGAGGTGATCGTGCTGGCTCGCGGCGGCGGCAGCGTCGAGGATCTGCTGCCGTTCTCCGACGAGACGCTGTGCCGCGCGATCGTCGCCGCGACCACGCCCGTTGTCAGCGCGATCGGCCACGAACCCGATTCCCCGCTCTCCGACCTGGTCGCGGACCTGCGCGCCGCCACCCCGACCGACGCCGCCAAACGCATCGTCCCCGATGCCGCCGCGGAGACCGCCCTGGTCCACGACCTGCGTTCCCGGTCGGCCGCCGCCTTGCGCGGCTGGGTCCAGCGGGAGGCCGCCGCGCTGGCGCAGCTGCGCTCGCGGCCGGTCCTGGCCGACCCGCTGCGTGAGCTCGGGCATCGTCACGACGAGATCGAACGCCTGCGGACCGCGGCCCGCCGCAGCGTGGACGGCCTGGTCCGCGCGGAAGCCACCACGACGGATCATCTGCGCCGCCAGCTGACCGCGGTGGGCCCGGCCGCGACCCTGGCCCGGGGCTACGCTGTCGTACAACGCGTAGCCGGCTCCGAACGGCATGTGGTTCGCGCTATCGAGGACGCGCCCGCGGGCAGCCAGCTCCGGATCCGGGTCGGTGACGGTGCGATATCCGCCGCCGGTCTGGGCACCACACCGCTGGGCGACCGCACCCGCCGGACCGCCGCCGAACGACCGGCCGACGACACCGAGAGGACCTGACCGTGCCGGATACCAGCACCGACGACGAACTGGCCGAGATCGCCGGTCTCGGCTACGAACGCGCCCGTGACGAACTGGTCAATGTGGTGAAGATGCTGGAGCAGGGCGGGATGGATCTGGACGACGCCCTCGCCCTGTGGGAACGCGGTGAAGCACTGGCCAACCGCTGTGCCGAACATCTGGCCGGTGCGCGGCAGCGCATCGAAAAGGCGCTGGCCGAATCCGACCGGGCGGAGTGACCGCGGATTACAGCGGCCGCGCGGCCGTCACCGCCGCGGCCAGCGTTTCGAAGGCCGCGGTATCGCCCGCCCCGCGGATCAGGGCCCGGCTGTCACCGAAATCGGCGACCCATGCGGGTTCGGCGTCCGGTTCCGCGTACTCCACCCATTTCTGCCCGCCGGTTTCCCGGGTCCCGGTGGCGTAGCGCGCACCGACGATATGGTCCACCAGCACGTCCTCGGTGGCATCGCTCTGGTTCAGCTGCATATAGGTGCCGGCACCGGTGATGTAGCCGATCGTGCTCACTGTGCCGCCACCGGCACTGGTGATCGTGTCGCGGCTCCCGGAATTCGGCTTCCAGTTCTCCGGCAACGCCGGCTCGCGGATCGGGAACCGCAGATTCTGCGCATCCGAGCGCAGGGCCGAGGCGGCGTCGAAACTCGGGATCGTCCCCTGGGTCGGCCCGTTCGCCGCGAAACTGCACTGGCTGGTGACACCGGCGAACACCACAGCGATCAGCACCAACGGGATCAGCGAGAAGAGCAGGTCCCGGTAGTCGTTCAGGATGCGTGGCTTTTGGTTCGGCACGCACCCAGTATCCCCCCGGTCCTGCCGTCTCCCCCGCGCCGCCCCCGGCACGGCCGTACCAGCTGATCAACTCCGCGGATCCGGTCAATGCGACAATTACCGCGAAGTTACGACGCCAAGGAGGCACCCGCCATGACGGCATCTTCGACCCCTGCGAGCCGCCGCGAGGCACCCGACCGCAACCTCGCGCTCGAACTCGTCCGAGTCACCGAGGCCGGTGCCATGGCAGCGGGCCGGTGGGTCGGCCGGGGCGATAAGGAGGGCGGCGACGGAGCGGCCGTGGATGCCATGCGGCAGCTGGTCAGCTCGGTATCGATGCGCGGTGTGGTGGTGATCGGCGAGGGCGAGAAGGACGAGGCGCCCATGCTCTACAACGGGGAGAACGTCGGCGACGGCACCGGCCCCGATGTCGACTTCGCGGTCGATCCGATCGACGGCACCACCCTGATGTCCAAGGGTTCACCGGGCGCCATCTCCGTGCTCGCCGTCGCCGAACGCGGCGCCATGTTCGATCCGTCGGCCGTGTTCTACATGCACAAGATCGCCGTCGGCCCCGAGGCCGCCGACGTGATCGATATCTCGATCCCGATCGGGGAGAACGTCCGCAGAGTCGCCAAGGCCAAAGGCGCCTCGGTCTCCGATATCACCGTCTGCATTCTGGACCGGCCCCGGCACGCCGACCTGATCCAGGAGGTCCGGGACGCGGGCGCCCGCATCCGGCTGATCTCCGACGGTGACGTCGCCGGCGCCATCGCCGCGGCCCGCCCCGATTCCGGCACCGATATCCTCGTCGGCATCGGCGGCACCCCCGAAGGCATCATCGCCGCGGCGGCCATGCGCTGTATGGGTGGCGTTCTGCAGGGCAAACTCGCCCCCAAGGACGACGAAGAGAAGCAGAAGGCCATCGACGCCGGGCTCGACCTGGATCAGGTGCTCGTCACCGAGGACCTCGTGTCCGGGGACAATGTCTTCTTCTGCGCCACCGGCGTCACCGACGGCGACCTCCTGCGCGGCGTCCGCTATTCCGGCGGCGGCGCATCCACCCAGTCGATCGTCATGCGCTCGAAGTCGGGCACCGTGCGCATGATCGACGCCTACCACCGCCTCACCAAACTCCGCGAATACTCCTCGGTCGATTTCCACGGCGACGAACACGCCGCCCCGCCCCTGCCGTAATATCGGCGCCGCCTGCGGCGGCGCGGGTTTCGGCCCCCCTTGGGCCCTGCTTTCAGCCCTCGAGACTCGCGCCTGCGGCGCATGCGCTTCGAGGACTGAAAGCAGGGCCGGGCCGAAACCTCCAAGGCCTCGCTGGACTCGGCACCACCGCTGGGCACGTTGGGCGGCGGCGCGGAGTGAACCTTCCGGGCTCGCCGAACTTTTCATGGCTGGGCAGTTTCGATCTGCAATTCGCGGATCAGCACGCCCCAGATACAGCTATTTTCTGGCACACTATTCTCCAAGCTTCTCCTGCGGGTACGATCCTCGTGATCACCGAAGCGGTAGCGCTACGGTTCTCGTGCCGGTTAGCCGTTGCGTTGCCACCTCATGGAGCCGGAGTGATGATTCCGCGGCCTGGGCCGTGTATCACTTCGGCCTGTCGCGAGAGGATGGACATGCATCACTTCGCTCGACGTTCGGCTGGATTCACCATGGCGCTCGCGGCCGCGGGCCTGCTCGTTGCGGGCTGCGGCGACGACGACAACTCGGTATCGGATTCCGTCGGTTCGCTGACCTCGGCGGTAATGCCCGGCGGCGACAACACCCCGACCGGTTCCCCCGGGGCGGAGGGTTCACCGACCGAGACTACCGGTGCCGAGGGATCGCCCACCCCCGATGAGGATCCCAACGCCGATGCCGGCGAAACCACCGTGCAGACGCCGGACGGCACCGAGGTGACCGTATCCGGCAGCATCTACCAGAAGTACAACGAGGCCGGCGGCCCGGCCGGAACGCTCGGTATGCCCGAGGGCGAAGAAGAGGTCGCGGGCGACGGTGGCCGCTACCAGAACTTCGTCGGCGGGACCATTTTCTTCAGCGAGGAAACCGGGGCCCACATCGTGTGGGGTGATATCCGCGAGGCCTGGGAGGCCAACGGCGGCGCCGACGGCGAACTGGGTTTCCCGACCTCGGACGAGGAGGAAACCCCCGAGGGCAAACAGAGCCAGTTCGAGGGCGGCACCATCACCTGGAACTCGTCGGACCGCTCCACCACCGTGACCCAGAATTGATCTCCGGCGCATGGGGCACTCGCTTGGCGGGTGCCCTTTTCGCTGTCCGCACCGACCCGCCGGCATCGAGCGCTTCGCACGGAATTCCCGGTCACTTTTCCGGCCCACCGGAATGGTGCGCGTTCACGATCCGAACTGGACCTGTGACCGATAATTCCCAACCCGCCCCGGCGCTCACCCGATCTCCGCTCCGACCCGCTACCGTGTGTGCGTGCAGAATCTGTTGACCGACCGCGACCTGCTGGAATCCCTCGCGGTCGAGGTGGAACTGACCGTGCGGCGCCATACCGAGATCGCCGACGAATGGCAGCCGCACGACTACGTCCCCTGGGACGACGGCCGGAACTTCGCGTTCCTCGGCGGCGAGAACTGGGACCCAGCCCAGTCCGAGTTGGGCGATACGGCCCGGCTGGCGCTCACCGTGAGCGTGCTGATAGCCGACAACCTGCCCTCGTATCACCGCGAGGTCGGCAAATACCTGCGTACCGGTGCGTGGTGGCGCTGGGTGGGCCGCTGGACGGCCGAGGAGGCCCGGCATTCCGTCCTGATCCGTAACTACCTGATGGTCACCCGCGCCTGTGACCCGGTGGAACTGGAACGGCTGCGGATGGGTCATATGACCGACAGCTTCCGCCGGCCGCCGCTGCACCTGCTCGACGTGCTGGCCGCCTGCGCGTTCGAGGAGAAGGCCGCGGCGATCCGCCACCGCAACACCGCCGCACTCGGCGAGAACCCGCTGGTCACCGCCATCAGCGAGCGGATCGCCCGGGACGACGAGCTGCAGGCCGACGTATTCGCCGATCTCCTGGCGGCCGGCTTCACCGAAGCGCCGGATCAGGCCATGCGTGCCGTCGCCGATCAGGTCGCCGCGTTCCGGGTGCCCTCGGTGACCCTGCCCGACGGGCGCAGCAGCGACGAGGCGCTGGCCGAGGCCGGAATCTACGATCCGGCGAAACAGGACGAGCTGGTTTTCGCCCCGCTGCTGCAGCGCTGGGATGTCTTCGGCCGCACCGATCTCGGTGAGGCCGGCGAGGCGGCACGGGCCGAACTCGCCCGCTTCCGGTCCTGACCGGCACTGCTCAGATCGGATCCGGCGCACGGGTCCACGACCGGCTCGAGCACCGCGTGCTCGAGCCGGTCACCGTCCTCCGTGCGACTGGGCGGCAACTGACCGTCACCACCGGCCGTAGATCATCGGCCGGATTCAGTCCCGGTCGACATTCGTCATCGACAGCACATCCAGCCGCCGGTCCAGCTCGTCCTCGCTGAGTTTCTCCCCGATCAGCCCGCGGTCGATCACGGCCTGCCGGATCGTCTGCTGTTCCCGCAGCGCCTGTTTGGCCACCGCGGCCGCTTCCTCGTAACCGATCGCCGAATTCAACGGCGTCACAATCGACGGCGACGATTCGGCCAGCGTCCGCAGGCGTTCCGTATTCGCGGTCAACCCGTGGATGCACCGGTCCGCGAACAGCCGCGAAACCGCCGCCAGCAGACGGATCGATTCGAGCACATTGCGCGCCATCACCGGAATGTAGACATTCAGTTCGAAATGCCCGCCCGCCCCGGCGAACGCGACCGCGGCATCGTTACCGATCACCTGCGCGGCCACCTGGGTCACTGCCTCCGGAAGCACCGGATTGACCTTGCCGGGCATGATGGAACTACCCGGCTGCAGGTCCGGCAACTGCAGTTCACCGAGCCCGGTCAACGGCCCCGACCCCATCCAGCGGATATCGTTGGCGATCTTCGTCAGGCTCACCGCCACGGTCCGCAGCGCACCGGAAACTTCCACCAGTCCGTCGCGCGCGGCCTGCGCCTCGAAATGGTCCTCGGCTTCGGTCAGCGCATCGATCCCGGTGCTGCGCACCAGCTCCGCCACCACTTTCGCACCGAACCCGGCGGGCGCGTTCAGCCCGGTCCCGACCGCCGTCCCGCCGATGGGCAGCTCCCCGAGCCGCGGCAACGTCGCCAGCAGACGCTCCATTCCCGCCGCGACCTGCCGCGTATAACCGCCGAATTCCTGCCCCAGGGTCACCGGCACAGCATCCATCAAATGCGTCCGACCCGATTTCACCACCGTCCGCCATTCCTCGGACTTGTCGAGCAGCGCGAGCCGCAAATGCTCCAGCGCGGGCAGCAGATCCTTGATCACCGCCTCGGTGGCGGCCAGATGAGTCGCGGTCGGAAAGGTGTCGTTCGACGACTGCGACATATTCACGTGATCATTCGGATGCACCGTGACCCCGTTACCCGCCGCGATCGAGGCAATCACCTCGTTGGCATTCATATTCGAACTGGTCCCCGACCCCGTCTGGAACACATCGATCGGGAACTGGTCGTCATGCCGCCCCTCCGCGATCTCCGCCGCGGCCGCGATAACAGCCCCCGCCAACTCCCCGTCCAGCAGCCCCAGATCCCGGTTGACCACCGCACAGGCCCCCTTCAGCAGCCCGAGCGCCCGGATCTGCGCCCGCTCCAACCCCCGCCCGCTGATCGGAAAGTTCTCCACGGCCCGCTGCGTCTGTGCCCGCCACAACGCGTCCACCGGAACCCGGACCTCACCCATCGTGTCGTGCTCGATGCGATACTGCGTCTCCTCGCTCATAGCCCGACCCTATGCCCGCGCCCAGCGAAGCTGGGGTGCCACGCTCGAGGTCTAGATCACCCCGCCCGATCGACGCTCACTGTCGACGGGCGCACCCCGGGACAGCATGCGCTTGCTGCAGACCACGGGGTATAGGTGTGGTGACACGTTCCCCGTGAATGCGACCGGTTGAGTACCCTGCGTTTGGATCCGGAGGTGACCTGGGCGTTTCTGGCGGCAGTTTTCTCGGAGTGGATTGCTGGCCGAGTGGCCTATCATCAGGTCATGCCCCCAGCGAGTCCACTACCCGCCGGCGATCCGCACCGTGTGATCACCGGCCCGGACGGTGCTGTCGACGTAATCGTCAGCCTGAGCGAGTATCAGCAGCTGAAGCAGGCGCGTGAGGACCTCCGTCGCCTCCGCGCAGAGCAGCGCCGCAGTGAGATCGCCACGCAGATGCGTGCGGGCCTGACGGAATTCGAAACCGATCCCGCCGCCTTCCGGACGCTGACCCGTGCGGATCTGCTGCGGGAGGATCTCTTTGACCGCCCGTAGGGTTCTGATCGAAGTAGGTTCGCGAGCAGAACAGCAGATCTACGACCTGCCGGACAAGTTGCGGTTGAAGGTTCGCCTTGCGTTGCTGGACCTGCTCGACGACCCGTTGCCGCTTGCGAACGGGGCGATCCCGTTCCGGGCCGGTGGGGAAGAGATCCCCGACGCATACGAGTGGGACCTCGGCGGCGTCACGATCTTCTACAACGTGATCGAGACCGGCCCGCTGCTGGTCCAGGTGATTGTGCAGGTTGTCGTGGTTGACGCACTCTGATCGCTGACCGGTTCCCTTCACCGGCCGCCGCAAGGAATCGAGGATGTTCCGGACGAAGGTAGGCCGAGGCCATCCGCAATACGGCTTCCTTCATACGCAGAAGCGCATCGGTCACCGATGCCGCCGCACCACTAGATACCCAGGGGTCGGCCAGCACCCGGCGTGGCGACCCGTCAGTCGGGCAGCGATCCGGATGGGCCCACCACACACCACCGGTCCCGCCGAATGCACGTTCGAACACATACGACAGACGCCGCCCTCTAGTAAGGGGTCCGCAGGCGGTGAAAGCTACCGCCTCCGATTCGGATATCAGGTCTCCGGCTCTACCGTTTTACTACACAACCACCGGCCGTCGACCTTCTCCAGAGTCATGGTCATCGTTGCGTAGATCGTTCTCGGCTCGGGAGTCGAGGCGGTTTCAAAGCAACCGGACGTGGCAGATCGCGGTCCTGTGCCAGATAAACCTCCCCCATACCACCGACGCCGAGCAGCCGCTCAATGCGATAACCGGCGAAATCCTCACCCTGTGCCAGCACCACCCGGTTCCCCTCTGCACCTCGAAATCCCGCGTAACCCTACTGGACTCCGTCGCCCACTGCCCCGGCCACGCGACACCCACCTATCCGCCGCGTCCCACAGCTGTGACCCTGGGCAGTCCAGAACACCGGCGGCCGCTACGTCGCCGCGGAGACGGTCAAGTTGAGCTGCCGCGGATCACTGCCCGGCACTGTGGTGGAGCCGAGCGAGTCGCGCCGCGCCTCAGGTCTGGATCGCCGCGCGATCATTTCAGCCCACCACGACGGATTGACAATGCAGTATGTGCCGGTACTGTTCGGCGGGACTGCTGTTCGACCGATTGTGGGGATGTTGTGGGGGATCCGGCAGATTCGGCTCCGGTCTTGCAGGTCGTACCCGACCATGTCCTGGATGCGGGCAAGTTCGTGCAACTCACCGCCGACCAGCTCGTGAACGCCCTGCATTCCCTGGACACCGATATCGATGCCGTACTCGGCGTGTGGAAAGGCAACTCCGCCAACGCCTATCGGGCTGGCTGGGACGAGACCAAACAGGGCGCGGTCGAAGTTCTCGAAGCCCTCTCGACCATCGCCGAGCTGCTGGGAGTCACCACCGTCACGTTCGTGGAACAAGACGACAGCAACTCCCAGAGCTACCCATCGCTCAATCTCTGACCTGCAAAAACGGGGGAAATACGATGCCCGACGATGAAGCCTTCCAGGTCGACCTCGACCAACTCGACAACCTCACCGCCCGCGCCGCGAACTTCATCGGCTTCCTCAACGACAGCCTCACCGGCCTCGAACAACGCATGGCCGCACTGCAACACACCTGGACCGGCGACGCCGCCCTCGCCCAAGCCAACGCCTTCCGGCAATGGTCCACCGGAGCCACCGACGTCCGCGAAGGCGTCGACACCATGCGTCAAGCCGCCCTCGACGCCCACACCCGCTACACCACCGCCATCCAAACCGTGCAGCGCATCCTCGGCCCCCGATAACCGTCGATGACCTTCATCAACGTCGACCCGGCCACCTATTACGAGGCCGCCAAAATCATCAATCGGGCCGCGACCGCCTTCTTCACCACCTACAGCAACAACCTGAAAGCACTCGAACCCACCACCGCCATGGCCGGCAGCGCCGGGCCCGGCAAAGAATGGGCCATCTCCTACGACCAGCAGGTCCGCGAAACCAACAACCTGGTCACCGCACTGACCATGCTGCTGGACAGATACAACCGTGCCCTCAACCTGATCGGGCACACCTACGCCCTCAGCGACCACAACCCCGCCTCCGGCACCCCACCACCAACAAAACCCGCCGACCCACCCCTGGCCTTCGCGAGCTGCCCGATACCACCGCCCTCGGCCGGCGGCCCCGGCAGCGGCCTCTTCGACGACGGCCTCGAACTCGCCAAAAAGATCGGCGTCGACCTCCCCGTCCCCGACGGCGACAAGGACAAACTCCACACCGCCGCCACCGTCTGGAACACACTCGCCCACGCCCCCGAAATCACCAACCTCCCCGCCGAACTCGGACGCGCCGCCGACCTGTTCCAGACCGTGACCACCCCCGAAGTCGCCACCATCGACGACGACCTACGCACCACCAAAACCGCCGCCGAAGACCTCATCGCCGCCTTCACCGACCTCGCGAACGAGTGCGCACACCAGAAAACCGCCCACGAAACCATGCAGGGCAAACTCAGCAGCGCCCTCGACACGTTCGCCAAAGAGCTCGGCAAAGAAATCCTCGTCACCGCCGCCATCACCGTCGCCGCCTCCGCCATCACCTTCGGCATCGGCGCCCTCGCGGTCAACGCCGTCCGCGCCGGCAAATTCGTCAAACTCGTCGACGACACCATCGAACTACTCCGCGACATCGTCAGAGCCGCCGGCCTCCGCAAGATCGTCACCCTCACCCGCAACACCACCGACACCCGCACCAAACTCGAACGCCTCCACGACGCCATCGAAACCGCCGAAGACACAGTCGAAGCCAGTGAGAAGAAGAAGCCATTAGAGTGGGCAGAGCTCTTCAAGGACGGCCGTGTACCAAAAGCCAGCGAGCTGGAGCAATACGCCCAAGAGCAAGGGTGGACACGGTCGAAGACCGAAACCGGCCCCATAAAGTACACCGACGAGAACGGAATTATTCGCTTAACCATAAAACGAGGCACTCCACGGACGCCAGGAAGCGAGAATCCACATGTTGAGATACGGAACTCCGATGGACAACGGGTCGACCCTGATGGCAACCACGTGAGCAAGAGCGATCCAGGAAACCATACCCCGATCGAGATGGACTTGCCATGACAGACGACTACACTAAATTCGATTCCCTAAAAGGCGTGTACCTAGAGGACAGCTATGTGCTGGAAATATCCGAATCGCCCGGAAAGCTGGAATTTCGACTCTACGCCGTACTTACTCCGGACAGCCCACTGTACAAACCACCGAAGCCGGACGCCCAATACTGTTATGCACGCGGGAAGCTTGAATTCGAGAACGTCTCCCGGATAGTTTGGGACGAGCGTTCCTTCCAGCAGTACAGAGACGCAACCGGTGAAGTAGACTACGGGAACATAGATTCCCTGATAACCTACGAAGGCAGTTACCGGGTCGAAGGAGATTGGGGTTCCGTTCGGATTTGGAGCGCATACCCTCCGGTTTTTCACACCGACGAGAATTCTGCCGTCGATAGCGTCCAGTGAGCGATCACCGTGGAGTCGATGGATCCGAATAACGACACGACCGCCTTGGTGCATGCCTTGACGAAGTCCCGGAGCACGGACGGTACGACCCGAGATCGCGCCATATATAAGTTGGCGGAATTTCTTCATGACTGCAGGGCGGTAGAACGCCTGCACGACATGCTGGACGACGAAGTCGTCACGATTCAGGTCGACGCAGCCGATATTCTGGTACGTCGAGGCGGCAGAGAAGGCATTTTCCTTGTCCTCGACGAGATTGGAAGACGCCGGGACGACCCGGACGCGGACTACATCGCCAACAGACTCTACGAGCTGGACGCAAGCGGCGACATCGCGATCCTCGATATCATCGAGCCATTACAAGACCAATTATCAGATAATAGCGCCATTGGTCTTCAGCAGATCAAAAGACTCCGAGGCCGAGAGTAGCGATTTACTCTTCCACCCGTTTACAATTCGCAATCAAAGGAGAGGCGCCGTGATCTCATGTCGTCAGATACCAATTGCCTCGGATATCTTGGCCACGAGGGCACCCACTCCCGACGACCCGCCTAAACTGGAATTATCGACCTTCTCAGAAGGCGAGTATCAGAGGGGTATATCGATTTGGATATCCAATAGGCGACCCTCCGGACTAGAGTTCGCGTGGGTTACCGATACACCACCAGAAGGTTGGCCTATACCGAACGAGATCGAGGTATCCAGCTGATGATTACACCCCATGAAACGTGTTAGATTTCCGGCTATGCGCCGTGAGGTGATCGATGCGGTGGCGGCGCTATCCGATAGTGAATATCAGAGACGGGTGTGGGTCGATCGGATCCTCCCCGAGGAAAACTTCTACGATGATCTGACGCTCCGAGTACATATCCTCTACGACGACACGACGGTTCTCCCGGATCCGGCGTCGGCAATCGGCGACATACTGCTCGGCGGAGCCGAGATCGCACGGCTGACAGCTCTCGATCGGGTACTCGGTCCACTGATCGACGAGCTTGGAGAAGCCGACGACCTGCAGTATCTCAACCACCCCCGATGGCCTGAAGTGGTCCGGCTCGCCGGACATGCTCTGTCAGCGCTTGTACTTTCCGGCGGATGGCGGGAATGATTCTTTCGATACCAGACCATTCGGTGGAACTTGCACAATTGACTCCAATCCTTGTTCTCCGCGCGGGATCGGATTTCGAAGTCCAAGTGGAAAGCATCGTGAAAATCAGGTCACCCGACCAGGCGGTTCACAGTTACCAGGTCGGCGAGTTACCCGAAGAGATCGGTCGGCAACTCACCGGGAAGGTCCGGGAGGCCCAGACAACGGACGATGGCGGACTTCGACTGGAGTTCGAGTCAGGCTGGTCCGCCGAGGCTGTCGCCGATGCTGACTACGAAGCCTGGAACGTGGTCGGAACGAGGGGATTCAGAGTTGTGTGTATGCCTGGCGGAGAATTGGCCGTATGGCATGCTGACGAGTGAACTCGGCGGACGTCGGCGCGCCGAGTTCCAGGCGTACAGTAACGTCGAATGAACTACCCTTCATGACAATTCTATATCTCAGCTGGCCAATCCCTGAAATTCGACGGAAACCCATCGGTCCATGACGCTGTTGGCCGTGCCCCGACGTCGGTGTGAATGTTCGAACTCGTGTGCGCGTCGGCAGAAAGCTGCGACAGTCCGAAGCACGACGAAACGCATACGAAGCTGAAGACCGAGACGCAGAATCGTTGGGAATCAACATGAGCGCCTACCTCGACAAGGTCCGAGCCGAGACAGCAACGGAGCAAAAGTAGTCATGGAGCCACAGAACTCACCGGCGCAACGTGCTGGAACAGACAGTGTCAGTGCGGTCGTCGGCAGGCAGACAGAGACGATCGATGTCAACGCCTACGTGGACAGAATCCAAGCCGACAATGCCGCCGGTCGGTGCTTCATCTGCGAACTGGCCGACGAACAGTCAACGCGCAAGCGCGAAACTGTCGCCTACCGTGACGAACACTGCGTCGTGTTCTTTCCGCCCTGGCCTCGCCTCTATGGCTACTGTCTGCTTGCGCCACGACGCCACGTGACGGGAGTCGTCTCGGACTTCACCGAAGACGACTACCTCGCACTCCAGCGGCGCATCCATCGCCTCGGCCGGGTCCTCACCCGGATCACGCCAACCGAACGCCTCTATGTGTTCAGCTTCGGCAGCATGCAGGGAGTCGCACACGTTCACTGGCACCTGGCGCCGCTGCCGCCCGGGATCCCCTTTCGCGAACAGCAGTTCGCCGCAGTCGACAAACCCGAATACCTCGTCATGGCCGAGGCAGAGGTCGACGAACTGGCACGAAAGGTCGGCGCCGGGATGGCCGCGCTGGCCGAGCCGGACAGCGGTCGGTGATCGATCAGCTAGAAGCGCAGGCTCGCGCAATGGCACTTCTTCAGTGAACGCGGACCCGGCCTGCGGTGAAGTAGGCCGCGGCCCGGTCGATGGCCGACATCGGCTGGGCGAGGATACGCACGGCGGTCCGTAGCCCGGTGGTGCCGTGAGTCCGCTTCCGGAGCATCGACTGCGCCTCGGAGTGGTCGAGGCCGTGAACGCCGGCGGTGGAAACGCCGGCTCCGGGGATCAGATCGACGACCAGCAACTCCTGGCCCCGCCACCGATGTAGCCGCAACCCTTGCACAGTGTCCCAAGGCAGAAAGATGGAATCCGGCGCACCATCGAGGCTGAGACGAAGTCCATTGGCGGACAAACGCATTGCGTTACGACAGATACCCTCGGCCGCCCACTTGTCCCGAAGTCGCCGCCGGATTCTGAGCGTCCGCAGCGCGCCGAAAACAAAGAAGGGCACCACCGCGAACTGCACGAAGCCGATCGGCCCGGTGAGCCACACCACGAAACCCGCCAACGCCGAGATCACCAACGCACTTGCTGATTCCACAACCACCGACGCCGTCATAAACCGGAGTGTCCGACGACGAGCCGCCTGAACGGCCAGGGTATCGACACCGACAACGAACTCCCCCATGGCCTCCACGGGGGAATATTAACAACCAACACCCTTTTCGCGTGTAGAACCACAGTGGGCCTCAACCTGTCAGCCTGCCCCCTACATCACACCGCGCTGGTATCAGGTGCTGCACCGAACCCAGCGCCCGCCATGCCGGTGAGGAAACCGGCCCATTCCTCCGGGCCGAAGACCAGGGCCGGACCGGTGGGGTTCTTGGAATCCCGCACACCGACCAGCCCGCCGCTCACAAAGGCAACCTCCACGCAATTCTGCTGACCGGAACTCCGGCTGCTCTTGAACCACCGAGCGCTGGATAGGTCGATCATTGTTCCCACTCCTTGCGTGCCTCGAGCACCAATTCCCTGGACTCCTCTGGCGAACACGCTACTCGCCGCAACCTCTCCACAGCGCGCGTATACATGGCGACCTCGGATTCGCGCTCGATATAGACCCTGCCGAAGTAGCCCTCGGCGTAGGCCACCGAAGATTGGCGCATGCGCGATGACGGCAACGGTGGCAGATCGAAAACTACGAATGACCCCGTGATCAAACCGAGCAGGTCTCCAGCATCCCGCTTCACGATCCGCATGGTGACACTCGGCAATCGTGATGCCGCAAGCAGATGCGAGAGCTGATCTGCGGAAACAGCCGGTCCACCGATCGGCGCGTGCAGAACGGGCTCAGCGATCATCGCCTCGAAGTGGAAGTCGTTCTTCATCAGGACTTCTTGTCGCCGCATGACGATATCGAGAGACAGCTCGACCTTTTCCGTCGGCATATCCGGATACTCCGCCCAAATCAGGGCACGGCGGTACTCCCTGGTCTGCAGCAAACCGGGGAGCAACGCGACCTCCCAGGACGAGATGTGCGTCGCGGATTCTTCCAAACCGATGAAGTGATTGAACGTCTTCGGCACCGCCTCGGCATATGACTGCCACCATCCGCCATCGGACCCCTGGGATTGCCGGATATCCGAAGCAAGGTCGAGAATGATCCTTCGCTCCTCGTCCGTGCTGGAGAACGCATTGCACAGTGCGTTCATGGCCAGATCGGTGACCTTGGTCTTGAGGCCGTCCTCCAATCGTCCGTAGGACTGCGGCGATACCTCCGCGACCCGCGCGGCACCCGCCTGCGTGATTCCCTCGCGCAGGCGCATTTTGCGCAGCTGACGCCCCAAGGCGCGGCGGGGAAGCATGGACCCACTACCCACGATATTTACCCTCGCTAACTGGATTGTCTCTATATGGAAGGTGTCGTGGTGGAAAGTCCGCTGTACCACGACATTTCTCCGGCGATGGGGCAGCGCAATCGCGGACCTGTCCGATCTACTGGAGATGCGCCCGCGCGGGATGTTCCGCGACTCACCTTCGCGGAACGTCACCGCCGCAGCTGGAGATCGGCTGCGGGAGGGTCCGGCACCGTCCATGTGCCCCCGCCGGACCCTGCCGGGCGTAGGCCAAGACTAACCCGAGGAGTGAAAGATGGTGTTTGATTGCACTTCTGCGCCACCAGACCAACCCTGGCATGACCTGCCACGTCCCGGTACCCGCCGGCCTGGAACGCGGAGTACCAGGCGGATGTGGTTCAGGACGGGGCGATCAGTTGCGTAAGTGCGCGTTTCAGTTCGTCGTGCGAAACCGGGTCGATGTGGAAGTCCTGGTATCGATGCCCGTAGATGTAGCGGCCGTCGTCGGCGACATCGAACCAGCTGAGGTAGCGCGGCTCCGGCGGCTGGGGATCACGGAGCCGATGCCGCGCCTGGAGAAAGCCCGAGCCCGCCCGGGGCGCCTTCAGCAACCGGCGCATCCGGTCCGCCGGTTGCGGTTTGCCGCCGTTCCAGACCTCGTAGGTGTCGCGCAACCGGTCGATACTTTCCACCAGCGGTGGCCGGGTGCCTTTGGGCAGCTCACCGAGGATCTGCAGGAAGATCCGCGGGACGATCGCGGGCGACCCGATCTGCACCACGAACTTTCCGTCGAAATCCGTTTCCGTGCCGGGGAACTGCACGACGGTGACACCGGCGTTGCCCGCGAAGGCTCCGTATGCCCGGATCCGGCGTCGCCGGCTACCCGAGAGCGTGAGCGTCGACTCCGGATCCGCCGCGACCCGCAGCGCGGCCGTGAGGTCCGGGTCGCCGCCACGCGGATACTGGGTTTCGATGCGCGCGGACAATCGGTGGAACTCGTCTTCCCAGCGCACCGACGAACGCAACTCGAGTGGGTACGGGTAGCGATCCTTACCCGTCTCCTTCCAGACGTGCATGAACTCGTCCGGCGTGAACTCCCACTTCACCTACGTTCTCCACGGTCATCGGCCGGTTGCGCGGCGGGGGCGTCGCCACCGAGCACACCGTCCAGCAGTTGGGGCCGCGCGCCGAACAGCTCTTCCTCGCGGTCCTGGATCAGGTAATCGGGGACCTTGTGTTCGTCATCGTCCTCACCCCGCCTTGCACCCGCACCGCCGCCCATCATCCCGGGCATACCCGACATCGCCCTGTTGGTACCCGCTGCGGTCGACCCCGCCGGACTACCGGAGGGGCTGTTCGGCGTACCGCTGGGAGCTCCCGGGACGGTTTTGCCCGGAGTCTGGCCCTGCGGGGCCCCGCTGGGCGAACCGGGCGTCCCCGCCGGCATCCCGGGCGAACCAGGTGTGGTGGTCGACGGCGTGGTCCGTTGCGGGTCGCCGGCGGGGCTACCCGTGGTGGTACTCGGCTGTTGCGAGGTCGGAGTCTCGTTGGTACTCGCTGTAGTCGTCTGCGGTTCTTCGGTTCCGGGAGTTTCCTGCGTCGGCGCTTCGGTCTCGTTCTCCCCCGGATTCTCACCGGTCGGCGTTTGTGTACCGGGCCCGGGAGTAGTGCTGTTGGGAGTAGTACCGTTCGGGCCGCCGGGGCCGGGCTGGTCACCGGGAACCTGGACCGGGACGAAGGTCGGCACACCCTCACCCGCGGGCTGGTAGGTGGGTTTGTAGGCCAAATTCATTACCTCGACGGCGGCCAGCCGCTGATCTTCCTTGTACGCATCGAAAGCCGCTGCGGCCGCCGGATCGGTCGCACTGACCACGGTCTCCGCGATCTTCGCCGGATCGACCAGGCCCGTGGACACGGCGGGATTGCCACCCGCAGCCTGAGTCTGAGTAGGTGGCGGCGGGACGGATTTCTTCACCACCTCGGCGCCATAGGCGGCCGCATGGATCCGCATACCGACCGAGTTGAGCACTTCCTGCACATCGGTAGCCTGATCGAAGAACGTCCTGGAGGCTTGGTTCGCCGCATCCGCGAACTGGCCGTCCATGCCATCGGAAAGTTCACGCTGGATGGACAGCAACGAGCCGAACAGTGCACCACCCAGAGAATTCGCGATGGACTTATAAGTGTCTGCTACAGCGTGCATGACGCCCGGCATCATTTCGCTGACCTTCGCATAGATCTCTTCGTGCGAGAGCCCCTCGAAGAGCTCCATCTGAGTGATATAGGCGGGGTCCTGCCCATCATGGGACAGCTGCGACCCGAAATGTTGCGCACCGGACAGGCTTGTCTGGCTCGCGATCCGATCCTCCACCGATCCGAGATCGACACTCAGTCCCGGCCCGGCAGCCCCGATCCCGGGATAGTCTTCATCGCTCATCGTTCAGTTCTCCGCCCCGATCTCGGGTTCCAGTACTGTCGCGATCTCGAGGACGCCATCGCAGCGCTGAAGTCCGGCCATGGATCCCTCATCGGTTCGCGATGAACTGAACATGACGAGGCCGGCCTTGGTCCGCACATGAATGCTGCAAACGCTCTTCAGCGTTGGATCCTGCACCAGTAGCGCTTCCCGGCCATTTACCGTCAATGGCTCACTGTGTGCGCCGTTCTTCTGCTGATCCTCTTCCCAGGTCACATTGCCGGAATTGATCGAGAGTTCGCGAAGATCACCTTCGAAGTCGCATGTCAGAAAGGTGTACTCCGCCACGATATCCTTACCCCGGCGGCGGGTCGCCGGGTCGAGTCCCGCTTCACTGACGGCCTCGTCGCTGATCCATGTACACGGATCGAACACCACTTCTGGTCGACCCTGCGTCGTATATTCGTTCTCCAAAGGCGGAGGCTGCAATCGCGACTCTGTCAATGTCGGACGCGCCGAACTCGTTTCCGCAACCACAGGTGATTCGGACGTCGCCGAAGCCGTCCCGCTCGGCTCATCGGGGGTCGAGCAAGCCGTCAAGCCCACAAGAGCTCCCGTGGCGGCAACAACAGCCAACAAGTTTCGAGGGTTCATTCCACAGCCTCTCCGGCGACCGTCAGTGCTCGACTATTCATCACATCTGCTTCCTCGAATGCACCGCCGGCCTGCAGGTATGCCGCGGCCATTCGCAACGCGGCTTCCTTGATGCCCAGTAGCGCATCGGTCACCGAAGCACCTTTGGCCGCGAACCCTGCTTGAAGTTCCTGCGCCGAGACGAATCCGCCGAATCCGGATACTTCGTGCAACCGCTTGGCGTCCATGAGTTGCTGGTCCAGGCATGTATCCACCAACCGCGTGTACACCGCCGCGCAACGCTCCGCGGCTCCCCGCTCCATCCGGAACGTCCCCGCCACCGCCTGCTGATATAGCGCGGTCGCAGTCCCCTGCCCCACATCCATAGCGTTCAGCCCACCCTTCGTAAAACTTCACTCACCCTACTGGACGCAACCCGGCCCCCACCGGTTCCCTCGACCCGTCGAATGACCCCATCCACGCGACCCCGCCCGCGCCTTCACCTCCCCATGGCATAGTGATTTACATCACGAAGCAACACGGCGTGTATCACTGCGTCCGAGTCGACCGAGGAGCTCGTCATGACCTACGCCAAGCCCGGTACCGACGGCAGCATCGTCAGCTATGCCGCCCGATACGACAACTTCATCGGTGGTGAATGGACGGCGCCCGTCGAGGGGAAATACTTCGACAATCCGTCCCCGGTCGATGGCGAAACCTTCTGTGAGATAGCACGTTCCACCGCTCCCGACGTCGAGCTGGCACTCGATGCCGCGCATGCCGCCACCGATGGCTGGGGTGCCACCTCCACCACCGAACGCGCGAATATCCTGAACAAGATCGCCGACCGGATCGAGGAGAACCTCGAGGCCCTGGCCGTCGCCGAGACCTGGGAGAACGGGAAGCCGGTCCGGGAGACGAAGGCGGCCGACCTGCCGCTCGCCGTCGACCACTTCCGCTATTTCGCGGGCGCGATCCGGGCGCAGGAGGGTGGGATCAGCGAGATCGACGCCGATACCGTCGCGTATCACTTCCATGAGCCGCTCGGGGTGGTCGGGCAGATCATTCCGTGGAATTTCCCGATCCTGATGGCCACCTGGAAACTCGCGCCCGCGCTGGCGGCGGGGAACGCGGTGGTGCTGAAACCCGCGGAGCAGACCCCGGCGTCGATCATGAAAGTGGTCGAGCTGATCGCCGATCTGCTGCCGCCGGGTGTGCTCAACGTCGTGAACGGGTTCGGGGTGGAAACCGGGAAACCGCTGGCGTCGAGCCCGCGGGTGGCGAAGGTGGCGTTCACCGGGGAGACCACTACGGGCCGGTTGATCATGCAGTACGCCAGCGAGAACATCATCCCGGTCACCCTGGAGCTGGGTGGGAAGAGCCCGAATATCTTCCTGCCGGATGTGATGGCCGCCGATGACGATTTCCTGGACAAGGCCGTCGAGGGGTTCGTGATGTTCGCGCTGAACCAGGGCGAAGTGTGCACCTGCCCGTCGCGGGCGCTCATCCATTCCTCGATCTATGACGAGTTCATGGCCCGCTGTCTGGAGCGGACGAAGGCCATCGTCAGCGGTGATCCGCTGGACGACGCCACCATGATCGGCGCCCAGGCCAGCAACGATCAGTTCGAGAAGATCTTGTCGTATATCGATATCGGTAAGAAGGAAGGTGCCGAGATCCTGACCGGCGGCACCGCTCGGTCGGTGGACGGCTACCCGAACGGCTACTACGTGGAGCCGACCATCTTCAAGGGCAGCAACGATATGCGGATCTTCCAGGAGGAGATCTTCGGTCCGGTGGTCTCGGTCGCGACCTTCGACTCCACCGAGGAAGCGCTGAAAATCGCCAACGACACCCTCTACGGCCTGGGCGCCGGCGTATGGACCCGCGATACGAACACCGCCTATCGGCTCGGCCGCGGTATCAAGGCCGGGCGGGTGTGGACGAACTGCTATCACGCCTATCCGGCGCATGCGGCGTTCGGCGGTTACAAGAAGTCGGGTATCGGCCGGGAGAACCACGCCCAGATGCTGGATCACTACCAGCAGACGAAGAACCTGCTGGTGAGCTACTCACCGAAGAAACTGGGATTCTTCTGATGCCGGAGCCGAACCGGGTGGAACTCACCGCGGCCGCGGCGAACCTGCTGCACGAGCTGATCGAACGACACGGCCCGGTGATGTTCCACCAGTCCGGCGGCTGCTGCGACGGCAGCGCGCCCATGTGTTACCTGCGGGGCGAGTTCCGGGTCGGTGGGCAGGATGTCCTGCTCGGGCAGGTGGATGCCGAGACACCGTTCTGGATGAGTGCCGATCAGTACGAGTACTGGAAACATACGCACTTGACCGTGGACGTGGTCCCCGGGCGCGGCAGCGGTTTCTCACTGGAAGCACCGGAGGGGGTGCGCTTCCTGATCCGCTCCCGGCTGCTCACCGACGAGGAATTCCTCCAGCTCGAATCCGCACCCGCACCGCGGACCGGAGCCGACCAGGACAACTGAAGCGACCCGGCGCGGTGACTGACACCGTGCCGGGCCCACCTGGTGGCCCGGCACGAGTCCCGCGCTGCCGCACGGGCGTGTGCCCGGCGGCGAGAATATATCCGTGGCCTGCCACGCCGACCCGAAGTAACCTCGACGAGCCAGTTCAGCTGCAGTGAAAGCGAGTCGAAGGAATCAGTGGAGTCCGCGGTTACCGTCACACCCGACCAGCTGCCCGAACTGCTGCTGTCCCTCGCCGTCGTCCGGCCGGTGTTCCTGTGGGGTGCACCGGGGATCGGGAAGAGTTCGCTGGTCCGCGGTTTCGCCGAATCGCTCGGACTGGACTGTGTGACGCTGCTCGGCACCCAGCTGGCACCGGAGGATCTGATCGGCGTACCGCAGATCGTCGGCGAGCGCAGCCGGTTCGCGCCGCCGGAACTGATCGCCCGGCCGGAACCGTACTGCCTGTTCCTCGACGAGTTGAACGCCGCCTCACCCGAGGTGCAGAAATCGTTCTATTCGCTCATCCTCGACCGCCGGATCGGCTCCTACGAGCTGCCCGCCGGGTCGGTGGTGATCGGCGCGGGCAACCGCGCGACCGATAACGCGCTCGCCCGCCCGATGGCGTCGGCGCTGGTGAACCGGATGGTGCACATCCATCTGCGTGCCGATGTCAACGATTGGCTGAAATGGGCCGCGCACAACGATATTCATCCGTGGGTGGTGCGCTATCTGACCCAGCGTCCCGACCATTTGTGGTCGCCCGCGCCCAAGACGGAAGCCCCGTTCTCCACCCCGCGCGGCTGGCATATGCTCTCCGACGCACTGCACTCCTGCGGTGACGATATCGACGACACCCGCCTGCACGTCCTGGCCGCCGGTACTCTCACCGCCGGTCACGCTTCCGGCTTCCGGTCGTACGTGAAGACAGTCCGCCATGCCTACGACCTGGACGCAGTGTTCAAGGGCGACGCCGACTGGCCGCGCGGCGCCGCCGATCGCGATCTGCTGTATTTCCTCTCCGAAACCTTCCGGGCCCGGCTGGTCAAGGAGCTGCCCGGTTCCCGCGAACACCTCTCGCCCACGGTCGGCCGGTTCGTGCTCCGCGCCAAGGCCCTGCTCATCGAGCTGGCCGAGATCTCGGTGGAATGCGCGCAGCTGGTGATCGCCTCCGACGAGACCGGAACGCCGGTGCTGCCGTCCTGGTTCATGCTGGAGATCAGCCGGGATCTGCCGCGCCTGGCCGCCCGGCGGTGATCACGGTTGGCACGGAGAAGGAAAGCGCAGCTCTCGCCGTGGGAACAGGCGATTGTGGACGGCTGGCGAGCCACTGCCGCACATCCCGCCTTCCGTAATCTGAACGCCGGTAGTCCACGGCCGTTCGACGAGAACACCGAATCGGAGCTGTGGGCACGGTTCGACGGGCGGCTCGAATACCATCCGAAACGCCGGGCCGCGGCCGAAGAATGGACCTGGGTTTTCGCGCACTGTCTGCTGCACGCCGGATTCGGGCATCTGGATCCGCGAAATACCGCTGACACCAACTATTCCCGTGCGGTCGACGAGCGGACCCGGCTGCCGCGATGGGAGCCGACCCCCGCCTACCGGGCCGCCTGCTGCGCGGTGGTCGATCACTATCTCGACACGATGAAAATCGGCCGCCGGCCCGACGGATTCCAGCTCCCGCCTGCTATTTCCGACGAGCACGGCACCGCCGAGAGATGGCGCGATACCGCGGTGCCGATCGAATATCAGCGGGGGCAATACCCCGATTTCCTGATCGTCTCCGCGGACGAGGCGAAACAAGCGAACTATATGGACCGGTTCGCCGCCGGCCTCGCGCTCGCGGCCCGCGACGCACTGGCCGTCGCGGGCGGCGAGCACACCGAGCACGGCCTCCGCCCGAAACACCCCTGGGACGCGGCACTGGGCTGGTTCGTTTCATCGTTTCCGCTGCTCGGCGCGCTGGCCGCCGGTATGACGGTGGTCGCCGATACCGAACTCACCCGGCAGTGGGATATCGCCATTGCCGCGGTGAACGCAGAGGTCGCGGAGATCTACATCAATCCGCTGGCGGGCCTGAACGACGAACAGTGGCGTTTCGTCCTGGCCCACGAAATGCTGCACGCGGCCTTGCGGCACGGGGAACGCAATCAATGGCGTGACCCGTACCTGTTCAATGTGGCCTGCGATTACGTGGTCAACGGCTGGCTGGTGGAAATGGGAGTCGGGGAAATGCCCGACGGGCTGCTCTACGACCAGGAACTCCAGGGCTGCTCCGCCGAGGAGATCTATGACCGTCTGGCCACCGACCTGCGCCGGTTGCGGAAGGTAGCAACACTGCGTGGGCGCGGTATCGGCGATGTGCTCGGGGAACCGCTACCGCGGCCCGGCCGCATCGGCGGCTACGTCGACCTGGACGAGTATTACCGCAATGCCCTGGTCACCGGGTTGGCGTATCACACCGACAGTGGCCGGGGCCTGGTTCCGGCGGCACTCGAACAGGCGATTCGTGCGCTCGATCAGCCCCCGGTGCCCTGGGACGCGCAACTGGCCCGCTGGTTCGACGAATACGTTCCCGCGACCCAGCGGCAGCGCAGTTACGCCCGGGCCTCCCGCCGCCAGGCGTCGACACCCGATATTCCGCGACCGGCCTGGATCCGGCCGGAACACACCGTCCGGCAGCCGACTTTCGGCGTGGTCCTCGATACCTCCGGGTCGATGGACACGACACTGCTGGGAAAGGCGCTGGGCGCGATTGCCTCCTATGCGGCCGCCCGGGATGTTCCGCGCGCCCGGGTCGTGTACTGCGACGCCGCCGCGTACGACGCCGGATATCTCCCGGTCGAGGAGATCGCCCGCGCAGTACGTGTGCGGGGACGCGGCGGCACGGTCCTGCAGCCCGGGGTGCGGGCGATCGAACGCGCGGCGGACTTTCCCGAGGACGGTCCGATACTGATCATCACCGACGGACAGTGCGATGTCCTGCGGATCCGGCGCGAGCACGCTTTCCTGGTGCCCGCCGGTGCACGACTACCGTTCCGTCCGCGAGGCCCCATCTTCTACCTGCGGTAACGAGTACCCAACCATCAGGAACGGTGCGCCGTCGACAACCGTCGACGCCCGGCTCGCAATAGCCGCAACACAGGTCCTTCCCGAGCTCGAGGACACCCTGCCGCAATAAGCAAGGCCGCAAACTACGCCCTGTTCTGCTCAGGAGTGCTCGCGCAGGTAGTCCAGGTAGAAACCGCGCAGCGCTTCGGCGAGGTCGCCGTCACCGGCGTGGATGTAATCGTCGAGCATCGGGACCACCCATTTGATATCGGCTTCGCTCTCCCCGGCCCGGCCCGCCGTGGCCTCCGCGGCGGGGATCCGGGTGAGCAACTGCCAGAGAAACCGGATATCGCCGTGCCGCACCGCGAGCTTGACCGCACGGTCGTGCAGCTCCTTCGACGAGAGACTGTCGAACTCCTCGTTCGTGCTCATACCGCCGACTCTAATCGCGCCTGTGGGCTCCGGCCGGGTTTCCGGCCATCGCGGCAGCCACCGCGTGGCGCCGCAGAGCCGGGCGGCGCGAATGATGCGATGGGACGATGACCGACACTCCCCTCACCATCCCCAGCGGATTCCAGGTCAAACGGGCGTATGAAGCGCCGGAACCGGCGGACGGTTACCGAGTGCTGGTCGACCGGCTGTGGCCCCGCGGCGTGACCAAATCCGCGGCCCGCATCGACGAATGGGCCAAGGACATCACACCGTCCAGCGAGTTGCGCCACTGGTTCCACGAGGACCCGCCGGGCCGGCGCGACGAATTCGCCGACCGGCTCCGGGAAGAACTGTTCGCTCCGGCCGCCCACGAAATCCTGGTGCGGCTGCGCGGGCTTGCCCGGACCAACCCACCGGTCACTCTGGTCACGGCGGTCAAAGACCCGGGCAGCAGCCACGTTCCCGTCATTCTGGACATTCTGGGCGAATAGCCCGCGCCGAACCCCGGCGCGCAGGACCGGGCGAGGCGAACACGCAGCGAACACCACCGCCGGAAGCCCCGTTCCGGCGGTTCGCGCCGATACTCGACCGATATCGATCGAGACCCGGTAATACCCATGTTGACCTGCGGAAACATCCCGAAACCGGGGCACGTTCACAGTGAATTCATCAAACCCTCCCGCATTTCTGCGAGCGCACAGGGCCTGGTACGGGGTAGCTTCGGAGTGGCGGGTCGCGCGTTGCGGCTCGTTCGGGAGGTCCTGACCGTGACTGAGAAACTCAGTACGAGGGGGCCGGCACCCGGCCCTCGTGGCCGCTGACATACCCCGTCAGCCGCCATCCGGACCGACCGGCCCAGCGAGACTGTCTGTGTGGGTGCCGCGCAGACCTAGGAGCCTACCGTGACTGATAATCGCTCCGTATCCGCCCCCTCGGCGAATTCTCGCTTCATCAAGAAAGGTTTGAAGACCTTCGTCATCGACACCTCGGTACTGCTGTCCGATCCCTGGGCAGTGACCCGGTTCGGCGAGCATCAGGTGGTGTTACCGCTGGTCGTGATCAGCGAACTCGAAGGTAAACGACACCATCACGAACTCGGCTGGTTCGCTCGTGAAGGCCTGCGCATGCTCGACGATCTGCGCCTGACCCACGGCCGGCTGGACGAACCACTGCCGATCGGTACCGAAGGCGGCACGTTGCAGGTGGAACTGAACCACACCGATCCCACGGTGCTACCGGTCGGTTTCCGCACCGAGAGCAACGATTCCCGCATTCTGGCCTGCGCGCTGAACCTCGCCGCGGACGGCCGCCAGGTGGTGCTGGTATCCAAGGACATCCCGATGCGGGTCAAGGCCAGCGCGGTAGGTCTCCACGCAGAGGGGTATCACGCACAGGACGTGGTGACCTCCGGCTGGTCGGGCATGGTCGAAATCGACACGGCCTCCGAAATCGTCGATCAGCTCTACGCCGAACAGATCGTCGACCTCGACGAGGCCCGGGAACTGCCCTGCCACACCGGGATCCGGCTGCTGGGCAGCAGCTCCAGCGCCCTCGGCCGGGTCACCGCGGACAAACGCGTGCAGCTGGTCCGCGAACGTGAGGCGTTCGGGCTGCACGGCCGCTCCGCGGAACAGCGGGTCGCCCTGGATCTGCTGCTGGACGAAAGTGTGGGCATCGTGTCGCTCGGCGGCCGTGCGGGCACCGGTAAATCGGCGCTGGCACTCACCGC
The DNA here is from genome assembly GCF_044453135.1 of Nocardia sp. NPDC051750. Classification (NCBI taxonomy): domain Bacteria; kingdom Bacillati; phylum Actinomycetota; class Actinomycetes; order Mycobacteriales; family Nocardiaceae; genus Nocardia; species Nocardia sp. NPDC051750. The sequence continues at coordinate 211,068 of NZ_JBITCK010000007.1, read as the reverse complement.
CGGACTGGAAGCGGTGCTGGAGAAACGCACCCAGCGCAAGGTCGTGGTGTTCCGGCCCCTCTACGCGGTGGGCGGGCAGGAACTCGGTTACCTACCGGGCACCGAGAACGAGAAAATGGGCCCCTGGGCACAGGCCGTTTTCGACACCCTGGACGGGCTGGCCAGTCGCGAGGTGATGGAGGAGGTCCTCAGCCGCGATATGCTCGAAGTCCTTCCGCTGACCCATATTCGAGGCCGGTCGCTGCACGATTCGTTCGTGATCGTGGACGAAGCCCAATCGCTGGAACGCAATGTGCTGCTCACCGTCCTGAGCCGGCTGGGCAGCGGTTCCCGGGTGGTGCTCACCCATGATGTGGCGCAACGCGACAACCTGCGGGTCGGCCGGCACGACGGCGTCGCCGCGGTGATCGAGAAACTCAAGGGCCACCCCTTGTTCGCGCATATCACCCTCACCCGCAGCGAACGATCGCCGATCGCGGCGCTGGTCACCGAGATGCTGGAGGAATACGGGCCCAACGCCTGACAGAACAGTGTGTTGGAGCACTCTCGGACCAACCAGCGCCCGGGGGTGCTCCAACAACACATCCGATCAGAATTACCGACCGAAGATCGCCTTCACGACTCCCACCGCGGCACCCCGGACGAAGTTCTCCCAACTGAAGTGGTCGTGCCACAGAATGATCCGGCCGTCCACCAATTCGAAGGTGCCCATCACCCAGAACTCGATACTCACCGGTCCGAACCGCAGGAAATCGGTCCGGTCGGTGAGGACGATCGCACCGTCGGCCGCGATATGGTGCATCCGCGCGGAGAACCCGAACCGCTCATTGTCCAGACCACGCAGCAGCTTGCCGACTCGGCGCGCCCCGCGCACGTCCGGCAGCGAGGTGTTCTTCCAGACGATATCCGGGTGCACCAACTCCAGCGCCTCGTCGATCGCGCCGACTTCCATCGCATTGAAGAACTCGCGGACCGTGGTGACCGCGTCCTGGTTCAACTCGGTGTCCATCACCCGAGCCTAGAGCAGGGCCGTGCGCCGCGCTGTGTCGCCGACGGGATCCGAGCGACAGTAGCCGATTAGCCCGGTCGAGACCGCGCGATCACGTCAGGGCGGCCCGTTCTCCGTAATACCGCCGACCGGACACCGGCCGTCCCGCGCTACGCCGGGGACCGGTCGCGCTCCGGTCGCTTTCAGCCCAGGAGGTTCCAGTCCTCCAGGTCCTGGTACAGCGGGAAGTCCTGGGCCAGCTTCTGCACCCGGGCCCGCAGCGCGTCCAGGTCGGCGCCGCCGGCCAGCGCGGTGCCGATGATATCGGCGACCTCGGTGAACTCGGTATCGCCGAAACCGCGGGTGGCGAGGGCGGCGGTGCCGATCCGCAGGCCGGAGGTCACCATCGGGGGGCGCGGGTCGAACGGGACGGCGTTGCGGTTAACAGTGATGCCGACTTCGTGCAGCAGGTCCTCGCCCTGCTGGCCGTCGATATCGGAGTTGCGCAGGTCGACCAGGACCAGATGCACATCGGTGCCGCCGGTGAGCACGCTGACCCCGTTACCCGCGACATCGGCGCCGGTGAGACGTTCGGCGAGGATCTTCGCACCCGAGATCGTGCGCTGCTGCCGCTCGGCGAACTCCGGCGTACCCGCGATCTTGAAAGCGACCGCTTTGGCCGCGATGACGTGCATGAGCGGGCCGCCCTGCTGGCCCGGGAACACCGAGCTGTTCAGCTTCTTGGCGTAATCCTGCTTGGCCAGGATCAGACCCGACCGCGGTCCGCCGAGGGTCTTGTGCACGGTGGAGGAGACGACATCGGCGTAGGGCACCGGCGAGGGGTGCAGCCCGGCCGCGACCAGCCCGGCGAAATGCGCCATATCCACCCACAGGTAGGCGCCGACCTCGTCGGCGATCTCCCGGAATGCCGCGAAATCCTGATGCCGCGGATACGCCGACCAGCCGGCCACGATCACCTTCGGCCGCGACTCCCGGGCGATGGCCCGGACGTTGTCCATATCCACCCGGTGGTCTTCTTTGGACACCCCGTAGGAGTGGACCTCGTACAGCTTGCCGGAGAAGTTCAGCCGCATCCCGTGGGTGAGATGACCGCCGTGCGCCAGATCGAGACCGAGCAGCCGGTCACCGGGATCCATCAGCGACATCAGCACCGCGGCGTTGGCCTGCGCGCCCGAATGCGGCTGCACATTCGCGAAATCGGCCCCGAACAGTGCCTTGGCCCGCTCACGGGCCAGGTTCTCCACCACATCGACATGCTCACACCCGCCGTAATAGCGGCGGCCGGGGTAACCCTCGGCGTATTTGTTGGTGAGCACGCTGCCCTGCGCCTGCAGCACCGCGCGCGGCACGAAATTCTCCGACGCGATCATCTCCAGGGTGTCGCGCTCGCGGGCGAGTTCACCCGCCATCGCGGCAGCGAGCTCCGGATCGAGCTCACCGAGAGACTGGGTATTGACAGAGGCGGTCGTCTGCGTCACCCGGCCAGTCTATGTATCGGGCCGCGCGTTCGATGCCGCGGGTGCTCTGTTTATTTGCGCCGCCTCCGGCGGCGCGGGTTCGGGGCCCCCTCGTGTCTCGATTCTTCACTCCGCCGCTCCTCCGCTTCGCTCCCCCGCTCTGTCGCTCCAGAATCGAGACGGGCCCCGAACCACCGGATGACGACCCACCGCATGCACAGAAACGGGGGGTGGAGTCGTAGGTGGACAGACCCGGCGACGGGCGCGTCCGCTGGTGCCGGGTCAGCGGAGAGCGGACGGGATGAGGGGCTCATCCAGTAGCCGGCGGAAGCGGTCGGACCGGTCATCGGCGTCCGTGGCCTGGTCCAGCCAGCCGCCGAGTAGTTTGTAGCCCTCCACATAGGTACTGACGTAGGCCCGCCACAGCGGGGACGACAGGAAACGCAGCGACTGACGGGCACGGTCGGGGGTGGTCAGCGACCAGCGTTCCAGGAAGCCGGCCACCTCGTCGGCGTCCTTGCCCTGGTCGTGCAGCATGAGCGCGGCGTCCTGACGGACACCGAGCAATTGTGCCGAGGCCTCGGACAGCCGTTCGGCGCGCTCGCCGTCGAACCGCAGGCCCAGGTCCGCGTAGATCTCCTGGGCCCATTTCCCCCAGCCGGGTCCGATGATCGACCGCAACGCCAGATCGGCCAGCCCTTCGGCCATCAGGCACTGCGGCGTGTTCACCAGGAAGATGGTCTGTTCACCGTGCCCGGCGGCGACCAGATTGGCTTCCTTCCGGCAGTGTTCGGTGTGGTGCCCGGGGTAGGACTCGTGGGCGATGAGCCGGGGCAGCATCGCCATATGCTGGCGAAGGTCCGAGTTGATCGCGACTGTCGAGCGGTAGTTGCCCAGGTAGTAGTTGAACCCGGACCACGGTTTGTCGCCCACTACCTCGTAGGTGACATGTTCGTGGTCGGGCAGCGGGTACCGCGCGCGCACCAGTTCGCGGAGCGCGCCGGAGAACGCCTCGACGCAGGCCTCCAGACGCTCCGGCGGGATCTCGTCGGCTTTGCGGTGCGCCGCCATCCGCTCGGCGAGCGGGCCCGTGCCGCCCAGCACCTCGTCGATCTTCTGGTGGGCCTCGTGGTAGTCGGCCGGGTCGCCGGGCGCGATATCCACGTCGAAGTACCGGCTGACCTCGTCCACGAAGCCGATCTCCTCGCCCGCGAATTTGCGGGCGGAACATTCCAGCGCCCGCAGGTGCGCGTCGAGGAAGGCAGTTCGCCGCGGACCCAGCCCGGCAGCCAGAAGTTCGGCCCGCAGCCGCGTGGCGGTAAGGGCCAGCTCCCGGGGTTCGGGCGGGGGCGCGTTCTCGACATCGCGCCGCAGCTGCGGATCGGCGGTGTAGGCATCGACGAAACCCTCTTCGAGCCGGTCGAATGACAGACCGAGCCGCAGGTATTCGGTCACCAGAGGATGGGCTTGCATGATTTCGACGATAGCCGCGGATGCTGTGTCACGGACCCCCCTCTGCGGACCGCGCGTACCCGAGGCGCAGAATTCAGCCATGAGGGCACAGCCAATGCGCCGGACCGGCCGGGGTCGCGCCGGCCGTGATCACGACATCGCACAGTTGCGGCACCGCGAGCACGAGTGTCCGGCAGAGTGGAGCGCTGAGTAGATGGCCAAGGCGAGCGAGCCCAGCCCTTATGTGGAATTCGACCGGAAACGGTGGCGGGAACTGCGTAAGTCCACTCCGCTGGTACTCACCGAAGAAGAACTGATCGGGCTGCGGGGCCTGGGCGAGCAGATCGACCTGGAAGAGGTCGCGGAGGTCTACCTGCCGCTCGCGCGACTCATCCACCTGCAGGTCGCGGCCAGACAGCGGTTGTTCGCGGCCACCGCCACCTTCCTCGGCGAATCGCACCCGGACAAGCAGGTGCCGTTCGTGATCGGGGTCGCCGGCAGTGTCGCGGTGGGGAAATCCACCACGGCTCGCGTGCTGCAGGCACTGCTGGCCCGCTGGGATCACCATCCGCGCGTCGACCTGGTGACGACCGACGGATTCCTGTATCCCACAGCCGAACTCACCCGCCGCGGCATCATGCACCGCAAGGGTTTCCCGGAAAGCTATGACCGGCGCAAACTGTTGCGTTTCGTGACAGAGGTGAAATCGGGCGCCGAAGAAGTATGCGCGCCGGTGTATTCACATATTTCCTACGATATCGTTCCCGGCGAATTCCACTGCGTCCGCCAGCCCGATATTCTCATTGTCGAAGGCCTGAATGTCCTGCAGACGGGCCCGCGGCTCATGGTTTCGGATCTGTTCGATTTCTCGATCTACGTGGACGCCCGGATCGAGGATATCGAGAGCTGGTACGTCCGCCGGTTCCTGAGCCTGCGGGCCACCGGCTTCGCCGACCCGAAGGCCCATTTCCACCACTACGCGAAGTTCACCGATTCGGAAGCGACCGCGGCGGCCAAGGACATCTGGAACTCCACCAACCGCCCCAACCTGGTGGACAACATCCTCCCCACCCGCCCCCGCGCAACCCTGGTCCTGCGCAAAGACTCCGACCACAGCATCAACCGCCTGCGGCTCCGCAAGCTGTAGCGCGCTCAGGTTCCGTAGCGGCGGTGCCGGGCGGCGTAGTCGCGGAGAGCGCGCAGGAAATCCACGCGGCGGAATTCCGGCCAGTACACCTCGGTGAACCAGATTTCCGAGTAGGCGCTCTGCCAGAGCAGGAAGCCCGAGAGGCGTTGTTCGCCGGAGGTGCGGATCACCAGGTCCGGGTCGGGTTGGCCCGAGGTGTAGAGGTGCGCGCCGATGGCGTTGACCGTGATCGACTGGACCAGGTCTTCGCCCGTTTCGCCGGCGGCCATCTCCTGGCGGACCAGTTGGCGGACCGCGTCCGCGATTTCCTGGCGGCCGCCGTAACCGATGGCGACGTTCACATGGGTGCCGGTGCGTTCGCGGGTGCGTTCGGTGGCGGTGCGCATCCGCTTGGCGACCAGGTCCGGTAGGCCGTCGAGCGAGCCGACTATGCGGACCCGCCAGTTCTGCTCGGGTGCGGCCAGTTCCTCGACCACATCGGTGATGACCTCGAACAGCGTTTCGAGTTCTTCCTGCCCGCGGCTCAGATTCTCGGTGGAGAGCAGGTAGACGGTGACCAGTTCGATGCCCTCGGCCTCACACCAGCTGACCAGCTCGGCGACTTTGAGAGCGCCGACCCGGTGGCCGTGCGTGATATCGGTGAACCCGTTCTCCCGGGCCCACCGGCGGTTGCCGTCACACACCACCGCAACGTGGCGTGGATGCTGTTTACCCGCAAGCTGCTTGGCCAGACGACCCTCGTAGATGCGATAGGGAAAGCCCCGCAGCCGACTCGGAAATTCCACGACGACCAACAGTACGCCTTTTCCGGCATTCATCCGCACTTGCCGCCGAACGTGTGCGCGGCCACAGCTTCCCGCATTCGCGCAGGAACCGGTACAGTGACAACCGACGCAACCTACGCTGCCGTAGGTTACCCGCCAGTCAATTGCTCCGCGGTCCCGAACCGCGAGACGATAGCCGGTGCCGATGGCAGCGTCGCTGTGCCCAGCCGACCCAGGAGGTTCCGTGTCCGACTCGGCCCCCACCGATCCGTACTCCGACGACAACGAGCCGCACGGGTCCGTGATCGAGCACTCCGTGCGGGCCGGCGCCGATAACGACGATCCGGTGCCCAACCCCGCCGAATCGCTGGTCGCACTGGTCAAACCCCGGATGCGGGGCTGGATCCACACCTGGGCGGCCGCTGTCTCGGCCGTCGCCGTGCTCGCGCTGATCGGCGCCGCCACCACCGTGTCGGCGACGGCGGTCGTCGCGACCACGGTCTACGGGCTCACCATCTGCGCCCTGTTCGGGATCAGCGCCACCTACCACCGGATCACCTGGACCACGGTCCGGGCCCGGACCCGGATGAAACGCGCCGACCATTCGATGATCTTCGTCTTCATCGCCGGCACCTACACACCGTTCGCACTGCTCGCCCTCCCCGACCCGACCGGCCCGATCCTGCTCGCGGTGGTGTGGGCAGGGGCACTGGCCGGTGTCGCACTGAAGGTGCTGTGGCCACATGCACCGCGCTGGGTGGGAGTGCCGCTCTACCTGCTGCTCGGCTGGGCGGTGGTCCCGGTGGGCGGGGAACTGTACCGATCGGCGGGCCTCCCGGCCGTACTGCTGCTGGTGGCCGGTGGGCTCGCCTACAGCGTCGGCGCGGTTCTCTACGCCACCAAATGGCCGAATCCCTGGCCCAGCACCTTCGGCCATCACGAGTTCTTCCACGCCGCCACCGTGCTCGCTGCCCTCTGCCATTACATAGCGGTGTGGCTGGTGCTGCCGGCCTGAGCCGGACTCCGCGGGGCCGATAGTCCGCTGGCGGCCGGTTGTGTCGATTAGGCTGCTGACTCGTGTCCTTCGATACCGGCCGGCGGCACCACCCCGGCCACCGCGGATAGCTCACGATGAGCGATGCGAAGGCGGCCCGGCTGCGGCCGGGGGCGATCACCCGGCTGATGCTGTGGAGTCTCCGTGCCCGGTGGGGGCTGGCCACGGTGGTGATCGCCGCGCATCTGAGTGGTCTCGCCGTCATCGTCACCGAACTCTTGCTGATCGGATTCCCGGGGCGTCTCGACGCCGACCAGCTGAACGGACTGCTCGTAGTCGCCATCTACCCCACCCTCGCGTTCCTGATCGGCATCGGGCTGGCGATCCGCGATCGCGACGGCTATTTCGCCTGGCTGGACCGGTCCGGTAAACCGACGCCCGGGGAAGCGCGCCGCCTGCTCCACCTCCCCATCGCGGTCACTTTCCGGTCGCTGGCGATGTGGGCGCCCGGCGTCCTCCTCTCGGCAATAGTGCTGGCCCGCCTCACCACCGAGGACGATTTCACCGTGCTGCTGGCCATGTTCACCATCGGCGGGCTGGAATCGGCCGGCCTGACCTATTTGATCGTGGACCGGTTGATCCGCCCCGTGGTGCCGATCGTCGCCGGGGTGCTGGGCGCGACCATGCACTGGAGTTCCTCGGTATCGGTCCGGGTCGCGCTCGCGTGGGCGGTATCGGGGGCGATGCCACTGAGCGCCTTGATCGTGGTGCTCGCCGATCCGGCCACCAGCTATGAACACCGCATCCGCACCGGCATCTACCTCGCCGCCATCAGTCTCGCGGTCGGCGTCCTGGCCACGTGGGCACTGTCGCGCGCGGTGGCGGCCCCGTTGCGGGCATTACGGATCGCGGTCGACCGGATAACCCAGGGCGATCTGGATGTCCGGGTCTCGGTCCGCAGCGCCAGTGAGATCGGGCGGCTCGAGCATTCGGTCAACGAGATGTCGGCGAACCTGCGGGAACGGCTGCGGATGCGCGATGTCTTCGGCCGGCACGTCGGCGAGGAGGTCGCCGAACGGGCACTGGCGGGCGGGATAGATCTCACCGGCGATGTCCGGGAGGTCACGGCGCTGTTCGTGGACGTCACAGGGTCGGTGGCGATCTCCACCGGACTGCCGCCGCAGGAGTTCGTCGCCAAACTCAACCGGCTGATGGCGACCGTGGTCGCGGCGACGGAGGACAACGACGGCCTGGTCAACAAGTTCGAGGGCGATGCGGCGCTGTGCATTTTCGGCGCACCGATCGCGCTGGCGGATAACGCGACTCCCGCACTACGGGCGGCGCGGCGGATCCGGGACGAGATCGCGGCGGCCGGTGAACTCGATATCGGGATCGGCGTGGCCCGGGGCCGGGTGTTCGCCGGGGATCTCGGTACCGACACCCGGCGCGAATACACCGTGATCGGCGACGCGGTGAACGCCGCCGCCCGGCTCACCACCCGCGCCAAGGAGGTACCGCGGCGCATCCTGGTCTCGCAGAGCGTTATCGAAGCCGCCGCGGACCACGAGCGGGAGAAATGGGTGAAGTACGGGGCGGTTGCGCTGCGCGGGATCACTGAGCCCACCTCGTCGTGGACAGACCGGGATCCCGGCGTGAGCACCTAGCGGCGGGGCGACGATCTCGCCACCGGAGTACCGGCCTGAGCGGAAGACTGAATATCGCATCCGGAGAGGCGGACAGCACGCCCGGCGAGAGTCCAGCTCCGCCCAGGCTGCGCTACTGCGGAACGTGTCCGGCCGAGCGCGATGACGCGGCCCGACGGAGCGTCCGTGGCGACGCTCGACTGCGCCGTCTCCGACGCAGGCCCGAGATCAGCGCGGTCGGCCCCTGCGAAGCCGGCTACGGCGCACCTGATGGCAGCGCCGGATGCCGGCTACTCGGCGGTATCCCCGGTCAACCGCGCTCGCAGTTGCTCCGGCGTGGTCACCGGCAGATCGCAGACCGTACCGCGGCACACATAGGCCGCGGCGGCGCCGTCGATCGCGGGCCGGTCGGCGAGTAATGGGACCGTGTTCTCGGTCGCTCGCAGGATGATCGTTCCGCCGGGCGCACAGTCCCGGGCGACCTCCAGCAGTTCCACATCACCCACCGGCACATAACCGGTGGTGGATATCGCGATCTGCAGCGGACCGTGCAGCGCGGCTTCGGCGACCGTGAGCCATTGCCCCGCCGAACGCGGCGCCTTGGCCAGCACCACCGCGCCCCGTGCCAGCGTGTGATCGGCCAGTTCCCGATAGCGGGCGGCATGCTCGGGTTCGACCACCGCGGACGCCGTGAGCAGCGCCTCGGCGAGCACGGAGGCACCGGCCGGGGTGGCGCCGTCGATGGGGTCGCGGGGGCGGGCGATCAGGGTTTCGGCGTCGTCTGCGGTATCGAACCAGCTACCGGGCTCGTCCGGGTCGGCGAAATGGGTGATCGCCGAATCCAGGATCCGGTGGATATCGGGCAGCCAGCCGGCCGACCCGGAGTACTGGTGCAGCGCCAGCAGCGCGGTGGCCAGCCAGGCGTAATCCTCGAGCACCCCCGGCGCGGTCCCGGCCACCCCGCCGAGCGAGGCCCGCAGCACCCGGTCGCCGACCACATGAACGCCGAGGATCACCCGGGACAGCTCGTAGGCCGCGTCGAACCAGTCCCGCCGGTCGAGTGCGCGGGCGGCCTCGCAGAGGGCGGTGATCGCCATACAGTTCCAGGCGGTAACCATTTTGTCGTCCCGCTCGGGTTGCGGACGCCGGTCGCGGGCGTCGCGCAGTGCGGTGCGGACGCGCTCGAACCGCTCGGCGTCCTCCGGGTCGCCGAGCCGGGTGAGGACGGAACTGCCCTGTTCGAAGTTCCCGCCGGCGGTGACACCGAAGACCTCCGCCGCCCAGGCCCCGTCGACCGGGCCGAGTTCCGCGACCAGTTCGGCGGGGTTCCAGACGTAGGTGGCGCCCTCCACTCCGGGCGACCCGGGTTCCACGTGGGTGTCGGCGTCGAGAGCGGAGGCGAAACCGTTCGCGGTGGCCAGATCGTCCAGCAGGAACGCGACCAGTTCCTCGGTGATCCGCCGGGGCAGCGGATCCTGCGGCGTGCGCCGGGCCAGATGGGCGTAGAAGCGCAGCAGCTGGGCGTTGTCGTACAGCATTTTCTCGAAGTGCGGGACCACCCACCCGGCGTCCACCGAATAGCGGGCGAAACCGCCGCGCAACTGGTCGTAGATACCGCCCCGGGCCATCGCCTCGGCGGTGCGGTCCACCACCGTCCGCACGCCGGGATCGCCGGTGCGCTCCCAGCTGCGCAACAACCCCTCCAGCAGCGCGGCCGGCGGGAACTTCGGGGCACCGCCGAACCCGCCGTGGGTTTCGTCGAAATCGCGGACCACCGCGGCGACGGCGTGATCCAGCAGGTCCGGGGTTATCTCGAGTTCGGTCTGCGGCAGCCCGCTCGCCTGCGCACGGAGTGCCTCCGACACCTGGTCGGCGGCGGTGTCCACATCGGCGCGCCGGTTACGCCAGGTGTCGGTGATCGCGGTGAGCAGCTGGGTGAAGGACGGCATCCCACCCCGCGGCATCTTCGGGTAATAGGTCCCGCAGTAGAACGGCTCACCCGCCGGCGTCAGGAAACAGGTCATGGGCCACCCGCCCTGACCGGTCATCGCGACGGTGGCGTTCATGTACACGGCGTCGAGGTCGGGCCGTTCCTCCCGGTCCACCTTGATGCAGACGAATTCGTCGTTCATCTGCGCCGCGGTCCGCTCATCCTCGAACGATTCATGCGCCATCACATGACACCAATGGCAACTCGCGTATCCCACCGACAGCAGAATCGGCACATCCCGCGCGGCAGCCTCGGCGAGCGCGTCAGCGTCCCATTCCCGCCAGTGCACGGGATTGTCGGCGTGCTGGCGTAGATACGGCGAGGTTGCAGTACCGAGACGGTTCACGATTCCAGCCTAGGGCAGTGCGAGCTCGCGGCACCCCCGCACACAACCAGGGTCTACGCCGGCCGCTGATCCGGTGGCACGGGCAGCGGCACATTACGATGTACATTTGCTGTCCACGGTGTGGAAGCGACCACCGGGGAGGGGAATTGATGCTTGCGGTGATCGGTACAGGCGGTGCAGCCGAGGTGGCGCAGGTATCGATTCCGCGCCGGCCGGAGCGCTGGCTGCGACTGCGAGTGTTGCTCGCCGCGCTCTGCCGGACCGATGTGCAGGCCGCAACCGGACAGCTGGCCATCGGTCGGCGGCGGATTCTCGGCCACGAGATGGTCGGGGAGGTGATCGAGTCCGATCCCGGGTGCCGGTATGGTCCCGGCGCGCGGGTCGCGGTGGCACTGCCGCTCGTGGCGTGCGCCGCGTGTACAGCCTGCGCCACCGGGGCGCGCTGCCCCGAGACGTTCATGCTCGGCGTCGATGTGGACGGAGCATTCGCCGAACAGGTCGTGGTACCGGAGACAGCGGTGTGCCCGGTACCGGAGTCGCTGCCGCTGCGCCGGGCTGCGTGTGTCGAGCCGCTGGCGGCGACCTCGGCCGTGCTCCGGGCGCCGATCCAGCCGGAGGAGCGCGGGGCCGTGCTGGGCGCGGGTCGGATCGCCGAGATGACCACGCGGGTATTGCGCGCCCACGGGTTCGCCACGGTGGACACCGGACCGGATCTCGCGGGTGGCTACGACTTCGTCGTGGAGGCCGCCGGGACCGCCACCGATCTCGATCGCGCACTGCGGCTGGTGCGCCCGGGCGGCGTGGTCGTTCTGAAAAGCCGGCCGGCGAAAACCCTGACGGTCGATGTCACCCGGGCGGTGCGCAACGACATCACCCTCGCCGCGGTGTCCTACGGCTCGTTCGACGAGGCGGTCCGCCTGGCCGGGGAGCTGCCGATCGACGATCTACTGGGACCCATCCGCCCGCTGGCGGAATTCTCCGACGCACTGGCGGCCGCCCAACGGGACCCGCAGGGGCCCAAACTCTTCCTCGAGCCGGTACCGGCGGGCTGAATGTGCGGGATCGTGGCGGTCCTGTGCACTGCCGAAACAGCCGGGGACATCGATGAGTCGACGCTCGCGCCGGCATTGCGGGCGCTCGCGCACCGCGGCCCCGACGACACCGGTCGCTGGATCGCCCCCGATCGGCGGATCGGGCTGGGACACAACAGACTCGCGGTGCGCGACGTCGCGGGTGGTGCGCAGCCGGTCAGCAGCGCCGACGGGCGAATCGTCGCCGTGGTGAACGGCGAACTGTACGACACCGCGGCCTTGGAGAAGGACCTGCGCGGATACGGGCATCGATTCCGGACCCGCTGCGACAGCGAGCTCGTCGTGCACGCGTGGGCACAGTGGGGTCCGGCGATGCTCGAGCGGCTACACGGCGAATTCGCCTTCGTACTCCGGGACGAGCGCACGCAGGTGCTCTTCGCCGCACGCGACCGATTCGGGGTCAAACCACTGGTCTGGGCGCGGCATGCGGGCCGGCTGCTGCTGGCCTCGCGGGTGCGCGGGCTGCTCGCGCTGGGGCTGTCCCCTGCCTGGGACCACGCAACGCTGCTCCGGAGTGCCGCGCTGCAGTATCCGTCACCTGCCGCGACCCTGTTCGCCGGTGCGCACGCATTACCCGCCGGGCACTGGATGATGGTTCGGGACAACCGGATTCGCATCGAAGAATACTGGGATCTCGACTATCCCCGCACGCCCCGGCCGTACACCGACCCGGCGGAGGCGGTCGAGGAGTTCACCCACCGGTTCGATGCGGCCGTCACCGCGCGACTGGCCGCGGATGTGCCGGTGGCCTATCAGCTGTCGGGCGGATTGGATTCGAGTGCGGTCCTGGCCACCGCGGCCCGGAGCAGCGCACAGGTGGAGGCGTTCACACTGTCGTTCGCCGACGGTGACGCCTATGACGAGGGTCCGCTCGCCGCCGCCACGGCCGCGTATGTGGGCGCGCGGCTGCACACCGTATCGGTCACCGACCGCGACCTGGCAGCCGCGTTCCCCGACGCGGTGGTACACGCGGAGTCGGCCTGCATCAACACCCATGCGGCCGCGAAACTACGGCTCCATGCCGCGGTCCGGGCAGCCGGATACCGGGTGGCGCTCACCGGCGAAGGCGCGGACGAAATACTGTTCGGCTATCCGCACCTGCGTGCCGATCTGCGCGGCACGGTCGGACAGCTGGCGGAATCCAACGGCGCCTCGGCGGGGTTGATGCTGCCCGACGGTTCCGGGATCCCGCTCACCCAGGTGCGGCGCACCCTCGGTTTCGTACCGACCTGGCTGGCCGCCAAAGCGTCCTTCGGATATCGGGTACGCCGGCTGCTGTCTCCGGAGTGGCGGCACGATTTCGATCACCGCGACCCTGGAGCGACCCTGCTGACGGATTTCGATCCGGCCCGCTTCGAGGGCCTCGGCCGGGTCGAACAATCCGCCTATCTGTGGACCAAGCTCGCGCTCGAAGGCTACATTCTGCGGGCACTGGGCGACGGGCTGGAGATGGCGAACGGCGTGGAGGGCCGGCTGCCGTTCCTGGACGGCGCGCTCGTCGACCATGCGCGGCGCCTGCCGACCGCGGCGAAAATCCACGACGGTGTCGAGAAATGGATATTGCGCGAGGCAATGCGCGATCGATTGCCCACCGCCGTGATCGAACGCGAGAAGCATCCCTTCCTCGGGCCGCCGATGGGGCCGCAGATGGTGGCGCTGGTCCGGGACATACTCGGCGACCCCTCTCTGCGCGGTCTCGGCGTTTTCGATTCCGCCCGGCTGGCCGTGCTGGTGGACCGGCTGGCGACCATGGACCCGGCGGAACGCAAAGCATTCGATCCGGTGCTGCTGTTCGTGGCATCGATAGGGATCCTGCACACGAGGATGGGAATGGCTATATGAGCTGGTGGGCCGAATTGTACGACGAGCTGCTCGCCGACCAGCTGCTCGTCCGGGACGAAGGCCAGGTCGAACCGGCACTGCGGTTCCTGATCGACCGGCTGGAACTCACCGGCCGGGCCCGCGTGCTCGATCAGTGCTGCGGTATCGGCAGCCTGACCGTTCCGCTCGCGCGGCAGGGGTTCCGAATGACCGCGGTCGATCAGGCGGCCGGATATATCGAACGCGCCCGCCGTGAAGCCGGCTCTGCCGGGGTCACAGTGGAATTCACTGCCGCCGACGCCTGCGTCTTCCTACCCGCACATCCGGTGGATGCGGTGTTCAACTGGTGGACCAGCTTCGGCTACGGCGACGACGACGAGAACCGCAGGATGCTCGAACGTGCCTTCGACGCGCTGCGCCCCGGCGGGCGATTCGCCCTGGACACCATGAACGTGCCCGGCGTACTGCGTGGATTCCGGCCCGATTCGATCCTGCACCGCACCACCGGGCGCGGACAGGTGACCTTGCTCCGCGAAACCTCGATCGACTTCGCCGCCGGCCGAATGCTGAAGGAGTGGACGTATTTCGTCGACGGCCAATTCGCGACCCGTCACCACAGCTCGGTGCGGTTGTATCTACCCGACGCCATCGTCACGATGCTGCGCGCGGTCGGGTTCGCCGATATCGAACTGGTCGGCGACCTCACCGGCGCACCGCTGACCCTGGACAGTCCCCGTTTGATCGTGCTGGCGAGGAGGCCGCGATGACCAGCCCGGATGATGCCGGATTCCCGGACCGCACCCGTTCCGGCGACGACGCCGAGTTGCGCCGGAAACTGTACGGAGGCACCGTCTTCCTCCTTCCGGCCACCACGGCGTCACGACTTCTGGTCGATTACGCGCGCGACTGTCTCGACGAGGAGGTCGGCCCCGACCCGCGGACCTGCCACGAACGGTACGGCGATGAGGAACTGTTCGAACGGGTCGGCCGGGTCCGGCGTCGGATCTACACCGAACCCACCGGCCAACGACTACTGCGCGAAACCGCGGCAAGTGCCGGTTTCCCCGCCGCGGAAACCGCATTCGATCCCGCCCGGCTGCGCGCCATCATCCACGGGGCAGCGGACAATCCGCGCGCCGCGCCCGTCTACTACCCGCACCGGGATACCTGGTACGGGCATCCCGGCGCGGTCGTGACGATCTGGACGGCCCTGGACGACCTGGATCCGGCCGAGACCTTCGTGTTCTATCCGGAGCGATTCGACCGCCCGGTGGCCAATGATTCGGAGATCTTCGACTACGACGACTGGGTGTCGCGCGGCTGGAGCCTGAAGATCGGCTGGCAGGATCGTAATGCGTCGTTGACCGCGCGCTATCCCCAGGTGGTCGGCCGCGAGGACTACGGTCCCGCAGCCGGATTCTCCTGCCGCGCGGGCGAGATCCTGCTGTTCTCCGGTAGTCATTTCCATCGGACGCTCCGTCAGGATCGCGGTCTGTCGCGGTTCAGTCTCGATGCGCGCATGGTGCATCTCGGCGATTACGCCGCGGGTGCCGGAGCCCCCGATAGCGACAATCGTTCCCGTGGCAGCGCAGTCCCGGACTATATCCAGCCGGGGACGGACATTTAGCCGTGTGCCACGGACCCGAATTCCTGAAGCTGTTCGACGACATCGTCCGGGAACACCATGACCGGGTAGCGGTCGACGCACACGATGGGATGTGGACCTTCGCCGCGCTCGCCGAGCATTCCCGGCTGTGGGCACGCGAGCTGCGCGCCGCCGGGGTCCGGCCCGGCGATGTCGTCGCGCTGCGCACCGGGCACAGCGCATGGCATATCGCGTCCGTGCTCGCCCTCTGGCGGCTGCACGCTGCCTTCCTGCCCATCGATCCGGCCGCACCGGACTCCCGGGGGCGCGACATCCTGATCGAGTCACGGGCTCGCGCCGTCATTTTCACCGATGACGCGGGTCCGCGCGCCGAACGACTACCCGGCGACCACCCGCCCTTGTCCGCCCCGGCCGACGATCTCGCCTACGTGATCTACACCTCCGGTTCCACCGGCCGGCCGAAGGGTGTCCGCATCGCTCATTCCGGCCTGGTGCCGATGCTCGCCGCGCAGATCTCGATGTTCGACCTGGGTCCGGGCGCACGGGCACTGCTCACCCTCTCCACGGCCTTCGACGGGTCGATCTCCGATATCGGCACCGCACTGCTGTCCGGGGCCACCCTGGTGATCCCGCGGCACCCCGCGAGCGCCGGCACCCTGCCGGAACTGCTCCGCACGCGGGCCATCACCCACGCGGACCTGCCGCCCTCACTACTCACCCGCATCGATCCGGCGTCGGCACCCGCCTGTCTGCGGGTCGTGGTGATCGGCGGGGAGGTCTGTGCGCCGGATACGGTGCGGGCGTGGGCCGCGCGCGTGCGCCTGGTCAATGTCTACGGCCCCACCGAGGCGACCGTCTGCACCAGCATGCAGGTATGCGATCCGCAGACGTGGGCGCGGCCGTTACTGGGCACGCCACTGCCGCATATCGAGTACGACCTGGTGGACGGTGAGCTGCTGATCTCGGGTTCCGGTCTCGCACTGGGCTACATCGATCGCCCCGACGCCGAGCGCGCGCGTTTCCTCGAACGCGCGGGCCGGCGCTGGTACCGCACCGGCGATCTCGTCCGGGCCCACGCGAGCGGGGAGTGGGAATTTCTCGGCCGCATCGATCGTCAGGTGAAGATCCACGGCCGATTGATCTGCCCGGAGGAGATCGAGGCGTGCCTGCGCGCGATCGACGGTGTTCGCGAGGCCGCCGTAGTCGCCCTGCCGGCCGTCGGCGGATACGGCGCGACCGACGCCGTCGCCACCCTGCGCGCCGATATTCCGGTGACACTCGTCGCCCATGTCGGTCTTCGCGATCCGGGACAGCTGTCGGCCGGCGAGATCCGGACGCAACTGGCGCGGTCGCTGCCTGCGTGGATGTTGCCCCGTATCGAGGTTGCCGGGGCGCTCGATCGCGGCGCTACCGGCAAGATCGATCATCGGGCGCTGGTCCGGCACACCGCTCGGCACCCGGTGGCCGAGGACGCAGCGGTCGATCACCGGACCGAGGTGATCGCCGAGTCCTTCGCGGCAGCGTTGGGGCTTGCGGAAATCGGCGCCGACGAGGACTTCGGACAGCTGGGGGGGAACTCGCTCAGTGCCCTGCGCGTGGTCGCGGAAGCCGGAGTGCGCGGGGTCGATATCGAACTCACCACGGTGCTCACCGCGCGGACACCCACCGCGATCGCCCGCGCGCCACGGCATACGCATCGCACGGTCGAGGCACTCGACCGGCTCGCCGGCCATGTCGCGGCGGAGGCCGGGGCGACGCGGCTACGTGCGGGCACCGGATCGGACTGGTTGATCACCGGAGCATCGGGTTTCCTCGGCGGCCGGCTGCCGGCGGAGTTGCTCTCCCGTACCGGGGCACGGGTGCACTGCCTGGTCCGGGGCACGGATACGGCGGATGCCGCGGCACGGTTGGGCGCTATCGCGGACCACCCACGGATTCGGGTTCATGCCGGCGATATCGCGGCACCGTTCCTGGGCCTGCCACGGGATACCTGGTCGGTGCTGTGCGAGCGGGTCGGCGTAGTGGTCCACGCGGCTGCGGCGCCGAGCCTGACCCTGCCCTTCAGCGATCTGGCGGCCGTCACGGTGCGGGGTGCCGCGGAGATCGCCCGGTTCGCCCGCTCGTCGGGCGCGAAGGTCCACCACATCTCGTCGCTGGCGGTGCTGGCTTCCAGCGATCTGGATGCGGATGTTCTCGACGAACATATCGATCCGGAGCCCGGCACCCGTGTCCACGGCGCCTACCCGCAGACGAAATGGGCCGCCGAGTCCGTATTGACCCGGCGCGTTCCGAACCTGTGTGTGATCCGGCCCGGGCTGCTGACCGCGGACTCACACAGCGGAGCAGGCGCGGCCCGGTGTCCGCTGACCGCATTCCTGCGCGCGGTGGCCGTCCTCCGCTGTCTGCCCGATACCGACGACGATCGATGGCGGGTGAATATCACCCCCGTCGACCATGCCGTCACCGCGATCGCCACGATCCTGACCGGCGACCGGCATCCGCCCCGGGTGCATGTGGCCGGTGAACACGGTGTTTCCCTACGCCGACTGCGCACGGCCTTGTCCTGCTTCGTTCCGGTGGAAACGGTGACCGCGGCCGAATTCCTCCGCCGTGCCCGCGAGCACCTCGCGCCGGACGACGCCTTGGCCCTCGTCGTGTCGTCCTATCGGCTGACCGGCACCGACGCGCACCGGGACGCGGATCTGTTCCTGCAGACCGGACGCCGGTTCCCGGCCGAGGTATTACGCGCGACGACCGGAGCCGCGCTCCCACCCATCGATCACGACCTCCTGTGCCGCTATGCCGAATTCGCGGTCCGATCCCTCGCCCGGGCACAGTGATACGTATGACGACCGGGATGGTTCTGGGCAAATTTCTGCCGCCGCACGCGGGACATGTGTATCTGTGCGAATTCGCGCGCAATTGGGTCGACAACCTCAGCATCGTGGTCGGGACCCTGGCGGCCGAACCCATTCCGGGCAGTCTGCGCCACCGGTGGATGCGCGAACTGTTCCCGTTCGACGAGGTCATCCACCTCACCGACGAACTGCCCCAGGACCCCTCGGAGCATCCGGACTTCTGGAACCTCTGGCAGGAGAGCCTGCGCCGGGTGCTGCCGTATCCGCCGGATATCGTCTTCGCCTCCGAGCCCTACGGGCAGCCGCTGGCCGAGATCCTCGGCGCGCGATTCGTCCCGGTGGATCTTCCGCGCGCCACCGTGCCGGTCAGCGGCACCGCCATCCGGGCCGATCCGATGGGCCACTGGGATTACCTGCCCCGGTGCGTCCGCCCGCATTACGTGAAGCGGGTAAGTATCTTCGGCCCCGAATCGACCGGCAAAACCACGCTGGCCCGCACCCTGGCCGATACCTTCGAAACCGTCTGGGCCCCCGAATGGGCCCGCACCGTCCTGGAGCGACGGGCAGGCTCTCTCGACGGAGTCGATTGGACCGAGTTCGTGCACGGTCAGATCGCGACAGAAGAAGCCCTGGCCCGCACTGCGAATCGCCTCATGTTCTGTGATACCGATCCACTGCTGACCACGGTGTGGGCCGACGAACTGCTCGGCGAATGCCCCCCGGAACTGTTCTCCGCCATCGGCACCCGGACCTACGACCTCACCCTGCTCACCGAGCCGGACGTGCCCTGGGTCGCGAACCCCGTCCGCTATCTCCCCGAGGGTGGCGCGCGTTTCGCAGCGCGCTGCCGCGCGGCCGTCACCGCAGCGGGTCGATCCACGGTAGTCCTGAGCGGAGACTGGGACACCCGCCTCACCACGGCTGTCGAAGCCGTGGAACAGCTACTCGAACAGTAGGGCAACCGGCACAATGGCCGGTCCAGCACTCAGGCCGCCGCGCCGAGGACTGAATGGCCCCTGACGACGCGACCGGAACCGCACATTCCCGGGTCATGGATTGCGTTGCCATGTTGCTTGATCGAGCGTTCGACGAGAACGCGGGCCGTCCCCGCCAGGGGCGCCGAGTGGCAGGCCGGTCTCCAGTCGATCGAGTCTGGTTCGGATAAGACCGATAACCTGGTCGCTGGGCCACCCGACCAGCAGATCCGGACCCAGTGCGCCTATCGCGGTGCGCAATGAGCTGCCGAGCTCGTCCAGGGCTGCAACCGCCTCCGCTTCGGGCAACCCCATAGCCCTGGCCTCGTCGATCAGAGCCGTGCGGTCAACCTTTGCCAAGGTCACCTGCGTACCGACCGGGGTCGCCATATGACCACTCAGTTCGGGATAGATCAACGTGCACAGGCAGTCGTACAGCGGTGCGAGCGTGACACTTCCGTCATTCAGCAGCAGCGAGTAGTTCTTCCCGTGACCGTCCTCGTCGCCGACGATCGCGCGGAAAGCCAGCTGACGGAACAGCCGTACGAGTTCTGCGCCGGGTGCATCGGTGAACTGCCTGAGTAGCTTGGCCATTCGTTTGCTCGGCCGGCTGATGTGGTACTTGTCCACCGGCCGCAGCCCCACCGCCTGGCACATATCCTCCTGGTGGAGCCGATCGATCGTGCCGTCGGCTCGTATTCTGCGGTCGTACCGCTCGGCCACGAGCACCCCGACGCCTCGTACGTCCTCGACCCACACCGGGCATTCGGTCAGCCCGATCTCGCGAGCCAGCGTCATGACAAGTGCCTCGTTCCGTGCGCTGTGCGGCCAGGCGCCAGTGGGCTTGAGGATATGGGTCGACGGTGCTCCGTCCACGGGTTCGCACCAGCGGTCGCCGACCCGGGCCAGCAGCAACTTGGGCTGCGCTCCGGCCAGCGACGTCCGAATGTCACGACTGAGATCAGCGCCGAGCGGATGCTCCGGCAGTGCCGTCACGAGCCCCGCCAAACCGGTCTCGTCGATCTCCTCGTACCGGCCTCGCGAGGGCTCCACCGAACCCGCGGGCATGGCCACGACAGCGCCGGCGCATTCGCGGCCGTAGGCAGCCAGCAACAACACGGTGTCACTCGCGGCGTCGGGAGCACCGTTGCGCAGTTGTACACCACGCACCTGGGCCGCCGCGGCCTCCAACGCCCGCCCTTCCGGAAGTAACCCTTCCAAGAAGGCGCGAGCCATTGCCGGAGCACTGGGGCCCGGCGTGGGCAGCGAGCAGGACAACAGCGGAACTTCACTGCCGACCTCGGCCGCGATCCGGTCCTCGTAGACAATCCGGACCTTGGCTCCACGATCGCGGCTGATCGTCCGCGCCACCAATCGGCCGCCGAGCCACAGATCCAGTTCCATGGGTCAAGCCTGCCCGCGTGGCCGGATCGCCAGCTCGAGCCCCAGCGCCGCCAGCGCATCGAAAATCAGCTCCACAGCCCGGGTCTCGTTCCCGGCTTCCAGCGTGTGGATGGCGTATCGGTTGGCTCTCGTCCGCTCGGCCAGCTCGGCTTGCGTCAGCCCGGCCTCCACGCGAGCAGCGCGAACTGCCCGCCCCAAGGCCTCCGGGGAGCGGATAGGTGTCGATCTACCATCCAACGATGTGGGCATTTTCCAACATTATGTCGCCCTGATCCCGATGTCAAAGAATTCTCACATTGGTTCGTTCGGGCCGCGATGTTGGAAAATGACCACATTCAGACGACTGGATCCAGCACCGCCGCTCCGAACCCCACAGCCCAGCTGACCCGCCCGAGCCGGATGCACCTGGTCAGCGGCATTCGTCGGGGGCGGGTTCCCCGCGCAGCCGCGCGTCGAGCCAGGCGAAGGAACCGGGGAATCCGGTGCCGAGCCCGCTCACGTGCTCGCCGGGTTCGCTGCGGAAGACCGCGCTGACACCGCGTGCGCACTGCTGCCGGTAGAGCTCCTGAGCTCCTTCGATGGGGATCCAGAGATCGTGTGCGGCGTGGTAGATGTACAGCGGCGCCCCGGAGGTGTGCTCGCTGAGGTCCGTACGCGCGAAGACCTGTTCGGCAACGTCGCTGTGGAGCGGATCGGCGATATTCGCGGCGACATCGATCGGGATACCGACCACGCCCATCGGGCCGGCGACTTCCCCGCAGGCGTTCTTGATGGGAGAGGTCGCCGCCCACTGCGCAAGGTTGTTCAGGTGCCCGAGTATTTCGGGGTGCTCACGCGCCATCGCGAGCACGACGACCAGGAGGACTCCGGAGGCGAAATTACCGTTGAACCGGTCGGCGATATCGCGGTTGTCGGTGACGAGTCCGCCGGTGCTCACACCGACAACGATGTCGGACAGGTCCGGGGCGTATTCATCGAGCAGCATGGCCGTCGCATAGGAGGCGATACCGCCACCGGAGTAGCCGCCGACGGCGAAACGGCTGTCGCCGAATTCGGCGCCGGGCAGCGACCGCGCGGCCCGGATACCGTCGAGAATGACCTGCCCGGCGACATTGGGTTCCGCATAGGCCATCCAAGGGCCCTCGTGATCAGGGATCAGGACCGCGTAACCCCGGCTCAGGGCCGAGGCGGCGGTCGGCGGGAACGCATCGGTGGCGCTGCTACCGCTGACATTGCTGCCGAGCCCATGTGCCAGCGTGTAACCAGGTGTACAACGCTTGCCCAGGGAGTTGATCGGCCGGGCGTCGACCAGTACGGGCCGGGTACCGGGCCCCGGCCATGCGGTGGGTGGGGTGACCAGTGTCGCCGTGCCGTAGGAAGGTCCGCCGTTCGCGGAGGTCGAGCGATATTTCAGCAGCCGTGCGCTGCCCACGGGCGTCGCCAGGACCTCGGCTGCTGTGGCGGTCACATCGCGTTGTTCGAGGATATCGCCGGGTTCCGAATCGCCCAGCTGCTCCGGCCAGGTATCGAAGATCGGATCCCCGGTCGGCGAGGATTGCACCGCACTCCACAGTGCCGCCAGCTCGGGGGACATATCCGCGTGTGGCGGTGCGGCTGCCGGCGGTATGGGCGGTGCGGGTATCACGTCATCGATCTGTTCCTGCAGCTCGGACGGCGCCGCCGGCTCGGCGTGTACCTCGGCCGCAAAATGCTGTCCGGTCAGCAGCAGGCAACTGATCGTGCTGGTGATCAGCAGCATGCGTAGCGACCACCCGCGAGACAGCCGCGCATGTCGATCGTTCATTCGGGTTCCTTCAGCGATCGGTGAACAGGTCCGTGGCAACAGGCTGGGTGAGGAGCCTCGTCGTTCGATGCCGTCTCATCGCCGAACGCTATGACGCACTGTACGTTTCGAGCAGCGCCGCTATTCTACTGATCTTGAACAAAGCGCACCGTGGCGAAAACCACAGTGCGCAACGACGATCCGCTGTGAGATCCCACCGATCTCGTGTTTCGACTTGCGGACCGCGGACAGTGGCTGCCGATACTCGGGGGCAAACATGGTGAATAGAGAGTGTGGATACGCGTGAAGCCGCTCGGGGCGATCATGGTTACTTTGCTTGTCGGTTGTGCGGCGGCGGTCGGGCAGCTGCCCCGCGCCTACGCGGAGCCATCGGCAGGCCCGGACGTGTCGAATCCGTCACCCCTCCAGGAGTGGATCGACAACACGATCCCGGCGCCACCACAATTCGCGGGTAGCGCACCCGACGAGGCGCTGTGGCGCGGGGTATTGCCCTCGGCGGTCGACGACCCGATCTTCGATTCGTGGCCCGCCGACCTCGCGACGTTCACCCCGGGCCAGATCGTCGAAACACGAGACATCACAGCGACCGCCGCCATGCGGATGCCCACCCCCATCGCGCGCGCGACCTTGCTGAAATTCCGGTCCACCTCCGCCACCGGTGCTCCGGCCTTCGGAACCGCGACACTGATCGTCCCGGCGGCCGAATGGACCGGCCCCGGGCCCCGGCCGGTGGAGGTGAACGCGATGCCGATCAATTCACTCGGAGCGCACTGCACCCCCGGCTTCCAGTTGTCGCACGACCTCTTGGACCGGCCCAACGGCGATTTCCCGGTTTTCCTGCCGTCGGTCTGGTTGGCACTGAGCAAGGGATACGCGGTCCTCATGCCGGACCACGAGGGTCCGCTGATGGCATACGCCGAGCCCAATATCGCCGGCCACGTCATGCTCGATTCGATTCGCGCCGTGCGCGGCTTCGCACCGGCCGAATTCGGTGACAGCCGATATGTGGCCGTCGGTTATTCCGGTGGCGCGATCGCCGCCTACGCGACGGCCATGCTGCTCGACGAGTACGCGCCGGAGCTGTCGGGTTCGCTGGTGGGCGCGGCGGCAGGTGGGCTGGTGACCGACAATGCGAACGTGGCTCACCAGTTCAACGGCAATATCTCCTCCGGGATCCTGTTGACGGTGGCGCTGGCGGTGTCGCGCGAACGTCCCGAGATCTTGCAGTACATGAATCATCTCGGGCAATGGGTGGCATCCTCGCCGCTGCGCGATATCTGCGGCGACGCCTCGGGCCCGCTCGGTGTGGTCGGTATTCCGATCGATGTCGCGGCGAATACCGCGAACGCACTCGACACCCCGTTCGCCGCGAAAACCTTCGAGCAGCTGGACCTGAACGACCGGACCTCGGCCGTGCCGCTGTTCATCTACCACGGCTTGCACGATCCGTGGATTCCGCTCGGCGACGCCGAGCGGATGTATCGGGGACAGTGCGATCGCGGCGTTCCCGGCGTCTTCCGCGTCGTGGGCGGCGAGCACTTGATCGGTTACGTCAGCGGCTATCCCGAACTCAGCGGCTGGATCGACGCGCGGCTGCGCGGCGAAGCAGCGCCGAACGAATGCTGAGCGACCGGCCGGGCAGCGGTCTCCTATCGTGGACCCGTGATCAGAACCGCTGCCCTGGCCCATATTCGTGACCGCCGGCTGATCCAGACCCGGTCGACCGGAAAGACCGTGTTCTATATGGCGGGCGGCAAGATCGATTCCGGGGAAACGGCACTGCAGGCACTGCACCGGGAGATCCGGGAGGAGCTCGGGGTCGAGGTCACCGAGGTTACCGAGCTGGGTGTTTTCCGGGCCGAGGCGTACGGGCACGCGGCCGGTACGCAGCTGCATATGACATGTTTCCGGGCCGAGTTGACCACGGAACCCGCACCGACGGGCGAAATCGCCGAGTTCCGGTATTTCACCGGCGCCGAGTACGCCGGGATGCCGGAGGTCGCCCCGGGGTCGCTACTGGTCTTCGAACACCTGCACCGGCTCGGCTTGATCGACTGGTGATCCGGCTGCGTCAGGCCGACGATCCAGCGGACCTTCTTGGATACGACGGCAGCCGCCACGCCTTGATCGTGACGGCTGCTGTACACATTCGCTAAGAGGGGCTTTCGGAATCGTCCTTCGCACTGTGCGACGGCTCTTCCGCCCTGCGGACCATCCCGGGCTCGGTCCCCTCGTCGGCTTCCTGATCCGGTTCCGGATGTTCCGGTTCGAAGGTTTCCGGCAGGTTCTTCAGATGTTTGTTCATCGATCGGACCAGCAGGAATGTCCCGGCGAGCAGGATCAGGACAACGGCCAGGCCGATCGGGGAGGCCTTACCGAACTCCGGGCCGGTCGGTGTGCCCGGGGTCTGTGCCAGGAACCCGGAGGCGAGAACGGAGAGCTGCGTCACGGTCATCAGCGGTGCTCATCGGTGATGCCGGCGAACAGGTCGGTTTCCGGGATATCGGTGCGCACCCGGGTGCGGGCCAGTTCGAACTCCTCGGTCGGCCAGAGCCGCTGCTGCATTTCCAGCGGAATGGCGAAGAAGGCACCGTTGGGGTCGACCTGAGTGGCGTGCGCCCGCAAGGCGTCGTCGCGGCGGGGGAAGTACTTACCGCATTCGACCTGGGTGGTGACCCGGGCCATGATGTCGCCGCGTTCGACGGCGTACTTGCGGGAGCGGTCGAGCCATTCCTGCAGCGGGAACGGTTCGCCCATCTTGGTGAATTCCTCGGCGAACACTTCCATCCGCCGGATCGTGAACCCGTGGTCGTAGTACAGCTTGAGCGGGGTCCACGGATCGCCGGCGTCCGGGAACTTCTCGGGGTCGCCCGCTGCCTCGAACGCCGCGACCGACACCTCATGGCACCGGATATGGTCGGGATGCGGATAGCCACCCATCTCGTCGTAGGTGGTGATCACATGCGGCTTGAATTCGCGCACCACCCGGACCAGCGCCTCGGTGGATTCCTCCAGCGGAACCAGCGCGAACGAACCCTCGGGCAGCGGCGGCAGCGGGTCACCCTCGGGTAGTCCGGAGTCGACGAAACCCAGCCAGGTCTGCCGGACACCCAGCGCGGCGGCTGCGGCCGCCATCTCCTCCCGCCGGATCTCGTCCATCCGCTCCAGCACCCCGGGGGTGTCCATGGCCGGATTGAGAATGCTGCCGCGTTCCCCGCCGGTCAGCGTGACAACCAGGACCTCATGGCCCTCGTCGGCATATCGGGCGGTGGTGGCACCGCCCTTGCTGGATTCGTCGTCAGGGTGGGCATGCACCGCCATGAGGCGAAGGCCACTCACTTCTCGTTCACCGTCGCTCTCGGTCGCGGGTGTTCGGACTTCATTACCTATAGTTCCATCTGGACCGATTCTGTTCCGACCTACCCCCCGGGAGCACCAAATCATGACCGAGCCCACGCCGGAACCCGGGCGCACCGCCGCGGCGGGCACCGCCGCCTCCTCCGGGGCGGCCGGGGCGAACTCCGGTCACGACCGTTACGCCGACCGCTACGGCCGCACCCCGGGCCCGAAGCGATGGCGTCGGCTGGGGGCGCTGCTCACCGGTGTGGTGGTACTGGCCGGTATCGGCGTCGCGTATGTGGGCTGGAAGAATTTCGGTCCGAAGGACATCGAATCCGAACAGCTCGGCTATACGGTGCTCGACGAATCCTCGGTCGAACTCCGGATCCGGCTCACCCGCTCGGATCCCACGGTCCCGGTGGTCTGCGTGGTGCGCGCCATGTCCCGTGACCTCACCGAAGTCGGCCGGCGCGAGGTGCTGGTCCAGCCGTCGGCCGGCGAGGAAACGGTCCAGGTGAGCACAGTGATCGAAACCAGCGAAAACCCGGCCTCGGCCGCAATCTACACATGCACCGACAGTGTGCCCGGGTACCTGCGGACCGAATAGTTGTGGCGCCGACGTAGCCTTTCGTCCCAGCGTCCGAATAGTGCATATCCACGGCCGGAGGCGGCGCCGAAGATAGGGCAAACCTTCTCCGACCTGCATTTTTGTGATTCATGCTAAAATGGCTTCACACACGGTTCCGGGGCACGGAGCCGTGTTTGCTGCATTGGCGGCCGACGCGGTCGATGCCGGGAAGGCGAAAGGGTCCGGCATCAGACTGTCGGGGTACTCGAACTTCCCGCAGATCGCGATAGCCGTCGGCTGAAGCATGCCTGCCTGCGGTGGGCCGTGCTGCAGTGCTCAGGGAATCCCGGCCTGCCGGGGACAACTACTAGGGAGTGATCGAGATGACTGAGACCCAAGTGACCTGGCTGACCCCGGAGTCGCACGACAGGCTCAAGAGCGAACTCGACGCGCTCATCGCCAATCGTCCGGTCATCGCCGCCGAGATCAATGAGCGCCGCGAAGAAGGCGACCTCAAGGAGAACGGCGGCTACCACGCGGCGCGGGAAGAGCAGGGCCAGCAGGAGGCCCGCATCCGGCAGCTGCAGGAACTGCTGAACAATGCCAAGGTCGGCGTGGCGCCCACCAAGTCCGGGGTCGCTCTGCCGGGGTCTGTCGTGAAGGTCTACTACGACGGTGACGAAGACGATACCGAGACCTTCCTCATCGCGACCCGCGAGGAAGGCCTGGGCAATCCCGATCTGGAAACCTACTCCCCGAGCTCTCCGCTCGGCGGGGCGTTGATCGACGCGAAGGTCGGCGAGACCCGCGAATACACCCTGCCCAACGGCAACACCATGAAGGTGACGCTGGTCAGCGCGGAGCCCTACCACAGCTGACGGCACCGTCGCGGCGGCCGCCGCGGCCGGTGCTGCGAACGAGACGAGCGGCCACATCCGAATTCCCGGATGTGGCCGCTCGTTCATGTTCTGCGCTTCTCCCCGATGCCGTCGGTGCCGGATGGGCCGGTTCAGTTCAGTGCCTGCTCCAGATCGGACAGCAGATCACTGATGTCCTCGATACCCACCGAGAGCCGCACCAGATCGGCCGGCACCTCCAGTTCCGATCCTTCCGTGGAGGCGTGGGTCATCGCCGCCGGATGTTCGATCAGCGATTCCACGCCGCCGAGCGATTCGGCGAGGGTGAACACCTTCGTCCGCGAGCACAGGTCGCGGGCCGCGTCGGGGCCGCCCGCCAGCCGGACCGAGATCATCCCGCCGAACCGCCGCATCTGCTTGTCGGCGACGGCGTGACCGGGATGTTCCGGCAGGCCGGGATAGATGACGTGACTGATGGCCGGGTTCCGGGACAAGAATTCGGCCAGGGTTTCGGCATTGTCGCAGTGGCGGTCCATCCGCAGCGACAGCGTTTTCGTGCCGCGCAGGGTGAGGAAGGCGTCGAACGGGCCCGGCACCGCACCGGCGCCGTTCTGCAGGAACGCAAAGGCGGTATCGAGTGCGGCGTCGTCGGTGATCAGCGCGCCGCCGATGACATCGGAATGGCCACCCAGGTATTTGGTGGTCGAATGCACCACCACATCGGCGCCGAGCAGCAGTGGCTGCTGCAGGTACGGGGTGGCGAAGGTGTTGTCGACGACCAGTTTGGCGCCGGAGGTGTGCGCGATATCGGCCAGGGCCGGGATATCACCGATATTGAGCAGCGGATTCGTGGGCGTCTCCACCCAGATCAGCTTGGTTTCGGGCCGGATGGCGGCCCGCATCGCGTCGATATCGGTGACCGGGGCCGGCGAATGGCTGATGCCCCATTGGGTGAAAACCTTGTCGATCAACCGGAAGGTACCGCCGTAGGCGTCGTCCGGGATGACGATATGGTCGCCGGGCCGCAGCATTGCCCGCAGCGCACAGTCGCTTGCGGCCATCCCGGAGGCGAAGGCCCGGCCGTACCGGCCGGACTCGAGGGCGGCCAGGTTGGCTTCCAGCACCGTGCGGGTGGGGTTGCCGGTGCGGGCGTACTCGTACCCGTCGCGCAGTCCGCCGACTCCGTCCTGGGCGAAGGTGGAACTGGCGTAGATGGGTACATTCACCGCGCCGGTCCGCGGTTCGGGATCGTAACCGGCGTGGACAGCCCTGGTGGTGAATCCCAGTTCGCTCATAGGCCCACCATAAACGTCGGACTCCGGGGGTCGTACGCCGGGATTACGCTGGCCCCATGCTGACCGTGGCCGAACTGTTCGCGACAGACACCCTCATCACCGCCGAGGAACGGGAGATCCGCGATACCGTCGCGGCGTTCACCGACCGCCGGATCCGGCCGTATATCGCGGAATGGTTCGAGACCGGCAGTTTCCCGGTCCGCGAGATCGCCCCCGAACTCGGGAAAATGGGTGTCCTGGGGATGCATCTGGAGGGTTACGGCTGCGCCGGTCTCCCGGCGACCGCCTATGGGCTGGCCTGCCAGGAACTGGAGGCGGCGGATTCCGGGCTGCGCTCCCTGGTGTCGGTGCAGGGGTCCCTCGCGATGACCGCCATCCACAAGTACGGCTCCGAGGAGCAGAAGAACCATTGGCTGCCGGATATGGCGGCGGGCCGGACGCTGGGCTGTTTCGGACTCACCGAACCGGATTTCGGGTCCGATCCGGGCGGTATGCGCACCCGGGCGCGGCGCGACGGTGACGACTGGGTGCTCAACGGGTCCAAAATGTGGATCACCAACGGCTCGATCGCGGATATCGCGGTGGTGTGGGCCAAGGTGGACGTGAACGGGAAGGACCTCGTCCGCGGGTTCCTGGTCCCGGCCGGAACGCCGGGATTCACCACCCGGGAGATGACCCGGAAGCTGTCATTGCGTGCCTCGATCACGGCCGAACTGACGCTGGCCGACGTCCGGCTGCCCGCGTCGGCGGTGTTACCCGGAGCCGAAGGGCTCTCCGGCCCGCTGTCCTGTCTGAGCGAAGCCCGGTTCGGCATCATTTTCGGGGCACTGGGCGCGGCCCGCGACTGTCTGCGCGCGACGATCGAATATTCGCGCACCCGGGAGGTTTTCGACAAACCCTTGGCCGCATATCAGCTGACGCAGGCGAAATTGGCGGATATGGCCTTGGAATTGGGTAAGGGACAACTGCTCGCGCTGCACCTCAGCCGATTGAAGGATCGCGGCGAACTCACTCCGGAACAGGTGAGCGCCGGGAAACTGAACAGCACCCGGGAAGCGATCGCCATCGCCCGGGAATGCCGCACGATATTGGGCGCCAACGGAATAACCCTCGACTATCCGGTACTGCGGCATGCGAACAATCTCGAATCGGTGCTCACCTACGAGGGCACGGCCGAGGTGCATCAACTGGTTCTGGGCAAGGCGCTCACCGGCGCTTCCGCATTTCGCTGAGCGAGCCGGAGCCACTTGCCATTTCACACCGGTCCACTCGCGGTTATCGACGAATACACTGCCTCACAACGTGTCCCGCGCGAGCGGAGGACATTGTTACCAACCGTCATCCTCGAGCCATCTTCGTGTCACCCATGAGCCGGGCAGAGGGCGCACTCTGATATCGCACCCAGGGGCGGGTCGGGAAACGTCCCGGGTGAAGTACACGGAGGTGCGTTATGAACTCGCAGTCGCCCGGACCCGGTAATCGACGGCCGGCCACCTCGGCCAGGGCCGTCCCCAGTTCCAGAGTCGTGCGGAATTCGCGCGACCGCCTCCCCGCCCTACGATTACCCGATCAGCGTGAGCTCGTCGCCGCGTTCACCGCGACCGAACATCCGCAGACCGGCCAGCCATTACTGACCTGGGCGAATACCCTGGCGCACCTGCATCGCCGTCGGCACGGCGATCCGCTGTCGACGGCCGGAATCGATTGCCGTCGCGCCGAGGTGGTCGAATTGATCGACCGCTGGGTCAGCGCTCGGGTCACCGAGGTGCGCACCCGCCGGTTGCGCGCCGATTCGCTGGGGATGACGATCGATCTGATGGCGGCCGCGCATGTGCACGCGAACCACTTGCTGCACCACTGTGAACGCGTTTCCGATGATCGGGTACACGCGGCGTGGTACCGGCTGGCGCTGCTGGCCGACGAATGGACCGATCTGGTGACCGGGGCCGAGCCGATGCGGCGCAAAATATGACCTCATACCCCCTACTACCTGCGGAATTGCGCTGAATATCACAATTCGATATATGGCGGCGCGTTGTTACCATTGGGTCATGTTCGCCCTGGGTCCCCGTATGTTCGAAATCTCCGCCCGCCGTTTCCTGGAGGGTATCCACCGAACTCACGGGGCTCCGGCGCTCGCCGCGGCCGCGGCGCTCCCGGGCCTGTCGGCGGTACTGGATCAGCACGCCGCCGCGGTACGCGACATCCTCGACCTCGGCATCGACTCGGCCGACCGGATCCCCGCAACCGTCCTGCTGGCCGGATATATCCGCGGGCTGCTGGACGAGCTGACCACGCCGATTACCGAGCCCGCCGATTGGGCCACCGCCGAGTGGCTGCATCTGCGCGTGGCCGGTGCCTGCCTGCTGTGTTGATTTGCGCCGCCTCCGGCGTCGCCGGTTCGGGGCCCCCTTGGTCTCGATTCTTCACTCCGCCGCTCCTCCGCTTCGCTCCCCCGCTCTGTCGCTCCAGAATCGAGACGGGCCCCGAACCACCGGGGTGAACCCCCTACATCCGGCGTTACCGCAGGTGACGCGGCTCTCCACCACCGCCGTAGGGCGGCCGGCCGCCGTACGGGTTCCCGTATTGCTGGCGGTAATCACTACCCGGCATCTGCTGCCCGAATTCACCGGGTTCGCCCCGGTAACCGCCCTGTGCGGGCTGAGGATGGTCCCACTGCTCCGGATCCCGCGGCCCGGGTCCCTGCCCCTGAACCGGTTGCTGACCTCCCGCGCGCTGCCGGGACGCATCCTCCCGGCCCCGCTGATAGGCCTCGGCATGACCACGCACCGCGGGCATCTCCTCTTCGAGCCCGTTGAGCCAGGACTCCCAGCGCTGCTGCATCGGCCGCACCAGACCACCACCGACACCGACCACCAGAATCCCGCCCAGCGTGGCCAGTACCGCGATCAGGATCGGCGTGGTGACCGCGGTGGCCACCCCGATCTGGTTCAGCGCGGCGATGATGCCGATACCCCAGATGAACACCGACGCGATCCGGCCGATCATCGGGCCGTAGCTCAGGCCACCGAGCGCGTTGGTCACCAGATCGCTGACCGCGTGCGCGATCGCGCCCGCAATACACACGATCAGGATCGCTACCGCCAGCCTGGGCAGCCAGCCGACGATGCCGTCGATCACCTCGCTCACCGGGTTCGGCCCGAAAACGCCGAAGCCGAGTTGCAGGGCGATCAGCAGAATCGCGTAGTACGCCAGTTTCGCCAGCAGATCCGAGGCATCGTATTTGCTGCGCGAGAGCATCCGCTCGATCCCGCCCCGCTCGACCAGCCGATCGAAACCAACCCGCTCCAGAACCTTGTCGACGATCGTCGCAACCACTTTGGCGATGATCCAGCCGATCAGCAGGATGACCAGGAAGCCGGCGAGCTTGGGTACGAATGTCGCGACCGAACTCCACGCGTCAGAGAATCCCTGCTGGAAATCGATTGCCAAACTCGAGGTTCGCACAAGCCTTTCCCTTCGCTCTCCGAACGAACATGGCATTTGCCACGCACGGTGTACGACTCGTTATACCTCGGATGAGCTGGATAAACCTGTGATTGCCGAATAATTGCTAATTGGCCGCCCGGCCGGTGCTGAGAAAGCCCAGCAGATCGTGGCGGGTGATCACACCGACCGGTTTGCCGTCCTCGACGACCATGAGTGCGTCGGTATCCGACAGCGCCTTGGTCGCCGCGGAAATCGGCTCCCCGGACCCGATCAGCGGGAACGACGAGCTCATATGCTGGGCCACCGAATCGGTGAGCTGCGCGCGACCGGAGAACACCGCGGACAGCAGATCCCGCTCGGAAACACTCCCGGCCACCTCACCGGCCATGACCGGCGGTTCGGCACCGACGACCGGCATCTGCGACACCCCGTACTCGCGCAGGATCTCGATAGCGTCGCGCAAGGTTTCCGAGGGATGGGTGTGCACCAGATCCGGCAGTTCCCCGGACTTACCGCGCAGCACATCGCCCACCAGGGTTTCGGCCGTGGATCCGTCGAGCGGCGTCCGCAGGAATCCGTAGGAACTCATCCACCGGTCGTTGAAGATCTTCGACAGATAACCGCGGCCACCGTCGGGCAGGAGCACCACGACCACGGCATCCGGATCCCGCCGGGCGATCTCGAGCGCCGCCACCACGGCCATCCCGCACGAACCGCCGACCAGCAGGCCCTCCTCGCGGGCCAGGCGGCGGGTCATATCGAAGGAGTCGGCGTCGGAGACGGCGATGATCTCGTCCGGGATCGCCGGATCGTAGGCCGACGGCCAGAAATCCTCGCCGACACCCTCCACCAGGTACGGCCGCCCGGTGCCGCCGGAGTACACAGAGCCCTCCGGATCGGCACCGATGACCTGGACCTTCCCGCCGGACATCTCTTTGAGATAGCGCCCGGCACCGGTGATGGTGCCGCCGGTGCCCACACCGGCGACGAAATGGGTCACCGTGCCCTCGGTATCGCGCCAGATCTCCGGGCCGGTGGTCTCGTAATGGCTGTCCGGGCCGTTCGGGTTGGAATACTGGTCGGGTTTCCAGGCGCCGTCGATCTCCTGGACCAGCCGGTCCGAAACGCTGTAGTAGCTGTCCGGGTGCTCCGGGGGCACAGCGGTCGGGCACACCACCACTTCGGCACCGTAGGCGCGGAGCACGCTGCGCTTGTCCTCGCTCACCTTGTCCGGGCAGACGAAGACGCAGTGGTAGCCGCGCTGCTGCGCCACCAGGGCCAGCCCGATACCGGTATTACCCGAGGTGGGTTCGACAATGGTCCCGCCGGGCCGCAGTTCCCCGGACTTCTCGGCCGCGTCGATCATCTTGACCGCGATCCGGTCCTTCGAGCTACCGCCCGGGTTCAGATACTCGATCTTGGCCGCCACCAGACCGGCACCCGAGGGAACCACCGAGTTCAATCGGACCAGTGGGGTGTTGCCGATGAGGTCCACGACATGATCCGCGATGCGCATACCCCCATCGTTGCAGAGACGTTGCCGGCGGCCTCGGCGTGGTCCGGCACGACGCCGCGACCACCGCCGGTAAATCCGACGGCACCGCGCCCGACCATTTAGGATCTCGGAGCTATGAGCCTGCCGAAGTTCGCGCGCACCACCGTGATCCTGGCCGGATCGGTGTTCGCGCTGATCGCCGCCCCCGGGGCAACCGCCGGCGCCGCGACCCATTCGTTCCCCGACGTCCCCTCCCTGGCCTACGGCGGGCTGTGCGGTACCAGCATCCGGACCTGGGCGGACACCAGCCCGGAATGGCCCGGCCGGGCGGTCCTGAATGTCCGCGCCGACCCGGTGGCCGGCGTCGGATCCGGCTCCCATCCGTTCGCCCCGCTCTGCGAGGTACTGACCACGGTGTCCTGGCGCAACCTCGACACCGGAGCCACCGGCAGCTACGTCAACAACGTGGTCACCGGCATATACGGCAGCATCCAGTACTCCCTGTTCCAGGACACCGGGCCCGGCCGGGTGGAGGTCACCGTAACCACCAATCACGCGAGCATCCCGGCTCACGGCAGTTTCGTCGTCCCCGCGTAAACCCGCGCGGGGCAAGGCCGGTTCTCTGAGGGGAGCAGGGCGCCTTCTACGTCACATTCTCACTTTCTTGCGTTCTTTATCGCTCCCTTGCCCAAGGGAGCGATAAAGAACGACTGGTGCCGAAATGTGCACCGCTGTGAACCAGCGGGCCTGTACCGCACGCGCCCACTCGCACGAGCCCCGGCGCCCTCGTAAAATCGCTGCACATGGGCGAGACTCGGATCGGATGGCGGACGGCCGCGGTGGCCGGCGCCGCCACGGTGGCGTTCGGTTCCGGGGCGGGAACCGCGTCATGGGCGGCCTATCGGCTGCTCATGACCCAGGCCGGTGCCGCACGCGGCATGATCGGCCGCGATACCTCCAAGCCACCGGAAGCCGACGGCATCTATTCACCGGACGGATACGAACCCTGGCGGACCGGCAAGTACGCCGATCTGCATCTGATGATCTTCGGCGACTCGACTGCGGCCGGGTTGGGCTGCCGGACCGCCGCCGAAGTTCCCGGAGTACGGATAGCGCACGGTCTCGCCGACGCCACCGGGCAGCGGATCCGGTTGAGTACCAAGGCGATATCCGGCGCCACTTCCAAAGGTCTGGCGGGACAGGTGGACGCGATGTTCGTGGCGGGCCCACCGCCGGACGCCGCGGTGATCCTGGTCGGCGCCAACGATGTCACCAAGAAACACTCCATCGGCCGCTCCGCGCAGCGGCTCGGCGCGGCGGTCAGCCGGCTGCACGGCGCGGGCAGCATCGTGGTGGTCGGCACCTGTCCGGACCTGGGCAGTGTCACCGCCATCCCGGAACCGCTGCGCACCGTGGTGCATCGGTGGAGCCTGCAGCTGGCCCGGGCGCAGGCGGCGGCCACCCGGGCGGCCGGCGGGCGTACCGTGGCAATGGGCGATCTGCTGAGCGAGGATTTCCGGGCCGCCCCCGAGCAGTTGTTCTCGGCCGACGGCTTCCATCCTTCGGCTGCAGGCTACGCACTGGCCGCAACGCACCTGCTGCCGGAACTGCTGGCCACGCTCGGTGACCGGGATATGGCCACGGCGGATATTTCCCCGCAGGCCGCCGGGACGTAGATTCGAAGTGATCGTACCCGCGAGTAGTGTTCGATCCGGCCGCGTCCGGACCGCGCACGCTCCTCGACAAAGGAGTCCTCATGCCAGAGGCCGTCATCGTTTCCGTTGCTCGCTCCCCCATCGGACGCGCCAACAAGGGGTCGCTGGTGAGCATGCGGCCCGACGACCTCGCCGCGCAGATGGTGCGCGCCGCGCTGGACAAGGTCCCCGCCCTGTCTCCCGCCGATATCGACGACCTGATCCTCGGCTGCGGCCAGCCGGCCGGTGAAGCCGGATTCAACCTGGCCAAGGTCGTCGCCACCCAGCTGGGCCACGACTACATGCCCGGCACCACGGTGAACCGCTACTGTTCCTCCTCGCTACAGACGACCCGGATGGCGTTCCACGCGATCAAGGCCGGAGAGGGTGACGCGTTCATTTCCGCCGGTGTGGAAACCGTCTCCCGGTTCCCGAAGGGCACCGCCGACGGCTGGCCCGATACCCACAACCCGCTGTACGCCACCGCCGAGGAGCGCACCGCCACCCGAGCGCAGGGCGGCACCGGCTGGCACGACCCGCGCGAGAACGGCGACATCCCCGATATCTACATCGCCATGGGCCAGACCGCGGAGAACGTCGCGTCCTTCACCGGCATCTCCCGCGAAGACCAGGATCACTGGGGCGTGCGGTCGCAGAACCGCGCCGAGGAAGCCATCAAATCCGGGTTCTTCGAGCGCGAGATCACCCCGGTGACCCTGCCCGACGGCACCGTCGTCTCCACCGACGACGGCCCCCGCCCCGGCACCACCTACGAGAAGATCTCCCAGCTCAAGCCGGTGTTCCGCCCCGACGGCACGGTCACCGCCGGGAACGCCTGCCCGCTCAACGACGGCGCCGCCGCGCTGGTGGTCATGAGCGATACCAAGGCCAAGGAACTCGGCCTGACCCCGCTGGCCCGCATCGTCTCCACCGGCGTCTCGGGCCTCTCCCCCGAGATCATGGGCCTGGGCCCCATCGAAGCGGTGCGCAAGGCGCTGAAGCTGGCCGGTAAGACCATCGGCGATATCGACCTCTACGAGATCAACGAGGCCTTCGCCGTCCAGGTTCTGGGCTCGGCCCGCGAACTGGGCATGGACCTGGACAAACTGAACGTCTCCGGCGGCGCGATCGCCCTCGGCCACCCGTTCGGTATGACCGGCGCCCGCATCACCGCCACGCTCCTCAACAACCTGCAGACCCACGACAAGCAGTTCGGCCTCGAGACGATGTGCGTCGGCGGCGGCCAGGGCATGGCGATGATCATCGAACGCCTCAGCTGATCGACCCGCGCCGGTTGGGCCGGTAGGTAGATCCACAGCCGGGCCCCTGCACGGACCCACATCCGTGCAGGGGTCTCACCTCTGCGTTCCCCGCCGATCCGGCACCGCGACCGAGAGCTCAGCGGAGGGCGGCCCGGTAGAGGTCGCGCAGTAGCGCGATCTCCGCACCGTGGTGCAGTAGCTCCCGCTGCGTATGCAGCACTATTCCCGCGGTCGACCAGTCGGCAAGCATGCTGCCGGGCGGCCCTGCAGGCCCGGCCGGCCCGGCCACCCCCAGACCGGCGACACCGTCGATCCACGCCCCGTAGGCGGCGTCGAGCTGTCGGAGCGCCGCATCGGCCGTCCCGGCATAGCGGAACGAGGCGAAATCGACGGGCGGACCACCGAATCGCTCCGAACCGGCCTCCAGCAAGACGATCACATGCCCCAGCCGCCATCCGATAGTCGTCACCGGAGCCGGGTCGGGGGCGGGTATCGCGAAGTCACAGATGAATCCACCATCGGCGGGGCGCACCGTCCACATACCCGACACCGGTTCCCAGAAGTACTCCTCGTCGGTGAGCCCGTCCAGCCGGGGGCGCAGCTGCCTCGACCAGTGAGTTTCGAGCTGGGCCCGTATTTCGGCGTTCCAGTCCAGATCCATGGCGTAGACCCTGTCCGCCTCGTACAACATCGGCAATCGTTTTTCGCCGCCGTCTCTGAGCGCTCCTGACCTCACGACGCAGGTGCGCTTCACGATCCGCACTCGAAGTCACCGCGCGCCGTCACCAGATCCGCGATCCAGGTGATCGCCTGCCACGCCCGCGTTTCCCGGACCTTCCGCGCGTTCAGATGCGAGATCCGGACCACCTCGGCAGCGAGTCGAGTTACGCCGATAGGGAGAAGCTATCCGTTCGGCGCGCCGGGAGAATCCCCCATCGGGAATGCGCACCGAGATCACCGACCTGTGCGAGCGGGCCGGGCTTCTCCCGGCGACGTAAAGTCCGCCGGATTGCGCGGCGTCAGAGCTTCGCGAGGCGATCCTGTTCCTTCTGGTACGTACGCCATGCCTGCTGGGTCGGGGTCGGCTTCGTGGTGAGGGCCGCCCAGTCGGTCGAGCGGACGAAGTTCACCACCATCACCACCGGCAGGATGAACGCCTGGAAGAAGATGAGGTAGCTGCCGCCCTCGAAGGCGAACGCCAGATATCCCGCGTAACCGAGGAACCCGGCGCCGAAGACAGCGTTGAGCCATTGGGACGCCTCGCTCTGCCCACCCTTCACGACAGCCATCACGATCATGACGATGCCACTGAGCGCGAGCATTCCGACGTACCACTCGAACATGGTGTCCCTTCCGACGCACTGTGCGACCCACTGGCAGCACCTGATGCCCGAAAGGAAATCGCGGTCCTCTTGTCGAACTCTTACCGAGCTCTTGCGATGACGGAGGTCGTCATCGCCTTCGTCCCGGTCCCATACCGATGCCGGACGGCTACAGGCCGGCCGAGCCCAAGGCCTGGGCAACGCCGCCGAGGAACTGGGTAATAGCGATATATCCCGCAGCGAGTGCCACCAAAATGAATTCCATACCGGATATGTCCTCGGAGCACGGCGCCGTGTTATCACCTGATTCGCCCGTTGACGCGAAGACGGCCCCCGCCGAAGCGGGGGCCGTCTTCAGACGGTTGCGGCTACCGACTAGTCGCTCTGGAAGTAGCTCAGCAGGCGCAGGATCTCGACGTAGAGCCAGACCAGGGTGACCGTGAGGCCGAGCGCCACACCCCAGGCGGCTTTGGGCGGGGCCTGGGCGCGGATCAGCTGGTCGGCGGCATCGAAGTCCAGCAGGAAGCTGAATGCGGCGATGGCGATGACCACCAGGCTGAAGATGATCGCGATCGGGCCGCCGTCGCGCAGGCCGAAACCGCCGTCGGTGAAGAAGCTCGCGATCAGGTTGCCGACGACCAGGACCAGGATGCCGATCATGGCGCCGATGAGCATGCGGGTGAACCGCGGGGTGACCCGGATGGCGCCGGTCTTGTAGACGACGAGCATGCCGGCGAACACACCGAACGTGCCGAGCACCGCCTGACCGATCATGCCGGGGCCGCCCACCCCGCCGAAGGTCGCATCGGAGAGCACGGCCGAGAAGGCACCGACGAAAAGGCCCTCGGCCACCGCGTAGGAGAGCACGATCGCGGGGTTGTCGGCCTTGTTCCCGAAGGTCGCGACCAGTACCAGGACCAGGCCGACGATGGCACCGCCGATGAGGAAGACCGGGGCGAGGCCGGGGTTGGAGATGGACAGCAGGTAGGTGACCAGCGCGGAGACCGCGAGCACACCCAGCGTGATCCCGGTTTTGGTGACCACATCGTCGATGGTCAGCGACCGGGTGGGCGCCTGCGGGTAGGGCTGCTGCTGATACTGCTGGGGGTACTGCTGGTTGCCGTACTGGTAACCCAGCTGACCCGCGCCGGCCGCAGTCGAGCCGAAGCCCGCGTAGCCGGTTTCCTGCTTCGGCAGATTTTTGAATACCGGATTGCTTGTGGCGCGCACCGCAAATCCCTTTCTCGGAGTTCGTTGGCCATACCGGAGCACGGCCGTCGGCTCGAGCTGTTACTCGATATCCAACTGTCCATCCAACGATCACAGCCCCGGTGAAGTTCCCCGGACGAGACAGCAAGACAGACAAACCGGACCTTACCGCCGGTTGGGCCCGGATGGGTTACGGACCGGCGTACCGGGCCGATCCCATAACTCCGCACGACCTCGCCGAATACCGGTAACACCTGTTCGCAGGGTGTCGGATCCAATTACGCAAGAGCCTTGCCTATAATCGGGTCGCCGCAAGGGCGGCGGACACAGCAGAGCAACCGGCGACCGCCGGCAGACCACGGAAGACGAGGCACCATGCCCCCAGGGACACTCCTGTACCGCCGCGGCACGCGGGTCCTCGCCGCGGCGGTGGCGGCTGGTTGCGCCGCGGCGTTTCCCGCTATGACGACCCCGGCCCCCGCCGCGGCCGCGCCGCCGGAGATCACCTGCGGATGGAGCCCTCGAATCGGGGCGGGCACATTCAACGTCGCCTATCCGGACACCTTCGCCAACTACTGGATGACATTCGTTCCCGCCGCCCCGGGTACGAGCGTGACCCTGCACGGCGAATTCCCGCACGCGCGGTACATGTCGTTCGTCTCGTACTCCGCACTCGGGGAAGCCACGGAAGTCCTGACCGATACCGCGATCACACCGGACGCCGGTTCGG
Source organism: Nocardia sp. NPDC051750 (assembly GCF_044453135.1). NCBI lineage: Bacteria > Bacillati > Actinomycetota > Actinomycetes > Mycobacteriales > Nocardiaceae > Nocardia > Nocardia sp. NPDC051750. The sequence continues at coordinate 171,487 of NZ_JBITCK010000007.1, read as the reverse complement.
CGAACCCCTTCCCCGCGGGCGCCGACCGGCAGGGCGATAACCGTTCCTACACCGTTCGGGTGATCGCCGGGGACCGCCCGGAGAACCCCGAACCCAATACGCTCTACGCCGAGGCCACGGGCGGCGTGATCCCGGTGATCTACCGCGTCTACCGCCCGGACGTCGGGCATGACGCGATGGGCGGTGCCGGACTACCGCGAACCACCGTGCACACCCCCGGTGGCGGCGCCTACCAACTCGCCGACTGCGGGGCGAACACCAGCGATTTCGACCCGCACGGCGTGTTCCCCGAGGGGCGCAGCCGGCTGGGCGGGCGGGCCGTGCCGCCGCCGCACGCACCGCAATGGGCCGGCCGCGAAGGCGGCGGGCTGTTCCCCAACCCCGACAACAAGTACCTGGCGACCCTGCTGGACACCGGCCGGACCGCGGTGGTCCGCGGCCGGCTCCCCGAAACCCCCGATACGTTCCCCGGCACGGCGCGGATGGATACGGCCCAGCTGCGGTATTGGTCGATCTGCAGCGGCGACGGTCCGTCGACGAGCACGCTCGGCTGCCTGGTCGATGATGAGATCCCGGTGGACGAGAACGGCGAGTACACGATCGTGGTATCCGCGCCGGAGCACCGGCCGGACCCGGGCTGCGGTATCACCTGGCTGCCCGCGAACTCCGGCGAGACACTGCTGATCATGCGGAACATGCTGCCCGCCGAGGACTTTCCGAGTTCGGTCCAGAGCGCCGATCCCGAGCAACCGGAACCGGTGATGGGCGCCTACTACCCGGATATCATCTACCCGACCGATTCCGGCGACCCGGCCGGGCTCTGCTGACCATCCGGCCAATGCCCGCACCGGCGGCGTATCGAGGGCGCGCGGAGCTCGGCGAGAATCGGTCACCATGACCGAATCCACCGCCGCGTCGTCGACGGCCGTGCTGCTCTACCGGCTGACCCGCGCCACCAGCGTCCGCCTGGCCACGGCGTTCACCGCGGCCGGTATGCCCGACCTGCACCCTCGGCATGCTCTGCAGCTCTTCCCGCCGCTACTCGCGGGCGGGCAGCGGATCTCGGAGCTGGCGCCGCGGATCGGGGTGACCCGGCAGGCCACCGCGCAGGTGGTCGGCACGCTGGAACGGGCGGGTTACCTCGTCCGCGAGGCCGACCCCACCGACCGACGAGCCAGACTGGTCTGCCTGACCGACCGCGGGCGGGCGGCCTTCGGGGTATTGCGCGACAGCATGATCGCGGTGGAACAGGATTGGGCGCGCGTTCTGGGCGCCGGGCACGCGGCCGAATTCCGGGAGATGCTCGCGCTGCTACTGGACGAGTCCGGCAGCGGCGAGCCACTACCGGACTGAGCGCCCGCGGCGGCTACATCAGCACCATGAGGATCACGATGATGATGACCAGCCCGATCAGCAGGCCGATGGTGACGGCGACGGTGGGGCTGAGCTGGGTGGAGCCGGGCTGCGCGGCCGGGGCCAGGGCGGCTACGGGGTGCACCGGCTGCTGTGGGGCGCGGCGGGGCAGCGGGCCGGAGCGGGGGCTGCGCAGACCGGCCGCGGAGTTACGGGCCGCCCAAGCGGGGATGGTGCCGTCTTCGGTGCGCACCGGTGCGCCGAGAATATTGCCGGCGGCACCGGGCCCGAAAGCGGCGGCGAGGATTTCGTCCCGCGCCTGCGCCATACTGGGGCGCCGCTGCGGAGCCGGTTCCATCATGTGCAGCAGGGCGCGGGTGAGAACCCCGCTGCGGGTCGGCGGGTCGATCTGCGCCATGGCGGCGCGCTCCACGATGGCGTCGCTGTTGTCGTCCATACCGAACGGCGGTTGGCCTTCGATGGCGGTGTAGAGGGTGGCTCCGAGGGAGAACACATCGCTGGCCGCGGTGGGCTGGGCGCCGCGGGCCACCTCCGGCGGCAGGTAGGCGGGAGTCCCGGTGATCATGCCGTCGGGTTCGTCGGAGGCCTCGGTGATATTGCGGGAGATACCGAAATCGCTCAGCTTCGCCATCCCGACCACCGGGCCACGGTCGGCGACGAGGATATTGCCCGGTTTGATATCGCGGTGCACGATTCCGACGGTGTGCGCGGCGGCCAGCGCGTCGGCGACCTGCGCGCCGATCTGCGCCACCTCGATCACCGGGAGCGTGTTCACCAGGCCGAGCGCCCGGGCGATACTGCGCGAGGGTAGATGCTCCATCACCAGCCAGGGCTCGCCGGCCTCGAGTACGACGTCGTATACGGCGATGGCGTGCTCATGGGAGAGTTTGGCCGCGACCCGCCCCTCGTGCACGATCCGGTCCCGGATCTGCCGGGCCTCCGCCTCGTCCAGGCCGGCCGTGGACAGCACCTGCTTGATGGCGACATCACGGTCCATCAGCCGATCGTGCGCCAGCCAGACCGCCCCCATACCGCCCCCGCCCAGTTTCGACTGCAGACGGTACCGGCCGGCCACCAGATAATCGGGGCCGACGATGGGACGGGGGCGATCGATCATGCTGTGAGACTAGTCGAATTCGGTGGTAGCTGGCCGGTTTCGGAACCGGCGGCGGACAACAGGTGACCGCGCTCACGACAGCCCGTCGTAGCTGCTCCGGGCAGGCTTCCAGGTCCAGACTTCCAGCGCTAGGATATCGAATGTATGTTCGATACAGTCGCGGCGAGTTCACCCCGTTGGTTCGGGGCCCGTCTCGGTTCCGGACTGACGGAGCGAGGGAGCGAAGGAGGGAAGAACCGAGACCGAGGGGGCCCCGAACCCGCGACGCCGGAGGCGGCGCAAATAAACACAGGCGCAGATAAACACAGCGGAGGAGCGGAGGAGTGGAGAACCTGGACCGAGGGGGCCCCGAACCCGCGACCCCGCATAACACGGCACGGCTACCGAAGGCCAGCGGCGCACGCCTGCGTGAGCTGGCCGAGCTGCGCCGGGCACGGGCTGCCGGCGGCGGATGCGCCCGGGGCGCCGCCCCCCGTAACACGGCCGGAACCCTCGCGCCGGTCACGCCCGCGTCGGCGGTCCGGCGGGAAGTACTGCCGGTACCTCCCGCCCTCGCCCCCCTGCTACCCGACCGCGGTCTCGTCAAAGGGTCGGTGGTGAACTACACCGGCACCGGATCGCTGCTGGCCGGATTGCTCGCCGCGGTCACCGGAGCGGGCGGGCACGCGGCCGCGATCGGCCTGCCCCGGCTCGGGCTGCTCGCCGCCGCGGAGATGGGCGCCCGGCTGGACCGGATCGCGGTGATCGCCGACGCCGGCCACGATCCGGTGGAGGTGGCGGCGGTATTGCTCGACGGGATGGAGTTGGTGGTACTCGGCCTCGGCGATACCGCGATCACCCCCGCCCGCGCCCGGGTGCTCACCGCGAAAGCCCGCGGAAAAGAGTCCACACTGCTCGTCACGAACGGTTCCTGGCCCGCCCCGGACCTGAGCCTGGAAAGCCGCGTCGCCGGCTACACCGGTCTCGGTACCGGCAGCGGGCGGATCCGCTCCATCAGCCTCGATATCGAAGTCCGCACCAGAGCCGGGACCCCGACCCGGGGCCGATTGGCCGCGCGCCCGCTCGGCGGCCGGGTGGAATGGATCGCCCTCGACAACCTCGCCGCGGCACCCGAATCGGCTCAGCCGGAAACGGAAGGTCAGGGGAGCCCCGTTGCTTCCTGACCGGATCGCTCCCCTTATCCCCCACCGGCCCCGCGACCCGCACCCGGGCGGAAATACTCCGCCGGTCGCCGGCACTTCTACCCGGGCTCACCGGCCGAACGGGGATGCCCCCGAGCCACGACCCGCGCCCGGCGGAAATTTCCCCTCGGCCGGAGATCTGCCCGCACGGACGCCCCGGTCGGGCAGAGCCACCGCGCGCCCGTGTCCTCCCGACAACCGCTGCCGGACCTCAACCCCCATCCGGGGCGGCAAGTTCGTACAGATCCGCCGCCGTCAGCGGACCGGGCGCGGTCGCTTCGATCCGCGCGGATCGGCCGGCCGATGAGTCCGCGTCCGGCTCCCCGGGTGCTGGCCGTCTGGTGCCCCGACTGGCCCGCGGTCGCGGCGGCGGCCGGGGCCGGACTGTCACCGGATCAGCCGGTGGCGGTACTGCACGCGAACCGGGTCGTCACCTGCTCGGTCACCGCTCGCGAGGCAGGAGTACGGCGTGGCATGCGCAAACGCGAAGCACAGAGCCGCTGTCCGGAACTGCATGTCGCACAACCGGACCCGGACCGCGACGCCCGGCTGTTCGAACCGGTCGCCGCCGCCGTCGACAGGCTCACCCCCGGGCTGGAGGTACTGCGCCCCGGCCTGCTCGTCCTGTCCGCGCGCGGGGTGATCCGGTATTCCGGGTCGGCCGAGGCAGCGGTCCGGCAGTTACTCGCCGCGCTGGCGACGGCCGGGGCGGAAGCCCGGATCGGTATCGCCGACGAACTCCCGGCCGCGATCATCGCCGCCCGGCACAGCACTCTCGTGCCGCCGGGCGGGGACGCGCAGTTCCTGGCCCCGTTGCCGATCACCGAACTGGCGGCCGAACCCGGCCCCGCGGAACGGGAACGCGCCGCGCTACTGGACCTGCTGCACCGGCTGGGCCTACGCCGGATCGGTGATTTCGCCGCTCTGACCGCCGCTCAGGTCACCTCACGTTTCGGCGCCGACGCGGTCCTGGCGCACCGCCTCGCCCGCGCACTACCGGAAAGGCCCCCCGCGCCCCGGCGCCATCCACCGGAGGTGGAGATCCGGCTACCCTGCGACCCGCCGATCGACCGGATCGACGCCGCGGCCTTCGCCGGACGGCTGCTCGCCACCCGGCTGACCGCGGCGCTGTCGGCCGCTTCCCTGGCCTGCACCCGGCTGGAGATCCGCGCGGAAACCGCGGCCGGTGAACATCTGTCCAGGGTCTGGCGCTGCGCCGAACCGCTGACCGCCGACGGCGTCGCCGACCGGGTGCGCTGGCAATTGGACGGCTGGCTCACCCGGCCGCACACCGGCAGACCTACGGCACCGATCACGCAGCTGCACCTGATCCCGGTGGAAGTGGTGCCGGCCGCCGCCCTGCAACTCGGCCTGTGGGGTGATACCGGGTCCGGGGACGAACGGGCCCTGCGCGCCCTGGTCCGCGTCCAGGGACTGCTCGGCGGGGACGCGGTGCGGGTCGGTGTCCTCAGCGGCGGTCGCGGACCCGCCGAACGGGTCACCATGGTGACATTCGGCGACGAAGCGGCACCCGATACCGATCCGGCGCCCCCCTGGCCGGGCCGGATCCCGGAACCCGCCCCCGCGGTGATCATGCTGAACCGTCCGCACGTCACCCTCGAATCGGCCGATGGCGCGCCCGTCCGGATCACCCCGCGCGGCCGGTTCAGCGGCCCGCCCGCCCGGTTGCGTTGGGGAAAGTCCAGTTGGCGGCTCACCGCGTGGGCCGGGCCCTGGTTACTCGACGAACTCTGGTGGGCGCCCGGCGCGGCGCCGGTGGCCCGGGCCCAAGTGGAATTACCGGGACCGCACAGCCTGCTCCTGCTCGCCCGAGACGATCAATGGTGCGTCGAGGGCCTCTACGAATGAACCGGGTACCGGCTCAGTACGGTTCGCAGGCGTCGAAAGCCGCGTCCTTGTCCGCGTTGAACGAATCGATCTGCCCGTTGACCTCGTCCACCGAGGCGTTGCGCTCCAGCAGGTCGGCGAGGGAATTCAAGTTGTAGCGGTAGGTGCGCAGCGGGGTCGAGACCTCGTTGGGAACATCAGGGTTGAGTTCCTCGTCGATCTTGCCGGCGGTATCGCGCAGCGCGGTGATCGCGGCACCCTTCTTGGCCTCGACATCCGGCGCTTTGCTGTCGCTGGCGTCGATATAGGCATTGAACGCGTCGACCGCGGGATTGTTGTGGTCACGCAGCGTCTCGCATACATCGGTCGCGGCGGCCGCGGCGGCGGCCGCGCGGGAGGACGATGCCGCGGCCGAGGAGGATCTGATCTCCGATGTGTACAGCTGCAGCTCGCTCTGGTTCACCTCGGCGGTACCGGTCACCGTATTGGAGCAGGCGGCGATGAACCCGCCCGCGACCAGGACGGTCGCTGCGGCGGCGAGACTGGCTCGTTCGAGTCGTCGCATCGGTCTGGAAACTCCCCTCGGATGCCCACGACCCCGTATTTTCGCCCCGGTGCGCCGGACATCTGAGCCACCGGTGCTGTCAACCGTACTGTGTCGTGTCGATTTTCGACTGCCCAGGCTCCCATTGTTGATCAACCGATACGGTGCGTGGCCGGGACTAACCCGTAGCGATATCGATGATCAGCCGGTTCGGCATGGTGGCCGCGGCCACCGTGAAACCCGGTTCGTCGGCATCGACTCCGATGAACGACTGCGTGATCCCCTCGAACACCGTCGTGCGATAGACCCCGGCAATCCCCGGAACTGCCGGGTCGGTGGCCGGATCCGGTCCGGCATACGGTGCCACTCCGCTGTCGAACGGATAGGCCGAGCCCGTGATCCGGACCTCGAGAACGGACCGCCCCGCCACATCCAGCTCCCGGCCGCTGCCGTCCTGGACCGCCCGCCCCGTGTACCACACACTCCATCCCGGAACGCCGGGTCCGCCCAGGTAGTACTCGACCCGATCGAACCCCGCGTGACGGCTCAGCCGGATATCGGTCACGGTGAGCATGGCGTCCGGCGACGCTTCCGCCTGCTTCGGCACCGTATCGTCCGGCGCGGGCACCGGCTCCCCGGGCAACGGCACCGGCGGCAAGGGCAACCCCGGGATATCGGCTCGGGAACTGGGCAGCCCCGGGCCCGCCGTGGAGCTAACCGGCGGTGTCGACCCCGAATCGGAGCACCCCACGAGACACGCCAACAGTGCCACCACCAGAACACGCCCGGTACGCATGCGCCCGATGCTAACCGGAGGGGGCACTGTACTGCGGGAACGTGCACTCGCACGGTGTGCCACCCACCGGGGCGCCGGGTGTGCGCGGCACCGGAAACACCACCCGGCGAAGCCCATCCACCGGGGCGGGCGGCAGCGTCCGGCAACGATCTAGCACACTTGTCCCGTGCGAGACGTGGAGGACCTACTAGGACGGTTGCGCCGCTACCCGGATGTGGAGGCCGCGAACCTGTACGCCGTCGACGCCGCGGACCGTCTCATCCTCGACGTCGCCGCGGAAACACTCGCCACCGCCGAGCCCGGAACGGTCGTGGTGATCGGCGACAATTACGGCGCCCTGACCCTCGGCGCGGCAGCCGCCCACGACCTGCACCGGGTCCGGGTCCATCAGGACCTGCTGACCGGCGAACTCGCGCTGGCGGCCAACGCCCGCACCCTCGGCCTCGCCGACCGCTATACCGCGCACGCCCTCGGCGAAAGCCTGCTGCGCGACGCCACCGTGATCCTGCTGCGGCTCCCGCGGGTACTGGCCGGGCTCGCCGAAATCGCCGACGCCATCGCCCGCTACGCTCACCCCGGCGTCCAGGTCTTCGCCGGCGGCCGGGACAAGTACCTGACCAAAGCGATGAACGATGTGCTCGCCGAATCCTTCGCCGACGTCCGGGCCAGCCGCGGCCGGCAGAAATCCCGCACCCTGCTGGTGCGTGGACCGAAACCGGTGGGCGAACCACGGTTTCCGCTGCGCGAGCACATCGGCGAATTCGATATCGACGTGGTCGCCCACGGTGCCGCCTTCTCCGGGCCGCGCCTGGATATCGGCACCCGCTTCCTGCTCGAACATCTCCGCGCCATGAAACCCGACGCCCGCGACGCCGTCGACCTGGGCTGCGGAACGGGCATCCTGGCCGTCGCACTCGCCAGATCCCGCCCGGGAATCGCGGTGGTGGGCACCGACCAATCCGCCGCCGCGGTGGCCTCGGCGACCGCCACGGCCGCGGCGAACCAGGTCGCCGCCCAGGTCACCGTGGTCCGCGACGACGCCATGTCGGCGGCCGCCGACAACAGCGCCGACCTCGTGGTGTGCAACCCGCCGTTCCATGTGGGCGCCGCCGTGCACACCGGTTCGGCCATCAAGATGTTCACCCAGACCGGCCGCGTACTGCGGCCGGGCGGCGAGCTGTGGACGGTCTACAACAACCATCTGAACCACCGCACCGTCGTGGAGCGCATGGTCGGCCGCACCGAGGTGGTCGGCCGCAACCGGAAGTTCACCGTCACCAGGTCGGTGCGGGGCCTGCACGGTGATTTCGACACCGCCTGCGGCCGTGCGGATTAATCGATCCGGCGGCGGTGGGCCCAGCGGGTGAGCGCGTTGCGGTTGGACTGCTGGGTTTTCCGCAGCACGTTCGACGCGTGGGTTTCCACTGTCTTCACCGAGATGAACAGTTTCTCGGCGATCTCGCGGTAGGTGTAACCACGCGCCAGCAGCCGCAACACCTCCAGTTCGCGGGGTGTCAGGGAATCGAGCTCCGGGTCCAGCGGCGGCTCCGGGACCGGAGACTTCCCGGTGAACGAATCCAGCACGAACCCGGCCAGCCGCGGACTGAACACCGCATCCCCTCCGGCCACCCGCCGGATCCCGTCGGCCAGTTCGGCACCGGAAATCGTCTTCGTGACATACCCACGAGCGCCCGCGCGGATCACCGCGATCACATCCTCGGCGGCATCGGACACACTCAATGCCAGGCACACCGGCCCACTGTCGATACCGTGCAACACGGCCACCCCGCCCCCATCGGGCATATGCACATCGAGCAGCACCACATCGGGTTTCGCGGCATTGATACCGGCCACCGCCTCCGACACACCCCCGGCCTCCCCCACCACCTCCATATCGGTTTCCCGACTCAACTCGGCCCGCACCCCCGACCGGAACACCGCATGATCATCGACGAGAAAAACCCGCAAGGCTATGCCCTTCTGTGTGTGGCGCGGCTCCGGCCCGTGGGCTTCAGCCCTCCGCATCACGGAGCGACGGCCTACTACGTGACCATTCAACCGCGTGCTCGACGATAGGTCACCCAGCTGTAGCCGTCCCATCGGATCCTTTCGGTCTCCGTCCACCGAGCCGGGTCGATTCTCGGAAAGACCGCGTCGCCATCGAGTTCGGCTTCGATTTCGGTGATCTCCAAACAGTCCGCCGAGTCGAGGAGCTGGTCGTAGATCTCACCGCCACCGAAACCGATGACCTCACCGTCCCCCGCGGCCGCGAGAGCTTCGGAGATCGAACCGGCGATCACTACACCCGCCGGCGCCCAGTCGGTCCGGCGTGTGACAACTACCGTCCGCCGACCGGGAAGAGGTTTGCCGATGGAGTCGAACGTGCGTCGCCCCATGACCAGAGTTCGCCCGAGAGTCAGACGTTTCACGCGTTGGAGATCGTCTCGGTCTCGCCAGGCGAGATCCCCATCGCGACCGATGACGCCGTTCCGGGCAACCGAGGCAATGAGTGTCACGTGCACCCGACCATCATGCCCAAATCGGCCCGGTGTGGGCGTCAGCGAGGTATCGGGTGGGGACGCCGTGGAGGCTCGGGTACAGGGGCGGGGTCCGCGGTATGCGTTTCGTCGCGATCGCCCGGCCCCGATTCGGGTTCCGCACCGGAGTCGCTGCGGGGCATGATGACGCGCACCTCGGTGCCGCGGCCCGGTGCCGAGACGATCTCGACCGTTCCGCCGCGCCGCTCGACCCGGGCGCGGATGGAGCGGGTGAGACCGTGCCGGTCCTCCGGGATCGAATCGGGGTCGAAACCGACGCCGCGATCACGGACGAACACGCTGACCTGATCGGGTTCCGCCTCGGCGAACAGGTCGATATCGGCGACGCCCGCGTGTTTGGCGGCGTTCACCAGCGCCTCGCGGGTCGCGCCCAGGACCGCGGTGAAATGTTCTCTCGGCAGGCCGGATCCGCGGTCCGCGCCGTCCATGGCCACATCGCCCACGGTCACCGGGGTGACCTTCACCCCGTGCTGATCCTCCACCTCACCGGCGATGGTGCGCAGGGCGGCGGCCAGACTGGATTCGGCGGGGCCGGAATCGGCGAACAGCCAGCGGCGCAATTCCCGTTCCTGGCTCCGGGCCAGCCGCAGCACCTCCTGCTGGTCGCCGGCCTGACGCTGGATCAGCGCCAAGGTCTGCAATACCGAATCGTGCAGATGGGAGGCGATTTCCTCGCGTTCCTCGTTGCGGATGCGGGCCGCCCGTTCGGCATTGAGCGTATGCATCATCCGCAGGCCGAGCGGAACGGTCAGCAGACCGACACCGATCAGGGTCGCCGCCACCGCCAGCAGCGCCGACCCCAGCGAACCCCAATCGACCTGCGACAGCACCACCACGGCCAGCCCGGCAACGACCAGGGTGACCCCGGCGATGATCCGCGACCAGGTGACGACCGACGGTTTGGCCGGTATCCCGACCAGCGAGCGCGGGCCGTCGGCGTCGTACTCCCGCCACACCAGCGCCGCACCCACCGCGATCACCAGCAGCGGTGCGATCACCCGGGCCGCGGTACCGCTGAACGCCCACGACACCGCCACCGACAGCCCCAGACCGAGCAGCGCCAGGCCGATCGCCTGCCGGCGTTCGGTTCCGGAGGGCCGGGCGTCGTCCGCACCACCCGGAGTGAAGATCCACAGCAGGCCATAAGCGACTATCCCCGCGCCGGCCAGGGCGGACAGCAGCACGAAAACCATCCGGACCTTGAGCACGTCGACCCCGAGATGGTCGGCGACACCACCGGCCACACCGCCGACGATCCGGCCGCCGGAGCGGCGCACCAACCGTTCGCCACCCGTCCCCGGTTCGGCCACGGGGCGGGTGGCGCCCCGAGCGTAGAAGGCAGGTCCGAACGGGCACATACCCTCGATACTGGCACGCCGGCGCCCAGGGCAGCCATGGGGAAACACCCTGAGATATCCAGGTCGACGGTGGTCGGGGAGTTTTTCCGGAGCAACTTCAGGGTTCACCCGGATGTGTGGGAGGCCACGGCGAGCGGACCATGAGTTCATGACGAGAACCAGCTTCGGTGAGCAGGTCCAGCAGTTGTGGCAGACCAGGCCGGCCCGCCTGCCCCGGCAGGGGCCGATCGCCGGAGTCGCGGCCGGGTTCGGGCACCGCTACGGCATCGATCCGGTCCTGGTACGGATCGCGTTCGTGGTGTCCACCATTTTCGGCGGGGCCGGGGTCGTCCTGTACCTGGTCGGGTGGCTGCTGTTCCCCGAACCCGGGGAGGACACGTCCATGGCGGAATCGCTCACCCGCAAACGCCGGGATTCGCAGAGCCAGACCAAGACGATCGTGCTGATCGTGGCGCTCGCGATCGCGGTGAGCACCATGGGGCCGGTCGGTGTGGGACTCGGCGGGTCGGGAGTGATCGCACTGGCACTGATGCTGGCCGGCTGGTGGATGCTGTATCTGCGTTCCCCGCTGCCACCGCCGCTGCCGCCGGGCGCTGTCGCGCCGGAGTCGCTCGCGGGGCCGGGGACGACCGGGTATCCCGGCACCGCTTTCCCGCAAACCGGCGCCGATCCCTACACCTCGCAGTTCACCGGCGTCTACACGCCCTACACGAAACTGCCGGACCGGTACGTTCCGGACACCCCCGCCGCGTCCGGTCCGCAGAGCGGCGAAGCCGACTCCGGCAGGGTTCCTCCGGAAGCGGCGTCCGGCTCGACCGGTGGCCCACAGCTCGCCAAGAGCACCGGAGCATCGGCAGAACCGGCGACGGGTTCGACGACGGCCGCGCCCGACGCTGCCCAGAGCACCGCGCGACCCACGACAGCCACCGGCCCGGCAGCAGGGTCCACAACACCGGACAGCGATCCGGCCGGCAGTGCGAGCAGTTCGTCGGCGACCGCCGATCCGGCGACCGCATCTCCCGGCCGTCCGCCGGAGGCCCCCGGAGTCCGATCGTCGGCGCTCCGGCAGGACGAGCCGACGGCAGCGCAGAATCCAGAGAAAGGCACGACCTCGGAAACGAACCCCGGCCACGACCCCGGCACAAACCGACCAGGTGGCCCACGCGGCACCGTCGAGATGCGTAAACCGACCGGCCACGGGCTCACCGACCGCACGCCCCCTTCCTGGGACCCGCTGGGTGTCGCACCCCTGGCCTGGGATCTGCCCGAACCCGCGCCGGAACGCTCCCTGGCGGTGACCACGGAAAAACGCCCCCGTTCCCGATTCACCGCTGTCGTTCTCGGCCTGGCCATCCTCGCGGCGGCCGGAGCCGGAGCGGCCGCGGTGGCGGGAGCCGAGTGGATGACTCCGGGACGGATCGCCGCGGTGGCGCTCGCCGTGATCGCGCTGGGCCTGATGCTCGGCGCCTTCCGGCGGCGGGGTCACGGATTGTTGCTCGTCACCGCCCCGCTGGCGGCGTTCGTCATCCTGGCCGCGGCGATCGGGCCGGTCGACTTCCAGAGTTCGACCATGGGCGAGCGCACCTGGGCCCCCGCTTCGGCGGCCGAGGTGCGACCGGATTACGCGGTCACCATGGGTTCCGGGACGCTGGATCTGCGCGGTATCGAACTGACCGCGGACAAGACAGTAGATCTTTCCGTCCAGATGGGCGAGGCGGTGGTTCTGGTGCCCGAGAACATGAATGTGCGCACCGAATGCACCGTCCGGATGGGAGATGCGAACTGCCCCGACGGTCTGACCGGACCGGGCGGGGATTCGCCGGTGCTGAATTTGAACGTGCAGGTGCGGATGGGTGAGGCGGAGGTGCGTCGTGGCTGACCAGCAAACGAACCCGCAAACAGAAGGCGGATGCGGACCCGACGGCCGCGATCACCGGCCGGGCCGGTTCTCCCCCGGCCTGTTCCTGACCGGCTTGCTGGCACTTCTGGTGAGTATCTGGGCGCTGACCGGGCCGGCCCACTGGGAGTTCGCGGCGATGATCCCGATCGGCTGGATCGTGGTCGCCGCCGCCATTGTGGTGGGCGTGGTGCTGGTGATCTCACCGCGGAAACGCCGGTAGCCCCGGGCGGCCACCGTTCTCGTCGGACACGGCCGAAGCCGGGAGCGCCCGGACTCTCCTCCGAGGGTCCGGGCGCTCCGCTGTCGGCTCATTCCCACTCGATGGTGCCCGGGGGCTTGCTCGTCACATCGAGCACCACGCGGTTGACCTCGCTCACCTCGTTGGTGATCCGGGTCGAGATCCGCTCCAGGACCTCATAGGGCAGCCGGGTCCAGTCCGCGGTCATCGCGTCCTCACTGGACACCGGCCGCAAGACGATCGGATGCCCGTACGTGCGGCCGTCGCCCTGTACGCCGACGCTGCGCACATCGGCGAGCAACACCACCGGGCACTGCCAGATCTGAGCGTCCAGTCCGGCGGCGGTGAGTTCTTCGCGGGCGATGGCGTCGGCCTGCCGCAGCGTCCGTAGCCGGTCCTCGGTGACCTCGCCGATGATCCGGATGGCCAGACCGGGCCCCGGGAAGGGCTGCCGGGCCACGATCTCCTCCGGCAGACCCAGCTCGCGACCCACCGCCCGGACCTCGTCCTTGAACAGCAGCCGCAGCGGTTCGACCAGCTCGAACTCCAGATCGTCGGGCAGTCCGCCCACATTGTGATGCGATTTGATGTTCGCGGTACCGCTACCGCCGCCGGACTCCACCACATCCGGGTACAGCGTGCCCTGTACCAGATATTCGACCGCCGGCGCAGCCTGCCCCGCCGACTGCTCACCGACGACCTCGCCCACCGCATCCTCGAAGGACCGGATGAACTCACGTCCGATGATCTTGCGCTTCTCCTCGGGGTCGGTGACCCCCTTCAGTTCGCCCAGGAATTTATCCACAGCGTCCACGGTGACCAGCCGGGCCCCGGTGGCGGCCACGAAATCCCGCTGCACCTGTTCCCGTTCGCCCTCGCGCAACAGCCCGTGATCGACGAAAACACAGGTCAGTTTGTCGCCGATCGCGCGCTGGACAAGAGCGCCCGCCACCGCGCTGTCCACCCCGCCGGACAGACCGCAGATCGCATGCGAGTCGCCGATCTGCTGCCGCACCCGCTCGATCATCGCCTCGGCGATATTGGCGGGCGTCCACTCCGGCGCGATACCCGCCATCTCGTGCAGGAACCGGCTCAGCACCTGCTGACCGTGCGGCGAATGCAGCACCTCGGGATGGTATTGGACACCCGCCAGCCGGCGGTCACGGTTCTCGAAAGCCGCGACCGGAGCCCCCACCGTGGTCCCGGTGACCTCGAACCCCGCCGGCGCGTCGGTGACCGCGTCCCCGTGGCTCATCCACACCGGCTGCAACCGCGGCAGCCCGGCATGCAGCACGCCGCCGTCGATATCCAGTTCGGTACGGCCGTATTCACGAGTGCCCGTATTGGTCACGGTGCCGCCCAGCGCCTGCGCCATGGCCTGGAATCCGTAACAGATACCGAAAACCGGCACATCCAGATCGAAGAGCCGCGGATCGAGGGCCGGCGCCCCCTCCGCGTACACGCTCGCCGGACCTCCGGAGAGGATCACCGCCAGCGGCTGCTTCTCCGCGATCTCCGCCACCGTCGCGGTATGCGGAACCACCTCCGAGTAGACACTCGCCTCCCGGACCCGGCGGGCTATCAGCTGCGCATACTGCGCACCGAAGTCGACGACAAGGACGGGTCTCTGGGAACGTGTCACCTGCAAGAGTCTATTTCCCTGCCGGCGTCTCCGGCGCCGCGGGGTTGAGGCTCCTCGGCGGCGTGCTCAGGCCCGGACGCTCAGGCCCACCTTCTGGAATTCCTTGAGGTCGGAGTACCCGGCTTTGGCCATCGAACGGCGGAGGCCGCCGACGAGGTTCAGCGACCCGAACGGGTCGTCCGACGGGCCCGTCAGCAGCTGTTCCAGACTGGGGCGCACGGGCACCGGACGTGCCTGACCGAGCAGGAGTTCGTCGGCCAGATCCCACGGCTCGTCCAGCGACAGCAGTGAGCCCCGCGGCACCGACGGGTGGGCGGCGGCCGACGGCCAGTACCAGCCACGGCCCGGAGCCTCGGCCGCGAGCGCGAGCGGCGCCCCGAGCATTGCCGCGTCGGCGCCGCAGGCGATGGCCTTCGCCAGGTGCCCCGAGGTGTTGATATCGCCGTCGGCGATCACGTGCACGTACCGGCCGCCGGTCTCGTCGAGGTAATCGCGGCGAGCCGCCGCGGCGTCGGCGATGGCGGTGGCCATCGGCACACCGATACCCAGCACCTCGCCGGTGGTGGTCGCTCCCGGCTGCGAGCCGTAGCCGACGATCACTCCCGCGGCACCGGTCCGCATCAGATGCAGCGCGGTCCGATGGTCGCTGACCCCGCCGGCGACAACCGGGACATCGAGTTCGGCGATGAAGGTTTTCAGGTTCAGCGGTTCGCCCGCACCCACGTGCTCGGCCGAGATGATGGTCCCCTGGACGACCAGCAGGTCGATTCCGGCCTGCAACAGGCCGGGGGTGAGCGCCTGGGCGTTCTGCGGGCTCACCCGAACCGCGACGGTGACCCCGCCGGCCCGCACCTGTGCGACCGCGGCGGCCAGCAGGTCGGGCTGCATGGGCGCCGCGTGCAGTTCCTGCAGAAAGGCCACGGCCCGCTGATAGCTGCCCTTATCGGCCAGCTCGAGCAGCTGGTCGATCTTGGCCGCCACATCCGAATGCCGGGCCCACAGCCCTTCCCCGTTGATGACGCCCAAACCGCCGCGCTGCCCGATCTCGATGGCGAACTCCGGGGAGACCAGCGCATCGGTCGGGTGGGTCAGGAAGGGGATATCGAACCGGTAGGCATCCAGCTGCCAAGCCAGCGAAACCTGGCTCGCGGACCGGGTCCGGCGCGAGGGAACGATATCGACATCGTCCAGCTCGTAGGTCCGGCGAGCCGTCCTACCCATACCGATCTCGACCATATCGCGCACGAAAACTCCTGTATTTTTGGCGCGCTGGCGCGCGCGGGGCTTCGGCCCCCCTTGGCGTGGGGGGGGGGGGGGGGGGGGGGGCGGCGCGGGCGCCCCCCCCCCCCCGGGGGGGGGGGGGGGCGGCCCCCCCCGGGGGGGGGGGGGGGGGGGGGGTGGGGGGGGGGGGGGGGCGGGGCGG
>NZ_JBITCK010000007.1:0-155498 GCF_044453135.1 Nocardia sp. NPDC051750 | reverse complement strand
TCCCACACCCCCCACACCCCCCCCCCCCCCGCCGCCGCGCGGGGGGGCGGCGCCCCCCCCCGCCCCCCCCCGCGGCGCCGCCGCGCCCGCCCCCCGCCCCCCCCCCCCCCCCCCCCCCCCGGGCCGAAGCCTCCAAGGGCCTCGTAAGACTCGGCACCGCCGCTGGGCACGTTCAGCCGGTGAGTCGCGTTGCACGATCAGGTCCGTGTCATCCGCGCCCTAGCGAATCTCCACAGGGCCGACCTTTCCGAACGATACCGCACCCCGGCACCAGGTCCGGAGAGGCCCTCGAAGAGCTGAACGATGAGGCCGAAAGGGGCCGCCGGCCCCTCCCTCAGCCGATCTCACCTGCCGGTGTAGTTCGGGGCCTCGACTGTCATGGTGATGTCGTGGGGGTGGCTTTCCTTGAGACCCGCCGCGGTGATCTGGACGAATTGGGCGTCCTGCAGGTCGGAGATCCCCTGGGAACCCGTGTAGCCCATGGCCGCACGGAGCCCGCCGACCAGCTGATGGATCACCAGGCTCACCGGACCGCGGAACGGCACCCGGCCTTCGATACCTTCCGGGACGAGTT
Organism: Nocardia sp. NPDC051750; assembly: GCF_044453135.1. Taxonomy (NCBI): domain Bacteria; kingdom Bacillati; phylum Actinomycetota; class Actinomycetes; order Mycobacteriales; family Nocardiaceae; genus Nocardia; species Nocardia sp. NPDC051750. The sequence continues at coordinate 154,924 of NZ_JBITCK010000007.1, read as the reverse complement.
TGTCCTCGGCCAGTACATCGTCCTGGAAGTACCGGTCCTTGGAGAAGGATTTCGCCTGACCGCGACCCTGCATCGCGCCCAGGGAACCCATACCGCGGTAGCTCTTGAACTGTTTGCCGCCGACCAGGATCAGTTCGCCGGGTGATTCGGCGGTGCCGGCCAGCACCGAGCCGAGCATCACGGTGGAAGCGCCGGCGGCGATGGCCTTGGCGATATCGCCGGAGAACTGGATACCGCCGTCGGCGATGACCGGGACCCCGGCGGGTGCGCACACCGCGACCGCTTCCAGGATCGCGGTGATCTGCGGCGCGCCGACACCGGCGACCACCCGGGTGGTGCAGATGGAGCCGGGCCCGACACCGACCTTCACCGCGTCGGCGCCGGCTTCGACCAGCGCGGCGGCGCCGGCCCGGGTCGCGATATTGCCGCCGATGACCTGGATCCGATCACCGACCTCGGCCTTCACCTTGCTGACCATGCTGAGTACCTGGCGCTGGTGCCCGTGCGCGGTATCCACGACGAGCACATCGGCGCCGGCGTCGGCCAGGGTCATGGCACGCGACCAGGCGTCGTCGCCGACGCCGACCGCGGCGCCGACCAGCAAGCGGCCGTCCCGGTCCTTGGTGGCGTCCGGGAACTGATCGGTTTTGACGAAGTCCTTGACGGTGATCAGCCCGCGGAGCCGGCCCTCGCCGTCGACGATAGGGAGCTTTTCCACCTTGTGGCGGCGCAGCAGCCCGAGCGCGGCCTCCGCGGTGACGCCCTCCTGGGCGGTGATGAGCGGCGCCTGGGTCATGACATCGGCGACGCGCCGGTTCTGATCGACCTCGAAGCGCATATCGCGGTTGGTGATGATGCCGACCAGCGCGCCCTTCTCGTCGACCACCGGCAGGCCGGAGATCCGGAACCGTGCGCACATGGCGTCGACTTCGGCGAGGGTGTCGGTGGGACGGCAGGTCACCGGGTCGGTGACCATCCCGGCTTCGGACCGCTTGACCGTCTCCACCTGGCTCGCTTGATCCGCGACCGACAGATTGCGGTGCAGCACACCCATGCCCCCGGCCCGGGCCATGGCGATCGCCATCCGGGCTTCGGTGACGGTGTCCATCGCGGAACTGACCAGCGGGGTCCGCAGCCGGACCTCCCGGGTCAGCTGACTCGAGGTCTCGACCGAGCTGGGGATCAGGTCCGAGGCCGCGGGAAGCAGCAGCACATCATCGAAGGTGAGGCCGAGCATGGCGATCTTGTTCGGATCGTCACCACCCGTAGGAGGGCGGACAACGGTGCGCTCGCCCGATACGGGATTACTCATTCGGATCGACCCCTCCTGGACGTCGGCAGAGCTACCGGTACGACGACCCGATAGCGAACTGTTACTGGGAACAAACTTCCGGCGCCGGCTCGTTCATTCCAGCGGTGGGGCCGGGTGAACGGGTGCTCGTCAGCGCTTGACACCATGGTATCGGTCCCCCTGGACTGCGGTTCAACTGAGGGCATCGGCGAAACTGGCGGCGCGGACGGCTGGCGCAGACCGCCCTGTTCTGCGTACCGTGGGGATGTGCGTGACCATCTACCACCTGGCTTGCCGCCGGATCCGTTCGCCGGAGACCCCGCCGACCCGTCCGCCGCGCTCGATGCCATCGAGCCGGGGGAACCGCTGGATCCTCATGAGCGCCTCGCGGTCGAAGAGGATCTCGCCGATCTCGCAGTCTACGAGGCGCTACTGGCCCACCGCGGTATCCGCGGGCTGGTGGTGAGCTGCGAAGACTGTCGGCAGGATCACTACCACGACTGGGACATGCTGCGCGCCAATCTATTACAACTCCTGGTCGACGGCACCGTCCGCCCACACGAGCCCGCCTACGATCCGACTCCGGAAGCCTACGTCACCTGGGATTATTGCCGTGGCTATGCCGATGCCTCGATGAACGAGGCATTCCACGGCGACGGGTTCGACGCTTTCGACAGCTGAGTCGGGCAGCCGGCCTGTCCGGCACGATCGGCCGCCCACACGACGGCCGGTCGGTTTTTCACGGCCACCACACCGGTCCCTGAGCGCACACCACAGGACTTACGACAAACGAGTGGCCCCCCACCCTGCGGTGGGGGGCCACTCGTTTCGTATGGGCCGGTCTGCCGACCGAGAGATACGCCACTCTCAGTTCGTCGGGACGCCCGGAACGATCGTCGTCGGCGCCTGTTGCGGAACGGACGGCACCCCGGTCGGCGGAGCCTCCGGTAGGGAGGGCTCGGCCGGACCAGGGGAGCTGACCGTCGACGGGGCCTGGGTGGTCGGTTCCACCGAATCCGCGCCGGGACCTTCCGGAGTGGTCGGTCCCGGGACATCCGGTGCGGTGGTGTCGTCCGGTGCGATATCCGGTGCGGGCCTATCCGGCGCCTGGGTATCCGGAGTATCCGTATCGGGTCCCGGGCTGTCCGGTCCCGGGCGATCGGGTCCAGGGCGGTCGGGTTCCGGGCCGACGGGCGCGGTGGCATCCGGCGCCGTGGGCTCGTCCCCGCCCGGACTACCCGGCACCTCCATCGGTAGCGGGTTACCCGGCCCGGGTGTCGTGGTCACCGTGCTGCCGGGACGCTCGGTGGAGCCCGGTTGTCCCGGCTTCTCCGGCACTCCCGGGGCCGGCTCGGGAGCCGAATCCTCGAGCTGCGCCGCGATATCCGGTGCGACCTTGCCCACCTGCTCGACTATCTGGCGCCAACGCTCGGCGAGCTCGTTGCGTTTGACCGGATCGTCGACCTGGGTAGCGTTGGCCGCTGCCTGCTCCAGCCGTGCTTTGGCCTGCTCCGGCTTGTCCTCGTCGAGGAGCGCCTGTGCAGCGGCCAGATTGTCGTCGGCGTACTGCACGACGGTGCTCTGCGCCTGTTCGCTGAAGACCACTTCTTTGACGCGCCACAGCGCATCGCCGGGTTCGGCCTGATAGGAGAACACCGACAGCCCGCCGAACACCAGGGCCAATGCGGCCGCTGTGGTCGCGATGGGACGTAGCAGCCGCAACCGTCCGCCGGATTGGGCGTTGATCCGCGCCTGCCGGGCACCGATCTCCTGATTGACGGCCGCGACCACGGTATCGAGATCAGGCGCACCCGGTAGCGGCGGCGCCACGATCTCGGCCCGCCAATCCGCCAGCAACGTCGCCAGCTGGAGTTCCTCGGTGCTCTCGGTAGGTATGGGTCCGCCACGGGCGATAGCGTCGATCAGTTCGTCATCGCGACGAACCGCGCCGATATCGACCGGTTCGGACCCGCCACCGGAGCCCTCGGCGTAGGGATCGGTGTTCCGCGATACGCGCAGCGCCCGCTTGTCGCCCCGACCGCGCCCGCCATCCCTAGCCATATATTTCACCTGCCCTCGCCACTTGTGCCTTCAGTTTTGCGAGTGCCCTGTGCTGGGCGACCCGTATCGCTCCCGCCGTACTGCCCACGGCGGTTGCGGTTTCCTCCGCTGACAAACCCATCACCAGTCGCAGGATCAGGATCTCCCGGTGTTTCTCCGGCAACGTGGCCAGCAGAGTGTTCATCTGCCGGCTCGTTTCCGATTCGAGAGCTCGCTGTTCCGGTCCGTGGTCGTTGGATATGACATCTGGTACTTCGGCCATCGCCTCCGCCTTGTTACGGGAGGCGTTGCGATGAGCGTCGGCGACCTTGTGCGAAGCGATTCCGTATACGAAGGCCATGAACGGCCGCCCCTGGTCCTGATACCTGGGTAGGGCGGTCATGACCGCTAGACAAACCTCCTGCGCGACGTCGTCCGCAGAGAGCTGTCCACGCTCCGCGGCACCGATCCGCGCGCGGCAATAGCGCATCACCAGCGGGCGGACCATCTCCAGTACCTGAGCTAGAGCAGACCTGTCGCCCTGCGCAGCAGCGGCGACGGCGCGGTCTATCTCTTCGCCCGTGTGCGTCATCGTCAGCGGATTTCCTGGCGTTACAAAGTGGCACGGCCGGTTACGACCGGTGCTTCCGCCGGTCCAGCGGAACGGCATCAACAATAGGACACCGCCGCCGGTGGGGGTCGAGACGGTAGAACCTGGGTCAGTGCCCGCTGTCGTGAAATCGCCCGCCACGCTGCGTAATGAGCGCACGACATGCCTCGGCATCGGCTCGCGCGGAGTCCTGGGACACGCCCGGGGCAGCGAGACCGGTTCGCAACATGGCACACGCCCAGCGCAACGGCAGGAGTCCGGATACACGGCACTGGTCGTCCACCAGCACGGCGAGTTCGGCCGCCCGGCCCATCTCTCCTGTCACACTCGTCGCGGCGGCGACGAGAAGCCGCGATTTCACCTGATGGCGGATCGAGGGACCGGACTCGGCCAGGGTGAGCGCGGCTCCGGCTTCGACCGCCGCGTCCGCACCTCGACCACTCGCGAGGGCCGTCTCGGCACGCACCCAGTGCAGCCGGACCAGCGCACGAGAGCGCTCTGTTCCGGCCGAGTCCGGCCCGGGTACGCCCCCACCCGCCGGCGGGCGGGCCGCGGGACGCAGGAGCGCGGTACAGCGGTCCAGCAGCCGGGTGGCCACCGCGAGACGCCCGGTGCCCAGCGCATCGGCCGCCAACCCGATCATGGCGTCGGCTGCCGCGTCGACGAGATCCGGGACTCGGCTGTAACTCGAGGACGTGTCAGAAGAACTCGAGGACGTGTCGTGGGTCGTGGTGCCGATCCCGCCCCGATCCACCGCGCCGGACCGCGCCGGGCCCGGGGGCTCGACGTGCGCCCCGGACAGCCGCGGCAGTACCAGGACAGCGGCGCGACCGTCGGCATGGGCGGCACGAGCATGCCGGCCGAGCTGTCGAAGGAATGAACCTTCGGTAGACGCGGCGAGCGATAGCAGAACCGGATCGGTAGTGGACGCTGACAACCGGCGCAGCACCACCCGCGCGGCCGCGTAGTGGCCCGCGCCACCCAGGGCCACGGCTTGCCACCACATTTCGAGGCAGTTGCGCGGCTCCGGCAACTCGGCAGCGGACCGAGTGGGGCGTGCACCGAAAGCGAAGTCGGCGAGCCGGGCGGTGGAAGATTCGGAGCTGAGAACCGGGGCGAACACCGGTGCACTGTACCGGTGCCCGGCCGGACGCCGGGCGAGGAAGCAGGATGTACGCACCGGAAATCGGCGCGTCAGCAATCTTTCAGCATTAATAGAATCACGCGTGTTTCGATCAGGTTAAACTCCATCGATGAATCCATGAGCAGATACGCATCGAATTCGGCGACGTTTCGCTTAATTAACCTGGAAGCCGCCGGATGGCCATCTGTAATCGTACCGAGATCGGCGAAACCCCCCGGGGCACCGGCCCGCACCGCGCATACATTTCGGTCCGGACCGTTCGCGAAGGCCCAGCTATTCACTGCCACCTGCGAAAACAGCGCCCACCACCGAGGATGCCGGGGAGGCGACATCGGGGCAACCACACAGTATCGCCGGAAGATTAGCGGAAGTAAACAGCCAAATGGGTTAAATTCAGGCCGCAAAATATCCGACAAATCAGCGAACCAAACTGTTGACGGAATTTCCTCGATACCCCTAACGTAACTCATCGCCACGAACGGCGCCGGGCGAAATCGCAACGGATGCCGGCGGTCCGAGCGTTCACCCGAGCGCCGGGCACCACCCGAGAAGTTGACCCAATCACTGGCTCGACAATGCCGACGAGCTCGCGTCTACGAGGAGTTCAACCCATGCCCATGCCCACCCACCTTCCCGGGCCGAACGCCGATGTCTGGGACTGGCAGATGCGCGGTTCCTGCCGGGGTGTGGATTCGGCGGTGTTCTTCCACCCCGACGGCGAGCGGGGTAGAGCCCGGGCCGCCCGCGAGATGCGGGCCAAGGAAATCTGCCGGACCTGCCCGGTGCTCATGCAGTGCCGCTCACACGCACTGAAGGTCAGTGAGCCCTACGGCATCTGGGGCGGTATGTCGGAAACCGAACGGGAAATGCACGCGCGCCGCAACCGCCGCCGGATGGCGGTATAACCCGGCACCGGCCACTCCCGACCAGCGACGACGAGCGATACCGGCACCCGCGGCGGAAAACTTCGCCTCTTCCGCGGGGCCACATACGGTCTCGGTCATAGCGTGGGGTTATCGTTATGACCGATGACACAGGAGAGTATCGAGCTCTCAGCGTTGTTGCAGCGCTGTGGCCATTCGGACGCCGAAGCTTTCGCGGAACTCTATAACCGGACCCGCACGCGGGTCTTCGGTCTGGTGTTGCGCGTGCTACAGGATTCCGGATTCGCCGAGGAGACCACGCAGGAGGTCTACCTGCAGACCTGGCGTACCGCGGCGAGCTACGACCCGGCCCGCGGCTCGGCGGTGACCTGGCTGCTGACACTGGCCCATCGCCGCGCGGTCGACCGGGTGCGTGCCGAGCAGGCGCATACCCAGCGGGAAATCGCCTACGGCGCCCGGGTACTCGGGCACGACTACGACGAGGTCATCGAGGAGGTCGAGCGCAAGCTGGACCACCAGGCCGTGGTGGTCGGGCTGCGCACCCTGACCGATACCCAGCGGGAGGCGATCTCGCTGGCCTACTACGACGGCCGCACCTATGCGGAGGTGGCACGTCACCTGGATATAGGCCTGCCGACGGTCAAGTCCCGGATCAGAGACGGGCTGCTACGGCTGAAGAAGAGTATGGGGGCCGCCCCGCCCAGCAGCGAGCGGCGGCCGATACGAGAACGGGCCGTTCACATTCCACAGAGAATGTGAACGGCCCGTTCTCTCGGTCCGACCACCCCGGCCGCCGGGCGAAGACCGGCGGCCGGGGAATCGAGATCAGTGCGCGTGACCGTGCCCGTGATCGTCTTCCTCTTCGGCGGGCTTGTCCACGATGGCGCTTTCGGTGGTGAGCACCATCCGCGCCACCGAAGCGGCGTTGATAACGGCCGAGCGGGTCACCTTGACCGGGTCCACGACACCTTCGGCGAGCAGATCGCCGTAGGTGAGGGTCGCGGCGTTGAACCCTTCTTTGCCCTCGCCCACCTTGCTCACCACCACGGAGCCGTCGAGGCCGGCGTTGGCGGCGATCCAGAACAGCGGCGCCCGCAGCGCGCCGCGCAGCACCTCGGCGCCGACGGCCTCGTCACCGGACAGTCCGGCGATCAGTCCGTCGAGCTTGGTGCCGGCCTGCACGAGCGCGGTACCGCCGCCGGGGACGATGCCCTCCTCGACGGCCGCCTTGGCAGCGCTGACCGCGTCCTCGACCCGGTACTTGCGCTCCTTGAGCGCGGTCTCGGTGGCCGCGCCGACCCGGATCACCGCGACACCGCCGGCCAGTTTCGCCAGCCGCTCCTCGAGCTTCTCCCGGTCCCAATCGGAATCGGTGGCCTCGATCTCGCGGCGCAGCTGGGCGCTGCGGGCGGCGATATCGTCCTTGGTGCCAGCGCCGTCGATCACCGTGGTGGTGTCCTTGGTGACCACCACACGGCGGGCCGAACCCAGCACCTCGAGGCCCGACTCGCGCAGGTTGATGCCGAGATCCGGGTTGACCACGGTGCCGGCGGTGACGACGGCCAGATCGTCGAGGAACGCCTTGCGGCGGTCGCCGAAGAACGGGGCCTTGACCGCGACGGCCTTGAGGGTCTTGCGGATGGAGTTCACCACCAGGGTGGACAGGGCCTCACCCTCGACATCCTCGGCGATGATCAGCACCGGCTTACCGGATTCGGCGATCTTCTCCAGCAGCGGCAGCAGATCCGGCAGGGAGCTGATCTTCTCGCGGTGCAGCAGGATCTGCGCATCCTCCAGCACAGCCTCCTGGCTGTCGCCGTCGGTGATGAAATAGGGCGAGAGATAGCCCTTGTCGAATTGCACGCCCTCGGTGACGACGAGTTCGGTCTGCAGAGTCGAGGATTCCTCGACGGTGACCACGCCGTCTTTACCGACCGTGGTCAGTGCCTTGCCGACCATTTCGCCGATGACCTCGTCCCGCGAGGAGACGGTGGCGACCTGGGCGATGGCCTGCTCGCCGCTGACCGGGGTGGCCGCGGCCAGCAGGGCCTCGGACACCGCGTCGGCGGCCTTGGCCAGGCCGGAGCCGATGGCGATCGGGTTGGCGCCCGCGGCGATGTTCTTCAGGCCGCCGCGCACCAGCGCCTGGGCCAGCACGGTGGCGGTGGTGGTGCCGTCGCCCGCGACATCGTTGGTCTTGGTGGCGACGCTCTTGACCAGCTGAGCGCCGAGGTTCTCGAACGGGTCCTCGAGATCGATATCACGCGCGATGGTGACGCCGTCGTTGGTGACGGTCGGTCCGCCGAAGGATTTGGCCAGCACCACATGCCGGCCGCGCGGCCCGAGGGTGACCTTGACCGCGTCGGCGAGTTTGTCGACACCGCGCTCCAGCGCCCGGCGAGCCTGCTCGTCGAACTGGATCTGCTTTGCCATAAGTGTTCGCTCCTGTATCTGGTGCGCTTCGAGTTGTGTGGCACAACGCACTCCGCCCCGGGTCAGCGTTCGACACCGGGGCGGAATGCATGCGCGGCAGTCGGATTACTTGCCGACGACAGCCAGCACGTCGCGCGCGGACAGGATCAGGTATTCCTCACCCTGGTACTTGATCTCGGTACCGCCGTACTTGCTGTAGATGACGGTGTCGCCCTCTGCGACATCCAGCGGGATGCGCTTTTCACCTTCGTCGTCCCACCGGCCGGGGCCGACGGCGACAACGGTGCCTTCCTGCGGCTTCTCCTTGGCCGTATCAGGGATGACCAGGCCGGAGGCGGTCGTCGTCTCGGCCTCGTTGGCCTGGACGAGGATCTTGTCCTCGAGCGGCTTGATGTTCACGCTCGCCACGTTGAGCCCTCCACTTTCAGGGGATAACGGTCGTCCGGAACTGTTGTCCCGGACCATCGATTCGGTCACGATGCTGACCCTGCGCAAAGCCCCGTCGTCGCGGGTGCCGGGACCGCCTGCTCAGTAGTCAAGCCTGGCACCGGAGCAACAATCGGTGCCAGCTAGCACTCTATACATGAGAGTGCCAGCGCTCAAGGGCGGGCGGTGCCAATTTGCCGCGGCCCGGGTGGCAGGCGGTGCCGATTCACTGCAGCGCCGGGGATCGAAATGATCTTGCTGTCACCAAGACGCCATAGAACCGAGGTCGCTGGTCGTCCGGGTAGATCCGGCGAACGACGGGTACCCCCTCGGAAACAGGGCTTCCCAATGATTCTCCGACTCTGTAACGTTCGGATAACAGATCGTGGCACCATGTGTGATGGTTGTTCGCGGAACCACCGCTCCCCGCAGACGGCGGTGGTTTCGCGGACAACCTCCGCCCATGTCCGGACCGGCCGGCGCGAACGACGAGGTTCCGCTCGAAGGGAGGTGAAGAGAATATGCGTACGTCGCTCGGCATCTCCGCCGGGAACGAAGTGGTGTGCTCCGCACTGGTCACCACCGCGGCGAACGGTGCACGGAAATTCGACTACCGGGTCGTCTCCGCGGAGGAACATTCCGACCTCGGTGATCTCGTCGCGTCCTCGATCGAGCTGATGACCACCCAGCTCCCGTCGAGCCATCCCCCCGAAGCGGTCTTCGGCCCCCATGTTCCCGCCCCCCAGACTTCCGGACTCGATGTCATCGCCGACCGGCCGCCCACCGGTGTCGCCGTGGCCTACCGTAGCAAGGAGCAGGCGCAGGCGATCCGGCTCGCCACTGGCAAGCACCGGGAACCACAACTGGTCCCGGAAACCACCGCGGCACTGACCTTCCTGCGCGATACCGGCCTGCTGGATCGCTACGGCACGGTCGCCGTGATCGACCTGGGCGCATCGGGCTGCACCGTCACGGTCGCCGACCCGGCCGACGGCACGGTCCTGCACACCGCCCGCAGTACGACGGTCAGCGGGCGCGCCATCGACGATCTGCTCTACCGGCATCTGGTCGATCAGCATTACGCCCGGCGCGGCACCCGGCCCAATCGCGGCGTCCTGGTGAACCGGGCGCGGACCGCCAAGGAACACCTGTCGGTCACCCAGGCCGTCACCATCGACCACATCGCCGGCCGGCCGCTCAAACTCACCCGCCCCGATTTCGACCTGCTCACCGCCCGGCTGTGGCGGGAACTGGCGCGGTTCACCACGATGACCTTCGGCCTGGCCGACCGCGCCCCGGAAGCCGTCGTGGTGATCGGCGGCGGGGCGAATATCCCGGCGGTACTGGACACGCTGCGCAGCGAACTGGATCTGCCGGTCCTGACGGTACCGGACCCGGATGCCGTGATCGCCAAAGGTGCCGCGTTACTGGCCGATGCGGCCCGGTCCGCTGCGCCGGTCGGGGCACTCACCTCGGATAAATCCGGCAATACGCTACTCAAGGCGTTCGGCACTGTCGCCGGCGCGATCGTCGTGGTCGGGCTGATCGTCGGATACGGGGTGAACACCGGAACACCCAATTCCGAGGACGAGGTCTCGCCCGCCGGGACGACCAGCAGCGCCCAGATGACCCCCACGACCACGGTCGCTCCCACCACCACCGCGGCGCCCACCACGACGCAAGAGGAGGCCCCGGAGCAGCCCGTCGAGGACGAGCCCTACACGCCCACCTACGAACCCACCTACGAACCGCCGATCGTCACCGACCCCGGCACCGCCGACACCCCGTCCGACACCGGTGAACCGACCCCGTCCACCACCGTGCCGACCACCACCGGCTCCGCGTCGACGGCACCGCAGCCGACCCTGCGCCCGGACCCCAATCTTCCGCCCATCCCCTTCCCGGAAGGGCTGGGCCCGGGGGCTCTCGCACCACCGCCTCCTACCGAGGAGCCACCGGCCCCGGACGCACCGTCCACCACGGACGCACCCTCCGAGGACGGCACCCGGAGCACCGAGACCACACTCCAGCAAACGCCCCCTCCGCGCGTCCCCGGGCTACCCGGCACCGGATCCTCGGGCTAGGCCGACTCTTTCGGAAAGGTCAGCGATTCTCTCGGCTGCCGACGGGATGGACATCCGGACGACGCCGGCGTCCCACCGCCACCGGGGCAGGCCCGCGCCGCGATCGGATGAGCCCGTCGCCGAGCCGTGCATGTGGTACCAGGGATGAGAGCGAACCGTCCGGCCGTTCCAGGGGATCCCAGCACATATCGGACTCGTCACGCACGATAGCGACCCGCGGCGCTCCGGCACTTCCGGGCCGCTACGACCTCGGCACTCAGCTCACCTGGCTGACCGATACCGGCAGCCCTGGATCGCTTGCCACCGACAGTGGCGACGGTGCGGCGCCGCCGCCGATCACATGCGCACCCAGTGCCGCGATCATCACGCCGTTATCGGTGCACAGTCGCGGTTTCGGAATGCGCAGGGTCATACCGGCCGCGGCGCAGCGCTCTTCGGCCAGGGAACGGATGCGGGTGTTCGCGGTCGCTCCGCCGCCGAGCACCAGGGTGTCCACCCCCACATCCTGTGCCGCGCGGATCGCTTTCATCGTGAGCACGTCGGCGACCGCTTCCTGGAAGGAGGCCGCGATATCGGGTATCGGCAACTGCTCGACGCCCTGTCGATGCAGGCCCTCCACATAACGGGCGACCGCGGTCTTCAGGCCGGAGAACGAGAAGTCGTAACGGGGATCGCGCGGGCCGGTCATACCGCGCGGGAAGACGATCGCCGACGGGTCACCGGCGACCGCTGCCGCGTCCAGCGCGGGGCCACCCGGATAGCCGAGACCCAGCAGGCGGGCCACCTTGTCGAAGGCTTCACCCGCGGCATCGTCGACGGTGCTACCCAACTCGATCAGCGGCTCCGAAAGATCCTTCACCTGCAGCAGATGCGTATGTCCACCGGAAACCAGCAGGGCGACACAGGGCGGCATCGGACCGTGTTCCAGAGTGTCCACCGCGACGTGACCGCCGAGGTGGTTCAGCGCGTAGAACGGGATATCCCAGGCCGCGGCATAGGCTTTCGCGGCCGCTACCCCCACCAGCAAGGCACCGGCCAGACCGGGCCCGATAGTCACCGCCAGCGCGTCGGGGGCGGCGATCCCGGCCGCGGACAGTGCCCGCCGCATGGCCGGCACAATGGCCTCCAGATGAGCGCGCGACGCGATCTCGGGCACCACTCCGCCGAACCGGGCGTGCTCGGCGACACTGGAGGCCACTTCGTCGGCGAGGAGTTCGCAGCTGCCGTCCGGACGGAGGCGCACAATGCCGACGCCGGTCTCGTCACAGGAACTCTCGATCCCCATGACGATCACGACAGCACCCCGTCGGGAGTGCGCGGGAGTGCTCCCGCCGGAACATCTTCCAGCGCGGGCCGGCGCATCGTGTACGCATCCGCGCCGCTGGGGTGGTAGTAGTTCTTGCGCAATCCGATGATGTGGAAACCGTGTTTGGCGTACATGGCGATCGCGGGTGCGTTGTCGGTACGCACTTCCAGGAACACCGGCCCGCCGCGCCGCCCGGCCTCGGCGAGCAGCGCCTCCAGCAGCAGGGTGCCGATACCGGCGCGGTGACAGACCGGGTCGACACCGATGGTGTGCACTTCGGCTTCCGGATGCTCGGCGTCACCGAGCAGCGCGATACCCGCGTAGCCCACCATGTTCCCGGCCTCGTCGCGGGCGGTGATGTAGCGGTTGTAGCCGGCGGCGAGCTCGGAGCGGAAGGAAACCGCCGGCCACGGGTCGTCCTCGGGGAACAGCAGCTGTTCCAGCTCCACACAGCCCGCGATATCGGCCGGCTCCATGGGTTCGATGCGGATCCCCATCGTCACGCTCCCATCCGGTCGAGGGTGCGGTAGCTGCGTTCGACCGCATCCGGTCGCCGCAGGTACAGCGGTACCAGCGGCTCGGGTACCGCGCCCGACAGCAACGCGGGCGCGGCCGCGCGCACCAGCCCGGCGGGCGACGGCGTCTGCGGGCTCAACGCGCGCAGATCGAACAACGCGGCGTGCGCCGGGGAGCCGGCGACGGCTGTCGCGCCGGTCACATCCAGGTCGGCCGGTTTGGTCACCTCGGGTCCGGCGATCCGGCGGGTGCCCCGCTCGCGGTAGCGCGCGGAGTACACCTCGCGGCGGCGCGCATCGGTGACCACCAGCAGTTCGTCATCCGATTCGAGTTCACCGGCACAGTCCAGCGCGAGGGCATCCAGACTGCACACACCGTGCACCGGGATACCCAAGGCGTCACCGAACGCGGCGGCGGTGGCCAGCCCCACGCGCAGGCCGGTGAACGGCCCCGGCCCCGTTCCGGCGACCACCGCGGCGATATCCGCCCGGGCCACCCCCGCTTCGGAAATACATTCCAGAATCTGCGGAGTGAGCGCCTCGGCGTGGGCGCGGGCATCGACGAGTATCCGGACGGCGAGGGTCCGCGGGCGGGCGGTGTCCGGGTTGTTCGCACCGGCCGCCGCCTGCTCCAGCTCGACCAGTCCCGCCGTGACGGCAGGCGTCGCGGTGTCGACAGCAAGTGCAAGCATGATCTGGTCAACGATACCGGGTGACGGACCGCACACGGTGGTGGCGCACGGCTACTCGGCGGGGCCGGTGGACACCCACTCCCAAGATGCCGTGCGCACTTCGGTTTCCGGTTCCCGCACCATCCGCACCAGCAGATGCCGGCCGGTCAGCCGTTCCACCACACCGCTGCCCCATTCCACCACCACGACCGCGTCGTCGAGGTCGGTATCCAGGTCGAGGGCGTCGAGTTCGTCCAGGCTGCCGCCCAGCCGGTACGCGTCCACGTGCACGAGCGGGACCGGCGGACCGTCCCCGCGCTCGCCCGCGGGATGCCGGCGGGCGATGACGAAGGTCGGCGAACTGACCCGGCCCCCGACGCCCAGGCCCGCGGCGATACCGCGGGTGAGCGCGGTCTTACCGGCGCCCAGCGGACCGTCGAGCACCACCAGATCGCCCGCGCGCAACCCGGCGGCGAGTTCCCGGCCGAGCGCCTCGGTATCGGCGACGGTCGGCAGCGTGCGTTCGCCGTGCTCAGCCACCGGTCGCCTCGTAGCGATCATCGTCCGCGCTGACCACACCGGCGCGGACCAGCAGCCGATCCAGGGCGGCATTGGTTTCCTCCGGGTACTGCAGCTGCGGCATATGCGCACACTCCGGCACCCGGACGAGCTCGCAGTCGGCCAATTCGCGCGCGAGCGCACGGGAGTTGCGGAACGGGATCACCAGATCCCGTCCACCTCCGAGCACCAGCACCGGAATATCGCGCAGCACCGGCAGAGCCGCGGCCTCGTCGTGTAATTCGATGGCCTTCAGGAACTTCACCACGGTTTCCACGGGCGTCCGGTCGATCATCATGGTGGTGAACCGCGACAGGGTCGGGCTCACCGGGCCGTGGAACGAACTCACGTGCAGGATCGGCGTGATGATCTGACGTGCGGTGACCCGTCCGGCCTGCACCAACGCCGGCGCGGCGTGCACGGCCAGCCGGAAACCGTCGATCGCCGGGTTCCGCAGCAGCTGGCCGATCCCGGCGGATGTCACCTCCGCGGCCGCGGTGGAGAGCAACGCCACAGCACGCACCCGCTGGGCGAACAGATCACCCGCATGCGCGGCGGCGGCGAGCACCGCCATACCGCCGAGCGAATGCCCGACCAGGATCAGCGGTCCGCGGGGCGCCCGAGCGTCGATCACGGTGAGCAGGTCCCGGCCGAGCTGGGCGACCGTGCAGCTGTCGGTTTCCGGCGTGCCGGACCGGCCGTGCCCGCGCAGGTCGAACAGCACCATGCGCACCCGGGAACCCCACCGCTGCGCCAGGTGCCGGCGCTGGAAGTGGAAGGACTCCATGCTGTTACAGAACCCGTGAACGAAAACCACGGTCGCGTCGGCGTCACCGGTGCCCCATTCACGAGTGGCCAGGCTCACCCCGTCGTCGGCGGTCACCTCGCCGGCCCGGTCGAGGTCGATCAGCGCGAAGTTCTCGTCGCGGTACTCGTCACGCACCGGCGGCCACAAGACTTTCGCCCCGGCGCGGCGCAGCGCGTGTACCCCGGCCATGGCGGCCACCACACCGGCCGTGGCCAGACCCCCGCGTAACAATGTCGTCCGTGGTTTCACCGAGCTCCTCCCCGATAGCGGCGGTGTACCCGCCCGCGCGGCGCGCACACCACTTCATAGTGGATGGTGCCGAGCAGGTCCGCCCAGTCCTGGGCCCGGGGTTCACCGTGGGTACCGGGCCCGAACAGAATCGCGGTATCGCCTTCGGCGACCCCGTCCGCGTTGTCGCCCAGGTCGACGACCAGCTGATCCATGCACACCCGGCCCCGATTCGGCCGCCGCCGGCCGCCGACCCACACATCGATCCGGCCACCCAGCGGACGGAAGACACCGTCGGCGTATCCCGCCGGGATCAATGCGACCGTGGTGTCGGCCGGTGCGATCCACTCGTGCCCGTAGGAAACACCTTCTCCCGCGGCAACCTGCTTCACCAGGGCGACTTCGGCCTGGAAGGTCATCGCGGGCCGCAGGTCGAATTCCCCGATATCCGGAACGGGGGTCAATCCGTAGACGGCGATACCCGGGCGGACCATATCGAAAGCCAGATCCGGCCTGGTCAGCGTCGCGGCGGAATTCGCCAGATGCACCAGTTCGGGTTCGAGGCCGTACTCCTTCGCGGCGGCGATGGCCTCCACGAAGCGATCGCGCTGTAGATCGATCGTGGGGTGATAGGGCTCGTCCGCGTGCGCGAGATGGGAGAAGATCGCCCGGAACCGCACGACCTGTTCGTCGACCAGTTTCCGCAGCGCCGCGAGCACCACGGGATAGCTGTGCGGGTCGACACCGTTGCGGTTCAGTCCGGTATCGACCTTGAGGGTGACGATGGCGCGGCGGCCCAGCTCCCGAGCCGCCGCGGCGACCGCTTCCAGCTGCTCCAGCGACGAGATACCGATCTCGATATCGGCGGCGATGGCGGCGGTGTAATCCGCATCACAGACATTGAGCCAGCACAGGATCGGTGCCTCGATCCCGGCGGCGCGCAGCGCCACCGCCTCCTCGATCGTGGTGACTCCGAGTTCGGCCGCACCCGCCCCCAGCGCCGCCCGTGCGACCTCGACCGCACCGTGGTTGTAGCCGTCGGCCTTGACCACCACCATCACCGCGGCATCCCCGGCGTGTGCGCGCAGCACCCCCACATTGTGCGCAATGGCATCCAGGTCGACGACCGTCTCCACTTGACCGTTCACAGTTGCCGATACTGCCATCTCCCCGCCGGACCGGGTGCGATGGCTACCCGCACATGCTGGGCGTCCGGCGTCCCGGCCCGGAACCGGCTGCCGTGCGGCACCACCGCACAACGGACCCGGCAACCACCGTCCGCACCTGCACCGGGGCAGGATTCAGACCGAACCGGCCCGCAGGGTTGCGATAGCTTCCGGGAGGTGACGCAGCAGCGGACCAGCCGAGATCGGCGCGGTGTCGGCGGAACTTGCGGCGTGCGCTGCGATATCGGCGGCCACGGCATGGGCCCGCGCTGCCGCTGCCGCAGCCCACCCCGGGTCTCGGCCCGCGGCCAACAGGGCGCCGATCACACCCGACAGGACATCGCCGGCCCCGGCGGTCGCTGCCCAGGACCCGCCGGCCTCGTTGACCAGCACCGGACCACCCGGCTCGGCGACCAGGGTCGCCCGGCCTTTCAGCAGAACGGTCACCTGCCACCTCTCCGCGAGATCGCGGACGGCTCCGACGCGGTCGGGGCCGGGATCGCTGCCGGTCAGCCGGCGGAACTCGCCGGCGTGCGGGGTGAGGACAGTGGCGGCTCGGCGGCCGCGGACCAGGTCCGGCTGTTCGGCCAGCAGCGTGAGCCCGTCGGCGTCGACCACCACCGGCAGGTCGGTGGCGAGGATCTCCGTGAGGCGGTCGCGGGCGGTGCGATCGGTGCCGGAACCCGGGCCGAAAACCCAGGACTGCACCCGGCCGGTGGCGCCGAGATCGGGTGCCGCGATCACTTCGGGATACTGCGCGAGTACCGCGGGCCCCGCGCTACCGACATAGCGGACCATCCCGGAGGTCGCGGCCACCGCGGCCCCGGTGCACAGCACAGCCGCGCCCGGATAGGTCTCGCTGCCCGCATGAACACCCGTGACCCCCTGCGTGTACTTATCGTCCTCTGCCCCGGGAACCGGCCAGCCCGCGCCCACCGCCGCGGGCTCCAGGGCGGCCAGGCCCGGCTCGGGCAGCCGTAACCCGATGGGCACCAATTCGATTCGGCCACACCGGGCGGCGGCCAGCGCGTGCACCGGTTTGCGGGCACCGAACGCGACGGTGACCGCCGCCCGCACCGCGGGCCCGTCGACCACGCCGGTATCCGGATCGACCCCACTGGGCAGATCGGCCGCGATAATCGGGACATCCAGTCCCCCAACAATTCCGGCCGCATCGGGTCGCAGCGAACCACGTCCGGAAATACCGACGATCCCGTCGACCACCAGCTCCGCAGCGGCCAATTCCGCCACTGCCGCAGCCGGATCGGCGCATATCCGGCCCCCGGCCCTGCGCAGGGCAGCCAGTCCCGCCGCATGCGCCCGGTCCGGATTCAACAGCACAGCGGTCACCGCCACACCCCGGCGGCGCAACATCGACCCCGCCCACAACGCGTCCCCGCCGTTGTCCCCCGACCCCACCAGCAGCCCCACCGCACGTCCCGCGACCCCCCCGGTGCGAGCACGGAGTTCGGCCGCGACCACCCGCGCCAGCCCGTAGGCCGCCCGCCGCATCGGTTCCCCCTCAGGGACCCTGGTGAACAGCTCGGCCTCCGCCGCGCGCACTTCGCCGGCGGTGTAATAGCCGGACAGCTCGGTCACCGAACACACCTCCACGGTCGACGGGTAGCGACGCCAGCAGACTACGCTTGGCCACCATGCCCAGACCTCGCCGCGCCGCATTGGCCGCCGCCACCGGATTCACCCTCGTGGCGGCCCTGCTGTCCGGCTGCGGGTCCGATGATTCCGGTACGTCCGGAACGGATGCGCCGGGGACACATTCGGCGCGGGAGCCGGAGGCAACGGTGACGGTTCTTGTCGAGGAGGACGCGTTCTCCCCGGCCGACCTCACCATCACCGCCGGCGACACCGTGGCCTGGCATTTCGACGGCGACCTGCCGCACGGCGTGCAGGGCATCGGCGATAAAGCGATGGGCCTGAACAGCCCGCTGTTCGAGGTCGGCGATTGGAGCTACACCTTCACCGCGCCGGGCGAATACCGCTACCTGTGCCCCCTCCACCCCGATATGCGCGGGACGATCACCGTCGAGAAAGCCTGAGCCGGCCGCCGGGCCGGGCAGCGCGTAGTCGACCCCGACGCGCCTGATCGGCACAGTTGAGCGCAGCCCGCACACGGCCGGGCGCAGGCGGCGGTATGCCTACTCGACCGTGACCGATTTGGCGAGGTTACGGGGCTTGTCCACGTCGTAGCCGCGGGCTTGGGCCACCTCGGCGGCGAAGATCTGCAGCGGGACCGTCGACAGCAGCGGCTGGTAGAGGGTCGGCGCGGTCGGGATCTCGATCAGATCGTCGGCGAACGGCCGCACCAGATCGTCGCCCTCTTCGGCGATGACGATGGTGCGTGCGCCTCGTGCCTGGATCTCGCGGATATTGCTGACCAGTTTGGCGTGCAGAACCCCGCGCCCCTTCGGCGACGGCATCACCACGATCACCGGCAGCCCGTCCTCGATCAGCGCGATCGGGCCGTGCTTCAGCTCACCCGCGGCGAAACCCTCCGCGTGCATATACGCCAGCTCCTTGAGCTTGAGCGCACCCTCCAGCGCCACCGGGTACCCGACGTGCCGGCCGAGGAACAGGATGGTCCGTTCCCGCGCCAGCTGCCGGGCGATCGCCCGCACCTGCGGCGCCGTTTCCAGCACCCGCTCCACCAGCTTCGGCATGGCCTCCAGTTCGGCGAACTCGCGGGCCACCTCGTCGGGGTACTTGGTGCCGCGCGCCTGCGCCAGCGCCAGCCCGACCAGCAGGTTCGCCGTCACCTGGGCGAGGAACGCCTTGGTGGAGGCCACCCCGATCTCCGGCCCGGCGCGGGTGTAGAGCACCGCGTCGGCTTCGCGCGGGATCTGCGCGCCGTTGGTATTGCAGACCGCCAGCACCCGCGCCTTCTGGCTCTTGGCGTGCCGGACAGCTTCCAGCGTGTCGGCCGTCTCACCGGACTGTGAGACCGCGACCACCAGGGTCGAGCGGTCCAGCACCGGATCCCGGTAGCGGAATTCGCTGGCCAGCTCCACTTCCACGGGCAGCCGGGTCCAGTGCTCGATGGCATATTTGGCGACCAGCCCGGAGTGGTATGCGCTACCGCAGGCCACCACGAAGACCTTCTCCACATCGCGGAGTTCCTGGTCGGAGAGGCGCTGCTCGTCCAGCACGATCCGGCCCGCCCGGCTGGGGCTCTGATCGAAGTGACCGATGAGCGTATCGGCGACCGCGCCGGGCTGCTCCTCGATCTCCTTCAGCATGAAGTAGTCGTGGCCGCCCTTCTCGGCGGCGGCCAGATCCCAGTCGATGGTGAACGGCCGGGAATGTACCTCGTCGGTGGAGCCGTGGAAATCGGTGACCCGGTAGCCGTCGGCGGTGATCACCACCGCCTGGCCCTCGCCCAGTTCGACGGCTTCGCGGGTGTGCTCGATGAACGCGGTGACATCGGAGGCGATGAACATCTCGTTCTCGCCGACTCCCACCACGAGCGGGGTGGAGTGCCGTGCGGCCACAATGGTGCCCGGGTGGTCGGCGTGGGTGAAGACCACGGTGAACGCACCCTCGAGCCGCCGCAGCACCGCCAGCACGCTGGCTTCGAAATCGCCCGCGGTCGGACCGTCGGCATAGGCCCGCGCCACCAGGTGCACGGCGACCTCGGAATCGGTTTCGCTGCGCAACTCGACTCCGGCATCCTCGAGTTCGCGCCGCAATTGGACGAAGTTCTCGATGATGCCGTTGTGCACGACCGCGACCTTGCCGCTCGCATCCTGGTGCGGATGGGCGTTGCGGTCGTTCGGCGCGCCGTGTGTGGCCCACCGGGTGTGTCCCATTCCCGTGGTCCCGGCGAACACGCCCGGCCCCGCGGCGCCCAGCGCCTCTTCCAGGTTGCTCAGCCGACCGGCCCGCCGCTCGATGGCGGCATGGCCGGTGCCGTCGAGAATCGCCACGCCCGCGGAGTCGTAACCTCGGTACTCCATGCGGCGCAAGGCAGCGACGACGACGCCCAACGCGTCCCGGTACCCGACGTACCCCACGATTCCGCACATGGCTCACCAGAGTACTTATCGGCTAACGTTCACGTCGTGTCGGCGTCTGTGAAATCACTCCTGAGCAGTCTGACCAGCCGCGGCCCGCACCGGGTGCTCCGCGGGAACCTGGCCATCGCGGGCCAGCCCGGCGTGGTGTACACGCCGGAGACCGGCCGCGACCTACCAGCAGTCGCCTTCGGCCACGGCTGGCTCAACGGCGCCGCCGACTACGGCACCCTGCTGGAACACCTCGCGTCCTGGGGCATCGTCGCCGCCGCCCCCGACACCGAACGCGGCCCGCTGGCTTCCCATCTGAACCTGGCCACGGACCTGCTCACGACTCTCGACATCTGCACCGGCGTCCGCCTCGGCGACGGCACCCTCACGGTGCACCCCGAACGCCTCGCCCTCGCCGGGCACGGCATGGGGGCCGGCGCGGCCGTCCTCGCCGCCGCCCAGCGCCGCGTGGCCGCGGTCACTCCCCTCTTCCCCGCGCCCACGGCCCCCGCCGCCGAATCGGTCGCCCCCGATATCGACACCCCCGCCCTGATCCTGGCCGGCGTGTCGGATATCGATTCGCTCAGCTCGAACGCGGTCCCCTTGGCCGCTGCCTGGTCGGGCCCGGTAATCCTGCGCACCCTCGAGGGCGCCGGCCGCAACGGTCTCGCCGAAGGCCGCCGGCTCCTGGCCGCTCTCGGCGGCGGCAAGCACGAACCGAAAACGGCCCGCGCCACCCGCGCCCTCCTCACGGGCTATCTACTCCACACCCTCCGCGGCGACAAGACCTACGCCGCCTTCGCCGATCCGGACACCTCGATACGCCACACCCACGTCATCGACCCGGCGGCCGCGCTCCTGGACCAAGAGGAGAGTCGCAAAGCCGCCGCGACCCCCGACCCCGCGACAGTGGGCAAGCTGGTCCGGACGCTGCGCAAGTAGGTCCGGCCGCACCCTGCCGGCCACCATCCAGGGCACCGTCGGCGCGGCCGGCCTCGTCCCCCGATGCGCCGACCGGCCCGAAAAGGCGGGTTCTCACCAGTGGGCAGGTAGACGACGACCTGTGGTCCTGTAACACCTGTAACAATGGGCGAATTCGGGTGGGATGTCGTCGATACACGGTTGAATGCGCTGTCCCAGTATGGGGAGAGGCAGTTTCATGGCAGCAATACCGGCCAGGCGGCGGATACGTTGGGCAACGGCACTGGGCTACCTCATCCTCGCGGCGCTCGCCACCATCCTGACCGTTATCGGTCTTCCGGGTGAACGCGAAGTGCTGGTGTTCAACGACGAGATCGTGAGCCCGGCCGACGAGTGCTGGATCATCGGCGGCGCAAGGGGATCGTGTAGCGATCTGGGCACGACGGAGGTTCGATACCTGCCGGCGACTACCTGGCTGCTCTTCCTGGGGGCCGCCAACGCCGCCCTGCTGGTGTGGTCCGTTGGTCGAGAGACTCTCCGGAGGAACAGGTACACGGTCGACAACGACCTGGCGGGCGATCTCGACGAGCTGGGACAGTTCGCCGAGATGTCCGCGATGGGACGTCGGCACGATACGTTCACCCTTTCCCGCGGTCTTCTGGTCCGTACGACCCGGGCCCTCCTCGGCTTTTTCGAGAACGGTCTCGTGATCTGCGCCCACAACGAGCGGCCGCGGGTATATCCCTGGACCGGGATTGCCGATGTCCGGCAGGGCGGCAAGCAGGACAACGACAAGGTCGTTTTCGAGTTCGATCTCACTTTCGACGACGCCACCGTTCTCCGGACCGAATGTACCTATCGCGCGAGCCGGAAGAATACGGGCAACCCGGATGCGGAACCGGGCCTTCGGTTCGCCCTCTTCATGGACAGCGTGAACAGAGAAGTGGCGGCACTCCGCGGACCGAGCAGCGGATAGGCACCTGTCGATCCACGGGGCCGCTCGACCGTCGCGGCGGTCGAGATGTTCGAAAAGCTGTGCCACCCGCACCTTGGTCATCAGGCCGTAACGCAACCCGAACAGTCATGACATGGCGCCACGCCAGACTTCCCTGAGTGTGATCACGACGGGATGTGAAGGTGAGGTGATATCACATGACCGTCGATTTGCCGGAGCGGACAATGGCGGAGTCTGTGTATCAGCAGGTCCGCCGCAGGATTCTCGAGGGGCGTATCAAGCCCGGGACCCGTATTTCCATCCGGTCGCTGGCACAGTCGGCCGGAGTCTCGACCATGCCGACCCGGGAAGCGCTGAAGCGCCTGCAATTCGAAGGGCTGGTCGCGTTCGATCGGCGGGCGGTCACGGTGACGGCACTCGACGCGGACGAGATCCGTCAATTGTTCGCTATCAGGCTGACACTGGAACTGCTCGCCACCGAGTGGGCGCTGATCCGTCTCGACGACAACGGTATTGCCGCGATGCGCGCGGTCCTCGACGAGATGGGCGACCCCGGCATCGCACCGGATGAATGGCGTGAACTCAATCGCAAGTTCCACCAGACCTTGTACGGATATGCCGAGAGCCGATACCTCAACGAGCTGATCCACAACATCTGGGACCGCATCCAGCCGTACATGGCGATCTACGCCACGGCGCCGCACAACCTGGACGACGCGCGGCAGGACCACGAACACATGTTCCGCCTGATGGTCGACCGGAAGCTCGATGAGCTCCTCGACGCCACCCGGCATCACATCGGAACAACCGCGGAGGCCATTGTCGGCGCGCTCGGCGCACCCCGCGGAGCAGATATCGAAGCCACGACGAATTACGAGGAACTGTCGGTCGATTCGTTCCACCGCATGCTCGAGCGCGGCGAGACGACCAGCGCGGAGCTCACCGGCTGGTATCTGACGAGGATCGGCGATATCGACTCGGCCGGCAATCCGGACGGGCCTCAGCTGAACTCCGTCGTGACGGTCAACCCGGCGGCCCTTCGAGAGGCCGCGCGACTGGACGAGCAGTACGCGCGCACGGGCAAGCTCGCCGGTCCGCTCCACGGCGTTCCGGTCCTGATCAAGGACCAAGGTGAAACACGCGGTATACCGACATCCTTCGGATCCGAAGTGTTCGCCGATTACGTCCCCGACGTCGATGCCGCGGTCGTGCGACGGCTCCGGGAGGCGGGCGCTGTCATCCTGGGCAAAACCGCCATGTGTGATTTCGCCGCGGGCTGGTTCTCCTTCTCGTCGCGGACCGGCCACACCAAGAACCCCTATGACACCGACCGGGAGACAGGCGGTTCGAGCGCCGGTACCGCGGCGGCCGTGACCGCGAATCTGTGCCTCGTCGGCATCGGCGAGGACACCGGCGGATCGATCCGGCTACCGGCTTCCTTCACCAACCTATTCGGCCTGCGGGTCACCACCGGGCTCATTCCCCGCACCGGCTTTTCACCGTTACTGCACTTCCAGGACACTCCCGGGCCGATGGCACGCACGGTCACCGACCTGGCAGCGGTCCTCGACGTCATCGCCGGGTACGACGCCACCGACCCGTACACCGGTATCGCGACAACCAACCCCGACGTCGGAAACTATGCCGCCGCGCTCAGCGATGTGAATGCAGACGCGCTGCGTACCTTCCGGATCGGGGTGCTGCCGGACGCATTCGGTGCGGGAGCAGACCAGGAGATGACGAACGCCGTCGTGCGGTCGGCGATCGACCGGCTCGGCCGGCTCGGCACCGAGGTGATCGACGGACTGCGTCTCGGGAACCTGGAATCGTGGATCGAGGAGACATCCCTCTACACCCGCTGTTCCAAGAGGGACATCAACAAGTTCTTGGCGCAGCGCCCCGGCGCACCGGCCACCTCGGTGGACGAGATCGTCGCGGCCGGGCGTTTCCACCCGCTCACCGACCTGTTCGGCGACCTCGTCTCCGGCCCGGACAATCCCGATGACGACCCGGCCTACCTGCGCGGGCGGCTGCGCCAGGAGGAATGGCGGCGCACGCTTGTCGCGATGATGGCGCAGGCCGGCGTCGACTTCCTGGTCTATCCCACGGTTCAGGTCCCGGCCCCCACTCACGCCGAACTCGAGGCGAAACGCTGGACCGCCCTGGACTTTCCGACGAACACCGTGATCGCTTCGCAGACCTCGCTGCCGGCGATGAGCATCCCCGCCGGCTTCACCGAGTCCGGGCTGCCGGTCGGCCTGGAGGTCCTGGGCCGGCCGATGTCGGAGCTCGCATTGCTGCGCTTCGCGCGGGCGTGGGAGCTGGCAGCCGCGCCGCGGCGGCCGCCGGCGCTGACCTCCTGAACTACCGATCGACCACCGATTCGCCACGTCAACGGTGACCTGGGCGCAGACCCCTTTTCGACAAAGGATGGACCCGCATGACAACGCGTACCCAAATACCACCCGACGTGGAACATGGCAAGCACGGTGGCCTCGAGGAGGAGTTCGAGAACGAACCCGTCCCCGGATCACATCGGCGATCGGTGTTCTCGGTATCGGCGGTGTGGTTCGGCTTCCCGATGGTTCTCACCTCCGCCATCTTCGGCGGCACCATCGCCTACGGTCTGGGCTTCTGGAAGGGGATCCTCTCCATCCTGATCGGCAACATCGTCCTGTTCGCCTACGTCGGCGCGCTCTCCTACCTCGCGGGAACAACCGGTAAGAACTTCGCGCTCAGCGCCGCCGAGACATTCGGGCGCAACGGGGCGAAGATCGTGGCCGGATTCCTGTCGACCGTCGTCATCGGCTGGTTCGCCTTCCAAACCGGTTTGACCGGAGCGACCCTGGAGACGTCGCTCGGCTGGAATGCCACACTCCTCGCCCTGCTCGCCGGACTCCTGTACATCGGTATCACCTTCATCGGCATCCGCGCGCTGACCGTCATCGGTCTCATCGCGGCACCGTTGTTCATCGCCCTCGGCATCGTCGCCGTGGTGATCGCGACGCAATCCGACGGCATCGGCGCGATCACCTCCTATCAAGGCGCGAGCGACGCGACGGTGCTCTCGATCGGCGCGGCGGTCTCGATCGTCGTCGCCGGATTCGTCGACTCCGGCACGATGACCGCCGACTTCACCCGCTGGTCCCGGAACGGTAAGGAAGCGGTCATCGCCACGTTCAGCGCCTTTCCCGTCGCGAACGCGATCGCCATGATCGTCGGCGCGATCGTCGTGGCCGCCGGCGCGACGGTGAACCCGGCCGCCAACGGTGGTGACTTCCTACCGATCCTCACCGACCACGGTGCGGTGCTGACCGTCCTCGCGGTCGTGTTCGTGTTCGTCAATCTCGGATCGGTCTGCGCCCACTGCCTGTACAACGGCGCGGTCGGGTGGAGCCAGCTCACCGGTTCGAAGATGCGGCTGCTGACCATCATCCTCGGTGCCGTCGGCGTGGTGATCGCGCTCGCCGGGGTGTGGAGCCATTTCAGTACCTGGCTCAACCTGCTCGGTATCTTCGTGCCCTCGATCGGCGCCGTGCTCATCGTCGATCAGCTGATCACCCGCCGCGCGGCGGCGCGGACGATCACGGGGTTCCGGGTACAGCCGTTCGCTGCCTGGATCATCGGCGCTGCCTGCGCCTACGCGGTGCATCACTGGGCGCCGCAGCTCAGCGAAGCCATCGTCGGAATGGTGTGCGCGGCCGGCGCCTACCTCCTCGTCGAAGCTGTCGTTCCGGACCGGATCAGCCGCACCGCGGCCGCCGGCACCACAGGAATCGAGGTGGCGCAATGACAACCGCATCCGATATCGGCCTGGCGGGAGCAACCGCGGTCGAGATCGCCGCGCTGATCCGAACCGGAAAGGTCACCGCGGCTGAGGTGGTCGAGAGTTCGCTTGCCCGGGTCGACGCGCTCGACGACAGCCTGCACGCTTTCGTCGAACGCACCGACACGATGGCGCGGGAACAGGCGGCTCAGGTGGATGCCGCCTTCGCCCGCGGTGACGATCCGGGACCGCTGGCAGGTGTCCCGATCGGCATCAAGGACCTGATAGCGACCGCGGGAGTACCCACCCGGAACGGGACGGTCGTCTACGGCGATTGGATTCCCGACGAAGACGATATCGTCGTGGAACGGGTCAAGAACGCCGGAGCGGTGATCTTGGGCAAGACCACGGTTCCGGAGTTCGGTTACAGCGCGGTCGGCCACAATCCGGTGTCGCCGCCGGCTCGCAATCCGTGGAACCCGGAGCTGACGCCCGGTGGATCGTCGGCGGGTTCCGCAGTGGCGGTCGCCACCGGTATGTCGCCACTCGCACTGGGCAGCGACGGCGGCGGGTCGGTCCGGATACCCGCGTCACTGTGCGGGCTGGTCGGGTTCAAGGCGTCCATGGGCCGGGTCCCGCTCTACCCGGGGTGCCGGGACGAGCGATTCCCCGGTATGTCGAGCTGGGAGACCATCGAGCACATCGGCCCGATGACACGCACCGTCGCGGACACCGCACTCCTCATGTCGGTGCTCGCGGGCCCGGATCCGCGGGACCGGCATTCGCTACCCGCCGGCGACGTCGATTGGCTCGGCGCGATTTCCGAGGGCCCGGCCCGGAGCCTGGCCGGCAAGAGAATCGCCTACTCGGCGGACCTCGGCTATCTTCCGGTCGATCCGCAGGTCCGATCGATTGTCGCGGCAGCGGTCGAGTCCTTCGAGAAACTGGGGGCGACGGTGGTCGAGGCGGACCCCGGAATCGACGACCCGCGCCCCTACATCTGGCCGATCGTCATGGCCGACAGCGACCTCGTGGGCATGCGCGGACTCGTGGCACAGCACCGGGATCGGATGTCACCCCATCTGGTCGAGCTGATCGAACGCCGCTGGACAGCAGAGGAATTCACCACCGCGCAGATGATGCGCAAGCGCGTGGTCAACCAGATGTGGCGGTTCATGCAGAACTACGACCTTCTGGTCACGCCGAGCCTGGCCGTACCCGCGTTTCCGATCGGCATCCAGGGGCCCGAATTGATCGACGGCCGGATGGTGGATTCCGGCAGCTGGCTGGGCTTCCTGAACATTTTCAACTGGACCGGTCAACCCGCGATATCGGTCCCGGCCGGGTTCACCACCGACGGATTGCCGGTCGGACTGCAGATCGCCGGACCGCACCTCGGTGACGCCGAAGTACTCGCGGCGGCCGCACTCTTCGAACAGGAACGGCCGTGGCACTCCCGGTGGCCCGAACTCGGGGAGTTGACACTCGACGGAACACGAGAGGAGTACCGCACACGATGACCGGACTCGACGGACTCAACCCGACACCGGGCGCGCTGGTGGTGGGATTGGTGCAGGCACAGGTACCCACCATCCACGAACCCGGCGATCTGAAGGTCACCGCGGAGCGACTCGCGGACATCGTGAAACGCGCCAAAAAAGGCATGCCCACCATCGATCTGATGCTCGTGCCGGAGTACAGCATCAACGGGCTGGACCCGGAGAACTGGCTCGACAACGCCTTGCTCTGCGACCGGGACGGCCCGGAGATGACGGTGCTGGCCGACGCCTGCCGCGAAGCCGAGGTGTGGGGCTGCTTCTCGATCATGGAACGCAATCCGGACGGCGCGCCCTGGAACAGCGGGATCATCATCGACAACGAAGGCCGTGAACGTCTCTACTACCGCAAAATGCATCCCTGGGTCCCCGCCGAACCGTGGGCACCGGGCGACCTCGGCATCCCGGTATGTGACGGACCGTCCGGGTCCAAGCTCGCACTGATCATCTGCCACGACGGCATGCTGCCCGAGATGGCGCGCGAGGCCGCCTACAAGGGCGCGAATGTCATTCTGCGGACCGCAGGCTATACCTACCCGATCCGGCAGGCCTGGCAGATCACCAATCAGGCGAACGCCTTCCAGAATCTGGCCTACACGGTCTCGGTGGCCCTGGCCGGCTCGGACCAGAACAATATCTGGTCGCAGGGCGAGGCCATGGTCTGCGATATCGACGGCACCGTCCTGGTGCAGGGGGACGGGACGCCCGATCGGGTGGTCACGGCGGAGGTCGTTCCGGCGCGGGCGGATCAGGCCAGGCAGACCTGGGGTGTCGAGAACAACATCTACCAACTCGGTCACCGCGGCTACTCGGCCGTCGAGGGCGGCGCACGGGACTGCCCGTACACATTCATGCAGGACCTGATGGCGGGCACGTACCGAGTGCCGTGGGAATCCGAGGTCCACCATATGGACGGCACGGGCGCGGGCTGGAGTGTGCCTGCCGAGGTGCGGGCGCGATGAGCCGGGCAGAGCGGTATCCCGCCCGGCCCTGACCGCGCCGTTGCTGTGCTGCCGCCACCCCGGCCCCCCTCATCGGGCCGGGGTATATCGGGCGCTCCCGTGGTGGCCACCCGGCAACGAACCCCGGCAGTCCGCCCAGGTTTGTACTTCCGGCCGTGGCTCTCGTGCGCTCAGACTGCCGGCACCGAACGATGTGCCTCGACGACCGCACCGATCCACGGCAGGACTGCGTCACGAACCTTCACGGTTCGTGGCAGCAGACCGTTGGCGTGCAACAAGTCTGCCGAACGCTGCTGTTCATCGAGGAATTCATCGGTGACCGAGCCGATCCCGAAGGGTCGTCCACGCAAGGCTGATTCCCAGCGATCGAGATCAGCGGTGCCGCCACGCCGTTCGGCATCGTCGACGAAGAAACGTGCCGCTTCGCGCGGGTTGGCGACGATCCACGCATCCGATTCCTGCAGCGCCGTGATGATCGCTTCGAGTTCCGGGCGATGATTCTCGGCGAACTCGCGCCGGACGAACCACAACGACGGGTGGCTGAAGAGACCGTCGGTGTGGACGAGGGTGTGTACCGGCGCGGTGGCCTCGACCTCGGCCAGTACCGGGTAGGCACCGACCCATGCGTCGAGATCGCCGCGCAGCAACGCGGCACCACCGTCGTTCACGTCGATATCGACCGGCACGATATCGGACCAGCGCAGCCCCTCGCGGTCGAGCGCGAGCAGCGCCAGCGTGGTCTGCCACGAACCGTGCGCGATCCCGACCCGCTTACCGCGCAGATCGGCGACGGTGCGGATACCGGAGTTCGCGAGGCTCACCAACCGCCCGTTTTCGACACGAGGGCCGGATATCCCGACATACACCAGGTCACGCCCCTGCCCCAGACCGGTGATCGGCGGGGTGAACCCGGTGCCGATGAAGTCGTAGCCGCCGTCGGCGAACAACCAGTCCGAATGCAGCGTCGGCAGGCCCGCCCGGGGATCGACGCGCGGCGGAGCCGGTAGCTCGCGCAGGTCCACCCACTCGACGTCCCGGAGGTGGGGTTCGAGCAGGCCGTTGTGGCGCAGCACGAACAAGGAGTTGTTGTTCGGGAAGTAGCCGATACGAACAGTCATGGGAAGGCTCCTTTTCGGCTGTTTCTCAGACCAGCCCGCGGCGGCGGGCCTCGTTGAGCAATCCACTGCGACCCCACTGCGCCACGAGGTTCGTCGGGTCGAAGTCGACGGAGCCGCCGACGAGTTCACCGAGCGCCTGGTACTGGGCGCCCTCTTCGAGCAGAACCACGAATTTGGCGAGATCGAGCAGGCCCGACCGGCCGATCACATTGACGCCGCCGTTGGCCTCGAAGATGGCGACGAGGTCCGGATCGTCGGCGAGGCGGTCGAGGATGAAATCGCCGGGAGCCTGGCTGCGGTCGATATGGGCCGGGATGTCCCGGGAGAGGGTCAGGCGCTGCGAGGCCGCGTACTTGATACGCAGGGTGCGGTGGGTCTGTGCCCACCCGCCCAGCCACGGTGTGTGGACGTGCACGATCGAGGTGATCTCGGGGTGCTTGCGGAACACCTCGGCGTAACCGGTGACGAACCCGGCCCGACCGTCGCCGGCCAGTACCTCGCCGTCGAACGTCGCGAGGATCGGCTGCGCGCTCCGGTCCTCGGCCCACGGGCCGGGCTCGTTGAGCGCGACGGCCAGTTCCTCGCCGGGGACCCGCTCGACGAAGTTCACGGTGCCGTTGGCGGAAACAGTGCCGGTCTCACGGAATACCCGGAAGGCGGTGTCGGCGGCGCGGCGCGCGTCGTCGACGAAAGCCTCGACCGCGGGGGTGACGCGGGCTTCGGTGCTGGTCATGACGTTTCTCCTATCGGGTGGAAAGGGTGCGGACCCGGGTGGGCGTGGTGCGCCGGAGCAGCGGCAGCACTTCTTCGCCCACGCGGTACGCCTCTTCGAGGTGGGGATTGCCGGCGAGGATGAACGCGTCCACGCCGAGGTCGATCAGTTGGTCGAGGCGTTCGGCGATCTGTTCGTAGCTGCCCACGAGCCCGAATGCCGGTCCGCCGCGGATGAGGCTGAACCCGCACCACACGTTGGGTTGGACTTCGAGGTCGCGGTGACCGGTGATGGTCTCCGGCACCCACCCTTTGATCCGGGCGGCACCGACGGAGTCGCCCTGGGCGGCGCGGTTCGCGGCCGCGCGGTCGACGAAGGCCCAGCCCTTCTCGATCTCCGCCCATGCGGCCTGTTCGGTATGCCTGGCAACAATGTCGATCCGGACCGCGAACTTCGGTGTGCGACCGGACCTCTCGGAATGTGCCCGGACGCCGTCGAACTTCGCCCGCAGGTCGGCGAACGGTTCGAGCCAGGACAGGTAGTAGTCGGCGTGCCTGCCCGCGGCGTCCACGGCGGCACCGGACGACCCGGAGAAGTACACCTCGGGGAAGGGCCGGCCCGCCAGTAACGGTGGCAGCGCCGCACCCTCGGTCCGGAAGAACCGCCCGTCGTAGTCGAAGGGCGTGCCCTCCCATACGCCGCGCAGCACGTCGAGGAACTCCGAGGTCCGCGCATAGCGGTCGTCGTGCGCCACCTTGTCGCCCCACCACAGCTGAGGTGCGCCACCGCCGCCACTGATGATGTTGTAGACCAGGCGTCCTCCGGTGGCGCGTTGCAGGCTCGCGGACATCCGGGCGGCCTGGAGCGGGTGCAGGAACCCCGGCTGGAACGCCACCATGAAGCGGTAGGTATCGCTTTCCCGGGCGAGCGCGGACGCGGTGGCCCACGGGTCCTCGGTGATCGGGAAGGAGGGCAGCAGCCCACCGACGAATCCCGCGGACTCCGACGCCTTCGCCACCGCGGCCATATGGTCGATATAGCTGTATCCGTCCAGTCTGCCACCGCGGACCGCGGGCGCGATATTGCCCGGACCGTGGCCGCCGGCATGCCCGCGGTTGTAGCGACGGGGGGTGCGCAACGACGCATGGTCACCCTCCATACCGATGCGCCAGTAGAAGTCCGTGCTCACGACTTGTTCTCCTGCCCTGCGAGGGTGCGGCCGGCCGGGTCGGCGAGGTGCAGCAGATGCTCTCCGGTTCGGTGCAGTTCCTCGATATGCGGGCGCCCGGCCAGTTCGAATATCTCGATACCGCGCGTCCGATAATTTGAAAGTGCCTGCGCCACCTGTTCATAACTGCCGACCAGGCCGATCGGACGGGTGTAGCCGATGCGGTCGAAGCCCGACCAGCGCGCGCCGTCGAGTGCGAGCGCTCGGACCTCGGCGGCGTCTGCTTCCGGATGGACCTCACGCCACTGGCGCAGTACCCGTGCCCACGCCTCGTCCTCGGTCTCGCGCGCGATGACCGGCAGGGCAAGTCCCGCACGCACGGTGCGCCCGGACTTTCTCGCCGCATCCCGCAAGGACGTCACCGCATCGTCGACGCCGTCTGTGGTCTCGTCGAATACATGCACGTCGCCGTGCCCGGCCGACAGTTCGATCGCCTCGGGCGAATTGCCCGACAGGTGGACGACGGGAAACGGCAGACCCGACAGAATGCCACGGAATCCGCCATCGATGACGTCGTAGTATTCGCCGGCGAACTCGAAACCGGTACCTCCGAACCGGCCGGGCAGCACCTGTTCCTCGTTCCACACTCCCCGTGCGACCGTGAGGAATTCGGCTGCCCGCCGGTAACGATCGCCGCCGGTGACCCGGTCACCGCGCACCGCGGCCTCGGTGGCTTCGGTGTCGACGCGCAACCGCCAGTCGAGCCGGCCGTTCGAGAGCCGTTGCAGGGTTGCCGACAGCTTGGCCGCGTACACGGGTGTCCCGAACGCGGGATGGAATTCGACGCCGACCCGCAGGTGCCGTGTCTGCCGCAGGGCCGAACCGGCGACCACCCACGACTCCTCCCCCGCCGGGTCGTACGGGGCGACGATGCCATCGAGTCCGGACAGTTCGGCGGCGAGGACGACCTGGTCGAGGAACTCGAATCCGCCGCGATGAGCGGAGACGGAGCCGACGTGGCGACCATCTCCGCGAGTGGGCAACTCCCAGCGGAACTCGGTCACGCCGACACCTCTCGTTCGGCGGCCAGCCGCGCACTCGCCTGCTGCAGCGGCTCCGGGGCGACCCACGAGGCGAGATCGAAATCGGTGGCGAGGAAGCCGTGGGTGTAGAGGAACCGCTTCTGTATGTCGAGCAGCTCGATCCGCTCGTCGGACAGCGTCGGATGCAGGCCACGGTGGAAAGTGCCGCCGTACGCGGCCTCGACTCCCGCCGCACCGGAGAAGGTTTCCCGGGCGAGTACGGCGCGGACCTCATCGAGGTTGTCCGCGGCCCAGTTCGCGGCTCGCAATGTCTGTGTGAGGAACCCGACGACCAAGTCGGGGCGCGACTCCAGCAGGTCCGCGTGCACGGTGATCGGGCGCGGGGTGCCGTTGTTGACGCGCGAGCGCTTCGACTCGGTGGCATCCAGGTCCACCGCGGTACGCAGGCCGTGTTCGCGGGCGACCTCCTGAGCGCGAGCGCCCTTGACGTAGATCGCGTCGACGTCACCGGCGAGCAGCGCCTCCACACCCCAGGTGGTGATCCGGCGGCCCGCAGCGTTCTCACCCCGGACCTGCGGATTGCGTTCGACCGCGACCTCGACGGGCCGGACGTCCGCGAAGGCGAGCCCACCGAGCGCGAGCGCACTCGCGAACCCGTGCAGAGCCATCGCCCGGGGGAAGCTGCGGGCCCGGTCCTGCGCCCAGGCGGGAACCGCGATCCGCAGCCCGGCCAGGTCCCTCGGTCCGGAAACGGGTGAATCGGGTGCCACCAGGATCGCTTGCGCTTCGTCGATCCAGGTCAGGCCGATCAGCCTGGTGGGCGAGCCCTCCGCTCGTGCGGCGAGTGCGGGCACATTGCCGCCCTCGCGGATCAGGCCCAGCAGCTGATGGTCGAAATGTCGCGGCGCCAGTTCGGGACCGGCGTCCTGCAACACTCCCAGGCCTATCCCCGCCGCCGCGGCGGTCTCGCCCAGCCAGCCGAGACTATGGGCCAATCCGCTCGCGGTGGGCACGGGGCAGCGTGTGTACCAGAGAGTGTCGAGGACGGTGTCGGCGGCAGCGGTCATGGCGTGCTCCTTCAGGTGGTCGTGGGGGAAGGTGTGCGGCCGACACCGAGTTCGGCCAGGAAAGCCGCGCGGTAGCGCAGGGACTCCGGATCGGTGCGGTCCCGCGGGCGGGCGAGGTCGATATCGGTATCGACGGCGAACCGGCCCTCGTTGAGGATCAGTACCCGGTCGGCCAGCCGGACCGCTTCGTCGACGTCGTGGGTCACCAGCAGCACCGCCGGCCGGTGCCGGGCGACGAGGTCACCGACCAGATCCTGCATCTGCAGCCGGGTCAGCGCATCGAGCGCCGCGAACGGCTCGTCGAGCAGCAGCAGTTCCGGTTCGCGAACCAGCGCCCGGGCCAGCGCCACCCGCTGTGCCTCGCCGCCCGACAGGGTCGCGGGCCACTGCCGCGCCTTCCCGTCGAGGTTGACCTCGGCCAGCGCACGGGTAGCGCGCTCCTTCGTGTCGGCGGTGCGGCGCTGCCCGATGGTGACATTGCCGAGCACCCGCTTCGACGGGATCAGTCGCGGTTCCTGGTAGACGGTCGTCCGGCGGGCGGGTACGAGAATCTCTCCGCCGTCCGGCTTCTCGAGACCGGTCAGGAGCCGCAGCAGGGTGGTCTTCCCGGTTCCGGACGGGCCGAGCAGGACGACGAACTCGCCCCGGCGGATCTCGAGGTCGATCCCGTCGAGAACGGTGTTGTCGCCGAACTTCTTGTGCAGGCCGGTGATCGACACCGCAATCGGTTCGCCCTCCCTGCGGGCGGTTGCCGACGCAGGGCTCTGCGGGCGAGTGGACAGCGGCGGTAACGGTGCTTCGGGACTCATCGGGCCGCCACCTGACCGCGCCACGGCATCGCGAACCGTTCGATGATCCGGACCACTCCGTCGAAGATCAGGCCCAGTACCGCGTACAGCACCACACACAGCACCATGTAGTCGGTGCGGTTGTACTCCTGTGCGAGGGTCACCAGATAGCCGATCCCTTCCCTGGTTCCCACCTGCTCCGCCGCGATCAGGCCGGTGATCGCGATGGAAAGGCATATCCGCAGTGCCATCAGCACTCCGGGAAGTGCCGAGGGGAGGATCACCTCGATCACCAGGCGCGGGCCGCGCGCTCCGAAGCTCCGCGCCGCTTCGACCACCTTGCGATCGACATTGCGGACGCCGAGATAGGTGTAGGCATACATGGGCCCGACCGTGGCGAACGCGATCAGCAGCACCTTGAACGTCTCGTCGATACCGAACCAGGCGATGAACAGGGGAACCAGCGCGAGGAACGGAACCGCCCGGTTGATCTGCATCGTGGAATCCACGAGTTCCTCACCGAGGCTGGACAACCCGGAGAGGACACCGAGGATCAATCCCGTCACGACCCCGAACAACACACCGAGCGCGGCACGATGGAACGAGGCGATCGAATAGTCGACGAGCTGTCCGGTCTCGTACAACTCCGCGAACGCCGTCCATACCTTCGGTGGCCCGGCGAGGATCTCCTCGGGAATCGCCCCGCTCGCCGACCCGATCCACCACACCGCAACGAGCAGGGCGGGTACGAGAAAGCGCAGCGGGATCGACACCCACCGGGGCCGGCGCCGACCGGCCCGGTACCGCGGCACCTCGAGGTCGGGTTCCCCGCGACGCTGCCCGGGGCCGCCCTTCGCGCGCGGCGTCGTCACGATGGCCATCTCATTTCCCCGGCGCCGGTGCGGGCTGGTTCCCTGCGGCGGCGAGCTTTTCCTCGAGCGGATAGAAGACATCCGCCGCGGTGACGGCCCGGGTGATCACCCCGTTCTGGTAGAACAGATCCGCCACTCCCTGCAGGTCGGCGGCGTCTTCGGCGGTCGGGTAGTGCGGCACCGACGCCCGGCGCCCGAGATCGATCGCGCGCTCGAGCCGGTCACCGGACAGCGCACGCGGCCCGGCCTTCTCGAACACGTTCTCGAAGTCTTCCGGGTTCGCCCGTTGCCGCTCGACCAGTTGCTGCAGCGTCTCGAGATACTTCGCGGCGACGTCGGGCCGCTCTTCGAGCACCTCGGTGCGGAACGCGACGATCGTGTTGTCCGTCGAGCCGACGGTGGCCTCGGTCGCGATCTCGATGGCCCCGCGAGCCTTGGCCTCCGCGTACGGATCGTTGAACGACGCCCACGCGTCGACCTGCCCGGTGGAGAAGGCGGAAGCGGCGTCCGATATCTGCAGCGGAACCCGCTCGACCCGGTCGACCGGAATCCCCGCCTGCTCCAGCGCTTTCAGCGTGATGTACTCACCCTTACCCGCCGGATTGACCGCGATCCGCTTGCCGACGAGATCCTTGACCTCCCGGATACCCGAGCCCGGTGACGCGATGATGCCGGCCTGATCCTGATCCACCGGGTCGGCGACCGCGATGATCCGGACGCCGACATCCTTCGACAGCGCTCCGACAACCGGGCTGTAGGCGCCACCGGAGACATCGAGCTCGCCGGCATTGAACAACTTGAGGTTCGCGCTGAACGACGGCGGAGCGTTGACCCACTCGATCTTCGCCCCCAGCGGGGCGAGCGCTTCGTCGAAAGTACCGTCGCGCTTGGCAACTGCGAGCGGACCGGAATTACCTTCGTCGGTGACCTCGAGGATGAAGTCAGGTTCACCGCCCGCTCCGGACGCGTCCGAATCTCCGCCGGAACCGCACGCGGCGGCAACCAACGCAACGACGGGGAGGATCGCGAGAGCAGCGCGCACTCGGGGTAGTCGGCGGTGGGGACGCATCGGTGTTGCTCCTAGTAAGAGATGGCGGCGTACTCAAGGAAGCTATGCCGCATCCGACGAGGCGCCCACCCTTACCTTTCCGATGACCGGAAAGCTTGACTCGATAACTACATATGTGTTTGTTCGCAGCAGAAGGTGAGGGCGGGCACGATTCCCCAAGATAAATGTGCGAGAAGGAAGCCGCTGGATGATCTCTCACTGAATCCGCTCTTTCCATATACCGGAAAGCTGGAGGGCCGAACAGGCACGCCCCGTGCTAGCGTCACCACGTGGAGCCCACATCCTCAGCCCATGGCGGACTCCAGTCCGTCACGCGCGCCCTGTCCGTACTCGCCTGCTTCCGCGACGGCGAAGACCTCGGCGTCTCCGAGATCGCCCGGCGGCTGGTCCTGCCGGTGAGCACGACCCATCGCCTCCTCGCCGCACTCGTCGAAGCAGGCTTCCTCGACAAAGTGAACTCGCCCAGCCGGTACCGGCTCGGGACCGCGCTCGCCGAATACGGTCAGATCGCCTACCGGCAGCACCGCATCCACCTGGCCGAGCCGCACCTCGAAGAGCTGGCGACGATCACGGGCGCAAAAGCGTCCATCGCGACGCGGCACGGTAACGATGCCGTTCTGCTGGGAACCAGCAGTTGGCGCGAAGCGGAGGGGCATGAACTACAGGGCCTCCGACTTCCCCTGCACGCGAGCGCACTCGGCAAGGTACTCCTGGCCTGGACGCAGGCCGGCGAGGACGAGCTGACCCGGTTGCCGTACGACAGTGGCACCGCACGGTCGATTTCCGGGCCGGAGGAGCTCGGGAAAGAACTCGCCCATACGCGGGAACGCGGGTACGCGTTCAACGACGAAGAGCTCGTGGACGGCTTCCGGACCATCGGCGTACCGGTAGGCGAGGAGCCGGGACAGGTCCGGTTCGCCCTCGGGCTGCGCGGCCCCCTCGAGCTGATGATCGACGAACGGATTCCGTTCTTCGTCGACCTCGCGAAGGTCACCGCCCGCAAAATCGCGGACGCGCTCCGCTGAGCATCGGATCTTCCCGACGCTTTCCGCACCCGCGCTGACCAGCGATATCCGGGCCAATCAGTGATCCACATCACAACATGTCAGGTTTTTCGTAGCTGCGTTGTCTTGTATTCGAACCCTCGAGTGAAGGAGACACCGTGAACAAGAACATCGATGTGGTGGTGATCGGCGGCGGATATGCCGGAGTGATGGCGGCCAATCGCCTCACGCAGCACAACGACGTGACGGTGACCGTGATCAATCCACGCGAGGTCTTCGTCCCGCGACTGCGACTGCACCAGCTGGTGGGCGGAACCCACGATGCGGTCGTCGAGTATCAGGACATCCTGGCGGAGAACATCCGGCTGGTCGTCGACAGCGTGACGCGGATCGATGCGGCCGAGCGCCGCCTGACACTGGCCGACGGCGGAACGATCGGCTACGACTACCTGATCTACGCGGTGGGCAGCGCCGGCGCAGTGTCGCGCGTGCCGGGCGCGGCCGAATTCGCCTACCCCGTCGCGACACTGGAGGCAGCACAGCAACTACGGTCGACACTCTTCGACAAACCCATGACGGCGCCGGTGACGGTGATCGGCGGCGGCCCGACCGGTATCGAAACCGCCGCGGAGCTCGCCGAACAGGGACGCGCGGTCACCTTGATCTGCGGCAGCGTCCTCGGCCCGTACCTGCACCCCAAGGCCCGGCGCACGGCCCGCAAGTACTTCGCCCGGCTCGGGGCGACGGTGATCGAAGGCCCCGACGCGACGGTCACGGCGGTGGCCCAGGACTCCGTCGAACTCGCCGACGGCCGGACACTGGCGAGCGAGGTCACGATCTGGACCGCGGGCTTCGATGTCCCCGATCTGGCCACCCGCAGCGACCTGAGCACCGACGCCGCCGGCCGCCTGCTCACCGACGAAACGCTGACCAGCATCGACACCGACCGCATCGTCGCCGCGGGCGACTCGTCGGCCCCCTCGAACCTGCCGTTCCGGATGAGCGCCTACACCGCGTACTGCCTGGGCGCCCACGCCGCCGACACCGTGCTGCACCGCATCGCCGGTGACCGACCCGCCCCGATCGACCTCGCCTTCCCC
This sequence comes from Nocardia sp. NPDC051750, assembly GCF_044453135.1. Lineage (NCBI taxonomy): Bacteria > Bacillati > Actinomycetota > Actinomycetes > Mycobacteriales > Nocardiaceae > Nocardia > Nocardia sp. NPDC051750. The sequence continues at coordinate 116,640 of NZ_JBITCK010000007.1, read as the reverse complement.
GCCATGTGCCTCAGCTTCGGCCGAAACGCCGGGATCTACCAGCTCGGCCACAAGAACGAAACCGGAATGCGACTGTACTTCAGCGGTTTCGCGGGCAAGAGACTCAAGGAATTCGCCTGCGAGGCCGGCATCAAACACCTGGCAACCGAAGCCCAGAAGCCCGGCTCACACCACTGGTTCAAGGACGGCAAACACCGCCCACAACTCCTGCAGGCCCAGCGCGACAACACGTCCGCACCGGTCACCTAGAACACCGAAATCCGCCACAGGCGCCTCGTCGACCAGAGCCTTACGGCTCACCGATCGCCCTCGGTGTCGACGAGGTCACGGGCGTAAATGCGACCGACGCGGACATTCTCTACCGATTAGTCCAGGCGGCTCGCATCGCCTTGTCACGGCGGCGCGGCCGAACCCGAATTCCGACCGTTCGCTATTTGCCGTCGGCGCGGCGCGCGAGCGCAGCCGTAATCAGCTCTCGCGCACCGCGGCCCGTCACCGACTGCTTCGCCAAGACATCGAACGCCCGACTGTAGAGCGCGAGTTCCCGCGGTTGGGTGAGATTCAGTGCTGCTCCGACACCCTCGACGAGGACCAATCGCTGATCGTGGATAACGAAATTCGTAGCCGACACCCGATACGGCGCCATCAACGGCACAATCCCCAGCAGAACCCGCGGGAGCGTCATTGCGGAAAGCAATCGGTCGAGCTGCCCGAACATCACTTCGTCATCCCCGACCGTCGTATAGAGCGATTGCTCACCGATCAGGTAGTGAACCTTGTGGTCGCCTCGGTACAGGAACTGCTGCTGGCGTTCCATCCGGGCGGCCACAGCGGCTTCGACATCACTGGGCACCTCGTTGAACTCGATGACCTGCCGGATGATCGCCTCCGCATAGCTCGGGGTATGGAGCAGTCCGGGGACGAGCGCAGGATCGTAGCCGCGGATGAGTTGGGTGGTGGCCTCGATATCCGCAGCGAGCTGCTGCCGACGGCGTACACCGCCGCCGAGGATGCGGCGCCACTCCAAGTAAGCGGCATCGATATTGCGGAGACCGGCGATCAGGTCGGGTATGTACTTGTCCGCGCCGGCCAGCGTGCACCAGGTCCGGACATCGTCCTCCGTGGGTGTTTGCTTCCCGTACTCGATCTTCGACACCTTGGAGGGATGCCAGCCCGCAAGGCTCGCGAACCGGCGCCCACTCAATCCAGCGTCTTTACGCAGGTCCCGCAACTGTTGCCCGAAAGCTGCCCGCGTATCGCGAACATCGGTCACCGGCCCACGTGCACCCGAACGTAATCGGCGTGCGGGACAGCGCGCTGCCACACGATATCCCGAACTCTCCGGCAACGGTCGACGATCGTGTGGTCTCGCGTCACCGCGGCCCCCGCCGCTGCGCCGTTGGGCGTGAACAGGGTGAACGCGACCGTTTTCTCGTCGAACAGCCAGTAGTCATCCGCGGTCAGGTCACCCGGGTCGACGCGCTGTCGCGGCAGATACCGGATGTCTTCGCCCGCGGCAATATTCTCACGGGCAACGACCAGACCCCACCTCGTGTAATCGACGTGCGGCTCGGTCACCACCCTGGCGCGGGTGAACTGCACACCACGTGAGGTGGCATCACGAACGATGGTCAGCCAGTCACTCAACCACCGATAGTCATCCTCCTCGCCGGCCAGGAACTTCCGGAACGGCTTCGATTCGTTCGGCACGCCGTAAGTGTCGTGGGTCTCCAGGTGGAAGGCCGATCGCTGGCAGGTGCGGAAGAGGTCGGTGAACTCACTGCCGGACAGATGGAGCATCGCGTCGGATCTCCTTTCCCATCTCTACCTCGATGCACAACTCATGATCCGGTACGTCCATCTGTGACAGTGCTTCCGGGTCGGTGACCGGCGGACCAGTGAGCGTGAATGTGCCGTGCCCCGTATCGGTCAACAGCGCCCCGAGGCATGTACCCGGCGTGAGAAACGCAAGGAGAGGATGCGGGATCTCGATCAGTCCGGGTCTACCGGGGACCCGCCACCCCTGCACGACGTAGGTCTCCCGATCGGTGGCGTACAGGGTCGGGGAGTGCTGGCCTTGGGTGTTCTTGCCGAGGAACTCGACTCGCATGGTGATCACTCCGTGGGTGAGTTGCGTTGTGGCTTTCTCATTGTCGCGCAACAACATCGAATATGTGGAGGAATCAGGCGCACCTCAGGACAATATTGAAGCAATCTGGAGCAATTTCCTGGTTCGAATACGAGGGACGCCTTTAGCTTCGATGCGAACCATCCGGCGCTCGCCTACACGAAACATTCATCGACACACCGCTTGTCGGTGGTCGGCGGGAGGCCGCGAATCGACACCCACAACGACGAGGTCTCCCATGACAGAGTCGCCCCCGCTTCGGGCCCGCGTACCGAATAACCAGACCATGGCCACCACCCCTCAGATCTGGCACAGCCGCAACCGCGGTCTGCTGGAACGAATCGTCGCCGGCCTCCGGGCTCTCGACCACCCCGCCGGCTGTAAGACGCAGAACCCGATGCGCGGCTACGCACACGCACACCAGGTGATGGCCGTGCACGCCCACCACCGCTGCCCCCGCTACGTCCTGGCCGTCCGATACACACAACAGGCACGACCGTGACAGAACGCCGACGAACGATCGCGCTGTGCCGACCCGATACCCCGGGCCGCGAAATCCAGCACCTGGCAGCGCGGTACAGCCTCGAAGTCGTCTACACGGTATTCACCGACACCGAATCATCGAAGCTCACCGCAATGATCGCCGTACAACACCTCATCGAACACGACGCCGAAGTCCTGGTGATCTCGAATCTCTCCGCCGCCAGGATCACTCACGACCAGCACTGGCGGGCCGTCCTCGCGGCCGCGGACATCATCACTTCCGACGGCCCGGTCGAGTACCCACCGCCGTCGCCGGACCGACGAACGACCCCCAGCGCCCCCTGACGTTCGCCCGCGGCGTACGACCGGAACGCGAACTGTAGTTCCGATTCGCCGGGTACTCACACGCGGCGTCGCGACGAAGGCCGCAATAGGGACCCGAACACCGCGCCGACTCACTCACTACCGAGCAGAGCATGCCCGCGAAAAACTCGGATGTGCCCGAAACACCAGCACGCTCACATCTTCGATCGGTTCGCAACGTACGAACGGTCTCGACCGACCGTACGCCGCTCCCGCCGCGAACAACCCGAAAGGCAACCAGCCCGGCATCAAAACCAGTACCAGCGGCCGTCCCACGGCATCGCCGAGAAGTAGCCATCCGAGTACTACCGGCACCAGAAGCGCAGGACCGGCAAGAAGGAGGAGCTTCGCGACATTGCGCCACCGATCCGCAGTACGCACACATTGGCTACACAACGGCCATTCAGCGTGGACCCGGGCACTTTTATCAGCCGGTTGAAACCGAAGAACCGCAGCGTAATCACCAGGGTGAAGAATGCCGCAACAAGGCCCAACCCGTGATCTGTTCCCGCTCGCCCCGGGGCCCTCGAAAGAACGTCAGTACCCCTGGGCGCCGTTCTACTGCATCAAAACCGTGCCGCGGGCAGAGACCCGGCAGCTCTTCAGAGATCTCCAACTCGAGCGGAGGACCGGAAGCCGATCCCAGGAGCTGCGCCGAGGAGACAGTACTGGACGCTTCGCGAAGCACCGCAGTGACCCGCTGGGATTCTTCCGGGTACCTCGCCACCTCAAACCAGCCAACTATTGCGCCGGTAGTACGTGGCTTCGTCGTCACCATCGTCGTCTATGGGAGCAACGACATTGTTCCTGCGACGAGCGGCGGCAGAGCGTGCAATCGCTTCACGTGTGTCCAGCTCGCCGACTTGCCCCGGCTGCGCTGGGAACCCGGCCCTGTCACCCCGTTGTACGGGGATTCCGCCGTTACCGTCCGACGGAGTAACCACATCCTGCTGCCTGCGCAACTCTTCGTCCCGAAGTCGCTGAACCTCGTTCTCCCGCAGTCGGAAAGATCCAACCTCGGGGTTTCCCTCGGTCGGGGCCGTCTGCTCGTTGCCCTGTCGCCCCTCCTCGGCCGCGCGCTCCGCCATGTCCTGCTGAAACTGACGCATTTTGGCCGCTGCCTGCTCGGCCAGTTCGCGGCTCTGGGCCTCTCGGCGGGCTTTGGCTTCCGCCATCTGCTCCACCATACGTTCGGAGTACCGGCGGCATTCCTCGCCGATCCGTTCGACTTCGCTCACCATATCTACCTCACCATTCGCGCCCGAGAGCCATTACCGCCATTCCTGCCCGGTGATCACAGCGGACCTGCTTCGGCCAACTGGGCACCGGTATCCACCGAAGGCGCCGGAGGAGGAGGCGGCGGCGCCTCTGGATCGGGGGAATCGTCTCCCGGTTCCTGTGGCGGCGGATAATTCTGGGGCTGATGCTCGCCGTCTTCCTGTGGCTTCCCGGCAGGAACGCCCGGAACTCCGGCAGGTTGACCAGCGGGCTGCTGATTCTCGGTTTCCGGTGGCGCCTCGCCGGGTGGGTTCTCGCCGACGATTGACGGCTTGCCGTCCGGACCGATTTCGACCTTGTAGGTCACCGGTTCACCGCTGGGACTGTCCACCACCAGTTTCAACTGACCGTCGGAACCCACTTCGAGTTTGTAGTTTTGACCGTTGAACTCGATACCCTTGTCACCGTCGGCATCCGGTTTACCGTCACCGTCCACGTCTTTATCCGGCTTGCCATCGCCGTCGAGGTCCTTGTCGGGCTCGCCGTCACCATCGGCATCCTGGTCCGGTACCCCGTCACCGTCCAGATCCTGGTCGGACTCATCCTCACTATCGGGATCGATCGCATTCTCGGCCTGTTCCCGGAGTTCCTCGAGCGTGCTGGTGATCTGCTGAGTAGCCGAGCTCACCAGGCTGTTCAGACCCTCGGTCAACTGGGTGCCGATACCCGACGAAGCAAGCTGAGTGCCCAGCGCGGCGATTGTGGACAGCGGATTGTCAGTACTGGTCGTGGTCGTCGAAGGTGTGGTGGTCGAGGGAGATGTTGTGGTCGAAGGTGTGCCTGTGGTGGACGGAGTGCCAGCGGGACTGGACTGGCTCGTGGTGGTCCCGGCCGGATTGGTGGTTTGGGGTGTCGACGAGCCCGCCGGGCACGGATACTTGGTCGCGTTCAGATATTCGAAGGACTTGACCAACTCATCGTAAATATTACCAATGTGCTGGTTCGCTTGATTGCATGCATTAACGAATGCGGTAATGTAAGATTCGTACTCTACTTTAAAGATGGTGTTCAACCATTTTTCACATTCCGCCTTCAATATGCCCAAGCCTGATGTATTTGTTGATTTTCCGCTGACATTCTCCGGGGTTGCAACAAGTGTTTTAACTGCATAATCAGGAAATGCCCGATTCACCCTGTCAATCAGACTGTCGGAGCCGAACAATGAACTAGTAGCGCCGAATTCACCCCTGACAAAGGAGATGATATCTTTGATATCTTCGGGGGTCTTACTATTGTCAACCTTGACATCGTCACTCGTCGAAATTTCGTTAGCCGCATTGGCGATTATCGCAAGAGCATCCCGCAGCGCCTGCGGCGTGGGATCCATTTCCCCATACACCTTGAGTACGACAGTGATGTCGGATTCGGACAGCTGTAGTTGCGTTGCCATCATATTCGAAGCCGCCGTAGCCGACTCACCCCACCACACCGTGGGTATAGTTTGCGAAAATGTCACCTGCCGGTTACGCTCCGGAGTGACCTTATCGAGCACCGCTTTAAGCCCATCAGCGGCATTCCGAAATGCATCCTCGTTCAAACCGTTCAACCGATAAAAGAGTGTGTGCAAATCCTGGTAAGACTTGAACTCCGGTGACTTAGCGTCACCCACCCATCGAAGATATTGATCTTCCAGCTTATTAAAATACCACAGCGCTTTCGAACCGGCATCGAACAATTCAGAACATTTACGATTCTCCACGGTCAGCTCGCAGCCTGCTCAGTGTTCTCAGAGTTCACCCTGTCCACCGAGGTTACCGAGGTTACGTTCTGCCCCATCGCATCACCGGTGAGCCGTGTCGCCTCGGACCAATCTTTCAGCCATTGCTGTACCGCCAAGAGACCATTGTGAATGGCATCCCCTTGCGCCTCGTATGCGAATCCGGTATCGGCAGGCGCAACCATCCTGCCGGCAACAACTTGTACCTGATCGTTGACCTCACCTGCACTGTCCCGCATATTGCTGGCCAAACTCGCCACCGCGGCGGCATCCATCCCGACCGACTGATCACCCGTGCTCATGGGTCTCCCCTCCGTCCTGCCCGCCCCTCCCGGGAGGTCCCCGATCGGCCCTGCGGCGCTCTGCTGCTAACTGATTCGACGCGCCCGCCCGGGTTCCGGTTCCATCCGGCCCCCGGGCGTTCAATACGTGCTTACTCCCCCACGGTCCCCTGGTCCGTCTGACGCCATTCGCCCGTCCCGTCCGGATTACGGTGGTATTCCCAGGCAGCGTAATCGCCGTCGTTTTCGACCACGCTCAACTGGTCGGCGTAGCCGTCGAGGTCGGAGTCCGTCCAGACGCTCATCGAGTCGGGGCCCGTGGTGGTGAACGTGTCGAGGATGCCGTCGCCGTTGAGGTCTTGGGTGGCGGATTCCATTTCCACCGGGCCGAGGTCGTCCAGGGAGGAGGTGGTGTCGAAGCTCGGCATACCGAGACCTGGGAACTCTCCGGATGTGGGCATGGGTCCTCCTGAGTTCCATATGTCTGCGCTGGTATGGGTTTCGGCCTATCTTTCCATCCCGGACGACATAGCGCAGCCCCCGGGATGACACAGCGCAGCCCCGTTCCCATACGGGAACGGGGCTCGGCGGCGGCTCGGGAAGAGCCGGAAGTTTGCCGGATGCGCGGTCAGTGTTTGGGCATCATCAGCCACAGGACCAGGTAGATGACGAACTGGGGGCCGGGGAGGATGCAGGACACGACGAAGAGCAGGCGGACGATGCCGGTGCTCCAGCCGAAGTATCGGGCGATACCGCCGCAGACTCCGCCGACCCACTTGTCGGTGGTGGAGCGAGTGAAGCGGCGTGCGGGGGCGGTCATGGTGGTCCTTTCGGTAACGGGGACTACACAGTCCACTATCCGCACGTCAGGACGGGCCGGCATCGGTAGCGCTACTGATGCCGACCCTGATATTTCGCCGGTCCCGGCTCAGGGTCGAACCCTGAGCCGGGGACGTGTTCAGACCGCCGCAACCAGTTTCGCGAGGTCTTCGGCGAGTTGTTCGGCGCGGTCGTGATCGGTGGCTTCGACCATGACCCGGACCAGCTGTTCGGTTCCACTGGGGCGCAGCAGGATTCGGCCGGTATCGCCGAGCTGGCCCTCGGCCGCGCGGACCGCTTCGAGGATTCCGGGGTCGGCGGTGACGGCGGCTTTGTCCAGGACGGGGACGTTCACCAGGACCTGCGGTACCTTCTGGACCACATTCGCCAACTCCGCCAGCGGTTTTCCGGTGGCCGCCATGCGGGCCATCAGTTGCAGGCCGGTCAGGATCCCGTCGCCGGTGGTGCCGTAGCCCGGGAAGACCACGTGGCCCGACTGTTCGCCGCCGAGCGTGTAGCCGCCGCTGCGGAGTTCTTCGAGCACGTAGCGGTCGCCGACGCCGGTGGTGCGCACGGTGATCCCGGCCGCGCGCATGGCGATATGCAGTCCGAGGTTACTCATCACGGTGGCGACGAGGGTGTTCTCGGCCAGGGTGCCGGCTTCGTACATGCCGAGCGCGAGGATCGCCATGATCGCGTCGCCGTCGACGAGGTTGCCGGCGGCGTCCACGGCCAGGCAGCGGTCGGCGTCGCCGTCGTGGGCGAGGCCGAGGTCGGCGCCGTGCTCGCGGACCGCGCGCTGGACCTGTGCCATATGGGTCGAGCCCACACCGTCGTTGATATTGAGGCCGTCGGGTTCGGCGTTGATCGCGATCACCTGCGCCCCGGCTTCCCGGTAGGCGGCCGGGCCGACTTCCGACGCGGCGCCGTGGGCGCAGTCCACGACGACGGTCAGACCGTTCAGGTCCCGGCCGGTGACCTCGACAAGGTGCTCGATATAGCGCTCGTGGGTGCCTTCGAGACTGAATTCGGGCATATCGAATCCGGGGTGCCGCGACCCCGGCGCCGCCAGCACCCGCCCGATATCCGCGCCGGTCGGCCGGGCGAAATCGCCGGCGGCGGCCTTGGCCTCGATCCGGTCCTCGACGGCGTCGTCGAGTTTGTGCCCGCCCGCGGCGAATATCTTGATCCCGTTGTCCGGCATGGGATTGTGCGAGGCGGAGATCATGACGCCGAGGCTGGCGTCGTGGAGGGCGGTCAGGTACGCGACGGCCGGCGTCGGGAGCACGCCGACCGGTAATACATCCATTCCGGCGGCGGTGAGCCCCGCGGTCACGGCGGCCTCCAGCATCTCCCCGCTGGCTCGCGGATCCCGGCCCACCACCGCGACCTTGCGGCGACCGGACCGAACCTCCGTACCCAGAACCTGTGCGGCCGCTCCCGCGATCCGCAGCGCCAGTTCCGGGCTCAACGAATCATTGGCCAGCCCGCGTACGCCGTCGGTGCCGAACAAACGTCCCATACCTTGCCCCTCGTCAGTGAGTCCACAGCGCGCGACGAACCCTGCCGGAAACACCCTCGGGACGGCCGGCCGACGAACACCGCGGTACATATAGCACGAGAGCAGGCCACCAGACTCCGGCTGGCTGCCTGCTCTCGGAAGCGACACCGGCCTGCCCGCCCACATACCGTGAGCGGACGGCCGGCATCGGCGATATCAGCGCTTCGAGTACTGCGGCGCTTTACGGGCCTTCTTCAGGCCGTACTTCTTGCGCTCGGTGGCGCGCGGGTCACGGGTGAGGAACCCGGCACGCTTGAGCGCGGGACGGTCGTCGGGGTTGGCGACGATCAACGCGCGGGCGATGGCCAGGCGCAGCGCACCGGCCTGGCCGGACGGGCCGCCGCCGTGCAGACGCGCGAACACATCGAAGGTTTCGAGGCGCTCGACGGTGACCTGCGCGGACTTCACCAGCTGCTGGTGCACCTTGTTCGGGAAGTAGTCCTCGATGGTGCGGCCGTTCAGCACGAAGTTGCCGGTGCCCGGCACCAGGCGCACCCGGACCACGGCCTCTTTACGACGGCCGACGGTCTGGACGGGGCGGTCCAGCGGGGCCGCGAACTCGACGAATTCGGCGTCGTCTTCGAAGACCACGCCCTCGTCCAGCACCTCGGCCGCGGCGTCCTCGACAACCGCTTCGTCGTATTCGGTGTATTCCTCGGGAGCGGTCACTGGGCCACCTGCTTGATCTCGAACGGAACGGGCTGCTGGGCGGCGTGCGGGTGATTCGGGCCCGCGTACACCTTCAGCTTGCCGGCGATGGCATTGCCGAGCTTGTTCTTGGGGATCATGCCCTTGACGGCCTTCTCCACCAGGCGGTCGGGGCGGGTATCCAGCACCTCACCGACAGTGCGGGACTTGAGCCCACCGGGATGCCCGGAATGGTGGTAGATGCGCTTGCCGTCGCGCTTGTTGCCGCTGATGGCAACCTTGTCGGCGTTGATGATGATGACGAAATCGCCACCGTCGGCGTGCGGAGCGTAGGTCGGCTTGTGCTTGCCACGCAGCAGAGTCGCTGCTTGAACGGCAAGACGGCCGAGCACTACGTCAGTGGCGTCGATGACGTACCACTTCCGGGTCACGTCACCCGCCTTCGGGCTGTACGTAGGCACAGTGCTTCCCTGTCTGTCGTCGATGCTGCCGGCCGAAGTGTGCGGTCGAGGAGCTCCCGGCGGCCGGTTGAGACCCGGGCCTCGGTGTTCCGCACACCAGCGGACCACGATACCAGCCGGTCGGCGGCCCGCGGAAACCCGCCCGGTACGGGTCAGATATCGAACGGCGGGCCGGGGTCGGTGATCCCCGGACGGCCGGGAACCAGGTAGCGCAGGGTGTCGATACCGGACGGGCCGCAGGCCGGAGCATCCTCCTCCGGCAGCTCCGGACCCGGCCCGGACTCACTCGCGTCGGGGGCCGGTACGCGGGCATAGAGCTGGCGGCCCTGCGGCTCGGCCTCCGGTGCTGCCTCGGTGGGAGGTTCGATCAGCACGTGCGGCATCGGCACACATCCGGCGGCCCGGTGCGATACCACCGCGATACCGCTGTCGGCGGTGCTCTGGCCGGCCGATCGGACAACTCCGGCCGCACCGGGCTGGGCCTGCGCGGTTCCCGCCCCGCCGGCCGCTCCGGCCGAGAGAGCGGCCAGTGCCGCCACACCGAGCACGGCGTGCGCGCCGAACAGGTTGTCCTTCATCTTGTTCCAGAGCTTGCCCTTGCCCGGCTCGCCGTCGGGCTCGGACTCGTGTCGCGCTTCACCACCGGGCTGCCCGGGAACGGGCCCCGCCTGGCTGCCGGTATCCGGATCGGGTGCGCGCGTGAACCGGCCGGGCGGTCCGGGGACGGGAGGCGGTAGTTCATCCCGATCGACCTGCACGGTCGCGTCGTCACCCGCGCCCGGTTGTGTCAGGGGCCGGGTTCCATAGGGCTGCGGACCGGGCCGGCCGGCCGGTCCGCTGCCCGGGGGGCGACCGCTTCCCCGGGGGTCGGTGCCCGGTGCGTGCGCGCCGGACCCGGGCGGGCCGGAGTCGCCGGGCCGGAACTGCCCGGAACTTGCCTGGTCCGAACCGGGCCGCCCCGGATACGGTCCGGGCTGGTTCGGTCCGGCGGGCGGGACGCGTCCCCCACCGGGGGGATTCTGCGGCGGGACGGGCCGTTGCGGCCCCGGTGCCGGATTCCGCATCGGCGGCCCGGCGGTTTCTCCCGACCGGCCGGGAACCGCGTAGTTCGCCCCGGACCCCGGCGGACCCGATCCGGCCGGGCCGGACGGTGGGACGGGGTGCGGATACGCCGCCGGGTCTTCCTCCTCGTCGTCGTCCTCGTTCTCGCTGACCAGCAGGTGCGTGGCGCCGAGAACGAGGGCGTGCATGGGGTGCTCGGCCTTCTTCAGCCGCTGGCCCAGATGGTTGCGGAAGGCGAACCGCAGCGTTTCGTTGAAGACGACCTGCCCGGCCAGCAGCACCGTCGAGTTGTCCGCACCGATGGCGCGCGCGGCGGCCATCACCTCGATCACGGTGTCGTCGGCGACGCGGGGGTCGCGGGTGGATTCCGGATCGATCGGCACGTACACCGATTCGGTGGGCCGCTCCTCGTCGCCGTGGACCGCGACGACCAGGATATTGGCGCGACCGTCGACCACGTGGCCGTCGAAGTGGACCGCGGTCGCGCCCAGCCCGTCGGGGAGTGCGCGGTCGGGTGCGCGGACCAGCCCGAGGGCGCGGACATAACCGGAGAGCGCGATGGATTCCGGGATCGGCTCCACCTCGACGTCGAGTTGCTCGACCAGCTGGGCATAGGCGTCGATCTTCGGCTCCGGCCAATCGTCCGGATACGGCAGGGCGACCACATCGGGCTTACCGCGGAGGTAGGACCCGATCGCGGCCAGCGGGTTGTAGAGGCGGGCCCGGAAAACCAGTTCGGCGGGCCAGGTGGCCCCGGCGATCACGATCTGGGGATGCCCGAGTATGTCCCGGACATCGGGGATCGCCATACCCAGATCGGGCCGTTGCCTGTCCGCTCCGGCGGTATAGAGCTTGCCCGAGGCATCGGCCAGCAGATAGGCGGGTGGGTTGTAGCTTCCTTCGACCTGTACCGGGCGGATGGGCACGCCGGATCCGCCCGCGGCCACGGACACCACATCCCACCCGAGGTGTACCGCACCAACTCGCACCATCACAGGCATCAGTGTGCCTGGTGTGCGGTCGTCGCGCTCGCCGCCCCCGGCGACCAGCGGCGCGGGTGGTGGCTGCGGCCGGTCACCGGTCTCATCTCGCGGACTTCTTGAGCCGCAGGCGGGTCCAGGTGATCAACGCGATCAGCACTGTGAGGGCCACCACCATGCCGACATCCAAGAACCAGATACCGCGTGAGTGTTCCCAGAACCCGTCCGGTTGCGCCTGGATGAACAGTTCCCGAACGTCGACCGTCGACGCGGCCGAGGCGTAGCCCCACCGCGACGGGAACAACCAGGTGACCTGCTCCAGCACCACCCGGTCGGTCACCGGGATCATCCCGCCGGCCATCACCAGCAGACCCATGATCGCCACCGCCAGCAGGGGCATCACCTGTTCGCTGGACCTGGCCAGACTCGACAGCAGCAGGCCGAGCACCACACACGACACCGCGGTGACCGCGATATCGATGTACAGCTCGGCACCGCCCAGCGCCAGCACCGAGCCCTCCTGCGGCCGCTTCTTACCGAGCAGCACGAAGCCCACCAGGACCGCCGACTGCACCAGCGCGGCAAAACCGAACACCATGACCTTGGCGGTCAGATAGGCCCCGGAGCGCAGCCCGACCGCGCGTTCCCGGACATAGATGGTGCGCTCCCCGACCAGATCACGCACGGTCAAGGTGAGGCCCATGAAGCAGGCACCCAGAATCAGCAGCACCAGCAGCATCTGCGGTTCCGAGTCACCGTTGGGCACGAAGGACCCGTCGTCCAGCTGGATCAGCGGCGGGCGGCCGAATCCGTTACTACCCGGCACCAGCAGCGACAATCCGCCGAGCACGAAGGGCAGCAGTACGAGGAAGGCCAGGTAGCCGCGGTCGGCCAGGATCAGCCGCAGCTGTCGCCGGGCCAGCGTGGAGAACTGTTTCCAGGCACCCGACTGCGGCGGCGAACCCCCGCCGCTCTGACGCGCCGCGGGTGGCGGCGGGGGCGGCAGCGCGGCCTGCCGGGATCGGTAGTGGGCGAACGCCGCATCGGGGTTGGCCGCGACATCGGCGAAGATCTTGGCCCAATCGCTGGTGCCGAGCGCGGATTCGACACCCGCCGGGTTACCGGCGTAGGCGGTTTTCCCGCCCGGCGCCAGCAGCACGACCTGATCGCACATGTCCAGGCAGGCCACCGAGTGGGTGACCACGATGACCACGCGCCCGGCGTCGGCCAGCTCGCGCAGCATCATCATGACCTGCCGGTCCAGCGCCGGATCCAGCCCGGACGTGGGTTCGTCCAGGATCAGCAGGGAGGGACCGGTGAGCAGTTCCAGCGCCACCGAGGCGCGTTTGCGCTGCCCGCCGGAGAGCCGGTCCACCCGGGTATCGGCGTGTTCGGTGAGCGACAGTTCCCGCAGCACCCCGTCGATGACCTGCTGGCGGTCGGCCTTGGAGGAGTCGGGCGGCAGGCGCAGTTCGGCGGCGAAGCCGAGCGCCTGGCGCACGGTGAGCTGCCGGTGCAGCACATCGTCCTGCGGGACCATACCGATACGGGAACGGAGCGCCTCGTATTCGGCGTGCAGATCGCGCCCCTCGAAGGTGACCCGCCCGCCGGACGGCTGAGTACTCCCCGCAATCAGCCGTGACAGGGTGGACTTTCCCGCGCCGGACGGGCCGATCAGCGCCGTGAGGGTTCCGCGGCCGGCCTGCATGTTCACATCCACGAGCAACTGCTTGTTGCCTTCGACGGTGAACCCCACCCCGTGCACGGTCAGGCCCTGTTCGGCGACCGGGCGCTGCCGGTGGACCAGAGTGCCCTGCTGGACCTCGAAATCGATATTGGCGATGGTGATGATGTCGCGTTCCCGCAGCACCGTCCGCTGCTGACGGACACCGTTCACGAAGGTCCCGTTGGCCGAGCCGAGATCCTCGAGCACCAGGCCCTCGGGTCCGGCGACAAGCCGTGCGTGTTTACGAGATGCCAGAGGATCGTTGACGACGATCTGGTTGTCCGAGGTGCGCCCGATCGCCAGCCCACCCGGCGGAATCCGGTCGGCACGGGCCACCGGCCCCTCGCTCACGCGGTGCCGCACCGGCGGTACGGCCGCCACGGTCGCTTTGGCCGTCATGTTCACATTGGCCGGCTGTGGCCGGTCGACCGGCGGCTGCTGACCGCTGCCGGCCTGCGGCGGCCGGGCGGGCTGTCCCCCGCTCGGCGGCCACTGCTGCTGGGGCGGTTGCTGGTGCGGCTGCGGCTGCGGACGTTGCGCATACGGCTGGTCCATGCCCGGCCGGGCGGGCTGTCCCGCGCTCGGCGGGACCTGCGCCGGTGGAGCTGAATGCCCGCGCGGCGGAGCCGACTGCACCTGTTGACGCTGCGGACCGGACGGATAAGGCTGCGGTTGCGGACCGGACGGATATTGCTGCGGAACCGACGGCCGATGTGCCGGGGGCTGCTGGGCCGGAACTTGCTGCTGCGGAATCCCGGACGGAACCAGCCAGAGCAGCGGCCCGCTGATCGCATCACCGAGACGGACCTGGGTGGGCCGGTCGATCGGGACGGGCCCGCCGAGCCGGCGTGCATCGACGAACACACCGTTGGTGCTGCCGTTGTCGGTGAGCACCCAGGCTCCCGACTGCCAGGCCAGTATCGCGTGGACGCGCGAAACCAGCGGACTGTCGACGAACAGCGTCACCTCGGGCGCACGGCCCAGGGTGATCTGCTGATTCGAATCGAAGACACGTTCGGTTCCATCATGGCGCACCGTGATGGTGCGCACCCCCGGTGCAGACATGCAGCGGATACTATTCCATTACCCGGGTATCGGAGATGCCCCCGCTGGGGGGCCAACTCCTGAGCTCCAATGGGAAATACCAGCACCCGAACCGGCCGAAAATGGGGGAGGATCCATGCCGAGATTCCGCGCCGCCGCGCTCGCCATGGCGACGCTGAGCGCACTGCTGCTGGTCACCGGGTGTACCCGGGCGGTGGACGGCCGGGCGGTCTCGATCTACGACAACCCCTTCCAGGTCGCCGGCCTGCCGACGACGAGCGGTCCGAGCGGTCCGCGCGAAAACGTCCCACCCAGCGAACTGCGCGCGGAAAACAGTGACGGCGGCGAGGTCGACACCCTGGCGCTCAACGCGGTCACCGACGTTCAGGCCTACTGGGACGAACACTACGACGCCGAGTTCGAGGGTGAGTTCGAACCGGTGCAGAAGCTGATCTCCTGGAGCGCCCGCGATTCCCGCAGCAAATCGGCGGAGTTCTGCACGGAGTCGACCTACCGGATGGTCAACGCCGCCTACTGCCGGCTGGACAATTCGATCGGCTGGGACCGGGCACTGCTGCTGCCCACGATGTCCGAGACGTTCGGTCAGATGGCCGTCGTGATGGTCATCGCCCACGAGTACGGCCACGCGATCCAGAACAACGCCGATCTCGTCGACCGCGACGACCCGGTGATTGTGAAGGAACAGCAGGCCGACTGTTTTGCCGGCGCCTACATGCGGTGGGTGGCGGAGGGTAAATCGGACTACTTCACCATCAACACCTCCGACGGCTTGAATTCGGTGCTCGCCGCCACGGTCGCGATCCGCGACTCCGATCCCGACGACCCCGAAAGCGTGCACGGCTCGGCCTTCGAGCGGGTCACCGCGGTGCAGGTCGGTTTCACCGACGGCGCCAAGGGCTGCAAGGGAATCGATATGGACGAGATCGAACAGCGCCGGGGTGATCTGCCGCAGAGCTTCGACGGCGAATCCGGGGAATTCGAGATCACCGAGCAGAGCCTGGTCGAACTGGGCAAAGCCCTGTCGGTCATCCTGCCCACCACCGATGAACCGACCTACAGCTACGACGGCGCCGAAATCGACTGCAGTGACGGCGTCGCCACCGAACCGGTGACCTATTGCCCGGCGAACAATACGATCGCGACCAACGTCGACGGACTCTCCGAACGTGGTGCGGCGACCGATGATTCCGATGTCCCGCTACCGGTGAAGGTCACCGGCGACTACAACGGCTACGTGGTGTTCATCTCCCGCTACACACTCTCGGTGCAGCGCAGCCGCGACCAGGAACTGATCGGCGCGAAAACCGGGCTGCGGGCCGCCTGCCTGTCCGGTGTGGCGACCGGCAAGCTCGCCGAAACCGGCCGCGCCGAAGGCGATATCACCCTGGCCGCCGGCGATCTGGACGAGGCGGTATCCGGGCTGCTCACCGACGGCTTGGCCGCCAGCGATGTGGAGGGCAAAACCGTCCCGAGCGGATTCTCCCGGGTCGACGCCTTCCGCGCGGGAGTCCTCGGCGGGGAAGACACCTGCGCCGCCCGGTACGAATAGCCCGCCCGGAGCCCTGACGGAGCACCCGATCACCTCCATCGCACCCCGTTCCCAGAATCCGGATTGTCCACCCCCATGGTTCGGGGCCCGTCTCGGATCTGGACTGACGTAGCGAGGGAGCGAAGCGGAGGAGGGAAGATTCGAGACACGAGGGGCCCCGAACCCGCGACGCCGGAGGCGGCGCCAAAAATACAGCTCACGCCCCGAAAGGGGGCGGGGCGGCGGCCTCGAACCGCAGCATCCGTTTGCCGATCAGGATCTCCGTTCCCGCAACCAGGACCACCGGTTGGTGCGGTGGCACCCGCACCCATTCCCGGTGCCCCGCCGCGCGGGTGCGGGTGCCGTTAGTGGACCCCCGGTCGACCAGGGTGACATCCCATTCGACCAGTAGCAGTTCGATATGCGCCCGCGACATTCCGCCCGAGTTATCGCTGACCTGCAGCGGTGTGAGCCCGCGCCGCGCCGGCTCGGATTTCTCCGGGTCCCGGCCGAGGACCGCATCGCCGTCCAACAGGTAGGTGGCCCCGTCGTCGAGCACCAGGATGCCCAGCGGGGGCCGCACCACTTCGATGAGCGGCTGTGTCTGATCCACCGGCATTCCGCACACACTGCAGAAGGCCGAGCGCGGGTCGGTCGGGTGGGCACGCGCGCATTTGAATCCCCTGACCTTCACGGTCAGCGCAGTACCTTTCGCGGTGGCCTCGGTGCGGCGGCGCAGTTCGGCGTCCAACGGCGGGGTTCCGCGCTCCGGGGGGCCATCCTGCGGTACCGGCAGGTCCATATGCGGGGTGGGGTGCATGAGCGAACCATGTGCGGAGCCGGCGCGGCGCGACCGGGGGTCCGCGGTCTCGTCGAACCCTTCGCCGGCCCGGCGGTCGCCGGCGGCTCCGGGCGGTTGGCGGCCGCTGATCTCGGTCTGCGCGTGGTGGGGGTCGGTATCGGGCGGGCGTGAATCTTCTGCCCGGCCGTGCCCGCCGGTCTCACTGTCGCGGGCGCCCGTGGAGGTGACTGTCGCCCGTTCCGAGAGCTGGACGCTGTCGACCGGCGGAGTCGCTGCGCCGGTCACCCCATCCTCCTGTTCGGGCGACGCAGGCGGCGACTCGCTGTCACCGGCGACCGGGGCGGCCGCCACATCATCCGGCTCGGGCCCGCGCGCCGGCAACTCCCGTCCGTTTCGAGCCGGGTCGGCCGTCGAATGCGCCGAGCCGGACTGCCGGAGAGCCGTTTCGCGATCACCACTGTTCCCGGCGGTCACCGCCTTCTCCGGCTCGGGCCGCCGCGACGGCGACCGATCATCTTCCCGTCGGCGACCTGCAGAAGTGATCGCGCCGGATCCCGGGCCGGTGCCCTGCTGCCCCTCCCCGCCACGGTTCCGGCCCGCATCCACCGTGTCCGTGTCGGGCGGCCGGGGTGGCGATTCCCGATCATCGCGGGCGGCGGTCGCCGGATTCCCGCCGGGCTGTGCGGGCGTTTCACGATCATCGTGGGTCCGGGCGGTCTCGTCCGCGGCGCGCTCCACTCTCTTGCCGAGCACGACCCCACTCGTACGGCCCGTCCCGGATGCCGGGGCGGACGGCCGGCTCACCGGCGACCAGGCGATCGCCCCGCCGGCTTCGGCGATTCCCTCGACCAGTCGCCCGATGCCCCGGGCGGCCGGCAGCTCGGGCCGGTAATCGTCATCGTCGGCAAGGGATGGATCGTCGACGAACAGCGCTACCGCACGGGACGGTATCGCCGCTGTCCGGTCGACGGTGAACACCGCGTCGCGGCCGTGGAAGTACTCGGTGTCCTCGCCCGCCACCACGGCGGTGACGGCGCCGTGCAGGAAGATCGCTACGCGGCCCGGACCCGCGGCGGACAGGATCCCGAAGTCGATCGAGCTCTCCGGGCCGACCCGCTCCGCCCGGGCCATGAGCCACCGGGTCGCTTCCCGGGCGATCGACGCGCCGGGGCCGTCGGGTTGCCGCGCGGCGGCCTCATAGACCAGGGCGATCAGCGCCACCAGCGCCCGCACGGCGGGTGAGTCCTCGGTGGGCCGGCCCTGCCCGCGGTGCGCGACGAGCACCACCGCGCCCGCGACCCGGGCCGCGGCATGCGACCCGGACACCACCTCGACCTGCTGGTCCTGCATGCGGATCAGTCTCCGCCCGGGTGCTGTCGCGGGTTGTCTGCCACCAGACCAGGGTATGGCACGGCCGTGGCCGGCCCGTCCCGAGATGGCGTTGCGTCGGGTAACTTCGACAGTGCAGCTTCGATCGGAACGAGGGGCCCGCCCATGGTTCGGATAACGCGTGGCGGCACCGTCATCGTGCTCGCCGCTCTTCTGGTAGCCGGGGTGTCCGGGTGTAGCTCCGTACCGGGGGCGCCGGTCCCCGGCGAGATCGATGTGCGCACGCTGGCGGTGGGGGATTTCCCGGTCGACCGGTTCAGCTATCCGCAGGATGCGGGTACGGACGGTCCGATGCTGGAGGGCATCCGGATGTCGGAGGCCGTGGTGACCAGTAACCAGGTCGATCCGTCGCTGAAATTCGGGCGCGGTTCGAAAGTGCTGCCGGATCCCGCGACCGCGATCGATTTCCTGGCCAATGTGTCCGAACCGATCCTGAAGAACCGCAAAATGGTGGTCGGTTACGCGGCCAGCGGTGCCGATCGTGACGACCCGGAGGGCCGGACCCGGCCGAACCCCGATGCTACTGCGCTCACCGTGGTGGCCCTGCGTTTCCCCGATGCCGACAGCGCCGGCACGGCGGCGCAGGAGCTGGAGCGCGCCGATATCGGGGTCTCGCCCGACAACCGGAAGCTGGATTCGGCGAAATACCCGGACGCGCTGCTGCACTGGCGGCCCGGGGTCGCGAATGTCGGCGCGTTTCTGGCGCACGAGGAGTTCGTGATCTCGCTGTTCGTCCAGCGCCCGCAGGCCGACCGCGCCGATCTGGTGTCCTGGGTGGACAAGGTGCTGGCCGCCCAGCTCACCCAGCTGGACCGGTTCGAGCCGACGCCGACGGCCGATATCGCCGATCTGGCGGTCGATCCCGAGAATCTGCTGTCGCGGGTGGTGGTCGACGACCGCAGCGGGCAGACCCCGGATCCGGACCAATTCGCCGTCTACGGCCGGAACTATCTGATCAGTTCCGCGGACGATCAGAATGCCCGGGCCCGGCTGCTCGACGAATCCGGTTTCGAGAGCGCCGCCTATGCCGACGGTAGTTCGGTGGCCCGGGTCCGGGATCCGGCGGGCGCGCCGATCCTGGTGGACGGTTTCATCGAATCGGCCGGTGACGCCTACGATCCGCAGGCGGCACCCGCGGAGGTCCCCGGCGCGAGTTGCCTCGAGCTCAACGGCCGGGGCGATCCGGAGCGCCAGTATCGGTACCGCTGTTTCGTGCCGTACAAGCGGTATGTGGGCGTGGTGTCCAGCGATGACGAATCCGAGATAGAGCAGAAGACCGCGGCCCAGTACGCGCTGCTGGCGAACAGTCTGTAATCCCGGTCCGGGCGGCGCGGGCCCGGCCGGAAATTGTTGCGGCGCGGACCTTCTCACTACCGGCGAGTCGCGCGGAATTTGCCAGAAGGCCAGGCTACCCTTACCGTGTTCTGCGTCTCACCACGGCGGCCACGCCAGATGTCCCCACACCCTCCTACCTGTACGTTGAGTGCGTTATTCATAATTGCTATCACACGCCGTAGTTAGGTAACCCTTGCCACCGGCCCGGCCACGCACTAACTTCGCACATCGACTCGTCACACCGGTACCGCGATCCACGATTCCGAGAAGGGAAACTTTTGGTGAAAAGCGTTCTCTCCGAACGTAAAGCGCTTCACCCACCCACCATCGACGATATCGAGCACCGTGAGTTACCCGAGACCGCCGGACGGGCGGTACGCGAAATGGCCGCTGAGATAGCCCTCACAACCCACCGCGACCCCCGCCGGGCCCCGCGACCCCTTTCCGACCCGGCGCTGCTCGCCCGTATCGCGCGCCGGGCCGGGGATCTGCCCGCCGAAGTACGTACCGCGCTCCGCCCCCCGGCCACTGCCGCCGGGGCCTGCATCGTGCGCCGACTACCGCTGTCCGACAACGAAATCGGCCCCACACCGCCGGATTGGCAGACGGCGGCGCACTGGAGTGCCGACGCGGACCGTCCCGGCTGCTCGTTCGACGTGGATATCGCCATGCTGCTGCTGGCCGCGGCGGCCGGTGAACCGTTCGGCTGGGCCGGACAGCAGGACGGACGGCTGGTCAACAACATCGTCCCCGCGGCGGGCCACGAACTCGAACAGTCCGGGGCCAGTAGCGCCGTCCTGCTCAGCCCGCACACGGAAGACGCTTTCCACCCGATGCGCGCGAATCTGCTCATGCTGGTCTGCCTGCGCAATCCCGATCTGGTCGGCACCACGGTGTCCTCGGTTCGCCGGGTAGAGCTGACCAGGGCGCAGCGGGACACCTTGTGCACACCGACACTGCCGATCCTGCCGGACGTCTCCTACGGGCCGGACTTCGACCGGGCCGCCGCCGTCGCGGTGCCCACGCTGTGGAACGAACCCGGAAGCGAGGGCGATCCCCGGTCGCTCACCCTGCGATTCGACCCCGCCTACACGCCGCTCGACGAAGCCGGCGCGGACTTCCGGGCGGCCTATGCGCAGCTGGAACGCGAGCTCGAACGGGTTTGTGTGGTGGCCGCGCTGCGTCCCGGAGAACTGCTGCTGGTCGACAACGATGTCGCCGTCCACGGCCGGGTACCGTTCACCGCCCGCTACGACGGCACCGACCGCTGGCTGAAACGAGTGAATATCCGGCTACCCGAACGCCCGCGCCGCGCAGCCGAATCCGGGGAGAATGGATACGGTCAGCAGATCGTCGCACCCTTCCCGCCGGCGGCGCACAGCCTAGCGCCCACGGCGCGGGAGGTGCGTGAAGAGCGGAACGGTGCAGTAGATGATCGAGGATCCGTTGGGCACACGTGACCGAATAACTCCCCTGCGCATCCTGAGCCGCGCCGACCTGGCCGATGTGCCGGTGGCACCGGCCGATGTGGTGCGCGCGGTGGAGGAAGCCTATATCGCCCTGGCCGCCGGGGATTCCGACAATCCACGCAAGCTCAGCGTCGCCAACCCGGACGGGTGGTCGGTCGCCTACGCCATGCTGGGCCGCGACGGCCGGCGACGGGTGGTGGCCATGAAGACGTCGTACAAATTCGACCCGGGCCACGACCGCACCACCAAGCGCTACTACACGACCATCACGCTCTACGACGACACCACGGGCGCGCCCATCGCGATGATGGACTGCTCCCGGGTCGGCGCCCTGCGCACACCGGCGGTCTCCGCGCTGCTGGTGCGGGAAACGGTGAGCCGGGACGCGGATTCGGTCCTGCTGATCGGTACCGGCACCCAGGGCCGCAACGCGCTGCCGCATCTCCTGGCCGCCAATCCGCAACTGCGCAAACTGATGCTCTACGGCACCCACCCCGAGGGCATCGAAGCGGTGCACCGGCAGCTCGCCGAGTATGCCCCGCACGCGCTGCTGGAGAACGTCGACGATCCCGGCGCCGCGGCCCGGACCGCGGATGTCGTGCTGGCGACCGCCGGTCCGGGTACCGAGGTGGCGATCGAATCCGAACAGCTGAAGCCGGGTTCGGTGGTGGTGCTGGTCGGATACGGCCTGGCTCCCTCGACCCTGCACGACGCCGACCGGGTGATCGCCACCAGTGCCGAACAGATGGCGGTGACCGGGACCGATATGGCCGACGAGAACGGCGAATTGCGGCCGGTGGACGCCGAACTGCCGCAGATCCTGAGCCGGCGCGCCGTCGCCCGCCGCCGTCCGGACGAGCGGATCTTCGTCTACAACAGCGGTCTGGTGCTCACCGATATCGCCGTGGCGCATGCCCTGGCCGAACGGGCCATCGCCGAGGGCCGCGGCACGGAGGTCTCGCTATGGGATTGACCGGAGCCGATGCCCCCGCGGGTGCCGGCCCCGGCTCCCGCGGCGAACACGCGGGGACGGTGGCCGCACCGCTGCCCGCGCACCGGGACGACTGGGAACAGCAGGTTCTCGACGATCCGCAGCTACTGGGCGATATCGCGTTCGCTGTCGGCGGGCCCTTCCATCTGATGTATCCGTCGCGCGTGGCCGCCAATATTCGCGGGTTTCAGCAGGTGTTCACTGCCGCCGGGGTTTCCGGCGCGATCTTCTACGGGAAGAAGGCGAACAAAGCGGCCTGCGTCGCCCGCGCCTGCGCCACCGCGGGCGCGGGGGTCGACGTATCCAGCACCGGCGAACTCGTCGCCGCACTGAGCCAGGGAATCCGCGGGGCGGATCTCCTCGTCACCGGACCCGAGAAAAGCGACGACCTGCACTGGCTCGCCGCCCGGCACGGGTGCCTCGTCGCGGTGGACAGTCTCGCTGAGTTGAACCGATTGGCCACACTGGATATTCCGGTTCGCGTACTGCTGCGCGTGTTACCGGCGGCTTCGGCCAGCCGGTTCGGTATGTCGGCGGAAGAACTCGATCAGACCGTGACGGCGGCCGCCGATCAACCCTCGATTTCGCTGGTGGGATTCAGTTTTCACCTGTCCGGCTACGATCCGGTACCGCGCGCCGAATTGGCCGTCCAGTTGCTGGACCGTGTCCGTGCCGCGCGGGCGCAAGGGCATCCGGCCACCACTATTTCGATCGGCGGCGGATTCGGTGTCGACTACGTCCCCGCCGGCCATTGGGCCGCCTTCCGGGACGAAGTGAACCGCCGCTGGTTTCATTCCGGAAAAGCGTTCGAATCGTATTACCCGTATTCGTTTCCCGAAGCCGGTCCGGCCATGCTCGCCGCGATCCTGGAACGCGACGACCTCGCCGGGCGGTTACGGAAAACCGAAACCACGCTGGCCGTGGAACCGGGACGCGCGCTGCTCGACCGGGCCGGTAGCACGGTTTTCCGCGTCCAGGGACACAAGATCCGGCACGAGCACGGGCAGCCGTACCGGGTGCTGACCGTGGACGGTTCCAGCCTGAGCCTGTCCGAACAGTGGTTCGACAGCGAATATCTCCCCGACCCGGTGCTCTGGCCCGCCGGCGCCGGAACACCGACACCCACGGTGGTCGGCGCCGCCACCTGCCTCGAATCGGACATGCTCAGCTGGCGGCGGGTTCCGCTGCCCCGGGCAGCCGTCACCGGCGATCTGCTGATCTACCCGAATACCGCCGGATACCAGATGGATTCCAACGAATCGCCCTTTCACGAATTACCCATTCCGCCCAAGGTGGTGCTTTCGCAGGCGCCGGGCGGCCGGTATCGCTGGGCCCTCGATCAATCCTGACCGTGCTGCCGTCCGCCCCGGCCGCATCGCACCGCCCGTAATCGACGCCCAGGAGTTCTGCCATGTCTCTCGTCACCCGCGTAACGGACCTGATCGGCCGCACCCCACTCTTCGAATTGGCGGCAACCCCGTCCGGTACCCGGTTGCTGCTCAAACTCGAACAGTTCAATCCGACCGGTGCCGCCAAGATACGGATGGCCCGCGAAATGGTTCTCGACGCGGAACGCCGGGGTTTGCTGGGCGATGGCGGGCATATCATCGAATCCACGTCCGGAAATACCGGGCTCGGTCTCGCGGTGGTGGCTGCCGAACGCGGTTACCGTTTCACCGCGGTGGTCGACCATCACGCGAGCAAGGACAAATTGCGGGCAATGCGAGCCATGGGCGCTGGTCTGGTATTCGTCGCCGACGACGGTGACGATGCCCTGGCGACGTCCGCCCGGGAGGATCACGCCGAGGCCATGGCCGCGGGCCTGCCCGACGCCTATTTCACCGAACAGCACAACAACGATGCCAATGCCGTCGGCTATTACGCGGTGGCCGAGGAGTTACTGGCCGAAGTGGAGCGGGTGGATATCCTGCTGTCCGCCGTCGGCACCGGCGGTTCCCTTTTCGGCACCGCGACCCGATTGCGGCAGCTTGGCTGTGTACCGCGGGTGATCGGGGTGGAGCCGGTCGGCTCGATCGCCTTCGGCGGTCCCGGCGGGCCCTACTGGCAATCCGGCACCGGCACGCCGCCCGGTGCCACTATCGGCACCGCCGTCGACTACGACCTGCTGGACGAGGGAGTCAAGGTCACTGACCGGGACGCGTTCGCCACCTGCCGCGCGGTATCCCGGCAGCTCGGCCTGATGCTGGGCGGATCGGCCGGCGGCTCTGTCCATGCCGCGCTGACCAGGCTCGACGAGTTCCCGGCCGGTTCCACCGTGGTCACCATCGTCTGCGACGGCGGCGAGAAATACCTCGACACAGTATTCGACGACGACTGGATGGCCGAACGCGATCTACTCGACACCGACGCCGAACGCGCGGTCCACTCCCTGCTGACCCGTTATGCTCCCGCGGGCCGTGGTACGCACCCGGTGGGTGACGCGGTCCTGGCCGATACCGCCGGGAACGCCACCACCACTACCCGGCCGCGAGCGCACGACCACGACCATACGGAGGATTCGGACACTATGGTGCGGGCCCGGTGATCAGCACACCACTCTCACGAGACAACCCCGGCGGCCGGCGGTTCACCGCCCCGCACCCCCGGCGGCCCACCGCACCCCACCCATGGCGGCCCGGCGGCCCCGATATCCGGCGCCTCGCCGCCCTGGCCACCCCGATCGCTCTCACCCAGCTCGCCCAGGTGGCGGTGTCGACCACCAATATCGCGCTGATGGGCAGTCTCGGCGTGCAGGCGGTCGCGGCCGGCGGCCTGGCTCTGGTGTTGTTCAACCAGATCCGCACCATGTGCGTCGGGCTGATCACCGGCAGCGGGAACCAGATCGCGGCGGCCGTGGGCGCGGCGGGGAAGCGCGGCACCGATCCCGATCCCGAGGTCCGCGAGCTGGTCCGGTCGAGTTTCCTGATCGCCACGGCGGCCGGACTACTGGGCGGTGCGATCCTCGTCGGCCTGGGCTGGTCGCTGCAGTGGCTCGGCCAGGACGCCGGCGTACTGGAGCAGGCCCGCCCGCTCATGATCGCGCTGGCTCCGGGGCTGCTGCCCTGCCTCTGGTTCCAGGTGCTGCGCCAGTACACCGTCGGTCTGCAGAGACCGCAGGCGTTGCTGCTGGTGACGCTCGGTTCCGTCGCGGTGAACCTGGTGCTGGCGTTGAGTCTTATCCACGGCTGGGCCGGCCTGCCCGCCTTGGGACTGACCGGTGTGGGCGTCGCGACCTCGCTGGTCTTCCTGCTCATGTTCGTTGTCTTCTGGACGATGGTGCGCCGCGACGCCGAACTCGGCCGCACTCTGCCGATCCGCCCGTGGCCGGTGCGGGCGGAGACGCTGCGCGCCGAACTGCGGCTGGGTACGCCCATCGCCCTCACCTACGGTTCCGAGGCGGGGATGTTCTCGGTACTGGCGCTGGTCATGGGTGCGCTCGGACCGGCCGCGCTGGCCGCGCACAATGTCGTGTACCAGGTGATCTACATCGTCTTCCAGGTCGCCATCGGTATCTCGCACGGCGCCTCGATCCTGGTCAGTCACAGTGTCGCCCGTGACGAGACCGCGCACGCCCGGGGCCTGGCCTGGCTCGCGCTGCAGTTCGCCGGTGTGGTCACGCTGATCACCGGACTGGCCTACGTACTCGTTCCCGAACTGGTTCTTCGCCCATTCCTGGATCTGGACGATGCCGCGACCGTCGAGGTGGCCCGATCGCTGCTGCTGATCGGTATCGTGCTGCAGTTCTTCGACGCGGCCCAGAACATCGGGACCGGGTTGCTGCGCGGCCTGCAGGCGACGAACGCGGGGTTCCGGCTGTCCGTGGTCGGTTACTGGCTCGTCGGCCTGCCCACGGCCCTCGTCCTCGCCTTCCCCGCCGGGCTCGGCGCCGCGGGCGTGTGGTGGGGGCTGACCGCGGGCCTGGCCGCGACCGCGGTGCTGATGCTGCGCAAGTACTTCAGCCTGCTGGACGAGCACGAGACGATGGTGGCCCCACGTCACCGGGAAACCGTAAGTTAGGATTGCCTCTCCAAAGTTGGGCGGAAGGAGTGGCGCGGTGCGTATTGTGATCCTGTTCGGTTCGGAAATGGGCACAGCGGAGAACGTGGCCGAGACAATGGCGGGGGAACTGTCCGGTTACGAGGTCTCGGTTGTCGATATGTCCGAGTTCGACCCCGGCGAGCTGGACCCGCGGCTCTTCCATATCGTCGTCTGCTCCACGTACGGCGAAGGTGACCTCCCGACCGGCGCCGAACCGTTCTTCGAGGCCCTGGACGCCCACAGCCCCGACCTGACCGGGCTGCGGTTCGCGGTATTCGGCCTCGGCGATTCGGTCTACGACACCACGTTCAACCGCGGCGGGGAGATCGCCGCGGAAAAGCTCACCACGCTCGGCGGGACCCAGATCGGCGAACACGCCCGCCACGACGCGTCCGGCGAGATCAAACCCACCGCGCTGGCCCGCGACTGGGTGCACACCCTCCCGCTCGACTCCGTCCTCGTCGGCACCTGACCAGCACATCGTGCGCTAAAGGCCGTGCTGACCTCCGTTTCTGAGGCTCACCTTGCCTCAGCGGCGCGGATTCCGGTCGGCAGCACTACCTTCCGATGCAGGTCGGAGCCGGTACTTCCCCGGCGCGTGTCGGCGGCGACCTCTAGACTGGTGACCGGTGCGGCACTTCCTCCGCCGCAGCACGTCGATCCAGGAGGGGACGATATGGCAGCCGGAGTCAGCTCAGTGGAACACCCAGCAACCGACCATCCCGAGCTGGAAGCGCTGCCGCACTGGCCACAGGAGACCATCGCCGTCCTGGTCACCACCGATCCGGCACCACACGCGATCCCGGTGTCCTGGCCGGTCCGCGCCGGTGACCGGCGAATCCTGCTGAGCCTCAAATTCGACCGCGGGTCCCTGGCGCGATTACGCGAGCGGCCCCAGGTGGCGCTGCTGATCCTCGGCGCCGGCAATGTGGCGCTGTGCGCCCGGGGCTCGGCCAAGGTCATCGCGGAGGAAATGCCCGGCGCCCACGACTATGTGGCGGTCCGCCTGGATGTGGATGTCATCGACGATCACCGGCAGGGCGCCTTCGCGGTCGCCCAGGGCATTCAGCGCACCATCCTCGACGACTCCTCCGAGCTGCGCGCCCTGGAACACCGGGTGGCCACGTTGAAGTCCTGGGCGGACGAAGAACAGAACTGAGATCGGGCGCGAGGCGCCACATATCCGGCGCCCCGGCGCCGCGGGGAAGGGAGATCATGAGCGTCAACCTGGCCAAAGGCGGCAATGTCTCGCTGTCCAAACAGGCCCCCAACCTGACCAAGATCGCCGTCGGCCTCGGCTGGGATGTGCGCACCACCATGGGCGCCGATTACGACCTGGACGCCAGCGCCCTGGCCACGGGCTCGAGCTTGAAAGTCCTCTCGGATCAGCATTTCGTCTTCTACAACAACCTCCGGTCGCCGGAGGGCTCCATCGAACACACCGGCGACAATCTCACCGGTGAGGGCGACGGCGACGACGAGGTGATCAATATCGATCTGGCCAATACGCCGGAAACGATCACCAATATCTTCTTCCCGGTCTCCATCCACGACGCCGACCAGCGGGGGCAGTCCTTCGGCCAGATCCGCAACGCCTACATCCGCATCGTGGACCTGAGCACCGGCTCGGAACTGGCCCGCTACGACCTGTCCGAGGATGCTTCCTCGGAAACCGCGATGGTCTTCGGCGAGCTCTATCGTCGTGCGGGCGAATGGAAGTTCCGGGCGATCGGCCAGGGTTACGCGTCGGGGCTGGCGGGGATCGCGCGCGACTACGGTGTGAACGTCTAGCCGCACCGCGCAGGCCGCGAGTTGGTTCGGCCGGAGCACACGCGGAGCGGGCACCAGCGGCCCACCGCTGCCCCGTGAACACCGACCTGAATGATGGGGACATGCTCCGCACCGACCACCTGACACAGGTGGACCGCCGTCCACCTGTTGTCGAAACGCCCCTCGGCACCGTCGAATTCTCCGTCACGCTCGGTTCGGAGGAGCAACCCGCGAAGCCGAATACTGTGTGGCGCTTGGCGAACGGATCACATCTGTACCGCTGGCGGCATCGAACCGCAACGGTCGATCTGCTGCTCGGAAGCATCGCCGTACCACTCTGGGGAGGCGATGTGCCGGTCCCGACGTGGCCGGCGATCTGGCAGGTTCAGGCCCACGCAGGCTTGTCCGGCCTGGACATCTCGGCCGAACTCACCGACATGGCGGCCGATGCCTGCGGCGGCCCGGATTCCGGCGAATGCCTCGCCGCGGTGAGCGCCGAGAACGACCAGTTCATGGTGTCGATCGGCGGCCCGGATTACGATCTGCTCGCACTACAGGCAGCGGACGCCCGGCTGATACCCGCCGGTTGGTCGCACCAAATGCCCGTCGACGGTGAATTCGACAACGAATACGGTGTGCGATACACAGATCCGGTCCGGATCACCTGGAATCTGCCCGGCCTGGCCACCACGGAAACGGCCCGCCTGTGTATCGCGACAGCCTGGTGCCCCCGCAACGACGATCAACCCGCGGCCTGGTTCGCGGTCGACCTCCCCCTCGACACCGCATACCAGCACCTCATCGCCGACCCGGCCTGACCGGCCAACGCGTGGTCGGCGCTGAACAGTACACCACCGGCGCGGCCCCGGCCCGAAGTCGGAAACCGATTGCTGTAGAACACGCTGTGGCTCAACAAGTGTCGGTGCCGGGCACTACGGTACGCGCCATGCCTTCGACCCCGCATGAAGTGGTCATCGATATGTTCACGGAGCGGCCTGATCTGGTTGCCCGGCTCCTATCCACACACGGACAAGCCGTGGTCATGGCCGGTCTACACGACGTCCTTGCAAGCCCGGATGAAATGTCCGGTCCTACTGCTGGTCATATGCCCGGACCGACGAACCGCGCAGTGGGCGTCCAAACCACTGGATATCGGCTTCGGCCACCCACCCACCACCTTGACACCTCTGGTCCTGGACCCGTCGGCGGTACCGGTGGTCACCGACCCGGAAATAGCTACCGAGCTGCCTGAGCTGGCCGTATTGTCCGCGGTGGCGCACCCACACCATCCAGACCACACCCAGATCTGGGTGGCCCTGGCCAGCGGGCTTCGAACACTCGGGGCCGACCCGGCCCTGCGATACCATGATTTCATCCTGACGATGCTGCCGCGCGCTGTTCGTCCTGCTTGGGAGGCATTTATGTCCACCGGTTTGCGTGACTACAACTTCACCAGCGACTTCGCTCGCAAGTACATCGCCGAGGGCGAGGCGAAGGGCGAGGCGAAATCGATTCTGACCGTCCTCGACGCCCGCGGAATCGCCGTGCCGGGCGAGGTCCGGGACACGATCATGTCCTGCGAGGATCTCGACCAGCTGCACAAGTGGCTGCGCCGAGCACTCGAGGTCAACAAGGCAGACGAACTACTCGACTGACCGAGAGCGCGGTTTCGGTGGGATGGTCCTGCCGCTGCCGCGCGCTTCCTCCGGTAGGCCGGCGGCCGGGAGGTGCGGCCGCCGACTCTCAGCACAGCCGGCCACGGCCGGATCATTGCCAGTATCTGCGCCAGTCCGCCGGGGTCAGCGGCTGCCGGATGCCGCGGTCGGATTCGGCGGCGTCCTCGGCTCGGCGGATGGTGGCGGCGAAGTCGAGGGTGGCTTTGCGTAATCGTTCTTCCGCGCTCTCCGGACTGCCCAGGCGGATGATGCGCAGATCGTCCGGGATCAGATCGTCCGGGAGGCCGGCGCGGGCGCTGCGGGAGCGGACCTTCTCCGCCAGGGCAAGTGCGGGTTGGGCCATGGCGATACCGTCCAGGCAGGAGCGGCGGGCCTTTTCGGCGGATTTGCGTTCCTCCCACGCTTTTTCCTGTGCGGCGACCTTTTCGGTCACCGACGCGTGTTGATCGAAACCGGCCGCGGCCGCATCCGCGAGGTGGGGACTGCGGTTCACCAGTTTGGCTACCAGCGCGGCGGCGACATCGTCGATGGTGAATTCGCCGGCCGCTTCGGCGATCCGGGAGTGGAACAGCACCTGTAGCAGGAGGTCGCCCAGTTCCTCGCGGATGGTGCCCGGGTCCTCTTCCTGGATCGCGTCGAGGAGTTCGTAGGTTTCCTCGAGCAGGTACGGGCGCAGCGAATCGTGGGTCTGGGTGACCTCCCAGCCGCCGAACCGCCACAGCCGGTCCATCACCTCGACGGCTTCGGACAAACCCGCTGCCACGGTCGCTGTTTCCGCTTCCAGGACGCCCGGCGCCGGACGTGCCGATCGCGCTTCGAGCGGTGGCGCCCCGGGCTGCACAGTTTGTCGTAGGCCGGCCGCGGACTCATCGAGCCGAGGCGACGCGGTCGCGGATTCTTCGGGTTGCGTCGACATGTCGGTGGGTCGCCCGGATTCCCGCGGAGGGGCGGCGGACTCCTCGGACGGCGCCGCGGCGGGCTGCGCACCCCCGAGGCCGGAGTTGCCCGGCACGGGATCGGAGGTCATCGCGCGGGTGACACCTCGGTCGCGACCGTGAGGTCCACCGCGCCGGCGGCTTTACCGTCCAGGGCGAGCAGCAGGTCCGCGAGATACTGCAGGAGAGCGACATCGCGGAGCCGGTCGGCGCCCACACTGTCCTGGATCCGCGGCAACGGCAGCTGGACCACCCCGCTGGCGGCCCGGTAGGACGCGCTGGGATAGATCCGCTTGAGCCGCAGCTGTTTCGAATCGGGCAGCGACAGCGGGGAGATCTTGACCGTGGTGCCGGTGACCGCGATCTCGCTGACCTCGTATTCGCGGGCCAGCAGGCGTAGTTTGGCCACCGAGACCAGCCGGCCCACCTCCACCGGGAGCGGGCCGTACCGGTCGACGAGTTCTTCGACCACCGCGGCCAGCGCCGGATCGTCGTGGGCGGCGGCCAGTTTCCGGTAGGCCTCCAGGCGCAGGCGGTCGCTGGCGACATAGTCGGGCGGGATATGGGCGTCCACCGGGAGGTCGATGCGGACCTCTTTGGTCTCCTCGGTAACGATCGGTTTCCCATCGGCGGCCGCGCGATAGGCCTCCACCGCTTCCCCGACCAGCCGCACGTACAGATCGAATCCCACCCCGGCCACATGCCCGGACTGTTCGGCGCCCAGAACGTTACCGGCGCCGCGGATTTCGAGATCTTTCATGGCCACCGCCATACCGGCGCCGAGATCGGAGTTCTGGGCGATGGTCGCGAGGCGGTCGTAGGCGGTTTCGGTGAGCGGCTTCTCCGCCGGGTACAGGAAGTAGGCGTAGCCACGTTCCCGGCTGCGGCCGACCCGGCCCCGCAACTGGTGCAGCTGCGAAAGCCCGAGCGCGTCGGCGCGTTCCACGATCAGCGTGTTCGCGTTGGAGATGTCGAGCCCGGTCTCGATGATCGTGGTGCATACCAGCACGTCGTATTCGCGCTGCCAGAACCCCTGCACGGTGCGTTCCAGTGTGTCCTCGTTCATCTGCCCGTGCGCCACCACCACGCGGGCTTCGGGGACCAGTTCCCGGATCCGGCGGGCCGCTTTCTCGATCGACGACACCCGGTTGTGCACGTAGAACACCTGGCCGTCGCGCAGCAGTTCGCGGCGGATCGCGGCGGTGACCTGCTTGTCGTTGTAGCCGCCGACGTAGGTCAGGACCGGGTGCCGTTCCTCCGGCGGGGTGAGGATGGTGGACATCTCGCGGATCCCGGCCAGGCTCATCTCCAGGGTGCGCGGGATGGGGGTGGCGGACATGGTCAGCACGTCCACGTGGGTACGCAGCGCCTTGATGTGTTCCTTGTGTTCGACTCCGAAGCGCTGTTCCTCGTCCACGATCACCAGGCCGAGGTTCTTCCAGCGGATCCCGGTCTGCAGCAACCGGTGGGTGCCGACAACGATATCGACCTCCCCTTCGGCCATCCCGGTCATCACTTCCCGCGACTCCGCGGGGTCGGTGAACCGGGAGAGGCCCTTCACGGTGACCGGGAAGCCCGCGAGCCGTTCGGTGAAGGTCTGCAGATGCTGTTGCGCGAGCAGTGTGGTCGGCACCAGGACCACCACCTGTTTGCCGTCCTGCACCGCCTTGAATGCCGCCCGCACCGCGATCTCGGTTTTGCCGTACCCGACGTCACCGCAGACCACGCGGTCCATCGGGACCGCTTTCTCCATATCCGCTTTCACATCCGAGATGGCGGTGAGCTGATCGACGGTTTCGGTGAACGCGAACGCGTCCTCCATCTCCCGCTGCCACGGGGTGTCGGGGCCGAAGGCGTGCCCCGGCGCGGCCTGCCGGGCGGCGTAGAGCTGCACCAGTTCGCCCGCGATCTCCCGGACCGCCTTGCGGGCCCTACGTTTCGTATTCGCCCAGTCGGCACCGCCCAGCTTCGACAGGCTGGGCAGCTCTCCGCCCACATACCTGGACAGCTGGTCCAGCGATTCCATCGGCACGAACAGCCGGTCGCCGGGCTGGCCGCGTTTACTCGGCGCGTATTCGATCACCAGGTATTCGCGCCGGGCACCGCCGACCGTCCGTTCGATCATCTCCACGAACCGGCCGATACCGTGCTGATCGTGCACAACCATATCGCCGGCGTTCAACGCCAGCGGATCGACTTGGTTGCGGCGTTTGGCGGGCAGCCGCTTCCCGTCGCCCGGCGCGGTGACCCGGTTACCGGTGAGATCGGATTCCGCGACCACGACCAGGCCGGCGTCGCCGAAGATCACCCCGTCGTGCAGCGAACCGCACAGCACCCCCACCACGCCCGGCACCGGTTCCTCGCCGGCCGGTAGTTGCGCGGCCGGTACCTCGGCCTCCCCGAGTCGTTCCAGGGTGCGCTGAGCCGTACCGTGCCCGGCCAGCACCACCACCGCACGCCCGCCCGTGGTGACGTGGGCCCGCAGCGAGGCGAAGATCGTCGCCACCAGCTCGTCGGACCCGCGCGCCGTGGGCCCGGCCTGCACCGGCAACTCCACTTCGGCCGGATCGCCCGACGCCAGCGGGCTCAGCGTCCACCAGGGCAGTTCCTGCTGTCGGGCACTGTCCTGGATCTCGGCCAGCGGGCGATACGCCGACGCCGCCAGATCCAGACCGTGCGCGCCCAGCGGCGCGTCACCTCCGAAGGAGGCCGCGGTCCACGACGCCTCCAGGAACTCCTCGCCGGTACGCACGAGATCGGCGGCGCGGGTCCGGACCTTCTCCGGATCGCACACCAGCAGATGGGTGCCGCCGGGCAGTTGCTCGGTGAGCAGGCGCAGCTCACCCGGTTGCAGCACCGGCAGCAGCGCCTCCATCCCCTCGACCGCGATCCCCTCGGCCAGCTTCGCCAGCATCTCCACGAGGGCGGCGTCGGCCGCATTGTCCGCCGCAACGGCCGCTGCCCGCTCCCGCACCGCGCCGGTGAGCAACAGCTCCCGGCAGGGTAGTGCCACCACCGTGGCGAGCGAGGTCTCCCCGAGGGAGCGCTGATCGGCGACCGAGAACGACCGTAGTTCGGTGATCTCGTCACCCCAGAACTCCACCCGCACCGGATGGTCCGCCGTCGGCGGGAACAGATCGAGGATGCCGCCGCGCACCGCGAACTCGCCGCGTTTACCGACCATGTCCACGCGTGTGTAAGCGAATTCGACCAGCCGCGAGACCAATTCGTCGAAATCGGCCTCGGCCCCGATCCGCAGCACGACCGGTTCGATATCCCCCAGCCCGGCCGCCATCGGCTGCATCAGCGACCGCACCGTGGTCACCACGACGCGCAGCGGTTCGGGGAACACCGGATCCGCCCGCCCGTCGCCCGACCACCGCCCCTCATCGAACCGCTGCGCGATGCCGTAATCCTGCGCCAGCCGCCGCAGCACCTCGAGGCGGCGCCCGACGGTATCGGCGCCCGGCGACAGCCGCTCGTGCGGCAAGGTCTCCCAGGAGGGGAACTGGGCGACGGCCCCGCCCAGCATCTCGGTGAGCTCGAGGGTCAGATCATCGGCTTCCCGGCCGGTCGCGGTCACCACGACGACGGGCCGGTCGGCAGCCATGGTCGCCGCGACGAAGGAACGCGCCGCCGCCGGCGCCACCAACTCGACCGACGACTTCCCGAGCATTCCGGAAACGGTCCGCAGTGCGGTATCGGCACCGGCCGCCGCAGCCAGTCCTGCCAGTGGTGGACGTGGGGCAGACATGGGTCGAGTTTATGGCGCGCCGACGTGCGCGAGGTCTCGGGGTTGTCTTTCGTGCGCGCCGATCCGCGGCGAGGTCGAGCCGGGGCTGTACATAGAGGTCAGCGAGGTGGGCCTGCACGCGAGGGCTCGCGACGGTGCTTTCGGCGCGCCACCACGCGGGGTTTCGGCCCCTTGGTCCGTACCTGCAAGGCCTCACCGGACTCGGCATCACCGCTGGGCACGTTTGCGAGCCGGAGCCGCTGGACCGGGATCAGGGGATGTATCTGCGCAACCGGCGGGACGCGAACTCCCGGAAGTAGGACACCTTGTCGTCGGGGACGATGGACGGGAGCAGGAAGTACCAGGCCCGCTCCATTCGCGACGCCATCTGGTCCATCGACTCCGTGCCGACCGCGACGATATGCATTCCCGTGGTGAGCCCGTACAGCAGCAGGCCGATGGTTTCCGGGTCCAGATCCGGCAGCAGATCGCCCTGGGTGATCGCGCGCTCGGCCAGCAGGCGGTAGGTCTCGCCCCAGGTTTTGGCGATGTTCTCACCGTTCGCGCCGCGGTAGTCGCCGATCTGGTGGGTCAGTTTGAGCATCGCGCCCACCATCGGGTCGTTCATCGACAGATCCGCCACCACGTAGGTGATGCCGATCGCCGCTTCCAGCGCCGGCACCCGCGAGTCGAAGAAACCCTGACAGGACGCGACCAGCCGTTCCTGCCCCTGATCGACCACCGCGCGGGCCAGTTCTTCCTTCGACCCGAAATGAAAGTACAAGGCGCCCTTGGTCACATTGGACTGCGCGATGATCTCGCTGAGGCTCGCATTGGCGTAGCCCAAGCGCAGAAAGACATCGGCAGCGCCCGCCAGGACGGAATCGCGGGTGATCTCCGCGCGCGCTTGCCTAGCCATCAGACCCGCCTGTCATCCCAATAACCAGCCATCCTGAAGTAGACCGACATTGTCGAAGTAGACCGACTTACCGCCCGAACAGCACCCAAAGGATGGGTGAACCGTACCATCCGTGTGGGCTACGCCTCTCGATTCGACGACCGTCCGGAGTTCGCGGGCAGTTCATTCGGGGTTATCCGAACTCTGCTGCCCGCCCGGCAAGTTCGCCGGGACAGAGCCGGGGATGGCGGGCCATTCCGAGCTGAGTTGCGGGTCGGCCTCCAGATGACTCAGGCCGTTCCAGCACAGATTGACCAGGTGCGTGGCCACCACCTCTTTGGAGGGACTGCGGACATCCAGCCACCAGGTGGCAGTGGTGGCGACCATCCCGACCAGCGCCTGCGCATACAGGCCGGCCAGACTGGTATCGAACCCGCGGCGTTCGAAATCGCCGCCCAGCAGATGCGCGACCTGATTGACCGCCTCGTTGAGCAGGCTCGAGTAGCGGCCGTCCGTCGACGAGACCGGCTGATCCCGCACCAGGATGCGGAAACCGTCGGTGCGCTGCTCGATATAGGTGAGCAGCGCCAGCGCCACCTGTTCGAGCCGGACCCGGGACCGGTTGTTGGTCAGCGAGGAGGTGATCATGTCGAGCAACATCGACATCTCCCGGTCGACCACCACGGCGTACAGGCCCTCTTTCCCGCCGAAATGCTCGTAGACGACGGGTTTGGAAACCTGGGCGCGCTGGGCGATCTCCTCGATGGAGGTGGCGTCGTAGCCGCGTTCGGCGAACAGCGCGCGCCCGATCTCGATCAATTGCTGCCGCCGCTGGGTACCGGTCATCCGCTGCCGAGCCGGTGGCACCGGCTCGGGTGTCCCTTTCGCCGCCCCACCGGCCGGTGGATCCTCGACCGCTCGCGGCTCTCCCGACGACACGTTCCCGCCTCCCTGGTTACCGGGGGTCGCCGGTACAGCCGGATCCGGACCAGCGACCAAAACCATCGAGATCAACTGTCTCAGACCCGCCACCGCCCGATTCACCCGGGCGGGCCGGGGACGCGCGCACACCGGTGAGACGACCCGGCGGGCCTGTGTGTCGTGTCGCGGTACCCACAGTTCGACGAATAGCGGGGTGGCATGCGATTATCGTTGCCGTGCCTGGGCACAGCGGCGGGTTCACCGACCCACCGATGTGACAGTCCGCCGTAGTGTAATGGCAGCACCTCTGATTTTGGTTCAGATAGTTCAGGTTCGAGTCCTGGCGGCGGAGCAGACAATCCCTGAAGTGGCATGACAACTATTCGAACCGGCGGGTAGGTCCCGAATCCGGTCGAAACCCTGTCGCTCGCAGCGGCGTGGCGCATCGGGCGTGGCGCATCGGGCGAGCCGCGCCGGGCCGCAGGTTGGGCGTAGGTCCACCTCGACCTCGTTATCATCGACCGCGGCTGTCAAGGCTCGCCGGCAGCCCGACCATCTTCTGCCCTTGATTTTCTTCTGCCAAGGAATGCCATGCGCAGGACATTGAAGGCACTTCCCCTGATCGCCGCTGCCGCGCTCGCCACCGCGACCCTCTCCGCCGGCCAGGCATCGGCACAGTCCGATGCGGGGCCCGGCTCGTCGGGATCAGGCTCGTCGGGATCGGGCTCGTCAGGATCAGGCTCGTCAGGATCAGGCTCGTCAGGATCCGGGTCATCGGAGTTCGCCGTGGGGCCGGGCACGTCACTCGGTCTGTGTTCGGTCACGGCGACGGGATACGCGGATGGACAGCCGGTCGCACTCACCGCCGGGCACTGCACGCTCGGACTGTTCGGGGTGATCCGGCTACCGGACGAGGACTGGGCCATGATCCCCCTACTCCCCGGCACCCCGACCCATAACACCCTCCCGAGCGGTGAGCAACTGACCGCCGTAGGTGCACCCAACGGAGCCCTGTGCAGGTGGGGGCAGCGGAGTGGGACGCGCTGCGACGGATACACGGGCATTCGGGTGGGCGACTCCGGCGGACCGGTGTACCGGCCGAACGGCGACGGCACCGCAACCCTCGTCGGCATCACCAGTTCGAATATCCAGTACTCCGGTCTGCCGCCAGGTTTTTCTCTGTCGTGACCGACGCGTACGGCCGATCCATCGACGTCGTGATCGTCGGACCCGGGCCCCGGCAGGGCTGATACGCTCATCCCCCGTGCAGCGCGGCAAGGGGCCGTCGTCGAGTGGGTAATCCTTACCCATGGCGGCCTCTTCGTATGCCCGGGACATTCCTCGCTCGGTCCCGATCCGATTTGGGCAGGTTCGGGTCCTGGCGGCCGGGCAGCTCGCGTGCACGATGACCATCGTCGGCCCGAGGGAGATTCATGCAGGAGCAGACCGCCGTCATCGTGCTAGCCGCAGGTGCCGGTACGAGAATGCGGTCGAAGAAGCCCAAGGTGCTACACCCGCTGGCCGGGCGCAGCATGCTGGCGCACGCGCTGTACGCCGCCCACGCCATCGATCCGCGCCATCTGGTGACGGTGATCGGGCACGACCGGGAACAAGTCGGCGCCGAGGCCGCGGGCGTCGCGCGCGAACTGGACCGCACCGTCGTCCCGGTAGTGCAGGAACAGCAGCTGGGCACCGGGCACGCCGTGCAGAGGGGGCTCACCGGGCTGCCCGCCGATTTCACCGGGGATGTCATCGTGACCTCCGGTGATGTGCCGCTGCTGGACGGCCACACCCTGTCGGCGCTGCTGGACGAGCACCGCAGCTATCCGGAACGGCCCGCCGTCACCGTGCTGACCTTCGTCCCGGACGACCCGAACGGCTACGGGCGGATCGTGCGGGACACCGACGGCGAAGTCGCCGAGATCGTCGAGCACGCCGACGCGACCCCGGAGCAGGCCGCGATCACCGAGGTGAATTCCGGTGTCTATGCCTTCGACGTCTCGGTGCTGCGCACCATGCTCGGCCGGTTGTCCACCGCCAACGCGCAGCACGAGCTCTACCTGACCGATGTGCTGAAACTCGCCCGTGAAGCCGGCTACCCGGTGCAGGGCGCCCGGCTGGTCGATTCGGCGAAGGTCACCGGGGTCAACGACCGGGTGCAGCTGGCCGCCGCTGCCCGCACCCTCAACCGCTACATCCTGGAACGCCATATGCGCGCCGGCGTGACAATCGTCGACCCGGCCACCACCTGGATCGACACCGATGTGCGGATCGGCCGCGATACCGTCGTCCGCCCGGGGGTCCAGTTGCTGGGCACCACGGTGATCGGCGAGGACGCCGAGATCGGGCCGGACACCACACTCACCAATTCCGAGATCGGCGACGGCGCCCGGATCATCCGCACTCACGGCGAAGGCGCGAAAGTCGACGCATATGCGACAGTCGGCCCGTTCAGTTATCTGCGGCCGGGCACGGTACTGGGCGAATCGGGCAAGCTCGGGGCCTTCGTCGAGACCAAGAATGCCGAGATCGGCAAGCACACCAAAGTCCCGCATCTCACCTATGTCGGCGATGCCACCATCGGTGAGTACAGCAACATCGGAGCATCCAGCGTGTTCGTGAACTACGACGGAGTGGGCAAGCATCGCACTGTCGTGGGGTCTCATGCGCGCACCGGCAGCGATACGATGTTCATCGCCCCGGTGACCGTGGGTGACGGCGCCTATACCGGAGCGGGTACTGTGCTGCGGGAAGACGTCCCGCCGGGCGCGTTGGCCGTGTCCGGGGGTACGCAGCGAAATATCGATAACTGGGTGCAGCGGAAACGTCCAGGTACCGCTGCAGCGAATGCGGCGGCGAAGGCACTCGCGGCCGATGAAACACCGGATCGGGCAACAGAGCTTAAGGATGGCAACCAGTAGTGACCGCGTCATGGATCGACAACCAGAAGAACCTGATGCTCTTCGCCGGACGGTCGCACCCAGAACTGGCCGAACAGGTGGCCAAGGAACTAGATGTCCACGTCACCCCGCAGACCGCGCGTGATTTCGCGAACGGGGAGATCTTCGTCCGGTTCGAGGAGTCGGTCCGCGGATCCGACGCCTTCGTGCTGCAGAGTTTCCCTGCGCCGCTGAACCAGTGGCTGATGGAACAGCTGATCATGATCGACGCGCTCAAACGCGGTTCGGCCAAGCGGATCACGGCCATCCTGCCGTTCTACCCCTACGCCCGCCAGGACAAGAAGCACCGCGGCCGCGAGCCGATCTCCGCCCGGTTGGTCGCCGATCTGCTCAAGACCGCGGGCGCCGACCGGATCGTGACGGTCGATCTGCACACCGATCAGATCCAGGGTTTCTTCGACGGCCCGGTCGACCATATGCACGCGCAGCTGCAGCTCGCCGAGTACGTCCGCACCAACTACAGCCTGGACAACATCACCGTGGTGTCCCCCGATTCCGGCCGCGTCCGGGTGGCGGAGAAATGGGCGGATTCGCTGGACGGCGCACCGCTGGCGTTCATCCACAAGACCCGCGATCCGCTGGTCCCGAACCAGGTGAAGTCGAACCGGGTGGTCGGTGCCGTCGAGGGCCGTACCTGCATCCTCATCGACGATATGATCGACACCGGCGGCACGATCGCCGGTGCGGTGAACGTCCTGCGTGAGGCCGGTGCCGGCGATGTGGTGATCGCGGCGACGCACGGCGTGCTGAGCGCCCCGGCCGCCGAGCGTCTCGCCTCCTGCGGCGCCCGGGAGGTTGTGGTGACCAATACGCTCCCGATCACCGAGGACAAGAAGTTCCCGCAGCTCACGGTGCTCTCCATTGCCCCGCTGCTGGCCCGGACGATCCGCGAGGTGTTCGAGAACGGTTCGGTGACCGGACTGTTCAACGGCAACGCCTGACCTACTGCTCGAGCGGCCCCCGGACCTGCTGGTCCGGGGGCCGCTGTGTTTCCCGGATGACCCGCACGGTGTACGCCGGATGGCTCGCCACGGCGTGTTCCGGATGGCTCGCCACGGCGTGTTCCGGATGGCTCGCCACGATGTGTTCCGGATGGCTCGCCATCGCTGGTCGCGGTCCCTCGACGGGACCCCGCGGCGGCGCATACTGGATGGTATGGACCGCGAACCACGAGAGCCCGATATGGGCGACGACGACCAAGAAGACGAGGTCCGCGCCTACGAACGCTATATCGAGGACCCGCCGAAGGACCTGCGGATCCGTAACCGGGAAGGTGATAACGACGGCCGGCTCGGGATAAAGGAGTCGCTGGAACAGGACCCGGACCGCCGCGACCGGGCCGAGGAGGACAACCGCCCTGCCGAAGCCGCCGCCATCCACATCGAGAACGAACCGGACAGCTGACAGCACGCTCGTCCCACCGCGGTACCGACTACGAGACCTCGACGATCCGACCGAGGAGACGTGATGAGCACACCGCAGGACCCGCGAAACTCCGGTGAGACGCCGCGACACCACGGCGAGACGCCGGAACCGCACGGCGAAACGCCGGCGGGCAACACCACCGAGGGCGGTGGAGCCGGGCCCCACGAACCGGCGTCCGGCGGGCAGCCACCACACACTCCGGAGGAACCGTTCGTCGCCCCCGGCGCTCCGCAGCCGCCGGACGATACCCAGACCCCGGACCGTGCCCCACGTCCCCCGGATGAATCCGCCGCTGCCGGTGCGCCGCAACCGCCATCGCATCCCGAACGCGGCGCCGACGAACCGGGGTACACCGGGACGCCGCAATCGTCCGGTGGCCCCACGCCCGGCAGTTCCGACGACCCGCCCACCGAATACCTCCCGAAACTGCTGCACCGGGATACCGGCGCGAGCCGTTCCGGAGACACCGGCCGCCCCTCCGCAGGCCCGGAACCGGGGCAGGTGGGTAGTCCGGCGGACGACCACCCCACACACCTGATACCGAAGCAACCCGGAGAACCGGGCGACGCCGGGACCGGCGCACCGCAGTTGGACAAGGGGACCACGGCCTACACCCACGGCTGGCAGCCCGGCGCACCGGAACAGCCCTCGGGTGACTATCCGGCCGGCGAGGTCCCCCCGCAGGCGTGGTCGGCGCGACCCGAGGAACAGTCGCCGGGGCAGGCGTGGCAGCCGCAGTCGCCCGGACAGCAGCCCGGATACCCGCAGGGCGGCACGCCCTATCCCCCGGCCGGCGGCTACGGCGGCCCACCCGGTGGACCGGCGGAACAGACCGGCTGGGGCGCTCCCGGCGCTCAATCCGGCTGGGGAGCACCGGGCGGGCAACCGTCCTGGGGTGCACCGGGCGGACAACCGGGCTGGGGTGGCACTCCGGCCGGTCAACCCGATCAGAGCGGGCAACAACCGCCCGGCGGCTATCCGGCCTACCCGCAGCAGCAGCAGTACCAGCCCTACGGTGCCACCCAGCAGCCGGAGCGCTCCGGACCACAGGTGCTGTCCATCATCGGCTTCGTCTGCGCCGCGGTCTCCCTGCTCTTCTGCCCCCTCGTTTTCGGTGTGGCGGGCATCATCCTCGGCGTGGTCGGGCATATCCGCGGCGAATCACTCGGAAAGTGGGCCGCGATCGCGGCCGCCGTCTGCCTCGTCATCGGCATAGTCCTGGTATTCGCCATCTCCGGTATGGATATGGTGCCCATCGAATCCATGAGTTAGCACCGCCGGCGAGCCGGCCTCTGTTCGATTCGGTCGCGGATATCACGGTCCATGTCTTCGGCGGTCCGCGGGCGGTCGCCGCGGAACACAGGTAACGACGTGACCGGCGCCGGATATTGTCGACACATGCCGATCGAAGGCCGGCTCTGTCCCGCACCGGTGTCCGCCGGCCGGCGGAGCGGGTAGATGTCGCAGCGCGAACTCGTCGTGCTCGGGACCGCGAGCCAGGTACCGACCGCCCAGCGCAACCACAACGGTTATGTCCTGCGGTGGGGCGGCGAGGCGATCCTGTTCGACCCCGGTGAGGGCACGCAACGGCAGATGATCCACGCCGGTATCTCCGCCACCGACCTGACCCGGGTCGCGATCACCCACTTCCACGGCGACCACAGTCTCGGGCTGGCCGGGGTCGTGCAGCGCATCAACCTGGATCGCGTGCCGCACCCGGTCGACGCCTACTACCCGGCGTCGGGTCAGCGTTACTTCGACAACCTGTGTGATGCCACCGCCTACCACCGCACCGTCGAACTCCGCACCCACCCGATCACCGGGCCGGGCCGGCTCCCGGCACCCGGCGCACTGTTCCAGCTCACCACCGCCCGGCTCGACCACCCGGTCGAAGCATTCGGGTACCGGATCACCGAACCCGACTACCCCGCGATACTCCCGGACCGGCTCGCCGAGCTGGGCCTGTCCGGACCGCTGGTCGGCCGCCTGCAGCGGGAAGGCGAAATCCCTTGGCAGGGCGGCACAGTGCGGCTCGAGGATGTGAGCACCGTCCGGCGCGGGCAGAGTTTCGCCTTCGTCATGGACACCCGTCGCTGCGCCGGCGCCCGTGAACTGGCGGCCGGAGTCGACATGCTGGTCATCGAGGCCACCTTCGCCGACGCCGACGCCCACCTCGCCGAAGAACACGGTCATCTCACCGCCGGCCAGGCCGCCCGCATCGCCGCCGAAGCGGGCGCCCACACCCTGGTCCTCACCCATTTCTCCCAGCGCTACCGCACCCTCGACACCCATTTCGCCGAGGCACAACGAGAGTTCGGCGGGAACGTGGTCATCGCGTCCGACCTGGCCCGTATCCCGCTACCGCCCCGCCGGTGACCCCGCACGACTCGTCGGCACACCCCACCGCGACAGGATGCACGCGCCCGGCCGGAGCGGAGCCCATTAGGCTGACGGCGCAATGTCCGGCGAGCGGGAGCACAGGAATTGAGCACTTATCCGGGCGGGTATCCGCCGCCACAGAACCCGGGACCGAACCGCAAACTTCTCGTCGTACTCACGCCGATCCTGGTGTTACTGGTGGCCGCTGCCGCGATAGGTGTCGGATTGCTGGTTCGGAGTACCGCGGCGGAAGAAATCGCGGGCACTGCGACAGCGGCAGGCAGCGACTCCACTCCCGGGCAGGTCCTCGACAACGGGGCGGTCCGAATCGGTGAGCCGGACGCAGCGGTGACCGTCCGGGTCGTGCTGGATCTCCAGTGTCCCTTCTGCAAAGCATTCGAGGAAGCCAACGGCGCGGTCTTGGAAGGCGCCGTGCGCGACGGCACCGCCGCGGTCGAATACAGCGTCATCTCGTTTCTCGATCGCGCGAGCACCACCGAATACTCGTCACGAGCCGGCAACGCGTCGTTCTGCGTCGCGAACACCGGCCTGGACAACTACCAGGCCTGGCTGTCCGAAATGTTCACCCGGCAGCCCGAGGAGGGCGGCGACGGCCTGCCCGACAGCGACCTGATCGATATCGCCGAATCGAACGGTTACACCGATCCCGCTGTGGCCGAATGCATTACCGACCGCCAGTACGACAGCTACTTGCGCACGAAAACCGACGAGGTACTCGACTCAGGCGTCAACGGCACCCCCGCCGTATTCGTCAACGGCGAGGAAGTCACCGACTCCGGCGCCCTCTTGGACAAGGACGGCCTCGCCCCCTTCATCGAGAGCGCGCGCTGACGCGGGGTCGCCGCTACCTCGCATTCGTTCGAAGGAGCTCGAGCGCCGGTCCGACGCCCCCTCAGCGCGAGCCGCGCCCGTGACGGGATACGGCCGGCCCGTGTTCGAAGATTGCGACAGGCGGCGGACCAGCGGTCAGGAATTGACCGGATGCCCTGCCATGCTCGCCGCATGACCACATCACCTCTGATTCAGTCCGGCTCCGATCTCGGCAGCGGGTACGGCAGCCTCAATGCATTCGCCGCGGTCAAGGGGCCGGGTGGCGCGCGGGCGTTCATCGAGTTCCTCGGCGAGGTCTTCGACGGGCGCGAGACTCCGGAGGCGCACGCGGACGATACCGACGGCCTGCTGATCCACGCCGAGGTGCGGATCGGGGATTCGTGCCTGATGGTGGTGGATTCCAAGCCCGACTGGGTGTTCACACCGGCGCTGCTGCAGGTCAATGTCACCGATTGCGACGAGGTGCTCCGGCGCGCCGCGGCTCGTGGGGCTCGAATCATCACCGAAACCACTCCGTTCTACGGTGCGTCGTCGCTGGCGCGATTCGTCGATCCCTGGAGCAATGTGTGGTGGTTGTTCGGCCCCGCGATCGAGGGTGCTCCCGAACCGTCCTGGGACCCCGAGGCGGAGGCCGAGGAGTCGATGATCCACGCGACCATCTGTCAGGCGATGCGTGAGTTGCGCCCGCCCCGGTAGCGGTCCCGGCTAGACCGAAACGCCTGCGGGGGAGGATGATTCGCTGTCGAACACCT
The DNA here is from genome assembly GCF_044453135.1 of Nocardia sp. NPDC051750. Lineage (NCBI taxonomy): Bacteria > Bacillati > Actinomycetota > Actinomycetes > Mycobacteriales > Nocardiaceae > Nocardia > Nocardia sp. NPDC051750. Next base: position 72,215 of record NZ_JBITCK010000007.1, on the reverse strand, counting down.
CACAGTTCGCGAGTACCTCGTCCATATGGGCTTCGGCCCATATCTTGATACCGCGCACGACTTGGTGCAGCGAGAGGCCCAGGTCGGTCAGTTCGTAGGTGACGGTGACCGGCACCGTAGGCGTCACCGTGCGGGTCACCAGGCCGTCGCGTTCGAGAGAGCGCAGCGTCTGGGTGAGCATCTTCTGACTGACTCCGGCGAGCCGCCGGGACAGTTCGGAGTAGCGCGCACTGGTCCGCGACGGCGGTGTCTTCGTCGGCGTCCGGCCGGGAGCGGAACCACCGGCCGAGCGTGGTGTCACCACGTATGCGGTCTCGGTCCGGCCCGACGGCGCCCGCCTCGCCGAGCTGCTGGCCGACACCGTGACCCGCCGGCTCCCGGCCCGCGTGCACGCGGTCGTCCCGCTGGATCAGATCGCCGACGCGCACCGGGCAGTAGCGAAGGGCGGTGCGCGCGGCCGGTACGTCCTCCGACCCTGAAGTGCCGCGTATTCCGAAGTGCGGCTACGAAGCCGCCGGGCGACAACACGATTCGGATATCCGAGCTTTCACCGAGTTCGAGAGGACACCCACGCGAGAGCCCGCTCGGCTCCCGGTTTGTATCTATCGGGAACTTCGGGTAGACGCTGGGCTATCACATCAGCTTCGACAAGGCCCGCGTCCAGCAGTGCCAGCACAAAGTTCTGGTCCTTCTCACGGAAGGCGCAGAGTTTCGCGACGCAGAGATCTTCCTTGTCCAGGCACCAGCCGGTGAACCGAGGATCGCCGGAGGGCGCTGCCGTATTTGCGTTCTGAACTTTGACCAACCGGTCGCGCCACCCGTCCGGAAGCGCCGAGGTCTCCATATCGACTCCATCGATACTGAAGCCGTGCAGGTCCTCGAAGGGCGAGAACTCGCCCGCGACCCCTTCTATGAGGTCCGCCAGACGTGCCGTCTCTTCATTACTGTCAGCTATCGGCAGAATATCGATTTCGAGGGACATCGTGGCATCCGCGGGGAGCTCATGCTCGCTGAAAGTGCCGAGGATCGACTGGGAGCCGACCACGATGACCTCGGAGTCGCCGATTATCTGACATGCAGTCCGGATCGCGTGTTCCAGCTGGGCGCGGCGCATCAGCCTGCCTTGCGCAGCACGGCAGCGCGCTCGTCCTGCGCGAGTATCCCTCCGAAGGGAGAAACCTCGCGCATCTCGATTGATTCGCGATCCAGACCGGTCAACGCCCGATGCAGATGCGGCAGATCGCTGCGTGCGATCAGCGAACTCCAGCGGTCGAGGTTGCGAAGATGCGGTTGACCGGTCACCCCTTCACGCAACCGCCGCAAGTTGCGCTCGACCTGTGGCCGCCATGACTCCAGTGACGATCGGGTCAAGTGCCTCGAGAGCCGGCGATGTAGCAGCCAGGAGCGTTCCTCGGAACGAGTGAGTTCAGCGGCGACAGAACGCCGGACGACCTCGAGTCGATAACCCATACACGACAGCAGCCTGTCGAGTTGTTCGTCACTCAGATTAGTTCTGTCCGAAAGGAATTGACTGATACTGGATTGACGAACACCGCTTACCCGAGACAATTCGGACTGACTCGTGCCCGTGTCGACCATCGCTTCCTGCAATATGGCACTCCGGCTGAACATAACCGAACTATAGCAAATTTTGCTATAGTTATCACCCGACCTCGGACGTTCGCTACGTCGCAAAAGTCGCGACAGACGACCAGAGCAGGGGCGAATACTCGACCGCGCCGGTGGCACGCCAGAGACGTAACCGGTCGCGTTGCCAGGCGGTGAGGGCGGGGATCGGGTCGGCCGTGTCGTGGGCGGCGTCTACGGCGCAGACCGCTTCCTGGAGTGGGGTGGCTTCGGGGGCGGGGCCGAAGCGCTGGAAGGCGAGGTCGGTCGGGAGGGGCCAGCGGGTGGCGGTGACCAGTTCCGCGCCGCCGGTGACCATGGCGGCTATCAGTCCGAGGGCTTCGGTGAAGCGGAGATCGCCGCCGCTTTCGCAGGCGATCAGGGCGACCCGGCTGGGGATCGGCCAGAGGTCGTTTCCGGCGACCGGTTCCGGGTCCAGGGTGTGCGTGCCCAGCAGGAGGTCCTTGGCGGAGAGGGGGCGGTGATCGCGTTGCGGGGCCGCGAAACCCACTGTGCCGGCGGTGCAGGCCAGGTGCAGTTCGGTGTTCTCGCTCTGCCCGGATTCCGGTGGAGCCGCCGTGACGTGGCCGACGTAGATGAGCCGGGAGGCTCCGGCGCGCAGCGTCCGGGACAGCCAGTCGCGGTCGAGGTCGGTGCGGCGGAAAACGGCGGCCGGTTCGGCGGCCTGTGGACGGAGACGGCCGGTCGCGAGATGGGTGGCGATACGTTCGGTGAGCCGGGTCGGCCGGTCCATCCGGCCCAGCACCGAGCCCAGGGCGGAATCGGCCCGGAAACCCGGAATCCGAGGGTCCAGGATCGCGACCACCGGCCGGTCCCGGGACGTGGACCACGATCGGGGGACGCGGGTGGGTGCGTGCACGATGCCTGCCGGGGTCAGCAGGCTGATGTCGGCGATATCGATCAGGCGCACTTCCGGCGCCGGGGCGATGATCTCCCACGGCACCTGCGCCACCCGGGGTGACGGCTGCAATCGGATATGCGGGCGGACACCGCGCTGGAACAAGTCGTGTAGTTGTGCGGCGAGGCCGTGGGGCAGCAGGGCGCGGGAAAGGGTGCGGGCCAGCAGGTATTCGGTGTCGGGCGCGGCGAAGGCCGCGGTGGTGAGGGCCTTTTCAAGGCCGCCGGCAACCTCGGGGGCCGGTAGTGCGGCGGTCAGGTCGCGGATGGCTGCATCGATATCGTCGCCGGGTAGTACGGTCACTCCCGGTTGCGCGGAACCGTCCAGCCATCGCCAGGACACATAGACATCGCCGGCATCGGCCATCCGGACCACCACGGTCGGCTGATCGGCCAACCTTCCACCGCTACTCGCCGTATCGCACGGGCCGTTCACACTGTCACCTCCGACCCAGACGCGCTCACGGTGCACCCCTCAGGCATGCGCGAGACCGGCAGCCCGTCAACATACTGACCGCGGAGACCGGAGCGCAGGCGAAAGTATCGCACTCCTGCCTCCGGGCATGACTCGCTCATGCCGGGATCACCCGATCCTCTCGGAACCTGCCCTGGTAGCGGTGCTCGGCAACCGCGATGTACTCGGCGAGAGCAATCCTGGCGCCGGGTTCCACTGCGAGCCGGGGTGGCGGCGCTACCGGTAGTCCCGCGGCGGCGGCGACCTGGGCCAGCGCGGCGCCCAGCTGCAGGGGCCCGGGCAGATCCGAGGTAGCGGGCGGGTTCGGGATGTCCAGCGGGAACTGCGGTCGCGCACTGGGTTGCGCCCGGTTCATATCCAAAGTGGTCCCCGCACAGCGTGTTTCGATCAGATCGGCGAGTAGTAGACCGTCCTGGCAGAGGTACGCGAAACGGAATGCCAGCCGTATTGCGGGTTCCGCGACCTCCCGGTTCCACTGTTCGCGCTGGCTGCCGTTCGGCAGCGTGTACCGCACCGCGTCGATGGCGATCGCCGCCGGGACGGCCAGTGCCCGGCCGAGCGCCGCCAATTCCGGGGGCGGCGAATCCATATCGTCGATCACCATCTCCAGGAGCACCGCGTGCCAGTAGTCGAGTTTGGCGCATTCAGCGCCGAGACCGCGCTCCGCGTACGTGGTGAACGCCTCGTTCAGCAACTGCTGCCCGGCACCGACCCGGCCGCACGCATACTCGACGGTCGCGAGCCGGCATTGCAGTGCCGCGACATCCAGCACCGCCCCGGACTCTTCGAAATAGCCGAGACTCCGCCGGTACCACTCCTGCGCCCGATCGACCTCGCCGCGGCGTTCGGCCAGGAAACCGCGGATCTTCCACCCGACCCCCGCCCGGTATCCGAGTCCGGCGCGCTCGTAGTACTGCTGGCTGGCGTCCACCAGTTCCTCGGCCTCGTCCAGACGTTCCAGCCGGCTGAAGATCTGGGCCAGGTTCTGCTGGGTGTCGGCGACCGCGTTCCGGTCGCCGGCCGCGGTGAACGCCGCCAGCGCCTGGTGCGCGAAATCGATGCCGAGATCGCGGTGTCCGGTCTCGAAATAGGCGCCGGCCAGGTTCATCAGCGGGTGGCCGGCGAGCTGCGGGGCGAACTGCAGTGCCGCGTTGAGTGATTCGGTCCCGATCTCGATCACCCGGCTCCACTCGGCGCGATGGGTTGCGACGGCGGTCAGCGAGAGGAGACAAGAGACCCGCAGGACGCCGAGATCGTCGGTATCGGCAAGCAGGTCGCGGGCCTCCTCCAGCGCCGCCTGGGCGTCATCGAGGGCACCCAGATGCTGCAGAGCTTGCGAATAGTTGATCAGCGCCGAGACCCGTTTCTCGACGGCGCCATCCGGGATCTCGGCGAGCGCGATGTGGTATCGGGTCGCGGCGCCCTCGTGGTCGCCGAGTTCGTCGTACATGCTTGCGGCATTGATCAGCGCGCTGGTCCGCACACCGTCGGTGGTAGTTCGTACCGCGTGCTCGAAGATCCGCAGCGCCTCGGCCACTTCACCACGCTGGTACGCGGCGGCGCCCTCGTACAGCAGTTCCAGGCCGGGCGGATTGTCCGGGTCGCTCATCTCAGAAATCGGAATCTTCCTCCACCGCAGCAATTTCTGCCCGGAGAGGCGCGATATCGGCGAGCGGGTAACCGTGCGCTCGGGGGGCGGAGCCCTCGGCTCCCTCTACACCTCCAGGCCCGGAGGTCGTGGTCCCGGCGTCCGGTTCCATCGCACCGAAGCCGGTGTCCCCTGCGGCCATCCTGAGCCGGGTGCGCACAAGTTCCCGGATTCGTTGCCGCTGTTCGGCTCCTGCCGTAGAACCCGGACTATGCTGCCCGTCACCGGGCTCGATGAACGCGGCCGAATCGGTGACGTGGACGTCCACAGCGGGCGGGGGAACTCCCGCGGCTTCGCCCACAAGAGCTGTGGGTCCTATTCCGGGCACGTAGATCTCGACTCCCGCTATCGAATCCGCCGGGCCCGCGACTTCGCCCGTCCAGGTGTCGCCGCTCAATTCCAATACGGCATCGACCGACCCGGCCGGTGTCCGGATCAGGGCGTGCGGGCTCAGGTAGGCGGGAAGTTCCGCGGTGGCCGACGGGGAGACGACTGCGTGCACCCGGACTGTGGTGCCGCCTGCCGAACGGAACAACTCCCAGGAGACAGCCCGCTCGGAGGCGTCGACCACGCCGGCAGGGCAGTAACGCCAGTCCCAGCCGGCATTACCGCGACCGAGCAACAGCGCCGCACCCCGGTCCGCCGGGGCGCCTCCGGCCGCGAGAGCGTAATCGTCCGCGCGGGCGGCGGACCGCCCGGGTGCTCGCACGTCCGCCTCCCGGATATCGGGCAGTCCATCCGCATCTGCCCCGGATCCGGTGGCCGAATCCGCTCCGTCGACCACGCTTTCGCAGAATTGCGCCAGCTCCGCGATCTCGCGCTCCAGCAACCCGGGATCGAGGGCGGCGATACCGTCGACGGTCGACGCGGGCCACCACCGGGCTGCCCAGTGGGCGTAGCCGAGGCGGCGCAGCGTGGCCGCGAGGTCGGGGCGCTCGGGCCGGGCGGCCAGGTCCACCGGAACGGTGTACTCGTCGACGGCCAGCGCCACGTCGGCGCCGTACAGCGCCCACAACCATTCCTGAGCGGCATCGAGATCATGCAGGGTCGCCGCCGGAACGCGCTGCCCGGCTGTCAGGCTCCAGGTGAGGTAACCACCCACGACCTCCAGAACCGCGGTGTCCAACCCCGGGTCGCGGCCGGCCGTGGACGGGGATCCGGGCGGGGCGATCGTCCACAGATCCGGCTGTATTCGCTGGATACGCACGATATCGGGCATCACACGGCCCTCGATTCGGTCATCTCCGGATCCGGCCCGGCTGCCTGCGCGCTCAGCGCCTTGCGGACCCGCGTGCGATGATCCAGCACCACCGAACGCGCGATACCGTCGAGCAGATCCCACAGTTCGCCGGGCTCGGCAACCGGTTGCTCGCGGACATCGCGCCCGTGCAACCGGACCCACAGCCGCCGCAGATAAGGCCGCCACGGGGTCCGCAATTCGGCCGCGATGGTGGCGAGCGGACCCAGCTCGCCAGGTACCGGATGGATCGCCAGCCGCCGCGCCTGCAACACGTAGGCCTCCCGCTGCCACCGGCTGTTGATCAGGCGTTGAGCAGCCGATTCCGCTGTCCCGGCCGCCGCTTCCCGGCCGCCCGCCGCGGAGATCGGCGCCAGCCCGAGTGCCAGCTCCACCCCGGCGGCGGCCGTCACCCGCAGTGATTCGTCGAGCAGCGCCCACGGCGCGCAGCTGCGGGTGATCTCAGTGGCGACGAGGTCGGGAATGGGCGGGAGATCGGCGCGTTCGGTCGACACCTGCAGGACCGTGAACACCCGTTCGTAGATGCTGCGGTCCAAGGGGAGACCCAGTCCCGCGGTCGAGGCCGAAGACCCCAGCGCCGGCCGGGCCGGAGCACGAAGCTCGGTAAGGCCGAGCAGATTCGCGCCGTACCGCGAGGGATACGCAGCCACCACCCGGTGAGCAGTCGCCGCCCGGCCCGACTCCCGCACGCCCGACTCCCGCACGCCGGCTCGCTGTCCGGGTGCAGCGGCCGGCTCGAAAATATGCGCCGGCAAGCCATTTCCGCGCACTGCGGAGGCGGATCCCGCGGGCGCCCGCCCATCGTCATCGGCACGCCATAACTCGATACCCGTATGGATACCCGCGTGCGCGGCGATCAGCTGTCGCAGCATCAGCCGCCCGGGCCCGGTATCGGCTGCCGACTCCGTCCGGGTCGCGACCGCCGACTCCAGGAGTCGCCGCAGCTCGTCGCGGTGCTCGGCCGGGACCGCGGGCGGAGCCGGCCGCCGGCCCCACGCAATATCGAGTAGCCGGTCCAGCTCCGCCACGCGCGTGGGATCGGTGAGGTGGTCTTTCAGCGCCTGGGTGGTGCGCCCGGCCGCGAACCCGTGGATCTCGCGCAGCATCGACTCCGCGCGTAGACGGTCGCGCTGCGGGTCCGGGTGGCCGTGGGTGACGGCAAGTTCGAAACAGCGCTGGAAATACAGGTCCTGAGCATTGCCCTCGGTGATCCGTAACCTCCGCCGGACCTGTTTGAGGAGCCTGAACCAGGCGTCCGTCGCCCGCAGTGTGTCGGCGTGGGCGTGGATCCGGGCCGCGAGCAGCGTCGCGCCGTCGGCGGTGAGGATCGCACCCGCGCAGCTCGGATATTGGACGGGCCGGATGACGAGCGGGTCGAGGATGAGTTTCACGGTCCGGCGCAGCGGCCCGCCCTCGGGGCCGCTCAGTGCTTCCACTCCGTCGAGACCGCGCCACACCTCATCGAGCACCATGGCCCGCGGTCGTCGCATGTGCCCAGGTTATCGGAGTTCCGGCGGGTCCGGGGAGGCGAAAGTTGGGATCGGTAGGCGAGCGCGGATTCCTACCTTTTCTCTCAACGGCCTCGGACATCGGGCCGCGACACCGAGAGAACAGGACCCACCATGAACACCACACTCTTCCGGATCGGCGCCGCCGTCCTCGCCGCCTCCACCATCGCCCTGACCTCCGCCTGCGGCGACGACACCGCAAGCAGCAGCCCCGCGACCACGTCTTCGGACGCCCCGGCGGCGGAGTCCGCACCCCCGGCCGGCGAGGCGGGCGGGGAATCGAAAGCGCTGGTCGACGGGAAAGCCCTCACCGCGAAGTTCGACACCACCTGCGCGAAACAGGGCAACACCCTGGCGTTGGCGCTCACCGATACCGCCAACGAGCAGTACGGCCAGTTGAGCGTCAGCGCCAGCATCGTCGACGACACCACGGTGCAGGCGGTCGCGATCGCGGGTAGCCAGGGCGGTTCCAACGGAATGCCCTATGCGGTCGGCTACGGCAACGGCCAGCCGGGTGGATCGGCGCAGGTCGCCAAGGACGGCGATACCTACACCGTGACCGGCGAGGGGATCAGCGCTCCCGATATGGCGAACCCGATGGCGGGCCCCGCCTCCGCGAAGTTCGAGATCACCTTCGCCTGCTCCGACATCGTCGGCTGACCGGTCCGGCTGTCGGGCTCCTCGTCGCCCCGGATGTCCGGAGCGACGAGGTGGCCCGGTATCCGGACCCACCAGCACAGGAGAGCCATGAACCGCACCGTACGTACCATCGTCCTCGGCTTCGCCGCCCTCGCCGTGGGCATCTATCTCTGGCACGGCCTCACCTACGAACCCGGCAGCGACTACGAGCCCGGCTATCTCGCCTGGGTCAACGGTTTACTCGCCCTGCCCATTATTGCTTTCGCCGCGCTGGTCAACGTGTTCGTCTTCACCCGCTCGGGGATTCTCAGCGCGCTCACCGGCAACAACACCGCGGAATTCCGCGACGCCCCGCTCGGGCTGGGCACCGTGAAATCGTTCGCGCACACCGGCGTCAGCATCAACGACCAGCCACAGATAAAGATCGAGTTCAGCGTCGAGGGCGCGGACGGGAAGATCTTCGACGCCGCCTCGAAAACGATTGTGCCCTTGACCGAACTGTCGCTGCTGGCGCCCGGCGTGGTCCTGCCGGTGCGCTACCGCCCGGACCGCCCGGGTGTCGTACAACTGGACCTGTCCGGCGACAGCGTGGCCGCGCAGCGGGCGATGAACGAATCCATGATCCGCAAGGGCTTCACCACACCGGAGAAAGTGGATATCGCCGCCCGCGGTATCGCCGCGCAGGCCATCGTGCAATCGCTGACGGTCCCCGGCGAGATCCGCGACGGATACTCGAAAGTCGTGGTGGGGCTGGCGGTCACCCGCCCCGACGGCAGTATCTTCACCTCCTCCTCCGAGAAGTTCCTACCCCCGGCTGCCATCGGGAATGTGCAGGTCGGCCGCATCGTCACCGCCCACTATCTGCCGGAGAACGAGACAGAGGTCGTCCTGTCGATCCCGGTCAACGCGTGAGTCGACGGGGCTCGCCGGCGGCGCGGCTGGATCAGCGCTCTGCGCCTGCGCCGGCCGCTCTCGCCGGCCATCTGTGTTTCCGTATCGGCCGAGCCCCGTTATCGCTGTTCCGCGGCCTCGATCGCGAGAGTTCTGGCGGTGTCGATCGCCTCGACGATCTTCGGCGGCGTGTGGATCGCACCGTTGTCGACCAACTCCTCCATGATCGACTTGACCTGCCGCAAGTACACGGCGCGCTCGGGTGGCGACGCGGCGCCCTCGGCATGCCGCAGCAATTTGGCCGCCTGCTCGAGTTTGCGCCGGTCCGCCGGATCCAGGTATGACGTGCCCTCGCGTTTCGCGGCGCGCTCGGCGGTCGCCCAGGCGACGGCAAGGCGGCGCACCGAGTCCCGGTATGCCGCCGCGAACTTCGTATCCGCCGGCATCGTCTCGGTGCGCAGCGTGTTCGCCTCCTCCAGCGCGTCGTGGAAGCCTGCCGTCGCGGGGTGCGTGATATCGGTGAGCGCGGGATAACGCATGAGTATGAGCGGTTCGGTCTCATAGGGCAGATAGGCGAGCAGCACCTCGTCGTGTTTGAGCGTGGCAGCCGCCCAGAGCTTCTCGGCGGAGGACGGTGCCGCGAGGCCGGTCGGCGGCGCTTCCGGTGCGCGGGACGGCCGGTCCACCGGACCTTCCGGTGACGGTTTCGGCGAGGCCGAGCTCGCCGGTTGCGGCTCGAGCGCGGCGGGTGCGGCGGTCCGCCGGAGCTCACGCACAATCCGGTCATGGACCGGGTTGTTGTGCGGATCGGCCGCGACGCAGAAGGTATCCCCGCTCCGCAGGGTGATCTGGAGGTAGTGGTGCATCCGCCGCCGGAAATCGTGGCCGCCCGGCGCCACCGTCGAGCTACCGGTCCACTGGCCGTTGCTCATCGCGACCTTCGTGACGGCGGCCCGCGGGAATCGGAAGGTACGTTCCGGCCAGTTTCCCAGCATCACCTCGGTGGGACTGATCTGGATCCCGAGTCGTGGCCGGCGGCGCCGGGCCGCCACGAGAACCACGCCCGCGGCGAACACCATCGGGATCACCAGGGCGACTGCGGCGAGGACGCTGTCGCGGCCGATCTCGATCCAGGCCCAGCCGCTCAGCATGATCGTCGTGAGGGACCCGGCGCCGACGGCGACCGGGAATACCGGATCACGGTCGGCAGCGACGTACGCGCCGTACTGGAGATTGTCGAGATCATCGTCGCCGGTGTTCTCGGCCGGAGTTCGCTCCGGATCAGCTCGCTCGCCGGCGGATCGCGATTCCTCGCGTGCGGTCCGAGGATGTACGTCGGGATCTACCACACTCCGATATAACTACACCAACAGCCGCCTGTGCAGCGTGTTAGCCTCCAGCCATGCCAGAGGTCACCCGCCGGTTCTCCTTACGGGCGACCGTTATCGGTGCCGTTACCGGTGCCGTCTCGTTCACCGGTCTCACTATCGCGGCCGACAACTCCTCGGCGTTGCTGTACGCCGCGGGCGCGGGAATCGCCGCGTTCGCCCTGCTGACGGGGTCGCTGCGCTTACGCGGATCCGCCGACGATCTGGCCGTGCACCCGGATCTCGCCGCGGGCGGTCCACGACGGGCCAGTGCCGTGGACTCGCCGCATACCAAGATCGCGGCGATCCATTCGGTGGAGACCGACCTCGTGGACGACACCCGGACCGCGAAATTCGGTCTCACCGTGGTGGACCGGCAGTTCCGGGATGCCTCCTACGCCACGACCACCCGCGCGATCGCTCCGCCCAAGGTCCTCGAGTCGGCTGTCGGCGAGCGCCGGATGGCCACTGTCGAGGAAGTGCACCGGTTGCCCGGCGCGGTCGTGATGCCGTGGAAGGACGCCGAACTCCAGCAGTACGGGAAGGCGCTGGCCGCCGAGATACCCGAGGAGATCCCCCCGGAGCGCGTGTACACCGTTCCGCGTGACGGGGTCGTCGCACCGGCGATGGTCACCGTCTGTTTCTGTACCGCCTTCGCGGTCTTCGGTGCTGCCACCGGGGTGCTGTTGCCCGATACCTCGGGGTTGAGCTCCGCTTTTTCCGACGCGATTCCCGCGGTCACCGATATCGCCACCGGCACATCGGATATCGACTCCGCGATCGGCCGGTTCGGCCTCGACGCGCTGGCCGCGTTGACGGCTATGGCCGAGAAGGATATTCCCGGTAGCACCGCACATGTCCTCGAGCTCACCTTCTACGGTTTCTGGACCGAGCTCGTCGTACTCGACGAGGCGAACACGCAGCGCGTCGTCTATCACGCCAGCCAGGATTCCCACGGCAACTACGACGCCGACCGGGTCGAGGTCACCCGCGGGTCGGCCGACGACGCCTCCGCACGGGTTCGCAACACCTTCCCCCTCTCGGCCGTCGATCCCTCGGTCGTGGTCGCGGCCTACGACACCATCACCGCGACGCTGGGAATCGATCAGACCGGGGACGATCGAGTCGAGATCAGCAAGGAGTCGCCGGAGGCCGAGCCGCGTATCGAAGTACGCCTCGAGGTGAACGAGAACAGCGGCACCTATCTGGCCGAGCTCGACGGGACCATCGCTCCGATCTTCGACGTCCGCGATACCGCGGCCGCCCTCGCGCAGGTCGCCACCGCACTCTCCCGGACCGGTATCGACGCGACCGCACCACGTATCGCACGCCTCTGCCTCACCTGCAATTCCCGGGAAATCGAGCTGGTGGTCCACCCGGCGAACGCACCGGACGACCGGGTCAGCATCTCGCTGGAGCCGGGAGCCTTTCCGATGACGGAGACCGATACGGACACACCAGCGGATCCGGCGGAACTGTTCAGTCTGTCGCAGATCACCGCGAGCCAACTCGACGCCATCACCGCGGCCAACGCCGACCGGATCGGCGCGGAACCGGCCGATACCGCAACGGCGAAGTTCGAGATCACCAAGAAACCACTACCCGACGCCGAGTACAACGCCCCACCGGTCCATCAGGTGCGTATCGAGTTCGGGACGATGAACGACAGCGGTGCGATCTACTTCCCCGACGGAACCTTCGTCACCACCGATTAGGTTACGTGTGGGCGGCGGACAGGCGTCCGTCGAAGGTGATCTCGAATGCGTTCAGGGCGGCTTTCCAACGGTTGGACCTGCGTTGCCGGGCGGTGCCGGTGGGATCCAGGCGGTTCGAAGCCGGCGTCGCGGTCCCGGGGGCACCGCGACCTCCGGCTAGCATGCACTGATGGGTGTCGACCAAAACAAGAGGATTGCCTGCGAGTTGGTGCAGGGCCTCGACTCCTACCACGGCGACGCAGCTTTTGATCTTCTCCATGAGAGCGCTCAGTGGACGGTGATGGCACACGCTGATTCGTTCCCCGTCTCGGGCAGCATGTCCAAGGCGGAGTTCGTCGAGCACATCAACGGTTTTCGGCAGGCGCTACCGAGCGGGATTCGAATTACCATCACCGGGGTGACGGCCGAGGCCGCCAGGGTGGCCGTCGAGGCGGAGTCGACCGCCACATTGCCGAACGGCAGAATTCTCAACCAGTTCTACCACTTCCTCTTCGAGATCGAGGACGGCACAGTTCGCAGGGCCAGGGAGTACATCGATACGGCGCACGGTGTAGCTGTGCACAGTAGTTGAACCTGTTCGTCGAGCGGGCTCGGGCGGCCTCGATGGTGGTTCGCTGATGTTGCCGGAGTTGTCCTGGTGGTGATGGGCGCCCGGACTGCGTATACCCCTGGATCTCAGGAGATAGCACCCATCATGAGCTGTGCGATCTCCGATGCGGTCGAGCGTGCCCCGTCGGCTGTTTCCACCTGGTTGCTGTACACGACACGGAAGACATCAGCTCCCCGCTGTACACCGATATCCGCCTCGACCAGCTGGCCGAAGCCCTCCCTGGTGCGTACGCACATGGCGTCACCGAGCTCCCCGTGGATTACCGCAGTCTCTATTGCCTCACACACGCCATCGAGATAGTCCCGTGCCCGGGTCTGTGCGTCCGCCACCAGCATCGTGCCGTATCGATATACCTCCATTCGGAGCGTGGTCGACTCGCTGCCGAAAGTACAGCTGGCGCGGGCGGATTGTTCATCTTGGTCCGAGCCCGTGTCCAGCTGATCGCCACCCGGGATTTTCTCGGCGAGGTACTCAGCACCGACGGTGTCGCACAGGTTGGTCGGCACGGGACCCGCCGGCCGGGCAGCCTCTGATGTGGTGGTTGCGGGGACGGATGAGGGCGTGCCGGTCGTGAGCTGTCTACTGTTGTCGTCGGGGATTGCGGTACATCCGCTGAGACCGAGGGCCACGAGAACCACGGCTGTGATTGTGAAACCCGATGTGATCCCGCTCCGGGACACTGTTCTCGACCCGTCCGGTTTGTCCAGGCGGGCTCGACCTTTCCAATGACCGTCCACTCGTCCTCCCGAGACGACCGGGACTGTCCTCGCCACAGTGCCCGGATCGCCGACCTGCTTGCGTGACCCTCCTGACGCCACTGTACGTGACGATCACGAGACCACGAGATCGCCTCGAGATACTGTCGAGCCCTATGGATAGGCCGGTTTCAGGCGACCTCCGTTCCGGTGGTGTCGGCACGCCGAGACGATCGAAACCCGTTGACTTTCAGATCATCCGGGAAGGTACTCCCTCCCGGTCATCCACACGGTTTGATCATTACTCGAGCGACAGCTATGGTCCGGTCTCTGCGATCTCACTGGTAGGTGCGGGTTCGGGCTCGGTGGGCGGCTTCCATGCGGCTGGAGTCCACCAGCCGCAGCACCCACCGATCGAACAACGCAAGACGACGCATCATCTCCGCGGTGTCGATCTGGCAGGACTCCCCGTCGTGTTTACGTCTCTTCCCCGCCGTCGGCCCCTTCCTCTGTGGTCCGGCCTCCGCGATCCGAGGGAAATTGCAGTCGGCGGTCGGTTTCACCGGCGAGGGCTGCAGCCAAGAGCCGGGTAAGGGAGGACGTTTCCTGGGTGTCGAGCATCGAGATGTAGGCGGAGCGTTGCGCGACCTGAATGATGGCGGGAAATCCGAAGCGGCGGATGGTCTGATAGGCAATGATTGCCCGGCCGGTACGGCCATTGCCGTCGGAGAACGGGTGGATATGTTCGAACGCGATGTGCGCGCCGGCGATTGCTTCCAAGAGTGGTTGGTTATCGAGGTTCGCAGTCTGCCACTCGGCTTGATCGGCCCATTGCCGCATCAGTTCGGGTACCTGCTCGGGCGGGGCAGGCCGCCAGGACGCACCGGTCACGATATTACTCGAGGTTTTGAATCGACCCGGATCGTGGGTGAGGTGATCCATCAACGCGGCATGCAGGTCGGTGACCAGATCCAGGGACAGCGGTTCGTCGTCGGCCACAGCTTGCACGATGCGAGCCAATCCCTGGTAGTGGTTGGCGACCTCGTAGAGCTCCCGCACCGGTGTGCCCGCCGTGGGTGTGCGTTCGTCGACCAACAGCGTGACGGTGTCGGCCAGCGTCAGCGTATTGCCCTCGATCCCGGCCGAGTGATGCGCCAGACGCACCAGAACATCTTCGGCATACTCAGGCGTGAGCACGCCGGTGCGGGCGATATCGGCCAGGAACTCTTGCCGTCGCCAGGTCACCGGCGGGTCCGGTGAGCGTTGATGATATCCATCAGCTCGGGCAGACCGGCGTCGTCATATTTGCTCACTGCGCGGGCTTCCAGTGTCCCGGATCGGACCGTCACTTCGACCATATCTCCAGGTGAAACACCCAGGGCACGGAGCTCGGCCGGACTGATCGTGATACCCGCCGAACTCCCGATGGTGACGACCTTCTTTCGCATACGAATATAGTACCCTCACGTACGAATATGTGGCTCACGCCGCGGCCTTCGAAAGAACGTGTCGCGACGTGACCGGCCGACCAACGCCAGCCGACTGCACCGAGGTAGGTGATACCTTCGACCTGCATGTTCGCGGTCCATCCCGATGAATGGCCGCCGTACCCACGAGGAGCTGATCGTGACGGCATCACATCCCGACGAGCGCCCCCGGGTCACCGCCGAGGAATTCCTGAATGCCGAACCGGATTCTCTCGGCGATGTCGAGATCGTGGATGGCCTCGTTGTGCGATTGATGGCGCAGAGCGAAGCGCACAGTCGCGTGGTGCGGCGCCTGGCCGCTGCCCTGGAAGACGCTCGCGACCCCGCCGGCCCCTGCCTACGTGTCGGGTCCGATGTCGCCGTCCGCTTCGCCGATACCGACGACCGCCGAGATGACCACCAGCTCAATGTCCGCTACCCGGATATCTTCGTCCGCGACTGTGAACCGTACGACGTGAACACCGTCCGAGACCATATCGCCCTGGTCGTCGAAGTCGCCTCGAAGAGCACCGTCGACGCGGATACCTCCGACAAACACAAACTGTATGCGCGGGCCGGTATTCCGGGATACCTGATCGTCCATTTCGACAAGAGCTGGGAAATCATCGATCGCATCGAGGAATACCGCCTCGACTGGTCCGGACTGCGGTACATGCCCCACAAGGTCCACCGCACCGCCCTGGTCCTCGACAGCCCGGTCACCCTGGCCATCACCTTCGACGCTCTCCATCGACCCTGACCCGGTACCCGGAGATCTCGAGGTCAGGTCGTGGACAACCGCCGGGTCAGTGTGATGAGAAACTGACCGAGTTTGCGAGTGTTCTCCTCGTTCACGGCCAAGGTGCCGTCAGTGGTCCGGATCTCTTCGTCGTGGACGATCATGAGTCTCGCATTCCACGTACCGACTCGTGTGGCAAGTCTCTGGTCGGTGACGTAGGACACTGCGTGCCCGGGATCGATCCATCGTTCCTCGTCGTATTGCAGGATCCATACCGGGTGGTCGAACTCTGTCGACTTCTCGAAACCCTCTCCCCCCTCGGTCGGATCGGGATCGTCAGGGGCGTCCCGGGACTCCCAGCGGGCAATCTGATCAACCCCTTGAGCTATCGAGCAATTCCCACCCAGTTCGACGATTGACTCCGGCCGGAACGGCGAGATCCACTTCAAGTCCACGACGTGGAGCTCGTCTCTGAAGAAGGCGACCACCTCGTCGCATAGCTGTGACAGTGTGATCCCAGGTAGCGCACTGTCTGACGTGGGTGTTGATGGTGTGGAAGGGGGAGGGGAACACGCCGAAATCAGCGCGAAAGCGCCGGTCGCGACGACTGCCGTGAGTTTAGATCTCATTGCTGTGCGACTCCCCCGGCAAGTCCGATCCCCCAGGGTCGTCGCCAGCGGCCGTGGACGTCCCGTCGCCGATCGATTCCTTGATTCCGCCTGATACACCGATGCCTGGACACCGGCCGGCCATTTGTTGTCCGGCAACCCCGTTCGGCAACCCGCATTTTGCTTGATCCTGTTCTTGACGCCGTCACCATTTCCCCGGCTCAGATAGTGGCTCGATCCGGCAGCCGGGGCCGAAGGCGTGCCGCGTACTCCTCCGACACCTCGCAGATGGATGTGCTGTGCTCGCCGGGCTGCACCCACGTAGCCCGGAACTCGAACATCCCGGCGTCGGCGTCCACCGATGTGTAGCAGCTGTCCGGTTCGGAGCGGTCCTGAGCGGTATGTGCAGCGCGGCCCGCAATTGTTGTGTCGGACTTGTTCACCGTGGTCGATCGTTTACGTGCATGATCCAGGGTGTAATAGGTGGCGTAGATGCTGATGATCACCTGGTGGTCTGCGGAGTGCCATTTGCATACCTGCCACATCGAGGGCTCTTCCGCCTTCTCTTCGGGATCGAGCGATTTGGAGGCCGGGTCCAGGCCCGCTTCGAAAGCAAGACCGTTCCCTACGTCACGACACGGATGGTAGAGGTTGGAGGAGGAATATCTGACCGACGTCGTCGCCGAACCAGGGTTACTCACGGCCTCGTCTTCGAGCCCGCTGCAGCCAACCCCTGTGAGTACTGACGCCGCGATGGCTACCACCGCGCGTATCGAATAGGCAGTGCGCATGGAATTCCCCCTGTCACATCGAACCGAGTTGGCTTCCCGGTGTCAGGCCAGAGCCTACGCGAACGTTACCCCCGGATGAAGCTCGGACAGCACTGCGGAGGGCTCGAACAGCTTGCCTACCACATGTTTTGACAAACACTTCATCGACAGTGAGGCTGAAATAGCTTACATTGCTCGGCGCAGCTCATAGCTATAGGGGGAGTCTCGGTTGCAGATCAGCGCATTCACTACCACTACCGATACAGCGATATTTCGTTAGGTACAGCTATGCCGGCACAGGAATACAACGGTTTCTTCAACCACTACGATGATCCGGACGAGTTCTGGGACGAGGGACCCATGGTTCCGTTAACACCGGCCGCCCGACCTCCCGTCGCACCACCGGAACCGCCTGCGGCTACGCCGACACACAGAAACCGGGCGGATACTCCGGAGCCACCGAAGTCCGGGTCTCCGTTCGTATCGATGGAGGTTGATCGCGGTTTTCTCCCGACACGTATCACCATCGGCGCCGGTTGGGTCCACCAGGTGGCGCCGCACGAGGTCGGCGACGAGTTGATGCGGGCCTACCACAAGGCGGCAGCGGACCGTCTGGAACACGTCTATTTATCGGGGCGATGGCCGACGCCGCAGGAAGTTTTCGAATCGGCGGTCCCGGACAGGCGCACCATCATGATGATGCTTCTCGAAACGGCGAGTTGAGACGAGTACAGCAGCATCCAGCGGTCGATCGTAAGAGACGCCGTGCTGGACGTGTTCGGGAGTGCTGCAGTAAACGGTGAGCGCCCAGTCGCGGTGACTGCCGACAGGCACTACGTGCAGTCGATTCGCATCGGGTCGTGGTGGGCGGCGTCAGCGGATCCGCACATGATAGTCGACGAAGTCCTCTGGTGTGCGGAACAAATTAGAGCCGCTCGGACCAAATTCGTACCCAGGCGCGACTATTCACGTTACAGCGACGAGGACCTCGAATATCACCTGAAGCGTCATCGCGAACAATTGATCGAAGAAGGAACGCACCGCCGTGTCTGACGAACTGTACATCGCGCTCAACACCATGCTGCACGCAGCCAAAAAATGCGACGAAGCAGCCGGCAACCTGGACAAGGCGGCCGGCAGGACTTCCGGCGTCGAGATCAGCAAAGAAAATGCGGGAACGTTCGCGCTGACCATCGAAAAGTACGCCACAGTTCCCGAGTACGTGCGGAATCGAGTCAATGAGGGCGCCACCGTAATGCGCGATATCGCAGTGGTACTGCGGCAGGTCCGCGATACCTACGAAGCCGAGGATGCGGCCCTCGGACAAGCCCTCGGCAACCAAGGGGCGGACCTGTGACCACACCCGCCGCCGAGACCGGTAGCGTGGTGGAGCTGAGGCGCGCTATCGACACGATTCGTTCGAATGAGAGCGCGATGGCGAACCTGCCGCAAGAGGTCCACAATTGGTGCGGCAATCTCGTCGCGATCGTACGAACCGGCGGGATAATGTCGGCGATCAGCACTCTCGGGATCATGACAGCGGTCGACGAGAAGGTCGTCATTCCCAAGATCTGGGGATATCGGGACGATATCAACAACGCCCTGGGAGAGACATGGAACAAACTCGATGAAATGGATCCAGGCCTCGAGGTGCCGGTGACGTTTCTGAAGTTTGCGGATGAGTGGCGGAACATCAAGGGGGATATCGACAACGCGGGAACCTCGTTCTCCGAGACAGATCTACGAGGAAACTGGACCGGTGATGCGGCCGATCGGTTCTGGGCTATGCGCGACCGCCAGAAAACGGCATTCACTTCGATGTCCGAAATGTGCGAAACGGTGGCCACCAATCTCGAAGATGTCGCCAACGCCGAGTTGAAGCTGTATGCCGACCTGGCCACCCACACCCAAGACCTCGTCGAGAAGGTGACTGCGCTGGTCGGCAGTTTCGTCGGATCCTTCTTCAATCTACCCTGGGGTCCGGTGTCGTCTCTGGGCGATGCCGCTGGCGCAGTGCTGGCAGCAAAGGGATTCATCCTGAATATCTCCACCGCCGTCGCGGACAGCGCTTTCGCGAATACCAAGGCCGCAAACACAATTGCCCAAGCCGCGTCGGTCCAGGCAGGAATCCCGAGTAACAGGTGGCCTCCGGGGGCGGTTGCCTATCCCGGTAGCAGTCCCAATGACAAGGAACGTATCACCGAGGCAATCGGCGATGCCTCCTCGCAGGACGGCGACAAGTCCGACTGGTCGGTGGGCGCATGAAACTCACTGTGAAAGCGTCCCGGGTAGCGACTGCGGTCACCATCTTCTCCGCACTCGCGGCAGGCTGCGCACCACCCACCACGCAGCCGGAGCCCGCGCCGAACCCGTCGGCCGGACTCACTACCCGAGCCCTTTGTGAGTCATTGGAGAGTCTGTTCACCGAGAATTTCCAGGCCATCGACGTGAAGACGTGGTCCATAACGGACGGCCCACTTTTCGAGGAACCCATTGCAATCAGCGGGTTGTGCGAAGCGTCCAGTAGCGCCGACAATGCCTTTTACGGCAAGGTCAGTATCCGGAACGCGCCCGACGACCCGAACCCGATCGGCCCCATGGCGGCAAACTATATCGAAACCCTCGTTGATGGTGAAACAGTCATGGTCTTCGACAAACGCAAAGATCCGAAATGGGAGGTGTCGTCAGTAGAGATCGCGGCGACCATCGACGGGTGGTTCGGAGAGTTACGGGTCGATCCGGAGACAACGCGCACCGCGGGTGGCTCACTGAATTTTACCGAGGCGGAGCAGGAGACCGCCGCACAATATCTTGTCGCCACCCTCAGGAGTGCGGCCAAATCCACGAACTAACGAGAGACGACCTTCTTTACATACGAATATATTACTCTCACGTACGAATATGCAGTTCACGACGCGGCCATCGAAAGATCGTGTGCACGAAGGACCGAGTTTCCACTCCTCCTGCGTGTACCGTCCCTGCTACCTGGGACCCGGTGCCGAATGTCCGCCCTCTGCTCGATCCACGCACCGTCAACCGCCCGGGAAATCGGGATGCACCCGAAGCATCAGGTTCTCCTGGTCGGCGATGGTGTCGAAACGAACGTAGTCACAGGATTCCTGGTAGGCGGCATAGGCCGCCAGTAGGCCGAACGGCAGCCAGCCCGGGAAGAACGCGACAACGAACCCGACCGGGATGTGCGAAACGCCGAGTTGGTTCGCGATGAAGAAGGCAACGATCATCGCAATTCCGGCGAACCCGAACAGATAGGCGACCCACCGCAGGACAGCGGATCGGGTGACGCACCGACCGCAAACCGGCCAGGTGCCGTGCAGCGTGGCGACTATTGCGGGAGGGGCTTTACCCCAGACAAGGCTGCCCGGGATTTTGCGGAGCAGCGTCCGGAAGAACAAACCGGTTGTCGCCTGCTCGATCCCGCGGGATGTTCGCCAGAACTGCACCACCGCTGATTTCCGCGAGACAGCAGGCCGCGCATGCTGTGGGCACACTTCCGGTAGCGGACCGGCCAGTTCCAGCGAGAAGGTTTCATCCCCCGTGGAATTCGTCAACATGTACATGTCCAGTGCAGTCTCCACGGAATTCCGCATCTGCACCGGAACAGCGTACAGACTCTGAGTCCCCGGATAGTTCGCCATCAGACCGGCCGACCGTGCTCGTTGCACTCGAGCATCAGCGGTACCGTACTGATCGGCGGCCTGCCTGCCGGACGCCTCGATTCGCCTTCCGTCGATACGACCCCCATTCCACGAATCCCCTTGACCGACCAAGGCTCTCGGCCAGGCACCGCGTTGTCAAGCCAACCGTCCCGATCCTGCGTTATCGCCACCTGCGCTCAGGAATTCCCGTACCTCACTGAGAGGTGCGGGTCCTGACTCGGTGGGCGGCTTCCATGCGGCTGCGGAGTTGGCGCAGGATTTCGCCCGGAGGGCCAGCGGTGAGGGTGAAATCGTCGGTGTTGTGATTGTGCAGTAGGTAGCGGCCGTCGTTCGGGTAGTCGAGCCAAAGGAAGGCGTAGCCGTCGGCGGTGGGGCGGGTGTCGACGGTGTAGCCCGGGTAGACCGTGATCTCGCCGGTGCCCGCGCGGCGGCGGCGGAAGAAGCGCTGCATATCTTCCAGCGGGGACAATTGCGTCGGGTGTCGGGAATAGACGGGCGCGTTCAGGTCGGCGCGGCGGCCGCGGATGGGGTGGTGGCTGCCGGCGGGGAGGGGCGGGAGACCGGACACCAGCCGGGGGGCCAGTTGGTCGGCGCGGAATTGGGCGAGGACGATATCGCCGCCGGATTCCTTTGTGGGTCCGGGTAACTGCGCGGCCAGGACGCCGACTCGCCCGACAACCCCAGCGTGCATCCGCACCGTCCGGTTCTGTTGGGGGCCGTGGACCCCGTAGATCTCGATCCGGATCTCCGGTTCCAGCAGGATCGTGAGCGCCTTGTACAGCGGTTCGTCGAACACTTTCTGTAACCGCTGGGCGCACTGCTGCCGGTAGCGCTGGAAATCGTCGTCGTGCGCCATCGGGGGCGGCAGGAATTCCAGCGGATACGGTAACCGGTCGCGGCCCATCGCCTCGAGGGCCAGCGTGAAATCGTAACCGTCCAACTGTCGGCGAAATCCGTTCATGCAACGACCATGGGGTAGGCGCCCATTCTGTGCCCATCGCGCATGAGCGAGACCGGCGGCCGGTCGACATGCTGACAGCGGAGACCGGAGCGCAGGCGAAGGTATCGCAATGCCGCTTCCGGACCTGACCCGCTCATCCGCCGATGACCCCGCCCGGCGGGAGCACCCGGGGCTGTTCGCCGAGCAGTTCGGTGGTGCGGTCTTGGACGAGGTAGTCGGGGATTTTGTGATCGTCGTCGTCCTCGCCGCGGGGACGTTGCCCACCGGCGCCCATCATGCCGGGCATCCCGGACATTCCCCGGGTGGCGGCGGGCGTACCGGAGCGGGTGGCGGGCCCGGCGGTTTGGTTCGGGTTACCGGGAGATCCGCTGACCGTCCGGCCCGGTATGCCCGGCGCTTGCGGGGCGCCCGGGGTGGTGACCATCGGGGCGCCGGGCGTGGTGCTGGGCGATCCGGGTGTGGTGGTGTTCGGACGGCCCACGGGTTCTTCGAGCGGGACGGTGTTCGCCGGGGTCGTCGTGGTCGACGGTGTGGTCGAGGCCGGGGTTTCGGTTCCGGCGGGGTCGGTTGCCTGCGGAGTCTCCTGGCCGGGAGTACCCGTGTCCTGGGGGTTCTGGCCGCTCGGATTCGTACCGGCCGGGTTGGTGCCCGCGGGGTTGGCGCCGGCCGGGTTCTGCGTGCCCGAGGGGCCTACCGGCTGTTGTGTTCCGGGGTCTTCACCGACCGGATTCTTCGCCACAGGCAGCACCGGGACCTTGCCTTCGACTTCCGCGACTCCGGGCTGGTAGAACCCGCTCATCAGGTCCTGGGCTTGCGCCTCGGCTTCGTTGGCACGATGCTTGGCGGCCTTGACCAGGCCGTTGCCGGGAATGTGGCCCACGAATTCGTCGAACCCGGAAACCTCGACGGGCGGAACGATCGACATCTTGGCCTGGGCCAGGTAGCCCTGCATGAGATCGATACCGTTGGCGACCATTTCGAAGGTCTTCACGAGCTTCTGGGCTTCCGCGGTGAACGCCCGGGTACCGTCGATCGCGGCAGTCGCGGACTGGCCGCCCCATTTCTCGGTGACAGCGGTATCGACGTTCTTACCGAAGGTCTCCAGTGAGGTGAACAGATCCTCGGTGAGCCGCCGCCAGCCGTCGGCTCCGGCATTGATACCCGCGGAATCGACAGCCGGATGCTCGGCGGTGCCGTTCAGCGCATCCCAGATCTTCTGGTGACTCCAGGTTTTGAAGGGTTCCTTGGTGGCGGTAGCGGGTGCGTATTCGCCCTCGAAACCCTCACTGGTCCGGGCGAATTCACCGAGAATGTGGCTGCGGTCGCCGCTCCACTCCTGGTCCGCGGTCGTGGCGGCGCCGGAGGCGCGGGTGCGATTGCCCTCGGATTCGTCGTAGTTGCCGGTGACATCGTCGACCACACCTTTGACGGAAGCGACGGCCGCGACGGCAACGGCAGCGACAAGCAATGGTGCGGGCATCAGCGCAATCCTTCTCCGGCGGCAGTGGTCTGGGAGGAGTTCTGCTGATCGGTTTCGGTGAGTTCGCCGATCATGGCGGCGTAGGTGTCGCGCATGGTTTCGGCGATCGCGATCAGCCCCTCGATCCGGGCGACCGCCGAATCGCCGTTCTCACCGCCGGTGGCCTTCAGCTCGAACTTCTTCTGCATATCCAGCGCGGAAGGTAGGCCGCCGTAGCCCGACAAACGCCCGAGACTCCTCGCGTCATCACGGTAGTCTCGCAAGGCCGTCAGGAGAGTTTCGCATTCGCGGCGCAGGTCCGATCCGAGGTCGTATTCGATACTCACCGTGCCGTCGATCGCCTGTTGCTTCAGGTTCTGCCACTGTGCCAGCTGGTCGCTCATGTGCCGGGTCTTCCTGGTCTGCCGGTTGCGTTATTTCGGGAGATGCGGTTCGAAGGCCGCGGCGTACTCGGCGGAGATCTCGCAAATTTCCCTGGTCCAGCCATCTTCTTCGAACCAAGTCGCCTTGATCTCGAACATGCCCTGCTCGGCTTCGAAGGAGGTGTAGCAGGACTTACCGGGTATTTCGTCCTTGTCCTTAGACTGGATCGCAGCCCGTGGACCGACCGTCGTATCGACGATGTCGATCAAGTTGTCGTTGGCACGCGCATCGTCCAAGGTGTGTGATGTCGACATGACGGTGACTCGGACCAGGTTATCGGGTTGCCGCCAGGCACACACACGCCAGCTGGTGGCGCCTTCCGGCGCATCGGTCACCACCCGTTCGGTGGACGCATCCAAGCCGATTTCGGTTAAGAGCTGGTCAGATAGCTCTGTGCAGGGATTGAACACCTCGACGACCGCGGTGGTCGTCGAGGTGGTGGTATCGGTGGCGGTCCCCCCGGTACTCGATGTACACCCGGTAACCGCGGCCGCCGCGACAAGCGTGGCTCGGATGAGGACTGCGGTTCGCATGGATCTCCCCTGTGTCGGTGCGGCGGATTACCCCGTCATCACTATAGGACGCACCCCAGAGCTCCGCGGTTCCATCGGATTCCGGCGACCGCGGCCGGCTCTCGCCGCACCCCCAACGATGGGCTCGGCCGACTGTCCGCTTCAGTACCGCCTATACCGATCCTTGGAGGCGTCGACCGCTGTGATGATCAGCTGAGATCGCGTCCATGACGCCTTCGCTGTGTAACCGGGGCCCTCCGACAGCGAAGGGCCCCGATACGATTACGGTCGGTCGATCCGTACCGAGGTCAGGAACTCATCCCACGCAGCGGAGTCGAAAACCAGGACAGGTCCGGACCGGCATTTACTGTCCCGCACTCCGACGGCACCCCCGGTGAGATGAGCGATCTCTACGCAGTCCCGATCAGGTCCACTGTATGAACTCTTGAACCACTGGGCCTCGGCTGGATCGGTCGTCACCCCTGATACTCCTTCACAAGACCCGAGACCAGCTTCCTGGACTCGTCTTCGTCCAAAGATACACGGCGAATCCCGTGTATCGCCTGCGCATACTGGGCGATCTCCGGGTCTCTTTCCAGGTAAAGGCTTCCTGTGTACCCCTCCACGTAAACGACCGGCGGCTCCGAGATCCTGGTATTCGACGGAACCGGGAACTGTAGATAGGCGAACGACCGCACGATCAGTCCGAGCTGACTTCTCGACATGAACGGCACCACGCGGATCGAAATGTTCGGAAGTTCGCTCAGTTCAAGCAGGTGGAGGAGCTGATCCGCCATTACACCGTAGCCACCGATGCCATGCCGCAGGACAGCCTCCGACAGCAGAACCTCCATGTGAAAGGTGTTGTCGCTGAGCCTGTCTTGCCGCTGCGTCGCGAGGTCTATCCGCCGCTCGATGTCGGCGGAAGATCGGTTCGGATGAGCGGACCACGTCAGGGCACGACGGTAATCGGGTGTCTGCAGGAGTCCAGGCAGAAGTGTCACCTGCCACGATGTAATCCGGCTGGCTGCGGCTTCCAGGGCGAGGAAGTGGTTGAAATCCGCGGGTATCTCATCGGCAAATGCCCGCCACCACGTGCCTCCTGTCTGCTTCGCGACCCTCAGTTCCCGCAGCAGGTCCAAGAGGAAGCGGCGCTCCTCGTCCGACGCTTGGTACAAGTCGCACAATCCGTTGACCTGTAGCGTCGTCGGACGGGACGCGTGCCCGTCCTCCATCCGGCCGATCGTCTGGGGGCTCACCTCGATCGCGCGTGCCGCGGCGGCCTGACTGGTTCCGCGCCGTTCGCGCAGCCGGCGCAATTCCCGCCCCAATGCTCGTTTCGGGAGTGTGGATCCACCCGTCATTTCCTGACCTTCCCTAATTATCGAACCACTTTTTGGAATGCTCCGGCCCGGAACGCAATACCAGGAGCGGCCCGGCACGGATGCCGGACTCAGCGGGCAGGATTTCCCCCGGAGGCGGTTCCACACTCTGCACAGTTCCGGTCTACTGATTTCGCGCCCGGCGCAGGAAATCCCCCGAAAACCATTGGGGCACATCGGTGTCACGACCTGGAGTGTTGTGACACCGATGGTCCGATCACGGCCGCCACAGCTGATCGGACCCTGCGCCGGGCTGCATCCCATCGCCTCGTTCGAAAGGCGGAACCCTTGCCCACCGCAATCGTATACCTGCACAAAAGCCTTTGTGGCACAAGGCGAGAACTACTCGAGAACGAATGCCGCTATTTCGCCGCCGCGAATGGTTTCGGTATCGCGCGGGTAGTTGTGGAATCCGGAATCGATGTACTGCCATGGACATTACGAAAATCGGAAATCCTGGGTGGCGACGCAATAGTGACACCCACGGTCGAGCACATCGGCTTCCGGGCACCGGTGATACTCGAACGCTGCGGGCTGATAGTGGTGCGCCCGTTCGCCTGTTACCGCCGCGGCGAGGTGGATCGATGGCTACCGGCGACGGAGGTCCAGCGGTGACCGACTACGAATCCGGCGGGGGCACATCGGTTTCCCACCCGGTACCAGGCGGGCAGCGGACCGCGATCGGCTGTCTGCGCACCGACCTGTGCGGACACACCGGTTTCGCCAGCGCACGCCTGCGGTTGACCGCCATCGCCCACGGCTACCGGCTCCGCTGGCTGGTCGAACTCCCGGCCGACCCCAGCCCGGACCATCTCACGACACTCCGCACCACACTGGACCGGACCGGAGCCGACGCGGTGATCATCGCGGCACCGACCCACCTGCCCGGCACACAACTGCGCGCTTTACGCACCATGACACCGGTGATCGTGGACACCACCGTGCTCCCCGAAACCCGAGGGCATTTCGCCCGGCTGCGCTCCCTCCTCGGTCCAGGGTGGCGACAACGCTGAGCGGCACCGGTGAACCGAGGCGGATATCAGGCCAGCATCTCCTCGATCGATGTCGCGGTGAACACCCGCGGCGTCCACGCGCGGAGCTGGTCGATATCGGCCGACCGGATACGAGCGAGCACCGCCTCGGACAGCGGCCCGAACAAAACCGTCATCTGCATGATCAGGATCTCCGCCCGACCGCGGGCCTCACCACGGGCAAAACCACGAGCTTCGATGGCTTCTGCTGTGGTCACGGAAGCCTTCTTGACTCGCGCGATCTCGTCGACGGCCGCAGCCAGGCCCCTCTTCGCGTGGCCGTCGCGGTATGCCAGCATCTCCTGGATACACGCGTCGTACAGGTCACCCTGCTGCTCGGTCATGACCGGCGACACTACCGCGGGTCATGACCGAAGCCCAGTTGGACAACACCGGCGTACCGGCGGCCCGGGCCACGACACAGGTCCCACCGTGGCGCAGCTCCCCGTTCACACGGGCTCGAACTTGCCGCAGCAGGTGGTCAGATGAGCGTTTCCTCGATGGAGGTCGCGGTCAGCACCCGTGTTGCCCACACATGGATCCGGTTGGCGTCGGCCGATCGGACACGGCGCAGTACCGCCGCGGGCAGCGGCCCGAACTTGACCGTCATCTGGTCGATCAGCAGCTCGGTACGGCCTCGGGCCTCGATGGCTTCTGCTGTGGTCACGAAAGCCTCCTTGGCTCGGGGGTCGATCTGTCCGACGACTGCGGCCAAGTCGGCCTCGGTGGTTTCACCCACGTTCAGCAGGTAGTTGAAAACCATTCGGTAAACACTTACCGGGTCCGGGCCTTCGCCCAGGGCGCGCAGGTCGTCGAGCCAATCAAGCATAGCGCGGTCCAGGCCGGTGTTGCCGGTGGCGATTTTCTGCAGCACCAGCAGCAACCGGGCGGCCGAGGTCAGCTCGCGGCGGCGCAGCGCGTCGAGGTCTATCCGTGTGACATCGTCGAGCAGGAACCGCAGGCTCGGCAGGTAGGGGCCCAGTGCGGTGCGGGTGTCGGGGTCGATATCGATGAGCTCGCCCAGCTCGGTCGGGGCGGTCCAGCGCCGGCCGCGCGGGCTGTTGTGGACCACCAGCGGGATGATCGCGGGGAGTCGGCCGCCGTGGTCGGGGGCGTGGCGGTTGTCGGCGAGGTACTGCCGCCAGATACCGACCATGTAGTCCAGCACCCGGAACGCCATGAACCGATCCGTGGAGGACTGGTGCTCGAGCAGAATGTAGAGGAAGGCGGGCCGGTCGTCGAGGCGGGTGCGGTAGAGCAGGTCGCTGTAGCGATCGCGCAGGTCGGGGTGGATGAAATTGGTGGGCATCAGCTCCAGCTCCAGCCAGTGGATGCGAGCGCTGAACTGTTCGCCGATCTCTTCGGTGATCTTCGCGCGGATCTCGCTGGCGGCGTTATCGCTGTGTGCCATGATCCCCCGGAAGAACGCGTCGTGCGGGCCACCCCGCTGCTCGCTCATGGCCGGCGACGCTACCCCGGGACATCGGTAACAACCGAATCGGACAAATCACTTCTTGCACAACAACACTCGTGCCCGCACCACCGGTGGATCACCACAGCCGGCTGCCTGTGAGCACCACCGATCTACCAGAAAGCTGACGCGCCCGAAATCCGCTACAGCCCCCCAACGGCGGCGAGGAAGCGGTCCAGTTCCGCGTGGTCGACGAAGCAGTGGGGCGAGGCGCGGACCACCGCGTCCAGACCGCGGGCCGACATATCGAGCAGGGTCGAACTCGCATGACTGACGGTGACCGTGATGTCTTTCTCCCGCAGCCGGTCCCGGACCTCCACGGGTGTCACGCCCGCGACGGTGAAGGACACGATGCCGCTGTGCTCGATACCGAGGTCTCGCACCCGAACCCCCGGCAATTCGCCGAGCGCGCCCCGCAGATAATCGGCGCGCTCGGCGATCGCGGCATAGACCTGATCGGGTCCGAGATCGAGAAGATAGCGCACGGCCGCACCGAGCCCGAGCCGGGCCGCCACATCGTGCTCCCAGAATTCGAAACGGGAGGCGTCCGGGGCCATCCGGTACTCGTCCGGGCCGGTCCAGGACGCGCTGTGCAAATCGAGTCGACCGGGTTCCAGCGATGCCGCCAGTTCCGGGCGCAAATACAGGAACCCGGTGCCGCGGGGGCCGCGCAACCATTTGCGGCCGGTGGCCGACAAGGCGTCCACACCCAGTTCGGCGACATCGAGCGGGAGCTGCCCGGCCGACTGGCAGGCGTCCAGGACGACCAGCGCACCGGCCGCCCGGGCGATCCGCGCGGCTTCGGCCACCGGGTTCACCAATCCCCCGTTGGTGGGCACATGCAGTAGCGATACCAACCGAACCCGGTCGTCCATCATCGCGGCGAGGGCCTCGAGGTCGAGGCGTCCCGCCTCGTCGTCCGGGATCTGCTCCACCCGGGCGCCGCTGGAACGGGCCCGCTGGAGCGCGGCGATGGCGTTACTGGCGTAGTCGGCGCCCGAGATCAGGATCCGGTCACCGGGCCGCAACGGGACCGCGTAGAAGAAATCCGACCAGGAACGGGTGGCGCTGTCGCTGAGCGCGATGGTGTCGGGAGTGGTGTTCAGCAGTGCCGCGATCGCCTCCTTGACCCCGGCCAGATCGTCGAGCCGTTCATTCGCCGCCCGGTATCCGCCGATCTCGGCCTCCCGGCGCAGATGCCCGATCACGGTTTCGGTCACCACCCGGGGCGGGAGCGAGGACCCCGCGCTGTCCAGAAAAACGGCTCCGGTTCCGACCCCGGGCGTATCGGCGCGTACTCGCTGCTCATCCACCATGTACCCGACCCTAGCGCCGGATCCGTGACATCTTCGCGCCCAAAACGTGTCCGTGCCCCTCGCTACTCTGGATTCCACGCGCGGCCGCACCATCGGTCGCCGCTGTAACGCTTACACCGGGATCGGCAACTGAAGACGAGCACGGACAGCACCGGCTACCGAATACGCGAAGACGAACCAGCGAGAAACCGCACGGAGGTTGGTATGGCGGTCACCCTCGAACATCCGGAATGGACCAGCGACTCACCCCCACACCCAGCCCTGACCAGCCGCGCGGCGGCCGAAGCCTTTCTCGGCGGGGTCTGCTTCAAACTCGGTCCGCCGGAACTCATCGGCGCCGAACTGGAATGGTTCACCGTGTACCGCCCCGGCACCGGAGAATCACCGACCGATCCGCCGGGGCATGCTTCGTTCGCCGGCCGCCGGCCCACCTCCACCCTGCTCGCGCTGGCTCTCGGCCCGCACGCACCCCGCTCGATCGCCCCCGATTCCCCCGCCGAGCCGCTGTCCGGCGGCAGCCGGGTCACCGTCGAACCAGGCGGGCAGATCGAACTCTCCAGCATCGCCGTCACCGACCCGGCCGACCTGTGCGCCCGGCTGAGCGCCGATTACCGGCGCCTGCGTGAACTGCTCGGCACCCGGTCCATCCGGATGGTCGCCGCGGCCGCCGATCCGGCCCGCGCCCCCCGATGTCAGCTGCGGCTACCGCGCTACCGGGCGATGGAAGGCTACTTCGGCCGGATCGGCCCCTTCGGCCGGCTCATGATGGCCAATACCGCGGCGGCCCAGATAAGCGTCGATATCGGTGCCGACCGGGACGAACTCACCGCCCGCTGGACGGCACTGCACGCACTCGGGCCCGCGTTGATAGCCGCGTTCGCATGCTCGCCCGTGCTGCGCGGCGCGCCGGCCGGGGACTGGGCCTCGCAACGCATGCGGACCTGGCTGCATCTGGATCCGGCGCGCGCCTGTCCACCCGTCGCCGACTGGTCCGATCCGGTCACCGGCTATTCCCGCTGGGCGCTGGACGCGCCGCTGCTGTGTGTGCGGCGGCCCGAGCCCACCCGGCCCGGTCCGGCGGTGTCGTGGCAGGCGCCGCCCGGTGCCACGTTCAACGATTGGCTATCGGGCGGCCTGGACACCGAAATCGGCCGCCGGCCCGATATCGGGGACCTCCGCTACCACCTGACCACGCTGTTCCCACCGGTCCGCCCGGCCGGATACTTCGAGATCCGCTATCTCGACGCCCAGCCGGGCGAGGGCTGGCAGGTACCGATCGCGGTGGTCCACGCCCTGCTGTCCACACCGGCCGCCGTCGCCGACGCCACCGCCGCCGCGGCGAGCACTGCCGACCGGTGGCTGGATGCCGCCCGCCACGGCCTCGCCGACCGGCACCTACGAGCCGCCGCGGTGGCAACCCTGGAAGCCGCCGTGGCACACAGCCCGGCACCGTCACCGGAGCTGCATGCCGCCCTGCGCCGCTGTACAGCGGGAGAACCGCCACAGGACGGGACATCGTGATCCAGCGCAACGGCCCGGTCCGCGAGGAAGGACGGCCCGGGTCGTCGTCGATTCCGTGCGGCGATGGCGCACGCCGCACCCGCAGGGTTGTTGCGCGTGGGCGCGCGACTACCGCACGGGGCCGTCACCGGACCGGCGGTGCCGACCACCCCCGGCCACTGACCGTATCCATGCCGTCGAGCGGAGCACTCTCGTGACCCTGCAGCATTACACCGACCGATCCGGCACCGAGCAGCTCCGCGAACATATCGCGACGACGCTGCGCCGGGCCCGGGAACGCACCACCGCGCTCACCGACTCTGTGGACGAGGCCGAACTCGTCGCCCAGCATTCCCGGCTGATGAGCCCGCTGGTGTGGGATCTGGCCCATATCGGCAATCAGGAGGAGCTGTGGCTGGTCCGTGACGTCGGCGGCCGGGACCCGGTGCGCGCCGATATCGACGAGCTCTACGACGCGTTCAAACACCCCCGGTCCGACCGGCCACAATTGCCACTGCTCGATCCGGCCGAAGCCCGCGGTTACGTCGCCACCGTCCGGGACAAGGTCTGGGAGGTGCTCGACCGCAGCCCGCTGCGGGGCGGCGAACTGGTCGACGGCGGGTTCGCTTTCGGCATGCTCGCCCAGCACGAACAGCAACACGACGAAACCATGCTCGCCACCCACCAGCTGCGCACCGGGAACCCGGTGCTGTCCGCGCCCGCTCCCCCGGCCGCCACCACCGCGGTCCGCGGTGAGGTGGTGATCCCGGCGGGCGAATTCACGATGGGCACCTCCACCGACGCGTGGGCGCTGGACAACGAACGCCCGGCGCACCGGGTGCACGTGCCGGCGTTCGCCATCGACGCCGCGCCGGTCAGCAACGCGCAGTATCTCGAATTCCTGGCCGACGGCGGGTACGACCGGCCCGAGTTGTGGTCCGAACGCGGCTGGTCACATCGGCAGGAGGCCGGGCTCACCGCCCCGCAGTTCTGGGAACAGGATTCCGGCGGCCAGTGGTGGCGGCGGGTGTTCGGCGTCCGCCGGCCGCTGCGCCCGCAGCAGCCGGTGGTGCATGT
Source organism: Nocardia sp. NPDC051750 (assembly GCF_044453135.1). NCBI lineage: Bacteria > Bacillati > Actinomycetota > Actinomycetes > Mycobacteriales > Nocardiaceae > Nocardia > Nocardia sp. NPDC051750. The sequence continues at coordinate 40,452 of NZ_JBITCK010000007.1, read as the reverse complement.
GTGCTGGTTCGAAGCGCAGGCCTACGCCACCTGGGCGGGTAAACGGCTGCCCACCGAGGCCGAATGGGAGAAAGCCGCACGCTACGACCCCGCCACGGATCGCACGCGCGCCTACCCCTGGGGCGACTCCGACCCCGGGCCCGCCACCGCGAACCTCGGACAGCGGCATCTGGAACCGGCCGATATCGGCGCCTACCCGGCGGGAGCATCACCCGCCGGAGTGCATCAGCTCATCGGCGACGTCTGGGAGTGGACGTCGTCGGGTTTCCAGCCCTATCCCGGATTCCGCGCCTTTCCCTACGCCGAGTATTCGGATGTCTTCTTCGGCGGCGACTATCGGGTGCTGCGGGGCGGGTCGTTCGGTACCGACCCGGTCGCCTGCCGCGGCACCTTCCGCAACTGGGATCATCCGATCCGCCGGCAGATCTTCGCCGGTTTCCGGCTGGCCCGCACCCTCGACCCGCGGGAGGCTTGATGTGCCGTCATCTGGGTTACGTGGGCCCGCCGGTATCGGTGGGCGAACTGTTGCTGCGCGGTCCGCATTCGCTGCGCACCCAGTCGTGGGCGCCGCGGGAGATGCGCGGCGGTGGAACCATCAACGCCGACGGGTTCGGGGTCGCGTGGTGGGGGCCGGAACCGGCGTCGGTGACCCGTTACCGCAACCCCGACCCCATCTGGACCGATCCCGCAGTGGAGGAGGTGCTGCCGCAGCTCACCTCCCGCGCGGTGCTCGGAAGTGTCCGTTCGGCCACCGTCGGCATGCCGGTCCAGCGGTCGGCCTGCGCGCCGTTCCTGTGGGAGCGCTGGGCGTTCAGCCACAACGGGGTGGTCCCGAAGTGGCGATCGGCGCTCACCGCTGTCCTGTCCGATCTCGATGTCGCCGCGACCCGCGCCGGAATGACCCGCCGCTACGAAACCAGCCACCTGCTGGAAGCGGAAGCACTGACCGATTCGGCCGCCCTGTGGGTCCTGCTGCAGCGCCTGCTCGACCCGGACACCCCGTCGGGGCTCGCCGAAAACCCGGGCACCGCACTGCGTCTGCTGGTCACCACGGTGCTGCACCACGCGCCCGGCGCCCGGGTGAACCTGTTGATCGGTGACGGCACCGCCCTGTGGGCCACCACCTGCTATCACTCCCTGTCCGCGCTCGTCACCGACGAGTTCGCGATCCTGTGCTCCGAACCCTATGACGACGACCCCCGGTGGCAGTCACTGCCCGACCGCAGTCTCGTCCATGCCGAACCCGGCCGGTTGAGTGTCGAACCCCTGGAACTCGCCGAAGCCACCGCGACAGAAAGCGTGCTGTGATGAACGAACCGACCGTGGAAGTCCATCTCACCGACGCCGACCTCACCGCGGCCCTCCGTGCCGACGCCCGCCGCGGTCTCACCGACAGCCCGAAATGGCTGCCCCCCAAATGGTTCTACGACGCCCGCGGCAGCGAGCTGTTCGAGCAGATCACCGCCCTGCCCGAGTACTACCCCACCCGCACCGAACGGGCGCTACTGGAAAAAGTCGCGGGGGCGATCGCCCGCACCGCACAGGCCGAGGTACTGGTCGAACTGGGATCGGGCTCGGCGGCGAAGACCCGGATCCTGCTCACCGCCCTCACCACCGAGGGCCCGTTGAAAACCTACGTACCGCAGGATGTTTCCACTTCGGCGCTCCACGCGTCGGCCGCCGAGGTCGCGATCGATTTCCCCGGCCTGGCCGTACACGGCGTGGTCAGCGATTTCACCGACACCCTGGCGACCCTGCCGCGCGGCGGCCGCCGGATGATCGCCTTCCTCGGCGGCACGCTCGGCAATATGACCCCGGCCGAGCGTGCCGAATTCCTCGGCGGTATCCACGACGTTCTCGAACCCGGCGAACAATTGCTGTTGGGTGCGGGCCTGGTGGTGGACCCGGCAATCCTGGTCCCCGCCTACGACGACGCCGCCGGTGTCACCGCCGAATTCAACCGGAATGTCCTGCGCGTCCTCAATTCCCGCCTCGGGGCGGACTTCGAACCCGAAGCGTTCCGCCATATCGCGCACTGGGACGCCGAGAACGAATGGATCGAAATGCGTCTGGAAGCCACCGCGGATATGGACGTCACCGTCGCCGACCTCGGCCTGACAGTGCACTTCACCCGCGGCGAACAGCTACGCACCGAGATCTCGGCGAAGTTCCGCCCGGCCGGCCTGGATACCGAACTCCGCGCCGCGGGCTTCATCCCGGAACACACCTGGACCGACCCGGACAACCGCTTCGCCCTGGTCCTCGCCGCCCGCATCTGACCCGGATCAGTGCAGCTGATTCTGCGCTGCTTCCAACCCCACCCCCAGCAGCAGTTCCACCGCGTCGGCGGCCTGCTCGACCACGACCGGGATTTCCTTGCGCTCGGCCGAGCCGAACGGTTTGAGGACGTAATCGGCCGGGTCCTGGCGGCCGGGCGGGCGGCCGATACCGATCCGGGTGCGCAGGTAGTCCTTGGTGGTGAGGGCGCCGGAAACCGACCGCAGACCATTGTGACCGCCCTCGCCGCCACCGCGTTTCAACCGGATCTCGCCGAATGGGAGATCCAGTTCATCGTGGACGACGATGACCTCGGTGGGTGGAACAGAGAAGAACCTTGCCAGCGCTGCGACCGGCCGCCCGGACAGGTTCATATACGACCGCGGCTTCGCGATCAGTACCTGCCGGCCGTCGAGCCGGGCCTGCAGTAGATCGGCTCCCGACTTCTTGTGCACGGTGAAACGGCCGCCGACCCGCTCGGCGAGCGAATCGGCGACCAGAAAACCCACATTGTGCCGGGTGCGTTCGTAATCGGGACCCGGATTGCCCAGGCCGACGACGAGCGCCGGCGCGATATCGGCCATCGCGGAGGTGACCCGGTCCTATTCGGCGCTCTCGCCCTCGGCGGCTTCGCCCTCGGCCTCCGGCTCGGCGGCAGCGCGGGCCTCGACAATGTTGACCAGCAGAACCTCGGGATCGCCGGACAGGCTGACGCCCTTGGGCAGGACCACGGAACCGGCGGTGATCTGGGTACCCGCCTCGGCACCGGCGATGGAGACCTCGATGGACTCGGGGATGTTCAGCGCATCGGCCGACACGGCGACGGTGGTGGCTTCCTGGGTGACCAGGGTGCCGGGGCCGGCCTCACCCACCAGGGTGATCGGCACATCGGCGTTGACCGCTTCACCGCGCGCCACGATCAGCAGATCGGCGTGCTCGATGTAGCGGTGGATGGGGTGCACCACGACCGACTTGGTCAGCGCGAGCTGCTTCTTGCCCTCGATGTTCAGGTTCAGCACCGCGTTGGTGCCGTGCTGGCGCAGGATCGCGGCGAAAGACAGGGCGTCCAGGGACAGATGCTGCGGATCGGACTGATGCCCGTACAGGACCGCCGGAACGTTGCCCGCGCGGCGGGTACGGCGCGCGGCACCCTTGCCGAACTCGGTGCGGATCTTCGCTTCGAGAAGGTTGACGTCGGACATGGCTGGATAACTCCTACGGCTCTACCGGGCTGGTGGGCGGTGCCAGGGAAATCGCGCCCCTGGTCGGTTGGTCTGCTCGTCAGGCGAAGAACGAACACCAGGCGGCCGGAAGCCGCGCCGCGTCGATCACGGTGCCGCAAAAGCTTGCGAACCCTCGCCGAGACAACCTGAATACTGTAACTCAGCCCCCGCAAAACCCCGGAATCGGGTGGTCAGCGACACGTAGTTTGCTGGTCAGAACTGTCACGTACGCTGGACAGGTTGCCACTTGCCCGCTTCCGCCGAAAGGTTCGATCCGTTGACCGCCTCTCCTGAGGGCTCCGTCGCGCCCGCCGCGCGCGGGTTGGCCGCCGAGGTGTCGCGGCGGCGCACCTTCGCCGTGATCTCCCACCCCGACGCGGGTAAATCGACGCTCACCGAAGCGCTGGCGCTGCATGCCCGCAAGATCTCCGAGGCGGGCGCCATCCACGGTAAAGCGGGCCGTAAGTCCACCGTCTCGGACTGGATGGAGATGGAGAAGGCGCGCGGTATCTCGGTGAGCTCCACCGCGCTGCAGTTCAACTACCGGGCCGCCGGATCCGAGATCGACCATGTGATCAATCTCGTCGACACCCCCGGCCACTCCGATTTCTCCGAGGACACCTACCGCGTGCTCACCGCGGTGGACGCCGCGGTGATGCTGATCGACGCCGCCAAGGGCCTGGAACCACAGACCTTGAAGCTGTTCCAGGTGTGCCGCCACCGCGGGATCCCGGTGATCACCGTCATCAACAAATGGGACCGGCCCGGCCGCGCCCCGCTGGAACTGCTCGACGAGATCGACGAACGGATCGGGCTCACCCCGACCCCGCTGTTCCTGCCCGTCGGTATCGCGGGCGATTTCCGCGGCCTGCTGCGCCGCGGGGCCGACGGCGCGGCCGATGAATACATCCACTTCACCCGGACCGCCGGTGGTGCCACCATCGCGCCGGAGGAATCACTGTCCCCCGAATCCGCCGAGGCCCGGGAGGGCGCGGCGTGGACGACCGCGGCGGAGGAAAGTGAACTGCTGTCGGCCACCGGCGGAGATCACGACCAGGAGCTGTTCCTGGCCGGTCAGACCTCCCCGGTGATCTACGCCTCGGCCATGTTGAACTTCGGCGTCCGGCAACTGCTGGAAACCCTGGTGTCGCTGGCGCCCGCGCCGGGGTCGCGCACCGATATCGGCGGCGGCGAGCGGGCACCGCAGGACCCGTTCAGCGCGGTGGTGTTCAAGGTGCAGGCGGGGATGGACACCGCACACCGCGACCGGCTCGCGTTCATGCGGATCGTGTCCGGGGAATTCGAACGCGGCATGGTGGTCACGCATGCGCAGACGGGCCGGCCGTTCGCCACCAAATACGCGCTGACCGTCTTCGGACGAGAACGGGCCACCGTCGATACCGCTTATCCGGGGGATGTGGTGGGCCTGGTCAACGCGACCGCCCTCGCCCCGGGCCACACGCTCTTCGTCGACAAGAAGGTCGAGTTCCCGCCGATTCCGTCTTTCGCACCCGAACATTTCGCCGCCCTGCGCGCGCAGAGCGCGGGCAAGTACAAACAGTTCCGTAAAGCGATCGACCAGCTCGATTCCGAGGGCGTGGTCCAGGTGCTGCGCAACGACGCCCGCGGTGAAGCCTCGCCGGTCCTCGCCGCCGTCGGCCCGATGCAGTTCGAGGTGGTGACGGCCCGGATGCAGGGCGAGTTCGGCGTCGAGACCCAGCTCGACAACCTCGCCTACACCATCGCCCGCCGCACCGATGCCGCCTCGGCGCCCGAGCTGGACCGCCAGCGCGGCGTGGAGGTGTTCACCCGCAGCGACGGGGCGATCCTCGCGGTATTCAGCGATAAGTGGCGGCTGCAGTACATCCAGAAGGAAATGCCGGAACTCACCCTGGAACCGCTGGTCGCCGCGGCCGACTGACCCGGCCGGCGGAAATTCAGCCCGCGGCCCGTTCTTCCGGGCCCGGGTATTCGCGGTCCTCGCCGGGTTCGGCCGCGGCCGGGCTCTCGGCGGCCCGGCTCTCCGCGGCCGGGTAGTTCGCGGCGGCCGCACGCGGATCCCGTTCTACCTCCTCGACCCCGGTCGATTGCTGGATCAGTCCCCACCGGTTCGCGGTCAATCGCAGACTGGGCAGATCGCTCAGGCAGAGCACCACCTCGTAGGTGCGTTCGTAGCCGGTGTGCGCGATCCGCCAGCGGCCGTCATCGCACCGTACGTATTCATCGGTATAGAAGGCGGCGCCACGCAGCAGCATATTGTTCTCCGGGATCAGCACCGTGTCGGAGAGGTACCAGACACCGCTGGCGCGATCACCGTCCACATCGATCTCCGGGTGATCGCAGCGGTGTTCGGTGATTACATGCGGGCCCAGGGTATTGCGCATGAAGGTCAGGAATGCTTCCCGGGATTCGAACTGCAGATATTCGCTATACGTCGCCGTGGCTTCCGGAATCATCGTTTCGGCGAAATCGTCCCAGAGTTTGGTGTCGAGCGCGCGAATGTACCGGAATTTGAGGCGATGGATCTCCAGCACGTCCTCGGATGCTCCCGCCGGCGCGGGGACCGGACTGTTGGGTCGTACCGGTCCCATGGTCAGCGGTACATCCGTTTCGGGCTGGAGCCGCGGTGGAAGCGATACGTCCAGCCCGGCGCCCAGCGCCGCTGCGAGCGCGGCGCCCGAGAAGGCCATGGTGTCACTGCTCTGGCCCGGCCGCCGCGGAAACCCACCCGGGTGCGGCCCGGGATCGTTGCGCTCCTCGCCCTGGTCCATAACTCCACCATCCCACCTGAAATGGACAAATAGGGAGGATATTCAGATCTGTATCGGATTGCTATCCTGCGTCGGCGTTATTACGGGGCCCAATTCGGGCTGGTCAGCTCCGGAATCCGGGCTGTCCGGGCGCACCGGAGATGGTGGCGGACGGTGCGATATCAGGGCCGATCGCCGTTGCCGATGGTGAAGCAGGTCCGGCAGAAATCCTCGCCGAACTCCGTCAGCCGCAGGCTTTTGCGGACGATTTTCGGGGCTCGGCCCGCCTTTTTCAGTGCGTCCTCCACGATCGGCTGGACCTCCAGCACCATATATCGGCTCAGGACCACGGGATCGTCGGAATTGTGGGTCAGTCCCAGCCGGCTGAGGTTGATCAGATAGGAGCGCGCCCGGTCGATATAGCGCACCCCGGCCTGCTCGGGGACCGAGGTCAAGCCCCCGGCGATCAGCTCCGAACCGATGCCCAGCGGGCGGTTGGTGCGCACATCGACCGTCGGCTGCGGGCCGTTGAGGGCCATATAGCGCAGGATGCGGGCCTCGTCGGGGGCGATTTCGTCGAGGATCCGGTCGTAGGCGGGATGCACCTCTTCGGTGAAGTAGACATCGGCGGAACGGGCGAGCAGCGCATCCCCGCGTTTGCGCAATTCGGCGACCGTCGCCGACCGCATATAGGAGCCCACCGCCACCGTCTGGTGGGCGGGTGTCTGCCCGGTGGGCACATAGCTGACGATCTCGCGCACCGAGCCCTCGGTGACCCCGAGCGCGCTGCGCGCGATGGAGCGCAGCGCGTTACCGGTCCGCTCGGCGATCTCGGCCGACGACTCCCCGTCCAGGGCGGCCTGGGTGATCTCCCGGGTGACCTCGTAGGAGGTGTTGACCGCCCACTGCCCGCCGCGCACCACACCGCCCGCGGCGAGACCCGCCGCCCGGAACACCCCGCGGATGAGCCGCGCCTCGTTGCTGATCTGCCGCTGCTCGACGTCGGAGCTGCGCTCCACACTGGACGGCGGCCGGCGCACCACACCGGTCGCGGGGTCGGCAGCCGGCTCCGCCGTACGGCCGGTACTCGACGGGGCGCTCCACTGCACGGCTCGGGAACCGGCCCGGGTGAACTCCTGTCCGGTCCTGTCGTCTGCCACGTTTACTCCGATATCGCCAGATGAACGAATCCGCCCATCGATTATTGCCCATCGACGGCGCCGGCCCCGCGCCGGACCATGGATCCGGCGCACGTCTGAGACACTAATGTGTCGCGCCCGGTCGCGCTGCCGGTGGGATATCCGCCGCCGCGCGGTGGGTGACCGGCAGTGGTGCTAATTTTGAGATCCCGGTGAGGCGGCAATCACCGGAGCAGGAGGGTGTGTCGTGTTGGAGAGTGTGTTCGGGATACACCCGACGATCCTCCTGGAATTACTGACCATTCCGCTGTTCACCGGAGTCATCGGGTACATCACCAACTGGACCGGTGTGCTGATGCTGTTCCGGCCGATCGCTTTTCACGGAATCCGGGTGCCGGGGTTGCAGTATCTGTACCCGTATCTGCCCAAACGGATCCAGATCCTGCCGCTGCTCAGCCACGACGGCCGCTTCGGCTGGCAGGGCATCGTGCCGTCGCGGGCCGACAAAATGGCCAGTATCGCGGTGGACAAAGGACTTTCGAAGCTCGGCAGTGTCGCCGATTTCTATCGGGAACTGGAGCCGGACGCGCTCGCCGAGCATCTCGCGCTGACCGCCGAATCCCAGATCCGCGATATCGTCGAGAACATCCTGCGCCGCGAGCACCCGCAGCTCTGGTACAACCTGCCGACTCAGCTCCGCGAAGCGGTCCACGATCGGGTGCGCCGGCAACTACCGGATATTCTGCGCGAACTCACCGGCGAACTGGGTGCCAACATCGACCAGTTGCTCGATGTCAAGCAAATGGTCATCCGCTATTTCCAGGCCCGCCCGCAGTTGCTGAATCAGCTGTTCCAGGTGCTGGGTGCCAAAGAATTGCGGTTCATGCAGAATTTCGGTCTCTATTTCGGCGCCCCGATGGGTGTGGTGCTGGTCGGGATCCTGCATGTGACCGGATGGCCGACGCTGGCGGTACTGCCGATCGGCGGGGTGATCATCGGCTGGGTCGTCAACTGGGTGGGCCTGAATATGATTTTTGCGCCCGCCGAACCGAAATGGTGGTGCCCGTGGCGGCAGGGCCTGCTGATCAAACGGCAGAACGAGATCACCGACGGTTACGCCGAACTCGTCTCCACCCAGGTGATGACGGTGGCCAATATCGGCGACGAACTGCTCAACGGGCCCAAATCCGATCGCACGCTGCAGATGCTGGAGGACACCCTGCGCCCGGCCGCCGATCGCGCCCTGGGTCCGGCCCGCGGTGCGGTGAAACTGGTACTCGGCAGCCGCGATTATCAGTCACTGACCCAGACCCTGACCTCGGAGGCGATGGCCATCGCGCCGCTGGCGTTCGCCGACGCGGATTTCAACGAACGGCAGGGCAAGCAGATCGGCGCCTATATCGCCAAGCAGATGTCGGAGCTGTCGCCGAACGATTTCGTCGATATGCTGCGGGCGGCCATCAAGCAGGACGAATGGCTGCTGTTCGTGCACGGCGGTGTCCTGGGCTTGTTCGCGGGATACGCGCATATCCTGGTCTTCGGAACGGGGGTGGCGACCACATGGCTGTGAACAAGGAACCACCGGAGATCAGCGAACCCGACAGCGCCGGCGGGTCCGGCAGGCCGATCGGGCCCGTCGCGGCGGTGCGTGCCGTGGGCGGTATCGCGCGGGTCGCAGCGTCGGTGGTGTCCGGTACGGCGCGCTGGGGTGTGCACACGGCACTCGATGTCACCGAGACGGTGGTGCGCGGAAGTATGGCCGGAGAACCACAGGCCCAGGTCCGCACCGAGGCGATCGGGCAGGTCCGTGAGGCGCTGCGCCTGGCACTCGGGGTCACGGCCGCGGAACCGTCCGCTACCGCCTCGCCGACCGAGCGGTCGCTGCGGGAACAGGGCGCGGCGCTCCTGCGGCTGGCCGCCAGCACCCGGGCCCCGGACGAAGGGCATCCCGCGTTCGCCCGGGTCCTGGCCGAACTCACCTCCGACGAGGCCCGCATTCTGCGGCTGCTGCGGCTCGACGGGCCCCAGCCCACCGTGACCCCACGCGGGGGTCGTTCGTCGCGGCGCACCCGCAGAGGGACGGAACCACAACCCGGGCCGGACGATCTCGGCGTGAGCATGATCGGTGAGCACGCCGGACTGCGGCATCCCGATCGGACACAGCGCTATCTGACGAATCTGCGCCGCATCGGCCTGATCGAGATTCTGGGCGAACCCGTGGGCACGCCGGAGCGCTATCAACTCCTGGAAGCTCAGCCGGCGGTCGCGGAAATGCTGAAGCCGACCGGCGGACGGGGCAAACTCCGGCATCGCGGGATCGCCCTCACCACATTCGGTGCCGAATTCGTACAGGCCAGCCTGCCCATCGCCGGTGAGGACGGGCCCGCAGGCGAAGCCCCCTGATCCTTCCCCGCCCACCACACCTCAGGCCTGGTCGGCGAGTTCCATCCAGCGTTCCTCGGCGGTTTCCTTCTGCGCCTGCACATCTTTCAGCTCGGCGCCCAGGGTGATCAGTTTGTCGGGTTCGGTGGCGGCCTCGGCCAGTGCGGTGTGCAGCGCCGCTTCCCGCTCGCCGAGTTTGTCGATGGCGCGTTCCAGGCGAGCGAGTTCCTTGCGGGCCGCCCGATAGGCCGCCGAATCGGTTTGCGCCGGTTCGGCTCTGCTGTCGGATCCACGGGCGGAATCCCCCGTGGCCATCTCGGCCCGGCGGCGCAGGTACTGGGTGATTCCCCCGGGCAGATTGGTGAGTTTGCCGTCCCCGAACAGTGCCCAGGTGGTGTCGCAGATCCGCTCGATCAGATAGCGGTCGTGGCTGATCACCACCAGGGTCCCGGCCCAGTTGTCCAGCAGATCCTCCAACTGCTGCAGGGTGTCGATATCGAGGTCATTGGTGGGCTCGTCCAGCAGCAGCACATTCGGCTCGGACATGAGGATCCGGGTCAGCTGCAGCCGTCGCCGTTCCCCGCCCGACAGGTCCCGGACCGGGGTGCGCTGCCGGGCCGGGGTGAACCCGAGTCGTTCGGCGAGCTGCCCGGCGGACAGCTCCAGCGCTTTACTGCCCTCCCCCAGCGTGATGCGCATGGCGATCTCCTGCACCGCCTCGAGCACCCGCATCTCGACGGGGAGATCGTCGAGTTCCTGCCGCAGCCAGCCGATCCGGACGGTCTGGCCCTGCACCCGCTTCCCCGCGACCGGGGCGACGTCCCCGGCCAGGGCACGCAGCAGCGTGGTCTTACCCGAGCCGTTCACCCCCACCAGACCGATCCGCTCACCGGGCGCCAGGCGCCAGGTCAGATCGTGCACCAGCTCCCGGCCGTCGGGTGTGGTGAGCGTGGTGTCCTCGAGTTCCACCACCACCCGGCCCAGACGTTTCTTCGCGAACGAGCTGAGCGAGACACTGTCCCGCGGCGGTGGCACATCGGCGATCAGCGCTTCGGCGGCCTCGACCCGATAGCGCGGTTTGGAGGTGCGGGCCTGCGGACCCCGCCGCAGCCAGGCCAGTTCCTTACGCGCCAGATTCCGCCGCCTGGCCTCGGTGGCATCGGCCTGCCGGGCGCGTTCGGCGCGGGCGAACACCCAGTCGCCGTATCCGCCCTCGTAGGTCTCCACCCGGCCGCCCACCACTTCCCAGGTGCTGGTGGCGACGGTGTCGAGGAACCAGCGGTCGTGGGTGACCACGACCAGCGCGCTACGCCGGGCCAGCAGATGTTCGGCCAGCCACTGCACCCCCTCGACATCGAGATGGTTGGTGGGTTCGTCCAGCACCAGCAGATCCAGTTCGCGCACCAGGGCGGCGGCCAGTGCGACCCGGCGGCGTTCGCCACCGGAGAGGTTCGTGACCGAGGTGTCCAGGCCCAGGTCGGCGATCCCGATTCCGTCGAGTACCGAGCGGATCCGGGAATCGGCGGCCCATTCGTGTTCCGCGAGATCCCCCGACGGGGCGTCCTCGGCCAGCCCGGCGAGCACCACTTCCCCGACGGTCGCACCCTGCGGGAGCACCCCGCGCTGCGTGACCACGGCCATCCGCAGCCCGCCGAGCCGGCTCACCCGGCCGCTGTCGGGCTCCTCGATACCGGTCAGCACCTCGAGCAGCGTGGTCTTCCCACCGCCGTTGAGTCCCACCACCCCGATCCGGTCCCCGGCGTGCACACCGAGCGAGACTCCGTCGAGCAGCGGTTTGATCCCGAAACTCTTGCTGACCTGTTCGAGGTTGATCAGGTTGGACATGGATCCTTCCGTCTCCTGCTGCGTGCCGCGCCGATCCGCGGCCCAGGTCAGCCTAATAGGCGCTGCCGGACGCAGCCCATCCGCAGCCCGCGCACGACCGAAGCGAACGCGGAGGCACGCCTGGCAGCTCCCGGCCGACCGCCATCGAGCTCGGTCCCGGACGCCGGACTCGGCGCCGTTGGACGAACCGGCCGGGCACGCCGATGCCCCCACCGGACCTGATCATGCGTCGCCCGAACCGGCCCCGAACGGAATCATGCCCGGCGTGGACCGGGGGCCGGGGGTTCGGGGGCGGGGTGATGCGGTTCGCCCTGGCTCGTGACCCGCGCCCCCGGCACCGGGCCGGTCGCCGTCCGCACACTGCGGGCGACTCCGGCGCCGGACAGTTCTGCCGCGACCGCGACGGCGGATTCGGCGGTTTCGCAGAGGAAGGCACAGGTCGGGCCGGAACCGGAGACCAGCCCGGCCAGCGCGCCCGCCTCCACGCCCGCGCGCAGGGTGCGGCGCAGATCGGGGCGCAGTGACACCGCCGCGGCCTGCAGGTCGTTGCCGAGTAGCGGCGCGAGCTGCCGCGCGTCCCCGGAGGCCAGGGCTTGCATCAGTGCCTGCGGCTCGCCGAGCCGGGGCGGGGAGCCCTGGACGCGGAGCCGGTCGAGTTCGGTGAAGACCTCCGGGGTGGACAGCCCACCCTTGGCCAGCGCCAGGACCCAATGAAAGGCGTTGCGCGACAGCACCGGTAACAGCCGTTCCCCACGACCGGTGCCGAGCGCGGTGCCGCCATGCAGGGCGAAGGGCACATCGCTGCCCAGCTCGGCCGCCACCGCGGCGAGTTCGTCCCGGTGCATGCCGAGTTCCCAGAGTTCGTTCAGGCCGACCAGCGCGGCGGCCGCGTCGGCGCTGCCACCGGCCATTCCCCCGGCCACCGGAATGCCCTTGTCGATGGTGATCTCCACCAGCGGTGCGCGGCCGGCCAGCTGGGCGAGGCGTACCGCGGCCTTCCACACCAGGTTGGTCCGGTCGGTGGGTACCTCCGCGGCGCCTTCCCCGGTGACCCGCAGCGTGAGCGAGTTGGCGGGCGCGATCTCCAGATCGTCGGCCAGGGACAGCGCTTGGAAAACAGTGGTGAGCTCGTGGTAGCCGTCTGCGCGCAGGTCACCCACTCCCAGATGGAGGTTGACTTTCGAGGGTGCCCGCACGGTGACGGGACTGGGCACAACGGACAGCACGGTGCCCTAGCCTAATGCGCGCGGCGGGCCGAAGCCCATCGGAAGACCGCGCACGGCCCGCCCGGAGGCGGCGGCACTCCTGACACCCGCACACCTTTGCCCTGGGCATGCAACCCTTGCCGCAAAGTACCCCCTGGGGGTATATTTGCGATCGGTCCCGATGGGACATCGAGTGCGAAGGAGACGCCATGCCCACCACCAGCACGTACACCGTCACCGGCATGACCTGCGACCACTGCGTCCAGGCGGTCAAAACCGAAATCGGCAAAATCGACGGCGTCACCAGCGTCGATATCGATCTGGCCAGCGGCCGGGTCGTCGTCGCGGCCGGAACCGATATCGCCGCGACCGATATCGCCGCCGCAGTGGACGAGGCGGGCTACGAACTCGCCGGCTGAGTCCCCGGCTGCGCGGCGAGAGCGACGAACGCCGCGGTATCCAGGGTTTCCCCGCGGGCAGTAGGCGCGATCCCGGCGGCCAGCAGCCGTCGCTCCGCCTCCGCGGGGCTACCCGCCCAGCCCGCCAGCGCCGCCCGCAGCGTCTTGCGGCGCTGCGCGAACGCCAGGTCGATCACCTCGAAAACCTGTTTCCGGTGCGATTCGTCCACCGGCCACGGAGATTCGGCGAACCGATCGACCCGCACCAGACCCGATTCCACCTGCGGCACCGGCCAGAACACCTGCCTGCCCACCGAACCGGCCTTGGCCACGGTTCCGTAGAAGCCCGCCTTCACGCTCGGCACCCCGTACACCCGGCTACCCGGCCGGGCCGCGAGCCGATCCGCGACCTCGGCCTGCACCATCACCAGTGCCGTGCCGATACTCGGGAACTCGGCCAGCAGGTGCAGCAGCACCGGTACGGCCACGTTGTAGGGAAGATTCGCCACCAGGGCGGTCGGCGCCGCCGGTAGCATGCCCTGACGGATCCGCAGCGCGTCACCGGGCACCACGGTCAGCCGGTCGGCCAGTGCACCGGCCCGCTCCCGCACCGTCTCGGGCAATTGGCGCGCCAGGACCGGGTCGATCTCCACCGCGAGTACCGAATCCACCACGTCCAGCAGCGCCAAGGTCAGCGACCCGAGACCGGGCCCCACCTCGAGCACCGTATCCGCACGGCCTACTCCGGCCGCGCTCACGATCCGCCGGACAGTGTTGGCATCGTGCACGAAGTTCTGCCCGAGCTGTTTGGTCGGCCGGACGCCGAACCGCTCGGCCAGCTCCCGCACCTGCGCGGGCCCCAGCAGAGCCGCCTCACCACGCGCCATCATCTCGGCATCCGACACCGGGCGAACTTACCAACCCGCCGGGCAGCCACCGGCGAGCGCGGGCTCCGATCGACCCCCTTGGGCGCAACCGGCGGAGTTCGCCGACAGGCTCGCACGCGGCGAAGCCAAGGTCGGAGGTGCCGAATCGCACGACCTCCGCCCGCGTGCGCACACACCGGTTCAATGCAGGCTTCGTGACACCGCAGACACGAAGCCCGCCACACGGAGAACGCACAAGGCGGGGCGAAGGCGACCGTACGCCCGGTGAGCGCCGTAGCCCACATACTCCGGACCGGAGACCGCGGTATGCCTAGCGGGCAGGCATGTCCAGGCTGTGGGAGATAGCGGCCGGAGCGGAATGCGCGCGATCAGCGTGCGCATCGTGCGTGGCGATGGCCGCGCCGGCGCCGGCGATCAGCGCCAGCAGTACGGCAGCGATCGCCACATAGAGCAGGAGCGAGCGTGAGGAGTTGATCCTCGCAAAGGGTGACACGGTCACGGGACGATAACGAAGCCCGGGGGCGAGGACAACCGCAGCAAACCGGCGCGCCGGCCCGATACCGAAGGATCTGAGGTCAGACCGCGCTAGACGAAACGACACCGACTAAACTGTGAGATAAATCACTATCTGCTGGCGGGGTCTCAGGCAGCGAATCCGTATACCCGGCGCGCGTTCGCCGTACTGATCTCCGCCAGTTCGACCGGGTCCTGCCCGCGTATCTCCGCGATCGCCCGCACGGTGTACGGCAGGCAGTACGGCTCGTTCGGGGCGCCCCGGTACGGATGCGGCGTCAGGTAGGGCGCATCGGTTTCGACCAGCAACTGGTCATCAGGCACCACCCGGACCGCCTCGCGCAATTCGTGGGCGTTCTTGAAACTCGCGGTCCCCGAGAAACTCAGCACGTAGCCTTCCGCGACGCAGGACAGCGCCATATTCGCGTCCGACGAGAAGCAGTGGAAGATCACCGTCTCCGGAGCGCCCTCGTCCAGCAGCACGGTCAGCAGATCGTGGTCGGCTTCCCGGTTGTGGATCATCAGCGGCTTACCGATCCGCTCGGCCAGGTCGATATGCCAGCGGAATCCGTCGATCTGGGTTTCGATATCGGCGCACCCCTCGAGCTTGCCCGGCCAGTAGTAATCGAGCCCGGTCTCCCCGACTGCCACCACCCGGGGGTCGGCGGCCAATTTCTCGATCTCCACCCGCGCGGCATCGTCGAGCGCGTTCGCCCGGGTCGGATGCAAGGCCACGGCCGCGTACACCCGGTCGTCCCACTGCGCCGCCTGCACGGCCCAGCGGGCGGCAGCCAGATCGTCGGCAACGGTCACCACCCGGCCCACCCCGACCCCGGCCGCCCGGTCCACCATCTCCGCGACCGAGGCCGCGTCGGTGGCACCGCAGGCGTCGAGGTGAGTGTGGGCGTCCACCAGCGGAGCCAGGGGCTCGGGCAACGGCGGCGCGGGACGCCGGGCGCTCATCGGGCCGCCACCTGTCGCCGGAATATCAGAACCGGCGTGAGCGCGGACCGGGACTTTCGCACGGAGTCACGAAGAGGCACGGTCTTCACAGTAGAGACCGGCGCCCCGGTACGAGACTCCACCTCACCACCCCGACAACGGCGACAGAGACCGGCTCGGTCCGGCCGACGCCTGGACTATCCGGCACGTCAGCCCACGAACAGCCTCGTGCGGCCGCCGTTTCGGCCCCGGCAGCGGCGCGGATCAGCAGTCTGATCGACCGACCCGGGGAAACCGATTCCGGCCCGCCGCAGAAGGCCAGTACCCTTTCATGCCATGAACACGCAGTCGAGTCGGGTTCACTCCGGTCCTCATGATGGAATCGACACACCATGAGCGCAGTCGATCGCCCCGCCTTCTATATCACCACGGCCATCGCGTACCCGAACGGTGCGCCGCATATCGGGCATGCCTACGAGTACATCTCCACCGATGCGCTCGCCCGATTCAAGCGGCTCGACGGGTACGACGTGTTCTTCCTGACCGGATCCGACGAGCACGGCCAGAAGATGCAGCAGACCGCCGCCGCCGAGAACATCTCGGTGGAAGAGCTGGCCGCGCGCAACTCCGACGTGTTCGAGCGGATGGACAAATCCCTCGATGTCTCGTTCGACCGTTTCATCCGCACCACCGACGCCGATCACCAGCAGGCCTGCATCGCAATCTGGCAGCGCATGCTGGACACCGGCGATATCTACCTGGACAACTACTCCGGCTGGTACTCGGTGCGCGACGAAGCGTTCTACACCGAGGAGGAGACCACGCTGCTCGACGACGGCAGCCGTATCTCCACCGAAACGAAGACCCCGGTCACCTGGACCGAGGAATCCAATTTCTTCTTCCGGCTATCCGCCTACCAGGACAAACTGCTCGCGCTCTACGACGAGCATCCGGAGTTCATCGCCCCGGCGACCCGGCGCAACGAGATCGTCAGCTACGTCAAGGCCGGTCTCAAGGACCTGTCCATCTCCCGGACCACCTTCGACTGGGGCATCCCGGTTCCCGAGCACCCCGACCACGTGATGTACGTCTGGGTGGACGCGCTCACCAACTACCTGACCGGGGTCGGCTTCCCGGATGCCGATCCCGCCGCGTTCGGGAAGTTCTGGCCGGCCGATGTACACATCATCGGTAAGGACATCACCCGCTTCCACACCGTGTACTGGCCCGCCTTCCTGATGTCGGCCGGTATCGAACTGCCGCGGCGGGTCTTCGTCCACGGCTTCCTGTACAACAAGGGCGAGAAGATGTCGAAGTCGGTCGGCAATGTCGTCGACCCACTGGAACTCGTCGACACCTACGGGCTCGACGCGGTCCGTTTCTTCCTGCTGCGCGAGATCTCCTACGGCCAGGACGGCAGCTACAGCCACGAGGCGATCGTCTCGCGGATCAACGCCGATCTGGCCAACGAGTTCGGCAACCTGGTCCAGCGCAGCCTCACCATGGTCGCCAAGAACTGCGGTGCCGCGGTACCCACGCCCGGCGAGTTCACCGCCGACGACCGCGCCCTGCTGGACCGCGCGAACGGTCTGCTGGAACGCTGCCGCGCCGAATTCGACGTGCAGCAGATGCATCTGGCGCTGGAGCAGATCTGGCTCACCCTCGGCGAGACCAACCGGTATTTCACCGCCCAGGCCCCCTGGACACTACGCAAATCCGGCACCGAGGAAGATCTCGCCCGGATGGCGACGGTCCTCTACGTCACCCTCGAGGTGATCCGGATCGTGGCGATCCTCGTTCAGCCGGCCATGCCGGGCTCGGCGGCCAAGATCCTGGACCTGCTCGCCCAGCCGGGCCGCGAGTTTTCCGATATCGCCACACCGCTGACCCCGGGCGTCCCATTGCCCGCCCCGGAACCGGTGTTCCCGCGCTACGTGGAGCCCAAAACCGACGAATAGCCGTCCGTCGTACCGGCTGCCGGCGCCGGCGCGGGGCCGGCCCGCCACACGGCAGGGACCGCGCCGGCCGCACACCACGGCCCGCCGGCCCCGACCGTCTGCGCGGCCCGGCCTGACCGCGGGGCGTAGTCGCGCCACGAGGCCGCGATTCGGGCAGCCCGCGGGCCGGCCTGAACCAGATGGAGCCGACTACCCGACGCAGTGCGGGGAACTCGGCCGGCAGCGGGGAAGCCCGGGTTCGCACTCCGATCAGTCCGTGGCGGCGCGGCGGGCGGCCAGAACGGCATCGTAGAGTTCGCGCCGGGATACCCCCGCGACCTCCGCAATCTCCGCGCTGGCGTCCTTGAGTCGCAATCCCGCGGCCGCGCGCGCCTCCACCTGCGCAACCAGATCCTCCGGATCCGCGACAGTCGCGCTCGCGCCTTCCAGTACCACGGTGATCTCGCCGCGGACACCGCCGGCCGCCCATTCCGCGAGCTCGGCGAGGGTGCCCCGCACGACCTCCTCGTAGGTTTTGGTCAATTCCCGGCACACCGCGGCCCGGCGGTCGCCGCCCAGGATCTCGACAGCATCGGCCAGGCATTCGGCCAGTCGGTGCGGCGCCTCGAAGAACACGCAGGCCCGCCGCTCGGAGACCAGAGTGCCGAGCCATTCCTTACGCTGCCCGGATTTGCGCGGCGCGAAACCGTCGAAGCAGAACCGGTCCACGGGCAGCGCCGAGAGCGCGAGCGCCGTCGTCACCGCCGACGGGCCGGGCAGGCAGGTCACCGGCAGCTCCCGTTCGGCACAGGCTGCCACCAGCCGGTACCCCGGATCGCTCACCGACGGCATCCCCGCATCGGTGACAAGCAGTACGGTCCGCCCGGCGGCGATATCGTCCAGCAGCGCGGGTACTCGCGCCGTCTCCACATGATCGTAGAAACTCACCACCCGCCCCCGGATCTCCACACCGAGCGCGGCCGCCAGCGACCGGGTCCGCCGGGTGTCCTCCGCCGCGACGATATCGGCGGAACCGAGCGCCTCCCGCAGCCGCTCCGAGGCGTCCCCGATCTGCCCCAAAGGTGTCGCCGCCAGCACCAGCCCGCCCTGAGTCACCGCACTCCTCCCCGGCCCGGAAGGTCCGGACCTGCGTAATGCAGCCTAATGGGCTGTGTTTTTTGCGCGCTGGCGCGCGCGGGTTCGGGGCCCCCTCGTGTCTCGAACCACCGACGCTGACCACCCGGATGCCGGGAACCGGAGCGGCGTAGAAGGTGGAGTGTGCGGGTTTGCCTCTCCGCATGGCTCGCCCCGAAACCAGGGTCGACACCCCCCTTACCCCGCGACACCAGAGGCGGCGCCAAAAAAACAGCGCCATAGACTCGACGCCGTGACACAGGTGACCGCATCGCGCCCGAGTGCTTCCTGGCGGCCGCCGCGTACTTGGTCGAGCCCCGCGCCGCTGCGGCCCGCGCCCGATTTCGGACCCACCGATACCGTGCGCGGCTGGGTGGTCAGCCTGTTCCTCACGGTGATCGCGGCCATTACGCGGTTCACCATGCTCAACTACCCCACCGACGCCGGCACACCCGTTTTCGACGAGAAGCACTACGCGCCGCAGGGCTGGCAGATGCTGACCGGCGGTATCGAGGACAACCCCGGTTACGGGCTGGTGGTGCATCCGCCGGTCGGTAAACAGATGATCGCGATCGGCGAAGCGCTGTTCGGCTACAACGGCTGGGGCTGGCGGTTCTCCGCGGCGCTGCTCGGCACCCTCCTGGTGTTGCTGGTCGTCCGGATCGTCCGGCGGATGACCCGCTCCACCCTGCTCGGCGCGTTCGCCGGGGTCCTGCTGATCGCCGACGGGGCGACCTTCGTGTCGTCGCGAATCGGGATGCTGGACATATTCATCACCTTTTTCGTCACCGCCGCTTTCGGCTGCCTGATCGTCGATCGTGATCAGGTCCGGGCGCGGCTCGCCCGCGCCGACGCCGAGGGCCGGGCCGATGTGACGCCGTGGGGGCCGCGGCTCGGGGTGCGCTGGTGGCGGTTCGGGGCCGGGATTCTGCTGGGGCTGGCATGCGGAACCAAATGGTCGGGTCTGTACTTCATCGCCGCTTTCGGCCTGATGAGTGTGCTGTTCGATCTGTCCGCCCGCCGCACCTACGGTGTGCGCAAACCGCTGTTCGGGACCGCTGTCCGCGATATCGGCCCGGCCCTGTACGCCCTGGTATTGATACCGCTCGGGGTGTATCTGGCCAGCTATGCGGCCTGGTTCCGGGGCGAAACCGCCGTCTACCGCTATATGACCGGCAACCCCTCGGCTCCCGAGGACGGGATCGGCGCGGGCGGGTTCTGGTCCCATGTGGTCCCCGACGCGATGCGGTCGCTGTGGTACTTCCATTCCCGCACGCTCTCGTTCCACGCCGAGCTCACCAATTCGGCCGGTAACCATCACCCGTGGGAATCCAAACCGTGGACCTGGCCGATGGGTCTGCGCCCGATGCTCTACTACTACGCCGACGACGGGGTCACCGGCTGCGGGCAGACCGAATGCGTCAAAGCGGTCATGCTGATCGGCACCCCGGCGCTGTGGTGGGTCGCGCTCCCGGTGCTGGCGTGGGGGCTGTGGCGCTGGGCGGTGCGCCGCGACTGGCGTTACGCGGCCGTCCTCACCGGCTACGGCGCGGGCCTGCTGCCCTGGTTCCTGACGCTGGACCGGCAGATGTACTACTTCTACGCCGTCACGCTGGCCCCGTTCCTGGTGATGGCGGTGGCGCTGGTACTCGGCGATGTACTCGGCACGACACGACGACCGATCGCCCGAAGTCCGGGCGGTACGTTCCTCCCGGCGGAACCCAGCGAACGGCACAGTCTCGGACTGCTCGCGGTCTGCCTGTACCTCGCACTGGTGATCGCGAATTTCATCTGGCTCTGGCCGATCCTCACCGCCCTGCCCATCACCACCGGCAACTGGCAGGACCACCTCTGGCTCCCCAGCTGGCGCTGAATATATTGCGCCGCCTCCGGCGTCGCGGGCGGGGGCCGGCCGGAGAAATGAAGAATCTGAGCGCTCAGCTGCCCAGCGCTACTTTCACGTAGTGGAGGGCGGCGGTGGCGTCGAGTCCGAGGCGGCGGATGGTGGCGACGTATTCCGCGGCGGCACGGCCGGCGGCGTCGGCTGTCGGGTCGCCGGAAGAGGCGATGAACGTGCCCAGGCGACCGCGGGTTTCCAGGACCCCGTCCTGTTCCAGCTCGCGGTAGGCCCGGGCCACCGTGTTCGGTGCCAGGCTCAGTTGCGCCGCCAGCGCGCGCACCGTCGGGATCTTGGTACCCGCGGTGAGCTCACCTGCCCGGACCCGGGCGATGACGGCGAGTCGTAGCTGTTCGTAGGGTGGGACGCCCGAATCGTGCGACACCGTGATCTCGAACATGGCTCGTTCTTACCGCATCCGGTGCGTCTGCCATCGGAAAACGCGACATCGCACGACTACGCGCGGGGTCGATCGCGGGCCAGCGGGCACGACAGGCAGCGGGGTCCGCCGCGTCCCGAGCCCAGCTCCGAGCCGGGGATGCGCAGGACTTCGATCCCGGAGTCCTCGAGCCGGGCGTTGGTCATCTCGTTGCGTTCGTAGGCGACCACGACGCCGGGGCGCAGGGCGAGCGTGTTGTTCCCGTCGTCCCACTGTTCGCGTTCGGCGGTGACCCCGTCCAGTCCCGTGTCGATCACGCGCAGTTTGCCGATTCCCATGGCCGCCGCGGCGGCGGGCAGGAACGGTTCGGGCCCGGTCACCACACAACCGCCCGAGTCCCCGGTGGGGCGGATCGTGTAGGCGGTGAGGGTTTCGCGCACTCCGGGGTACATCACGACGGCGTCCGTGTCGACCATGGTGCAGACGGTGTCCAGATGCATGGTGGCGCGGTTCTGTGCGATCGGGACCACCAGCACGGTATCGGCGAGCCCGTCGTCGAACAGGCTGCGGGCCAGTGCTTCCGCACCGGCGGGCGAGGTGCGCTCACCGACTCCCACCGCCACCACTCCGGGCGCCAGGAGCAGCACATCGCCGCCCTCGATCGGGGCCGTATGCGATTCGTAGGCCCGCCGCACACCGAGGAACCGCGGATGGAAGGCGTAGATCAGATCGGTCAGCGAGGTTTCCCGCCCGCGGGCGGGCAACGCGAGTGCGGTGATGGCCACCTTGGGTCCCACCCAGAACGAGGAGTCTCGGGTGAACAGCAGATTCGGCAGCGGGTCGATGACGAAATCGCCGCCGTGGTGCATCCGGCGGACCAGTGAGGTGTCGTCCGCGGCGAAGGGGAGCTCGTCGAAGGTCATTCCCGCCATCAGGATCCGCGCCAGGTCGGGTGCGGGTACCGCGCGCAGGTGGGTGGCCAGTTCGCCGGCGAGCGCATGGCCGAGGCGGCGCGCGTGGACGGCCGCGGAAATACCCTGGATGCGGGCGGCGCCGCTGACCGCGAGCGTTTCGGCGAGCAGGTCGGCGAGCAGCAGTACCTCGATCCCGCGCTCGCGCAGTACCGCCGCGAAGGTGTCGTGTTCCTGCTGGGCACGTTCCACCCAGGGGATCGCGTCGAAGAGGAGTTGATCGTTGTTGCGCGGGGTGAGCCGGCGCAGTTCGTCGCCGGGACGATGCAGGAGTACCGCACGGAGGTTGCCGACTTCGCTGGTGACCCCGTAGCCGGGGGCCGAGGGGTTCGCCCGGGTATCGGATGCGCCGTCTGGTCCCATATCCCGACAGTAATGCGCCGCCCGGCCGCGGGCACACCGGCGGATCACCTGGTTCGCGGCATATTTGCCGCGATTCCGCCCACGAGACCCAGCAACCTGAAGTATGGTTTAGGGTAACGGAGGAGGGCAGATGCCGACAGCGGATTGGACCATCAAGGAACTGACCCCGGGTCAGCTCTCCGAGCGTAGCGGAGTCGCGGTGTCCGCGTTGCACTTCTATGAACGCGAAGGCCTGATATCCAGCCGCCGGACCAGCGGAAATCAGCGCCGCTACACCCGGGAGACGCTGCGCCGGGTGGCGTTCATCCGGATCTCCCAGCGCGTCGGCATCCCGCTGAGCGATATCCGCGACGCGCTGGATCGTTTGCCCGAAGGTCGCACACCGACCCGCCGCGACTGGGAAACCCTGTCCACGGCGTGGCAGGCAGACCTGGACGATCGGATAACCCAGCTGGTCCGGTTGCGGGACAACCTCACCGGGTGTATCGGTTGCGGCTGCCTGTCACTGGGTAGCTGCAAACTCGTCAACGAGCACGACCGGCTGGGTGCCGAGGGCCCGGGCGCCCGTGTCCTGGACGTCCAGCTGAACTGCCCGGAATCGGAACCCTGCGAACCGGGCGATCCGGTCAGTGCGCTTCCGGAGAGCCCTGACTCACCGTGTTATCCGATGGCAGATCCTGATTCACCGACCGCTTCAGCGTGCTGAACTGGTTGTTGGCCTGGCGCATCAACAGCTCGTAGGGGAAGGCGAACTTCCGCTTCCACCAGTAACCGAACCGGATGTCGAAGGAGCTGTACACCAGGAACCGGTTCCGTTCGATCCCCTTCAGGATCGCCGCGGCGACCTTCTCCGGCGGCACCGCATGGCGGGTGAACAGTGAGGTGACCCGCTGAACCTTCGGATGTTCCTTGTCCACCCCGACCAGATCGAAGGACCGCACCAGCGGGGTGGCCACCGCCCCCGGCGTCACCACGTGCACGGAGATCCCGTGTTCGGCGAGCTCGAACCGCAGCACCTCCGATAAACCACGCAGCCCGTACTTGCTCGCACTGTAGGCGGCATGCCACGGCAGGGCGAGCAGTCCCGCCGCCGAGGAGACATTCACCAGCGCACCGGGCTGTCCCGACCGCACCATGGGCGGAACGAATCTTTCGATCACATTGATCGGCCCGAGCAGATTGATATCGATCATCCGGCGCCAATGCCGGATCTCCAGGCTGTCGACGGTCCCCCAGACCGAAGTGCCGGCCACATTCATCACCACATCGAGACTGCCGAGGTCCTCGTGCACCGCGGCAGCGAACTCGGCGACTGCGTCGTAGTCGGAGATATCGAGCGCGCGGGAGAGCAGCACGGTCCCCCCGGCACCTTCGACCTCGGCCACCGTGGCGGCCAGTCCCGCGGCGTCGATATCGGTGAGAACCAGCCGCGCCCCGCGCGCGGCCGCGGCCAGCGCGGTCGCCTTGCCGATACCGCTGGCGGCACCGGTGACCAGCGTCTTCGCGTTCTCGACCGTTTTCCTGCGGTGAACCCGCCCCATACCGACACTCCGATTCTCCGACTGCGCTGTCGGCAGCAGCGTACCGACCCCGGGGCCGGGCGGCACGGTACCGGCGGCGACCGGCCCGCCGTGACTCCCGATCCGATTACGGATCCCAGGGATCCAAGCCCAGTGCGGGCGTCGCATGGTCCAGGTTCGTCAGACGCTTGATGGAGGCCAGGAGGTCCTGCGACCGCACGTCGCTGGGGTTCTCGTAGAAGGCGCGCGCCGCGGCGAGATGGTCCCGTGCCAGCTCGTCGGCGATCACGGTGCGCGTGTTCCGGCCGACGCGGTTCCACTCGTCGGGGGTGATGGCAGCCCGCAGCGCCCGGTCGGAATCCCAGTTCTGCCGGACCCGCGCGACAAAAGCTCTGTCGATCGGCGCCGTGGGATCGGGGGTGCGGGTGTGCCGGGCCAGGCTGTCGGCATCACTGACCGCCTGAGCGGCGAAGGCCGGTGCCGCGTCGTCGCCGAGGAAATGGATCGCCGCATTGCCGGATGCGGCGGCCTGCTGCAACGGCCGGAAACCGTACGGGCTGCGGGACCTGGTGTCGTCCCGAACCTGCTTGGCCCAGATATGGTTGTCGACCCGAATACCGTCGGCGCCCGCGTCGATCAGCGCCGCGACCGTCGCGTCCGCCGGGACCTTGTTGTTGTCCAGATACTTCAACGCCCGGTTCAAACCGAGTTCGGTCTCGATCCCACCCCAGGCGTCGGCCTCCCGTCGCGCCAGCACCCGCCAGTTCTGCCGCGCCATCGTCTGCCATCGATGTCCTTCCACCCGGCTGCCTGCCGTGGCGGCATTGGCCCGCATAGAGTGCATCTGCTTGCGGGCGAGCGGATCCAGCGGACCGATGACACCGCCGGCCAGCCATGCCGTCAACGGCGATCTGTTGACGGTGGACAGAACCGCCAGCGAAGCGAGCATTCCGCCGGTCGACCCGCCACCGGATCCACCGCCGCCACCCATCCCGATCGCCGCACCACCACTCGACCCCGAACGCCCCTGCAGTGCGAGCGCGATCCGGTTGGTCGTCCAGTTCGAACCCCGGGTCAGGCTCCTGGACAACCGGTTCATCTGCGCGATGGCAACCAGGACGACCGCCGCCGAGATCACTAGTACCGCGACAACCTGGTCCCGCGCCTGCTGGAACAACCCGCCGAGGAACACGAGGTAGACACCGACGAACACGGTGTAGGCACACATCCGCGCGGCAGCGACGCAGGTGCCGGCCAGGTTGCGAACCAGGAACGTCTGGGTGGGACCGTAGATGAAACCCCCTGCGGCGAAACCGAATACCGCCATAAAACCCTGGTAGATCGTATCGAGCGCCGCTTTGATCAGCCGCACGGCCAGAATCACCGCGAACAGCAGCAGGACCAGCGCGGACACCAGGAGTATCAGGCCGGTGCCGATCTGCCCGACCGCCGGATGCGCCGCGGCCGCCGCCGCATCGGCGTCCCCGCAGGCATCGAGTGCTCGCTGCGTGCGCTCGCTGTCCCCCGCCGCCACTCCGGCCGACCAGGCAGCTTCGCAGGTCGCGTTGTTGTCGACGATATGCCCGAAATTCCACACCTGCACCGGCCGGCGCGCGAAGTTGTCGGCCATATCGGCCTGCAGGGTGCTCAGCATCAGATCCGGGTCTCGATTCGCCGACCCGTTCAGGCCCGCCGCGACGGCCAGTCCCACGTCCCGGCCCCGAGCCAGCATCCCGTCCGAATCCAGCACTCCGGCCAGCGGTGCGGCCAGGAACAACGGGGCGCCGACGGCCACACACAACATGGTCACCACCTGGATGCCGGCCCGGGCGGGGAATCCACGGACGAGGAACCAGGCCACGAAGAACGCGCCCACCGTCGCGGCGGTCACCATGACGATCGGGGTGGCGATCTGCGCCGCGAGGGCGTCGGCGGTGCCGCGCAGTGCGCCGGCGAACAGGTCGAGCCAGGCAAAGCTCAGTGCGTATCCGATGAACCAGATCGCGGTGGTCACGATGATCATGTATCCGACGAATTCCAGACCCACGATTGCCCATACGGCGGTGGCTCCGGGGTCCAGCAGCCCACCCTGGTCACTGACGAATACATAGTCGGCCAGTGCCACGCCGGCCGAATCCCGGATATTCATCCAGGCCAGTCCGTCCGTTCTGGTCGAATTCGTGACTGTCGTCCCGTCCTGGGCGGCTGCCACCGCTCCGAGGCAGCCCGGAAAAACCGTGAACACGAGGAGGACGGTGACGAGGTGCGCGACGCGACGGCGCCAGACAGCCCGCGCCTGCGGTGGCTTGCTACCACGGCCTCTGAACAGGCACATCGACGGCGGGTCCGGTTACCGCGTTGCGCGTATTGCGTCGTGGAGGGGCGCAGGCGACAACGCCTGCCGATCTGCTCTGCCGATCATGCTCGCATTGGTAACGACGCGGAATGAAGTTCAGCTGAACTGATAGTGGCGGATCGTGCCCGCAACGGTGAATTACGAAACAATATCCCGTAACCTACCCAGGGCTGAGAATACCGCTAGAATACGCGAATCACGCTGGCAGCAAAGTAATTCCGGACCCGAGTCCGGAATTACCCGCCAATTGCCCACGGGTGGCACCACCACGAATTCCGGTGAAGCATGGCGGGTTTACGCCGCGCCCGGCCCGGACCGGGACACCCGCCCGCGCCGGGCACGGAGCGGCGGGGAGCGGCGAGCCGGACGCGGGCAAACCACCGGCACGGCCACCGGTTGATAGCATGGCGAATCCGGCCGACCATCCGGTCGGCTCGCCCACCAGGAGACATCTCGGAAGAATCGTTGGTATGCAGTTCGAAATAGTCGAGCGGAACGAGACATGGGTGGCCGGACTTCCGGTGCGCAGCCCCAAACGCGCCCTCGGTGAACTACGCGACCGCGACCTCGAGGGCGCCTGGTCTTCGGTACTGCATCACGAACTCGGCGGACCGCTGGCCACGGCGTACACGGACTACTCACCGGACCTGGGCACCTACAACACGCAGATCGTCGGCTACCGGTGCGACTCGTTCGACACGGTGACCCGCGGCCATATGGTCGCCCGCCTCCCCCGCGGTACCTATGCGAAATTCTCCTCGGTGGGCAACTTCCCGCAGATCATGACCAGCCTGTGGGCCCAGATCGCCTACGCCGAGGAAAACCACCAGATCAACCGGACTTTCACCGGTGATTTCGAGTTCTATCCACACGCGTACAAGATCGATCTGTATCTGGCGGTCGCCACCCGATGAGCTACACGATCGTGGTGCGCGGGGAGTCGATGTATGCCGGCCTGGTGGTACCGAAGGTCCGCCCCAGTTTCAAGGTGAGCAACAGCGAACTGATCGAGTTCCTCAAGGACCGGCTGCGCGAGCGGGTGGCGGAGTTCGCCGGATCGGCCGACGCGGAGCGCCCCATGTACACCGTGTACGTCCGCACACCGACCGGAACCTACAACGCGCTGGTGTGTTTCGACTACCAGGATCCGAGCGCCGCGCCGGTGGGTGACGTGCTGGTCCGCGTTCCCCGCGGCGTCTACGCCCGGTTCGTCCCCAACGGTGACTACCATGATCCGGTCGAAGATGTCTGGGCCCAGGTCGACGATGCCACCGCATCGGCCGAGATAACCCGCGCCTATCGCGAAGAGATCGAGATCTGGCACGGGTCGGAATCGGTGGAGCTCTTCATTTCGATCGCCGCCTGAGCCGCAACGCCGAACGCTATTTCGTTGCCGGGCGTTAACCAACTGAGAACCAACCGGTCTGGTGGTAAGTGATGATTCTCAAATCACCATCCTCGACCTGCGACAACAGCCGCGGTTCCGGCTGGTTTTCGGAAGATTAACCAGAATTCTGGTGAATTGTGTTTCGATGGCGGATACTGCACTGGGCACGCCGACGAGCCGGGGCGTCGGACGAGCTGCTGAACAATAATCCCGTGCGCCCACCAGGCGTGCGGGCGAAAGAGTAGGAACTGCATGACTGTCGAAACGATCGCAGTCGGCCAGGGGGAATACCCGCGTCATCTCCGTACCGCGGGTTTTCGCGACAACGTCTCCGGCTATGAAATCTGCGCCACCACCCCGGACCGATCTCCCGAGCTCTGGCATCGTTACCTGACCGGCGCACAGGAGGCATACCGGCACTTCGGCAACGAGCGGGTGCTGGAATACGAGAACGTGGTGGACGGCGCATCGACCGCGCTGTTCTTCGCCGCCACCGATCGGGCCGGAAACGTGGTAGCCGGGCTGCGTATCCAAGGCCCGTACACCTGGGCCTCGGAGGTGTCCTCGCTCCGGCCGTGGAACGGGCGGGCCGGCGCGGCGGACCTGAATCTCATGATGGCGCGACGTATTCCACGTGGTGTGGTGGAAGCGCGGGCGGCCTGGGTCGCCCGGGGCATACCGTGCCGCAACGAGCTCGCCGCCGCGATATCCCGCTGCATCGCCCATGCGCCGCGCCTGCTCGACGCCCGCTACTGTTTCGCGACCGTCGCCTCCTTCACCGCCGACCGGCACCGCGCCAGCGGCGGCCTGATCGCCTCATCGATTCCGCCGGTGCCTTACCCGGACGACCGGTATCGCACCGTACCGATCTGGTGGGATACTCGAACATACCGAGTATTTGCTGATGAGTTGCAGTATCTGATGATGCGTGGTGAACTTCGCGCTATGGGATTAGCTGAACACCGGCCACGGCGAGCGCGGCAGCCGTTCGGCCACGCCGGGGAGGAATGCTCGGCTCATGCTCGGTGAGGCAGACCTCGGGGTCGAATACCGGCCGCTGATCCTGGATCCGGCAGACCCGGACGACGAAATGGCACTCGCGGGTCTGCGGGCTGTCCCGGAAATAGAGTTCAACGATCTACGCGGTCCGCTGGCCGCCGAATTCTGCCGGCTCAACGATCCGCCGGAAAGCGCCGAAGGCCCGGAAGCCGATCGCTGGGTGTATTACCCGTGGCGGCGCAGTGTGCTCATTCTGCCGGGCCCGCGGACCTTCCGCGCCATCCGGCTGGACCGCAACCGCAACAAGCTCACGCGCGCCGAGCAGGAACGGCTGAGCACTCTCACCATCGGGGTCGTCGGGCAGAGCGTGGGGCATGCCATCGCCTACACCCTGGCTCTGGAGGGCGTGTGCGGAAGCCTGCGCCTCGCGGATTTCGACGAGCTGGAACTATCCAATCTCAATCGGGTACCCGCCGGTCTGTTCGATATCGCGGTGAACAAAGCCATCGTGACCGCCCGCCGGATCGCCGAACTCGACCCCTATCTATCCGTCGAGGTGAGCGGCAGCGGGGTGGACGCCGATACCGTGGACGAATTCGTCGACGGATTGGCGATCGTCGTCGAGGAATGCGATTCGCTCGATATCAAACTCCTCATCCGCGAATCGGCCCGGCGCCGAAGAGTGCCGTTGATCATGGAGACCAGCGACCGCGGACTGCTCGATGTCGAGCGATTCGACCTCGAACCGGACCGCCGGCCGTTCCACGGCTTGCTCGGCGATACCTCCGCGGACCAGCTGCGCGGCCTGTCCACCCGCGACAAGGCACCCTATGTCGTCGGGCTGCTGGGGGCCCGGGATCTGTCCCCCCGGATGGCGGGCAGCCTGGTCGAGGTGGGTGAGACCCTCAACAGCTGGCCACAGCTCGGTGGTGATGTGGCACTCGGCGCGGCCGGGGTCGCGACAGCGGTGCGGCGCATCGGGCTGGGTCGGCCGCTGCGCTCGGGACGCACCCGTCTCGACGTGGAAAAAGCGCTCGACGGCCTCGCCGAACCGGACCTCGACACGGACGACGACTACCTCGATCCCGCCGCGGACGCGGGCGAAGACACCGGCCCCGCATCCGCGGCGCCGGCCGGCCGGATCCTCGCCTGCGCCCAGCGGGCCCCCTCGGGTGGCAATATCCAGCCCTGGTCGCTGCACCCGGCCCCGGGCGAGCTGCGGATCGTGCTGGATCCCCGATACACGACCGCCATGGATATCGGCTATCGGGCCAGTGCCGTCGCCGTGGGCGCGGCAACATACAACGCCCGGGTGGCGGCGGCCGCCCACGCCGTCCTCGGCAACCACGAATTCGTCGAGAACTCCGGCGACCCGCTCACCGCGGTGGTGCGCTACGGCACGGGAGACGACCCGGCGCTGGCCGCCGACTACCCCTACGCCCTCGCGCGCGAGACGAACCGCCGGCTCGGCTACGGCGGTCACATCCCCGCGGCTGTCCTCAACGGGCTCGCCGCGGCGGCCGCGGCCGAAGGTGCCGGCATGCGAGCGGCCACCGATGCGCCCGCACTCCGCGAGCTCGCCGAAGTACTGGCCGAAACGGACCGGGTCCGCTACCTCACCCCGCAGCTGCACCGGGAGATGTTCGCGGAGATGCGCTGGCCCGGGGACGACCTCACCGACGGTATCGACACCCGCTCCCTCGAGCTGGCATCGGACGAACGGGTGGCCCTGCAGATCGGGCGGCGCGCCGATGTGATGGCCGAATTGCACAGCTGGTCGGCCGGCGCCGCACTCGGCGATTATGCCCGCGACCGGGTCCGTTCGAGTTCCGCTGTCGTGGCGATCACCTTCCGCCCGGAACCCGGCGCCGACGGCGGCGGGTTGACCGATTACGCCCGGGCCGGGGCGGCGGTGGCCCGGCTCTGGATCGAGGCCCAGCGGGCGGGTCTGGCCGTGCAGCCGATGGTCCCCGTCTTCCTGTTTTCCCGGAACCGTACCGATCTGGCTGCCCTTTCTCCGGCGTACGCGGATAGACTGGCCACACTTCAGGATCGTTTCCTGGAAATACTGGACGTGCCGAAAGATGAAAGCGTGGCGCTGGTACTACGCCTGAGCTATACGGCAGCCGCCAGCGTGCGGAGCAGACGTCGCCCGGTACCGGGCAGCGAGCCCCGCGGTTAGTGCGATCGGAGATCAGGTGCCTCGGCGGACACTCGACTCGCTGGTGACCGAGGTTGCCGCGGAACTGATGGGCGTCGATGCGGCGACATTGGTACCGGCGACCGAGCAGGTCCTGGCCGTGCTGGTCGACTACTTCGATGTCGACTTCAGCTACCTGCGGCACACCGATCCCAAATCCCGGTCGACGGTGCTGGTGGCCGAGTGGCCGCCGCGGCAGAACGTGCCGGACCCCGATCCGCTCAAGGTGGTGTATTTCGATCAGGCCGATTCGGTGTTCCGGTCGCTCGAGCACGCTACCGAGCCGTTCCTGGTTCCTGCCAGCGCCGCGGACTATCAGCAGACCATCCACTCCGCGTCCGGACTCGGCGATATCAGCTCGGCGGCGGTACCGCTGGTATCGCGCGGCAAATCCACCGGACTGCTCGGTTTCGTCAAGGTCGGCGACCGGGACTGGAACAACCGCGAGCTCAATGTGCTCAAGGCGATCGCGACCCTCTTCGCTCAGTTGCAGGCCCGGGTGGAGGCCGAGGAACAGCTGCGGTTCATCGCCCTGCACGACGACTTGACCGGTCTGTCGAACCGTCGTGCGCTGCTCGAACATATGGAACAGCGGCTGTCCCCCGGCAGTCCCGGCCCGGTCGCGACGTTCTTCCTGGACCTGGACCGGCTCAAAGCCCTCAACGACTTCCTCGGCCATACCGCCGGTGACAAGTTCATCCGCACCCTGTCCGAGCGGCTCCAGGACAATCTCGACCCCCACGACATGATCGCCCGCCTCGGTGGCGACGAGTTCGTGATCGTGCCCGCCAAACCGATGGACACGGTCGCCGCCGAACACGAGGCGATGCGGATCCAGGAACTCATCAGCCGCCGGGTGACCGTCGGCGGTGAATCGGTGAGCCGCGGCGCCAGCGTCGGCGTGGCGGTCGGGATACCGGGCGAAACCACGGTCGCCGACGTGCTGCGGCGCGCCGACCACGCCCTGCTCTCGGCCAAATCCGGCGGCGGCAACGGGGTCGCCCTGTTCACCGACGCCATGCGCGCCCAGTTCGAGCTGCAGGACGATGTGGAGCTCAACCTGCGCAGCGCCGTCTCCGACGGGTCACTGATCCTGCACTATCAGCCCGAGGTCGATCTGCGCACCGGCCGCATCGTCGCGATGGAAGCCCTGGTCCGCTGGCTGCATCCCACCCGTGGGCTGCTCCCGCCCGGTGCGTTCGTCACCGTGGCCGAAGCCACCAATCTGGCCGGTGAGCTGGGCCGCTGGGTTATCCGCACAGCCTGCGCCCAGTTCGCGCAGTGGCGGCGCCAAGGCCTGGCGGCCAATATGGTCATGCGGATCAACGTGTCGCCGGTGCAGCTGGTGAGCCTGGATTTCGTCGAGCGGATCGAGGACATCCTGCGCCATTTCGGGATCGACGGCAGCTCGATCTGCCTGGAGATCACCGAACATGTGGTGGTGCAGGACCTGGCGCGGACCCAGGTGACACTGCGCGGTCTCAAACGGATGGGCGTCCAGATCGCGATCGACGATTTCGGCACCGGCTACTCCTCGCTCTCCCACCTCAAAGCACTCCCGGTGGACGCGGTGAAAATCGACCGCGGTTTCGTCCAGCGGCTCGGTGCCAGCACCGACGACCTCGCGATCGTGAAATCGATCATCGGCCTGGCCGGCTCGTTCGGACTCGGCGTGGTCGGCGAGGGGGTCGAGACCCCCGTCGCCGCGCGCACCCTGGTCGGGCTGGGCTGCTACCGGGCCCAGGGCTTCCTCATCGCCCGGCCGCTGCCCGCCGACGAGGTCAGCGAACATCTCAGCGTCGGCCGCATCCCGCTCAACCTCGATCTGCCGCGGGTCGGCGGCGCGCTCCCCAGCTCCTGACGCCCGTCCGCTCAGCACACCGGCGCGCAAATAACACCAGGCCTTAACCACGAATTCAACGCCACGGTTCCGTCGGTCACCCGGGCCCGGCCACGATCGGCGACGTGCGCATCGTGCAGCTGGCGAACTTCTACGGACCGCGCTCAGGGGGCTTGCGTACCGCGCTGCATCACCTGGGCGAGGGATACGTGGCGGCCGGACACGAAGTCGTGCTGATCGTCCCCGGCGCACGCCGCTGCGAGGAGACCCTGCCGAACGGGGTTGTGCGGATCACGCTGCCCGCGGTGCCGATCCCGTGGACCGGCGGCTACCGCGCCGCCGACCCCCGGCGCGTCGCCGACACCCTGACCGGGTTACGACCCGACGCGCTCGAGGTATCCGATCGGCTGACTCTGCGCGGTTTCGGTCGCTGGGCCCGGCGCCGCGACGTCGCGGGCGTGATGATCTCCCATGAGCGGCTCGACCGCCTGCTGGGCCAGATCATGCCGGATCGGTACGCCCGGCGCTGCGCCGATATCGCCAACCGGCGTACGGCCGACCAATACGACATGGTTGTCTGCACCACCGAGTTCGCCCGGGCCGAATTCCGGCGCATCGACGCTCCCAATGTCGAGATGGTCCCGCTGGGAGTCGACCTGGACCTGTTCAATCCGCATCGTCACGATCACGGCCTGCGCGCGGATCTCGGGCTGCCGGGCCATCCCCTGCTGGTGCACTGCGGCCGGCTGTCGGTCGAGAAGCGCGTCGACCGCAGTATCGAGGCGGTGACGGAACTGCGCCGCGGCGGAGTGGAGGCGCGGCTGGTGGTCGCCGGTGACGGTCCGCGCCGGGAGGCGCTGGAGCGGCGGGCCCGGTCGATGCCGCTTCTCGCGGACGGCCTGCCCGCGGTCCATTTCACCGGGTTCATCAGTGAGCGCGCCGAAGTGGCCAGGTTACTCGCCACCGCCGATATCTCGCTCGCCCCCGGCCCACACGAAACCTTCGGGCTTGCCGCGCTGGAGGCGCTCGCCGCGGGCACCCCGGTGGTGGCCAGCCGGTCCTCGGCACTCGCCGATATCGTGACCGCCGACTGCGGCGCGGTGGCCGCCGACGACCCGGCCGCGTTCGCCGATGCCGTCACCGATGTGCTCGCCCGGCCGCCCGCCCAGCGCCGGGGCGCGGCCCGGCAGCGGGCCGAACAGTTCACCTGGCCGGCCGCCGTATCGGGGATGCTGTCGGTCTTGGATCGCTGACCGGCACTCTTCCGTAGCCGTACCCGCCGGTGCTCGATCGGTGGCGGTCGAGCACCCGCGGGGTCATCTCACACCCGAGCCGGAAGCCGTCGGCGGCCGCCGACGATATCGACGATCAATTCGGTGTAGCCGTCGATCAATTCGGCCAGGCGGTGCCAGCGTTTACGAGCGTGATGATCACGCGCACCGTCGGTTTCGATCACCTGGTTGGCGTTCACCCACCCCCAGGCCAGGCGATCGATCACGGCACCCAGTGTTTCGATGTGGATCAACGCGTCGTGATGTAGTGGCCCTCGCTCCCGGATCCAATCGTCGATATCCTCGACCAGTTCCCGGCGGCGGTGGTCTACTTCGACGACCAGGCGCGCATCGCGCATCGTGGACCGACGCGCGTGCAGCACAGCGAGCGCGTGTGCCGAGCTCAGCAGATCGTGATCTGCGAATTTGGTCCCCTGGAAACTGCACAACAGCTGTGTCGCTGTCGGCAGGCCGCCCCGCGGGGATGCCACCTGCCTCCCCGTTCGAACGTCACCCGGCACCATCACACTCTGTTCAAACATGATCGGCTCTCGATTCGGTCGTACCGCATATCGGATAGGTTTTGTTCAGGCGCTGACGATAGTTGATCTACATCACTGTTCGCCGGAGAAACGCACTATTGCGTTCGCGCTTTGGCGCAGATCACACCCGAACTCGTATCCCATGGCCGCACAACACAAAGCGGCGCCCCGCCGAGACCGGTCGAGGGCCGTCGCTACACCCCGGCAACTCCGCGCCGGGCGCCGGCTATCGATCAGCAGGCCTGCTCAGGGCCTCACTTCTTCCGGATCCTCGGGTGCGAAAGGCTCCCGCAGGCTCGGAGCACCGGGAATCAGATCCGGTAGATCCGGCATCGCGCCGACAATCTCGGTGACCGGCGCGAGCGCCTCGGCCGTGTACTTGGCCGCGTACCGGGCAGCCTCGCGGGCCACCTCCGTTATCGTCCGCGCCAGCGCGTCCGGTTTCTCCCGCATCGCGGGCTTCTCCAGTTCGACCTGGACCACAACGCCCGCGGAATCGACGGTCACCTCGACGTGACCGTCGACGGAACGGGCCTGGATACGAACCGTATCCAGGTGTCCGCGTATCTCGGCCAGTCTCGCGACCTGATCCTCGTAGGCATCCATTGCGCGATGGACCTCCAGGCGGAGCTGCGCAACCCCGCCTTCGTCCCGCTCCGCGGGCTGCATCACCGGACGTCCTTTCCGAGCGCCGCGAACGCTTCCGGCCGGTGCCTGACCATCATGGCCGCGACATCCGCCCTGCGCTCGTAGGCCCATGAGGTATCGGCGACATGCCCGAGAAGCCACTCGGTGTCCGCCTCGTCCAAGCGTGCCACCGCGAAAAGCACGATGTCCTCCATGAACAGCACGCGATCCCGGACCGGATCGATATCGCCACGCAGGAGTCGCAGCACGATATCCCGGGATGCGGTCAACTCGGAATCACCCATTCACTTCCACTCCGCTCGGTTCCACAGCGTCCGGGGAGCGACCATCCCCGCTCCTCCGTACCGCTGGATCACCGCCGCCCCACCGGGCAGAACCGTGTTCCAGTAGTTCCGAGCAGGTTCGGGCGCCGATCCCGGCACCGGCAGAAACGATCGCGATCGACCACAAGCCTCGAGCGGAAGTTTATCGCGGACGACGGATCGCGGGCGGAGAGCGCGGACGACCAGCCGGAACGAATCGACGCTCGGCACGACGCGGAGACACTGTTCGCGCAGTCCGGAGTCCCGGATCCGGGCGGTGCAATCGGCGTTATCTCGGCGACTTACACCCCAACATTCCCAACACTGGGAAACCTGGTACTGGCGCGGAACAATCATGGGGGGTAGGTGAGGAGATCGATGTGGGGCATTCGCTGCGGATCGATGAAGATCGGCTTCAATCGCTCGTGCACGAGTACGAGTCCCTGGGGGAGCTGGCACGCCGCGCGCAGGAGGAACTGAACTCCGTTGTCGCGCACGAGGGTAAGTTCTGGGGCAACGACGAACCGGGCCGCCACTTCGAAGAGACGTATCTGGCCGACTCCCAGCGGGTACTGGGTGCCCTGGCGAAAACGGTCGAAAGCCTGATCGAAGAAGGAAAGCTCGTCACCGGGATCGCCCGCGACCTCGACAACGCGGACCGGGAAGGCTTCGGGACGATCCGGGACGCGGCGGCATGGATATCCGAATCCCCCTCGGCCCCTGTTTCGTCCTCGGTCGACGGATCTCCCGCAGCGAACGGCACATCACCCGCCGCCGCGGACCAGATCCCGCCGACGTCCACCACGGCCGGCTTCGCGGTCCCGGCACAGTCCGCGTCCCCGGTACCGGGGAACACAGTGCAAGACGATCCGAACTCTGCGCCGCACAGTAGCCCGCATACCGGAGATGCCGCGGCGCAGTCGAGTTCACCGGACGCACCACACACGTCCACACCCGAGCCGAACGGCAGCGGTGCCCCCGCCGCCGGGGGTGGACCGACGGAGGGAGCGATACCGGCCGCAAACGCGGCACAAGGCGCCGCCGGCACCGCGCCGCCGGCGGCCCGAACTCCGGGCTCCGGGGCGGTTTCCGCGACGACCCGTGCGCCCTCCGAAAGGAACGGCGGAGTGAGCACCGCCGAACGGCAACGACCGAATACGCCATGGTCGCGTGGTGCGCCGCCCGCCGGGCCGCCCAATAAGATCTCGGCGCCGGCCGCGGACTCCGGTGGAACGCGACCGCCGCACAATGCGGCACCGCCCGCGGCAAAACGAAAAAGTAAGCGCGACGAGCGAGAACCCGTGTCGGTGGACGCCACGCAGCGCGAAGGCGATCAGCCCGAGAGCAGCCGCACGGCGTCCTCAGCGAGTCACTTCCTCGCACAGGCACTGACAGCCCGCCATGAGCTACAGGTGGTCGGCTTCGACACTCCCGGAATCGCTCCGGACACTCTCCGCGAAATCGCGGTGGCGCTCGACGACGTCCTCACCGAACACCCCTACCTGACGCCCGACGAATTCGTGATCGCCGATTGCGGAGAAAAGGTCACACGGCTCGAATGGGATCGGATACCGGGCGAACACGGCCTGCGGACCCGCATCAGCCGTCTGACGTTGCACGACGTGGTCGCACGCAGACCCGAGGTCTACGCCGAGACGGTGCGCGCCGACACAGCAGCCGGCCGGCTGGCTGGCGGATCCGAGAAGCGGCCCGTGTACTGCGCGATCGTCCGCGAACTCGGCCGTGCACTCGATATCCTCGGGGACCGCCGCGCCCGGCCGGTCGCGCAGCGCACACTCATCGCCGAGTATTTCTCGGTGCGCGGCGAAGCCCGATTCGAGGAGACACTCGGCAGCGTTGTGCGCGGATACACACAGTGGCGCGCCGGTTCGACCGGCTGCGGTCTCCGGGACGGCAGGTTCGATCCGGCCTCCGCACTGGCGGACGCTTTCGTCGAAGTACAGCTGCACCGGAAGGAAGCCGGGGCCCCCGCTCGAGCTTTACGGCAATTGCTCGTGGATACGGTGAGGCCGTAGTGGATACCCGCTGCCGCACCGAGACGGCGGCCGTCCCGGGCACCGGTGAGGAGGCGTCGATCGGTGGCCCGCGGTGACCATCCAGTTACCGCCCGAGTTTCCGGACTGGATGGTGACGGCCTGCGCCGGCCACTTTCCGGAAGGCGACGAAGACGCCATGCGGCGAGTCGCAGCCGCATGGTCGGATACCGCTGACACCTGCGACGCCATCGCCGTCCGGCACACCGACGCCGCGGATCAGGAGCAGCAGGCGATCACGGGGCAGGCTACCGACGCGAAGGGAGAGAGAAACAAGCAACTGGCCGAAGATCTCCGCAATTCGGCGCAATGCTGCCGGATCATGGCGGACCAGCTGAACACCACTGCCCGGGATGTCGAGTACACGAAGCTGCTGGTCATCTTCACCGGGATCGCCTTGCTGGCGCAATTGGCCATCGATATCGCACTGGTGGGCGTCGGCGGTGTGAAAGCCGCGGCGGACCGGGCGGCAGCCGAAGCCGCCTGGCGGGCCGCGAGCAGAGCTGTCGCGGGCCGGGTCAAAACCGCGGGCGTGACGGCGATGGCACGACGTTCCGGCATTCCCCTGGCGAAGGTCACCGCGATCGGTGTGGGATTGGGAGCCGGAACCGGAGCCCTGGTCGATTTCGGCGCTCAGTGGTGGCAGAAGGACATTCTCGGCACCCGCGACGAAATCGACTGGGGAAATGTCGGGCGGTCCGCCTTCATCGGTGCTGTCGGCGGCGGTGCCGGCGTGCTCACCGCACTGCGCGCCGCACCCAGCATCAACCGCGCCATGCAGCGCCTGGTAGGTAGGTCGTCGTCCACTGCCGTGCGCTACGGCGCGCGGATCACCGGCGCTCTGCTGATCGGCGGCATCGGCGGCATCGGCGGCGGTGCGGCCGGTATCGGCGCTCAGATCATCGCCACCGGCCGGATGCCGACGGCAAGTGAATTCAAGGCCGCCATGATCACCGGATTCGCCGGCGGATTCGTGGGCGCGGCATCGGTGTTCGCGCAGCCGCTCAAACCACCCGGGAGCTCCGTGGCGGCGCCACCACATCCGGCCCCCTCCGGCGAACCCCCTACCCCTCCCCCTACCACGCCACCACCACCGACCCACGCGCCACCGACACCGCCCACCCAGGCATATCCGGTCCCGCCCGCCAACCCCCCGACGCCTGCCACACCGCCACCACCAACCCACACACCACCGGTGGCCCAGCCGCATACGCCCGCCGGCGAACCCCCCACAACCCCACCCACGGCCCAACCACACCCAGCCCCCACCGGCGAACCACCCACACCGCAGAGAACCGATCCCGGCTCCACCCAGACCCCCGAAAACCCCGCATCGCTCACCGGTCCCGATGACCCGGCCCCGGAAGCCCCGATCACGCCGCCCCCCACAACCCCACCACCATCACCCCCCACGCAGCCGGGCGCCGCACCCTCCGGCCCCACATCGGCACGGGCGGCATCATGGGCCGGGGTGACAAGTGCGCCCCCGGACCCGGGACCCCCGCCCCCGGCAGCTCCCCGGACCACCGGCCCCGAGGGCGTCACCCCGCCCCCAGGCACCCCGGATATTCCGCCGCCCCCCACACCCCCTCCTCCGGTACCACCGGCGACCGGGCCCGCCGGGCCCCCGACGGCACCCGGAAACACAGTGATCCCGCCGATCCACACAACCCCTCAGCCGGGCACAGACAGCCCGGTGGCCCCACCGGCGGCGCCCCACCCGGCCACCGGCGACCCCGCCGTACAGGGGGCACCACCTGTAGCCCCCAAACCCGAAGCCTCACCGACGCCACCCGTACCCGAGACGTCACCACCCGTACCCGAGACATCGCAGGTGCCCGAAACTCCACCCGTACCCGAGACATCCGCAGAGACTCCGGCAAATGGGCCGGACGATTTCACCGCAGCCGTGTTGGAGGATCACCCGGACCTGTTCGACGAGCCCCGGTCCATTCGCGAGCTGCGGGACACACTGGACCCACCCAGATCATTCGACGAGCTGTTCGAGTTGCGCGAACAGTCCTATCGCCGCAACGGATTGGAGCCACCGCCGCTTTCCCGGGAAAGCCTCAATGATTTCCTGAGTGACGTCTGGAACGATGAAAGTAACCCGTCCACACGGGACGAAATATACAAGCTGTATTCCGCTCCGATAGAAGAGAATTCGATTTCCGACCCAACCGCATATATGAGTGGGGTCGATCAGATATTCCCCGGACGGCAGGGCCCAGGGGCGAGACTCGCACTCAACCAAGGCGAAGGATCGTACCTCTACGCTCCAGGCGACGGTCGAAATCCGAATGACATATATTTCCTTCATTTCAATAGACTGGACGGCGGCATCACCTCGGACGAGGTCGGATATCGCGTATATATCAACGCGGAGGGAAATTCGGCACCGGGATTGATGCGCGCCCTGGTCCACGAGGTACTCGACCGACCGACAGATTATCCCGGTTTGTACAGCGCAAAGATTGCCGGTCCCGGCATAATACGATCCGACAATATTGTCGTTTACGTCAAAAATCTCGAGCACGCGGATCTGGTTACCGACTGGCTCCGGGTATACGCCGAGAACAACCCTGGCGCGCTCTTACCGTCGGCGCCGCCGATGACGCACCAAGTAATGGATGGCGTAGGGCTCGGTGCCGAGCCGCCGATCGACGGTACTAGTTTTGGATATCGTCGCGCACAAGCCATTTCCGAGGCGTTGCATATCACCCGGGAAAATGGCGGCGACTTCAACGAATTCGTCCGCAATGTAGACGATCGTCTCCGCAAGCTACAACTCGATCCGGATGATCCGTACCTCAACCTGTCCGACGACGGGCCGAGCAGCCCCGGCCGCCCCCAGACCGACGACGACACCGGAATCGATAACAACACCGAAGAACCCGAGAGCACCGAACCCCCCACCGAAGAACCCGACACCACCCAACCCCCCACCGAAGAACCCGACACCACCCAACCCCCCACCGAAGAACCCGACACCACCCAACCCCCCACCGAAGAACCCGACACCACCCAACCCCCCACCGAAGAACCCGACACCACCCAACCCCCCACCGAAGAACCCGACACCACCCAACCC
>NZ_JBITCK010000006.1:0-664135 GCF_044453135.1 Nocardia sp. NPDC051750 | reverse complement strand
GCTACGACAAACTCGCTGTCCGCTACCTGGCCACGGTCCGCGTCGCCGCGATCAACCTGTGGTTATCCGGCCACAGCTTATGAAACGCGGCCTAGTCGGCGGTTTATGGATTGTTCCGGCGATGGCAGCGAGCCGGAGGTGGGTGGTGATCCTGAAGACTCGGCAATACTTCGCCGAAGTACCAGCTCCGCGCCACCGGTCGTCGGGCGTCCACTGTAGGCGATGTAGCGATCTGCTACAGGGTCGAGCGGTACGGCGAGAACCGCGTACTCGGCACCGCTCATCGGGCCGTATTCCCCCAGACCTGCCGCAAGCATTTCGGCGAGCGTCCGTTGAGCGTTCTGTGGGCAGGGCCACGGATTCGGCACTTCAAAAGTAGGCACCACGCCGAGAGTCGGTGAGCGGTGTAATCTATATCTGTTCGGAACGGCGTTTCGCAGGTGGCCAACGATGGACTCCGATGAGTGCAGGACAGAGCGTGACCTGGGAGTGGTCGCGGAGTTGGGTGCCGCCGGATTGGAGGACGCCGAGGAAGTCGGGCGGGGCGGTTTCGGTGTTGTGTTCCGGTGTAAGCAACCCACCTTGGACCGTACGGTGGCAGTAAAGGTTCTTACCTGTGACCTCGATGATGTTCGGGAACGTTTTTTTCGCGAGCAACGTGCGATGGGCCGGCTGACAGGTCACCCGAATATCGTCGGCGTGCTTGAGGTCGGTGAAACTGCAACCGGTCGCCCCTACTTGGTCATGCCGTACTACCCGCAAGGTTCGCTGAACGAACTGATACGCGGCGGTGCGCCATTGTCGTTACGGGATGTCTTGCGGTTGGGAGTGAAGATTGCGGGAGCGTTGGAGACAGTCCACCATGTGGGTATCTTGCATCGCGATATCAAGCCAGGGAATGTCCTGCTCTCCGACTATGCAGAACCGGCTCTGACGGATTTCGGTATCGCACACCTTGCCGGTGGGTTCCGCACCGCAGCCGGCGCGGTCACCGGGTCGCCCGCGTTCACCGCTCCAGAGGTCCTCAGCGGAGGCGAGCCCAGCGAGGCATCGGATGTGTACGGGTTGGGAGCTACGCTGTTCTGTGCGCTTACCGGGCACGCTGCGTTCGAACGGCAGGTCGGCGAGCAGGTGGTTGCGCAATTCCTGCGGATCGCG
Organism: Nocardia sp. NPDC051750; assembly: GCF_044453135.1. Lineage (NCBI taxonomy): Bacteria > Bacillati > Actinomycetota > Actinomycetes > Mycobacteriales > Nocardiaceae > Nocardia > Nocardia sp. NPDC051750. Next base: position 662,977 of record NZ_JBITCK010000006.1, on the reverse strand, counting down.
ACCCAGCCGGTCCCGGATCTACGGGATAAAGGGATCCCGGAGGATGTCTCCGCCGTAGTCGAGTCGGCGATGTCCCGTGAAGAGAAACGTCGGCCCATGGCTGCGGTGTTCGGTGAGCAGCTCCAGCGCCTTCAGGCAGCACATGGTTTCCCGATGGACGAGATGGCGCTACGGGCGGAGCTGAGCGACGAGAGCGGTCGGCGGGAGATGGGAGCACCCGCACGCCGGGCCAGCAGTCCACCCAGCGGGGCGGTTCAGCGGGGTCGCGTCGGAAATTTACCGCGGGAGCTGACCAGCTTTGTCAATCGCCGCAGCGAAGTCTCGGATGCGAGGAACCGACTGGCAGAGTCGTGCCTGGTAACCCTGACCGGGCCTGGCGGTGTAGGTAAATCACGACTTGCGCTGCGCATCGCCCACAAATTGCAAAAAAATTTCGTGGGGGGAATATGGCTGGTCGAGTTGGGAGAGCTGCACGACCCAGCCTTACTGGTCGATGTCACCGTGTCGGCGCTCGGCCTTCGTGAGACGAACAGACCCGTACTCGACGCATTGGTGGATTTCCTCTCAGCGCGCCGGTGCCTGTTGATTTTCGATACCTGTGAGCAGGTGATCGAGGCGGTTGCTGAACTGATGGAGACGCTGCTGCAGGCGTGCCCCCAGCTGCGGATCCTCGCGACGAGCAGGGAAGCTATCGGCATCGGTGGGGAATCGGTCCTGGCGGTCCCTCCACTGAGGTTCCCGGACCTAAAAGCCGGCCCGACCTTACGGCAAGTTGGGGGCTATGACGCGGTGATGCTGTTTGCCGAGCGCGCCGCCGCGACAGTACCGGGCTTCCAGCTATCCGAGGAAAACCGAGAAAGCGTCGCCGGAATCTGCGCACGATTGGACGGATTACCGTTAGCGATCGAGTTGGCCGCAGCCCGGCTTCGAACGATGTCGCCCGAACAAATCCTGGAACGGTTGACCGATCGATTCGCCACTCTGACCCGCGGCAGCCGGAGCGCGCCAACACGGCAGCAAACGCTGGGGTGGTGCATCGGCTGGAGTTATGACTTGTGTACACCCACCGAACAGCGACTGTGGGGACGACTGTCTGTCTTCGCCCGCAGTTTCGAACTCGATGCCGCACAAGCCGTTTGTGGTGCCGGAATGAGCGAGCCGGAATTCATAGACACCTTATCCGCTCTGGTCGACAAGTCTATTATTTCTCGGGAAGAAATCGGCGACTCGGTCCGATTCCGGATGCTCGAGACCGTGCAGGAATACGGCATACATAAGGTCCGGTCCGACGGAGAGTATCCGGATCTGCGCCGGGGGCATCGCGACTGGTACGAGCGTCTCGCGCTCGAGGTGGAAGCGGACTGGGTGAGTTCCCGCCAAGTTGAGTGGGCCGCCCGCGTTACGCGGGAACTATCAAATCTGCGAAATGCGCTGGAATTCAGTCGATCAGAAGGTGATGCGGCCGGGTTGCGAACCGCCGCTTGCCTGCACAACTTCTGGGCAGCCACTGGACGATTCAGTGAAGGGCGCCGCTGGTGCGAGCGAATACTGTCCACCATCTCCAGCGCTACGCCGGTTGAAACAGCCAAAGCCCTTTGCGCGGCGGGTGCGTTCGCCGCGACTCTGGGCGACTTTACAGCTGCCCGTGCTGACGTCGCCGAGCTCAGTGCCCTCGCCGCCGACACTGTTGGCACTGCGATCGACGGTTGGTTCGGCTATGCCGATGGATTTACCGCATTGACCAGCGGCGATCTATCACGTGCGCTCACTCGGCTGACCGATGCGCTCGATGCCTTCACCGCGCAAGGTGATACCGCCTTCCGACTCAGGGTGAAGGCCTCGATCGGTTGGAACTACGTTCTCCTCGGTGACATGGACCACGCGATCACCTGCCTCGACGAGGCCCTGGCCGAAGCGCAGTCGCTCGGGGACATCTATTTCCAATCGCTGGCGCTACGGCCGCTGGCGCTCGCAGTGTGGCGCAAAGGCGAACCAGAGCGAGCGCGGCAGTTGCTAACTGAGGCTCTCCGGACTGCGCGGCAGATCGTCGATCCGCTACTTGCCGCGATTGGATTGGAGATTCTGGCATGGATCGCGTGTGAACAACAGGAGCTGACGCGGGCGGTCGTTCTATTGGGTGGAGCGGACGGGCTCGCTCGCTCAGTCGGTGGCTCCAGCATGGTGTATCGCCAAATGCTGTCCTCTCGCAGAGAATGTGAGCGCCGGTCCCTCGAAGCGGTCGGTCGCCGTGAATATGACCGGGCATATGAGCAGGGACTCTCTATGGGTTTCCACGCAGCGCTCGGATACGCGCTGGGCGAGCAACAGGGAGCTGGGGCGCCGGCGTCAGCGATCTTGACCAAGCGTGAGAATGAGGTGGTCGAACTCGTTGCCGAGGGATTGACCAACAAGGCGATCGCGGCCCGGTTGGTTATCTCCCAGCGGACGGCACAAGGACATGTGGAGCATATCCTTACCAAATTGGGCTATACCTCACGGGCGCAGATCGCGGCGTGGGCAGTCGAGCACTCCAGTGAAGGGCCTGGGGTGAAACCCCAGCAGACGAAGTGACAGTTCCCCCGCTCTCGCAGTATCGAGGTGCTCAGGGCGGCCCCGAGCGCTCCTATGCAGCTCCTTCGACGGACCGAGGTCGTTCCTGCTGTCGATGCCCATCACGGTTACGTCAGTGGACCGCGGTGAATCGCGGGCTGACCGCCGTCGAGGTCGGCGGACAGCAGCGTTGCGACTCACGGTCGCTGACGTCGGAGACCTGAGCCTGCGGCCCCGGCTGCGATCTGTGCGCGTGAGGTGGAACCGAGTTTGGTGAATCACCCGGGTTCGATGCGCACCGGGCTATCTGTCTCCAGCCGTTTGCTGGGGCAGGTTGGAATAATAGTCGGCTTCGTACTCGGCCGGTGGTGTGCGGCCGAGGCGGTGCGTGAGCCGGGAAGTGTTGTACCAGTTGTTCCCCGCGAACCGCCACGCTTTCGCTCGCGCTTGTACGAGGGCGGACCCGAGGGCCGCCAGCACTTTTCGTGAATGGTTGGCCGGCGTCGTGATCAGCCTTGACTCGGTCGGGTCCGAGGCCACCCGGAATTGGCATGAACGGGGAGGTTAATCGCTGGGTGCGGCACACCTTGGGGCTGGACCTGTGGTCCCACGCACCTGGAGTCGGACGGGGAACACTCGCGGACCGGGTTCTTCGATCGCGTTGTCGTCCAATCGCGCAAGTAGCAGCCGGACTGCTTCGGCAGCCATATCTTCGATCGGCTGGTGGACGGTGGTGAGGTTGATCATCGACCATCCTGCCTGGGGGGAATCATCGAAGCCGACGACAGACAGTTCTTCCGGTACCGATACGCCGATCCGAGCGGCTGCATCCAGCGTGGCAAATGCCAATTCATCGGTAACGCAGAAGACTGCCGAGGGCGGATGGCTCAGCGACAGCAACGAGGTCGCCATCTCCATGCCATGGTCGTGTGTCAGGTTTGCTCGTTTGACGTAGTCATCGCTTAGTGCAATACCTCGGCGTTCGAGTGCTCGCCGGGCACCGTCCTCGCGGGCGGCACCATTGGTGCGATCGCGGGGCACCGACAGAATGGCAATATCTCGGTGACCAAGGTTGGTCAGGTGATCGATTACCATTTCGCCCGCACCCTCGTCATCGGAGAGGACCACCTCGAGAGATAGCGTAGGATCATCCCGGCTGAGTAGCACCACCGGCGTATTTCGTTCGAGAACTCTGCGCACGGTGCGCGACTTCAGTCGGGCGGAAACGAAAATCATGCCGTCTACGGTCGCCGGATCGAGCACATCTACGCTGTCGACCTCCTCCGGAACATCCGGATCGCGGATCAAGGCGATCCGATAGCCCCGTTCGCTGAGCAGGTGCTGAATGGTATCTACAACCATGGGATAAAACGGAGACTTCAGGTCGGCAACCACAACGCCGACCGTTCGCGCGCGCTTGGTGACCAAGCTGCGAGCTGCCGAGTTGGGAACGTAGCCGAGTTCACGTGCAGCGGCGAGTACACGTTTTGTCGTTCGCTCGGCTACGGCAGGATCTCCGCGCATGACGCGTGAGACTGTCGTCTGGCTCAATCCCAGGTAAGCGGCGAGATCGACACTGGTTACCACAAGCGGATCCTACCCAAAGGTCAGGCGGTGCCGGTTTGCCGCACACGCGATCTCTGGCGCCGGTGGCGTGGCCTTTTCGCCGCCCATCGAACGCTCCGAACAATCATCGTCGCCTCTCTGCTCTGGTGGGTGAACGGCTGGTGGCCGACGCCCACCGCGGTCCAAAAACTCGGGACCGCGGCGAAACGCGGAACAGTCGACCGATCAGGTGTTCAGAAGGCTTGCTATCGGCTGTTCGTCAGGCGATGTTCCGGCCGCCGCTGAGATCCAGTGTTTGACCGGTGACATAACTGGCCTCGGTCGAAAGTAGCCAGGTCGCCAGGGCTGAGAACTCCGCGGGCGTGCCGACCCGCCCCATGGGGACGCGTGAGAGCAGCGCGGCGTTGCGTTCCGGACTGAGATCCTCGAGCATCCGGGTCTGCATCATGGAGGGCGCAATCGCGTTGACGGTCACATTGTGTTCGGCGACCTCCTTGGCGGCGGTTTTGACCAGTGACACCACCGCGGCTTTCGATGCGGAGTACGCGGCCTGGAATGGATTTCCCTCGCGCGCGGAGATCGAGGACAAGATGGCAACCCGGCCATAACCTTGCTCGACCAGCGTGGGGAGGATTGCGGCGAGGCCGTGAAAGCACCCGTCCAGGTTGACACTCATGGTCCTTGACCAGTCGTCGAATGGCATGTCCGCGACTGAGGTTTCGGGGCCTTGAACGCCGTGTGCGAATAGGGCGCCGTCGAGGCGGCCATACCTGGCCAGCACGCGGGACACGGTCTCGTCCCATGCTGCACGGTGAGTGACGTCGAGAGTCTCGACGTCGCGGGATCTTTCGTGTCCGGTACCGACGACATCAGTGCCTATGACTGAGGCGCCTTCGCGACCGAGCCGTTCGACGGTTACCGATCCGAGGCCGCCGGCTGCACCGGTGACGAGGATGACGCGTCCGGCGAACCGACCGGGATAGAAAGTCGAAGGGTCAGCGGCAGTGGCGTTCAGGGCGTGGTCGGCTGCGGTCATCGAAGGGTTTCCTGTCGTTCGGAGTCAGAAGTGGTGACCAACTCGTGTGTTGCAGCGAAAATTCGCTTCAAATGCGCCGCGATTCCCCGTGTTTCGACGAAAGTGACGTCGGGAACCTCCACGCTGATCGGGACGCCTGGCAACGCCCGCAAGATATCGACCAGTGGAAACGCGCCCTCACCGGGCACCTGCCGTTCGGCTCGTGATTCGATCTGGCGGGCGGATCCGTTGGTGTCTTGACCGAGGGGCATGCGCGTCGGAGGTGTGAGGTCGAGGACGGTCGCGGGACCGTCGCACAATTGGATTACCTGAACCGAACCCTTGGGGGCAGCCACGAGGTCGCTGATGGTTCCGCCGCTGCGAACGAAGTGTAGGACGTCGAGCATGATGCCGCACCCGGTCTGCTCCGCAATGGTTGCGCCTATGCGGAAGGTATTGATCTGCTGGTATGAAATCGGCTCGATCGATGCGGTGATTCCGAACTCGCGGGCATCGCGGACAAGGGCTGCCAGTGAATCTGTCATCCGGCGCGGGTTGTCGTCACCGCCGATCACATTGAGTATCCGGGCCCCGAGCGTGGCCCCGGCCTCGAGGACCGGCATCCACTCGTCGCGACCGCGTACGCCGTCGAGGGTGAAAACCTCTACGTCGAACACTGTCAGTCCGGTGTCCTCGAGTCGGGCGAGCGTCTGTACCGACATCGGCGAACCGAGGCTCATGGGGTACGAGTTCTCCGACGGGGTGGCGGGATGTACCCGCACACCGACCGAGTTGAAGCCGTAGTCGGCCGCAGCGTCGACCAACTCGGGCGGTGTCAGCTGCAAGGCCGACAGATGGGCCAGTCCGATTGAGCGTGTCATTAACCGTCCTTCGCGTACTTCTGGTGGGGAGTTGACGTACAGCCGCCGCCTACTTATGCTGTGGATCACAAATTGACTACGTAGTCATTCAAGCATGGCGCCGCATCAGCCGCAACCGCCTACAGCTCGCTATTGCCTCCAGGAAAGAAACACACTCATGACAATTTCGAATCCCTGTTCGGCGACGGGCGGTACCGCTCCGGCCGATGAAGGGGCCGTTGTACCGGCTCCGACCCGATCACCCGGGTCACGGCGTGCGGCAATGGCCAGCACGGTCGGCGCGATCGTCGACTGGTACGACTTCTTTCTGTACGGGACCGCCGCCGCCCTGGTATTCGGGCCGACGTTCTTCCCCTCCGAGAACCCGATGGTGGGCACTCTCGCTTCGCTGGGATCATTTGCCGTCGGATTCGTCTTCCGTCCGATCGGCGGGGCGATCTTCGGGCACTTCGGCGACCGGGTCGGACGACGGAAAATGCTGGTGATCACCATTTTGATCATGGGCCTGGCCAGCACCGGCATCGGTCTGCTGCCCAGCTATGCCGCCATCGGCATAGCTGCCCCGATTCTGTTGATCAGCCTGCGCGCGGTACAAGGCATCGCGGTGGGCGGTGAATGGGGTGGGGCAGCCCTTATGGCGGTGGAGAACGCGCCGAAAGGAAAACGGAACTTCCTCGCGAGCGGCGTGCAGATCGGTTCGTTCCTCGGACTGCTCCTGGGGACGTTCGCATTCTCCATCGTCACCAACCTGACCACAGATCAGCAGTTCGATTCGTGGGGTTGGCGCTTGCCATTCCTGATCAGCATCCTCTTCACGGCCGTCGGGCTCTGGATCCGCACCGGTGTCCCCGAGTCGAAGGTATTCGCCGAGCTCGAAGAGACGAAGAAGAAGCAAACTGCACCCCTGTTGGAGGCGCTGACAACGAGCCCCAAGCAGATTCTCGCGATTATCGGGATGCGTCTGGTCGACCAGTGCACGTTCTATCTGGGTTTTACGTTCTCGCTGGTCTATGTCGAGAACTACACCGAAACCCCGCCGAGTAGCGTGCTGACAGCATCGATGGTCGCACTCATGCTCGCAGTGCCGATAACCTCGTTGTGGGGTTTCCTCGCCGACCGGTTCGGTCCGCGGTGGTTCTACATTGTCGGGCCGCTGTGCGCGGCCGCCGCCGGAGTTCCGTTCTTCTCCGCGCTGGAAAGCGGATCGATGCCGATGATGATTCTGGGGTTCTTCATCCTGATCAACCTCGGACACAACATCTCCACATCGGTACAGCAGACCTGGTTCACCGATATGTTCGACGCCCGAATACGCTACAGCGGGGCGGGTTTCGGCTACGCGGTAGCCGGCGCCGTGGGCGGATTCGTGCCCTTGATCGCCACCGCCCTGCTCGATGAAAGCGCAAGCTGGAGCCCGGTAGCGATCCTGCTCGCCGCCGCGTGCGCTATCGCGCTACTGACCGGATTGTGGTCGTACCGGTGGATTGATCAGGCTCAACGATGACAGACACCCTCGCGTGCGACCTCATGGAAGCCACTGCCGTTACTTCCACCACCTCGAACGGAGATACCCTGTGACCGCCCAGACCGCGGCATTTCCCACTGATCTCGACACCGACGTACTCGTTGTCGGCTCCGGCGCCGGCGGGCTGTCCACCGCAGTGACCGCGGCATACCACGGGCTCCGTGTCGTGGTCGTAGAGAAGGCCGACGTATGTGGCGGGGCCACAGCGTGGTCGGGTGGCTGGGCTTGGACGCCCGGAAACCCGCTCGCCAAGGCTGACGGCGTCGATGAAGACCCGGAACTATTCCGTACTTACCTACGTCATACGCTCGGGCACCGCTATCAGCCCGATCGGATCGAGGCGTACCTCGAAGCCGCTCCCCATATGGTCGGCTTCTTCCATGACCGGACGTGCCTGCAGTTCACGCCGGGCGCGAAGATCAACGATATCTACGGCAAGACTCCGGGCGCCGGGACCGGCCACCGTTCGGTCGGACCGACGCCGATCAACGCGCGGCGGCTGTCGCGGCGTGTCCGCGAACTCCTGCGCGGACAGTTGTACGAGACCTCATTCCTCGGTATGGGCATCATGGCCGGCCCCGATTTGACCAAGTTCCTTTCGGCCTCACAAGGCCGGCCGGCCGGCCTCGTGCATGCGGTGCGGCGGGTCGGAATGCACATGTTCGATCTGGCCCTGCACCGGCGTGGGATGCAACTCGTCAACGGGACCGCGCTCGTGGGCCGACTCTTGCAGAGTGCGGAGGACCTCGGAGTGGAAATCAAGGTCAGCACGCCGGCTGTGCGACTGTTGACCGACGACGATGGACGCGTCACCGGGGCCATCGTCAAGGGACCGGAGGGGGAGTACCGCATCCACGCGGCGCGCGGTGTCGTCCTCGCTTCCGGTGGGTTCCCCAATGACGTCGAGCGTCGCCGGGATATCTTTCCCAGGACGCCGACGGGGGCCGAGCACTGGACGCTCGCGCCGCGGACTGCAGACGGGGATGGGATCCGACTCGGTGAATCCGTCGGTGGCCACTTCACCGCAGACCTCCATTCGCCTGCGGCATGGTGTCCGGTCTCTCTCGTGCCGTTCCGCAACGGCCGGACCGGAACATTTCCACATATCATGGATCGTGCCAAGCCCGGCTCGATCGGTGTGCGGCGAGACGGGAAGCGGTTCGTCAACGAGGCCAATGGATACTGGGATTATGTCGAGGCGCTCATCGCGGCAACACCAGAAGGTGAGCCCGTCGAGTCGTGGCAGGTCGCGGACTCGCGATTCGTGCGGAAGTATCCCCTCGGTATGGCCAAGCCACTACCCGTGCCGTTGTTTCCGTACCTACGCTCCGGGTACTTGAAGAAGGGGCGCACGCTGGAGGAGCTGGCGCGCAAGTGCGGAATCGACCCCGCCGAACTCCGCGAAACCGTGCAGCGGTTCAACCACAATGCCAGGCGCGGCGTGGATCCCGAGTTCGGGCGCGGCAAAACCGAATTCAACCGCTATGGCGGAGATCCCGCTATTGGCCCTAATCCATCCCTCGCGCCGATCGAAAAGGGCCCCTTCTATGCCGTCAAAGTTGTGCCCGGATCCTTCGGAACATTCGCGGGACTGGCCGTGGACGGGCGCTCACGGGTACTCAGCGCATCCGGACGGCCCATCCCTGGACTGTTCACCGCGGGCAGCGACCAGGCCAGCGTCATGGGTGGCTACTATCCGGCCGGCGGCATCAATATCGGATCGGCGCTCACCTTCGGTTATATTGCCGGCCGTGAGCTGGCCGGAGCGCGAATAATCGAGGATGGGGCTGATTCATGAGAAATCCGGTCAGTCTGCAAATTGCTCACGCAGAGCGGTTTTGCGAAACTTGCAAGTAGCCGTGCGGGGGATCTCGGAGAGGAACTCGAATCGATCCGGCCGGCGGCGCCGATCCGGTTGAGTATCTCCCGATGCAACGCATCCAGTAACCCGGTATCGGCCAACGCCGGCAACGCGGTCAGCACCCGATCCCAGGTGCCGTCGGCGGCGTAGCGACGGTGCCGTTTCCACACCGTCTGCCACGGCCCGAACACCTCTGACAGGCTCGCCACGCTACGCCCGTGCGTAGCCGGTACAGCATCCCCTCGACGACGACACGGTTGTTGGAAAAGTTACGGCCCACGCGCCCTCCGGATTTCGGCAACAACAACTCGAGCAGTTCCCATTGCTTGTCCGTGAGTACCCGATACCGATCACCTACTACCGTCACCACGGTACACATAATGCACGAGCGGCCCGTCACCGCGGAGTCGACCGATCCGCACTATGTCGAGTGCTACGCCGGTACCGGCCAAGCGGTCGGGGGCGAAGTCCGCAGTATTCGTGGCGGGGCGCCGTCTGACGCCGCGCGGCCGACGTGTGCCGGAACCTGGGAGATACCGGTGACGAATTCCAGGAAGCGCCGCGCGGCTCGACCACTCGGCCCGGGTCGACGGACGACCGCTCCATAGCGCCGGAACGCGGTGGGGTCGCTGAGGGGGACGGTACCGGCCGATGATGTGTGTCCCGAATGGGCGGCGGGCACGACAGCGATGCCCATTCCAGCTGTGACCAGGGCATTCAAGGTGGACAATTCGGTGACTTCGAACTCGATCCGCGGATCGAATCCCGCCTCCAGACACAGTTGGTTCGTCACCTGCCGCAGGCCGTACTCGCCCTTCAGCGCGATCATGGGTTCGTTCGCCACATCGGCCATCGCGACACGGTCGCGGCCTTCGAACGCATGCCCCGGGGGAACTCGCAGACACAGCGCCTCACTACCGAGCGGTATCCACTCGAGATCGTCCGCGGCCGGCTGCGGAGCCACGAATCCGATATCGATCTGCCCTTGCCGCACGTTGCCGACCACGGAGTCACAAGCATCTCCGTGTAATTCGAATGACGTGCCGGGTGCGATTCCACGGTAGCGAATGAGTAGGTTGGGGATCAGCCAGCCGCCGAAGGAATGCGCGAAACCGAGCGATACCGAGCCTCGATCTGGATCGACCAGGTCGGCGATCCGCTCTTCCCCACTGTGGAGCTCGTCGAGTGCGCGCAACGCGTGAGTCCGGAACAGCTCTCCGTACTTGTTCAGCCGGAGCCGGTTCTGGTTGCGGTCGAACAGTTGCACTCCGAGCTTGCGTTCGAGCCGGGCCAATGCCCGCGACAGCGTCGGCTGACTGATGTGCAGCCGGATCGAGGACTCCGTGATGTGCTCGGTCTCGGCCAGCGTGACGAACCATTCGAGCTCACGTAGTTGCATGGTCGATTCACCTCCGGGCGGAACGCCGCACTGGCGGATACCTACCCGGTGGTCCAGCATTTGGAGTTCCAGTCGAGAACGGGTCCATCCATCGCACATGGGGCTGTTCGGATGGGAACTACACCATCTCTCGCGGGGTGTGTCCGTGACATGCGGGGGAATACGTAAGAGCTACGTAATTCCGGAGCTACGTACCCATGCGGCACGGGACATGGGTACGGCGCCGTGCATCATGGTTTCTTGCCGAGTGTGGTAGCTGCCCACAGGCCTGCTTCTGTACGGGAGCCGACGCTCAGCTTGGTCAGAATGTGTTCGACGTGTGCCTCGACCGTGCGTGGGGAGAGCACCAGCTTGGTTGCGATGGCGCGGTTGCTGAGGCCTTCCGCGAGCAGCGCAGCCACTTCTTTCTCCCGCGGTGTCAGCAGGTCGGCCGAGGCCACCGTGTCCGGTTGATCCGGCGGCATCTCGGCGCCCGGTCCCAGCGCCAGCCGCATCCGCTGGCCGCGGTCCAGTCGGCGCCCGATATTGCGCTGGCGGATGAACGTATCGTCCCCGAGCCGCTCCCTGGCGGCAGAGGTTATCTCCAGATATCGCGACCCCAGCCAGCCCGGGACTTCGGCATCGATAATCGTCAGCTGGTCTGCGACGATGCCCAGCAGCTTCGCCGCCGTCCGGGGATCGCCCTGGTCCAGGGTAATTCCGGCCAGCAGGTGGAGGGCGACCGCGCTGCCGAAGTCGTCGTGATAGTCCCACCGCAGAGTGAGGCACTGCCGGGCGTACTCCCCGGCGACGTCGAGGTCCTGCCGCGTCCACGCATCGAACCCGAGCATCCACAGCGAATAGGAGCGGCCCCAGGTATCGCCGAGGCGCTCGCTGCGTTCGATCGCCTCCAGGCCGGCTGCGGCGGCTCCCGCATGGTCTCCGGATATGCTCCTGATCAATCCGAGGAGGAACGAGGTCATCAGCAGGCCCTCGGCATCCTCCTGCTCCCGGTGCCCGGTATAGGCGGCCTCGAGTGCGGAGCGGCTGGCCTCGAAATCTCCGGCAACCAGGGCGGTGAGTCCTGCCCAAGTGGAGGCGCGCGCGGCGATCTGCGGATCGCCGATCGCCGTGGCGATCGTGCCGGCCTCGTCCAGGAAATCCTGGGCGATACGAGTTTCGCTGTGCAGTGCCTCGAACCATGCCGCTGCCCACAGCGCGTTGCCCCGCTCGGCGCAGGCGGTGGTATCTGCGGCAAGGGCTCGTTCCAGCCAGCGTCGGCCTTCGCGTAGGTGGCCGCTCATCCACCAGAAGCGGAGGTTCGCGGCGAGTTCGAGGGCGCCATGGGAGCCCCCGGCGGCCCGCAAGAGATCATCGAAGGCCAGTTCGAAGTTGTTGTGGTCGCACTCCCATCGCCGGGCGATAACGGCTTGGTCCGGGCCGAAAAAGCTGTCGGCGGCGTGCTTCGCCCAGCTCCGGTAGTACGCCGTGTGGGCTTGCCGGGCGCGACCGTGGTCTTCGCTGTTGCGAGCCTGTTCCCGAGCGAAGTCGCGCAGCGTTTCCAAAAACCGATAGCGCATATCGCCCTGGACGATTTCGGTGAGGACGACCGATTTGGATACCAATCCGTCGAGCGCGTCGAGCAGCTTTATGCTGTCCAGCGGCGGGAGCCCGCACACGGCACGGATGGCGGGGAGGTCGGCGCTGCCGCTGAACACGGCCATTCGCTCCCAGAGCAGTTGCTCGTTCGGGGAGCAGAGGTCGTAGCTCCATCGCACCAGCGCGTCCAATGACCGATGGTGCGGTGCATCGGTGGGGTCGCCGGAGGCCAGTAGCGCGAATCGGTCGTCGAGATTGGCCAGCAGTTCGTGCACCGACAGCGACCGTAGCCGTACAGCGGCGAGCTCGATGGCCAGCGGCATTCCATCCAGATAGGCGCACAGCCGCGCGACCGCCGCCGCCGTATGCTCGGTGATCTCGAATTGGTCGTTGACGGCTTTGGCTCGGGCTTCCAGCATGGCCGCGGCCGGATACTCGCGGAGTTCCTCGGCGGTAACCTCGCGATGGCCGGGCGGGACTGCCAGCGGGCGGACGGCAACGACACGTTCGCCCCGAATGCCCAAGGGTTCTCGGCTGGTCGTGAGTACCCGCAGCTCGGTGCAGGCGGAAAGAAGAGCCGACAGCAGTCGCCGGCATCCGGGCAGGACGTGCTCGCAGTTGTCCAATATCAAGAGCATCGAACGGTCGGCCACGTGCCGACGGAGCTGTTCCTCGGCATCCATGGTGGTCAGAGTGCCCAGGCCGAGCTGGGTCACCACGGCTTCGGCGACGGTGTCGGAACTGCGCTGTGCGCCGAGCTCGACAAACCACCGGCCGTCCCGGAACGCCCGGCCGAGGGTGGCGGACAAGGCTGTGGACAATGCCGTTTTACCCACGCCCCCGGGCCCTGTGAGCGTGACCAGACGGGCCCCGGAAAACAGTTCACGTGCGCTCGCCAGCTCGCGTTGCCGCCCGAACAACTCCGCCGGTGGTGGCGCCGGTGTCCGAGCCCGGGGTGCTTGCTTACTCATCTCGGCTATTGTGCTCCAGCGCGACACCGGTCGTCCTGTATTTCCCGGTGGCATCAGTCGGACCCGATCGCTTTCGCCGTTATCAGGCAGATGGTTCGCGAGGGACTTCCAGGCGGGGCCATACACGAGATGCATCGACCGGTCGAATTTCCTGGCATTGTCGCAGCCGAGGTGGTTCAGCATTCTGGAATGGCTGGTCCGTGACGTCTGTCACGACAGATTCGGACATGAGCACGATAAGAGAGAAATCACGAACCTGTCTTTTCCGGCCGTGGTCAGGTCCGTCATCGGTACACCGGAGAACGCTGACCGCGCTTTTCCCGAGACCTACCGCGCGAGACCTTCCGGAGGCCGCTCTGCTGACCCGCTCGGGGCTCCGGGCCGCGTTCGGACAGCTCGTCCAGGAAATCAGGACTCGAGAAGAAGGAGATAATCGTGAGCCGAATCGTCATCAGTGGAGCCTCCGGCGACCTCGGACGGCGTGTTACGAGGTTGCTGTTGAACGAGGACCCCGACGCTGAGTTGACGCTTGTAACACGTACGCCGGAGAATCTCGCAGATCGCACAGGCCCGGGCATCGCAATCATGAAAGGTGACTACCGCGACCGGGAATCGCTCGATGCTGCGTACTCCGGCGCGGACACTCTCTTTCTGATCAGTGGTCTCAACCTGGGTCGGCGAGTTTCGGAGCATCGAAACGCCATCGACGCCGCCGTGCGAGCGGGAATCCGCCATATCGTCTACACCTCGGTGGGTGGTGGCGGACTTCCGAACAACCCCGCATTGTCGGCGAAGGACCACTACCGGAGTGAGCAGGACCTGCAGTCTTCGGGGATTGCCTACACCATCCTGCGCAATCACCTCTACGCCGAGATCGTGAGCAAGATCTGGGTAACCCCCGCTGTCGAGAGCGGCCGGCTGGAGATGGCCACCGGCGAAGGCTTCCTGTCCCCGGTCGCAAAGGGCGATGTGGCCAGGAGTGCCGCCGCCGTGCTGCGCGCCCCCGCGCGTCACGGCGGCGCCATCTACGAGATCACCGGGCCCGAGCTGTTGAGCATGCGAGACATCGTGCGCATCGGTTCCGAGGTACACGGGGTACAGATCGAATACCGTCCGGTGACCGCGGAGGAGAGGCTCGCGCACTTCGACTCGATCGGTATTCCACGTACCTATGACCCTGGCATGCCGCCCAGCGCCGAGGGCCACATGTGGGCCAGTGACGAGCTGGTATCGGCCGATTTGGCGGCCGCTGAGGGTTTTCAGGCGATTCTCACCCACCAGGTGAAGCAGATCACGGGCCGTGAGCCCGAGCCGCTGCGGGCGGTGATGGAGCGCGTCAAGTCGGTGCGCTACGACCAGATCGACGACGATGCCGCCTGACAGGCGGTTACCTTCTCGCCGATCCTGCGTCGGACTCGGCCTTCCACAATCCTGTTCTCTAGAGAGGTGTTTCACATGAGCGGTACCGACAATGCGGTTGGTTCGGAGGTTTCGGTCGCAGGCTTGACGGCAGCCATTCACGATGTTCCGGCATATCCGGAAATTCCCACCTACCTGAACATCCTTGGCAGCCTGCATATCTGGGAGGGAGATGGCTGGAAACAGGAGTCGATGTCGTGGAAGACGAGTTCCTACCTGGCATCGAACCTGAGCGGGTTGCCCGAGATCATCTTCAGTGGTCCGAATGCGCAGGAGTTCCTCTCACGGCTGAGTATCAACAATGTCTACAAATGGCCTGTAGGCACCTCGAAGCATCTGGTGATGCTCGACGAAAACGGCTACATTGCCAATCACGGTTTGACGGTGCGCCAGAACGAGGACACCTTCCGGCACTTCGCGGCGATGCCCTGGCCGGTCTACAAAGCGCCATCGCTGGGGCTGGACGTCGGCATTGCACTTCGTGACATTTTCCTGTTTCAGGTCGCCGGTCCGACCTCTCTCCAGGTCCTCGAGCGGCTTACCGGAAAGTCGCTGCGGGACCTGCAGTTCCTGGGTGTCGAGCAGATCACCGTCCCGGGGATCGAATCGGCCGACATCGAGCTTTCACGGATAGGTATGGCCGGAACTCTGGCATATGAGCTGCGTGGCCCGCTCGAGCATGGTCCGGCGGTATTCGACGCCGTTTACCAGGCCGGCAAGCACTTCGGGCTGAAGCGACTCGGGTGGCGCACATACGTGGTCAACCACACCGAAGGTGGATTTCCGCAGCAAGGATGCACGTTTCTGCCGGCCGCGTTCGCAGACCCCGAATTCGTCGGTCACCCGGTATTCGGTGCCACGCTGCCTCCTTCGCAGGTGGGGAACCCGCTGCCGGGCAGTATCGATCCGTGGAACCTCAGCGCTCGGCTGCGGACTCCATTCGAGGTGAACTGGGGCTGGATGGCGAAGTTCGATCATGAATTCATCGGCCGCGCCGCGCTGGAGGCGGAGGCCGCGGATCGCCGCCGTAAGACTGTGGTGCTGCGGTGGAACAAGGAAGACGTGCTCGATGTGTTCGCGTCGCAGTTCGAGCCCGGCGAGGAGTACAAGCACTTCGAGTTTCCCACCACGCCGCAATCGCCCGCCGGTGGTCACGCCGACCTGGTCACCAAGGACGGCAAACCGGTTGGTGTCTCCTCGGTAGCGGTGTACTCCTACTACTACCGTGAGATGCTCTCGCACTCCACGATCGACCTCGACCTGGCCGAGATCGGCACCGAGGTCATCGTTCATTGGGGTGACCACGGCGGACGGATAAAGCAGATCCGCGCCACTGTCGAGCGATTCCCCTACCTCGAGTTGGCCAGCAACAAAGATTTCGATCTCAGTGCTATTCCCTCCGGAGTCTTGGCCCAGTAGGCATCCGCCCGCCGCGAACCCGGTGCCCGGACCATCACCACAACGTTGAAACCGGGGGACTCGCAGGAGCGGCTCCCGAAAGGAACCATTGTCATGTCTTTGCCTGCTCACAATGCTGCTGACCTCGGACGATTGCTCGTCAAGGGAGCGGACGGACCGGGGATCGTGGCTTCGGTGTCGTCTACGCTCGCGCGGGTCGGCGCGAACATCGTGTCACTCGATCAGTACTCGACCGATCCGGTCGGTGGCCAGTTCTTCCAACGCACGACATTTCACCTGGACGATTTGGCGGGTCGGATGGACACGCTGAACAAAGAGCTCGAAGAGACACTGAGTCCGCTCGAACTGAGCTTCCGGTTGGTCGAGGCGCGGAAGCCCAAGCGTGTCGCGATCATGGTGTCGAAGGCGGATCACTGCCTGCTGGATCTGCTGTGGCGGCAACGCCATGGGGAGATACACATGCAAGTGGCCATGGTCCTCTCCAACCACCCGGACTTGGGCGACGATGTGCGAAGTTTCGGCATCCCTTTTGTCCACGTTCCAATCGCGAAGGATGGGAAGACTGCCGCCGAGCAGGAGCATCTGAAACTGTTCAAAGGGAACATCGACCTCCTGGTGCTGGCCCGGTACATGCAGATCATCTCGGGAGAGTTCCTCGACGAGCTGGGTGCGCCGGTGATCAACATTCATCATTCCTTCCTGCCGGCCTTCATCGGTGCCGGGCCGTACCAGAAGGCCAAGGACCGGGGCGTGAAACTGATCGGAGCGACCGCTCACTACGTGACCGAAGACCTCGACGAGGGCCCGATCATCGAGCAGGACGTCGTGCGGGTCTCCCACGTCCAGACCACGGCGGACCTCCAGCGGCGAGGCGCCGATGTCGAGCGTCAGGTCCTGTCGCGGGCTGTGGCATGGCACTGCCAGGACCGGGTGATCCGCGACGGAAATCAGACAATTGTCTTCTGACAGCGGTTACCGGATGTCAGCACAAATAAAGGAAGTGGATGTGACAGCTCAACTCCTGGACGGTCGCAGTGTGCCGGCGGCGAAGCTGGAGGAACTGGCCGCGGAGGTGTTGCAGTTCGTCCGAGTATGCGGTCGGCGGCTGGTGCTGGCGACAGTGCTCGTGGGCGATGATCCGGCCTCGCACACCTACGTGCGAATGAAGGTCAACCGCTGTCACCAGGTCGGAATAGAATCACGCCGCCTCGACCTCGATGCCGGGATCGGCACCGAGGAACTGTGCCGCGTCATCAGCGAGCTATCGGCCGATCCTGAGGTCGACGGCATCCTGCTGCAGCATCCAGTACCGGGCCACATCGATGAACGGGCGGCATTCGAAGCCATCGATCCCGGTAAGGACGTCGACGGAGTTACCTGGACCTCGTTCGCGGCCATGGCTTTCACCGAGGACGGGTTCGCCTCCGCGACACCGGGCGGAATCCTGGCGCTGCTCGACGCCTACGGTGTGCCGCTGGCCGGTCGCCATGCGGTGGTGATCGGCCGCAGCGCCATCTTGGGCAAACCGATGGGAATGCTGCTGCTGGGGCGCGATGCGACGGTGACCTATTGCCACTCGCGGACGGCAAACCTGCGCGAGCAGGTTCAACGAGCCGACGTTGTAGTGGCCGCGGCCGGCCGTCCGGGAAGTATCAAAGGCGAATGGGTCAAGCCGGGCGCGGTCGTGGTCGACGCGGGGTACGCCGACAACCAGGGCGATGTCGAGTTCGATACGGCCGCGATGCGCGCTTCTTTTATCACCCCGGTACCCGGTGGTGTGGGGCCGATGACGATCGCTACCCTGCTGACCCAGACCGTTCGCGCGGCCGAGCGGCAGACGGTTGCCTTCACCGCGGCCCAGTAGTGCTGCGGCCTCGATGATTTGCTGAAACTGCGCCGGAACGAACGGTTCCAGCCGATACCTGTGCGAACCACATACAGGATGCCTTCCAGCACGGCCCGGTCATCGGACCGTCGCCGGTCCGAGTAGCGGAAGCGTCTCTCCCACAGCGGAATCAACGACTCCAGCCTGGCCCATAGCTCTTCGGTCAGCACCTCATCGCCCACACCGAGATTGTCATGTAACTGCGGTGCACTGCAATCAACGCATTGCGGAATCTCACGTCCGGACTCATGCGCCAGCGCAAGCGGATGTCTGAATCGCAAGCCGGAATGGCTCGGTGCTGGGCGGGATAGGGCGTGGATGACGGGCGTATATAAGTCGTACCGAGTCATCTCTGGGGCACCGCCACAATGCCAGAATCTTCGAAAGATCATACGTTCGGCGCATAACAGATGGCGCGAGGATTCCTGGTGGTCGGGTCGGGCGGACAGCCGTGAGCTGGAATTTTCCTTCGTAAACGGTTGGTCTCGGATGGCTTCGCGGGCAATCTGCAGCGGCATTACGAACAAAAAAGTACCTAATTGTCCAGTGCGTGTGACGTAAGTAACGTAATCGGCATTCTCGGTTGGTTACTGAAAGGCATGCAAATGCAGACGGACTACAGCGAAGAAGGCGGACTGCAGATCGGAAGTCACGCAGATCCGCTCTTTTCGCCGCTACAGATCGGTTCGGCGACAATCCGAAATAGATTTCTGCTACCGGCGATGCAGCGCGGTTCGCGAAATTACAAGCCGACTATCGGTATGGCCGATACGTTGCGGCGGACCGCTGAACGGGGTCCAGGGGTGATAATTTCCGAAGGGGCTGCTCCTGATCATCCTGCGGGGTACTGGCAGCCCGCCTTCAGTATTCTGGGCCGTGACACCGTAGACGAATGGGGGCAGGTCGCCCGTGCGGTTCTCGATACGGGCGATGTAGTTTTTCTGATGCAGCTGTGGCATCCGGGCGCGCTGCGGCTCGTTGTCGAAGGTGTTCCGAACCCGTATCCGGATTACCCTGCTCTGAGCCCGTCAGGTTTGGTTCAAGAAGGCCGTGCCAACGGTGTCGCGATGACGAAGCAGGATCTCCAGGATACAAAGAATGCGTATGTCGAAAGTGCGCTCATCGCTCAGCGGCTCGGTGCGCATGGAATCGAACTGCACTGTGCCCACGGTTACCTCTTGGATTTGTTTCTCTGGCATGAGACCAATACGCGCAAGGATGAGTACGGCGGTGACACGCTGGTCGATCGAGCCTCGTATCCGGTCGAGATCATCAGTGCGATCCGGGCGGCAGCCGGACCGGAATTCATTATCTCGGTGCGGTTCTCGCAGTGGAAGGAGGTCGACTACGGTGCGAAAATCGCGCAGACACCGGACGAGCTGGGGCCGTTCATCGCGCGACTCGAACAGGTCGGCGCCGACGTCTTTCACGTATCGACCCGCAGGTTCGACGGGGTCGCGTGGCCGGACCTCGACCCTCGCCGGAGCCTTGCGTCCTGGGTGAAGACAATGACGGATCGACCGGTCGTCGCGATCGGTAGTGTCGGGCTGTCCACCGACCTTGCGAGTGATGTCTTCGACAATCAGGACCCGATCCTGCAGGTGGAGGATGACATCGTGCGCGTACGTCGTGGGTTGGCGGCCGGCGATTTCGACGTAATCGGTGTCGGGAGAGCGCAGATATCGAATCCTGACTTTGTCGACCGCGTACGTCACGCCGACTATTCGAACCTACGGGACTTCCGGAAGTATCGCGACCTGGCGGAGGCGTACGAAAGTTATTCGCACGAGGGCCAGCTTGTCGACCAGTCACGGAAAACCGACTAGCCGGGAAGGCGAGATCCGTGCTGGTGGACTGAAATGAAAGGCAAAGACAACGTGAACGAAGAAGTTCGAAAGTACTGGTGGATGGAAGGATTGTTCAATCCACCACCCCGGCCATCCGGGTTCGCGGTCACGGACCGCGATGAGTTCGATGTGATTGTCGTCGGCTCGGGAATGGCGGGTATGTGTACTGCCATCCTCGCTCACGACCGAGGTGCTGACGTCATCGTGCTGGAAGCGTCCGACGAGGTGGGCGGTACGACTTACAAGTCCGGCGGGGCAATGTGGATCCCCGACAACTCGGTGATGCGCAGCCTGGGAATCCGCGACGATCGCGATACCGTACTGCGTTACATCGTTCAGGTCGCGCTTCCCGAGCAGTACAACCCCGACGCCGAACGCTTCGGTGCGCAGGAGTGGCACTGGGAGGCCATTCAAGCCTTCTATGACCACGCCGCCACCGCGATCGATGCGCTCGTCGATGCCGGCGCGTTCCGGGTGACGACCTGGCCGTCCTTCACCGAACGTTACCCCGCGATCGTCAGCTACCACCCCGACCTCGACAACTCCATCCAGGGCTTCTACCGGCACCTAGGCCCCGCCCGTCCGGATGGAACCGCCGCGCCGGGCGCCGATCTCGTCGACCAACTCGGCGCCGCGGTCAAGCACCGGGGAATAGAACTACGCACCGGATACCGCGTGCAGAACCTGATCCAGGACGATACCGGTGCGGCCATCGGAGTGATCGCGGGGGACAAGACCATCTACGCGCGGCGCGGTGTGGTCTTCGCCAGTGGTGGATTCGCACATAATCAAGACCTGATCGAGCGCTATTGGCGCGGCCCGTTGTACAGCAGTTGCGCTGTCGCCACGGCCCAAGGAGATTTTGTATCCATTGCCCACGAGGCCGGCGCCGAACTTGCCCATATGCGAAACGGCTGGCTCTACGAAGATATCTTGGAAAAGGCTGCGCAGAATCGTGTGAACGAGGACAAGGGAATCCCGGTCCCTCCCGGAGACAGCATGATCTACGTCGACCGCAACGGGAATAGGATAGTCAACGAGAAACTCGTCTACCAAGATCGCAACCGGGTGATATGGGAGCGTGACGAAAGCGGTGACTATCCCAATCGCGTGCTGTTCATGGTCTACGACGACTACGTCGCCAACGATCCCAAACCCACCTTGTTTTGGGATATGTTCTCCCCGCCGAAGCCGTACATCATCGAAGGCCGAACCTGGGCGGAGCTCTCCGAGCGCATCGAGGAACGTCTGACCGCGCTCGCGCCGGTGATCGGTGACTTCCATCTGGCACCCGATTTCGCAGGGCAGCTCGGTAAAACTGTAGAGCGCTACAACGCGTTTGCCGAGACGGGCGTGGACGAAGACTTCCATCGGTGCGAAAATATGTCCGAGTACGACTGGCACGGTTCGGCGCGCCCCGGTAACGACAAAAACCCGGGAATGTTCCCCTTGGCCGGCGCCGGGCCATATTACTGTGTGCTGATCTGCGGGATGGTACTCGACACCAACGGAGGACCGAAGACCGACGCAGGCGGCCGGGTGCTGCGGTCGGACGGCTCCGCGATTCCCGGCCTGTACGGTGCGGGAAACTGTGTGGCGTCCATCGCGGGCGACGGATATCTGTCGTTGGGCAGCACGCTCGGACCCGCGGCGACCTTCGCCTTCCTTGCGGCCGAGAATGTTGCGCGGGAAGAGTCGCGTGATATCGCCGCAGCCCGTGCCGGTCGGGAGCGGTGAGCCGCTGACGACCGGCGTGGACCACGCAAGCCGAACCTACGGTCGGCCATCGGCGCCGTGTGTTGGTGTCAGTAATACTCACGATTTGTCAACATGCGGCGCTGATGCGTGGTAAGCACGAGATAGTTGTATCGAGTGTCGGTCCGGCTGGGCATGAGGAAGTGAAGAATGAACGCCGAGGATGCTATCGAACGGATCTCGGCCGTAAATCGAACGATGGCGAGAATCCGCGCTATCCTCGAACGAACGCCCACACTGTCCGAGGACTCAGAAGAACTGTTCGATTATTTGGTAGGGCAGCTCGTCGAATTCGATTGGGACCGTCGCGCTCCGGTGGTCGGCGTAACAAGCCATGTCGGCAACTACTGGCGGAATTGGCTACTGGTCATTCTTCGGGCTGGGTCGATGCGCCCGTCTACAATTCGGCGGCTACTCGAGGCGATGGATCCCTCGCGCCCGCTATCGCAACGAATGCTCACACAGAACCTTCGGATTCTGGAACGTGATGGACTACTCGAACGGGCTATCGTGGCCGACGTGCGCAAGCATGTCGAGTACAGCCTCACTCCATTGGGGCGCGATTTGTCGGACCTCGTCATACGCGTTATCGGCTGGGGGCACGCGAATACAGATCGGATCAACCGCGCCCGCGCCCGCTTCGACGCCAGCGAGGAGAACGTGGATCCAGGATCCCGTGCTGGGGATTCATGGCAAACATGAAGCGAGAAAGTTCCAGGATCTCGTTCAGACACTTTGGGTATTAATATGTGAAGAAATCAAAATCAGGACCGGCGCCGGTGTCGGTCGACATCGATTTTCGATGATGCGGTATCACACTTGTATCTGTGGTGCGAAATGGATTTTTCGAGCCTTGCGTGACATTTGTACCTTGTGTGACATTTGTATTCAGTTCTGTTGCAGAATTCGTCTTGGAACAGGCGTAGCCGGGGCAGTTCTGCTGGTGTCGCCGCGACCGGCAGGCGGCCCTGTGTATGGGTGAGGGGACGGGGCCGGACCGATGACTGTCGTCAGTTGACGGCGGATGTCGGGGACGGTGTTGCGGGCCCAGCCTGCGTGGGCTGCGGGTTTCGGGCGAGGAAGGTGAACCATCCCTGGTATCGCGAAGTTTCTTATGCGGCCGACGCATCGTATGCCCACATTTCTGAACCTTTACACCCGGGGAGATGAATCGCATGCTGCTTGCAGTCCAAGTGATGCCGGTCACGCAATCGTGGTCCGCGAATGGAAGTCGACAGGAGAACAGACTATGAGCCGGATTGTTATCAGCGGAGCCTCGGGCGACTTGGGACGCCGAGTAACCGCACTCCTGGCGAATGCGGATTCCCGCCACGAACTGACGCTCGTGACCCGAACTCCGGACAAGCTTGCACGGCGCACGCCCCATGAGGTCACGGTCCGGCACGGCGACTACGAGGATCCTGACTCCTTGGATTCCGCCTACGAGGGCGGCGATGTGCTGTTCTTGATCAGCGGGCTGAACCTCGGCCGGCGGATCCCCGAGCACCGCAATGCCATCGCCGCAGCACGTCGCGTGGGCATCCGCCATATCGTGTACACGTCGGTGGGTGGCGTGAATCCCGGCAATCCGGCACTCTCCGCGAAGGATCACTATCAGACAGAATTGGATCTCCGCGGTTCCGGAACAAATTACACCATTATGCGAAACTCTCTCTATTCCGAAATCGTCAGCAAAATTCTCGTGGCACCGGCTGCCGCGACCGGGGTGATAACGCAGGCCACCGGAACCGGTTTTCTGGCACCGGTAGCCAAGAACGACGTTGCCCGCTGTGCTGCTGCCTGCCTGCTGACGCCCGACCGGCATGCCGGGGCAGTCTACGAGATCACCGGTGCAGAACTGCTCGATTTCGACACCATCGCACGGATCGCCTCCTCTGTATACGGCGTACCGATAACGTACGAAGAAGTCACGGCCGACCAGCGATTGGCGTTCTTCGACTCCGTGGGCATTCCGCGGACCTACGACCCGAACATGCCTCCGAGCCCCGACGGACACATGTGGGCCAGTGACGAACTGGTTTCCGCGGAAGTTGCTGTGGCCGAGGGGTATCAGGCTGTCCTTTCTCACCACGTGAAATTGATAACCGGGCGCGAACCGGAATCGCTGCAATCTGTCATGGAACGGGTTAAGGACACGCGCTACGACGAGCTCGGCGCGGCGGTCTCCTGATCAGCGCGCATATTCCCGGCCGAGTCCGCCCGCCACCCACAGAGAGTACCCATGCCCAAATCATCTTCCATCACGCCGACGGCGCGACCGACATCGTCGAGACAGCGACCGGAGTAAGCGTCATGCAAACGGCCGTCCGCAACGGCATTGCCGGTGTCATCGGTGAATGCGGCGGGCAGGCGATGTGCGCCACCTGCCACGTCCTCGTTCACGCGCGGTACCTCGAGAGACTTCCGCCGATCGACGAGGACGAAGGCGAGATGCTGCAATGCACTGCCACCCCGCGCGACACCGAACGCAGCCGCTTGGGGTGTCAGCTGATGCTCGGCGCCGATCTCCAGGAGGTGGAAGTCGATGTCCCTGAATCCCAGATCTGAGAACGCCGACCGGCAGGTGGTGGTCGTTGGGGCGGGACATGCGGGGGTTGAGGTCGCCGATGCGTTACGGACAGGCGGACATCGCCGTCCCGTGACCATTGTCGGTGACGAGCCTGTTCCGCCGTATCAGCGCCCGCCGCTGTCGAAGGAGTTCCTTTCCCCTGGAACCGAGCCGAATGCGATGCCGCTGCGGGCTCCTCAGTATCTAGCCGATCACCGGATCGAGGTGCGCAGCGGTGTTACCGCGACCGCGCTGAACCGCCGAGCGCGAACCGTCCATCTCTCCGACAGCCGTGAACTGCCCTACGAAACGTTGGTTCTGGCCACTGGGCTGCGAACCGCACCGTCACAGCCCACGGAGCCGACCTTGCCGGCATACACACGCTGCGGACCCTGGCCGACGGCGAGTCGCTGTATTCGACGATGCGCCGCAGCCGGTCGATTCTGATCGTCGGCGCGGGATTCATCGGCCTGGAGGTCGCGGCGGCAGCCCGCAGTCAGGGCCTCGCCGTCACAATACTGGAATATGGGCACCGTGCCCTGGGGCGGGCGCTGTCTCCCGTGATGGCGGACCACCTCACCGCCGCGCACCGGCGGGCCGGCGTCGACATTCGTCTCGGCGAGGCAGTCGCCCGATTCCTCGGCGTCGACGACCACGTGGTCGGCGCGGTAGGCACCACCGGTGAGCGCTACCACGCCGATACCGTCCTGGTCGGTATCGGCGTGGTGCCCCGTGTCGAACTCGCCGCAGGGTCCGGGCTGCCGGTGTCCGACGGGATCGTCGTAGACGAGTGTTTGCGTACCGCCGACCCAGCGATCTACGCGATCGGGGACTGCGCCAACTATCCGAATATTCACGCGGGCGCCCGGACACGGGTGGAGTCCATCCAGAATGCTACTGACCAAGCCCGCCATGTAGCCTCGGCGATCCTCGGTCATGCCGCCGCCTATAATTCACTCCCCTGGTTCTGGAGCCGTCAGGGTGAATCAGGCTACAGATCGCAGGGCTTCGCCGACCTGACGATGTGCAGGTCATCCTCGGCGACCCCGGCACCGGCCAGTTCTCGGTCTGTTCCTATCGCCACGACCGTCTCGCTGCGGTCGAATCCCTCAACCGCCCCGCTGATCACGTCGCCGCCCGCCGCGTCTTGGCTGCGGGTCACTCACCCGACATCGGCCGGTTGGGCGATCCAGCGTTCAGCCTCAAGGCTTTCGCCGAGAGCAGCGAGATATTCCAACGAGAATCCGTACCTTCCTCGAGGAGCTCGTCATGACAACGCAGTCGGCATCCGCCATACCCACCGCGGACTGGGTCGATCCCGTCGCCATGCTCACCGACCCCTACCCCACTTACCGGCGACTGCTCGACGAGTCTCCGGTGGCCTGGGTCCCCGTGTTGAACCAGTATCTGGTGACCTCTCACCAGGCGTGCCGGGCCATCGACGCGGACCAGGAAACCTTCAGCGCGGACATCACCACCGGTACTACTGCCCAGATGGCCAGAGCGGTGGGCGCCCCACCGATGGTGAACAAGGATGATCCCGACCATGCGAGCGAGCGGAAACCTGTCAACCGGACGCTACGGCCGACCAGTATGCACGCCCATTGGGCACCGATCTTCGAGCGCAACGCCCGAACCTATCTCGAACTTCTCCGTGAGCAAGGACCCGACAAAGCCGACCTCAACCGTGACTACGCCGCTCCGGTCGCCTCACAGAACCTGATCTCCCTGCTGGGTTTCCAAGACATCGATGTAGACGTCATGCGCCGGTGGTCGAATACATTCGTCCAGGGAATCGGCAACATCTTCGACGATCCGGAACTCTGGCGGGGCTGCGACGAAGCCCGCTCCGAGGTTGACGCTCGCCTCGCCGAACTCGTGCCGTACTACCGGGCGCACCCGAACCAGAGCATGATCTCCGCATTCGCCAACTCAGGGATGTCGGAGACGCAGATCGCCGCGAACGTCAACCTTGTCATCTCCGGCGGCATCAACGAGCCGCAGCACGCGATTACGAGCACCGTCTGGGCGCTGGATCGCCATCCCGACCAACGCAACCGTGTGCTCGCCGATTCAGCCTTGTGGGCGGCCGTGTTCGACGAGACAGTCCGGTGGCTGTCCCCGATCGGCTACTATCCGCGGGAGACGACCTGTGACACCGTACTTCAGGACGTAGGACTGCCTGCCCGCACGATGGTCGGTGTCATGATCGCCGCCGCGAATCGGGACACGACGGTCTTCGACCGGGCCGACGAGTTCGATATCTCTCGTCCACGATATCCTCACCTGGCGTTCGGCGGCGGTGTGCACTTGTGCGCCGGTAACTGGGCCGCACGTATCGGCATCGGGGAGATCGCGGTTCCGCTGCTGTATAAGGAACTGCCTGGGCTGCGAGTCGATACGCGTCGTAAGGAGGCATGGAATGGCTGGGTCTTCCGTGGCCTCACCGCGCTGCCGGTGACTTGGGGCTGACACCATCCGGCCCAGGGTCTGCTCCACCGGGAAATCCGCAACGACCGATTCGGCGCCGGAGCGTAACGGCCGAGATGAGTAAGTGCGCATCTCAGCCCTGGTAATGGCGCCAATGCCGGGCGAACTCTTCGGACGGCAACGTGAGCTTGTACGCGAGTCGTTTTCTGCGAGGCGCCTTGTGGCACTGCTCGGACCGGGGAGTGGGCGAGACCGCACTGGCGGGCGGCGTTTTCCGCCACGCTCGACCGAGCCATCCGGGGAGGGCGGAAGCCGGCGATGGATGCGGGTGACGCCCGATTGCAGGCGCGGCATCGGGACTCGATCTCGGCGGCGCCCAAGCAGTCGCGGTGTCGAGCCACCACACGCTCAACCACTTTGCCGAGATTTTGGGTCGGATCGGGCGCACTGCCGGGATTGCTCCCGGTGGGTTTACCCAGCCCGCCCGTCGAACCCGGCCGTGCCCATTACTGCGCACTGGGCTCTCCACGAGATTATGCCGCTGGTGTAGGTGCGGGCAGTGCTGCCGGCCAGGGCGCAGGAATCGCTTTGCCCCGGTAGCGGTACCGCCGAGAGGTTAAACAGTTCGACTCCGTAGAAAGCGAACCGCATCATCTGGCAGTGCTGACACGTCCCGGCGTTGTCGTGGCTGCTTGCCGTCCTTCCCGGCACCGCCCAGGTGTCGACGTCGGTCGAAAGTATTCGGCCGGACGCGACACCAGGTCGAGCCGCAGTGAAAAGTGCGCGCGTGAGGCATACAAACTACGTATGGATGCCGAATCAAAATGATGTTTGTCGTATCGGAAGCTGAGTAGAAACATATGAGCAGGGGCATCGGTTCCAGCTCGGTCCGGTGTCATAGTCAAGAGACGAAGGAGTTTTCATGTCGATCGAGGTCAAAGTCGATTTCGACCGCTGCGATGCCAACGGCACCTGCGCCGCACTCATGCCGGAGGTCTTCGAGATCGGCAGCAATAGCCGGCTTGAACTGTTGACCACCACCGTTGACGACGAGTTCGAGGGCGCGCTGGAGGAAGCCATCCTCTGCTGCCCTGTCGGCGCGATCTCGCGAGGGTGAGCGCGATGTCCACTGTGGATCCTTTCGCACCCGACGCCGATACCCACCTCGGCGGTGCCGCCGACGGCCGAGCCGTCGTCCAGGGGCCTTACGGGTACGCCGTACTGACGCATGAGGCGGCGAGTGCTGTTTTGCGGGATAGCCGGTTCCAGAACTCTGCACTGCGGCTGATGGAGGAGTTCGGGATCAAGGACGGACCGGTCCACGACTTTCGGGAGCGCTCGATCATCATGGTCGAGGGCAAGCAGCAACTCCGCTTGCGGACACCGCTCGCCCGGTTCATGAGCCCGGTGACGGTGGCCGGCACCCGGGGGGTTCTCCGCCGCATCGTGACCGGTATCGTCACCGGCCTCGACACGTCCCGACCGGTGGAGTTCCACGATGCCGTCGACAGGCAGATCCCCTCGCTGGTCTACTGCCACTTGGCCGGGGCGCCGGCGAGCGACGCTCCGAAGGTGCAGCGGCTCTCGGAGGGAACCCTTGCGCTGCTCACCCGGGACAAGAGCCTGACCTCGTCGATCCTCGACTCCTACGACGAACTCTTCGAGTACCTGGGGGATCTGATCGCCTGCAAGCGCGAGCAGGGCCTCGGCGAAGACATGCTCTCCTACCTGATCAACCTCAACAACGAGGGAAGGCTCACCGATATCGAGCTGATCACCGAGGCCACCTCGATGCTCGAGGCCAGCTCGGTGAACACGGCCCATCAGATCGGCCTGGTCGTCTGGACGTTGCTGCGCGATCGTGCCGTGTGGTCCCGGCTGGTAGCCGATCCCTCACTGATCGCACCGGCTGTCGTAGAGGCGCTGCGCCTCTACCCGCGTACGGGTGTGGTCAGCAAGATCGCCACCGAGGAGGTCGAGGTCGCGGGGGTCACGATCCCGGCCGGCTCCGACGTTCATGTGGCCGTGTGGTCGGCCAATCGCGACCCGGAGCGTTTCGAGAGCGCCGGTGAGTTCGATCTGGATCGTGAGCGCAACCAGCCGCTCACCTTCAGCACCGGATCCCACAACTGCCTCGGGCAGGGACTGGCCAAAGTGGAGATGGAGGAGGTCGTCCAGCACCTGGTGAAACACTTCCCGAACGCCACCGTCGTCGAGGACATCACCCGCATCGGCCAGGCCGGCGGGCGGTGGCTCGTCGACAGCCTGACCCTTGATCTGAACGCGACTACGAGTTCGGTGATCGCATGAGCGGGTCAGGCCCGGAGGCGGTAGCGCAGCGTCACCACGCAGGGCCCCCGCTCATGCCCAATGGACACAGCATGAGCGCATCGCTGACCGGGGCCCTCGCATCCCACTGGTCCGGGACGACGTACGCCGACCTCCCCGAAGATGTGGTAGCCGGGATCAAGGACCACATCCTCGATTCTTTGGCCGTGGCGCTGTACGGCGCCCGAACCGATGAGGCCCGCAGCGTGATCAACGCCCTCGCCGAGGTGCAGGACACCTCGACCGGGAGTTCGGTGTGGGGCACCGATCTGCGGCTCGCCCCCGCCCAGGCCGCGCTCGCCAACGGCACCTCCACGCACGCACGTGACTTCGACGACGGTGGCGGGGCCGGCCACGCCGGTGCGACCGTCCTACCGGCCGCCATCGCGGTCGCCGAGGCGCTCGGCGGCACCGGGCAGTCGCTGATCACGGCGACGGTGGCGGGCTACGACGTCGGCTTCCGCGCTCTTGCCGCGCTCGGTGGCTTCGGTGCCCACACCGACCGCGGCTGGCACACCACCGGCACGATGGGCAGTCTCGCCGCGGCGGCTGCTGCCGCGAAGTCGCTGGACCTCGCCGCGGACAGGTTCGCAGACGCGCTCGGCGTCGCGGGCTCGTTCACCGGCGGCATCTGGGCGTTCAAGGACGACGGTGCCATGACCAAGCGCCTGCATCCGGGCAAGGCCTGTGAGACCGGTGTCGATGCCGCGATCCTCGCCCGCGCGGGGATCACCGGACCGCGCCACCTCTTCGAGGCCCGATGGGGTGGGCTCTTCGCCACGTACAACGGTGGCGAGGGCCACCCCGACGCCGCGTTGAAGGACCTCGGCGTGGACTTCAACGTCGCCAGCTCCTACATCAAGCCGTACGCCTGCTGCCGCGGCTCGCACTCCGCCATCGACGTGGTGATGGCGGTGCTGGCCGAGCTCTCGATCAGCTCGGCCGACGTGCGCAATGTACGCGTCGTCGCCGGTGAGACCGCGATCAACATGCTGTCGGTCAGCCCGATCGAGACGGTCTTCGACGCGCAGTTCAGCCTGCCGTACGCCATCGGGCTGGCGCTGACCGGCGGAAAGCTGGGCCTGGACGAGTACGAGCCGCTGCGTCTGGACGACGAGGTCGTCCGGGAAGCGGTTGCCAAGGTCACCTTGGAGGTGGACCCGAGCATCGACCTTCTCGACGGCCCACGCCTGGAATTCACTTTGACCGGCGGCGAGAAGATCGTCCGCGAGGCCGGAGATCCGACCGACGCCAAGGGCTCGGCGAAGAACCCGATGTCTCACGACGAGGTCGTGGCCAAGGCGACCGCCCTGGTCGCGCCGCTCGGACCCGATGCCGCCCATGAGCTCGTCACTGCCGTCGACCACCTCGACCACGCGCCGGATCTCTCCGAGCTCCTCCACGCACTCCGCGCTCGCTGAAGGGAACACGAAGAACATGCCTGAGAAGATCGAACGCACCGAGGTCATCGCCGCCGAGCCGGCCGAGTCGCTGGCCGCGATGCTCGATATCGAGCTGCCGCACGCCGCGGGCGACAAGCTCGCCCCGCTGTGGCATTGGACCTATCTGCTCGAGCGTAGCTCGCAGCGGTCTCTCGGCTACGACGGCCACCCGGTGGTCGGCATCCCCGCACCGCCGGAGGAGGGCCGCCGCCGCATGTTCGCCGGCGGACGGGTGACCACTCTGCGCGCGCTGGAGATCGGCAAGCCGGCGACCAAGGTGACCTCCATCGCCAAGTCGGTCGACAAGGACGGCCGCACCGGCCGGCTCACGTTCACCACTGTGCTGCAGGAGATCTTCCAGAACGACGAGCTGGTGATCCGCGAGGAGCAGGATATCGTCTACCGGGTCGGCGGCTCCAGCTCCCTGCCTGCCCCGCCCGTCCCTCCTGCGCCGCCGGCGGGCCCGAAGATGGAGTTCTCCGCCGACGAGCGTCTTCTCTTCCGATTCTCCGCGCTGACCTACAACGCCCACCGGATCCACTACGACGTCGACTTCTGTCGTGTGGAGGGCTACGACGGACTGGTCATCCATGGCCCGCTGCTCGCCTTCCTGATGGGCGATCACATGCGCCGCGAGGGCATCGACCTGACCGGCAAGACGTTCGGCTACCGCCTGGTCTCGCCCATGACCAGGCCGCAGACCTTCTCGATCGTGCCCGGCCAGGACGGTCTGGAGAAGGGTGCGGAGGCCCGCAGCGCGGCCGGTGCGGTGTGTGCCGTCAGCACATTGAGTGAGGCCTGACCCGTGAGCACCTACTCCGATGTGGTCATCGTCGGTGGCTCCGTGGCTGCCACCCGGGCCGCGGAGGCGGCGCGACGGCACGCACCCTCCCTGAACGTCACAGTCGTCTCCGCAGAAGCGCATCTGCCCTACGAGCGGCCGCCGCTATCCAAGCTGCCGCTGGGAGAACCCGTCGATCTGGACGAACTCACCTATCCCGCGGTCCTACGGCTGCAGGAAG
This sequence comes from Nocardia sp. NPDC051750, assembly GCF_044453135.1. NCBI lineage: Bacteria > Bacillati > Actinomycetota > Actinomycetes > Mycobacteriales > Nocardiaceae > Nocardia > Nocardia sp. NPDC051750. Next base: position 631,515 of record NZ_JBITCK010000006.1, on the reverse strand, counting down.
AGGGCGTGAAGTTCGCGCTCGATACCCGCGCCGACGGTCTCGACATCGGGGCCAAGCAGGTGAGCACCAACTGCGGCACCATCGGCTACGGCGCTCTGGTGATCGCTACCGGGTGCGAGCCGATCCTTCCACCGATGCTCGAAGGGCTTCCGGACGTCTACGTGCTGCGCAGCTACGAGGACGCGGTGGCGCTGCGGGCGGCCGTCGCCGAGCCCGGCCGGTCCGTGGCGGTCATCGGGGCAGGCTTCATCGGTGGGGAGTTCGCGGCCACGCTGGTGAAGGAGGGCCACGAAGTGACACTCGTCGACCTCGCAGCCAAGCCGCTGGGCCGCTTCGGTGACGCCGTGGCGGACGCGTACGAACGGCTTCATCTGGACAACGGCGTCGATCTCGAGCTGGGCACCGGCGCCGTAGGTACCGTCGGCGCCGGCGGCTCACGCAGTCTGGAGTTGGCCGACGGCAGGCTCATACCAGCCGACGTGATCGTCGTCGGGGTGGGCGTACGCCCCTCGGTGGCGTGGCTGGACGGATCCGGTCTCACCATCGAGAACGGGATCGTGTGCGACGAGACGCTTCGCACTGGTGACGGCAGCGTGTTCGCGGCCGGTGACGCCGTGCGGTGGCCTAACCCCCGCTACGGCGAGACGATGCGCATCGAGCACTGGACCACCGCCGCCGATCAGGGCCGGATCGCCGGAATCAACGCGGCCAACAGCTTGCTCGGTGGAGAACTGAAGTCCTGCGCTCCGGTGCCGTACTTCTGGTCGGACCAGCACGGCGTCCGCATTCAGTACGCCGGCCACCGCACCGGTGCGGAGCAGGTCGTCGAGCACCACGACCAGGACGGCTCGCTCTACCTCTATCACTCCGGTGACGAGGCCGTAGCGGTGCTCGCCTTCGAGAGGCGCCCGGTCTTCGTACGCCTGCGCGCTGCGCTGCGCAATGGGCTGTCCTGGGAGCAGGCGCGCGAGATCGCCGGTTTGGGCGAGCCGGACCGAGTCGCCTCACGCTGACCGTGGCAAACGTATGGGAAATACAAGGTCAGTCAGCGGAACAGGTCGGCGAAGCGCTCCGCGATCGGTGTCGCGACGGTGTCGCGCCGGCGTACCAGGCCGAGCGGTAGATCGGGCCATTCCTCAACGAGGGCCACAGGCGTCACGCCAGGGTAATGGTCGACCATCTCCGTGCTGATGACGGACAACCCCACGCCGGCCGAGACCAGACTGGCGGCTGTCTGCACCGTGGGGACCGAGATGGTTCGGCCCGGGCTCACCCCAGCGGCGGTGAGGTTGTCGTCGATCAGCCGCGACAGGCTTCGTGCACCCGGCATCCGTGCCGGGAGTACCCAGGTCATGTCACGAAGCTCTGCCAGCGGAGCCGGGCCGTTCCCGCCGAGGCCCCAGCTCGCGGGAGCGATCAGCGAGAGCGGGAGGTGTGCGATCACCTCGGAAGTGAACGAGACGTCGTTGACCGGCGCCAAGGGTTCCTCGGGGAGCACCGGGATGATCGCCATGTCGAGATGGCCGTTGGCCAGGTTCTGGATGAGGTCTGTGGGGCGACCGTCCATGAGCTCGAGCTGAACCTTCGGGTGTTCGGCGAGGAACGCCGCGACCTGCGTACTCACCACACGCCACCAGCCCATCGGCTCGGCGCCGACCCGCAGGTCACCCTCGAGGCCCAGCCCGATCGACCGCAATGTCGCCGATACGCGCTGCTCCTCGGCGATCAGCCGTCGTCCCGCTGCCCGGAGGTAGTGACCGGCAGTGGTCAGTTCGATGCCGCGGGGCCGACGCACGAAGAGCGTCACGCCGAGCTCGGCCTCGAGTTTGGCCATCGCGGTGCTCAGCGGTGGCTGGGAGAGATGCAACAGCCGGGCAGCTTCAGTGATCGATCCGGCGTCGGCAACGGCGAGGAAGTACCTCACGTGCCGGATATCCATGCGTGCAGTGTATGGCAGCACCGAACGACAATCATTGGAGATATGGCCGATCGTCGGCCATCGTTAGAAGTGCCCCGAAAAGCGTGGGCTGCGTTACTCGACGAGGAGGGAGTGACCGTGCCGGATGATCAGCAAGTTGTGGTCGTCGGAGCCGGGCCGACGGGGCTGTTGACCGCGCTCGGGCTGGCCCAGCAGGGACTCGAGATCACCGTGGTCGAGCGGTTTCCCGGCCTTCAAGACGCGCCCCGCGCGATCGTCTACCACTGGTCGAGCCTCGATGGGCTCGAACGCCTCGGACTCTTCGAGGACGCCAGGCAGGCCGGCTTCCTCAAGCAGGACTACGCCTACCGCGTTCGCACGACCGGTGAGATCATCGAGTACGGCCTCGGGGCGCTGGAGGGACGCGTCACGCATCCCTACAATCTGCACCTGGGGCAGGGAGCCCTCGCCAATGTCATCCTCGCCAAGCTCCGAGCCGACTTCCCCAACGTGCGGTTCCTGTGGGGCCATGAGGTCACCGGCGTGACCCAGGACGACACCGGCGTCGATCTCACGCTCAGCAGCGACGCCGGCCAGACCACGCTGCGCGGCCGCTGGGTCGTCGGAGCCGACGGCGCCGGTTCCGCCGTGCGCAGCGCACTCGGCCTGGGTTTCGACGGGATGACATGGCCTGAGCGGTTCATCGCCACGAACATTCGCTTCCCCGATGACCGCGAGGGCTGGGCCCAGTCGACGTTCTATGTCGATGACGAGTTCGGCGCGATCATCGCCAAGATCGACGAGTCCGGCGAGCACGGCCTGTGGCGATACACCTACATGGAGGACGCGGCGCTCCCGGCCGAGACAGTCGCCGAGCGGCTGCCGCGCTTCCTCACCAGCGTCTTCGGCGAGGAGACTGCCGAGAGGACCACGCTCGACTCCATCTCGCCCTATCGGATGCACCAGCGCAGTGCCTCGACCTATCGCGCAGGACGAGTGCTCCTCACCGGCGACGCCGCGCACGCCACCAACCCCTGCGGCGGACTCGGGCTGACGATGGGCCTGTTCGACTCATACGCCCTGATCGAGACGCTCGGCGCCGTAGCCCGCGGCCGGGCCGGCGACCCCCTGCTCGACGCCTACGCTGAGCTGCGGCGTACTGCTTTCATCGAGAAGGCCAGCCCGCGAGCTTCATCGAACAAGCAGCTGGTCTTCCACTCGTCGGATGCTGCCGAGCTCGATGAGCGTTTGGAGCTCTTCCGGCGGATGTCGCACGACCCCGAGCTCGCCGCGGAGGTCCTCTACTTCACCAAGACCCTCGAGAGCCCCTCGTTACTCGCGGTCTGAGGCAAAACCCTGCTAGGCCGGCCGCAGCCGCCAGGTCTGGGAACTCACAAAAAGGAATCGTCGAATGAATCCTCTCAAGGGACTCACGGTAGTCGCGCTCGAGCAGGCTGTCGCCGCTCCATTCGCGAGCCGTCAGCTGTCCGATCTCGGCGCGCGTGTGATCAAGGTCGAGCGCCCGGAGGTCGGTGATTTCGCGCGCGGCTACGACGAGACCGTACGCGGCCTGGCCAGTCACTTCGTGTGGCTCAACCGCGGCAAGGAGTCCGTCTGCCTGGACTTGAAGTCGCCCGAGGGACAGGTAGCGGCCCAGGCACTGGCGAAAAAGGCCGACGTCTTCATCCAGAACCTTGCCCCGGGTGCCGCCGACCGCCTCGGACTGGGCGCCGGGCAGCTTCGTGAGGTCAACCCCGAGCTCATCCATGTCTCGATCTCCGGGTACGGCGCCGGCGGCCCGTACGAGACCAAGAAGGCCTACGACCTCCTGGTCCAGTGCGAAGCGGGACTGGTCTCGATCACCGGTACCCCGGAGCAGCCTTCCAAGGTCGGCATCTCGATCGCCGATATCGCCTCCGGCATGTACGCCTACACCGGGATCCTCACTGCCCTACTGCAGCGCAACCTGAGCGGCGAGGGCGCCACGATCGAGATATCGATGCTCGAGGCGCTCGCGGAGTGGATGGGTTACCCGCTCAACTACGCGATGTACGGCGGCGCCGCACCGGCACGCACGGGCGCCCGGCACGCCGCCATCTACCCCTACGGGCCGTTCGCGTGCGGGCAGGGGCTGGTCTTCCTCGGTCTGCAGAACGAGCGGGAGTGGGCCACCTTCTGCGAGAAGATCCTGGGCGACGCCGAACTGGCCGCGGATTCGCGGTTCGCCCGCAACTCACTGCGGGTGGAGAACGCCGACGTGCTGCGCAACGAGATCGAGCGGGTCCTCGCCGGCAACACCGCCGAGGAGGTCGCCGAGAAGCTGGAGGCCGCCGGAATCGCGAACGCGCTGCTGCGGGACATGCACGAGCTGGCGGAGCACCCACAGCTCGAGGCCCGCGACCGCTGGCGCGACTACAACTCCCCGGTCGGGCGACTCCGGGGGCTGATCCCACCGGTGACCGTTGTCGGCGCCGAGCCGATCATGGGCGCCATCCCCGACATCGGCGAGCACACCGACCAGGTGCTGGCCGAGCTCGGCCTGGCACCGAGCTCTGTCGCGACGAAGGAATGAGGGCGGCGCAGATGCGCGATCCGGTCGACAACGCGACCACGTTCCTTTTCGTCCCGGGCAACCGGCCCGACCGGTTCGGCAAGGCCGCCTCGAGCGGCGCCGATATCGTCATCCTCGACCTGGAGGACGCGGTTCCCGCGGCGCAGAAGCACGAAGCGCGCGAGGCCGCCTCGGCCTTCCTCGCCGCCGGCGGGCGTGTGTGCGTACGCGTCAATCCGCTCGGCTCCGGTGAGCTCGATGCCGACCTCGCCGCCGTCGGCGGCTCGCCTGGTCTGCTGGGGTTGATGGTTGCCAAGGCAGACCGCCCGTCGGTGCTCCATACAGCCGGGGCCACATCGACTCCGATCATCGCGCTCATCGAATCGGCGAGCGGGGTCGCGGCGGCGTACGAGATCGCCTCGAGCCCGCAGGTCGCCCGGCTCGCCTTCGGCCACCTCGACTACGCGGTCGACATAGGGGCACGCCCGTCACACACGGCGATGCTGCACGCACGTTCGGCCTTGGTGCTCGCCGCCCGGCGGGCGGGCCTGCCCGGCCCGATCGACGGCGTCACCGCTGCACTGGACGACACCGAGGCTCTGCTCGGCGACGTCGACCACGCCAAGGATGTCGGCATGAGCGGCAAGCTGCTCGTGCACCCACGCCAGGTGGCGCCGGTCACGGCCGCCTTCCGCCCGGACAAGAGGGCAGTCGAGTGGGCGCAGGACGTCCTGGACGGTGCAGGCTCGGGAGAAGCGGTGCGCATCGGCGGAGAGATGGTCGATGCTCCGGTCATCGCCCGCGCGCAAGCGATCCTCAGGCAGACCCGCTCACCAGCAGCGGCCCCGAGAAGCAAGACTTCGGACACCGGAAAGAGAAGCTGATGAGCGAACACACAGCACAGCGTCGGGTCGCAGCGGTGACCGGTGCGGCACAGGGGCTGGGCGCCGAGATCGCGGTCCGCCTGGCGGCCGACGGCTTCGACCTGGTCCTGCTCGACCTGCGTGCCGACAGCTTGGACAAGACCCGCGCCGAGGTCGAGGCGGCGGGGGCGCGGGCGGTCACCATCGCCGCCGACCTCTCCCAGGAGGAGGCGGTCTCGACCGCGTTCGCCCATATCGAGGAGCGGTACGGCCGCCTCGACGCGCTGGTCAACACCGCCGGCGGCAGCGGCACCGACGTCGTCCGCTCCTTGAGCGACATCAGCGCCGACATCTGGCGCAAGGTCCTCGACAACAACCTGACCAGCGCCTTCTTATGCGCCCGTCATGCGGTCGAACTCATGCAGCGTCACGGCTACGGCCGCATCGTCAACTTTTCGTCGGCCGTCGCCCATGGCAAGGCCGGTCCCTCCGGCACGGTCGGCGCGCGGTTGCCGTACGCCGCGTCCAAGGCAGCGATCAACGGCTTCACCAAGCAGCTGGCCAAGGATCTGGGTTACACCGGCATCACCGTGAACGCGGTGGCCCCGGGTCTGATCGTCCCCGCCGTCGGCCGGATCCGGGACGTGTTCGAGGCGCTCCCGGCCGAGGCCCAGCAGGCAACCCGGGACGCCATTCCCGCGGGGCGCACCGGCACCGGCGCGGAGATCGCCGCCGCGGTCGCGTACCTGGTCTCGGAGGAGGCCGGGTTCACGACCGGCGCCATCCTCGCCGTCGACGGTGCCGAGTCCTGACCCTCCCACGAATGACAAGGAAGCCGAACATGGCGAAATACCCGCTCGTACTCGTGCCGGCCCTCGGCTCCGACGAGCGTCTCTGGCAGCCCGTGATCGACCGGCTCGACGGAGTCACGTGCGCCGTCATCCGCGGCGCCGGCGACTCGGTGGAGGCGATGGCCGAGTCGATCCTGGCCGAGGCGCCCGACGAATTCCACCTCGCCGGCATCTCGATGGGCGGATATGTCTCGCTCGAGCTCGCGCTGCGCCGGACCGGACGCGTACGCAGCCTCGCCTTGCTCAACACCTCGGCCGCTGCCGCTGCGCCGGAGCGACGGGAGAGCTCGCTGAAGGTGATCGAGCTGGCACGCACAGGAGCGTTCGACCAGGCGGTCGGGCTCGTCTCCGCAGGAGTGGCGCCCGGGCACCCCGACGTTGTCGAGGTCGCCGCCCGGATGTCGCACGACCTCGGCGCTGAGGTGTTCATCGACCACCAGTTGGCCGTGCTCAACCGGCGTGACCGCACCGAAGAAGTGGCCGAGCTCGACCTGCCGACCCTCGTGCTCGTCGGCGCCGCCGACGGCATTGTCTCACCCGCCTTGGGCGGCGACCTGGCGGCACGAGTGCCGAACGCGGAACTTGTCACCCTCGACGGCGTCGGACACCTCTGCACTCTCGAAGACCCCGAACGCGTTGCACAGACCATCCAGGGCTGGCTCGCCCGCACGGAAGGACGAGTCGAGCGATGATCTCCTTCGACCACACCAGCCTGGGCCAGCGCGTGTTGTTCGGCTCCGGCCGGGCGATCGAGAACATCCGGACCGCCATCGACGCACTCGGCGCGAAGCGGCTCCTGCTCATCGCAGACGGCTTCGCGAGCGAGACCGCCGACGCGGTCAGCGAGCAGCTCGACATCGCCGCCCGGATCAGCGATATCGTCCAGCACGTCCCGACCGAGAACGCCACCGCGGCACTCGCCCTGGCCACCGAACACGCCGTCGACGCAGTGATCAGCATCGGCGGCGGCTCGGCGACCGGGCTGGCCAAGGTCGTCGCCCGCGACACCGGGCTGCCGGTGATCGCGGTGCCCACCACCTTCGCGGGCTCGGAGGCCACCGACGTATGGGGGCAGACCGACGGGAACCGCAAGACCACCGGCAGCAACCCGTCGGTGCTGCCCAAAATGGTGGTCTACGACGCCACGTTGTCCTCCTCTCTGCCCGCCCGCCTCGCGGTCGCCTCCGGCCTCAATGCGGTCGCGCACGCCGTCGACGGTTTCTGGGCGCCGCGGGCCGACCCGATCAACACCGCGCTCGGTACCGAGGGACTGCGTGCCCTCATTCCCGGATTGCGTGCCCTCGCTGCGGACCCCGACGACCTCGATGCCCGCGAGCGCACCCTTTACGGCGCCTACCTGGCCGCGGTCGCGTTCGCCTCCGCCGGCAGCGGGATGCACCACAAGATCTGCCACGTCCTCGGCGGCGCATACGGCCTGTCCCACTCGGAGATGCACGCGATCGTGCTCGCCCACGTGACCGCGTTCAACGCTCCGGTGGCACGCGACGCCGCCGACCGTGTCTCGCAAGCGCTCGGCGGTAGGCCGGCAGCTGCCGGGATCGACGAGCTGCGCTCCGACCTCGGCATCGTCGGCTCATTGGCCGAGCTCGGCATGCCCGAGGCGGGTATCGACGAGGGCGCTGAGCTCGCCTTCGCGGTGATCCCCGCGTCCAATCCCCGGCCCTTCACCCTCGACCAGATCCGGGCCGTCGTCCGAGATGCCTGGGCCGGCGCCACCATCAGCTGACATCGCATAGGACGATACCCATGACATCGACCCAGGTCACCGACGTCCAGCAGAAGCGGGAGCAAGATCTCGTCGACACCGTCGTGAGATCCTTCGACGGCGCGGGCGACGAGCGGCTGCGATTCATCATGCAGACATTGGTGAAACACCTCCACGCCGTCGTCCGCGAGACTCGGCTCACCGAGAAGGAGTGGGAGCAGGCGATCGCCTTCCTCACCGACGCCGGCGCGATCACCGACGACAAACGTCAGGAGTTCATCCTGCTCTCCGACGTCCTCGGTGTCTCCATGCAGGTGATCGGCGTCAACAACCAGGCGTACGCCGACGCGACCGAAGCCACCGTCTTCGGACCGTTCTTTGTCGACGGCTCTCCGCGGATCGAGCTGGGCGGTGATATGGCCTTCGGCGCGCCGGGAGAACCGTGCTGGGCCACCGGCACCGTCAAGGACACCGACGGCAACCCCGTCCGGGGAGCGCGGATCGAGGTGTGGGAGGCCGACGCGGACGGCCTCTACGACGTGCAGCGTCCTGAGGGCCACATGGCTGCGCGGGCGCATCTGTTCAGCGACGATGCCGGCGAGTACCGCTTCTGGGGGCTGACTCCGACGCCGTACCCGATCCCTGCAGATGGTCCGGTGGGCAAGATGCTCGACGCAGTCGGCCGCTCACCTATGCGAGCCAGCCATCTCCACTTCATGGTCACGGCGCGCGGGTTGCGCAGACTGGTCACCCACATCTTCGTGCGCGGCGACGAGATCGGTTGGAAGGACACGGTCTTCGGCGTCAAGGAGTCGCTGATCAAGGACTTCGTCCGCCACCCCGCTGGTACGTCGACGCCGGACGGCCGCAGTGTCGAGGGACCGTGGACCGAGGTCCGCTTCGACATCGTGCTCGCACCTGCCGAGCCGGCGCAACCGTCCGTCTGATCCCGCCGAGTCCTGGTCGGCAGCGGGTATGCCTGCCACGCATACCTGGGTGGAAACTCCTGGTCATGTACACCTGACGGCCGCGTTGTGACGATGGGCACATCACGGTCGGCGCGTGTCGGCGGTGGTTCATGAAGGAGTTTCACCTATGTCAGCCAATGCTGCCACCGACCGCAAGCAGATGCAGGCGGTCCTGATGTCGAGTTTTCTGGGAAGTGCGATCGAGTTCTACGACTTCCTGCTGTACGGGCTGGCGGCCAGTCTGGTCTTCGGGCAGCTCTACTTCGCCGATCTCAGCCCGGCCATGGGCGTGATCGCGTCGTTCGCAACCCTGGCCGTCGGCTATCTCGCGCGCCCGTTGGGCGGGCTCATCTTCGGGCACTTCGGCGACCGGATCGGCCGTAAGTCGATGTTGGTGCTGGCGATGCTGCTGATGGGTGGAGCCAGCTTCTGCATCGGGCTGCTGCCCACGCAGGCCACGATCGGGGAGGCAGCACCGCTGCTGCTGATCGCGCTGCGAGTCATTCAAGGGATCGCGGTCGGCGGGGAGTGGGGCGGCGCGGCGTTGATGGCGATGGAGCATTCCGCCCCGGATCGCCGCGGTTTCTCGGCGAGCTTCGCCAACATGGGCGGTCCCGCCGGCGCAGCCATCGCCACGATCGTGTTCAGTCTGTGCAGCCTGATGCCTGATGACCGGTTCCTGGCCTGGGGCTGGCGGGTGCCCTTCCTGCTCAGCGCCGTGCTTGTCGCAATCGGATTGTTCGTCCGTCTCAAGGTCGCCGAGTCGCCCGTGTTCCTGGCGGCCCAGCAGAGGGCGGCCGTGAAGCCACGCCGTCGGCCGCCGCTGGCCGAGGTGCTCACCCGCTATCCGCGTGCGGTGGTCCTTGCCTGCCTCGGCACGGTCATGGCCTTTGCAGTTCAGTCCCTGCTGGCAACCTTCGCCATGCCGTACGCCATTGCTGCCGGTCACACCCGCTCAGAGGTGCTGTGGGTCAGCGCTGCCACCCAGATCATCCACGTCTTCACGATCCCGGCGTTCGCCGCGCTCTCGGACCGCATCGGCCGGCGCACAGTAATGATGGCGGGTGTGGCCGGGATGATCGTGCTGATACACCCGATCTGGCTGATGATGGGAGCAGGTAGCCTGCCCCTGCTCTTCGTGGCGATCCTCATCGGTAACCCGGTGTTGCAGGCGATGGTCTACGGGCCGACCGCCGCGTACGTCTCGGAAATGTTCGGTGCCGATTCCCGCTACACCGGCGCCTCACTCGGGTACCAGATCTCCTCCACCATCGGCGGTGGGCTGGTGCCGCTTGCCGCAACTGCCCTGCTGGCGGCCCGTGGGGGCAATGACCCGATCTACGTCTCGCTTTTCGTCGCCGGCATAGGCGTCATCAGCCTCGGCGCCCTGCTCCTCGCAGGAAGGCCCCGCCCGGCTCGAACCAGCGAGTCCGACGTAGGCGTCACCACCGCGGTCTGACCGAGTGGGGCAGGGCCGCCGAACAGCCTGTAGGCCGACTGCTTGCGATGCACGGCCGCCGGCGGATGCGAGGCAGAGGTCTCGACCCGTGCCATCACGGACCGCAACGACACCGACTTCTGGCCAGCGAGCTGGTGGGGCGTGGCGAGGCAGCAGCCCCCTGGTAGCCCTCCGCGATGGCGACCTCCGCCGAGACCAACTCGTCGCCGGCCCACATGTGTCCGTCCGGGCTCGGCGGCATGTCGAGGTCCTAGGTTCGTGGGTTCCGACGGAGCCGAAGAACGCACAGGCACCTCGCGGTGGCGGGCCGGTACCCGATCGGCATGCCGTGGACGTCCGAACCGATACGGCGACCTGGTGGTAGTCGAGCAGTTCGGGTCCGGTGATCTCATAGTCCGAGTCAGCGCGCTCGGCCGGGTCGAGCAGGCAGGGCCCGTTCCGCCGACCGCCGAGATCGACACCGCTGATCAAGACAGCGCCTCTGAACCCGCTGAGCACGCCGGGAACTTCGGGCTTGCCATACCTGCCGTGCATTCCATATCGCGGGACCGCGGCAGAAGTGGCGACCGACGTGCCTCCTGGCCAGGTGCATATCCCCTGATGCACTCCACGTATGAGGAGGGCGAAGTTCCTGGCATTGTCGCGACCCGCGGCGCGAGCAGATATTTGCAGTACCCCGTATGACGCCGATCACTGGCTGATCGGCGTCTGGCCCTGACACGAAAGAAGAGACCCATGACTCAGCCTGCCGGTGCCGTCTCGGCCGAGCCCGTAGACCTCACCATCCCCGACTCTGAGCTCGTCGCGAAGGCGAGCGCGCTGGTCCCAATGATTCGTGACTACGCCACGCAAGGCGCCGAGGCTCGTCGGCTGGCCCCCGAGGTGGTGAAGGCACTGGATGAGGTTGGCCTCTTCCGTTCGATGGTGCCGACCCGTCTGGGCGGGTCGAACGGCACGCTGCGTACCGCGATCGAGGCGACCGCCGAGGTCGCGCGTGGGGACGGATCGACCGGGTGGGTGACCGCGCTGATGACTCTGGGCACCGGCTTCGGAGCCACCTGGTCTGAACAGGCGCAGGACGACATCTTCGGAGGCAACCCCAACGTCAAGATCTGTGGTGTCTTCTCTCCAGGCGACCAGAGCGAGCCTGTCGAGGGTGGATACATGGTCAGCGGTCGCTGGCCGTACGGGTCCGGCTCGTTCGCCGCGGACTGGGCGAGCCTGACGATCACTCTCGAGGACGGCACTCCCGGCATGGCGCAGATCCCGCGTGAAGCGTTCACCATCGAGCCGACGTGGTTCGTGGCCGGTATGCAGGGCACCGGCAGTGACACGATCGTGGTCGAGGACCACTTCGTGCCCGAGTACCGGGTGCAGCGGGTGCCGGACATGTTCGCCTCGAAGTTCCGTTCACCGTTCACAGAGGACCGTATCGTCGGCGTGCCGTTCAACGCCGCCGCCGCCGCAATCCTGATCGCCCCGCAGCTCGGCCTCGGCCGGCACGCTCTGGAACTGACCCGCGCGAAGTTGCCCGGCAAGCCGGTGGCGTATACCGCTTATTCCGCGGCCAAGGATTCCCCGACCCACCAACTGCTGGTGGCCAAGGCCGCGACCAAGCTCCACATGGCCGAGCTGCTGACCGAGAAGATATGCCTCGACATCGACACCGCGGCAGCCACCCGCGTGATGCCGTCCCCGGAAACTCTGGCCCGGCTGCGCAACGACACCGGCGTCGTGGCCGAGCTGATCCGCGAGGAGATCGACCTGCTGCTGACCGCGAACGGTGCGGGCTCGTTCGCCGACGCCAACGTGATGAACCGGATCTGGCGCGACGCGGAGGCGGGCGGGCGGCACGCGCTCGTCACCACCGAGATCGGGCGAGAGGCATACGGCCGGGTGCTGCTCGGCAATGACGAACCCACCATCGCACTCTGACCCGAGTCCCGAACCGACAACTGTATGGAGGCCCGAGATGACCACGACCGAGTTCTCGGAGCGGCTCACGCCGGTCGGCGACAGTGCCGTCTACCGCAAGGCACTCGGCCACGTCCCGACCAGTGTGGCCATCGTGACGGGTGCCGGACGGCCGGGTCCGGTGGGGATGACCGTGGGGTCGTTCACATCGGTCTCGCTGGACCCGCCGCTGATCACGTTCTTCGTCGGCCGTGGCTCCTCGACCTGGCTGAAGCTGTACGCGGGCGACCATTTCGGCGTGAACATCCTCGGTCACGACCAGGGTGAGCTGTGCCGGGCGTTCTCCCGGCCGGTCGAGGACCGATTCGCGGGGGTCGCCTGGCGCCGATCCGCGCTCGGAGTCCCGCTACTGGAGGCGGCCATTGTCAATCTGGAGTGCACCCGAGTGAGGGTCGATGTGATCGGGGATCATTACCAAGTCGTCGGCCGGGTGGAGTCGCTCCGGCTGCAGGCCACCGATCCGCCGCTCATCTTCCTGCGCGGCGGGTTCATCGACCTGGACCACCTCAGCGAGGGCGACGGGCGGACGGCACCGTGATCATCGAACATGCCGAGTTCCGGGTGAAGTCGGGCGCGTCGGATGCCTTCGAGGCCGCCTTCGAGCAGGTCCGGGCCCTCCTGCTCGAGGCGGACGGCTGTCTGCGTGCAGATTTGCTTCGCAGCGTCGACGTCATCGACACATTTCTCCTCCGGGTCGAGTGGGAGCGGCTGGAGGACCATACCGAGGTCTTCGCGAGTACGGCGGCGTCGCGCCGGCTGGCGGCGGCGATAGCGCCACACTGCGACGGCCCGCCGAGGGTGATGCATTTCTTCGCGCAGTGAAACCTGCGGGCCGGCACCGGATGTCGTCGGCCCGCAGGCGCCGCCGCAGTGCACTGTGCCCGCGCAAGGTCACCTGAGCGATGCTAGGTTGACGACCGTGGAGAGCGAGACCCAGATGACCGACGTCGCGGGCTCGCTCCCGGCCGGGAGCCGCGCGGCAAAGCTGGCAGCGTTGGCTCAATCGGTGTTCTTTCTCGAGCGCAGGATCCGCCTGCTCGACATAGGCGAAGATGTGGTCGCACTCAGCCCTCTGGAGAGCCTGCTGGTACGCCATATCGACCTCGACCCCGGCATCACGCCGAGCACGCTTTCCCGCAAGCTCGGACTGAGTAGCGGCAACACGGCCACCGCGCTCCGATCGTTGGAGGCAAACGGCCTGGTCACCAAGGTCGCGGGCAAGGACGACCGTCGCCGGTCGCACCTGGGACTCACCGACCGGGCGCACCACGAGATCGCCCGGGTCCGCGCCGCATGGGCCCGTCACCTCGACCCGCTCGTCCCCGCGGGAGCCGACTTGGATGCTGTGCTCGAGGTGCTCGATGGCATCACCACGGGTCTGGAGTCGGGGCCGATGTCATGACATGCGTGAATGACACCTAGTCATCAGTAGGCGAGAATCCGGATTCGGCCACCGTCCGTTGTAGGTCAGGTGCGCGAGCGCCTCTCTGAGATGGATATGCGCCGCCTCCACCGGCCTGTCGTCGTCGATGCCTTCGAAGAGCCGGCCGCAGGGCAGACGAGTTAGTCATCCAGGTCCTCCGGAGCATGCCGATGACGCGACGTGGTGCGTCTGCCTGGGGTCGCATCATGCGTGGCCTGCATCGCTACCGACAACTTCTGTGCCTTGTCGCAGCCTCCGAAGACCCGCAGAGTGGCTGGTGATGCTCGTCACCAGCACCTTACGAAATCAGGAGAACGACGATGTCCCTCACTGTCGAGCGGCCCAGCCTGGACCGACCCAGATTCTTCATCGGCGGCGACTGGGTCGCGCCGAGCGCCGAGAAGGTGCATGAGCAGACCGAGGCGGCCACTGGCGAGGTGATCGGCACGGCGCACTTGGGCGTCGAGGCCGACATCGACAAGGCCGTTCGCGCTGCGCGTCGTGCCTTCGACCACGGCTCCTGGGGGAGGACCACAGCCGCTGAGCGGGCGGCGGTCCTGCGCCGGATGGCCGACGCCCTGGAGCAGCGTGGCGTCGGCACAGCCGAGCTCGTCACTCGCGAAAACGGGATGCCGATCGGATTCTCCCAGCAGGTCAACAGCGGCCTGCCTGCGGTGCTCTTCCGGATGTACGCAGACATCGTCGAAGGCCTCGACTTCGAACGCCCTCAGCCGAGCCAAGCCGGCTCGACCATCGTGCGTCGAGAGCCATTGGGCGTGATCGCCGCAATCATTCCCTGGAATTTCCCGCAGGCCCTGGCCGCATTCAAGCTCGCACCCGCCCTGGCCGCCGGAAACACCGTGGTCCTCAAACCGTCCCCAGAGACCTCGCTGGATGCATACGTCTTCGCCGACGCGGCCATCGAGGCAGGATTGCCCGAGGGTGTGCTCAACATCGTGGTCGGTGACCGCGACGCCGGTGCCGCGCTGGTTTCGCACCCGGGCGTGGACAAGATCGCGTTCACGGGCTCGACCGAGGCAGGCCGCCAGATCGGGGCCGAGGCCGGTCGGTTGATCCGACCGGTGACCTTGGAGCTGGGCGGCAAGTCGCCCGGCCTCTTCCTCGAAGACGGTGCGGTCAGCACCCTACTGGGTGCGCTGGACGGTGCCTCGTTCCTGAACAACAGCCAGACCTGCACAACCCAGTCGCGGATCCTGGTCGCTCGCAGCCGCTACGCCGAGGTGGTCGAAGCGCTGGCCGAGTACGCGACATCGCACTTCACCATCGGCAATCCCCTGGATCCGGCGGTCACGCTCGGCCCGATGGCTTCAGCCAACCAGCTCGAGCGCGTACTGGCCTACATCGACGCAGCCAAGAAGTCCACGGCGCGCCTGGTCGCCGGTGGCGGGCGGCCCAAGGGCCTGGACCGGCGCGGCTTCTTCGTAGAGCCGACCGTCTTCGCCGACGTCGACAACGCCGACAAACTCGCCCGCGAGGAGGTTTTCGGACCGGTCATCGCGGTGATCCCGTTCGACAACGAGGCCCAGGCGATCGACCTGGCCAACGACACCAGCTTCGGACTCGCGGGCGTCGTCTACAGCGAGGACGAGGACCACGCGCTGAGAGTGGCTCGCCGGATCCGCGCGGGCACGGTCGGGCTGAACTACTATCTGCTCGACATCGGCGCCCCCTACGGCGGCTACAAGGAGTCCGGCCTGGGCCGCGAGCTCGGCGGCGAGGTGGGCCTGGACGCCTACTTGCAATACAAGTCGATCTATGCCTCCGCCAAGTATCTCGACCCGGTTTGAAGAGCAGGCGCCGCCGCATCGGGCGCCGGCAAACCAGCAGAGCCAGCAGCACCGGCACCCGTGTCGAGCAACCCCGCCGATGTGGTCAAGGCCTACTTCGCGTGCGTCGCCGCGGGTAATCCCGAGGCCGTCGCCGGCTTGTTTGCAGAGGAAGCCGTACTGCACAACGCGGCCGGCACCCTGCACGGGGCAGCAGCGATCAAGCGAATGTACGAGAACGGTCTCGGGCCCGGTGTGATGCAGCCGAGGCCACGCCGGCTCGTCGTCGACGGCACCAAGGTCGCTGTCGAGATCGACCTGCTCACCGGTGGGAACACCGTGCCGCTGGCCGACTTCTTCACCGTCGTCGACGGAAAGATCACCCGGCTCGCTATATACAGCCTCACGCCGACCGGCGGCCGCCTCCTCGACGAGGTCGGCATCGACCCCACGAAGCCATCAGATCCACCAAGGAGAGATTCATGAAGATCGCAGTCTTCGGCCCCGCGCGCCGAGTCGGCATCGCCCACGAGAGCTCGATCATCGACGCCAACGGGGCATACGCCAAATTCCTCGCCGAGACCACCGAAACCGTCCGTGCCACCGAATATGCCGCGGCGGCAGTCCCGGCGTACCTCAACGCATTCATCGAGGAGGGTGACCGGGCGATCGCCGGCGCCCGGGCCGCGGTGGACCACCTCACCGGTCAGGCCGAGAACGCAATCGGCATCCATGGCGAGCAACTCGTCTTCGACCTCGACGAGGTCGAGCTGCACGCCCCGATCGAAGGCCCGTCGCGGGTCTTCGCGGCGCTGGCGAACTTTGCCGACCACATGCAGGCAGCGGCCGCCAACACCGGCGACGAGAGCGCCAAAGCGACCATCGCCAAACTCCAAGCGGGCGGGCCGAAATACTTCATCAAGGATGCTCGGTGCACCTCGACCGACGGTGACGAGGTGCGTTACCCGGCCCGGACAAGCCTTCTCGACTACGAGGCCGAGATCGCCGTGATCATCGGGAAAAAGGGCCGCGACATCACCGCCGCGGACGTCCAGAGCTACATCTGGGGATACACGCTGGCCAACGACTGGTCGGTGCGGGACAACGTGTCCTTCGGGCCCGACTTCCAGTACTCGAAGAACTTCGACACCGGCACCGGCCTCGGCCCGTGGATCGTGGTCGACGATTCTGTTGACCCGCACGCCATCGCGCTTACCTGCAAAGTCAACGGCGTGACGCGCCAGGACGGCAACACCGACCAGATGATCAACGATTTCTACGCCCTGGGCGCATGGCTCTCCCGCGACCTCACGCTCTACCCAGGTGACATGATCCTGTCGGGCACGCCGAAGGGCACCGCCGTGGACTCCTCTCAGCGACTCGATGACGGCACCTTCCCCGACGACTCGAAGTTCCTGCGCCCGGGGGACGTGGTCGAGGTCTCCTCGCCGCTTCTGGGCAGCCTGACCAATCGGATCGTGAAGGCGGGCTGAGAACTGTGAGCGAGAAGAAGCTCTACGACGTGGGTGGCATCGCCTACGAACGTCCTTTCAAGATCCGGCGGCTGAACCACTTCGGCCTCTCGGTGCATGACACCGGCGCGGCGCTGCGGTTCTACCGCGACCTGCTCGGGTTCAAGGTCTCGGAGGTCGTCGACACTGCGGTGACCGACCCCGGCCCCTGGCACGACGGCCTACCGGACACCAAGATCTACATGCTGCGCCACAACAGCGACCACCACACCCTGGTGCTGATGCCGCGACCGTGGAGCGAGCACCTCGAGCCCCCGGCCCGCGGTGATATCACGGTCAACCAGATCACCTGGCAGGTCTCCACTCTGCGTGAGGTCGTCGAGGCCAGACTGTGGCTGGAGGGACAGGGGAACAAGATCGACCGCTACGGCCGCGATCCGGGCTCCAACTGGCACACCTACTTCCCCGACCCCAGCGGACACACCAACGAGTTGGAGTACGGAATCGAGCAGGTCGGCTGGAACGGCCTCAGTAAGCCGGTGGCGATGTGGCCATGGGTCCAGGAGCACCCTGAGCTGCCGACGTCCTCGGAGGCCGGCGAGATTCTCGCAGCTGTCGCAAAGGAGATCGATCTCGACTCCGGCCACCGCTGGATCGACGAGTCGGAGAAGGCGTACGACGTCGGCGGAGTGCTCCTCGGTCGCCCATTCGCCCCGGTACGCCTGGGGCCGGTCAGCCTCTTCGTGGAGGACCTGGACGAATCGGTCCGGTTCTACACCGACACCCTCGGTCTCACCATCAGCGAGGAAAGCGAGGTCGAGGGCCATCGTGTGGTGTTCCTGCGCGCCAACACCGAACATCACAGCGTCGCACTCTTTCCGCTCGCGCTCCGCGACGTACTCGGTCTGAGCGGGGAGAGCACGCTGCTGTCCTTCGGCATCCAGGTCGGCTCCTATAGCCAGCTGCGTGCTGCGAAGGAGTTCCTGGAGGCCGAGGGCGTCGAACTCCTCGACCTGCCCCCTGAGATCCACGCCGGTGTCGACTATGTCGTCCATGCCGTCGATCCGGCCGGGCACGTGGTAGCGCTCTACTACTACATGGAGCAGGTCGGCTGGGACGGTGCCGTACGCCCCGCCGACCAGCGCCGTCAAGTCACCAGGGGTGTCTGGCCCGAAACGCTCGAGCCGCTCTCCGACACCTACGCGGGGGAGACCTTCTGGGGTCCGATCGGCTGACGGATCGAGTCCTGCGAGCCGGTCAGCCGGCCTGGCGGTGCAGTGGCGCCAGGCCGGCTGGTGTGTCCCGTCGCCGTAGTGCCGGATCAGATGCGCCGGCGCTGAACCGGAGGAACGCGCGCGCCGCTGCTCCCGTGGGCCCGTGCCGCCGGGTGATCGCGCCGTAGTGCCGGAAGGCGTCGGCGTCGCTGATCGGGATCATGGTCGTCGAGGAGACGAGATCGCCGGGCGGCACGGGTACGATCGCGATGCCCGAGCCATGCCGCACCAGGGCCCGGAGGGTGGAGAGTTCGGTGGCCTCGATCGTGATCTGCGGCGTCGACCCTGCCGTGCGGAAGAGCTGGTCGACGACGTGCCGCAATCCGTAGTGGGGGCCGAGGGCGAGCATCGGCCGCTGCGCTATCTCCGCGATCGTGACCTCCTCGCGCCCCTCCCATTCGTCACCGTCGGGCACCTCCAGACACAGGTGCTCCCGCCCCAGCGGGATCCACACCAGGTCGTCGGCGGCAGGTTCGGGCGCCACGAACCCGATATCGAGCCGGCCGGTGCGTACGGCCTCGACGATGGAGTCGGCGGGACCGCCCTCGAGCTCGAAGGTGATACCGGGGGAGTCGGCGCGATAGCGGTCCATCAACGACGGGATCAGCCAGCCGCCGAAGGAGTGCAGGAATCCGAGCGAGACCACGCCGCGCTCGGGATCGATCAGCGTCTTGATCCGCTCTTCGCCCTGCGCAAGCTCTTTGACCGCCCGCTCGACGTGAGCCTGGAAGATCTCGCCGTACTTGTTCAGGTGCAGCCGGTTCTGGTGCCGGTCGAAGAGCTGTACGCCGAGACGTCGCTCGATCCGCCCGAGAGCCCGGGAGAGCGTCGGCTGACTGATGTGCAGCTCTGCGGCCGCGTTCGTCACGTTCGCAGTACTAGTCAGCGTGAGGAACCACTCCAGTTCACGTACTTCCATGTGTGAACACTAAATCCGGATATGACGTCTGTCACTGTAAATGGGTTAAAAATCTCTGAAATCAGAGATAAATCACAGATGGCGCTCGCATTCAGATCCGGTGCCTGGGACTGCCGTCGTACGGCCCTGTCGGTATCGCGGCGCCCGGACCCCGGCACGACGAGTGTGCTGTTACTGTGCCGCCTGAAGGGCCTTTTCTGGACCCCGGCGCGCGGATATGGTCAGCACGCTGGCCCTTTGTATGGCGACCACCGGGTAGCGGGGAACGGGACGCGCTCGACATCGGGGACCTTGCGCTGTCAGCGGGGACGATTACCGGCCGCCCGCGGGACAACCCACTGGCCATTGACACTGGGCTGCGGTGTTTCGGCCGCCGCGCTGCAGGTTCGGCTCAGAGGTGGCCGATGGGCTGCTCGGGAGGACTTTCGACTCTCTTGTTTCGCAGCAGGGTGCTGAATGGTGAGATACGAGCTGTGCTTCGACTTCGGGGCCGACGCCCAGTTCGTGCACCGGTAGGGATCGCGTGGAAGGCGGCGAACACCATGCCACAGCCGAAGGTGTTGTCGGCGCTGACGGAAGCGGATTGCTGGTCTCGGCTGCGGTCGGTTCCGGTCGGCCGGATCGGTTATATCGAAGGCGACGTGCCAGTGATCCGGCTGGTCAATTTCTCGGTGCGTAGAGGCGACATTGTGATATGGACCGTGCCGGGAGGATGTGGTAGCTCGGTCGCGGGGCAATTCGTGGCGTTCGAAGTCGATCAGGTGGATCCGCGATCGCGCAGTGGCTGGACGGTACTGGCCGTGGGCGCGGCCGAGGCGGTCACCAATGTAGAGGAGCTCGTCGCGGTCACGGATTTCCCGCGGCGTCCCTGGGTGGCCGAGCGCAACGACCAGGTCAACCGGATCCGCGTCGACCGGATCTCGGGTCTCCAACTTCCGGCCCCGCCGGCTACTCCGTGAACGAGAGACGGCCTTGCCCCGGTGGGAACCCGGATATCGGGAACCTGGAGCGGGAGCCCTTGCCGATCGGCCGGGCCGCCCGTGGGTTCGCCCGGTGCTTTTCGGTGACGATCGTTCTACTGTCGCTCCGGCGAATCCATGTGCCCACCCGGCATCGCGGTTTGCGAGTAAGGTTTGCGGATACCACCTGGGCCTATGTGTTCCGAGAGACCGTTGTCGACCGGCCCGCTGCGCTCGAGCCGTGCGTACTCGTGGTGAAATTCCGGTTGCGGTCGGTGCACGGCCGCGGCCATGCCTTTTTCCGGCGTGAGAGCCTGCTCAATACGGTGCTGTTCGCCGGATTTCCGGGCCTGGTCTCGAAACTGTGGCTCGCCCACGATCAGCGCGGTGTGTACCGCGGGCTCTACGAGTGGGACGGACCCGCCTCGGCCGAGATCTACGCCCGCGCCCTCTGGCGAATCCTGATGCTCGTGAGCTTGCCTGATTCGATCGACTATCAGGTACTTCCCGGAATCCGCCGCGACGATCTGTTCACAGCCGTCCGCTGGGAAGATCCGTGCGCCTCAGGCGCCGAGTGGTGGCGGGTAACCGAGGTCGTCCCGCCGGTCGGGCGCGCATCCGGCAAGGAACGACCGTCGGGTGACGATCGATCACACGGCCGGCGACGGTGGAGCGGATGATCGACCAGCGTCCCGCGGATACTTCGCCGGAGAGGACATGCCACGTCGCAAGAGATTCCTGGATCGAGCTGACGGGGCTGACCAAGGCGTATCGAGATGTTCTGGCTCTGTCCGACGTGACCTTGCAGATACCCAGCGGGGTGGTCTTCGGGTACGTGGGGCCGAACGGTGCCGGCAAGACCACCACCATCCGCATCTTGGCGGGGCTGATGCGTCCGACCGACGGTTGTGCCCGCATCCGGGGCGCGGACACGGTACGGGACCGGGAAGCAGCGCAAAGTCATATCGGATATCTGCCGGGGCAGTTCGTCGCCTATCCCGATCTGACCGCGGAACAGTATCTCGACTACCTCGCACACCTGCGCGGCGGTGTCGATCCGGCCGTACGCCGGGACCTGGTCGATCGGCTCGACCTGGATCCGGAGCATCGGATCGGCGCGATGTCGCACGGCAACCGGCAGAAGGTCGGCCTCGTGCAGGCCTTCATGTCCCGGCCCGACGTTTTGGTGCTGGACGAGCCGACCACCGGCCTCGATCCACTGGTGCAACGGGAATTCCTCGCCATGGTGCGCGAGGTCCGTGACGCCGGCCGCACGGTCTTCCTGTCTTCGCATGTGTTGTCGGAGGTGGAAGCGGTGGCCGATACGGTGGGGATGCTGCGCAAGGGGCGGCTTATCGAGGTCCGTTCCGTCGCCGAACTCACCCGGCGAGCGATTCGCCGTATCGACCTGTTGTTCGCCGTGGCGATGCCGGACCCGGACGAGTTGCGCCGGCTTCCCGGAGTCCGGCGGGTCGACCGGAGCGGGCAGCAGGTACAGGTCGAAGTGCAGGGTTCGACCGCGGAACTGCTGAAGACAATCGCCGGCTACGACGTCATCGACATCGTGAGCCGCGAACCAGATCTCGAGGAGATATTCCTCGGCTACTACGGACAGGACTGACTGTCGTGCTGCACACCGTGTATCTGAAATGCCTGCGTGATCAACGCCGCGGACTGGTCGGCTGGAGTGTGGGTATCGGTGTGCTCGTGCTGTTGGAATGCGCTCTGTGGCCATCGATTTCGGGAATGTCGGGTATGCGGGAATTTCTGGAGAACTATCCCGAACCGTTGCGTGAGCTGTTCGAGCTGGACGAATTCGGTACCGGCACCGGGTTCCTCAACGCGGAGCTGTTCAGCATGCTGCTGCCCTTCCTGTTTCTCGTCTTCTCGATCTCCCGCGGTGCCAAAGCGATTGCCGGCGAGGAGGAACAGGGCACATTGGAGGTCCTGCTGGTCACCCGGGTGACGCCGGTGCGGCTCGTGCTGGAGCAGGCGGCGGTGCTCGCCACCGGTCTGCTCGTACTCGGTTCGGCGCTTTTCGGCGCGGTTGTCGCGTTCTCGGCGGTGTTCGGGCTCGGTGTCTCGGTCGGGTCCGCGCTGATCGGTGCGGTGGCCATGGCTCTCCTCGGTGTCGAGTTCGGCTGGCTTGCGTTGGCGGTCGGCGCGGCGACTGGCAGGCGAGTTGTCGCCGTGGGTGTCACATCGGTCGCCGCGGTGGGCGCGTACGTGCTGTATGTGGCGAGCAAACTGGTAGACGCGGTAGGCCCCTGGGGCTCGTTCTCGCCGTTCCACCAGGCCATTGAAGGAGGTCCGCTGGGAGCCGGACTCCCCGCCGCATACGGGTGGCTGGTGCTGGCCGGGGCTCTGGCTTTGCTGGCAGGGTTGCCGATCTTCGATCGCCGGGATATCGCCGGAGTGTGACCGGGAGGGCGTCGAGTGGCGTACAGGTCGTGCGTGCGCGGACCCGGCAGGCGGCCGCGGTTGCGGTAGGCGGGGCCGGCGCGCCGCCACCAGGATCGCTCAGAACTCACCCTGGCATGCAGCGGGACTCATACGAAAGGGCTCCGGTGTGCCTGGTCGGAAGGACCTACTATGCCGAGCGACGACAACGCGAATACAGCAGCAGGGCAGCCGATACTGGCGGCCGCCGACGGCTCGACCAGTGCCTACCGAGCCGTGGCGTGGGCGTCCGCCGAGGCTGTCCTGCGCGGCTGCGCACTCCATATCATCACGTCGATGGGCATACCCGGAGGCTTCGATCCCGATACGGCACCCGCGCCGGCCGATCGGCGCCGGCTCGGGTATGAGGGGGAGCAGATTCTGGCCGAAGCCGTCCGGACAGCACGACTGGTATCCCCGGGCCCCGAACCACTGGTCACGACCGAGCTGACTTTCGAACTCATCGCTCCGGTTCTCATCGCGAGATCCGTGCATACGCAGATGCTGGTGGTGGGCAGCCGGGGGATGGGTGCGTTCCAGCGTGGCGTTCTCGGTTCGGTGAGTTACGCCGCCACGCATCACGCGCACTGCCCGGTGGCGGTCGTCCACACGCTTTCGGCGTTGGATCCGATATCGGTCACCAAGCCGGTGGTGGTAGGTGTCGACGGCAGCGAGAACAGCAGGCCCGCAACAGCGTTGGCATTCTCTGAAGCTGCCCGCAGGAAGGTGGAGCTGGTTGCGGTGCACGGCTGGACCGATATCAGCAGTCTGGGCATCTCGGTCGAAGGGTGGGAAGAACCTGCCCGCGCGGTACTGACCCGGAGCCTGGCCGAGTACCAGGAACGCTATCCCGATGTGCGGGTACGGCCGGTGGTGACGGTGTACCGGCCGGTGCGTTCCCTGCTCGACGAATCCGAGGACGCCCAGCTGCTGGTCGTGGGGAGCCACGGTCGCGGTGGATTCTCCAGCATGGTCCTCGGCTCGACCAGCAACACACTGCTGCACACGGTGGAAGTCCCGATGATCGTCGTACGGTCCGCCCATCGGGGCTGACAGCACCGACTGCCGCTGCAGGGTGGCATCCCGCGGCTGGGTCCGCTCGGCTACTCGACCGATGCAGTCGGTTCTCTCGGTGCCGGCACGACCTATTGGGGACCTTCGCCCCTCGCGATCCGCTCGCTGCGGGGACACACTCGGGATAGGGCGGTCCGAACCACCGAATGGAGGAACCGGCAATGCCCCAGGACAGTGCGGTCATGGACCGTCACGGTCTCGACCGGCTCGTCGATGTGCTGCGTGGGCACGGCTACCGGGTCATCGGCCCGCGGGTCCGCGACAGCGCGATCGTGCTGGACGAGTTGGATTCGGGTGCGCAATTACCCGACGGCTGGGGGGTGGAGACCGCGCCGGGGCATTACCGGCTCCATCGTCGCGAGGATCCGGCGGTCTTCGCGCACTCCGCCGGGCCCGGCTCCTGGAAACAGTTTCTTCATCCGCCGCGACGTAGGGTGCGCAGTGTCGGTCCCGACCTGATCGAGGAACCTGCCGAGGAGGCGACGGACCGTTATGCCTTCCTCGGTGTGCGTGGCTGTGATCTGGCGTCGATCGGAATTCTGCAGCGAGTACTGGGTGGCGGCGAGTATGCCGATACGGGCTTCGCGGGGCGATACAAAGAGCTGTTCGTCGTTGCCGTCAATTGCACCGAGCCGGGCGGTGTGTGTTTCTGTGCGTCCATGGGCACGGGGCCAGGGGTCAGCACAGGATATGACCTCGCGCTCACCGAGCGCGTCGGCGGAGCGGAACACCGCTTTCTGGTGGAGGTCGGTAGCGAGGAGGGTGCGGACGTCCTCGCGGAACTGAACACTCGTCCCGCCGGCGCAGAACAGGTATCGCAGGCCCGCGACGCGGTGTTCGCGGCGGCCGGCCGGATGGGCCGGGCGATGCCCGACGTCGATATTCCGCAGCTCGTTCGCGACTCACGCGAGTCGCCGCACTGGCAGGATGTCGCGAGTCGCTGCCTCACCTGCGGTAACTGCACCATGGTGTGTCCTACCTGCTTCTGTACCACCACCGAGGACGTCACCGACCTCACCGGCGAGCACGCCGAGCGCTGGGAGAAGTGGTCGTCGTGTTTCGAATTGGATTTCTCGTATATGCACGGCGGTAGCGTGCGCAGGACGGGGGAGAGTCGCTATCGGCAATGGCTCAGTCACAAACTCGGGACATGGCACGATCAGTTCGGCAGCTCGGGCTGCGTCGGGTGCGGACGTTGTATCGCCTGGTGCCCGGCCGGGATCGATCTGACCGCCGAGGTGGCCAGTCTCGCCGAACTCGACGAGAAATCCGGCGATGCCGACCGCTGAGGATCTGTCCGGTTTCGCGAGTCTCGCGGCGCTCGACAGCGACGACTTGGGCACGCTGGCGCGGGCCGGGCGTGAGGTGTCGTTTCCTGCCGCGTCCCGGGTGATCCAGGAAGGGCAACCGGCGGACCGGTGCTGGCTGATCCGCAGCGGCCGGATCAGATTGGATGCGCGAGTGAACGGCCGCGACGATATCGTCCTGCAGACCCTGGACAGTGGCGACCTACTCGGCTGGTCGTGGCTGGTGCCGCCCTATCGCTGGCATTTCGGTGCGCTGACCCTCGAGCCGGTGGACGCCGTCGAATTCGACTCCGTCACATTGACCCGGCTCTGCGAAGACGATCCGCGGTTCGGCCGGGCACTGATCCTGGCGTTGTTCGAGGCGCTGCTCGTCCGGTTGCAGGCCACGCGCGCACGGCTGGTCGACCTCTATCGCAACCCTGCCGAGTCCCCCTTCCCGAATGGGCTCCGCGATACCAGCGTGGACGAGCCGCCATGAGAGCCGATGCCGAGGCGCAGGCCACCGCACCGAGTGACACCATGCTCCCGTACCGGGTGGTCCGGCGGACGGCGCAGACCCGCGATACCGTGACGCTGACGCTGGCACCGGTGCGCCGTGCGGCGGGCCGATTCCGGGCCGGGCAGTTCATGATGCTCTACAGCTTCGGCGTCGGCGAGATCGCGATCTCGATCAGCGGCGACCCGGCCGGCCGCGGTGACGTCCTCGAACACACGATCAGGACGGTCGGTGCGGTCAGCGGGGCATTGAGCAACACCGGAGTGGGCGGATTGATCGGTGTGCGCGGGCCGTTCGGTACCGGATGGGACGTGGAATCGTCGGCCGGGGGAGATCTCGTGGTCGTCGGCGGGGGAGTCGGGTTCGCTCCGTTGCGGCCGTTGGTGCTCGCCGCGCTGGCCGATCGCGGTCGCTACCGCCGCGTGGTGGTGATCTCCGGAGCGCGTACCCCCGCCGATCTCCTGTTCGCGGATGACCAGGATCGCTGGGTGCGTGACGGTTCGATCGAACTCCATCGGACCGTCGACCATCCGGGCCCGGAATGGACGGGACGGATCGGCTTCGTCACCGAACCGTTGACGCAACTGCGCCTGGACCCGGCACGGACCACCGGGTTCCTGTGCGGGCCGGAGCCGATGATGCGTTTCTGTGCCCAGGCGCTGCTGCGCAAGAACGTGCCGGGCGACCGGATCCGGGTGTCGCTGGAGCGCACCATGGAATGCGGTGTCGCGCGGTGCGGACACTGCCAGCTGGGCCCGCTGCTGCTGTGCCGGGACGGTCCGATCGTCACTTACACCGTGGCGGAACCGCTGCTGGGGGTGCGTGAACTATGACGTCGAGTCCGACCGCCCGCGGTATAGGTGTCCACCTTCGTGCGGTGGGTGTCAGCCGACGCTGTCGCGCCGGCGCCGTAGGCCGATGACATTGGTCCTCACTGCGGTGCACCTTCCGCACTAGCAGCACCATGCGCAACCGACGAAGGTGGGGCTGAGGAGTACGCGCCGGCCACTTCGGAGGCGCGGTACGGCTGTACGGACCTGGTCCGGCGGAGAGGGAGGTCCCTGTGCGTGTACGCGATGTCATGAGCCGGCCCGTGGTGTCGGTTCGCCGGGAAACGCCCGTCTCGGAAGCGGTGTCGTTGCTGACAACCCACGGGTTCGCCGCGCTGCCCGTGGTCGACGACCGGGAGCGGGTGATCGGAATCGTCTCGGAAGCCGATGCGATGGGCGCGCTCGAGTCCAGGAAGGGATCGTCGGTGGTGGAGGTGGCGATGTCGACCCCAGTGGAGGTGGTCGAGCCCACGACGGAGGTTTCGGAGGTGGTGAAGGCAGCGCTCGATCATCATCGGCGGTCGCTTCCGGTGGTGGCGGCCGGTGTTCTCGTCGGTATGGTGTCCCGCAGTGATCTTCTCCGCGCGTTCGCGCTGAACGAGGGAGTGATCGAAGCGCGGGTGTACTCGCTGCTCGACGACTACGCCGGCAGCCACCGGGGGTGGGACGTCGAGGTGGCCGACAGCACAGTCACGGTTCGCGGGGCCTGCGCTGATGAGGCAGAGCGGCGGGTTGTGACCGCCATGATCCGCACGATCCCCGGAGCCGGGGATGTGCGGGTGGTGGATACCGCGCGTGCCGGTGCCGGCGAGTGATTCCGGACCGGGAGGGTAGCGATGGTGTTCGCGGTACGCGACCCATGAGCACGTCACCGACACTGGCCGTCTGGAAGTTCACCTCCTGCGACGGGTGCCAGCTGACGCTGCTGGACTGCGAGGACGAGCTGCTCACCCTCGCGGGCCGTATTCGGATAGTGCATTTCACCGAAGCGTCGAGCACGGTGGAACCCGGTCCGTACGACGTCTCCCTCGTCGAGGGCTCGGTGACCACCCCCGACGAACTGCGGCGGGTCGCCGAAATCCGGGAGCAGTCCCGGATTCTGGTGACGATCGGTGCCTGCGCGACCCACGGCGGTATCCAGGCGCTCCGCAATTTCGCCGATATCGAGGAGTTCACCTCGATCGTGTACGCGAGCCCCGAGTACATCGAGACCCTGTCCACCTCGACGCCGATATCGGACCATGTGCCGGTCGATTTCGAGCTGCGCGGCTGCCCGATCGACCGCCGGCAGCTGCTCGATACCTTGTGCGCATTCCTGGCCGGCCGCGCGCCGGATATCCCGAATACCAGTGTGTGCACCGAATGCAAACGCCGCGGGACCACGTGCATCACCGTCGCCGAGGGGATTCCGTGCCTCGGCCCGGTGACGCAGGCAGGCTGCGGCGCGCTGTGCCCCGCCTACCATCGCGGCTGTTTCGGCTGTTTCGGCCCGATGGCCGAGCCGAATATCGGCGCCCTGCTGCCGATACTGCAGATCAACGGTATGTCCGCCGAGGAGGTCGACCGTGCCTTCCACACCTTCGCCGCCGCCGCACCCGAATTCGCGGAGCGACACCGCGCCGGCGGAACGTAGAACCCTCACCGTCGATTCCGTGGCGCGCGTGGAAGGCGAGGGCGCCCTGCATATCGTCGTGCACGAAGGCGTCGTGGAATCTGCCGAGCTCCGGATCTACGAACCGCCCCGGTTCTTCGAGGCGCTGCTGCGCGGCCGGGCGTTCACCGAACCGCCGGACATCACCTCCCGTATCTGCGGGATCTGCCCGGTGGCCTACCAGGTCAGCGCGTGCAACGCGCTCGAGCAGGTGTGCGGGGCCGAGCTGGATCCGCCGCTGCGCGCACTGCGGCGGTTGCTCTATTGCGGCGAATGGATCGCCAGCCACTGCCTGCATATTTTCCTGCTGCACCTGCCCGACTTCCTCGGCTTCCCGGACGCGGTGGCGCTCGCGCGCACCGAGCGTGCCCTCGTCGAGCAGGGCCTGGCACTGAAAAAGGCGGGCAATGCGCTGCTGGAACTGATCGGAGGACGAGCCATCCACCCGGTCAACGTCAAACTCGGCGGCTTCTACTCGACACCCGAGCCGCGCGCCTTCACCGAAGTGGCCGAGCAGTTGCGGCGC
This sequence comes from Nocardia sp. NPDC051750, assembly GCF_044453135.1. Taxonomy (NCBI): domain Bacteria; kingdom Bacillati; phylum Actinomycetota; class Actinomycetes; order Mycobacteriales; family Nocardiaceae; genus Nocardia; species Nocardia sp. NPDC051750. The sequence goes on along the minus strand of NZ_JBITCK010000006.1, from coordinate 603,048 downwards.
GGTCTCGACGATGCGGTGCAGGTTGCCCGCCGGGTGGCAAGGTTCGACTTCCCGGTGGCCGATATCGGCTGCGAACTCGTCGCGGTCACCGACCCGGCGCACTACGCCATCGAGACCGGCGAGGTGCGGACCAGCGGTGGTCTGGCGTTCCCCGCGGCCGGATTCGCCGAACATCTCAGCGAGCGGCAGGTGCGGCATTCCACGGCGCTGCATGCCACCCTCGACGGCCGGCAGTACCTGACCGGGCCGCTGGCCAGATACACGCTGAACTCGGCTCAGCTGTCCCCGCTCGCGCGTGACCTGGCCGCCGAGATCGGACTGGACGGCAGCTGCCGTAACCCTTTCCGCAGCATCCTGGTGCGCCTGGTGGAGGTCGTGTACGCCCTGGACGAAGCGCTGTCCCTCATTGCGGACTATGCGCAACCACTTCGCGCCGCGGTCCCGGTGCAGCCGCACCCCGGGACCGGGCACGGGGTGAGCGAGGCCCCGCGCGGCCTGCTGTACCACCGCTATGAGCTCGACGCCGAGGGAATCGTGCGTGCCGCCACCATCGTGCCGCCCACGTCGCAGAACCAGGCGGTGATGGAAGCGGACCTGCGCCGGGTGGTGGGAGACAACCTGCATCTTTCCGATACCGCGCTGACCGCACTGTGCGAAAGCATCATCCGCAACTACGACCCGTGCATATCGTGCTCGGCGCATTTCCTCGTGCTCGACGTGACAGGCCGCTGACCATGTGGCGGGCGGTGGTTGTGGGCGTCGGTACCGGCTTTCGGCACGACGACGGGCTGGGACCCGCCGTGGCCGCGTCGATCGATGATCTCCACCTGCCAGGGGTCGAGGTGGCGACATGCCCGGGCGAACCGACTCAGCTGCTGGATCTGTGGCGTGGAGCGGACGTGGCGATCGTCGTGGACGCTGTCGCCCGCGCGGTCGCTCACCCCGGCCGGATCCAGCGTGTCGAAGCGGAGATGTTGGAGGGCGTGGTGTCGGCGACCAGCTCGCATGCCTTCGGTGTCGCCGAGGCAGTGCGACTGGGGCGGGCACTGGGCGCGTTGCCGGACGCACTGGTGGTCTTCGCGGTCGACGCCGACCGGCTGGACCTCGGCATCGGTCTGTCCGGCGCCGTGGCGAGCGCGGTCCCGCGGACAGTCGCGGCGGTGGTCGAGGAACTGGAGCGGTCGCGTTCTCCGGCCGACCGGTGACCTTAGCCTCTGCCGGTGACACTGCGCGGGGACCACAGTGGGGAGAGGTGACACCACAGGAATCGGCACCCGGCCTATGGAGGTATCGCAGCGTGGACTCTCGCGACTCCCGGATGAGGCGGTCGGACCTGTCCGCGTGCGCGTCTCCGGAGGTTTCGGGGGTCGACCCCGGTATCGCGTGGGTGCGGCGCAGGGCCGTCGGCGATCCGCCGGAGGCGAAGGGCACCGGTTGATGCACGAACTTGCGATAACCCAGAGCATCGTCGACACCGTATGCGACGAGGCAGCGGGGCGGTCGGTGTATCACGTCACGGTGGAGATCGGGGCACTCGCAACGGTGCTGCCGGAGGCGTTGCGGTTCTGTTTCGAACTGGCCACCGAGGGCACACCGGCGCAGGGGGCGAGCCTGGAAATCGTCGAGGCGGCGGGTGTGGCCCGCTGCCGAATGTGTGGCGCCGAATTCGTCGTCACGGATCCGGTGCTGCTGTGCGCGTGTGGAAGCGCCGATGCCGACCTACGGTCCGGGCGAGAACTACGAATACGTTCGATGGAGGTGAGCCGGGAATGTGCGCGACCTGCGGATGTGGGAACCATACAGCCGGTGTGAGCGCGAGCGGTCGTAGCGGTGCACTGGACTTCACTCATGAGCGTGGCGACTCCGGCGGCGATGACCACCACCACGGCGCGGGCGGTGATCCGCGTGCGACCGAGACGGTGATACTGGAACGCAAGGTGCTCGCCGCGAATGACCACATCGCCGGTCACAACAGAAAATGGCTGGACCGGTACGGCATTCTGGCGTTGAACCTGACGAGTTCGCCGGGAGCCGGAAAGACCAGCCTGCTGGAACGCACGATCCGTGATCTGGGCGGCTATCCGATCGCGGTGATCGAAGGGGACCAGGAGACGGCACTCGACGCCGAGCGGATCCGCGCGGCGGGAGCGCGGGCGGTGCAGGTGAACACCGGCGCCGGTTGCCATCTCGACGCGCGGATGACCAGAAGCGCGCTCGAGGCGCTCGACCCGGAACCCGGGGCGATGGTTTTCATCGAGAACGTCGGCAATCTCGTCTGTCCCGCGCTGTTCGACCTGGGGGAAAAGGGCAAGGTGGTGATCGTCTCGGTGACCGAGGGCGCCGATAAGCCGCTGAAGTATCCCCATATGTTCGCCGCCGCGGAACTGGTGCTGGTGAACAAGATCGACCTGCTGCCGTTCGTCGATTTCGATTCCGCGATGTTCGCCGCGTCTGCCCGGTCGGTAGGCGGAGGTCTGGATATCCTGCCGATCTCGGCGACCACCGGCGAGGGACTGGACCGATGGTACGACTGGCTGCTCGGGCAACGTCCGGCGCCGGCGTGATCTCGCCGTCGGGCGCTACCGCACCGCGGTGCGGGGGTCCGGCGTGATCTCCGACCGCAGACGCCGGCGCCTGCGGGTCCGCGGTGTGGTTCAAGGCGTGGGCTTCCGTCCCTTCGTCTACACCACCGCTACCGAGCTCGCGCTCGCCGGCGAGGTCGGCAACGACGAAGCGGGCGTGCTGGTCGAGATCGAGGGCGCTGCTGCGGCACTCGACGAATTCGCCGACCGGCTGCGGCGGCCGCCGCCCGCGGCGACAGTCGACTCGGTGGAGTGCACCGATATGGCGGTGCGGGACATCAGCGGATTCCGGATCGTGGGCAGCACCCCGGCCGGGGGCGGGCGGACACCCGTGCCTCCGGACATCGCCCTCTGCGCCGCATGTGCTCTCGAGTTGCGCGACCCGGGTAACCGGCGCTATCGCCACCCGTTCATCAACTGCACCGATTGCGGACCGCGCTTCACCATCACGGCGAGTCTGCCCTACGACCGTGAGCGGACCTCGATGGCGGATTTCGGGCTCTGCGGGAGCTGCGTACGCGAGTATTCCGACCCCGCCGATCGGCGCTTTCACGCCCAGGCGATCTGCTGCCCCGGCTGCGGCCCGGTACTTGCCTGTTCGGAACCCGGCACCGGCGACCCACTGTCCCGCGCACGCGCACTGCTGCGTGCCGGCGGGATCCTGGCCGTGAAGGGGATCGGCGGCTACCACCTCGCCTGCGACGCGGCGGACCCGGCGGCCGTGGCGGAGCTGCGGCGGCGTAAACGTCGTGGGGACAAGCCTTTCGCGGTGATGGTCCCGGACCTCGCAGCCGCGGAACATATCGCGCGGGTGGACGCGTCGGCCGCCGCGCTGCTGACCGGCCCGGCGCGGCCCATCGTGCTCTTGCCCCGTCGCGACAGCTCCGGCGGCGCGCGCGCCGCACCGGATTTCGTTCCCGCCGATTCGGTGGCGCCCGGGAGCCCCGATCTGGGCGTCCTGCTTCCCTACACCGCGGTGCATCTATTGCTGTTCGGGCTACCGGGCGATCCTCCCGGCCCCCGCGTGCTGGTGATGACGTCGGGCAACCGCGGCGGCGAACCGATCTGCTACGACGACGAGGACGCCTCCACTCGTCTCACCGGGCTGGCCGACGCCCGGTTGTCACACGATCGCCGCATCCTCGTGCCGTGTGACGACTCGGTGCTGCGTGTCGTGGACGAGGTGGAGTTGCCGGTGCGCCGCTCCCGCGGTTACGCACCGGTCCCGATGGCGCTACCGATGCCGGTGCCGCCGACCCTGGCGGTGGGCGGCGACGTGAAGAACACCTGCGCTTTCGCCGACGGCCGGACCGCGTGGCTGAGCCAGCACATCGGCGATATGGACGATCTGGCCACATTGCACGCATTCGATCTCGCCGAACGGCACCTCGAGCGACTGACCCGGGTGTCGCCGGACCGCCTGGTCGCCGACGCCCACCCCCGGTACCGGTCCGCCGGGTGGGCCCGCCGGCACGCCGGGGAGCGGGAGGTGCGCACCGTGCAGCACCATCACGCTCATATCGCCGCGGTCATGGGCGAACACGGCCTCGACGCGGCCGAGCGCGTACTGGGTTTCGCGTTCGACGGCACCGGCTGGGGCCCGGACGGCGCGATCTGGGGCGGGGAGGTGCTCGCGGCCGGATACCCGGGATACCGGCGGCTGGCACACCTGAAGTATGTACCGCTGCCCGGCGGTGACGTCGCTGTCCGCCGGCCGTACCGGATGGCACTGTCCCACCTGTGGGCCGCGGGCTTCGGCTGGCCGGAACACCTCGCACCGGTTCGCGCCTGTCCACCCGATGAACGTGGTGTGCTGGAGCATCAACTCCGCACCGGCCTGGGCTGTGTGGCGACCTCGAGTATGGGCCGGTTGTTCGACGCGGTGGCCTCTCTGGCGGACGTCCGGCACGTCGTGGACTACGAGGCGCAGGCCGCGATCGAACTCGAGGGCTCGGCCCGTGGTGCGTCGCTCGGCACGGTGGGCTATCGATTCCCGGTCGAGCGCGGCACGGACCCTGCCGTAATAGATCCCGCTCCGGTGATCGCCGCGGTAGCCGAGGACACGGCCCGCGCGGTGGACGCCGGGGTGATCGGCGCACGGTTCCACGCGGCCGTGGCGCGCCTTGTCGTCGAGCTGGCACTCGACTACGCCGATATCGCGCGGACCGTGATCCTGTCGGGTGGGGTCTTCCAGAATGCGCTGCTGCTGTCCACGACCCGAACCTTGTTGCGCGACCAAGGTTTCACGGTCCTGTGCCCGCAGCGGCTGCCACCCAACGACGGGGGCCTGGCTCTCGGGCAAGTGCTGGCGGCCGGTGCGGGCTGAGTGAACGGAGCGAGATCATGTGCCTGGCAATTCCCGGGAAAGTCATCGGCCTGCACGAGCAGGACGGCACACCGATGGCGATCGTGGATTTCGGCGGCGTCCGCAAGAACGTCTGCCTGATGTACACGCCGGAGGTGGCGCCCGGCGACTACGTGATCGTGCACGTCGGGTTCGCGATCCAGCGCTTGGACGAGGAATCGGCCCGCCGGACACTGGCCGAATTCGAGCATCTCGGAATGCTGAGCGAGGAATTCGGCGACGGTTTCGCCACCGCCGCCCGGCAGGCGCGCCTGCCGAATCCCGAGCCGGCGGCGCACCATGAGCAACCGGGGAGCGCATCGTGAAATATCTGGACGAATTCAGCGATCCCGCCCTCGCGCGGTGCCTGCTCGACCGGATCCGCGCCACCGCGACGCAGCGGTGGGCGCTGATGGAAGTCTGCGGCGGACAGACCCATTCGATCATCAGGCATGGCATCGACCAGCTGCTCCCGGACCAGATCGAGATGATCCACGGGCCCGGCTGTCCGGTATGCGTCACGCCGATGGGGATTGTCGACAAGGCACTCGATATCGCCGCCCGGCCGGGAGTGATCTTCTGCTCGTTCGGCGACATGCTGCGTGTCCCGGGAAGTGACGGGGATCTGTTCCGGGTCAAGAGCGAAGGTGGCGACGTGCGCGTGGTGTACTCGCCGCTGGACGCTCTCGAACTCGCCCGGGCCAACCCGGACCGGCAGGTCGTCTTCTTCGGAATCGGATTCGAGACCACCGCCCCGGCCAACGCGATGACCGTATACGAGGCCGAACGGCTCGGTATCGGCAATTTCTCGGTGCTGATCTCCCACGTGCTGGTGCCACCGGCGATCGCCGCGATCATGGAATCGCCGCGCTGCCGGGTACAAGGCTTCCTGCTGGCCGGGCATGTCTGCACCGTGATGGGCACCATGGAATATCCCCCGCTGGCACAGCGGTACCGGGTTCCCATGGTCGTCACCGGATTCGAACCCCTCGACCTGCTCGAGGGCATCCGGCGCACGGTCGTCCAGTTGGAGGAAGGGCGCCACGAGATGGAGAACGCCTATCCGCGGGCGGTATCGGCGGTCGGTAACCCGGCGGCGAAACAGATGCTGTCGGATGTCTTCGAGGTGACCGACCGGGCGTGGCGTGGAATCGGGGTCATCCCGCACAGCGGGTGGCGGCTGTCCGAACGCTATCGCGACTTCGACGCCGAATACCGTTTCGCCGTCGAGGCATCTGAAACCCGGGAATCACCGGTCTGCCGATCGGGCGAGGTATTGCAGGGCCTGATCACGCCGACGGAATGCGCCGCGTTCGGCGCTGAATGCACACCTCGCCATCCCCTCGGCGCCACGATGGTGTCCACGGAAGGCGCCTGCGCGGCCTACTACCGGTACCGGAGGCTGGACCGGCCCGTGAGGTCGGACAATGTCTGAACACGCCGAGCAACCTGCTCCCGTCACCATCGACGGCGACGGCTGGGTGTGCCCGGTTCCGTTGCGGGACGCACCGAACATCGTCATGGGGCACGGCAGCGGCGGAGCCATGACGGGGGAGTTGATCGAGCACCTGTTCCTGCCCGCGTTCGGTGCCGCCGCCGCGAACGGGCTGGGTGATTCCGCGGTGGTCGATATCGGTGGCACCAGGCTGGCGTTCACCACGGACTCGTTCGTCGTGAAGCCGATCGTGTTCCCCGGCGGCACCATCGGTGAGCTCGCGGTGAACGGGACAGTCAACGACCTGGCCGTGGCGGGGGCGCGTCCCCTGGTGCTGTCCACGGCGTTCATCTTGGAAGAGGGCACCGCGCTCGCGGAGATCGCTCGCGTCGCGGAGGCCATGGGCACCGCTGCACGCGCTGCCGGGGTGGAACTGGTCACCGGGGACACGAAAGTGGTCGATGCCGGGCACGGGGACGGGATTTTCGTCAACACCACCGGCCTCGGGTTGCTTGCTCCCACCGTGGATATCCGGCCGCAGCGGGTTCGCCCCGGTGATGTCGTCCTGGTCAGCGGTGATATCGGCGTGCATGGGATCGCTGTGCTGAGCTGCCGCGAGGGTTTGGAATTCGGAACGACAGTGCACAGTGACACCGCACCGCTACACGGGCTGACCGCGGCCCTGCTCGCCGCCTGCGACGTACATTTGATGCGCGATCCGACGCGCGGTGGGGTAGCGGCGACGGTGAACGAGATAGCCCGCGCCGCGAATGTGGGTGTGCGGCTGGACGAGAACGCGCTGCCCGTCCCCGCGGCCGTGCGCGATGCGTGCGGCCTGCTCGGCCTGGACCCGCTGTACGTCGCCAACGAAGGGAAGCTCGTCGCGTTCGTGGCCCCCGAGGAGGCAGAGCGCGCACTCGCGGCGATGAGGTCGCATCCCCGCGGCGCACATGCGGTGGCAGTCGGGAAATGCGTACCGGAACACCCAGGGGTTGTGGTGGCCCGGACCGGCCTCGGTGGTACCCGAATAGTGGATCTGCCCGTGTCCGAGCAATTGCCACGAATCTGTTGACACTCGACCGGCCTGCTCGCGGCCGAGCACGTTCCGGCGCGTCTCCGGCGGGTGGGCACCTGGCCTGGATCCTGATCGGGCGCCGACGCGGACCGCCGACCGTTGCCGTCGGCGAGGTGACGAAATGCCCTGGTCGGTGGCCTGTGTCCTCCGTAACACTCGGTGTTACGGATCATTCCTGAGAAAGGACAGCCATGGCCCAGAGTGTGGAGACCGGGTACGAGAACCGGTCCAGAGAACAGCGGATCGCCGGAGGGACTTCGTTCGGCGCTGCGATAGTGCTGGTCGCTGTCGGTATCGCCGAGTTCTTCCAAGGTTTGTCGGCGGTGGCTGCAGACGACATCTTCGTGCAGGGTCAGAACTACGTGTACGAGTTCGATTTCACCGTATGGGGCTGGTTGCACCTGGTCTTGGGCGTCGTGATGGTGCTGGTGGGTGCGACTCTGTTCACCGGTGCACGATGGGCGCGGATCGGGGCGATCGTACTCGCGGCCCTCTCGATGCTCGCCAACTTCCTGTGGCTGCCGTACTACCCGTGGTGGTCGATTGTGCTGATCGCGCTGAATGTGGTGGTGATCTGGGCGGTCTCGACGTGGGAACCCATGCGGACTCGAGGCGATGCATACGCTCATCGGCCGTGACGATGGAGCCCGTGGCGAATGCGCCCGAACTGTGGGCGGCAGTCACCCGGACCTGGGCGCTGCGACCGAGCAACCCGAGCGTACTGATGCGCCCGTACGATCGTTTCGAAACGGCCCTCCGAATCGCCGCGGTACTGGCGGTGGCGCTACTGGTCCCGATCGCGGGAGCGCTGGGCACCACCGTCTACACCGATACCGCCGCGGCTGTACGAACCGAACATGCGACGAGGTCGACCGTCGAGGCCGAAATCGCGAGCGTTTCCGAGGCGACCGGAGTGGATACCGGCGAAGCGCGAGTTGTCTGGAAAGCCGACGGCCGCAGTGGCGAAGCGCAGATGCCGGTGGCCGCCTCGGCTTCGGCCGGTGACCGGATCACGCTGTGGATCGACGGGCGCGGCACTCGGGTCGATCCGCCCCGAGACTCCGGTGCTGCGGCAACTGCCGGTGTCACGAGCGCGCTGACGATTCTTCTGCTCGGTGCCGCTGGTGCGTGGTGCATGGTGTGCGCGGTCTCATGGGTGTTGTCCCGGCGCAGAAACACACAGTGGGACAAGGAATGGCGCGCCGTGACCGGCATCGCCGAGAACTCACCCTGACATACAGCGGGACTCGTACCTGTGGAGGCTCGGTACTGCCGACCGCAAGGCGTGCCCATTTCGCAACGACCCGGGACCACACATGGCAACGACCGTGCAGCGCAGCAGCAGTCCTTCGGTCCTCCGCGGTGTGGTCGCCGCTCTCGTCACCGGCATCTACCTGGTTCCGGTCCTGGCTCCTGAGCATCTGCGTCCCGAGGAATAAGCGCCGAAGAGCCCGAAGTCGCCATCACTGGCCGGCGACGTGGTGGATGCAGGAAGCGGTCCAGCCGTACCGCGACATAGCCGAGTACCGAGACCGCGCTCACCATCAGCAGGTCGGGTAGTGCCAGTGGCTCGGTGCCGAGAAGCTCGCGCAGGAACGGGACGTAGAGGCCCGCCAACTGCAGCAGCATCGCGCCGGCGACAGCTACGAGCAGCAGCGGGTTGTCGAGCGAACGGGCCCGGGTGCGTGAACCCAGTGCCGCGCCGAGCTGGGTCATCCCCAGAGCCAGAAAGGCCATGCTCTGCCACGGCCGCCCGGTGGCCGCGGCCCAGACGGCGACCCCGAGAGTCACCGCGGTGAGGACGACGGCGACGCGCAGAACGCGCTGCCACAGCCCGCCGCCCAGAATGCTCTCGGTGGGCGGGCGCGGCCGCCGGTTCATCGCGTCCGGCTCGGTGGGCTCGCCGCCCAGCGCTACGCCGGGCAGGCCGTGGGTGAGTAAATTGATCCACAGAATCTGGGCGGGAAGCAGGGGGAGCCCGAGCCCGAAGAACGGACCGAGCAACATGAACGCGATCTCGGCCGTACCACCGGCCAGACCGTAGACGAGGAACCGGCGGATGTTGTCATAGACCCTCCGCCCCTCTTCCACCGCGACGACGACAGTATCGAGATTGTCGTCCGCGAGCACGAGGTCGGCGGCCTGTCGGGCCACCTCGGTACCGCGGCCACCCATCGCGATCCCGATATCGGCCCGCCGCAGCGCGGGACCGTCGTTGACCCCGTCGCCGGTCATGGCCACGACCTCACCCGATTCCTGCAGAGATTCGATGATCCTCAGCTTCTGGCCGGGCGATGTCCGGGCGAATACGGAGCTGCTGTCCGAATCCGGGTCGCCGGTTTCTCGCCGGCAGTCGATCACCGGTTCGCCGGGGCGGAGGATGCCGAGGCGGGTGGCGATCGCCCGGGCGGTACCCGCGTGATCTCCGGTGATGAGCACCGGACGGATGCCGGCCCTGCCGCACGCCGAGACGGTGGCGGTGGCCGCTGTCCGGGGCGGGTCGTAGATCGCGATCAGGCCGAGCAGTTGCAGGTGTTGCTCCATTTCCCGGTCGCCGGGGTGGGGCAGCCCTGTCCGGTCGGCTTGCGCTACGGCCAGGACTCGGAATCCCTCCTGGGCCCACCGCTCTGCCTGTTCGGCTGCTTGCGTCCGCACGGGCGATTCGTCATCGAGGACTGTCGTGGTGAGCATCGCTTCGGGTGCGCCCTTGCAGACGATCAGGTAGGTGCCGTCGGGTTGCCGATGAGCCGTCGACATCCGTTTGCGGTCGCTGTCGAACGGTTGCTCGGCCACCCGTGGTGTCCGTATCCGCAGATCGTCGAGGTCGAGCCCGAGTTTCGCGGCGGCGGAGAGCAATGCGAGTTCGGTCGGATCACCCAGTGCGGTCCACTCGCCCGCCTCGGCGTCGGTGGAGGGCGCCAGCCGGGCGTCGTTGCACAGGGCAGCCGCGGCCAGTAAGGCCGTGACGGCCGGCTGGTCCGCAGGACCCAGCGGCCGGCCTGCGACAGTGACGGCACCGGTCGGTGCGTAGTCGGTGCCGGTGACGGATGCCTCCACCTCGGGTGTCCATATCCGGCGTGCCGCCATCTTTCCTTCGGTGAGGGTGCCGGTCTTGTCGGTCGCCAGAACCGTCACCGATCCCAGCGTCTCGACCGCGGGGAGGTGCCGGACGAGTGCCCGCCGCAGTGCCATCCGCCGCGCACCCAGTGCCAGGCTCAGCGTGACGACCGCGGGCAGCGATTCGGGAACGGCTGCGACCGCGAGGCTGATCGCGGTGACCACCATCAACTCGATCGGCTGGCCCCGGAACAGGCCCAGGACGAGCACAAGCACGCACAGAGCGACGACGACCCCGGCCAGCATCCGCCCGATATCGGACAGCCTGCGTTGCAGCGGTGTCATGCCGTGACGCTGATCCAGCAGGTAGGCGATCCGGCCGGTCGCGCTCGCCGTTCCGACGGCGGTGACCACGGCGCGGCCGCGCCCCCGCACCACGACAGTGCCTGCCGACAAGCTCGCATCCGTGGTGGTGTTCTTGTCCACCGGTACCGATTCTCCGGTCACCGCCGACTCGTCGACCGCGAGTGCTTCCGACTCGGCCGCCGAAGCGTCCGCCGCCAGGATATCGCCTTCGCCGAGGACGAGAAGATCGCCGACAACCACCTCGGCGGCGGGTATTTCGCGTTGTGTCCCGTCGCGCACCACTCTGGCCGCGGGGGCGGTCAGTTCCGTGAGCGCCGAAATCGCATGGTCGGCTCGAACCTCCTGGACAACGCCGACAAGGGTGTTCACGACCACCACCATCGAGATGACGGCCATATCCGCCCAGTCGCCGGTGACGAGGGTCAGCGCCGCGGCGATCAGGAGAACGACGATCAGTGGGTCCCGTAGTTGGGTCAGTACTCGCTGCCACAGCCGGGTGGGTGGACGCCGGGGCAGTACATTCGGCCCGTCGGCCGACAAGCGGTCGGCTGCCTGCGCGGTGCTCAGTCCTTCGGCTCGGTCCGTGCGGCTCTCACTCATCGCCACATGTCTTCTCCTCCCGCGTGCCCGCCGGTTTCCGGAGACAGCCGGTTTCTGCCAGGGTCCTCGCGAGCGCCGGGATCTTCTCGTGTGCCGGACCGGTCGGTGCTTGTCAGATCGGTGGCTCGATCAGGGTGGACAGTGCGTCGATCCACCCGCCGCTTGCCGGAGGGCCGAAGCCATGATCCGAGTGTCGCGCTTTCCCGGACGACAGGGCAGGGTCGTGCGTCCCCGGGCCGTGGGACCATCGGCCCGGGAGCTCCGCGTTCGACGACCGTGTTGTCGATGCGTGTACCCGCTGTACGTGCGGCCCGGGCCGACGTGGTCTGCTCGTGCCTGGCGGCGTGGCCACCGGCATACGGATCGGGGACCAAAGACTCCTGGCGGGCCGTGGATGGGTGTATAGCGTCGTGACCATGACAGAAGGGCCCAGTGATACGACGGTCGAACAGGCTGTCCTCCTCGCCGGGAGGGCTCCCTCACTGCACAACAGCCAGCCTTGGCTGTGGCGATACGACGACCGGGTGTTGCGCCTGCACGCGGTGCCCGAACGGATGCTGCCGACGACGGATCCCAGCGGCCGGCAGATGCTGATCAGCTGCGGCGCCGTCCTGGCTCATCTCCGGGCGGCGATGGCGGCGGCGGGGTGGCGGCTGTCGATGGCCCGCTTCCCCGATCCGAATGCCCGGAACCATCTGGCGGACATCACTTTCCATCGCTCGCCGATCATCACCGAGGCCGAACGCGCCCGTGGTGAGGTGATCGACCGGCGCTACACCGACCGGAGGACGTTCGGCGAGCCCGCAGGCTGGCCCGACTTCGAAACAGTGCTGAGATCCACTGTCGATCCCTATGACGCTGATGTGGACGTGCTGCCCGAGGACAGTCGTGCCACGTTGACGCACGCCGCGCAGATGACCACCTCCCTGCGCCGCTACGACTCGGGTTATCACGCCGAATTGTATTGGTGGACGGGTCATGTGGTCGGCGCGGCGGGAGTCCCTCGAAGCGCACTGGCATCCTCCGGTGAACAGGAGCGGGTGGGCGTCGGCCGGCGATTCCCGACCCGCGGGGCCGAATCCGAACAGGAGGAGCGGGCCGAGACCGACCGCGCCGCCATTCTGGTCTTGTCCACCTCCTCCGACGGCCACGACGAGCTGGTCCGCTGCGGTGAGGCGCTGTCGACGGTGCTGCTGGAGTCGACGCTCGCCGGGTACGCGACCTGTCCGCTCACTAATCTCACCGAGGTACCACGCAGCCGCGAGGTGGTCCGGGAACTGGTCGGCGGCGGGCGCCGGTTACCGCAAGTCCTGGTCAGGATCGGTGCACCACCGCAGCAGGACCACCCTGTGGAGCGGACTCCTCGGTTGCCTCTTCGCGAGATCCTCGCCACGACAACTACCTGACCTTACGTCGGCGCCGGTATCGCACGGCTTCGTCGACGCCCCAGACCACCACGGGGAACGGCAGTATCACGATCAGCATCCAAGGCTCCAAGGCAGCGGTGCCGAAGACATTCTGCAGGGGAGGCGCATAGATGAGCGCTGCGGTGAAAACGACTTCGAATGCGCAACCGACGAGCAAGAGGCGATTGCCGGCCACACCGACGGAGCGCAAGGACGCCCATTCGGTGCGGGCCGCGAAGGCGGTGCCGAGCTGGCAGGCGACGATACCGGCGAAAGTCATGGTGGTCGCCTGGGTGTAGGCGTGGTTCAGCGGCGAATCCGGCCCCACCGGGTCTCCCGGCCGCCAACCGGATTCGCACAATACGGCGAAGAATCCGCCGATCACCAGTACCGCGGAAACGACCCCGAGCAGCGCCCACGCCCGCAGCAACAACCATCTGGTGATGACACCCTCCCGGCGTGGTCGCGGCGGCCGGCTCATCAGGCCGGGTTCGGCGGGCTCACGCCCCAGCGCCAGCGCGGGCACGGTCTCGGTGCCGAGGTCGATGGCGAGAATCTGTAGCACCGTGAGCGGTAGTGGAATCAGGCCGCCGGAGAGCGCGAACAGCAGGAAGGGCACGACTTCGGGGACCGCGTGGGCGAAGATGTAGAGGACGAACTTCCGTACATTGTCGAAAACCCGGCGGCCCTCTTCGATTCCGGTGACGATCGTCGCGAAGTTGTCGTCGGTGAGGATGAGCGTGGCCGCCTCCCGGGCCACGTCGGTGCCGCCCCGGCCCATCGCGACCCCGATATCGGCGCGCCGCAGCGCGGGGGCGTCGTTGACACCGTCGCCGGTCATCGCCACAACCTCCCCGTTGTGCCGTAGGGCGTCGGCGATACGCAGTTTCATCTCCGGTGTGGCGCGGGCGAACACCACCTCGCCGGGTTCGGCGAGCAGGGCGTCGAGTTCTTCGTCGGACATAGAGTCGAGCTCGGGGCCGTCGACGACCCGGTCTGCCCCGAGACCGACACGCCGCGCGATTTCGGCGGCCGTCCGGCCGTTGTCGCCGGTGATGACGTGGACCCGCACCCCCGCGGCGTGCACGGCCCGCACCGCGGCGGGTACCTCCGGGCGCGGCGGATCGAGCAGGCCCACGAGACCCACCAGGCGCAGGTCCGCCTCCACCTGCCCGGCATCGGACGGGCTGCCGGTATCCCAGGGCCGCTGAGCCACTGCCAGCACCCGCAGACCGCGCCCGGTGAGTTGGTCGACCTGCGCCCAGACCTGTTCCCGCGTCACGCCCGGCGGGCAGCGCGCACAGCGCGGGAGTACCGCCTCCGGTGCCCCCTTGACGTGCACTCTGGGTGTTCCGTCCACGGTGTCCACGGAGGACATCATTTTCCGGCCCGAATCGAACGGATTGAGCGCGAGGCGGTCGGCGTCACGCTGTTCCGGGGACACCGGGTCGCCGTTGTCGGCAGCGTAATTCAGGAGGGCGATCTCCATGGGGTCGCCGCCGGCGTGTGCCCCGATCTCGGCGGTACTGCACCGGGCGACGATCTCGGCGGTCTCGGCAGGGTCGCCCGTGACCTCCACGACCCGCATAGCGTTCATCGTCAGAGTGCCGGTCTTATCGGTGCAGATGACCGTGGTGGACCCGAGTGTCTCCACCGCGGACAGACGTTTGACGACCGCGCCGCGGCGTGCCATCGACCGGACTCCTGCCGCGAGCGCGAGTGTGATGGTCGGCAGCAGCCCCTCCGGGACGTTGGCGACCAAGAGGCCGATGGCGAACAGGAACGCGGCACTCAGGGACAGACCCGCGAGCAGACCCAGCGGGAGGAAGGCCGCGCCGGCACCCACCGCTACCGCGGCGATGAGCCAGGCGACCCGCCGCACCTGATGCTCGAGGGGACTTTCCACTGTGTGTACGTGCTGGGACAGCGCCGCGATGCGACCGAGTTCGGTGTGCGCGCCGGTGCTGTGCACCAGCGCGCGGCCGGAGCCGTCGAGGCACGCGGTACCGCTGAAGATCAGCACCGGCGAATCCAATGCCCGATCGGCGTGGTCGGGCCGGGCGGCACTGCGATTCAGGACTTCGGATTCGCCGGTGAGCGCGGACATGTCCACGTCGACATCTCCGGCGATCAGGCGTGCGTCGGCGGGGATCCGTTCCCCTTCCTCGATGAGCAGTGCGTCGCCCCGGACCAGTGCCCCTGCCGGCACCTGGACCCGCTGTCCGTCACGCAGGACCGCCACCTGGTCGGGCAGGAATCCTCTCAGGGCACGGACGGCGTGTTCGGCCTGGTTCTCCTGCCAGAAGGCGAGTCCCGCATTGACCACTATCACGACGAGAATCGCGATACCGAGCGCCACTGCTCCACTGGCGAAGGCGAGTGCCGAAGCCGCCCACAAGAGCAATGCGAGCGGATGGCTGAACTGCCGTCCCAGGGCGACCAACCGGGATTGTCCGCGGCGCACGGGCAATTCGTTGGGGCCGTAGACCTCGAGCCTGCGTGCCGCTTCCCGGGACGTGAGCCCGTCCGACGTCGTACGCAGATCACGTATCAGGGCGGCGACGGGTTCACGCGGGTCGATTTCACGCGTGCCGCCGGTCGGACCGGATCGCTTCGGTGGCGGACCTGGGTCCCGGCCGCCACCGCTGCCTCGATCAGGGGACGGATTCGGTGCGCTGACGTGGGCCACGCTCTGCTTCAGGTCGGATGGGCGACGAGGACTGGGCAGTGGGCACGCTGTACGACGATATTGCTCGTGGATCCCATGAGCAGGCCGTGGAAGCCGCCACGGCCACGGCTGCCGACGACGACGAGTCGCGCGGATTCCGACCAGTGGATGAGGTGCAGGTCGGGTCCTGCCAGATAGGTCTTCCGGACGATCTCGACCTCGGGGTATTTCTCGGTCCAGGGCGCCAGCCAGGCGTTCAACTCGGCTTCGGCCGCTTCGGCCAGAGGCGGGTCGCTGATTATTTCCGGCATCCCGGCGAACAGATGGAATCGCAAGTCGTGCCAGGTGTGGATCGCGATCAGGGGAGCCCGGCCCGAGCCGGCTTCGGCGAAGGCGGCGGCAGCGGCGGCCTCGCTGCTCGCAGAGCCGTCCAAGCCCACGACGACAGGAGCCTCCCGGCGGCCTGTCGCGTGGCCGGTGCCGCGTACGACGACGACCCTGCCGTGCCCGTGGCTCGCGACGGCGAGCAGGGTCGAGCCCAGGTGAGCGATAGTGGATCCTTGCCCGGTGGTACCGATCACGGTCAGCTCGGCGGTAGCGGATCGGTCGATGAGCAGATGAGCGGGCCCCAGTTCCGAGAGTTCGGTCTCGACGGTGAGCGCGGGGTCGATCCGGAGTGCGGTCTGCCGGGCCTCGGCGAGGAGTTCGTTGCCGCGCCGGCGGATCGCCTCGCTGACGGGTGGCTCCATGGCGTCGTAGACATTGCGGACGGCTCTGGCCCCGGCCAGGTCGATGGCATGGACGATATGCAGCCCGCCCGGGTGCCCGGACGCGGCTTC
Organism: Nocardia sp. NPDC051750; assembly: GCF_044453135.1. NCBI lineage: Bacteria > Bacillati > Actinomycetota > Actinomycetes > Mycobacteriales > Nocardiaceae > Nocardia > Nocardia sp. NPDC051750. The sequence continues at coordinate 586,676 of NZ_JBITCK010000006.1, read as the reverse complement.
ACTCGCCCAGCGCACGGCGAGACCGGACGCCTCGGAGCCGTCGACACCGACGACGATGGGTCGAACTGGATCACGATCTGCGGTACTGGTCATCGGATAGACCCCTTCGGCTCCGGCGCATAGGATCAGTGTGTTTCGGCTCGGCCCGACCGGCCAGGGTCGGTCGGAACTGGGCGGGGTACCGGAATACCGGGCTTTCGGCCCTGTCCGGGTGGGTCTGTGTGCTCTATGCCGAGTCGCCGGACAGCGAGGTGGGCGCCGGTGGACGGCCGATGCCGGCGCGCGGCCGGGGCTCGGGCACGGGACGCTCAGGGGAGGGGGGCACTCCAGTGCAGGACGGTTCCACCGGCCGGGTTGCCGGTGATCCGGCAGCTGCCGCCTGCGTGTTGTGCGCGGGCGGTCAGATTGGCCAGTCCGCTCCGCCGGCCGATCTCGGGCGCCAGGCCGATTCCGTCGTCGGTGACTTCGAGGGTTACCGCGTCGTCGACGCGCAGTTCGACCGAAAGGGTGGTGGCGTGGGCATGCCGGACGACGTTGCTGACCGCCTCGCGGAGGGCGGCTTCCACATCGTCGGACAGTGGCGGCGTCAGCACGGTGAGGGGTCCGGCGAGCCGGATCGTGGTGCGCAGATCGGTGTCGGCGGTCAGCTCGGCGACGATAGTGTGCAGGCGTTTGCGGTAGTCGGCCGAGGTCGCGGCCGCGCTGCTGTGCAGGTCGAAGATCGAGTGGCGGATCTCCTGCACGATGGACTGCAGATCGTCGATCGTTTCGCTCAGGCGTGCCTGCACTTCCGGGTTGCGAGCGCGCTGCAGCGTGCCCTGGAGACCCAGACCGACGGCGAAGAGCCGCTGGATGACGTGATCGTGCAGATCGCGGGCGATCCGGTCGCGGTCGGCGACCACATCGAGTTCCCGCATCCGCTGTTGAGTTTCCGCGAGTTGCAGAGCCAGCGCGGCCTGGTTGGCGATTACCGACACCATCGCCTGAACCGCGGGGTCGAGGGGGTTACTGCCGGCGGGCTGTACAGCGGTGAGGAGCCCGATGACTTCGTCACCGGCCAGCAGCGGAAGGACCAGCGCGGGTCCCCAACCGGTGTTCGTATCCGGTAGGAAGTCGCCGGGAAGGCGGTCGAGGGTGACGGTGCGGCCGTGCCGGAACGCCTGGTCGGCTCGTGATTGCTGTAGCGGGAGACGTTGTCCGCGTAGATCGTCTGCTTTCTCACCTGCAGCAGCGGTAATGGACAGCTCGCCGACATCTCGGCAGGGGAGGTCGGGATCTTCCGGGAGGGCGACGAAGGCGCACGCCGCTCCGGTGAGTTTCAGGGTTCGTTCGGTGACGAGATCGAGTATTTCCCGGGGCGTGCCTCCTGCCAGCAGTTCGGTGGCGACGTCCCGGGTCGCTTCCAGCCAGCTGTGGCGCGCCTGCGAACGTTCGTAGAGCCGGGCGTTCTCGATCGCTATGCCGGCGGCCGCGGCCAGTGCTTGCACGACGACCTCGTCGTCCTCGGTGAACTCCTGGGCGCCGGTCTTCTCGGTGAGGTAGAGGTTGCCGAACACTTCGTCGCGCACCTTCACCGGTACGCCGAGGAAGCTGTGCATAGGGGGATGATGTGCGGGGAAGCCGACTGATGAGGGGTGGCCGGAGATATTGGGGAGGCGGATGGGCTCGGGGTTCTGGATCAGCAGTCCCAGCACACCGTGACCACGGGGGAGGGCACCGATCAGGACACGGGTGTCGTCGTCGATGCCCTCGTAGATGAACTGGGCCAGCTGGTCGCTCGTTTTGTCGGTTCCGTAGACGCCGAGCGCGCCGTACCCGGCATCCACCAACTCGATAGCGGTGTGCACGATGGATCGCAGAGTTTCGTCCAGATCGAGCCCGGTGGTGATGGACAGCATGGCCTCGATGAGGCGGTCCATCCGGTCGCGCACGTCGACGATCTGGGTGATACGGTCCTGCACTTCGTCGAGTAGCTCGTGTAGGCGCAGCTGTGACAGCGCCTCGGTGACCGGTGGCCGAGCGCCCGCCGGGGAGGTCCGCCGCGTCATGAACTGCATTCTTCCACCGACTCCGGCCCCGGCCAATGGGCCGGAAAGCAACCGGACGAGGCGGCCGTTACCGGAACTACACCTTCTTGTCGGGCGGAGTCATCTTCGATGCGATGACGGCGGCCTGTGTCCGGCGTTCGACGCCCAATTTGGTCAGCAATCGTGACACGTAGTTCTTCACCGTTTTCTCCGCCAGGAACATCCGCCCGGCGATCTGCCGGTTGGTCAGGCCCTCGCCGAGCAGCGCCAGCAGGGTGCGTTCCTGGTCGGTCAGGCCGGCCAGCGGTCCGGTGGCGGCTTCGGCCTCGGCCCGGAACTTCGCCATGAGCGTGGCCGCGGCGCGGTTGTCCAGGAGTGATTTACCCGCGCCGACCTGCCGGATGGCGCTGGTCAGGTCGAGGCTGCTGATGTCCTTGACGACGTAGCCGCTCGCACCGGCCAGGATCGCGTCGAGCATGGCCTGCTCATCGGTGAACGAGGTCAGCATCAGGCAGCGCAGCCCCCGGCCGGCGGAGAGCAGCTCCCGGCACAGCTCGATACCGTTGCCGTCGGGCAGCCGCACATCGAGGACAGCGACATCGGGGCGCAGAGCGGGAATCCGGGCGAGCGCCTGGGAGGCGTTCGCTGCCTCGCCGATGACTTCCATATCCGATTCGGATTCGATCAGGTCGGCCACGCCGCGGCGCACGATCTCGTGATCATCGACCAAGAAGACCCTGATCATGGCTCACCTCTTTCGCCTACGGATCGTTATAGCCTACGGAGCCGGTACCGGGCCTGTGCGATGCCGGAGGCCCTGCTTTCCGGGACCAAAGGCCCTTTGTCCAGGCCACGAGTTCGGTCGTCGGTACGGAAATCGGCGGGCGTGCGCGGTGGTCCCGGGCCGCTCGATCGGTCCGGTCGAGAAACCGGTGAGCCTGCTCGATGTGTACCACTGCCTCGGTGCCGGGCACGACCCGTGTCTATGTCGGGACCCGCGTGGGCCGGTCCGGTGCCTCGTCGTCTTCTGCGCATATGCATTCGACGGCTCGCAGGAGCGACTTCAGCTGTTGCCTGACCTCCGCGGCCGGCGGCTCCAGCTCAGCGAGGGCGCCGTGTGTCCGGAGCAGGTCCGGGTCGAGCGTTTCGATGACGGTGAGCGCGCCCTCCTCTCGTAGGCTCACGGCGCAGGGCAGCAGGGGTGCGAGCCGGCCGGCGGTGTCCATCATCCGGCGGGCGAGGCCGGGATGGTAGGCGTCGATGATCACGTAGCGACCGGACCCGGTCGCCGATGACCCGGACAGTTTCTTCCGGATGTCCAACTCACCGACGATCTCGAAGCCCTGTTCACGCAGTACCTCACGGGTTGTTCCGACAATCTTTTCGAAGCCCCCGCGGGGCCGCGCGGCCAAGACTACCGAGGCGACCGGAACCCGGATCTCGGTGAGCAGTTCGGCGGGAGCGACCGTCTCGTCCGGTGCCACATGGTAGATCTCCGTGGGTGGGCCGACGGCGTGGAGGCCGGAATTCCGGACCCAGTTGTCGATCGCACGGTAGGCGGCGCCGACCCCTGCGTAATCACCGTGATGGTAGGTGTGTGCATAGGTCTGCTGCTCGGCGTGGCGGATAGTGAAGTCTGTGCCGGTGCCTGCGGCGGACCCGTCGACCGGCACTTCGAATTCGACGTCGGTCGTGGATCCGGGGCGGAAGTCTCCGTGGTAGGTGGTGCGCGGTGGGCCGATGGGAGTGCGGCCGAGTTCGCGGGCCAATTCGTAGAGTTCGGCCATACCGCTGCCGATATCGTCTCCGGCACGGTCGGTCCGCACTGTTCGACGGACGGCGAGCACTGTGTGCGGACCGGACTCGTCGATGCCGACCGGATAGCGCATGATCACCTCCTCATTGCCGGGGCCGAGGTGCGATGGCCCGAGATTCCCGCTCCGTCGCACTCCGGAGTCGGAAGGGACAGAGTCCGCGCCTGCGAGTACACCAGCGCCTACATCCAGCAGTCCACCACGAAATCATTCGACGCTCTCGACGCTACGAATGGCCACGCCGGGTGCACAGTGCCGCTCGACCTTCGCGACTGGGACTTTCGGCTACTACAGTTCAGCTCCCACGCGACCGGATCGAGTTGTGATCCTGAACTTGCCAGTATGTGGTGCTCGTTCCAGCCCTGAGGTGCCGTGCGCTCAGGACAGGACCTCTCGCACGGCGGAAAGGGCATTCGACCCTGTCCGGAGTATCCGCTCGATGGTGCGATCGAGACAGGGGTCGACCGAGAAAGCGGTGAGGTCAGGTGGCTGGTCCGAATAGGTTCCCGGCCCGCGACGAGAGTCCACGGCGGACCGTGGGAATCGAGCGGGCGGAGGCCCTGCGATTGCTCGCCGCCGCCCCGTTCGGGCGAATCGTGTTCACCCACGACGCGCTACCCGCGGTGCGTCCGGTGAACCACTTGATCGGTGCGGACGGGGCGATCATCATCTGCACTCGCCCGTCGGGCGGGCTCGTTTCATTGTTCGGACGTGCGGTGGTTCTCGCCTACCAAGCCGACGATATCGACCCGGTGCGGCGGATCGGATGGTCGGTGCTGGTCGTCGGCCCGGCACATGCCATCACCGCCGTCGAACTGGCCGAGGAGTACACACGCCGGCTCGGCTCCTGGGACGGCCCGGCGACCGGCACGGTGATCGGTATCGAACCCACCCTCGTCTCCGGAACGCGGGTGATCGAGGAGGTCGCGGTGTGAACGGGCCGGGGAAAGGGCCCACTGTCATGCGCGCGTGGCGGGTGGACTCTCCGCGCGCTATCGACCGGGGCCCGATCGCCGAACGTAATGAGCCGCTCCCGGAGCCCGGGCCGGGCGAACTCTCGGCCCGGGTGCTGGCTTGCGGTGTCTGCCGGACCGACTTGCACGTGGTGGAAGGGGACCTCCCTGTGCATCGCCCGCAGGTGGTTCCGGGCCATGAGATCGTCGCGGCAGTCCTCGACGCCGGCCGCGCGAAGGACGCCGGGTTCGCGGTGGGGGATCGCATCGGTATCCCCTGGCTGCGATATACCTGCGGACATTGCGAGTTCTGCCGGCGCGGCGCGGAGAACCTGTGCCCGCAGTCGCGCTACACCGGGTGGGACGCCGACGGCGGATATGCCGAATATGTCACGGCACCAGCAGATTTCGTGTTGCCCCTGCCGACGGGGTACGACGATCGGGAGCTGGCCCCCCTGCTGTGCGCCGGGATCATCGGCTACCGCGCCCTCGGCCGGTCGGCCTTACCGGACGGCGGCGTACTGGGCATCTACGGTTTCGGCGGAAGTGCCCATCTCACCGCACAGGTCGCCCTCGCCCGCGGTGCCCGTGTCCACGTCATGACCAGGGGCGCCGCCGCCCGTGAGCTGGCGCTCGACCTCGGCGTATCGTCGGTCCGGCACGCCGCGGACCCGCCGCCGGAACGGCTGGATTCCGCGATCCTCTTCGCACCGGTCGGAGAGTTGGTGCCATGCGCGCTGGAGGCGCTCGGTGCGGGAGGCACACTGGCACTGGCGGGCATACACCTCACCGATATACCCACCCTCAACTACCAGCGCCACCTGTTCCGGGAACGGCAGCTCCGCAGTGTCACCTCCAATACGCGGGCCGACGCGCGCGAGTTCATGTCTTTCGCGCAGGCCACCGGCTTCGCGTGACGACCCATCGGTACCCGCTCGACCGAGCCGACCAGGCACTGTCCGACCTATCGCACGGACGTTTCGATGGGGCCGCGGTCCTGGTGCCCTGACCGGTCGCAGCTCCCTGGGCCAGGAGTCCGGAGTCGCTTCCCGGAGGGGCCGGCCGAGCCCGAAACGGCACCGGCAGGGACTTTCGGCACTCCCGCCGACGAGGATCCATCGGGGAGGATACGTGCAGGCGAGTATGCGGCCCACATCCGGCGATCGACCGGAGTGTTCGCGCCCGGTTGCCGGATCGCGGGAAAAGGAGTTCGAACGCTCCAGCAGAGCCCCGATAGGGACACGGTCCGGCGTAGACGAGATCCTCCAGCCGGCCCGGCCGGTCCGTGGACCCGCCGAAAGCGACGAAGCCCTGTTCGAGACAGGTAGGTTCCATGCACATCGAGCCCGGGGTTCACGATTCGGCACCGCAGATCGATATCCGCCGATACGACGCGGTGATCTTCGATATGGACGGTGTGGTGACCGACAGTGCCTCGATCCACGCTGCTGCCTGGACCGAGACATTCGATGCCTTCCTGACGGCGGAACCGGCCGGCCCGGGACAGGATCGGTCGCCGTTCAGCGAGGCGGACTATCTGAAATACGTGGACGGTAAACCCCGCTACTCCGGCGTCGAGGATTTCCTGACTGCCCGGCATATCCAGCTGCCTCGCGGCGGACCGGCCGATCCGGATTCGGCCGCGACCATCTGCGGGTTGGGCAACAGAAAGGACAACCTCTTCCGGGAGATACTCGCCCGCGACGGGGTGGCGGCGTTCGAATCGACCGTCGCCCTGGTGCGCCGGCTCCGCTTCCAGGGAATACGTACGGGCGTCTTCTCGGCCAGCCGGCACTGCGCGCAGGTACTCGCGGCTGCCGGTATCGCTCACCTTTTCGAGGTCCGGGTCGACGGGATGGACGCCGCGGAGCTGGGACTGCCGGGAAAGCCCGATCCCGCGATGCTGTGTGAGGTGGTATCGCGCCTGGATGTCGCTCCGGCCCGGGCGGTGGTCGTCGAGGATGCCGAGGCGGGTGTGGCAGCCGGACGAGCCGGAGGTTTCGCACTGGTCCTCGGAATCGAGCGGACCGGCCGGGGCGGGCGGTTGATGGCTGCGGGCGCCCATGCGGCCGTCGACGACGCGGTGCGGATAGGAGTACACGGGGGTTTTCGCCGTATCGGGGAGGTGCCGGACGCATTCGAGTTCTGGCCCCGGATCACAGACCTGCTGGGTATCGAGACACCCGCTGTGCTCATGGATTTCGACGGGACCCTGGCCGAGATCGTCACCGATCCGGCCGTCGCCGAGATGGTGGAGGGCGCGGCGACCGCCCTCACGGAACTGGCTGCTCGCTGCCCGGTTGCCGTGATCAGCGGCCGCGGTCTGGACGACCTTCGCGAACGAATGCCCGTACCCGGCGTCTGGCTCGCCGGCAGTCACGGGTTCGAATTGATGGCTCCCGACGGCACCCGGCATGTACACGACGCGGTGCCCGGCGCCGAAGCAGCCCTGACCGATGCCGCCGAAAGCCTGAGGTCGCGACTGCGCGATATCCCGGGTGTCATGGTCGAACACAAGCGTTTCGCGGTCGCCGTGCACTTCCGCACCGCAGGCGCCGAGGTCGCCGAACAGGTGATGACCACGGTGCGCGACACCGGTCGTGCCGCCGGTCTGCGGGTCAGCACCGGTCGCAAAGTCGTCGAGCTGCGGCCGGACGTCGACTGGGACAAAGGCGAGGCGGTGCGCTGGATCCTGCGCCGGCTCGATATCGCCGCTCTTCCGATTTACCTCGGCGATGATGTGACCGACGAGGACGCCTTCGACGCGATCGAGCCGGACGGGCTCGCCCTGGTCGTACACGATGCGGAGAACACCGACAGGTTCACCGCCGCCCGCTACTCGCTGGCCGGGCCGCGCCGGGTCGGTAATTTTCTGCAGCGGCTGGTGGAACTCGTGCGCGCCGCGCCGGCTGGAACCGAAACGGAGACTTGGTCACTGGTCTACGAGGGCTACGACCCGGGGCAGGAGAAGCTTCGGGAAGCGCTGTGCACCCTGGGCAACGGCTACTTCGCCACCCGCGGTGCGGCGCCGGAATGCCGAGCGGGCGAGTCGCACTATCCCGGAACCTATGTCGCCGGCCTGTACAACCGGCTCCGCGACCGGGTGGCGGGGCAGGAGATCGACAACGAGAGCCTGGTGAATGTGCCGAACTGGCTGCCGGTCACCTTCCGGATATCCGACGGCGACTGGTTCGAACCCGATACCGCGGAACTGCTGGACTACCACCAGCGATTGGATATCCGCCGCGCGGAACTGACCCGGCGGTTCCGGTTCCGCGACGACACCGGGCGCATCACCGGAGTGGAGCAGCGGCGTTTCGTGGCCGTACACCGGCCCCACCTGGCCGCACTCGTCACCACGATCACCGCCGAGAACTGGACCGGGACGCTGTGCCTTCGCTCGACCGTGGACGGATCGGTGACCAACAGCCTCGTCGAGCGTTACCGCGACCTGTCCGGCACGCATCTGGGCGCGGTGCGCACAACCCGGCTGTCCGAGGATTCGGCGCTCCTGGCGACACAGACCAACAGTTCGCTGGTCCCGATAACCCTCGCGATCCGCAACATCCTGCGATCCGGTGCAGCGGAAGTGCCGGAGATCGCTTGCGGGGAAAGGTCTATCGGCCACGAGTTCACCGTCGAAGCCAGGGAAGGGGAACCGGTCGTCCTGGAGAAAACGGTGGTGTTGTGCACAGGTCGTGATAACGCCTCGGCCGGACCCGACGACGAGGCAGCGCGAGGGCTGGAGACCGCGCAGGACTACGAAACCTTGTTCGCCGGCCACGCCGCGGCCTGGGATCGGATCTGGGGACGTCTGCGCATCGACCTCGACGACCACGGCTCGGTGCGAACCCTGCGCCTGCATCTGCTCCATCTGATCCAGACGCTGTCGCCGAGCACAGCCGACCTGGACGCCGGAGTTCCCGCGCGCGGCCTGCACGGTGAGGCCTATCGCGGCCATGTCTTCTGGGACGAGCTGTTCGTGCTGCCCGTCCTCACCCCACGATTTCCGGGGCTGACCCGATCACTGCTGCGCTACCGGTACCGGCGACTACCCGAAGCCCGCCGGGCGGCCGCCGCGGCCGGGCTCGCCGGAGCGATGTTTCCCTGGCAGTCCGGAAGCGACGGGCGCGAGGAGAGCCAGCAGCTCCACCTCAATCCGCTGTCGGGCCGGTGGAATCCGGATCCGAGCCGGCGTGCACATCATGTGGGCGCCGCCGTCGCCTACACCGTCTGGCAGTACTACCAGACGACCGGCGATCTGGAGTACCTCACCGAGCGTGGCGCCGAGCTACTGGTGGAAACAGCCCGGTTCTGGGCGGCACTGGCCGATTTCGATGCGCGGCTCGACCGCTGTGTACTCACCGGCGTGATCGGCCCGGACGAATTCCACGCCGGATACCCGGGCGCGCCCGGAGCGGGTGTCGACAACAACGCCTACACCAATGTCATGGCCGCCTGGACGATCCACTGCGCACTCGAAGCGCTCGAGGTGATCGCCCCCCGCGCCCGCGCCGAATTGCTCGAGCGCCTCGGTGTGGCATCCGGGGAACCATCGCATTGGCGCGAGGTCGCCCACCGGATGTACGTGCCCTTCCACGACGGTGTCATCAGTCAGTTCGAGGGCTACGACCGGCTACAAGAACTGGACTGGGAGCACTACCGCCGCCGTTACGGCGATATCCAGCGGCTGGACCGGATACTGGAAGCCGAGGGCGACGATATCGGCCGGTACCGCGCGGGAAAACAAGCCGATGTGCTCATGCTGTTCTACCTGTTCTCCGCGGACGAACTCCGCGAACTGTTCGCACGCCTCGGCTACGAGTTACCGGGGGAGATGATTCCTCGAACGATCGACTACTACCTGACCCGGACATCGCACGGTTCGACCTTGAGCGCCCTCGTGCATTCCTGGGTGCTCGCCCGCGCCAACCGGGAACGCGCCCTGGAATTCTTCGCGCGGGTGGTCGAATCGGATGTGGGCGATATCCAGGGTGGGACGACAGGCGAAGGAATCCACCTGGCCGCGATGGCGGGCAGCGTCGACCTGCTCCAGCGTTGCTTCACCGGGCTGGAGGTGCGCGGTGGCCGGCTCATCTTCTGCCCCTATTGGCCGGAAACGCTGGGTACGCTGTCGTTTCCCATGCTGTACCGAGGTCATCGGCTGATGGTGCGAGTCGGCGGCAGGAGAGTCGAGATAGGTTCCGAACCCGGGGACGCGCCGCCGATCGATATCGTCTGCCGGGACCAGGCGGCCCGGTTGTCGCCGGGGAACACCGTGTGCCTGGAGGACAGTCCGGCCCCGTCGACGGATACGTAGCGAACACTTCGGCCGGAATACCTCGCTACCGTCAGGTGCGCGTCCGCGGCCGGTAGTGCTTCGAGGAGAAATGGTTCGTGACGACCTCCTCCTCGGCCCGTAACTCCGCGCTCGTCACCACACGAGCGTCGGGACCGGGAAACATGAGCGCGCGGGTCTCAGTGTCGGTCCAGTGCACGAGGTACGGTGGCGCCCCGTCGGCGCCGTGGACTTCTTCGATCAATCCCCGGTGAACGGCGCCACCGAGTGCGCGCCCTTCGACGATCAGCCAATCCCCGACCTGGGCTCTCATCGTGACTCGGCCTCCTCCTATCCGTTCGGTCGTGCCGCAACGCTGCCGACGCCGAGACGATGCCGACCCGGCACGTTCTTGCTATCGCACCGCTGGTCGCACGTTGTTTCCTACGGTTCATCGAAGAACTCATGCAGGACCTGCGCACCCGGCACCTCGATGCCGCGCCGGTCGGCAGGCAGGGCCCGGGTCCGCTCGAGCGGCTTGCCGCAGCGTATGACGCAGCCACCGGCGTTACCGATGGCAACGGACTCGAACGCACCTCCGGCGACGGCGGCAGAACGTGAAGAGCTACCTACGACGGCAACAGCTCACGGACCACCAGGGTCATCGGGGCACTCGGTGCGGCGGCGACTTCCCAGGCGACCGGCAGACCGCCGCGCGCCGACCCCAGCACCCTCACGTCGGGGTCGCCACGACAATGCGCCGGCAACCGGGACAGTGTTCGCCCGGTGCCGCGACGGTCCTGGAAGAACACCGGAGGCTGTGCCATTCTCAACTCACTTCCGTCGCACTCTGGTCCACCAGTCCTTCGGCCAGCAGAATGCGGTGCGCCGACTGCGCCGCGGCGGCAACCCGTCGCTCGTCCGGGGGCAGCGCGGGTAACTGCTCGAGTCCACGGGCCAGTACCGCCACCGCCTCGCCCAGGGTCCGGAGCTGCTGGGCGAGATCGTTGTTCCGGTCGGGTGTGAGTCGCCTGGACGGCGACGGGGATACGTAGGCGGTCTCGTGCTCCTCGCCGAGGAAATCACCCCACAGGGCAATGCCGAGGGGGCCGGGTAGCACCGCGAAAACCCGGGTCAGCTGGCCGGGCGCGAAGAGATGTTCCAGTGCCCGGGTGATCTTCCCGGCGATCGGCACGACCTCGGCGCGGTCGATGCGCGCTTGTTCGGCGAATTGATCGATGAACGCGGCGACACCGTGCCGGATCGGCACTCTGGCGGGAACCCAGCCCTCGTACCACACGCCACGAAGGAGTTCGGGCAGTTGCGCGCTCACATGGGCAGCGTTGGACACCCCGAGCCGGTCGCGGACGGTGTGCATCCACGCGCGCAGCGCACGGAAGGCGAACTGGCGGTCCTCGGTGCCCAGTTCGTCGGCGACAGCGTTCAACCATGCGTGCGCCGTGTGAACTCCTGCGGCAAGCGGATCATTACGGTGCGCCATGCGGTCGCCTCCTCGCGGCTCGTCCGAGAACACCGGTGGGGTGCATTTCCAGCCTCGATTCCCGGACCGCGCCCGTGCAGGGCCGGAAGTCGCCGATGCCCGGGGCGATGGTCCCGACCACAGCCGATTGCCCGGATCTCACGCCCGGGGCGGATCCGGCGGGTCGATGGTCCCCGAGGCAGAGGCCGGTCGACTCTGCTGGAGGCGTCCGGAAGCGGGCGACACTCGGGTCATGACTCCGACCAGGAAGGTGGCGGTCATCTACGCCACGGAACAGGGTTCCACCCGCGATATCGCCGAGTTCGTCGCCGCTGATCTGGCAGACCGCGGCGCCGAGGTGCACTTGCGCGAGGTCGGTTACGCACCCGGCCTCGCCGGCTTCGACATGGTGATCCTCGGCAGCGCGATCCACAATATGGATTTCCTGCCTGCGGCCGTGGACTATATCGGCCGTAATCGCGCGGAGCTGGCCGCAACCGATGTCCGCCTCTTCGGTGTCGGGCTCGGACCGGCGTTACGCGGTCCGGTCGGACGGCGCATCGGGCGGGTTGTTCCCGAGAAGATCGCGGCCCTGCGTGATGCGGTACACGCCCGTGACTATCGACTATCGTGCCTTCGCCGGGGTCTACGAGCGTCATGGCGTATCCCGGAAGGCACGAACGCTCTACCGTCTCATGGGCGGTGGCCGCTACGGTGATCTGCGGGATTGGTCCGCCATTCAAGGGTGGGCCACCGGAATCGGTAACTCGCTGGGCCTGCCCGCGGCGGGCACACATGTTATCCATCCCTGATCCCGCGGCGGACGGTGTGCCCCCTAACGGCTTTCGGTGAGGAACTGCGCGCAGGATTCGATTGTCGACAGGCGTGGGTAGTCGTCTTCATCGATCCTTCGGTTGCTGCCTGCGGCGAGCCGTTCGACGAAGGTGAGAAAGTCGATCGAGTCGAGTTCGAGTGTGCTGCGCAACGGCTGTGTCTCGCCCAGCTCGGCCAGCTCGGCGTCGGTGACGAAGCCACTGAGCGACTGCCGGACAAGAGCGACTGCTTCCGCGCGGGAAGCCATTCCAGTGGTCATGGGCACAACTCCTCCGGATCTTGTAGGTGATCGGCGAGACAGCGCAGAAAACGCGCCCCTACGGCCCCGTCGCTCGCCCGGTGGTCGGCGGACAGAGTGGCGGTGACCTGTGGGCGGACGCCCACCATTCCGGCGACCGCGCAGGGCTTTTCGGTGACGGCACCGAATCCGACGATCGCGACCTGTGGGACCGGGATCACGCCGAAGACCGCGTCCGCCCCCAGATCGCCGAGGCTGGTTACGGTGATGGTGGCCTGCACGGTGTCACGGGAGCGCAGCCGGCCGGCCCGGGTCCGCGCTACCGCATCGCGTACGGACCGCATCATCGCGGCGGCGGACAGGTGGTCGGCGTCGGAAATGGTCGGCACCAGGATGCCGCCCTCGCGCAGCGACACCACCATGCCCACATGCACATCGGGTGCGGGCCGGAATTCTTCGTCGAGCCAGAAGCCGTTGAGTTCAGGCACCGAGCGCGCCGCGCGGGCCGCGGCGCACAGCAGCAGCGCCGATGACACGATGCGCTCCGGTACCGGCTTCTGCCCGTTGACTGTCCGTAGCCTCCGCATCGCAGCGTCCATATCGACAGTGCTCGACAGATAGTAGTGGGGCACAGTGCGTTTCGACCGTGTCATCGCCGCAGCGATCATCTGGCGGGCAGTCGCGGGGGAGCGCCGGGGGGTTTCCGCGGTCGCGTTGTCTCCCGGTACGTCCCGCGGCGGTCGCGGGTGGACGGTATCGGGCGGGGGTCGCTCGGATGTGCCGGTAGGGACGTCTCGTGCGCGTACCGCGTCGTCGGGGCCCGAGCCCTGCACACCGCTCAACTCGATACCTGATGCGGAGGCCAGACGACGGGCGTACCCCGACGCGCGGCCCGTATACGTCTTCGGTGCGCCCTGCGCAGCTCGGCCGCCGCGGACTGTGCTGGGGGTGGGTGCAGGACGAGCTGATCTTCTCTCGGTCTCCGGGCTCGGTTCATTCGAGCTTGCGGCGGCTTTGATCCGATCGATATCCGCGCGCACGACGCGGCCCGCGGGACCGGAACCGTGGACGGTGGCGATATCTATTCCGGCTTCCTCGGCCAGTTTCCTGATCAGTGGAGTGGCATGGAGGTCGTGCCCGGTCTTCTTTCCCGTCCCGCCACCGGCCGGCGGTGAGATCCCACGATCACCGGGTCGCGCATCAGCAGTGGGCGGCGGCAACGGGGCGGGGCCGGTGTGATCGGCTGCCGGTGTGGTGGCTGTATCCGGTTGGGTACCTGACGGGGTGTCTTCCGGCGCGGTTTCACCGTCGGCACGTTCGACGGGCGGTGATGTGCCGGACGGTCCTGCGGCGGGTTCGATGGTTGCCAGGGGCGTTCCTACCGGAACCGTGGCGCCTTCGGGTACCAGAATCGCTGCGAGGATCCCGTCGTCGAAGCTTTCCACCTCGATCGCCGCCTTCGTGGTGTCGACCTCGGCGACCACATCTCCGATGTGGACGACCTGGCCGGGCCGCACATACCAGTGCAGCAGGGTGCCCTCGACCATATCGGCGCCCAGTGACGGCATCCTGAATTCGGCCATCTCAGCTCACCACCTCGCGCACCGCCTCGACGACGGCTCCGGCCGAGGGCAGGGCCGCCTCTTCGAGCTGTCGCGCATAGGGGATCGGCACGTCGGCGGTGCACACCCGCCGGATCGGTGCGTCCAGGTCGTAGTAGGCGTGCTCCGCGGTCGCCGCGGCGACCTCGGCGGCTATCCCGGCCCGGCCCCAGCCCTCGTCGACGATCACCAGACGATGGGTACGGCTCACCGACTCCAGGATCGCGGCCGTATCGAGCGGTCGCAGAGTGCGCAGATCGATCACCTCTGCGTCGATGCCGGCCTCGGCGAGCTGGTCGGCGGCGGCCAGCGCTGTGTGCAGGGTGCCCCCATAGGCGACGACGGTGACGTCGCTGCCCGGCCGGGCGACTGCGGCCGTATCGATCTCGGTGACGGTATCCGGGCCGGGGGGTTCGCCGCTGGTGTTGTACAGGGCGATCGGTTCGAATATCACCACCGGATCCGGATCCTGCAGGGCGGGCCACAGCATGCCTCGTGCGTCGGCCACGGTGGCCGCGGACAGTACGCGCAGGCCGGGCAGGTGGGCGTAGAAGGATTCGAGGCTGTGCGAATGTTGTGCGGCGAGTTGGCGACCGGCTCCGGTGGCCATCCGGATCACCAGCGGCACACCGAGTTGCCCGCCCGACATATGCCGCAGGGTAGCGGCGTTGTTGAGGATCTGGTCCAGCGCGAGCAGGCTGAAGTTGCCGGTCATGATCTCCACGATCGGGCGCCGGCCGGCGATCGCCGCACCGATGCCCGCACCGACGAACGCCGATTCGCTCAGCGGAGTGTCACGGATACGGTGCGGCCCGTAATCGTCGAGCAGGCCACGGCTGACGCCGAAGCAGCCGCCGTAGGCGCCCACATCCTCGCCCATCAGGAACACCCGCTCATCGCGGTCCAGGGCTTCACGCAGCGCGTCGGTCAACGCCTGCCGATAGGTGGTGGTCATAGCCGCTCCGCGTACACATGGCGGGTCAGGTCGGCGACGGGTTCCAGTGGTGCGGCCTCGGCTTCGCCGATGGCGGTGTCGATTTCGGCGTCGATCTCCGTTTCGATCTCGGCATACCTGCGGTCGTCGAGGATTTCGGAATCGCGCAGTTGCCGGGACAGCCGGGTGATCGGGTCACGGGTCTTCCATTGCTCTATCTCGGCTTTGTCGCGATAGCGGTCGGCGTCGTAGAGCGAATGCGCGCGGAAGCGGTAGGTACGGAACTCCAGGAAGCAGGGCCCGCCGCCGCCCCGGATCGACTGGACCGCGCGGCGGGTCGCTGTGGCGACTGCTTCGGCGTCCATACCGTCGACGGGCCACGATGCCATTCCGTAGCCGGCCGCGCGGAGGGCCAGATCGGTGTTGGCGTGTTCCCGGCGCAATGCGGTGCCCATTGCGTATTGGTTGTTCTCGCAGGCGAAGAGCACCGGTAGGTGCCAGAGGGCGGCGAGGTTGGCGCATTCGTGGAATTCGCCTTCGGCGAAGGCGCCGTCACCGAACAAACAGACGGTGACATGGGGCGTATCGGTGAGTGCGTCCGCCAGCGCGAGACCTAGCGCCGGCGGCAGACCGCCGGCGACGATGGCGTTTCCGCCGTAGAACCGCCGCTGGGCGTCGAACAGGTGCATGGAACCGCCGCGGCCGCCACTGCATCCGGTACTGCGCCCGAACATTTCCGCCATCAATGCGGTCATCGGGATGCCGCGCGCGAGCGCGTGTCCGTGTTCGCGATAGGTCGAGACCACCGCGTCGCCCGTGTCGATCTCACTCAGGAGACCCGCCGCGACGGCCTCCTCGCCGATATAGAGGTGCAGGAATCCCCGGATCTTCTCGGTGCTGTAGAGCTGGATACAGCGTTCTTCGAAACGCCGGATACGCATCATCTGGCGCAGGAGCTCGATCCGGTGGGCGGGGTCGGTACGAGCGGGTGCCGCTCCGGCCGGGGATTCGGTCATGGTCATGGCGGGGCCTCCAAGGTCGACACATCACCTTCGGGCAACCCGAGTTCCCGGGCCCGCAGCAGCCGCCGCATCACCTTGCCGCTGCGTGTGTGCGGCAGGCTGTCGACGAAGACGATCTCCTTGGCGGCGACGGCACCCAGGGCGCGACGGCCGAAGGCCAGCAACTCGTCGTGTAACTGGCCGGAACCGGTGTAGCCGGGGCGCAGCAGGACGAAAGCCTTGACGAGCTGCCCGGCGACCGGGTCCGGGGTGCCGATGACACCGGCCTCGGCGACAGCCGGGTGCGCCATCAGCGCGCTTTCCACTTCGAACGGTCCGACCAGGTGTCCGGCGGACTTGATGACATCGTCGGCGCGCCCGACGAACCAGTAGTAGCCGTCGGCGTCCCGGCGAGCCAGATCACCGGACAGATACCAGGGTCCGATGAAGGTTTTGTCGTAGCGTTGTGGCTGCTGCCAGTACTCGCGGAACATCGACGGCCAGCCGGTGTGCAACGCCAGTTCGCCGATCTCGCCGGCGTCGGCTTCCTGGACGACCCCGCGTACCAGTGGCCGGCCTCCGGGACCGCGGCGCAGGATCGTGGCATGGATACCGGGCAGGGGCCGGCCCATGGAGCCCGGCCGGACTTGTTCGGCAGCGAAATTGGCGATCATGATGGCGCCGGTCTCGGTCTGCCACCAGTTGTCGTGCACGGGCTTGCCCAACGCTCGTTCGCCCCACACCACGACTTCGGGGTTGAGTGGTTCGCCGACACTGGCGATAAAACGCAGATGCGACAGATCGGTTCCCGGCGGCAGGTCGTCTCCATGCCGCATCAGCATGCGCAGCGCGGTGGGGGAGGTGTACCAGACCGTGATGCCTTCGGCGGTCAGGATGTCGTACCAGCGCCGGGTGTCGAACTCGGCCTCGTCGCTGACCAGCGTGGCGCCCAGGCTCAGCGGCGCGATCACGCCGTAGGACATTCCGGTGACCCAGCCGGGATCGGCGGTGCACCAGAACATATCGCCGCCCCGCAGATCCAAGGCATAGCGTGCGGTCACCCGGTGCGCGAGCACCGCATTGTGCACATGCACCGCACCTTTCGGCGTCCCGGTGGTGCCGCTGGTGAAATGCAGTAGCGCGGCATCCTCGGGCTCGGTGCGCACGATGGTGTACTCGGGCGCGGCCGCGGCCATGGCCGCACGCAGGTCGACGAGGTGACCATCAGGGGATTCGGCTGTCTCGGCATCGACGATGAGCACATAACGCAATGCGGGCAAACCGTCGCGGATCGGCGCGACTTTGCGCCGATAGTGGGCTCGGCTGGTCACGAGCACTTCTGCTCCGGCGATGGCCATACGCTGCCGAACCGGCTCCGGACCGAAGGCGGAGAACAACGGTGAGACGATGCACCCGGCCTTCCAGGCGCCGAGCGCGGCGATGTACAGCTCGGGACTGCGGCCGAGCAGGGTGCACACGCGTGCGCCGCGGGCGACACCGAGTTCGCGCAGGACACCGGCGAACCGGTTGCTCGATATCGCCAGATCCGAATAGGAGAAGGTGACACGGCCGGCGGGGTCACGCAGCCAGTGCAATGCCGGCGCCTGGGCACGCGGCGTATCCAGATGGCGGTCGACCGCCTCGTAGGCGATGTTCAGGCCGCCGCCGGGCAGCATCGCCAGTTCGCGGGCCGCGGTGTCCCAATCGAAGTCGGCGCGGGCGCGACCGTAATCGGTCAGGTTCGCCTGCGTCCGCTGTGCGGCGGGCTTCTCGATAGAACCCCAGCGAGCCGGCTCGTACTCCATCATTTTCGGGTGGTCCCGGTCTGCTGTGGGGCGTGCAGATCCGCCATCAGTTTCCCGCAGGTATCGCGCGGAAGCCGGCGGGCGATATCCGCTTCGGAAACGATCCCGACCGGGCGGTCGTGCGAGACGACCGGTACGCGATGAAGCCTGTGCTCGCGCAGGGTCGCCACGACCTCGCCGACGTGGCGGTCGGCATCCACCGTGACGACATCGCCCGATGCGACGGCGCCGACTGCTGTCTGTTCCGCGTCCATACCGTCGGCCACGCAGCGCAGCGCGAGATCGCGATCGGTGACGATACCGGTCACCGCCCCGGCTTCGTCGAGGACCAATAACGACCCGATATTCGCGGCGCGCATCCGTCGTGCGGCCGCGGCGACCGATTCCTGAGCGGTGAGGCTGTGCACACCCACATGCATCAGTGCGCTGGCGGTATCGGCGATGAGCAGATTGCGCACCCCGACAACACCGTCGACGGCCGCGACCAGTGCACCGATCAGTCCGATCATGCTCGGCTGTGTCGCGCCCTTCAGCGTGACGACACCGTCGTGTACCTCGGCCGAGGCCGCGCTGGACGGCAGCTGCAATCCGCGGCGCAGCACGCTGTCCCGGATCACCGCTGCCAGTTCGGCGTCCGGGCGCAGATACACACCCAGTACGTCTTTGCGGCTCACGATGCCGACCAGGTGTCCGCGGGCATCGATCACCGGGGCGGAGTGCAGATCGTGCCGGGCTAGTGTGGCCGCCGCGGCCGACACACTGGTTTCGGACATGATCGTGACCACCGGTGCGCTCATCAGCTGCCCTGCGGTGACCGCCTCGCTCTTGCGGGCGAACATCTTCCGCCACACCGCCGACCACACGGTGCCCGGGATCGGGCCACCGAGACGTGCCTGCCGGGCGAGGAGATCGGCTTCGGTCACCATGCCGACGCAGTGTTTGTCGGCATCGAGCACCGGCGCGCCGTTGATCCGATGCCGAGCCAGTGTCTGCACGACATCGTGAAAGGAGGTGTCCATGTCGACGCCGACGACATCTGCGGTCATCACTTCGGCGACTGTCATATGTCTCATGGCACGGCTCCTCTCACCGGCCGGCGATCTCGATCTCGGCGACCGGAGCATCCACGGAACAAGTGTGGGTCCGGCCGGCCTCTCTCCTCCACAGGCGAAAACCCTCGTGCCCCGGTACCAAAGTCACTTTTTCGATCGGTCGGTGTGCGCGGGCGGCCGGGTTTCCGTGTCGGTGTCCGGTGCCGCCTCGGACGTCGCGGCGTCACTTGCCACGGCGGATCGCACCCGCCGTGCCAGGTTGTGGAACTGGCGTGCCTGCATGATCAGGTGAGCGGGTTCGCCGAACAGCGTGTCGAACACCGCGGTGAGCGCCCGGGGTGCGTCCCGGCCGACCGTCCGGACCACCAGTCGCGTCCGGTGATCGGGGAGTTCGCGCAGGTGAAAGCCCCATACGCCGCGCGCGAAGGCGGGCGGGTCGGGTTCGGCGGGTTCGAGCGGATGACCACCGGGAAGGGTGAAATCGCTGCGTAGCACCAGGGTCGACGGGTATTCGGCCGCGGCCACGGTGAAAAAGAAGCGGCCGTCGTCGGTCGCTGGGATCCGATCGCCGGTGCGCAGATCCTGCCACTCCTCGACGACCTCGGACGTGCTGGGACGGCCTGCGTTGTCCAAGTGGTCCCAGCTGTACCAACCGGCTCGGTCGGCGCCCATCTGAACCAGCCACGGCCAGACCGCTGCCGGGGGAGCGGGAAGAGTTGTGGCCATGGTCGATCGTGAACGCGGCCGTCCGACGAAGTCGTCGCCGGGATAGCTCGCCGAGACCTCTTCGCCGGTCGCGCCCCAGGACAGCATTCGGTGCCTCAGCAGCAGGGCTCCGGCCGCGGTGACCGCGGCGGCAACGGATATCGACACCGAGCGCATAGGAGCCCCTTTGTGGAAGTGATTCGTCACACCCCCAGTCCATCCACACCGGTCCGCACAGGTCAGGGCCGATGGTCCCGGGTATCCGGTCCTTGGTCCCGACTACGCGTGCCGTGCCGCCGGTACCGAGGCCGTGGTGGGTGCACCGAAAAGTCGGCCGATGACGTCGGGGTGGCCGGGGTTGGTTCCGGCGGTCACCAAGGTGGCCGAGGCCGCCGCGATACCCAGTTGCATTGCTTCGGTCCGGGACAGCCCCCGGGCGAATCCCACGGTCGCGCCCGCGACCATCGCGTCTCCGGCACCGACCGCGCTGGCGATCGAAACCGGTGTCGCGGGCAAGGTCTCCCACGAGTCCGGGCCTACTGCCAGTGCCCCGTCGGCTCCCAGCGAAACCACAACGAACTCGCTGACGCCGGCGGCGATCAGTTCGCGCGCCGCGGTCACCTGGCTCTCACGGTCGGGTAGTTCACGGCCGGTGTATTCGGCGAGTTCGCGCGCGCTCGGTTTCATCAGGAACACGCTGTGCCGAACCCGGCGCAGTGCTTCCCCGGAGGTGTCGAGGACGAATCGGCACCCGGACTGTGCGACTCGCTCGGCCAGCAGCTGATAGAAGTCGGCCGGTACGCCCGGGGGCAGACTTCCGCTGGCCACCACATAGTGTGCGGAGCGTGCGGCGTGCACCGCCGCGTCGAGGCAGTCGTTCCACTCGAGGCCGGTCAGCGTCGGTCCGGGCAGGACGAAACGGAACTGCCGCCCGGACCTGTTCTCGGTGATCGCGAAGCTCTCCCGTGTCGATCCACCGATCGAGATGACCCGTCGCGGTACCTCGGCACGCTCCAGCAATCCCTGCAACACGTCACCGGTCGGCCCGCCGGCGGGTAGCACGGCCAGCACCGGTTCACCGAGCGCGAGAACAGTGCGCGCGACGTTGATGCCGCCGCCGCCCGGGTCCATACGCGGCTGTGCGCAACGTATCTTCTCCGTCGCCAGCACCCGGTCGGTGCAGGTGGACAGGTCGATCGTCGGATTCATCGTCACGGTGACAATCTGCGGCACAGGCGGCTCCTGAAGCGTCGAGTCGAGCGTGTGGATACGCCGATTCCACGCTCGAACGGCTCTCTGGTGTAGGGGCGGGGGTCCTCGATCGCAGGGACCCGGATCGGTGCCGGGAAGGACCGAAATCCCTGGACCCGGCCCCGCCGGGGCCACTCCGCTCGCCCGGCGCTGTATCAGAGAGGTCGTAGGTCCCGGAGGCCCGGGCACGATGCCTCTGATCCGGCACACCACGTATCGATCACCCTGAACCCATGTAGTCGCAGACACCCGCGCCCATAGTTCCTGCGCGGATGGAGCGGGGAGCCGCTTGTCCTCTCGCCGACAACGAAGGGAGCCGATGATGGGTGCCTATGTCGCGGCGTTCGATCAACTGCGCCTGGCCGATACCGACGAGGCCGGTGGTAAAGGCGCCAACCTCGGTGAACTGGTATCCGTCGGCCTCCCGGTACCGCCGGGTTTCGTCGTACTGCGCTCCTGCTACGAACAGGTGATCGGACAGGGAGCGCACGGCGCCGAAATCTCCTCCTTGCACGCCGAAGCCCTGCGAGCCGCCGAAGCCGTCGACCCCGACCGGGTGGACGTTCTGTGCCGGCGCATGCGTGAACTCGTGCACGCCTGCGCCCTCGACTCCTCGTCCAGATCCGCTCTTTTCGCCGCCTACCACGCCCTCGGCAAGGATCCGCGGGTGGCTGTCCGGTCCTCAGCGGTCGGTGAGGACAGCGCCACGTCCTCGTTCGCCGGGATGAACCTCACCCGCACCAACGTGCGCGGAGAACATCAGCTTGTCGAGGCGGTGTTCGACTGCTGGGCCTCCCTTTTCACTCCGCGGGTCCTGACCTATCGCGCCCGCCGGGGCATGTACCAAACCCCGGCCATGGCTGTGGTGGTGCAGCAGATGGCCGACGCCCGCCGGGCCGGGGTCGCGTTCACGGCGGACCCGGCCACCGGCCGCCGGGACCGGATCGTCATCGATGCGGCCCGCGGGCAGGGTGAGGTCGTGGTGTCCGGGACCACCCGTCCCGATACCTACATTCTCGACACCGCCGGGCCTCATCTACTCGAACACCGGCCCGGCCACCAGGATTTCGCCATCGTCGCCGGACCGGACGGCGACCGCCGCATCGAACTCGCCGACGACGACAAAGCGACGCCGGTCCTGACCGAGCACGAAGCCGTCGAGGTGGCCCAGCTCGCGATGGCGGTACAGCAGCATCACGACGGCCGGCCCCAAGATGTCGAGTGGGTCTACGACGAAGACTCACTGTGGCTCGTACAAGCCCGTCCCATCACCACTCTGCGCGAACCACAACCTGCTTCTTCCCCCGACCTGTCGCCGGCAACGGTGCTCGTGCGCGGATTGGGCGCCGCGCCCGGCACCGCCGGGGGAACCGTGCGCGTACTGTCCTCCCCCGACCAGGGTGACGCCCTCCAGCCGGGCGAGATCCTGGTCGCCCCGATGACCAACCCGGATTGGCTGCCGACCATCAACCGGGCAGCCGCCGTGGTCACCGATAGCGGCGGAATGACCTGTCACGCGGCGATCGTCGCCCGTGAACTCGGTGTGCCCTGCGTGGTCGGGGCACGATCGGCCACCACCGCCCTCACCGACGGTGACACGGTCACCGTCGACGGCTCGGCGGGTGAGGTCCGCGCGGGCAGGCCCACCAGCGCTCCCGTACTCACCGCGCCGGCCGATCGGGCCGCTACCGTCTACGCGCCACTCACGCCCACGGCGACCAGGCTGTATGTGAACATCGCCCTTCCCGAAGCCGCGCAGCGGGCCGCGGCCGCGGATACCGACGGCGTGGGATTGCTGCGCGCCGAGATACTGCTGACCCGGGCGCTGGACAATATGCATCCGCGCGAAGTGATCGCTCGTGGCGAGCAGCGCGCGTTCCTCGACCGTATGGTCGGTGCCCTGACCGATATCACCACCGCGTTCGCCCCGCGTCCGGTGGTCTACCGCGCAACCGATCTGCGCAGCAACGAATTCCGGGCACTCGTCGGCGGGGAACGCTACGAGCCGCTCGAACACAATCCGATGATCGGCTACCGCGGCTGTTACCGCTACACCCAGGATCCCGAGGTGTTCCAGCTGGAGCTCGCTGCGCTGGCCGAGGTCCGGGAACGAACTCACAACCTGCACTTGATGATTCCGTTCGTCCGGACCCGGTGGGAACTCGAAGCGTGCCTGGAACTGGTGGACGCCGGTCCGCTACGCCACCAGCGCGGCATGCATCGCTGGGTGATGGCCGAAGTCCCTTCGGTCCGCTACTGGCTCCCCGAATACGTCGGCCTGGGTATCGACGGAGTCTCGATCGGCAGCAACGATCTCACCCAGCTGACCCTGGGAGTCGACCGCGACTCCGCAGAATGTGCCCCGCTGTTCGACGAATCCGACCCCGCTGTGCTGGACGCCATCGCGAATATCGTGTCCGCGGCCCGCGCCCTGGGGATCACCTCCTCGCTGTGCGGGCAGGCGCCGTCCAGTCACCCGGAGTTCATCGAGCAACTGATCGGGATGGGGATCACCTCCGTATCGGTCACGCCCGACGCGGTTCCCGCCGCGCGTCGGGCGATCGATGCCGCCGAGCGACGGTTACTTCTCGACCACGCCCGTGCGGCCACCGGTCCGCGATGACCGCCGGGCGAACATACGTGCAGCTGCGGGAAACGCACACCGGTGTTGTCGTGCTCTGCGGGGACCGGGCCTACAAGACCAAGAAACCGATCACGACCGATTTCCTCGACTTCGGCACCACGGAATTACGAGAGCGGGCCTGCGCGCGTGAGGTCGAACTGAATCGCCGGCTCGCCCCTGATATCTATTTGGGCGTCGCCCACCTCACCGACCCCACCGGTGGGCCGGACGAACCGGTGATCGTGATGCGCCGCCTGCCCGAGGAGTCCCGGCTGTCCAACCGGCTCGAGACCTCCTCGGGCGGATCTCCCGACCTGCCGGGCCTGGTGGAATTACTGGTGGCCTTCCACGCCACGGCCCCGCGTGGACCCGATATCGACCTGTCCGGCACCGTCGAGGCGCTGGTGGAGCGGTGGAACGACCTGCTGGCGAGTATGCGGCACCAGCGGGTCGATGTCCTCGACCCGGAGGTGCTCGACACGATCAGGACACTGGCGCAGCGGTACCTGTCCGGCCGGCGGCCGCTACTGGAGACCCGCATCGCCGCGGGACGGATCGTCGACGGCCACGGCGATCTCCTCGCCGAGGACATCTTCGAACTGCCCGACGGGTTCCGGATCCTCGACTGCCTGGATTTCGACGATCGGCTGCGCTACGTGGACTGCCTCGACGATATCGCGTTCCTCGCTATGGACCTGGAGTTCCTGGGCCACCCCGGGCAGGCGGAAAGCCTTGTGCGGGAATATCGTCGACGATCCGGCGACACCGCCCCGGAATCCTTGGCCGACCACTACATCGCCTACCGTGCGCTGGTCCGTGCGAAGGTCGACGCGATCCGTGCCGGGCAGGGCGATGCCACCGCAGTCGACCGCGCGCATCGGCATCTCCGGATCGCGGTGGGGCATCTGCGACGGTCGGCGGTGCGACTCGTCCTCGTCGGCGGTCTGCCCGGCTCCGGCAAATCCACGCTGGCCACCGGACTGGCGGCGCGGACCGGGGCCGCAGTGCTGTCCAGCGACGGGCTGCGCCGGGAGCTACGGTCCACCGGCGATATCGCAGGCGAAAGTGGCGTCTACGATCGGGGCGCCTACTCTCTCGTGAACAAGGACCGCGTCTACACCGAGCTTGTGCGCCGGGCGCAGACGCTGCTCGGTGCCGGCGTCTCGGTAATTCTCGACGCCAGCTGGCTCGACGCCGCAAGGCGAGACCTCGCCGAGACGGCCGCATCGGCCGCGGGCGCACGTATCGGGTCGATACGCTGTGTCTGTCCGGCCACCGTGGCGCTCGACCGGATCCGGCACCGCGGGAACAGTCTCTCCGAGGCAACCCCGCAGATTGCCACCGCCTTGACCGATACCGTGGACCCCTGGCCGGACGCGGTGGATGTCGACACCGACGCGCCTCGGGTGTTGTCGGTGACCGCGGCCTGCCGGGTGTGGGACGATCTCGCCGGCGCGGACCGGACAGCAGTGCCGATGAGCGGAGCTGCGGTGCGGGCCACTGCGGTCACCCGCGGCCCGAACCCATGAGCGGTGACGACAGCTATGCCGTGGGTGCTTCGGCCTGGGCGGGCAAGTGCGGTTCGCATACCGCCTCGACGAACTCGCCGACCTCCTGCTCCGGCAGTTCCCGGGCCAGATCGGCTTCGGTGATGATGCCCACCAGCCGGCCGTGGTCGGTGACCGGGAGCCGGCGGATCTGGTAGCGCTCCATCAGTGCCAGAGCCTCGCCGATATCGGTACCGGTCTCCACTGTGTGCAGCTCATCCCCTTGGGCGTACTCACCAGCGGTGGCAGTCGCGGGGTTGTGCCCCAGCGCGACACAGTTCACGACGATATCGCGATCGGTGACGATGCCTACCGGGTTGCCTTCGCCGTCGCAGATCGGCAGGGCGCCGATGCCGCGTTGCCGCATCTGCTGCGCCGCGACGTCCAGCGTGTCACGCACCCCTATATGGGCCACTTCTTCGTGCATCACAGCCTGCGCGGTCGTCATGGTTGCCTCCCTGATGTCACATTCTCGGTGATGTGCCCATCCTCGCCGCCGGAATCGGGCGGCGTCAGGGGACTAAGTACTCTGCGGCAGGTCTTCTGTAGTCGAAGCCGAATGGGTGGTTCCGCAACGGCGCTGCACCGGTTATGGGCAGAGCACCTGGCGTCCGCGGAATCCGATCGCCGCGCACGGGAGTCCCGATAGCAGGCCGCCCGAGCCGGATCCGGCGGCGAGGCGTCATCTGCTGCCGGAGGACACCAGGACAGGTGACTTTCGACTGTCTCGGCGGGCGTGCGAAAACGGGAGGCTGAGGACGGAGGATCCGGCGACGAGAGGTGCAGAGATGAGTGCATTCACCGGCCGCAGCGCGCTCGTCACCGGCGGCGCCCGAGGTATCGGTGCCGCCATCGTCCGCGCCCTGGCCAAGGACAATATCGATGTCGTCATCGGAGACCTGCTCGAACCCGCCGGTACAGCACTCGCCGAGTCGATGGGACCTCACGCGCTGTTCCAACGGCTCGATGTCACCGACGAAGCGGACTGGCGGCGGGTTCTCGACGAAGCCGAGGCCGTGTACGGGCCGCTGGCGATCCTGGTCAACAACGCCGGAATCCTCGATTTCGGTGAGGTCGAAACGGAATCGCCGATGGCTTTCCGTCATGTCGTCGATGTGAACCTCTACGGCGCCTGGCTGGGTATGCACTACGCGGCGCCCAGGCTTCGCGCGGCGGGCGGCGGAGTCATCCTGAACATTTCGTCGACGGCCGGATTGATGGGGTATGCGGGACTCGGTGCCTACGTCGCCAGCAAATGGGGTTTGCGTGGGCTGACCAAAGCCGCCGCCCTCGAACTGGGCCGGGCCGGTGTCCGGGTGTGCTCGGTGCACCCCGGCCCCATTCACACCCCCATGACCGAGGCGATGGACGAATCGGTTGCCGCGGCTCAGCCGTTGCCGCGTTTCGGCGAACCGGAAGAGGTGGCGGCGATGGTCCGCTTCCTGATCACCGAAGCGACCTTCTCCACTGGTTCGGAATTCGTCCTGGACGGTGGCGCCACCGCGGGACAGGTCCTGAACCTTCCCGCACCGTCGTGACCGAGGCGGTGCCATCCGCAACGACCGGAACTGCCGCGACAAGACGCCGATCCGAGAGCGAGGACCCATCATGGCCGGGATTCATCCGGACACCGAGGCCGTTCGTGCCGCCCTGGCGCTGGCCGTCCGGGCACCCTCGGTGCACAACACCCAACCGTGGCAGTGGCGGGTCGGAGATCGAACCGTTCACCTGTATGCCGACGACAGCCGGCGGCTGCCGCATACCGACCCCGACGGACGCGACGAGATCCTCAGCTGTGGAGTGGCATTGCACCATTTCCGCGTCGCGGCCAGATCCATGGGGTGGCGAACCATCGTCCACCGGCTCCCGAACCCCGCGGACCCGGCGCACCTCGCGGCGATCGAATTCGCCCGCGCGACTCCGACCGCGGACGACGAAGAGCTGGCGCGTGCGATAAACCGCAGACATACCGACCGGCGCCGGGTTTCGGCCCGGGAGACCCCGGCCGGTGATCTCGCCACGCTCGCGGCCGCGGCCACCGAGCAGGGGGCCGATATCCGTGAGATCACCGCCGACGCGGACCGTCCGGTTCTGGTGGCGGCCTTCGCCCGGGCGGCCGAAAAGCACCGGACCGACCCCGACTACCGGGCCGAACTCTCGATGTGGAGCGGCCATCACGCCGCACCGGACGGTGTGCCCGCGCGCAATGCCGTGCCCGTGGCCGCGGATCCGCTCACGCGCGAGTTCGCGGGCGCCACACTGCGCGAATCCGGCGTCCGGGAGATGACCGAAGGCGGCAGCCTCCTGTTGATCCATACCGATTCCGACGATCGCCTGTCCCGGCTGCGGGCCGGGGAAGCGGGCAGCGCTGTGCTGCTGACGGCCACGATGCTCGGCATGGCGACCTGCCCGATGACCGAACCCTTCGAACTGCCCGATACCCGGGAGATGGTGCGCGGCCGGGTTCTCGAGGACATCGGCTATCCGCAGCTGGTCGTCCGGATCGGCTCGGCGCCGGCGGGCGCGGACGATATCCCGGTCTCACCGCGCCGCCCGCTCGACGAGGTGATCGGGCCCCTGCGCTAGATCGCTCGTCGGTGGGTGAAGACGATGACGCGCGGCCGGCCCAGGATGGAGCAACCGATGGCAGAGCCCCCGGCCGAGGAGACCGGCACACCCATCGTGGTGGGCGTCGACGGCTCGCTACCGTCGCTGCGTGCCGCGGCATGGGCCGGACTGGAAGCCCGGCTGCGGGGGCAGACGCTGCAGTTACTGACTTCGTGTGCACTGCCGCCGCGCTCGGGGGCATCGGTGCCGGCCGAGGCGGAGATCGAGTGGCTGCGGGCAAACGGGGAGTGGGTACTGGACGAAGCGGTACGAGCAGCTCGCGCGACGGCCGGCGATTCGGTGCCGATCACGACCGAGGTGACCTTCGAACTGATCACTCCGACCCTGCTGGACCGCTCGGCAAGCGCGGCGATGCTGGCCGTCGGCCGGCGCGGCCGCGGTGGGGTGGCCCCGACGGTTATCGGTTCGCTCAGCTCCGCGGTGACAGCGCACGCGCAGTGCCCGGTCGCAGTCGTATCCGGGCAGTCCGGCACCGACCCGGTCTCACGGACGAAACCGGTCGCTGTCGGGGTGGACGGCAGCCCGCACAGCTTGGTCGCGCTGGAGACGGCTTTCGCCGAGGCGTCGCGTCGCCGGGTGGGGTTGGTAGCTGTGCACGCCTGGAGCGATACCAGCGGAATCGAGATTCCCGCCGACAGGCGTCCCACCGACGAAGCTCTGCTCGGCGGGTGGATGGCCGGTCCCGCCCGGCGGTATCCCCAGGTGGAGGTCGAAAGGGTTGTCCGGACCGATGCCCCCGCGCGGACGCTGACCGTCGAATCGGCGTGGTCCCAGCTGCTGGTTGTGGGTCGCCGCGGACGGGGCGGAGTCCCGGGCACCGTCTTGGGAGCGACCACGGTCACGCTGCTGTACGCGGCGGAATGCCCGCTCATGGTCGTGCACGGTCGGCCCATGAGGAATTGACAGGGAAAGGGAAAGCCATGGCAGACCACGGATCCGGTCCGAAGGCACACTCCGAGCCGGTGATAGTCGCGGCCGCGGACGGCTCACCGAGTTCCTACCGGGCGGTTGCCTGGGCCGCTGTCGAAGCAGGTTTGCACGGCTGCGGGTTGCACCTCGTCAATTCGTGGGCGATACCGTCCGGCTTCGGACCCGATGCGATCGCGACCGAAGACGATCTGCGCTGGATGCGGGATGAGGGCGAGCGAATCCTCACCGAGGCGGCGCGCGTGGCCCGGACAGCGACACCGGGCGGCGAACCCGCCGTCACCACCGAGGCGACCGATCTGCTCATCACGCCCGCGCTCATCGCGCAATCGTCCACGGCGCGGATGCTGGTGGTCGGCAGCCGTGGCCTGGGCGCCTTCCAGCGGGGCCTGCTCGGATCGGTGAGTACGGCGGTCACCCGCCACGCGCACTGCCCGGTCGCGGTGATCCACGCCGACACACCACTGGACGTGGTGTCGGCCGGCCGGCCGGTGCTGGTGGGCGTCGACGGCACCGGCAACAGCGTCGCGGCGGTGGAACTCGCCTTCGACGAGGCGGCGCGCCGTACGGTCGGATTGACTGCGCTGCACGCCTGGAGCGATACCAGCGGACTCGATATCCCGGTCCGGAACTGGGACAGCGCCCGGGGATCGGCGGAGGCGGAGCTGGCCGAGAACCTCGCCGGGTATGGCGAGCGGTATCCGGACGTCCCCGTCACGCGGATCGTGACCGCTGACCGGCCGGTGCGCTCGCTGCTCGACGCCTCGGACGACGCGCAACTGGTCGTCGTGGGCAGCCACGGGCGCGGCGGATTCACGAGCATGCTGCTCGGATCGACGAGTAACGCGTTGCTGCACGCCGTGGACACTCCGATGATCATCGTCCGCGCGCGGGACACACAATGAGCCGGAGGCGCGGGACGGTTCGCCGGCCGCGAGCAGTGATCAGCGGTGCAGTTCGGTATGGGCGACCATGACCGGGCAGTGCGCGTGCTGGACGAGGGCATTGCCGGTGGATCCCAGCAACAGGCCCCGGAATCCGCCGCGTCCTCGGTTGCCGACGACCACCAGCTGCGCCAGCTTCGACCACTCCATCAGCTGGTGGATCGGTCCGGCGGGGTAGACCTTGCGGAGGACGGGGACATCCGGATACTTCTCCTGCCAGCCTGCCAATTGCTCGGACAGCAGGGTCTGTGCGGCGGCCGCGACTTCTGGGTCCGTGATCGTATTCGGGTATCCGGCAAAGCGGTCGAAGCGCTGGTCGCACCAGGTGTGCACCGCCACCAGCCGGGTCTTGCGCTCCGATGCTTCATGGAATGCGGCCGCGACGGCGGCCTGGCTCCGGGGGCTGCCGTCCATACCCACCACCACGGGGTATCCGCCGCCGGGCCGGAGGTCGGCTCCGCGATGCCGGACCACTACGACCGCGCCGTGGCCGTGGGCGACGACCGCGAGCAGGGTGGATCCGAGGTGGGCGAACGTGCCGATATCGCCGGCCGCGCCGAGAACGACCATATGCGCGTCGGCCGATCGCGCGATGAGCAATCGTGCGGGTTCTGCCTCGCAGACCTCGGTGCGGATCCGGAGGCCGGGGGCGACTGCCCTGGCCAGGTGCGCCGCCGAGGCGAGGTGCTCGGCTCCGCAGCGGCGGATGTTGTCGATCACGCCGGGAGCCAGTACGTCGTAGGATCCCAGGGCGGCCGCGGCGGCGGTGAGATCGAGCCCGTGCACGATGCGGAGGGTCCGGCCACGCTGGGCAGCGGTTTCCGCGGCCCAGCGCACTGCCCGATGGGAGGCGGCGGAACCGTCGGTGCCCACCATGACCTCGGCGGAGGCCAGATTGTGTGGTCGGTCGATCCGGTGGGTCGCCATGTCGTGGGTCCCTTCGGCTCGACGCGGCGCAGTATTCGTAGCGTAGAAGCCCGTCGCCGCCCCGCACGCCTGTCGTTTGTCATGAACCCGAGGGCCGAAAGGCGATACCGGTCCGCCGGGCAACCCGGCCCGGTGGTTCCGGCTCCGGAGATCGGTGACCTTCGCCTCTGCTCTGGATCGGACGGCGGGGGAACAGTGGGGATGACAGCGTTCTTACCGATCGCCCACGACGACGAAAGCAGCCGAGGATGGGTTCCGGTACCTCCCATATGACCCAGTCGGACCTGTTCACCTGGAGCATGGAACAGGATCCCGTGCTCCGTTCGACCATCGTCTCGGTGCTCGTTCTCGACACGGAACCGCAGTGGGACAGGGTGCTGCGGGTAGTGGACCGGGGGACCCGGGTGGTCCCGCGGTTCCGGCACATCCTGTCCACGGTGCCACTGGGTCTCGCGCCGCCCCGCTGGGAACGGGACCCTGATTTCGATCTGTCCTGGCATCTTCGCCGCGCCGCGCTGCCGGGGGCGGCGGACCGGTCTGATGTGCTCGAGTTCGCCCGGAACGAGGTGATGACGGCATTCGACCCGGCCCGCCCATTGTGGACATTGACCCTGTTGACCGGTTTGCCCGAAGGCCGGACGGCGGCTGTTCTCAAGGTGCACCACAGCTTGACCGACGGGGTCGGCGGTATGGAGATCGCCGGACAGATACTGGACGTCACCCGAGAGGGGACAGAACGCGGACCGGTCCGCGGACTCAACGGATCCAGCGCCGGACGGGTCGTCGATACGCTGGCGTGGAACTGGTCGACCGGGTACGGGCTGGTGCGCGGCGGAGTATCTGCGATGGCGACGATCGGACGAGCGGCGTGGAACCCGGTCGCGGCCGCGCGTGGCGGCGCGGCCCTCGCCTCCTCCCTCGCGCGCCTGACCCGTCCCGTGGTCACCACGATGTCTCCGGTGATGACCGAACGCAGCCTCAGCCGGCGGTTGACGGTACTCGAAGTACCCCTCGAACCGTTGACCGAATCCGCACTCGCGGCCGGATGTACCGTCAACGATGCCTTCCTGACCGCCCTGCTGCTGGGATTGCGTACTTACCACGCTCGATACGACGCGCCGATAGACCAATTGCGGGTGACGGTCCCGATCAGTATTCGCGCCGACGACGATCCGATCGGCGGAAACCGGATCACCCTGGCCAGATTCGGTATTCCCGTCCATACCGACGAGGTATTGGACCTGATGTGGCTGGTGCACGGTCTTGTCGACCGCTGGCGTCGTGAACCCGCCATTCCGCTGTCCAACGCGGTGGCCGCAGTATTCAACCGCCTGCCCAGCGGTGCGCTGGCGCAGATGCTGAAGCATGTCGACTTCGTCGCCTCCGATGTACCGGGCTCACCGGTCCCGCTCTATCTCGCGGGTGCCGAGGTCGAGAGCATGCATGCGTTCGGTCCGACGATCGGCACCGCCTTCAACGCGACACTGATCTCCTACCTCGGAACATGTTGTGTGGGAATCAATGCCGATACGGCGGCGGTGCCGGATCTGCCGGAATTCACCGCCTGCCTCGATTCCGGGTTCCGCGCCGTGCTGGCACTCGGTTCCGGCGTGGATACCGCTGCCAGGTGAGGACGGTGACCGCGCGATCGGATGTCTGTGTCCCGGCTACCGGCGGCGTGCCGACGGCGCGGCGATTTCAACGTGACAGGAGTGCGTCATGACCGAGCTCCGGGCACTAGATACCGGTTTCATCGAATTGGAGGACGCCGATAGGCGGATCAGCCTCGGTATCGCGGTTGTCGCGATCCTCGACGGTCCGCCGCCTCCACGCGCCGCTTTCACTGTGGCGCTGGGGCGGCGACTCGACGGGATGCCCCGGCTGAAGCAGCGAGTACACCGCGCCCCACTCGATGTGACCGCCCCGCAGTGGGAGGACGACCCTGCCTTCGACCTCGCCCACCATATTCGCTGGACGGCTCTGCCACGACCCGGCGACGAGAAGACGCTGTGGGAGTTGGTGGCCACCGAAATCGAGGAGCGTCTCGACCGTGACCACCCGCTGTGGCAGTGCGTCGTGGTGGAGGGGCTCGCGGAGAACCGCTGGGCACTGGTCCTGAAGGCACACCACAGCCTGGTGGACGGAATCTCCGGCGTGGCGGTTTTCGCAAACCTCTGCGATCCCGCGCCGGCGGGTGCCGGCAAGCGAGTGCCTGCGCGTCCTGCGCACCGGCCGCCGAAACTCTCGTCCTTGCTGAAGCTTCCGGTGTCGGTGCCGGGAATCGCTTTCGATACGGTTCGCCGTCTGGTTCCAATCGGTGCGGCTGTAGTCGAACCGGGTCCGGTGTCCTCGCTCAACGGGCCGATCGGGCATCGGCGTCGGTATACCGCGGTGCGGGTGTCGCTGCCGATGGTCGCCGATATCGCCGCGAAATACCGGGTCACTGTCAACGACGTGGTCCTCGCCGCGATCACCGCGGGTTACCGGGATTTGTTACTGAGGCGCGAGGAGACACCGATCGCGCACGGACTGCGCATACTGGTGCCGGTGTCCATGCGGGCCGAGCACGCGAAATACGTCCTGGACAACCGGGTCTCGGCGGTTCTGCCGTACTTGCCGATCGACCGGACCGACGCTGTCGACCGCCTCCGCGTCATCCACACGACCATGCAGGCCCAGAAATCCGGCGGTGCGGCGGGCGCGGAGCATACGATTCTGGGTTTGGCGCAATGGCTTCCGTTCGCCGCGGTGGCGTGGACGCTGCGGCTCGCCACGCGGTTTCCGCAGCGCGGTATCGCCGCGCTGGCGACCAATGTGCCCGGACCGCGGCACGAGCTCACTCTTCAAGGACATAGAGTGCTGGAACTGGTGCCCGCCGTGCCGATCGCGATGCGCTTGCGGACCGCGATCGCGATTCTCAGCTACCACGATCACCTGGTGTTCGGAATCACCGGTGATTACGATACGGCCCCCGATATCGACGTGCTGGCGGACGGGATCCGACACGCCGTCGGTGAACTCGCCGGCCGTGCCGGCCGTGGTGGCGATTTCTCTCGGCGGCCGGATCGAGCGGGAAAGAACCGGTCGGCGACTCACCGGTCTTCGGCGGGGGAGAAGGACGGGGGTCCCTGGTAGGGGCGTTGGAGTGCAGCGAATTCCGGGACTGTGGCTGTGGTGAGGAGAGCCTCGAGCAGGGCGCGGCCACGGTCAGGGGGCGGCGGCGCGGTGAGGACCGGCCCGGCGAACCCGCGCCCGGCGATCGAGATGATCGGGCTGCCGCCCGGGCCACCGAGCGCGTCCTGACTCGCTCGATGAGCGCGGGCCACCGCAGGATCGAAGGCCGCGTCGTCGAGTGCGCCGGTCAACGCCGGATCGAGTCCGGCGCAGGACAATGCATTGATCGATGCGGCTTCCGCCGGCCGGCCTTTCAGGTGGAGCTGTAACCCGAATTCCCGGTAGAGCGTGGCGAAAACGGCCTCGTCGTATCTTTCGGCCGCCGCGGCGAATATTCTGCCGACTCGGCGCGAGCGCTCGAGCATCGGCCGGTGGCCGGTTTCGACATCGTTGCCTTCGTTCAGCACCGCCAGGCTCATCTGCCGCAGGGTGACCTGGTGTGTGCTCGCCGCACTGTCGAGTAGCCAGCTCGAGGTCACCCAAGCGAACGGGCACACCGGGTCCAGATACAGATCGATCGCGATCATGGTCGTTCCTCCTTCAGTGCGGCTCGCGGGCCGGGACAGCTCGTTCGATGCTTCCGCGCAGTGTGACGCTCGAGGAGCCCGATGACTTCAATATACCCCCTGGGGTATAGTCGGTCGCGATGTATACCCCGGGGGGTATATCGATGGAGGTAGGTGCCGATGAGCGAAGAAACCGAGAACCGAGAAGCCGGTGCGGCGACGCGCATGGTGACCGCGGTCGCCCCGCAACCATCGCTCCCGCAGGCGGGCGGACCGCTCGCGCGACTGGGTGCGACCATGGCCGGGCGCGCGCGCCTGGTTTTCGGGGTGTGGCTGGTTGTGTTGATCGCACTCGGCGCGGCTGCGCCCAGTGTGTTCACCTCGCTCGCGGGCGCGGGCTGGCAGGCCGACGGGTCGGAGTCGGTGCGGGTACGTGAAGTCGCCGAGCAGCATTTCGGTGGGAACTCCTCGGCCGCTGTGCAGGTGGTCGTGCATTCCGGCACCGAGACCGTCGACGGTCCGGTGATGGCCGGGGTGATCGCCGAGGTCGCTCAGGTGTTCGCCGGAGACGACCGGTTCGGGCCCGTGATCGCACCGCAGCCGGGAATGACGATCAGCCCCGACGGTCACACCGGGATCCTCATCGCAGGCGCGAACGCATCCACAGATGACATGGTCCGGGCGGTCGACGACCACAAGGCGGCCCTGACGGCGTTGTCCGGCGGGGGAGTGGAGGTCTATCCGACGGGCGCATCCGCGCTCTGGAGTGATTTCAACAAAGCCAATCACGACGCGATGATCAAGGCCGAACTCTTCTCCTGGCCCGTGACGCTCGCGATCATGGTGCTGGCGTTCGGTTCGCTGGTCGCGGCGGGATTGCCGCTGCTGCTGACCGTCGCCGGTCTGGTGGCTTCC
The DNA here is from genome assembly GCF_044453135.1 of Nocardia sp. NPDC051750. Taxonomy (NCBI): domain Bacteria; kingdom Bacillati; phylum Actinomycetota; class Actinomycetes; order Mycobacteriales; family Nocardiaceae; genus Nocardia; species Nocardia sp. NPDC051750. Next base: position 551,512 of record NZ_JBITCK010000006.1, on the reverse strand, counting down.
GCCGGTGGGCTGGTGCTGCTGAACCAGATCACGCCCATCTCGGTCTGGGCGATGAACTTTGCGATGATGTTCGCCCTCGCGCTCGGGATCGACTACGCCCTGTTCATCGTCGCGCGCTTCCGGGACGCGCTGACCAGAACCGCCGATACCCGGCGGGCGGTCGCCGAGACCATGGACACCGCAGGCAAGGCCGTTGTGTTGTCGGGTATCACGGTGCTGGTGAGTTTGTCGGCGGTGCTGCTCGTTCCGGCTCCGGCGGTACGCACGATGGCTGTCGGCATCATGCTGGCGGTGGTGTTCGTACTCGCCGCTACCCTGACGTTGCTTCCCGCGACACTGGGTGTTCTCGGTACCAAGATCAACGCGGGTTCGCTCCCGTACGCGAAGAGGCAGCAGCACCGGTCCCCGCGTTTCGCCAGATGGGGCGAGATACTGCACAACCATCCGTGGCCGTTCGCGGTCGCCGCGCTCGCGGTGCTGATCGGGCTGTCGATTCCGGTGCTGGGGTTGAAGGTCGCGATGCCCTCGATCCAGGTCGTGCCGTCGGACGCCCCGGTGCGCCAGGGATACGAACTCGTGCAACGGCAGCTGGGCCCCGGCGCACCGGGAGCACTGCAGATCATCGCCCCCGCCGAGGACGCGGACGAAGCCGGGCGCCTGGCCGCGACTACCGACGGCGTCGCGATGGTCACTCCCGCCCAGCCCGCCGGTGACGGATCGGACCTGGTGATGCTGCAGGCCCTGCCGGAGGTCGACCCTTCCGACGACCGCATGGGCACAATCCTCGGCGACCTGCGGGAACGGCTACCCGACCAGGCGATTGTCGGTGGCGCTCCCGCGGAGAACCTGGATCTGCAGCAGGCGCTCGACTCCTACCTGCCGATCATCGTCGGGGTGATCCTCGTACTCGGTTTCGTGCTGCTGTTGGTCGCGTTGCAGGCTCCGCTCATCGCGGCGCTGGGCACCCTGGTCAGTCTGCTGTCGACCGCCGCCGCGTTCGGTGTGGCGAAACTGATTTTCCAGGACGGTCACGGCGCGAGTCTGCTCGGCTTCACCCCGCAGGGATTTCTCGACGGGTGGGGCCCGGTGTTCTTCTTCGCCATGATCTTCGCGATCGCCATGGACTACACCGTGTTCCTGCTGGCCACCGCGAAAGAACACTACGAGAACACCGAGGACCCGAAAGCCGCCCATATCGACGGACTGGCGCACTCCGGGCGAGTGATCTTCGCGGCGGCCGCGGTCATGGTCGCGGTGTTCTTCACCTTCGCCCTGGCTCAGCCGCTGCCCCCGAAGGAGATGGGCATCATCCTCGGCGTCGCAGTCCTGCTCGACGCTCTCGTGGTGCGGTTGGTGCTGCTTCCGGTCATTCTGCGACTGACCGGCCACGGTGCCTGGTGGTCACCTCGCTGGCTGCGCAGACTCCTGCCGCGCATCAGTTTCGCTCACCACTGACCGGCGCGTGCTTCCCCCACCTCACCCTGTTGCAATACCCCTGGGGGTATAGTCAGGGTGGGGGAAGTGAAAAGGAGAAGCACACCATGATCGGCGACGAGAACACCATCGCTCCCGTACTCAACCGGCTGCGCCGCGCCCACGGACAACTCGCGGGTGTCATTGCGATGATCGAGGCCGGGCGCGACTGTAAAGACGTGGTCACCCAGCTAGCGGCCGTTTCCCGCGCGCTGGATCGCGCCGGGTTCAAGATCGTCGCCACCGGTTTGCGCGAATGCCTCGATCGCGAGACCACGGACACCAACCCGATGACAGTCGACGAGCTGGAGAAACTGTTCCTCGCGCTGGCCTGACCCCAGCGCGCCCAGGAACCGTCAGCAGAGGACGGACGAACAAATGCCGACCCTTGAACGCCACCACGAATGGACCATCGACCGCCTGGTCCCGTTGCTTGCCGGATTCCTGGTCCTGGTGAGTACCGCCCTGGCGGCCGCGCTGTCGCCGTGGTGGCTGGTCCTGACCATGCTCGTCGGAGCGAACCTGCTGCTCTACAGCGGGGTCGGCTGGTGCCCGGCCACCCTGATCATGACACGTCTCGGCGTCCCCGCGGGATCCACCACCTGCCCGAACCTGCGCATTCGAATCCGCGCGGCCACAGCCACCCACCGGAACAGGAGTTGAGCAGATGACCGACACCACTACCGCACTCGCGATTTCCACGACCCTGGCCACCACCTTCGACGACGCCGTGCAACGCACGCGCGCAGCATTGTCCGAGCAAGGGTTCGGCATACTCACCGAAATCGATATGCGCGCCACCCTCGAGGCCAAACTCGGCCACGAGATGGAGGACTACCTCATACTCGGCGCGTGTAATCCACCGCTGGCCCACCGCGCCGTCGACATCGATCGCCAGATCGGGCTTCTGCTGCCGTGCAACGTCATCGTTCGCCGTGATCCCGCAAACGACACCGATGTATTCGTCGAAGCGATGAACCCGAACGTCATGGTTCAGGTCACCGGAGAACCATCGCTGGGAGCCGTCGCTGACGAGGCTTCGACAAAACTTCGGGCTGCGATCGACTCGCTGCACGCAACTCCGCACTGACAAGACATACCGTTCTTATCCAATAGTCGACCAGGCCCGATGACCGTGGGGCAGAACCGCCACCCAGCTGAACGACACATCCGGCGCGTGAAACGGTCCGGTGACGATTCACTCGGGATCGGCATCGCCCGCTGCGCGTCGCCCGTGTGTGCGGTGGCGAGGTCAATGTGGGGGAGGGCCGGTACGCAAGGTGTGCAGGCGTCGGCGGTACTCCTCGTCGTCGATCTCACCGCGCGCAAATCGGTCCGCGAGCAGATGCTCGGCATTCGTTCCGGGCAGTGAAGACGTTGCCCAGAACCGCGGCGAGATCGTCACTGTGCGAATGATCGCGACGACGGCAACCGTGATCAGCCCGGTGAGCAAAACCATCACTACGACCATCAAGACGACAGCCCAGCCGTTCATGCCATGCCCGTACCAGTACATCGAGGCTCCTTGGTCGAAATCGTCCTGTGCCATCGAGCGTTGTCGGGCACGCGCGGTCCGGCCAGTGCCTCGAGTCGGTCACCGGAGGTCCATAAGGCCCCAGCTCACGGGGCACAAGGCAGTGCTGCGAGTGGCCTTGCCACCCCTGCATCGGCTACGTCCGTCGTCAGACGCCGATGGTGACGCGTGCCGCGGTTCGTTGCACTCTGCTGCACGAGGGACCGTGAACCGCGCTATTGAGCTTTGGGCTCGGGAACCACCAGGATCGGACGCTGAGCGTGGTGGAGCAGCTGTGCCGTCACCGATTCGCCGGTGAACCGTTGTAGCAGTGCGGCGAGCCCGCCGCGGGAAGTGCCGATGATGATCATTTCGGCGTCGTGGGTGTCGGCGAGGTCGGTCAGCAGGTGAGCGGGGCATCCGGGCCGGCTGTAGTAGGCCCAGGGGCCGGGCGCGTGTTCGAGCAAGGTCCAGGCGTCTCGGCGTTCTTGTTCGAGGGTGTCGGTGATGGTTTGTTCCCAGTAGGCAGAGTCGGGGTCGATCGGCAGGTCGCCGGTGTCGACGATGTGCGCGACATGCAGGAAGGCATCGAGCTTGGCGGCCAGGTCGATCGCATAGCCCAAGGCAGCGTGGCCGGCGGCGTGCCGATCGAAGCCGACGATCAGATGGCAGCGTGCCGCGCCGGGGTCGAAGGGTCCATCGATGCGCACACGAGTTCGCCGGCTCGGATCTGCCTCCGAGGAGAAAGAGTAATTCCCGGTTTCGTCGGCCATCTGTTCCTTCCTTCGGATTCCGGTCGGCGCCGTCCCGGCCCCGCCCGCGGCGAGAATGGGATACGGATGGCCGAGGCGTTGGCGGCTGCGGTGGTGTACCCGCCGCAGAACCCGATAACCACGATCAGCTCGAACCCGCCTGGCGCTGCCGGTCAGCGTGATCCATGCCGTCGTCATCGTGCGCCGACGGCCAGGCCGGTCGAGACCCTGCCGATAGGCCACCACGCCGTTCGCCGATCCGTTGGCTGTTCTCTCGACAGCGATGTGGTGGGGCATGGTCGCCCGGCGCACTGCCTGACATCGGTCACGAACGAGGGTGCGTGTCGCGAGCCGCGCCGCAGCTTCGTGCCCGCCGGTCCACCCAGCATGCCATCGTGGTGCGCCGGCCACGGGGAGTGTGGGCACGCCCAGTCGATGTTCGAGACCGTGGTCGGCCCAGTAGCCGGCCTCCCCGGTCTCGTTCGACATCACCGCACATGACCTCAGCCGCGGGCGGTGACTGTGACTGCTGAGCAGGCCGGGGTGTGACGCTGATGTGTCCCGATCACCGTGGAGCCGCCACAGCCCTTGGGGGTCGCCTGGTCCGACCAGCTTGCAGACATGTAGGTCGGAACCTCGGATTCAGACCTGTCGCAGAGCCCTGGCGGGCGGTCACCGGTAGCGCGGTGACCGCCGTGGTCCTCATTTCGGAGCGGTGAGATCGTAGAGGGTGATTCCAGCGATATCGGTGCTGGTGAAGTTCGCGGTGACCCAGTTGGTGATCTGTGCTCCTTCGTTGCCCTCGGTGAAGCCGGGGACGCCGCCGAAATCGCCGGCGATGAAGTAGTGGATCGCGTGGTCGGCGACATACCGCTGGAACTGCTCGAGTGTCGGCGATGGATCGCCTCCGGCGAATCCGCCGATCGCCATGATCTGTCCGTCGGCTGCCAACTGGTAGGTCCCCTGCTGCATCGATCCCACGGTTGCCGCGATCCAGGTGTAGGAATCGGCGTCGCGGTCGAGCAGTGCCACGACTGTGGCGTCGGCGGCGGGCATGGGTCCGCCGGGCAGGGTTGTGGTCCGGGGTCCCGGACCGCCGGGACCGGTAGCGCCCGGAGGGCCGGGTATCCAGCGTTCGGTATGTGGGCCCGCGAGTGGTACAGAGCCCGTGTGTGGGATGAGAACAGTTTCGATTGTGTAGGCGACCGGCCCGGCCAGCCCGGTGACCAGGACAGTCACCAGCGCAACCACTGCCGGTTTGCCCCGTGGTCCGGCGGCCAGGGCGGCTACCCCGAGAACTGCAGCGCCGGCGACCGCCCAGCGCAGCCACGGCAGGAAGTCGGGTGTCCGGGATAATGCCGTCCACGCGGTAACCGCGGTCGACACCACGGCCGCGATCAGTGACAGACGAATCCACCAGCGGTCGCGATCCGGCCACAGCAGCGCCAACGCAGCAGCGAGCGTGCCGGCGAGTGCGGGGGCCAGCGCTACGGTGTAGTACTCGTGGAAGATCCCCTTCATGAAACTGAAGACGATCCCGGTTAGCAGCACCCACAGGCCGAACATGATCAGCACGGCCCGCCGCGGTTCGGTGCGTCGCGACCTCCCGCACACAGCGAGTGCGGCGATTACCAGGATCAACGCGGCCGGGATGAACCATGAGATCTGGCCGCCGACAGCAGTACTGAACAGTCGGCCGATTCCGCTATCGGTGAAAGGACCTCGGCCACTGGGTAATGCCGGGGGCGGGCCGCCAGGTCCGCCGGGGCCAGGGCCAGGGCCGTCTCCGCCGCCGAGCCGTTCGAGGCCGTTGTATCCCAGGGTCAGTTCGATGATCGAGTTGTGTTGTGAACCACCGAAGTACGGTCGCCGGTCGGCAGGCCAGAGCTGGGCGATCAGCAACCACCAGCCGGCGCCCGCTACCATGGCAGCGCCCGCGGCGAACAACTGCGCGATGCGCTTACCGAACGCTGGTGGCCCGGCGATGAGGTAGGTGAGCGCCAGCGCGGGCAGTACGAGCAGCACTTGCAACTGTTTAGCGAGAAAACCTAGGCCGACGAACAGGCCGCACCAGAGCAGCCATCGCCAGCGTCCGTCGGTGAGTGCCCGGCTCATTGCCCACACCGCGGCGAGCATCAGGAACACCAGCAGCGCGTCGGGATTGTTGAAGCGGAACATCAGTGCCGCCACCGGTGTCACGGCCAGCAGCAGTCCGGCCAGCAGTCCCGCTCCAGGACCGAAATGCCGCCGTACCGTGGCCCACAGCAGAGCCACCGAGGCGACTCCCAGAAGAACCTGCGGTAGCAGCATGCTCCAGCTGTTCATGCCGAAGAGGCGCACCGACAGTTCCATCGGCCACAGCGACACCGGTGTCTTGTCCACGGTGATGGCGTTAGCCGCGTCGAGCGAACCGAAGAAAAGGGCCTTCCACGACGTCGCTCCCGCCTCGACCGCGGCGGCGTAGAAGGGGTTGGCCCAGCCGTTCGCAGACAGGTTCCACACATAGGTGGCGGCAGTCCCGAGCAGCAACAGGGCCAGGCCGGTCCATTGCCATCGATCGCGCCGCCGGTGCCCACCGGTCGTGTCGCGCTGTGGGTCGGTTCGTGCACCGAATCCTGGATCCGGCGCAGTTACGGTATCGGTCATGCGAGCACTGTGGCTCAATATGATCCGCGGCCCCTGGGCCCGAGCTGGGAACTTTCTGTGAATCCAGGCCTCGCTCGAGGACTTGGCAGGGAAACGAGCCGCCGGATGATCCCGGGCATCGGCTCTTTGTAGCTCGCAGAGACGGCGTTGCGCGAGCGCTCGTCACCATTGACTACGAACTCGGCTGGCGGTTCGCGATTCTCAGGGCGGATCACTGATCGGGTCTGGGGACGAACGGTCCTGCAGGCCGAGTAGGCAGAGAGCGAAATCGGCATAATCGGTGGCGATTTGTTCGGGTGTCGCAGGACCGTCGAGGCGGAACCACTGTGGCAGCGAGGTGCACATCGTGGCGATGGCGCGGCCGGCGATCCTTTCGCGGCCGGTGATCGGATTTCCCTCGCGGACCGCGGCGTCGATGTCCTCGTCGAGGAGGTACTGGAGTTTGTCGCGGGAGGCGGTGATCCGGAGCCGGTTTTCCGCGGTGAGACTGCGCATTTCGCTGGCGCCGATGAAGGCGAGTTTGCGGCGGTGGGTGTGGAAGAGGGCGAGCGCTTCGACGACACGGGCTACGCGGGCAGGGCCGGGGCCCACCTCGTGCCGGGCCGCGCGTACTCGCCAGTGCAGTTCGTCCATGGTGAGGTCGAGCGCGCGGAGCAGAAGTTGTTGCTTGTCGTGGTAGTGGTGATAGACGCCGGGCACGCTCATACCGGCGCGGCGGGCGATGGATCGCATGGTGGCGCCGTGGTACCCGGTCTCGACGAACGAGTCGATGGCGGCGGCGAGTACGGGGTCGATGTCCAGCGGTGGGAATTCGCGCCAGGCTCGGCGCGGATCGCTGTCCGGACCGGGGCCGGTGTCGTGGCGGACCTCCGGTCGTGGACCGCTGGTTGCGGGCGCATCGTGCTCGCCGATGAGCCAGGACACTGTGGTGCCGAGAAGAGCGGCCAGCTCCTGCACCCGGGGGATGGAAACACCGGTCTTGCCGTGCTCGATGGCGCTGAGCGTGGCGGGGCTGACGGCGAGGCTCTTCGCCGCCGCGCGCAGCGATAGACCGGCGGCGATCCGGGCTTGCCGCGTGCGTGTGCCCACTGTGTGTTCATGGCCGGAAACCTGCATGGTGTTCAGGATATCTGAACACAGCTTGTGAGTCACCAATGGTGATTTGACAGGGATTATTGCCGCATGTAACTCTGCGTGTGAGTGAACAGCCGAGCGTTCGTTCGGCATACTGGATGGAGGAGTGGGCCTGTGGCGATCGATCTGTCCCTGTCGGCCGAGGTGCAAGCTCTGGTCGACCGGACCCGTAGCTTCGTCCGTGAACACGTGCTGCCGCTCGAGGATGCGCACAACGGTGATATCGCCGCGGCCGGCGGTGACCGGTTCCGCGAGGAACTGCAGCAGGCGGCTCGCGAGGCGGGTGTGTTCGCACCGCACGCGCCGATCGAATACGGCGGTCACGGGCTGGGGATGTGCGACCGGGCGCCCGTTTTCGAGGAAGCGGGATACTCCCTGTTCGGGCCGACGGCCTTGAACATTGCCGCGCCCGACGAGGGCAATGTGCACATGCTCGCCCATATCGCGAACCCGGAGCAGAAGCAGCAGTACCTCGCTCCGCTCGCGCACGGCGAGGTGCGTTCGGCGTTCGCGATGACCGAACCGGCGCCCGGCGCCGGTTCCGATCCTTCCGCGCTGGCCACTCGCGCGGTGCGGGCCGAGGGCGGCTGGCGGATCAACGGCACAAAATATTTCATCACCGGCGCCGACGGTGCGGGCTTCTTCATCATCATGGCGCGCACCTCGGGTGAACCCGGTCAGCGGGGCGGGGCGACGATGTTCCTGGCACCGGCCGATACCCCGGGCATCCGGGTGGGGCGTCACCTCGACACCCTGGACCGTTCGATGGTCGGCGGCCACTGTGAGGTGTTCTTCGAAGATCTGCTGGTTCCGGAGTCGGCGGTGCTGGGGGAGGTGGACCGCGGTTTCGAATATGCGCAGGTGCGTCTCGGTCCCGCCCGGATGACCCATGTGATGCGGTGGCTCGGCGCCGCCCGTCGTGGACACGATGTGGCCGTGGCCCGGGTGGCGCAGCGGGAGGGTTTCGGTTCGCGGTTGGGCGATCTCGGCATGATCCAGAAGATGGTCGCCGACAACGAGATCGATATCGCCGCGACCCGTGCTCTGCTCACCCGGGCCTGCTGGGAACTCGACCGCGGCGAACCGGCCGCGAACGCCACCTCGATCGCGAAGACCTTCGCCGCCGAGGCGATCTTCCGCATCGTCGACCGCAGTATGCAGATGTGCGGTGGCCTCGGCGTGTCCGATGACCTCCCGCTGGCGCGGCTCTCGCGCGAGGTGCGTCCGTTCCGGATCTACGACGGACCCTCGGAGGTGCATCGGTGGGCGATCGCCAAACGAGCGGTCGGCGCCGCCAAACGCGCTCTGCGGGAGGAATGAATGAACCTGCCGGGAATGGACGTCGAGGCACTGGAACGCTTCCTGCGCGAGCAGGGCGTCGAGGTGCGCGGTGCCTTGCGAGTGGAACTGATCAGCGGGGGTCGGTCGAACCTCACCTTCGCCGCATCCGACGATGTTTCGCGGTGGGTGGTGCGGCGCCCACCGGTCGCCGGGCTCACCCCTTCCGCGCACGATATGGCGCGCGAATACACGGTGACCGACGCGCTGCAACAATCCGCGGTACCTGTGGCGAAAACGATCGCGTTCGACGCGGAGGGCACCGCGCTCGGCGCACCGATGACCGTGGTCGAATTCGTCGACGGAGCCGTGATCCGCGACCAGGACGACCTCGCCACGCTCAGCGACGAGCAAGTGGACGCGGCCGCCGCCGAGTTGGTGCGGGTGCTCGCCGAGCTGCACGCGGTGGACCCCGCGGCGGTGGGCCTGGGCGAGTTCGGCCGACCGGAAGGGTTTCTCACTCGCCAGGTGCGACTCTGGGCCTCCCAATGGGAGCGGGTCAAGACCCGGGAAGTCGCCGATGTGGCAACGCTGCACGCGGCATTATCGGAGGCGGTACCGCGTGAATCGGCCGCCGCGATCGTGCACGGCGACTTCCGGATCGACAACACCATCCTCGACTCGGCCGATCCCGGCCGGGTGCGCGCTGTCGTCGACTGGGAACTGTCCACCCTCGGCGATCCCCTCACCGACGCCGCGCTGATGTGCGTGTACCGTTCGCCGGTTTTCGACCTGGTACTGGGTACCCGGGCCGCGTGGACGAGCGACCGGATGCCCACACCCGAAGCGCTCGCGCACTCGTATGCCAGCGCATCGGGTCGTGACCTCGGGAACTGGGGTTTCTATCTCGCCCTGGCCAATTTCAAACTCGGCGTGATCGGTGAGGGTATCGCGCACCGGGCGCGGCGCGGCTCCGACGCCGGTTCTGCCGCCGAGCGAGCGGCCGAGGCGACTCCGGAGTTCATGGCGGCCGGATTGCGCGCACTGAAGGAAGGCCGAAATTGACTGGAGCCAACGTGAAGTCCGCCCTCGTCAGCGGCGCCAGCCGCGGTATCGGCCGGGGAATTGCTCAGCGGCTCGCCCGGCAGGGTTATGCCCTGACGATCACCGCTCGTGACGCCGACCAGCTCGAAATCGCCGCCGCCGAGCTGCGCGCGGCGGGCGCCGCCGATGCCGTGCCCGTCGCCGCGGATATGTCCGACCCGGAGGGCGTGGAGCGGGTGCTCGCCACGCACACGGAGCGCTTCGTCACGATGTCGGCGCTTGTCCTCAATGCCGGGGTCGGTACCGCCGGCACGCTCGCCGATTCGTCGATGCGCCGATTCGACAAGACCCTCGCCGTGAATGTGCGCGCGCCGGTGCAACTCATCCAGGGCGCGCTCCCGATGCTGCGTGCCGGCGCGGCCGCCGAGCCCGCGTGCGGTGCCAAGGTCATCGCGCTCTCGTCGATCAGTGGTGTGTACGCCGAGGCCGGATTAGCGGTATACGGTGCGGCGAAAGCAGCACTCATCTCGCTGATCGCGACCCTCAATGCGGAGGAATCGGGCAACGGCGTCACTGGTACCACGATCGCGCCCGGGTACGTCGACACCGAGATGAGCGCATGGATCCATGATCGGATCCCGCCCGAGCGGATGCTCACGGTGAACGATGTGGTGGAGATGGTCGATTCGCTGCTGCGGCTGTCGTCGCGGGCCGTCGTACCCAATATCGTGATATCGCGGGCCGGTACCGACGGCTACCGCGCGTAATTTCGCACGCATACGAACTATTGCCGTGCAGTCTCTCTCGCCGCGGTCAACCTGTGGTTATCGGGCCGCGGTCTGCGTATCAGCGGTTCAGGAATTCCGCGGCGGTGGGTGCGAATTCGTCGTGGAACTGGAAGATGCCGCCGTGTCCGGAGTCGGGGTAGATGATCAGCTCGGATTTGTCGATTCGACCGTGGAGATCCTCGGAGAGGATCGAGGGCACCATGCGGTCGTTGTCACCGTTGGCGATCAGGGTGGGCTGGGTGATCTTCGACAGATCCGCCGGTGTGGAGCGGCCCCACTTCTTGATCGCTTTCAGCTGCGTCCGGAATGCGTTCACCGTGATCGGGGCGTCTCGGTCGGTGGTGCGCTCGTCGAGGCGTTCGACGAAGGCGCGGGCGGCGCGTTTGCCGGTGACGTTGCGGTTGAAGAACAGGAATTCCTTGGGATCGGACCGGGTGAGGGTCGCGCGGAGGATGTCGTAGTAGGTGGTGCGGGCGACTTTGTCGATGACCTTCCCGCCGGCGGGGCCGGTCCCGGTGAGGATGAGCTTGCGGACGAGCTCGGGGTGTTCGAGTACGAGGGCTTGGGCGATCATGCCACCGAGTGAAAACGAGAAGATGTCGATCTTGTCGAATCCGAGGGCCTCGATGAAGGTTACGGCGTCGTCGGCCATTGCCTCGACGCTGTCGGGGACTGTCCCGGTGGAGGCGCCGACACCGCGGTTGTCGAAGGCGATGACGTGGTGGTTCTTCGCGATGTGGTCGATGATCCGGGGGTCCCAGTTGTCGAGAGTCGCGGCGAGGTGCACGAAGAAAACCACGGGGATCCCACCCATCCGCCCCAGCTCTCGGTACGCGTAGGTGACGCCGCCTGCGGTGATGGTGTGGGTCGGCGCCTTCGCGTAGGACGCGATGACGGGGTCGTTGTCTGTGGTCATGGTGTTCCTCCGGTCTGTGGGTGTCAGGGGTGGGTGCCGTTGGTTGGGGAGGCGACGGGCCCGGTGTTGCTGATGACAGCCTTGCCGCGGATGCCGCCCTTACTCAGCGCTTCGAGGGCCTGGGGGGTCTGGTCGAACGGGAAGACCCGCCCGACCACGGGTCGCAACGCGCCGTCGTCGACCAGACGGGTGATCCGGCGGAGCTGGTCACCGTCGGCACGCATGAAGAGGAACTCATAGCCCACGCCCAACCGGCGGGCTCGGCGGCGGATACTGCTGCTGAGGCCGGTGATCGCGAGACGGAGCACGGGGTTGGCGCCGAGTTCGCGGGCGAAGGCCGGGTCCGGGGGGCCGGCGATTCCGATTGCCTTGCCGCCTTGCCGCAGCACTCGCAGCGATTTCTCCAGATTCTTTCCGCCCAGGCTGTCGAGTACCAGGTCGTAATCGTGCAGTAGCTGTTCGAAGTCCTGGCTGCGGTAGTCGATGACATGGTCGGCGCCGAGTTCTCGGACGAAGTCGGCGTTGGCGGCGCCGGCCGTCGTGGCGACGGTCGCGCCGAGGTTTTTGGCGAGCTGGATCGCGATCGACCCGACACCGCCGGATCCGGCGTGGATGAGGACCTTCTGCCCGGGTTGCACATTGCCACGCTCCACGAGTGCCTGCCACGCGGTCAGCGCCACCAGGGGGAGGGAAGCTGCCTCCTCGACGCTGACCGATTCCGGTCTGTGGGCCAGGTCTGCCTCCGCGACGGCGATGTGCTCCGCGAAAGTCCCGATGCGGTCCTTGCCGGGCCTGGCGTATACCTCGTCGCCGGGCTCGAACGATCGCACCTTCGCTCCGACCCGCAGGACGACACCGGCCAGATCGTTACCGAGAATCAGCGGCAGTCCGTACGGCAGGATCCGCTTGAACTCGCCGGTCCGGATCTTTTCGTCCAGTTGGTTCACCCCGGCCGCCTGCACCCGCACCAGGACGTCGTGCTCGCCGACTACCGGCTCCGGGACGTCGGCCTCCCGCAGGGGCTGCTTGTAGGCGGTGACGACGAATGCTCGCATGGCTGGTGACTCCTTCTGGTCTGCGGACGGGTATGTGCTGGTCTCGTGCTCGGCATCGCCGGTTCGGCGATGAGCTCTCGATTCGTCGATGCCGGCGGGTAGTTCGGCGGCTGCACGACGCCGTGTGCTGCTCAGCTATCGGTGGCCACGAGCTGGGGGTACAGCGCCTCGATGGGTGCGCTGAGTCCCGCTTTGACCCGAGCGGAAGCTTCGTCGGCAAGAACCTCGTACTCGCCGGCTTCGACGGCGCCGAATACGGTCCGCACCAGGTCCGCGGGCTGCGTTTTGGGGGCGGTGGTGTGCGCGGCCATGGGGGTGTCGACGTAACCGACGTGCACACCGACGACATGGACGCCTGCGGGGGCGAGCTCGAGGCGCAGAGAGTTCGTAGCCGACCACAGAGCTGCCTTGGTGGCGCTGTAGATACCGGCAACGGCGTACCAGCTCAGCAGGGAGTGGATGTCGATGATGACCGACTCCTCCCTGCTGCTCAGGATCGGGGCGAAGGCGCGGGCGAGGAAGAGCGGGCCGAGGAAATTGGTCTCCACGTTGGTGCGGATCTCCTCATCGGTATGGGTGAGGATACCGGCGCCGGCCACCGAAGCGCCGGCGTTGTTGATGAGCACCGTGACGTCCGGCGCGGCGGCGACGGCGGCCTTGATGGACGCGGGATCGGTGATATCGAGGACGAGTGGGACGATTCGTTCGTCATTCCAGTCGCGGGGGTTGCGGGCGGTGGCGTAAACCTTGGCGGCGCCCCGTGCGAGGGCTTCGTGGACGAAGTGTGTCCCGATGCCACCGTTCGCTCCGGTGACGAGGACGACGGCTCCATGGAGTGTGGGCATGTCACGCTCTTTCTTGTGCGGGGTCGCGGACTTATGGGTGCTGCCGGTCGAGGGGTTGGGTTGTCGGCCGTCCGGCTCGGGGTCAGCCGGTCGCCGGCGTCACGTGTCCGGGTGGACGTTTCTTGATGGGAAGATCTGGAGAGCACGTATCTGGACCGCTATCGTTAGTGACTATACTCAAAACTGAGTGCAGTCATTATTTATTCCGAAGGGCACCCGCCATGTCATTCGTCCCCCAGCCGGTCGGACGGCGCGAGCGGAACAAGCAGCAGAAGCTCGACCGCATCACCGCCGCCGCCGGCGAACTCTTCGCCGAATACGGCGTCGACGAGGTCACCACCCAGCAGATCGCCGACAAGGCCGACGTCGGTACCGGGACGGTGTTCCTGTACGTCAAGACCAAGGGTGAGTTGCTTCTGCTCGTGCAGAACGCCCACTACATCGAAGCGCTCGAGCGGGGCCGGGCAGCTGCCGAGAATATTCCCGACGTGCTCGACGCGGTGATGGCGATCATCCGTCCGATAGTGGGGTGCAACCGCACTCAGATCGACAACGGGCGCACCTACCTGCGGGAGATGGTCTTCGGCGACCCGGAGGAGCCCCACCACCGCGATGCCCTCGCTGTCGTCGGGCAGACCGAGGAAGCGATCGCCGCCGTACTGCGCCGAAACGGGCGGGTCGAGGAGGCCGACGCCACAAGGCGGGCGCATATAGTGTCCGCGATAATGTTTCTCGCCATGGCTGCCACCGCCAACATCGCGCACAGCGTCGACGAGATCGTGGAGGACATCAGGGGGCAGGTGTCTGCTCTCCTGCCACGCTGATCGGTGGGCGCAATGTCGAGGCCGGGGGTCGAAGGGGCAGGGTGCCGACTCGGACGTTGAGATCGGAGCTGCGCCGTGCTCGGTCCTGAGGGGTACCCGCGCGCTGCCACCTCGTTTCTGGTGTGCCGATCGCGATTATCGGCGCGGCCCGGTGCTACTTGTGGGTGCTGTCGTAGTCCTGTTGTGCGGCAGCGATTTCGGCGATATTCGATTCGAGTACGTCGATCAGTCCGAGGAGATGCTCGGCGACGCGTGCGCCCAGGGGCGTGAGGCTGTATTCCACTTTGGGTGGGATGGTGTTCTCGGCCCGGCGGGATACCAATCCGTCGCGCTCGAGTTGCTGCAAAGTCTGTGCGAGCATGCGCTCGCTGACCCCGTCGACGTGCCGGCGCAGTTCGCCGAACCGATGCGGGCCCTCGCCCAGGGCGGCGAGGGCGAGCACGCCCCAGCGGCCGGTCGCGTTCTGCAGTACCTGCCGGGACGCGCACGCGCGGGCGAACACGTTCGCTTCGAGTGCGGGTTGCGACGTCACGCACGTCAGGATACACGGACGAACGCGGCATAAGTAACTTACCCAAATGGTTGCACTTACTATTAGTAAGTGATTTGATGGCGGCGTTCCCCGCTTTCACACTTCCCCACCTTCACACTGAGGAGTTCCATGACCATCGCTGTCACCGGTGCCACCGGTCATCTCGGACGCCTGGTCGTTGCCGCGCTGATCGAGCGCGGCGTCGATCCGTCCACTGTCGTCGCGGTTGTCCGCGACGCCGCGAAGGCCACCGATCTCACCGCACGGGGCGTGCAGGTGCGAGTCGCCGACTACACCGATCGGGACGCCCTCACCGCTGCGCTGGACGGTGTCGGCAAGTTGCTGTTGATCTCCGGTAGCGAGGTGGGGCAACGCATCGCACAGCACGGCAACGTCGTCGACGCGGCGACGGCTGCCGGCGTGCGGTTCGTCGCCTACACGAGCCTGCTCGACGCGCAGCGCAGCCCGCTCTCGTTGGCTGCCGAACACAAGGCCACCGAGGATCTGCTCACCGAATCCGGGCTGGACGTCGCATTGCTGCGCAACGGCTGGTACTGGGAGAACTATGCCTCCGCCGTCGACACCGCCGAGGCCACCGGCTCGCTGTTCGGTTCCGGGGGCACCGGCCGCGTCGCCGGCGCCGCCCGCAAGGATTACGCCGAGGCCGCGGCGGAGGTGTTGCTCGCCGACGACCAAGCCGGCAAGGTCTACGAACTCGGCGGCGACGAACGGCTGACCTACAAGGAGTTCGCCGAGGTCCTGTCGGGCATTGTCGGCAAGTCCGTCGCTTACCAGGACCTGCCTGCCGACGAGTATGCGAAGGTCCTCGAAAACGGGGGAGTGCCCGCGCCGATGGCCGCATTTCTCGCCGCCACCGACGCCGGCATCGCTGTCGGTGCCCTCGACACCGACAGCGGCGATCTGCAGCGGCTCCTCGGGCATGCCAGTACCCCGGCCGCGCTGGTCCTTGCGCGCTGACCCGAAGATGTGCCGCGGAGGGCAGCACGGGCGCTGCTCTCCGGCCGATCGGCGACGCAGTCACAGGTCGAGGCGGGCAGTTCCGCTCGGTGTCGAGGGGGCCGTGAGCCGTATGCCGATTTCAACCGGCGGAGCGGAAGTGCAGGCGGCGCACGATATTACGCGTGTGTCCGCCCCGGTGGCCGTCGCTGTTCCGGTATCGACGATCACCGTGTGGCGGTGGTCCGCGTTCCGCTGCGCCCAATCGGCTATGGCGCAAGACCCACGTCGGCCGCGGCCACGGCGAACCTTTCCTGCCCGTGCGCGGCGGGGCAAGATGTGACGGGCAAGTCGTGAATTCCGCGCGGAGGGCGAATGTGAGCCAGTCGTTTCGTATCGATCCGGACGCTGTGCGCGCCCTGACCGGAGAATTGCGTGATATCGCCGAGAGTGCGGCCCGCACGGCCCACGACCTGCGGGACGGGCTTGCCGCCGCCGGAATGAACGAAACCGCGGCCGCCTGGGGCGATGACGAGATGGGCCGGGCGTTCGCGGAGTACTACGTGCCGAGCGCTGACGAAGGTGTCGGCGCCCTGGAGAGCAGTGCCGGAGCCCTCCGCGACATGGGTGCACTGTTCGCCGGAACACTCTCGCTTTTCGAAGACCTGGACAATACCGGTGCGGGGTCCGTGCGCGATGCGACCGCAGCGCCGGAGTCACCGTTCCCGGACGCCGACGTGTGGTCGGCAAGCGACCAGATGCGCCCTCCAGCATCTTTCCGTCCTGCATATACTCCTCACGACCTCGACCGGGAGACGCCGCCGGCGCCTCCCGCCGCTACACCCGGGGCCGCTGATGCGGTGGAATCCCAGGTCTCCGCTTCGCAGGCGAAACCCGCAACCGGCGCGGGCGAATCCGCGATCGGTGCTCCACCCGGGCCGGTAGACGGCCGTCCCGGCGAGAGTTACCCACCAACCGGACCGGCGGTTCCCACCCGATCTGCGATCGACCCCGTCCGTACGGAAAAGCCGCCAGGACAGGCAATCCGGGGTAGCGAGCGGTCCGCACCCGGAGACCGCAGTCCCGGCCGCTCGCCGTGGTCCGGGCACACGCCGGCCGCGCAATCACCCATCGAAGGTCGTCGTGCCCCCGCCTCCGCGTCGAACACTTCGGCACCGAATAACCAGGGCAGCGCACCTCGGTCCGATCCACCCGGCCACCCTGGCGGCGCACCCCGCGGCACCCCACCGGGACGCAGCGACAGGCGCAAGCACGATCAGCGGCCCGCGGCCGTCACACCGAAACCGCACAAGACGAGCCCTCAGCCGGTGCAAGTGGCCCCGCAACCGGTAACCGATCCTGCCGCTCTGCGCATACTCGGAAAACTGGGGGCCCGGCACGGACTCCGGATCATCGGATTCGACACAGCTGGACTGGACGAACCGATCGCACAGGAGATCGCCACGGCCGTCGACCACGTGCTGGAACGGCATCACCACATCGACCTGCGGGGGCTGGAAATCGCCGACCTGGACGATGCGCTGCCCGCCCGGCTGGAACGGCCGATCGTCTCCGGAGCCGGCCGACCGGAAATCCGGGCGGCGCATATCGTGCTCGACCGGGCCGCGACCACCGACCCTGCCACCAGGGTCGCATCCATCGAGGTGGCGACAAGAGGCCGTCGCCCGGCGCCCGGTTCCACGGAACGCCCGCTCTACGCGAACCTGGTCCGGGAACTCGGCCGCGCGTTGGCCGCCGAGGGGCACTACGCGGCCCACCGGCGGGCTCAGCGCACACTGATCGCCGAATACTTGCGAATCGCAGGACCGGAGCATGCGAGCGGTCCGCTCGGCCGGATAGTCAGGGGCTACCGGCACTGGCGCGACCAGCTCAGTGGATGTTCCCCTACCAGACGATTCGACCCGGCCGCCGCGTTGGTGGAGGCGTTCACGGAGGTCGAGCTACGCGCGGATCGGGCAAGCGCGCCTGCCGTTGCGCTGCACCGGCTGCTGGTGGACACCGCCCGAGAGGGAACCCGGCTGCGTCTTCCGGCGCGCCGCGCGGATGCCTGATCCGGCTCGAAAGGATGTCGATATGGACCGGAACCATTTCGCAGATCACGGTTCGGCCGCTCGTGCTCTGCGCTCGCGGATGCACGAAATGCTGGATGCCTACGAGCAACAGCAGACACAGGTTGCGGAGGTGCAGCGGCAGTTGGCCGATCTGCGGGTTCAGGCCGCCACATCCGACGGCTCGGTGCACGTGATCGTGGATTCGGCCGGGGCGGTACTCGAGATCTGTGTGACCCCGGCAGCCATGCGCGGCACCGCCGGACAGCTGAGTGGGCTGCTCACCGATACCGCGCGTGAGGCCGCCCGGCTGGCGAAGGAGCGGGCCGCTGCCGTGGTGGCGCCGCTGGCCGGACTCGCAGGCGGTATGCCCGATCTCTCCGATCTCGTTCCGGGAACCTCGGCAGCAGGCCATGAGTCAACCGTCGAGTCCTGACACCGCAATCCGGCACGATGACGTACATCCAGGCTTGTCCATCCGCCGGCCGGATCGGTATTACTTGTCCCCGGAGCATCGGCGGGCGTTGAGGGCTGGGTTTCTCAGTGATGGGCGGCCGGGTGAGGCGTGAGACCTTGTGCTCCGCCGGTGTCGAGTCTGTTGTCGGGTCGATGGTCATGTCGAGGTGAGTCGGTTGGTCGCTCTGCCGGAGGGCTTTCCGCTGGGGGTGTGCGAGCAGGTACTCGGCCCGTTTCCGCGAGGAAACCCGGACGCGTTGCGGGCTGGGGGCGATGCCTGGGAGCGGGCAGCACGAGGGTGTCTTTCGGAGGCCGAGGGGCTCGAGGGCGTGGCATCCTCCGTGCCGGGGTGTCTGACCGGTGACACAGCGGCCGAGGCGCAACGGGCTCTGGCCGGATCGGCGGTCCGGAAACGTGATCTGGCTGTGTATTGCGAGAGCAAGGCGGCGGAGTGCCGCGAGACGGCCAACGCCATCGAGCTGGGGCAGTTCACCTGGATTGTCATGGGTTCGGCGCTGGTGGTGGAGTTGCTGGCGTCGTTGGCGATGCCCGTGGGCGGGATGGCTGCGGCCGCCGGGGTGCGGGCGGCCGCACGAAAAGAATGGCAACTGGCGTGGTTGCAGTTGATCGAGTCGGTGATGGCGCTGTGTGCCCGGTTGTCGGCGTCGCGTACGGCATTGATCGGTCAAGGCATCGTGGTGGGTGGGGTATTCGGCGGTGGCGTCACCTGGGCCGGCCAGCTGTGGCAGCAGGATCGAGGGGAGCGGGACAGGATCGACTGGGAGACGGTGACGGTGTCCGGTGCCGGGGGCGCGGCCGGCGGTCTGGGCGCGGGAGTGCTGTACACGCGGCCGGTGACGGGGGCATTGGCGCGATTACAGGCGAACGGGACCCGGGGTGCCAATGCGGTAGCGATGCTGTTGGCCGGTGGTGCGGCCGGGGTAGCCGGTGGGTTGACCGGCACCTTGGGGGGCGCGGTGGCCGCGAGTGCGTACAGCGGGGACCCCGCGGTCCCCGACGGGTCGGAGTTCTACCTGGGCGCGGTCAGCGGCGCTTTGGAAGGACTGCTGTCCGGGGGTGTGCACACTATCGGCCATTCGGCTATCCCACCGCAGCCGCCGGCTGGGTTGCCCGGCCGCACTGCCCGGCCCCCGAAACCCGGTGACCTGAGCGAAATACTCACTCGTGATCTGGACCCGGGCGTATCGGGTCCGTCCGGCCGTGCCCACCTTCCCGGCACCGCCGCTACCGGTTCTCCACATTCCTCGTCCCATCCCGCCGACAGGTCGCCGGCCGGCCCGGCGAGTCCGGTACAGCCTGTTGCGGAATCGGTCGTCGGGACGGCAGAAACCACGACCGACCGTGATTCCGCAACGGCAGCAACCGATCAGCTCCCGCCCGATGACAGATCGGCAACAGTTCCGAGCCCCGGGCACACCGCCCCCGGTGTCACGGCAGAAGCCGGCACCACCGCCTATCCCGGCGTCGACTCACACCCCCGCCCCGCCGCGCACGGTGACCCTGCGGAGCGCTCCGCCCCCACCACTCCATCTCGTGCCGGCACCCGCTCGACGCCACCCGACGTCACCACCACACCGGACGATATCCCACGCCAAGCCGTCAGCGCCCCGACCACCACGCCGCCTCGCCTCGCCAGTCCCTGGTACTCGCCCGGTACGAGCCCATACCCGGCCGTCCTCACCGGAGCCGGGAATTCCGCCGACGGCGGTTCCGCCGAGGGCACCGATCCGGCCCGGGCCGAGCCGGTCGCCGGGCGCGAGCAATCGATGGTCGTACCCGATGGCTCCGATGCTCGGAGAGCGGGCGACGCTCCGGCCGGACCGGCGAGGGAACGTGATGACGGTGATCGGCTCTTCGGGCAGGAATCGCGTCGCGTGCCGGGGATCAGGGATATCGACGAGCCGTCCGTGGCCCGTCGGGAGGGCGAAACGAGCCCACCGATGCCCGGGGAAAGTCCGCCGGCCGATGAGCGAGGGTGGCGGCACCGGCGAATCCAGGACGAGTCCGAGCTGGCCCGAGTGCTCTTTCACCGACCGGAGACCAGACAGGTCGTCATCGCGGTGATCGACCGGTTGCGCGAAGTCCTTTCGGCCCTGCATCCGCAAGCGACTCGCCAACAGATCGACAATGCCTTCTACATGCCCGAGGAGACAATTTCGGGCGGAATGGTATTGCGGTCTGTGCCGTTGGACGAGTTGCGGCGAGACGGCAATGTGCGTGAGCTGATGGCCGCGGTGCAGAATGCGATGTGGCGCAGCCGGGAGCTGCCGAACCCTTCGGGCACGACGCTGGACGACGGTCTGTCGAGATTGCTCAACCAACCGGACTGGAACGAGCGAGCACAGCGGCTGGGGCTGAACACCGCCGCGCTGAACCGGCTGCGTGCAGCGATCACCGGCGGCGACCCGGACGTGCCGATCGTCGCAGCAGATCTCCGCCAGGGGCGCAATGCCATGAGCGATCCCGGGTTCATCGCAATACGCGAGGAGATCACCCACAGCGGCGCGGACAGAATGTTGCGTGAGATACCTGAGCAAGCACGTCTGAGCCTCACCGTTCAAGACTGGAGTCTGCTCGGTATGCCGTTGTCGGTCCGGGAATTGGAAGCGATTCCCGGCGGCTTGGTCGCGCTCCGGAAGACCCGGCTCGACCCACATCTGCCGCTACCGCGTGACGCTCGGGGACAAGTCGACGTGAGAACGCTGGAAACTCGGCTCGCCGCCGGGGACCGCGCATTTCGCAATGTCATTCCGCTCTACCGGTACGACGAGCACGGCCGCCGGCTGAGAGATGAATCAGGGCACGCCGTCGTGGACAGCATACTGGCATACCACGAGGAAGGTCCCGTGGACGCCGCCGCCGCGCTGCGACTCGACCCGCAGCGATTCGCTGTTCCGCTGCCGTGGCGGCCGGGTACGGCACGATTCGAATTCGACAGCGACAGTGCATGGTTCCGGAAGGCTGCGGTCGAGCGTGGAGTTCCCGTTGTCTCCGGGGTTTCGGGAACTGCGGCGAGAATCGCGTCGAAATTCCTCTGGATCATGCCTGCGGATGTTCCGAAGCTCGATTTCGCGGGAGCGATTCTCTCCATCCTGCTGCCGGCACATCACTCGCTCTACGAAACCGTAGGGGGACTGACTCTGGTCGGATTGATGGATGCAGCGATTTTCCGAGCACCGGACAGCACGGTCGCAGATCTGTATGAATCGGTCTCCGGCCTTTTCGGACTCCCGGGGCGCGACGGGTTGTCAAGGGACGGTCGCGAGAAAGGACAGATCACCGGCCCCATCGGCGTGTCCGACCCGACCGATACACCGGCGGCGAATACATCGGACATCGCGACGGAAGCACCTCCTGCGGAGGGCGCTCCGGGGCGAGGTCCACACTCGCGCAGCCGTGCCAACTATGCGACGACGGAGCCCGAGTTTCTGCCCCGCACCGGAGAATTCGAGCTGGATGATCGCCGAATCCGGTCGCTATTCGACGAGCAAGTAAAGCCGGCGCTCCTCACCGACCGGCCGGGGCGTCCCCTGAAACAGGTGGAAGAGCCTGTCCTCTACGTGGTCGGCGGACAGCCCGGTGCGGGGAAATCGACACTGGTGGACCAGATTTGCGATCGCTTGGCCGACCGGGGTGGTGCGGCATTGATTCAGGCCGACGAGCTCGAAAAATTCCATCCAGCATACTCCCGCCTTTATCGGGAGAACGATTTCACGGCCCACGACTACCTGGTTCCGGCGGCGCAGAAGTTACGCAACATGTTCGAGGAGTTCCTGATACCACTGTCGCACAATGTGCTTCTGGAAGGCGGTAATTCGGATCCCCGGGGTACGCTCGCCCGAATACAGCGAATAGC
The DNA here is from genome assembly GCF_044453135.1 of Nocardia sp. NPDC051750. Taxonomy (NCBI): domain Bacteria; kingdom Bacillati; phylum Actinomycetota; class Actinomycetes; order Mycobacteriales; family Nocardiaceae; genus Nocardia; species Nocardia sp. NPDC051750. Next base: position 529,353 of record NZ_JBITCK010000006.1, on the reverse strand, counting down.
GGAAAGCCGCAGTCGGACGATTATGGAAGTTATCGCTCTGCCGAGGGAGCAGAGTGACCTGGCTCGGCTGGAACGCTTCGTGTACGGCCGGGAAGTCGATGGGTTCGGCCGCTATCTCACACGCCGGACGCACGACAGGCTGTATCTCGGCTCTTCGGAGCTGGTCGGGCTGGTCGAATCCGCAAAGCCTGTTCCAGTGGATTCGTTGCGAATACGCACCCGCACCGACCTCCTGTACGAGAACCATCGGGGCCCCGATGGGCAGTGGCACGATCCGCCGCGTGCCCGGGCGGTATTGGAGGACGAAAGAAATCGGGAGTGGACAAGAGAAGAGTGCAGGTCGTTCGAGGAACGAATCGCCGGATTGAGTGAGCTCGTGAACTCGAAGGTGGCTCAGGACCGTGCCCGCTGGGCCCCGTTGGTGAACGAGATCGATGGGTTGCGAGTCCGCGCGGAGCCCAAGTTGTCCCGGCCTGCGATGTAGGCCGACGACGGGCTGCCGAGTCCGACCGGGTGGAAGGCGACGCTCGTCCGCACCGCGCTTGCAACATAGCCATAATCGATGTTGCCGTGTTACCGTCGAGGTGCCTTGTATGAGGGGCGACCGCCCGGTTTGTGAGGAGACGTGATGGTGGCCAGTGGCGCCGCACCGATCGGGACCCACTCTGTGGGAAGGGACTTCGCCCGGCCCAGCGTTGCCCGTGTCTACGACTACAGCCTGGGCGGCAAGGACTGCTACGAGGTGGATCGCCGGGCGTTCGAGCGAATCAGGCGAATTGCGCCGCGGCAAGGCGATGTTCATGTCATGAATCGGCGATGGCTGGTCCGCGCTGTCCGGATGTTGGCGGAGCGCAACGGGATCGGCCAGTTTCTCGATCTCGGTGCCGGGCTGCCCACTCGCGACCCGCTCCACGTCGTCGCGCAGGAATGCGGGCGCCGGGAGGTGCGGGTCGTGTATGTCGACAACGACCCGTTGTGTACGGCCTATGGGCGGGCGATGTTGGAACGCAACGAGAACACCTGGTGCCTGCCGTCCGATCTCACCGATGTCGCGACGACGCTGGAGACGGCCGGGCGTTATCTCGATCTGCGGGAACCGGTCGGGGTCCTTTTCGGCGCGGTGCTGCACCACATCTCCGACGAGCAGTGCCCGGCCGCGATTGTCTCCCGCTATATCGACCTGTTGCCCGCCGGGTCGTATGTGGCGATCAGCCACTACTACGATCCCGGTCCCGCACGCCCTGAGCTGCACGCGCTGGCCCGCCGGCTCGAAGGTGCGCATCTGGAGGCGGGTTTGGGATCGGGACGGTTCCGGAGCGCGGAAGAGATTCGTGCTCTGTTCGGGTCGCTCGAACTCGTCGAGCCGGGATTGACCGAGCTCGACGACTGGTGGCCGCCGGGACCGCCGATCGGGACCCGGGCACCCGAAGCGCAGCTCATGCTCGGTGGGCTCGGCCGGAAATCGCGGCCGGGGATCGTGCGGGTGCTGCCGTCGCGGCGGTGAGCCCGGTGGTTGCTCGCTCGAACCGAGCAGGTCAGGGAAGACCGAAGGCCAGCAGGACATTGCCCGGCATACCGGTGGTGATCTGCCGGCCGTAACCGGAATTGGTGAACAGCATTCCGTTCGCGACGACGGCGCCGTGCCCGTTGATACCGCCGCCGGCGCCCGGCACCCCGTTCACGGTGTGGAAGTGCCGTGCCGTGTTGTATTCCCAGAGAATGGCACCGGTCTCGGCGGAGAAGACGCGCATCTTTCCGTCCAGACTGCCCTCGTAGACCAGGCCCGGTGTCGACGAGACAGCGTTCGGCATGGCGAGCTGGCACAGCGGAAGCATCGGTAGCGGCGGTGGATCGAACAGGCAACCGTGGGCGGGGTTCGGGGTGCTCCAGATGACCTCGCCGGTCGCCGGGTGCAACGCGAACAGTGTGCCCGGCGTTCCCTGATACGTGGCGACATATAGGCGGTGGCCGTCATAGCCGGCGCCCCATTGAATGCCTTGCAGCGATTCCGAGCCCGGGATAGGCAGCACCGGTACCGGCGTGTTCAATCTGGTCTGCCAGATGATCTCGCCGGTGACGGCGTCGAGTAGATGGTAGACACCGCTCTTCTGGCCCGCGCCGACGACCGACCGGTCACCTATCTCGAAAATGTTCGGCTGCGAACCGAAGTCGAAATCGTGGCCCGGTTCGGGGCAGTTGCCGCCCGGCGGCGGGTAGGTGCAGCGGCCGTTCCAGGGGGCTTCCCCGGGAGTCATCCGCCGGGCCCACCGGGCGGTTCCGCTGTCGATGTCCAGTGCGCCGATCGCTTCCGCACCCTCGGGATAGCCGGTGTAGGCGTTGCCGGCGGTGTAGTACAGCGTGCGCGACTCGGGATCGATCGTGGGTGAGGACCACACCGGCGCACCGCTGGGGGCAAACGGCGGTGATCCACTGGGCGTCGGCTCCGGTGCCGGGATCGTGTGGTGCCGCCATTGCACCTCGCCGGTCGCGGCGTTCAGCGCCACAACACTTCCCCGGAAGGTGCAACACGGGTACAGGTCGCTGGTGGCGGCACCCAGCTCTTGACTGGACACACCGACATAGACGTGACCCTCGAACACGAGGGGCGAACCGGTGATGATCGCGTAACGATGGTTGTCCAGTTGCCGAACCCAGCGCTGGGCACCGGTCTTCGCGTCGAGGGCCCACATTCTGGCCGAGTTGTCGCCGAAGTAGACCGTTCCGTCGACGACCGCGGGCCCGTTGCGCAGCCCGTACGTCGGGAGGTTTCCGCCGAGGGGCGTCTCGGCCCGGAACGACCACCGGGTCGCACCCGTGTACGCGTCCAGCGCATAAAACGTCCCGTTGCGACCACCGACATAGACGGTTCCGTCGACGACCGCCGGCTGGCTGGAAGCGGCGATCGAGTCGGGAAACGCGAACGCCCACTTCAACTGCAACGAGGGCACTGTGGCCGGCGTGAGGGCGGTCTCGTGGGGATTGTGCCGGGAACCGGCGAGGTCGAACTGCCACATCGGCCAGTCACCGTCGGCGCCGGCAGCGGGAGCGGCGTTCCCTACGCCGGACATCGGCAACAGCAAGAAAGCGACGGCCACGAGGATCACAGAGCGCAGGAACGATTTCTTCCGAAGTCCGAATGCCCGAGCCGCGAAGATCATCGCCAGAATCTTTCCGTTTATGGTGATGGAATCGTCCCACTCCTGACGCCGGGGATTCTCGGTCCGGAGGCGAATTGTCGAAAATGTTATCCGGCGGCGCCGCGCGGTAGGTCGGGGGGCGCCGAATCATGGGACCGCAGTCGGAGCTTCAACACCAGAGAGCTCGCAAGTAGTACCAGGGCGACGGCGCACCACGGCACGGCGAGCCCCCAGCCGGTGGCCGGCAACATGTCGATCAAGACTCCGGTGAGCACCGAGCCGACCAGGACGGCGAGTCCACCGATCGAGGCGAAAAGCCCATAGTAGGACCCGAGACGGCGTTCAGCGGCCATGCGTGGCACCAGGTCTCGGGCTAGGGGCATGGTAGTCATCTGTCCCAGTGTCAGGAGGAGAGTGAACACGGCGGGCGGGATGAGTGCGGCGACGCCGTGGAGTTGCCGCGGCGCCAGGAGCGCCATCACGACGAATGCGGCGGCCGTCACGATGAGACCCCCGGGCAGGGCCGCGGCGGTGCGCACCCGCCGCGTGATGGGTAGCTGGGCGATGACGACGAATATCGACGCCAGGGCGAAGTACCAGCCCAGCGGCGCCTGCGACCCCCAGGTGCGGTCGAGCTCCAGCGGTAACAGCAGGTACAGCTGGTTGTACGCCACCAACTGAGCGCTCATCGCCACCGCGAACAGCAGAAAGGTTCTGTTCCCGGCCACTTCCCGCCAGCCGTCGAGCCATCTTTCGGCAGCGTGGGCGCCGGGCTGCGTGGGGAGTCGCCGCAGATGGACGACCAGGATTACGGCGAAGACGCCGGCCGCAACCAGGCAGGCGGCGGAGAAACCGGCCACCAGCAGGAGCGATCCGAGCAGCGGGCCGATGAACGTGCCGATCTGACCGTACGCGGCGAAGAGCGCGAAAACGTCCTTTCTGGACTGGCCGCCGTCCTCGGCGTCTCCGGCGGCGGTGGCGAGGGCGGACTCGACTGCCGGGGAGAACAGCGCGCCGGCGAATCCGGTCAGGACGGTCGCCACCACGATTCCGGGCACCGACCCGGCGAAGGCCAACCCGGCGAATCCGAGGATCCGGCACACACAACCGGCGACGACCACGGGTTTCACACCCCACCGATCCGCGAGCGAGCCTCCGATGAAGAACAGGCCCTGCTGGGCGAACGTGCGGAGCCCGAGTACCACGCCGACGAACGCCGCCCGCAGGCCGAGATCCTCCGTCAGGTGCACCGACAGGTACGGCAACACCATGAAAAAGCCGATATTGAACGCGAGTTGCGTGAGGACGAGCAGCCGGACGGTCGGGGTCGCCGCCGTGAGGCCGGTCAGCAGCGACCATCGGCGGCCGAGCGCACGGGGAGTACGTGCCGCCGCGCCGGGCGGTGGCGAGGCCGGCCGGCCGTTACCGCGCGGCGACGGCAACAGGACCCGGTTCGAACAGGATCGACAGCCGTCCCTTCGACTGGTCGACAAGAACCTCGGCGCGGACGTTGTACACCTGGGCGATCAGTTCGGGGGTCAGGACCTCCGCGGGTTTCCCGCCGGCCACGACCCGGCCCTCTTTCAAAACGACGACGGTGTCGCAGAACATGGCCGCGAGGTTGAGGTCGTGCAGGGCTATCACACTGGTGACGGGCAGCCGGGTGACCAGCGCAAGCAACTCCAGTTGATGATGGATGTCCAAGTGATTGGTCGGCTCGTCCAGGAGGAGCTCGCGCGGCTCCTGAGCGAGGGCGCGGGCGATCTGGACACGCTGCTTCTCCCCACCGGAAAGCCGGTGCCAGAGCCGGCTCGCTTTCGCGGTGAGGCCGGTGTGCTCGAGCGCGGCCGCCACCGCGGCGTCGTCGGTGGTGGGGTTCCCGCCGAATGTTGTCCGGTGCGGGATGCGCCCGAGGCGTACGACGTCACCGACCGTGATGTCGAGGTCGGTGTCGGCGTGCTGGGCCACGACGGCCACCGCGCGCGCAATCTCTTTGCGCCGCATGGTGGACAGGTCGTCGCCGTCGAGGGTGACAACACCCGCGGTCGGGCGTACGACACCGTTGAGCAGATGCAGCAGCGAGGATTTCCCTGACCCGTTCGGACCGAGCAGGCCCACGGTCTCGCCCGGTGCCGGAGTCACCGTGACTCCGTCGACAACGAGCGCACCGCCGCGGTTCCAGCTGACGGTATCCGCGTGCAGGGTCACCGGACTCTCCTCCTCCGCGACAGAATGACGATGAACGCGGGCACGCCGACTAGTGCGGTGCCCACACCCACCGGCAGGGGAGTGGGCGCGAAGGCGACGCGGGACACGGCATCCACCCACACCATGAAGACTGCCCCGAGTAGTGCCGTCGCGGGAACCAGCCGGCTGTGCCGGGGCCCCAGCAGGAAACGCGCCGCGTGCGGGAGCACGAGCCCGACGAACCCGATCGCTCCGGCCACGCTGACCAGGGTCGCGGTCATGACCGCCGTGCACACCAAGAGCATGAGCCGGAACTTCGCGACGGAGATGCCGAGCGATGCCGCGACCTCGTCGCCGAATGAGAAGGCATCCAGGACATGCGCGTAGTACAGGCACACCGCCGTCCCGGCGAATACCACCACCGCGCACAGCCGGACGTCGTCCCAGCGGACGCCTTCGAGCGAGCCGAGGAGCCAGAACATCACACCGCGGGTCTCGTCGGAGTCCGCGAACGCGAAGATGACGAACGAGGTCAGCGCCGAGAACAGCTGCGTACTGGCGACACCGGCGAGAATGACTCGGTCGTTGCTGCCGCCGGAGAGGCGGGCGAGCAGCAGCACCAGCCCGAACGCGATCAGCGCTCCGATGAACGCACCGCCGGACAAACCGAGCGCGGCGCTGCCCACGCCGAGAACACCGACGATGACGGCACCTGTCGACGCGCCGGACGAGATGCCCAGGACGAACGGGTCCGCCAGCGGGTTGCGCAGTAGCGACTGCATGATCACGCCGCAGATTCCGAGCCCCGCACCGCACGCGGCAGCCACCAGCGCGCGCGGGAGCCGCTCCTCCCAGACGATCGCGTTCTTCGCCGCCCGCACCGGAATATCGGTGAGACCCAGGTGATTGAGCAGGACGTCACGGACGTTCACCAGTGAGATGTCCGCCGGGCCCAGGGTGACGGCGACGAGGACCGACAGAGTGAGCGCGACGACCCCGCCGACTGCGATCAGCGACCCGGCGACCCATTGTCGCCGCCGAGCCCGTTCGGGGACGACGGTGCCGGCGCGGTCGCGGGTGGCGGTCAGTTGGGCACCTGCCCGTCACGAAGCCCGGCGACGATCTTCTCGAGTCCGTCGACGGCCCGGATGGACGGGTTCATCTCGGCGCCGTGCAGGGCGATGTAGCGCTTGTTTCGCACGGCGTCGAGGTTGCGCGTGACGGGATCGGATTCGAGGAAGGCGATCTTGTCGGCCAGCAGGTCCCCGGGAAAGCGGTTGCGCAGCAGATCGCCGAGGACGAGGACATCCGGATTGCGTTCGACAACGGTTTCCCAGCCGACCGCGGGCCAGTCGTCGGTCAGCTCCGCGAAGGCGTTGGTGGCACCGACCGAGGTGGCGAGCAGGTTCGCCGAACCCAGCCCCCCGGCGACGTACGGGCTCTTGGTATCGGCGAACCAGAACGCCATCGATACCTTCGACTTCTCGAGGCCGGCCAGGGCCGCGGTCTCGCGGCTCTGCAGTTCGTCGATGAGTTGCGCGCCTCGGTCGTTCACATCGAAGACGGCGGCGAGCTCACGGATTTCCTGATACAGCGAATCCATCGTCAGTGGTGTGGTGCGCTTCCCGCCACCGTTGACGCTCACACCGTTATCGCAGTCGGTCGGCGACAGATACGTCCCGATCCCGGTCTCTTCGAAACGGTTCCGCTCGGCGACGCCGCCTTGTGCGAAATGCCGGCCGAACGATGCGGTGACGAAGTCGGGATCGGCTCCCAGGACGACCTCGTAGGTCGGTGCGTTTTCCGCGAGGCGCGGAACCGACGCGTTCGCTGCGGCCAGGTTCTCGCGAATGGGATCGGTCCACGAGGCGGTTCCCACCATGCGGTCGCCGAGACCGAGCGACAGCAGGATCTCGGTCGAACCCTGATCCAGTGATACGACCCGTTGCGGTGCCGCGTCGACGGTGATCGTCTCACCACAGTTATCGAGGACTACCGGGTAGGTGGTACTGCCTTCTCCGGCGGATACGGTGCCGACGTCGTCGACCTGCTCGGATTGCCCGCAGGCGACGAGTGTGCTCGCCAGCACGGCGGCGACGGCCACGAGACCGATCCGGCCCACGGAAATTTTCACGTTCGTCACGGCTTTCTGCTTCTCTGCGACAGGTGGTGCTCCGCGCGATCACTTGAGGCGGAAACCGCAACCTGAACCGAGCAAGCCAGCGAACGCTAGCATAAGTAAACCTACCCTAATTGCAGGGGTGTAGTCGCTGCTCGGAGTCGGTCGGTTGCGGACCGGCCACAGGCCTCGGGTCAGGCATCGGTGGCCGGTGTCGTATCGATGAGTATCGCCTCTGGTCCACCCGGGGCGGGGTGCGAGACAATGGGGAGTCGTCGATCAACGGATCGATCAGGCCGATAAGGCGCACGGCTATCGGCTCTCGGACAGCTGGTAGCACCCGGTCGGACCGCAGGACGGCCCCGCTGTCCTGCTTCGACCTCCCCGCAGGAAAGGACCGGCGGAGATGACCGAGTTGCAGCCGCTGGATACGGGCTTCATCGAACTGGAGGACGCCGATCCCCGGGTCAGCCTGGGTATCGCCGTCGTCGCGATCATGGCCGGCGAGCCGCCGCCGCGGCACCGGCTGGCCGAAACGCTGAATCGGCGGTTGTCCGCGGTGCCGCGGTTGCGACAGCGGGTGCGCCGGACACCCTTGGATCTGACCGCACCGGTGTGGGAGGACGACCCCCGGTTCGATATCGCGCACCACCTTCGGTGGACCGCGCTGCCCTCCCCGGCCGACGAGACGACACTGTGGGAGCTGGTGGCCGCGGAAATCGAAGAACGCCTGGATCGCGACCGTCCGCTCTGGTCCTGCACCGTGGCGGAGGGGCTGGCCGGCGACCGCTGGGCACTGCTGATGAAGGCCCATCACAGTCTGGTCGACGGGGTGTCCGGCGTCGGTGTGTTCGAGAAGCTCTGCGATCCGTGGCCGGCGGCCACGGCGGCCGATGCGCCCGCCGTCCGCCGTGAACGCCGACGGCCGGGGATTTCTCGAATGCTGACGTTGCCGATGGCGGTGCCGGGGTTGGTGCTCGGCACGGTTCGCAGCCTCGTTCCGGTCGGCGCTGCCGTGGTCGGACCGGCCCCGGAGTCGTCGCTGAACGGACCGCTCGGTCACCAGCGCCGATACGTTGCGGTGCGGTTACCGCTGCGGTCGGTGCGAGAGATCGGCAGCGCCTACGACGTCACCGTCAACGATGTGGTCCTGGCGGTACTCGCCGCCGGGTACCGCGAGCTGTTGCTACGCCGCGGCGAGGAACCCACCGCATCCGGATTACGGATCCTGGTGCCGGTATCCATGCGGGCCGAGCATGCGAAATACGTTATGGACAATCGCGTTTCGGCGGTATTGCCGTATCTTCCGGTCGACCGGGCCGACCCGGTGGAGCGCCTGCGCACCGTGCACAAGCGGATGCGGCACGAGAAGGCCGGCGGGGCGGCGGGCGCCGAGCACACGGTTCTGGGGCTGGCGCATCTGCTGCCGTTCGCCGCCGTGGCCTGGACTCTGCGCGCCGTGGCCCGGTTTCCGCAGCGTGGTGTCGCCGCGCTGGCAACCAATGTGCCGGGCCACCTCTTCCGGGGGGGCTCGTGCACCGTCGGGTCAGGCCACCAGTTCCTCGCCCGCGAGGGTTGTGCGGTGCATCAGGCGCCGTGAGGTCGGTTCGAACGGCATCGCGCGATGCAGCATTCCCGTGTTGTCCCAGATGACCAGATCGCCCCTTCTCCAGCGGTGATGCAAGACGAACTCCGGTCGCGTCGACCAGTCGAGCAAACTATCGAGCAGCGTGCGGCTTTCCTCGGGCGCCATCCCGATCACCTCGCCCGCGGTCGCTCCCACGAGCAATGACCGGCGTCCGTTTCGCCGGGTCCACACCAGTGGATGGGTTCTGGTGGGGACACGGTCCCATGCCTGCCGCTCCTGCTCGGTGGCGGACGGATTGGCGCGGGCTTGGGCGGCGGCAAAACTGTGGACCACCTGCAACCCGTCCAGCCGGGCCTTTTCCTCGTCCGGCAGTGCGTCGTACGCCAGGTAGGTATCGGCGAATTCGGTGTCGCCCCCGGCCTCGTCGACCTCACGTGCGGTGAGCAGGGTCGCTTGTTGCGGAGTGCGGCGGATGGCGCCGTCGATATGCCAGAGGAAATTGCCGCGCCGTATGGCCGCTGTGACAAAGGGCGGCCACCGGTGTCGTTCGACTTCGTCGACGCGGAGCCCGAAAGGATTCACAGGGCGGCTGAGGAATGCTGCGGCAAGTCCGTGCAACCGCTTGCCGGCCGTCTCGTGACCGTGTTTCTCTGGGCTCGTTTTCGCTGGCGTATGTCTCCCACCGGATAGGGGAGACCCCGGAAAGGATCTCGATGCTCAAACCTCGAGTCACCGCAACTCGCGAACTGGTGAACCTGGACGGTATGTGGCGCTTCGCCATCGATACCCGTCTCTCGCCCGAACCGTGGAAGCGGCCGTTCGACGCCGCGTACGAGGCTCCGGTGCCGGCCAGTTACAACGACCTCTTCCTCGATCCCGAGGTTCGTGACCATGTGGGCTGGGTGTGGTACCAGCGCGAGGCACGGGTCCCGCGCGGCTGGGCCGGGGAACGGATCAACCTGCGGTTCGACGCGGCAACTCACCACGGCAAGGTGTATGTCGGGGATGTCCTGGTGGTGGAGCATTCCGGCGGCTACACGCCGTTCGAGGCGGATATCACCGATCTCGTTACCGCTGGCCAGGAGTTCCGGCTCACCGTGGGCGTCAGCGGAGAACTGACCGAGACCACTATTCCGCCGGGCCATATCGAGATCACCGAGGATGGGCGGCGCCGGCAGAAGTATCACCACGATTTCTACAACTACGCGGGACTCGCGCGGTCGGTCTGGCTCTACAGCACGCCCGGATCCCATATCGACGATGTCACGGTGGTCACCGATGTCGATGGTGCCACCGGGCTCGTCGACTACTCGATTACTGCTGTGGGCGAGGGCGAGCTTCGCGTCAGCCTGCTCGACGAGAGCGGTCGGGAAGTAGCCATCTCTCAGGGGACGTCCGGCACTCTGCGTGTTACGGATGTGCGGCTCTGGCAGCCCGGCGCGGCCTACCTCTACACACTCGTTGCGGAATCGGTCGTCGATGGTGTGGTAGTGGACGAGTATCCCGTGCCGGTCGGCGTGCGGACGGTCGAGGTCCGGGGGACGCAGTTCTTGATCAACGGAGAACCGTTCTACTTCACCGGATTCGGCAAGCACGAAGATACGCCGGTGCGCGGCAAAGGCCATGATCCCGCATATCTCGTACACGATTTCGAACTCCTGAAATGGATCGGCGCCAACTCGTTCCGTACATCGCACTACCCGTACGCCGAAGAGGTCCTGGAGTTCGCGGACCGGCACGGCATCGTGGTCATCGATGAGACCGCGGCCGTGGGCCTCAACCTTTACGTCACCGGGGGACTTCTGGGCGGTGCGCCGAAACCCACCTTTTCCGAAGAGACTTACGGCCGGGCCACGAGGGCCACGCATGAGCAGCACCTCCGGGAACTGATTGCCCGGGACAAGAACCACCCCAGCGTCGTCATGTGGTCGATCGCGAACGAGCCGGCGACGAATGAACAAGGTTCGCGCGAGTACTTCGAACCGCTCGTCGCGCTCACTCGCCGCCTGGATCCGTCGCGGCCGGTGACGTATGCCAATTACATGTTCGCGACACCTGAGAACGAGCTGATCGCCGACCTGTTCGATGTTGTGATGATCAACCGTTACTACGGCTGGTACATCGACAACGGTGATCTGCGGAGCGCCGAGCTGAAACTCGAAGACGAGTTGCGCCGGTGGGTTGCCAGGTACGGAAAGCCGATCATCATGGGGGAGTACGGGGCCGACACCGCGGCCGGGTTGCATTCGCTGTTCGGCAACAGCTGGACGGAGGAGTACCAGGTCGCTCACCTCGAGATGCATCATCGAGTCTTCGACCGCTGCCCGGCATTCGTCGGGGAGCACGTATGGAATTTCGCCGACTTCGCGACCGGGCCGGGAATACACCGTGTAGACGGCAACAAGAAGGGCGTGTTCACGCGGGACCGCCGGCCCAAGGCGGCCGCCCATGCGCTGCGGGCTCGATGGTCAACACTGCGGAATCGGAAGCCGGATGCCGCCGGTGCGGACCCGAGCTGACGGCCCGCACACCTTTACGCAATGCAACCCGCGGCAACTGCTTGTGGGTTCGTGGGGCGAGAACGCGTAATTGACGCACGTCACAGCAGAAGGAAGTTCGACATATGTCCGGTCCAGTGCCACGACCAACGCTGTTCGCGCGAATCCTCGCCTTTGCCACCGTTCTGATCACGGGTGCGGCCCTCACCACCGGATGTGCCGGGCAGATGGGCTCGAGTTCGGTCCCGGAGGGGACGCTGGCGATCTCCGTTCTGGGCGCCCCCAATTCGTTCGATCCGGCCCACCTCTCCGAGAGCGAGCCGGCCCTTATCTGGAGCGCCGTCTACGACACCCTGCTGTTGACTGACAATTATGGAAAGTTGCAGCCCAACGCCGCTGCGAGCTGGGAATACACCGACGGGGCGCAGACCTTGACCCTGCGCCTGCGCCCCGGGATGAGATTCAGCAGCGGGGCTCCTGTCGAGGCGACCGCGGTGAAAGCGACGATGGACCGCACCAAGGCGACGCCCGGCCAGGTTCAGGGCCTGCTGAAGAACGTGGCCGCCGTCCATGCGCCCGACCCGCTGACCGTGGTGCTGGAACTCGCCCGGCCGGACGCGGGGTTGTTGCCCGCACTGGCCTCGAGCGCAGGGGTGATCGCCGATCCGGCGACGGTGAACACCGAGCGCACCCCGCTGAACCCGGTCGCGTCAGGGCCCTACACGCTGGACACCGAGCAGACGGTGCACGGTTCGAAGTACGTTCTCCAGCGTCGTGACGACTACTGGAACGCCGCCGCCCTGCCCTTTCCGACCGTCGAGGTCCGGGTGATCGCGGACCGCACCGCGGCGCTCAACGCCCTCCAGTCCGGGGAACTGAATGTCGGCAGTGTGGAGGGCGCCTATGTCGACAGATTGAAGGCCTCCGGCTTCGCGGAGTTCCGGATCGAGGCGAACTCGCTCGCTTATGTGGCACTGGTCGACCGGGCCGGCGAAATGTTGCCACCGCTCGGCGATCTGCGGGTGCGCCGAGCCATCAATCTCGCGTTCGATCGTTCGCGGATCATCGAGACGCTGTTGCGGGACCAAGGGACCGCGACGAGCCAGCCGTTCAACCCGGACGGTCCCGCCTACGACGCGGCTCTCGAGAAGACCTATTCGTTCGATGTCGACGAAGCGAAGCGGTTGTTGGCGGAGGCCGGATACCCGAACGGGTTCGCCGTCACCATGCCGGAGATCTACTACTCCAAAACATTCGTGCCGACGGTGACCCAGTCGCTGGCCGCGATCGGGATCGAGGTGACCTGGGAGCCGATTCCGCCGCAGCAGACCAACGCGGTGCTGTCCTCGAAACGGTATCCGATGTACGTCGCCGTCGAGGGGGTCAATGTCTTTCCGCAGGAGTTGGCGTGGCGGTATCTGGTGGACAGTCCGCGAAATCCGTTCGACAGCCGCAGTCCGGAACTCACCGCATTGATCGACAGGTACAACCGGGAGCTCGACGAGACCTCGAGCGCGGCAATTGCGCGGCAGATCAGTGCATTCATGGTGCAACAGGCGTGGGATGCTCCGCTGTTCGCGGTACCGCGCCACTGGGTGACCAAAGACGGCGTGGTTCTGCTCGGCGACGGGACACGGATCATCTCGACCGTCCGGCAGTTCGGGCTCGCGCAGTGAGCGGCCCTCGAATCGAGTACCGACCTCGTGTCCGGACGGTTGCCCACCTTCGGCCGGGAGCCGAGAGGGTTTCCGCCGCAGACAGTCTCGAACGGACGTCATGATGGTGATCGTCGTGATGGGGGTGTCCGGGTCGGGTAAAACGACGGTCGGGGTCCGGCTCGCGGAGCGGCTCGGTACCGGCTACGCGGACGCGGACGCCTTTCATCCGCCGGTGAACGTCGAGAAGATGGCCGCCGGTATCCCGCTGACCGATGAGGATCGCGCGCCCTGGCTGCGTTCGACCGCCTCCTGGATTGCGGACCGGGGCGAGCGCGGTGGGGTCGTCTCGTGCTCGGCGCTCAGACGCCGATATCGCGACGTACTGCGTACCGGCGGCGACGTGTGGTTCCTGCACCTGGCCGGATCGATGGCCCTGCTCACCGCCCGGATACAGGCGCGCACGGATCATTTCATGCCCGTCTCGCTGCTGGAATCCCAATTCGCGGACCTCGAGCCGCTGGAATCCGACGAATTCGGCCGCGTCGTCCAGGTGAGCAACTCCGTCGCCGGTGTCGTCACCGAAGCGGTCGCAGCCTATCGCGGGGCACGAGCCGATATCGAAGCGCGGCGGGCCGGCCGATGACCCTGGCATGGATCGATGCCTCGGCCGGAATCGCCGGCGATATGTTGCTCGCCGGCTGTGTCGATGCCGGTGCTCCACTGGAGGTGGTGCAGCGGGCGATCGATGCCGTTGTCCCCGGCTCGGTCGAATTGCGGCGGACCGAGGTGATGCGTGCGGGGATGCGCGCCTGCAAAATCGACCCGGTGGTCCTGGTCGATGATCCGCCACACCGGCATTGGTCCCGGATCCGGGAGATGCTGGAACGTGCGGATTTACCGCAGGCGGTCCGAGCCGGCTCGCTCCGAGTTTTCCGACGGCTCGCCGAGGCCGAAGCGGGAATCCACGGCACCACGGTGGATGACGTGCATTTCCACGAGGTCGGTGCGCTCGACGCGATCGCCGATATTGTCGGAACCTGCGCCGCCCTGTATCACCTCGGTATCGACCGGGTCGTCGTGAGCCCGATCGCGGTCGGCTCCGGAACGGTCGGCGCCGCGCACGGGCAGATACCGGTGCCCGTCCCCGCGGTCCTGACCATGACACGGGGATGGCGAATCCACGCGGGTGGAAGCGGAGAACTGGCGACGCCGACCGGGGTCGCGCTGGTCACCGCGCTTGCCGTCGAATGCGGTCCGATCCCCGATATGCGGCCGGATGCTGTGGGTATCGGTGCGGGTACCCGCGATTTTCCCGGCCGCGCCAATGTGGTCCGGATCGTCGTCGACTCCGGCGTCGCGGACTTCGGGGAAAGCCTGACCACACGGGTGCTGATCGAAGCGAATATCGATGATCTCGACCCCCGGGTATGGCCGGTGGTGGTGCAGCGGCTGCTGGACAGCGGAGCCGACGATGCCTGGCTTGTTCCTGTTCTGATGAAGAAGGGGAGGCCGGCTCACACCGTCACCGCGCTTGTTCCGGCCTGGGCTGTGACTGCCGCTTCGGAAGTGCTCTTCGCCGAGACCAGCACGATCGGCGTGCGGTACCGCGAGGTCCGGAAAACCGAGCTGGCCCGGACCTGGGTACCGGTACCGGTGGATGGCGGACAGGTACGGATAAAGGTCGCCGGCAGGCGCGGCTGTATCGACCAGGCGACGGTGGAGTTCGAGGACGCCTTCGCGGTAGCCCGGGAAACGGGCCGGCCGGTTCGCGCGGTCCTCGATGAAGCCGGTGCGGTAGCCGTTGCCGGCGGGCTGGTCACGGGAGCGCCCCTTCCCTTCGCGGGGAAGCCGATACGTCCGGCCGAATGAAGGGCAGTCCGGGCCCCCGGAAAGGGCGTGGAGACTCCTTCCCTGTCAGGTGAACGGTGCAGCTATCTGGGCAGCGAGATGTCCTGCACCGTAACCGTTGTCGATATTCACCACACCGACACCGGGCGAGCACGAGTTGAGCATCGACAGCAGCGGTGCGATACCCCCGAACGCCGCACCGTATCCGACCGAGGTCGGTAAGGCGATCACCGGCGCGGTGACCAGGCCGGCCACGACGCTGGGAAGCGCGCCGTCCATACCGGCCACCACCACGAGCGCTCGCGCGCGGCGCAGCACCTCGAGATGAGCGAGTACTCGGTGGAGTCCGGCTACTCCGACATCGGCGATCAGCTCGGATTCGCGGCCGAGGTAGGTCGCGGTGAGATGTGCTTCGAGGGCTACCGGCAGGTCGGAGGTGCCGGCGGTGAGGACCACGACGCGGCCCCCGCTCGCTTGTGGGGGCCCGGGTGGCCAGGCGACCAGACGAGCGTCGGTGTGGTGGACGGCGTCGGGAAGTACGCTCCGGATCGCCTCGGCTTGCTCGGGCTCGGCCCGGGTGAACAATGTCGCCGTATGCGGGTGTTCACGGACCTCGGCGGCGATGGCGGTGAGCTGCGCAACCGTCTTGCCGCGACAGTAGATGGCCTCCGGGTATCCGCGACGGTCGGCGCGGTCGTGGTCGAGCCGGGCGAAGATCGGTGGTGCCGGCCAGGACGCAGTCACCGGATTTCCACCAGCGGCAGGGTGAACGCGCCGGACTGAATGCCCCCGAGGTCTACGGTGACGAAGCGGAATCCCGCCGCCTGTATCGCCGCACGGATCCGGGTGCGGGCAGGCTCGACGGCGGCTTTTTCGAACTCGTCGTCCGATAGTTCGATACGTGCGATATCGCCGTGATGTCGCACCCGGAGGTCACGGAAGCCCAAGCATCGCAGCGCTTCTTCCGCGCGTTCGACCTGTGCGAGTTTTTCCGGGGTGACTTCGGCGAAGTGCGGTATCCGCGACGCCAGGCACGGTGCGGCCGGTTTGTCCGCACACGGCAATTGGAGAGCGTGTGCCAGCTTGCGGACGGTGATCTTGTCCACGCCTGCCTCGGCCAGCGGACGCAGGACATTGAATTCGGTGGCCGCCCGTGCGCCGGGGCGATCAGGTCTGCGGAGATCGTCGGCGTTCTCGCCGTAGGCGACGGCTTCCAGGCACTCCTGGTCCAGGACGGTGGCCGTGATGCCCTGGAACAGTGCATGTTTACAGTGGTAACAGCGGTCCGGACCGTTGGCGCGGTAGGCGGGCGCATCCCCTTCATCTGTCGTCAATTCGACGATGCGGACGCCGAGAAAGGCTGCGAGTTCGTGTGCGCTGCGGCGTTCGGACTGTGCGAGGCTCGGGGATACGCCGAGAATCGCTACCACCTGGTCCGGGCCCAGTTCCCGTACGGCCAGCGCCAGCAGCACTCCGGAGTCGACGCCCCCCGAGATCGCCACCCCGAGCCGTCCGCAGTGCCGTAACCGGGCGGCGACCCTGCGTTCGGCCCTGACGAGTGCGCCGGAAAGCCGGATCGGTGCCGCGATGTGCCGCTGGCTCATATGCCGTTCTCCCTCACATCCGGTAACTCCGTGTGTTCGCCTATTCAGACCCGGGCCGCCCAGAGGCGGCAAGCGGTTGCCCTGACTTGTTTTCCCGTTGCGGAGTCCACGCAAAGTGGCCACCCGCGCAGTCCTGGCCCGCTAAATTCTTGTAGTGCTAAATTTTGGTGCCTCTGAGTATGCACGCGGCGCCGCGGCCACGAAACCGGTGCGACAGCGGACCTCCTCACCGACCATCTACGACATCGCGCAGGAGGCCGGTGTCGCACCGTCGACGGTGTCCCGCGCCTTCTCCCGGCCGGGCCGCGTGAGCGCGGCGACCTCGGCACATATCCACGAAGTCGCTGAGCGAATGGGCTACCGGACCGCCCCGCGGACGGTCGGACCGGCGAAGGGCCGGACCGGCACCCTCGCACTCGTCGTTCCCGACGTGACGAACCCGGGCTTCTTCGCCACTATTCGCGGTGTGGAAGCCGCGGCGGCGGAGGCGGGCTACCTGGTTCTGCTGGCCGAGACACAAGAATCCGCGATGCTGGAGCGCAAGTTGCTGGACCGCATCGTTCCGGATGTCGACGGGGTCGTACTGGTCAGTTCACGTCTCCCGGACCGCGCCGTGCGCACGGTTGCGAGCCAATGCCCGATCGTCGTACTGAATCGGATCGTTGCCGGGATGCGCTGTATCGTGCCCGACACCGCCGTCGGCGTCCGCGGCGCGCTCCGGCACCTGGCCGGACTCGGGCATCGGTCGGTGACCTACATCGCCGGACCGGAGGCGTCCTGGGTGGACGGTATGCGATGGCGTTCGGTGCAGGATCTCTCCGCCGAGTTCGGCTTGAAGGTGAGCCGACTCGGGCCGTGTCCACCGACGATGTCGGGCGGGCGGGATCTGACGACAGCGGTACTGCGCCAGTCGTCGAGCGCCGTACTCGCCTACAGCGACCTGATCGCCATCGGCCTGCTGCGTGGACTGCGCGGCCACGGGATGCGGGTACCGCACGATATGAGCGTGATCGGCTTCGACAATGTCGTCGGTTCGGACTTCTGTTCGCCGCCGCTGACCACCGTAGCCGCCCCGTTGCGCGCGATGGGCGCGGCGGCGTTTCGCGAACTGCATCACCTGGTCCGCAGTGAATCGGCCGATTCGCGAGCGGTGGTCTCGGTACCGCCGCAACTCGTCGTCCGGGAATCCACCGGACCGTGCGGGTGACCGCGGACCGGCCTGGAGACGGCCGGCGGCCGGCTGTGCCATCAGGCCCGGTCACCGCCCGGGTCTGTGCGGCGGGAGCACATGGCGACAAAGGTGTCGACCATCGCCGTCATATCGATCGACGAATCCATGAGCCACTGGAGCTGTAGACCGTCGATCACCGCGAGGAGAAGCCGGGCCATGTGCTCGACGGGAACGTCGTCGCGTACCCACCCGTCCCGGCTGCCGTCCTCTAGTGACCGGGTTACCGAGGCCCCGATGGTGCGATACCGATCGACGAAGTAGCTGTGCGCGTGATGCCCGGGATCGGTAGCTGCCGCCGAGAGCGCGACGAACAACTTGATGATGCCGGGCTCGTCGAGCTTGCGCCGTACGGAGTCGGTGGCGGCGGCGATCGGATCATCGGACCGGCGGGCGATCGCGATCCCGAGTTCGTCGCGCCGTTGCAGGATCGCGAGCAGCAGCTCCTCGCGCGACCCGAAATAGTGCAGCAGCGCCGGCTGGGTTACTCCCACCCTGTCGGCGATCTCCTGAAGCGAAGTACCACGGTCGCCGTACTCGGCGAAAACACTCAGTGCGGTCTCGAGAATCTGTTCCCGCCGTTCGAGCCCCTTACGGTAAGGGCCACGCCGTTGTCGAGTCGTCACCGGGCCGACGCTACCCCCGATCCCAACCTCGTTGTCGCGGTTGTCGTTCATTGTGCGCCCTTCACCCGGAGCTGGGAATCTCGGCAGATCCAGTCTGCATGGACGATCGGTACCGATCATTCAGCGGGGACTTCGATCGTCCGGGCAACGGATTGCCGCCAGTTGCCCGCACATGGCAATCGGTTGCCACCGAGGTCGCCGCGGGGCTAGCGTCACCCACATCATGGAGAAAGCCGGGCGCGCACCCACGATCTACGATGTCGCCGCCGCTGCGGGGGTTGCGCCGTCGACGGTGTCACGGGCGTTCGCACGGCCCGGCCGGGTGAGCGCAGCGACCGCCGCACGAATCCACCAGGTCGCCGCGGACCTCGGATATCGGGTGAACCCCCTGGCCCGTGCGCTGCAGAACGGGGCGTCGTCCACCGTCGCGCTGGTGGTCTCCGATGTCACCAATCCGGTGTTCTTCGCCATAATCCGCGGTGTCGAGGCAGCGGCCGGTGCGGCCGGCTACACGATGATGCTGGCGGACACCCAGGAGTCGGAATCCCTCGAACGGACCCTGCTCGACCGTCTCCTGCCCGCCGTCGGCGGGATCGTGCTGGCGAGCTCCCGCCTGTCCGACCGGGCGATTCGAGCAGTGGCCGCCCAACGGCCCACCGTAGTCCTCAACAGGGTCGTCGCCGGGACTCGATCGGTTGTGCCGGACACCGCCTCCGGTGTCGAAGCAGCCCTCCGGCAATTGTCCGAAATGGGACATCGATCGGTGACCTACGTGGCGGGGCCCGAGGCATCGTGGGTCAACGGTGCCCGCTGGCGCGCGATTCTCGACGTATCCGGTGAACTGGGGCTGCGAGTGGCCCGCACCGGACCGAATCTGCCGACGGTGTCGGGTGGGCTGGCGGCGGCCGAGGCGATGGCGCGCCGGGTGCCGTCGGCGGTGCTGGCCTACAACGACCTGCTGGCCATCGGATTGCTCCGGGGCTTCGGGCAGGCCGGCATCCGCGTACCCGACCGGACGAGCGTTATCGGGTTCGACAATGTCTTCGGCTCGGATTTCTGCTCCCCGCCGCTCACGACGGTGGCGACGCCGCTGCGGGCGATGGGTACCGCCGCGTTCCAGGAGCTGGAGCGGGCGATGAAGGCGGAACCGCTGCCCGCGTCTCCGGTGGTCTCGCTGACCTCTCAGCTGGTCGTGCGTGGGTCGGCCGGTCCACGCAGCCGGAAGAGGACTTCGCCGGCTTCGCGCACGACCAGCGTATCGGCGTCAGCTTCCCAGAGTCCGGGTTCCACCGTGGTGGGGTCGACGTAGTCGAGATTCGCTGCTCGCACACGGTGTTCCGGAATGCCGGTGGCCAGCGCAACGGTGACCCGGCACTGTTCGCCGGTGTGCTCGTCGTAGGTGCCTGCCCCGCGGAGGTGGGTGGAATGTGCGAGTACGCCCCAGTGCAGATGCCGGAAACGGTCCCATTGCTTCACGAAATAGTCGCGGGTGTGGTAGCCGATCTCCTCGATCTCCGGATGCATCTGTGAGATCACGGAGATGTGCGGGGCGTACAGGACAACGGACCCGCCGTCCGCCACAATCGGTTCCACCTTGTAGAAGCCCTTGGCGGCCGTCCACATATCGTCGTACTTCGCCGGGATCAGGGAGAGTACGCGACGTACCGGTGCGTCGAGGTAGCGTACGTGAGTGTCCGCCGATATCGCTGCCGCGGCGGCCCAGGCGGAGATCGGGTCGCCGAACGTCGCGCTGCGCAAGCGTCCGGTGCCGGATTGCACCACCAGGCACAGCGCATGGTGTTCGCCTGGTACCAGAGCAGCGGCCTCGTGAATGAGCGCCCGGACCGGTGTGATGCCCGTGGTCCCGATGATGTCCCGGCTCGTGATCAGGGCGCCCAGCCAGTGCGATACATCGATCACCTCCGGGCCGGACAGCCCCGGGAAGAAGTATTTGTACCCGCCGGAGAATCCGACGACTTCGTGGGGAAAGACCGGTCCCAGAACAATCGTCGTATCGTGTTCCACTACTGCCCGGTTGATCCGCACCTCCACGTCGATATGCAGCAAACCGTCGGACAGTTCCCCGATGCGATCGGCCGGTATCCGGCCCACGGTGACGAAAGTGGCCGGATCCCACCATTCGTGGTTGCGGACTGAGAGACCCGGGTAGCGGTCCGCGCAACCGCCGGCCGGATAACCCAGCCAGGTGGCCAGCCGGTCCTCGTCCATCGCCGCGTGGGTGCCGAGCGCGATGAGAACGGTGATCCGGCTCGCGCGCCCGGACAATTCGGCGTGCAGAATCGACAGCAGCATCGGTAGCGGACAACTGCGGGTCGCGTCGGGAACCACGAGGCAGATACTGCGCCCGTCGAGGTGCAGCCCGTCCAGTCGCTCCGCGAGAAAGGCGCGCACATCGTCTTCGGACAGGTCGGCGCCGTTGTGGCCGGTAAGGGATACGCAACGCACGGTCACACCCTCGCTTTCTTCGCATGGTCCGGTCGGACGATGCACGCCGGCGCGCGAATCGGCAACGTACTGCGGCAACTCGGGGCAAGGGGTTGTCGGTCACCACCGGTTCCGCACAGCATGGCGGACATGGTTGCTCATTCGCGGACGTCCCGCGGAACACATCCGGATCGCTTGTTCCCGGCCGATCCCGGTGTTCGCGCACTGGCGCGCCGCCTGCACGCGACCGTGCGTGACGAGCCCATCATTTCGCCGCACGGTCATGTGGATGCCCGGCTGCTGGCGGACAACGAACCATTTCCCGACCCGGTGAGCCTGCTGATCACGCCGGACCACTACGTCACGCGTTTGCTGCACGCGCATCGGGTGCCGTTGAACGCACTCGGGGTCGGGCGGGAGATCCTGGACGAAGCCGAGGCCCGCGCGATCTGGCGGATCGTCTGCGACCACTGGTGGGTATTCCGGGGAACACCGGTCCGTTACTGGCTGGAGAGCGAGCTCAGCGGGATATTCGATATCGCCGAACTTCCGGGCCGAGGACGGCCCGATGCGATCTACGACCGGATCGCCGAATGCTTGCGGCAACCGGAATACCTGCCGCGGCGGTTGTACGAACGGTTCGGCATCGATGTCCTGGCCACCACCGACGATCCTTGTGACGACCTGTCGGCGCACAGACAGTTGCGCTCGGATCCGACGTGGCCGGGCCGGGTGGTACCGACCTTCCGGCCCGACCGCTATCTCGAACCCGCGCAGCCGCAATGGAACCGGGACGTCGACCGGCTCGCCGCCACCACCGGTGTCGACACCGGTGACTATGTCGGGTACGTGACGGCGCTCGAGGAGCGTCGGCGCTACTTCGTTTCCCACGGTGCCACTGCGAGCGATCACAGTCACGAAGACGTGCGCGCCGATCCTCTGACGCCCGCCGAAGCGCGCCGCATCTACCGTGATGCCCGATCGGGCACCGTATCCGAGGCGGCGGCGACGGCTTTCCGACGACATATGCTGTTCGAAATGGCCCGGATGTCGACGCAGGACGGCCTGACCATGATGCTGCATCCCGCGATCCGCCGAAATCATCACCAGCCGACCGCGGTGGCCTTCGGCGCGGACACCGGACACGATATTCCGCTGCGGGTGGAATTCACCGACGCCCTGCGCAGTCTGCTGGAGAACTTCGGTACCCATCCGAATCTGAATCTCGTCCTGTTCACCGCCGATGAAACGGCGTTCTCCCGGGAGATCGCACCGCTGGCAGGCTTCTATCCCACTGTGTTCGCCGGTGCGCCCTGGTGGTTCCTCGATGCTCCGGACGCGATCGGACGCTTCCACCGGGCGGTCACCGAGACCGCCGGATTCGGCAAACTCGCCGGGTTCGTCGACGACACTCGCGCTTTCTGCTCGGTGCCGGCTCGGCACGATATGGCCCGGCGGCTCGATGCGAGCCGGCTGGCCGAGTTGGTCGCCCGGCATCAGCTGTCCGAGGACGAGGCGATATCCGCACTCCGGGGGCTCGTGCGCGAGCAGCCGCGCCGGGTCTTCAAGCTGTGACGCCGCGGCCAGGGCGCGCCGCGTCGGTGCGAATGATCCACCTGGGGCTGGGCAATTTCTTCCGCGCCCATCAAGCCTGGTACACCGCACGGGCCTCGGACGCCGCGGAATGGCGAATCGCCGCATTCGCGGGCCGCGGTTCGGATGTCGCCGCGAGACTCGATGCCCAAGGTGGGCTGTACACGTTGATCACCCGAGGTCGAACGGACGAATTCGAGATCGTCCCCGCTATCTCCCGGGCCCACCGGGCGACCGACCATTCTGCCTGGCAGACCTACCTGGCGGAGCCGATGGTGGGCGTGGTGTCGCTGACCGTCACCGAGGCCGGCTACACCCGGAACGCCGAGGGCGGTCTCGATCACTCCGACCCGTCGGTGCGGGCCGACCTGGCGGCACTTCGCACCGAAGTGAATGCGCCGGGGGCCACCGCGGTGGCCCGCCTGGTGGCAGGGCTGGCGGCGCGGGCCGCCGCGGCGGCCGGCCCGATCGCTGTGGTGCCGTGTGACAATCTGCCCGGAAACGGGCCGGCTCTGAAACGGGTAGTCCTGGAGTTCGCCGGATATGTGGCTCCCGATCTCGCGACGTGGATAGAGTCGAACGTTTCCTTCGTCACCAGTGTGGTGGACCGAATCACGCCGGCCGGCGGTGGCGAGGATTCGCTACTGGCCGAATCCGTCACGGGTTACCACGATGCGGCACCGGTGGTGACCGAGCCGTACCACGAGTGGGTGTTGTGCGGCGAGTTCCCGGCCGGTCGCCCGCGCTGGGAGACAGCGGGTGCCGTCTTCACGCGGGATATCGCCGCCTACGAACAGCGAAAGCTGTGGATGCTCAACGGTGCTCATTCGCTACTCGCGTACACCGCGCCGCTGCGTGGACATCGAACCGTGGCGGCCGCCGTGGCGGATCCGGTGTGCCGGGCCTGGGTCGAACAGTGGTGGTCGGAGGTGACACCCCATATCGATCTCCCGGCAGGAGAATTGCATCGGTACCGAACGGAGCTGATCGGCCGTTTCGCGAATCACCGTATACAGCATCATCTTTCCCAGATCGCCGTTGACGGTGCGCAGAAGCTCCCGGTGCGGACCCTGCCGGTGTTACGCCGAGAACGGGCAGCCGGGCGCCTGCCGGCCGGAGCCGTCCGGGCGCTGGCGGGCTGGGCATGCCATGTCGGGGCGCGCGGTGCCGGCCTATCGGATATCCGCGCGCCCGGGCGACCGGAAGTTCGGTCCGCCCTGGTCCGCCTGGATCCCGCACTCGGCGCGGATAGTGACCTGATGGCGGCCGTCGTCCGGGAAGCCGAACGTTTGTGCGGCAGAGTATGACCGCGCCGGAACTGTTCCGGGTGGTGGACGGGCACTCGTGGAACCCTGGGTTCCGCAACGAGGAAATCCACACGTCCACCCCTCGAACGAGGTGATCGGTGGTGGTCAGCCGAGGCTGAACGGTTGACCCCATACCGTGACGACCTCTTTGGCGGTCCCGGTCTCCACCTCCGCCTCGACGAATGCCCGGGCCTGCGCGTAGCCCGCGCAGCCGGCGAGGCCGATCGTACTGTTGCTCCAGGTGACGCTACCGGTGGTGCCGCGGAACGATGCGAAATTCCGATGCGATTCCGCGCCGAAGGCATCGGGCGCCTCGAGGTCGAGGAGGTAGAACTTTTTCGCCTGTCCGGGGCCGAGGCTGAGATTTCCGCCGAGGCTGCCGCCGGCCGAGGGGCTCTGGCCTGCCCAATCGGAGCTGTAGTTCGCGCCGCCGTTCGCCCCGCCGCCGGCGATATTGACCTGGCAGCCGACGACATACCCCGGTTTGATCTTTGCCGTGCGGGCCGGTGCGGAAAGCTCGACCTGCGCGCTGGCCGATACCCAGGCATTGCGATGCAGGGGTGTCGCGCCCAGCGACGGGCTGATCGTGGCGGATTCGGCGGCGATGCGCACGGTGACGGTGGTGCCGTCGCCGAGGCTTTCGGTGACGCTGCCGCCGGGTAACGGGACGAAGGTGTCGGCTTCGGCGACACCGGTGGCCGCGAATCCCAGAATTGCCGTGGCGGCAAGCCCGATGAGCGTGGATTTCCTGTGGTGGATCATGGTGCTAACCCCTCCGGGTTCGAATCGGCCAGGCCGAGAGCTGTGCTGAAGATGCGTTCTGATCAGCCGATGCTGAACGGAGCCCCGTACAGAGTGGTCTTGGAATAGTGGTCGCCGATGATCTCGAGGACCGTGTAGGAGCGGGCCTGGGCGTAGCCGCCACAGCCCTGGATCTGTATTTCGACATCGCGGTAGCCGAGGCTGTAAACGCCCGGCCCGAGAACGTCCTTGAAGCCGACACGGACGAACCCGACGTCACCGGGACCGAGCTGGATACCCGCGGAGCCACTCAAGCCGCCCCCATTGGTGCTGACATTGCCCGACAGGCCCGCGGAGATGGCCTTGTCGCCGATACTGACCTGGCAGCCGACGATGTAGCCCGTGTTCACCTGGCTGGCGCCGTGGGTGGAGGAGTTGTTGGTACCGGGCTGATTCCCGGGGCTGCTGTACGGACCGGGGCGCTCGACGGTAGGAGTGGCGCGGACATCGGCGGTGACGGTGCCGGACACCCACACCACCCGTCCCGCGCCATTGGCTGCCATCGAAGGAGAGACGACAGCCCGCTCGGCGGTCCGGGTGAGTGTGGCCCCGGGGGCATCCGTTCGTCCGTCGGGCAGCGGTACGAAGGTATCGGCGTCGGCCGCGCCGGCAGACAACAGGCCGACGATCACGGTGACGGCCGTACCGATTCCTGCCAGGCGTGCGCCGTTACGGAATGCGGCGGTGCGCGCGCGGTCCGGGATAGTTGCTTTCATCTGCTGGACCCTCATCTCGATGGGAAACCGGTCGTGCCGGAGATCGGAAAGTGCCTGTTCCGGCGGATGATGCCGGAAGCTCGTGACGGGCGAAGTTCCCGGACTTTCTTGAATGGGCTGTCTTTTCCGGGCTGAGCGCCGCGCCGCCGGAAAGCGGTCTGCCGGATCGAGTGGCGCCCGTCACATGGTGTGGTCATGGTTGATGACGGGTGGGATCAGGGGCAACCAGTTGCCGCGAGTTGCCGTAAGGCGCGGGTGGGCGCGTGGCGCAGGGAGCTGGACGGCTGTCCGGTGCGCTGCCCAGGCATGGCAACACACGGCAACTCCTTGTGTGACCGGGGTCTCCGGCCGCGTAATGGACCCACATCGCAGAACAAGGAAGTTCGCCCCATATGTTTGATCAACCGCCCAGTCCACGGTTGCTCGTGCCTTCCCTCGCTGCTCGGAACGCGGGAACCACCTGCTCCTCTTTCGCTCGCCGCCCCGCACCACCTGTGGCCGGACGGCGCCCCGCACACACTTTCCGCCCGGAGACGGATCGGCTTACGAGGCGCGCCGACGACAAGGCAGGCCGGCCCACCGAACCGACCGGCGCGGTGGCGGGTGCTGCCGGCGTCCGCGGACCTGGGAACGAGGCCCCACGATGATCGGATATGCCGGACGTCGCCTCGCCGCCGGTGTTGTGCTGGCGTTGCTCGTCACGATGATCACCTTCTCGATGCTGAGCCTGACCTTCGATGACGTCGTGGCCGGCCTGCTCGGTCCGGCCGCCACCCCGGAGACCATCGAGGCACGGAAGGCCGCGATGGGGCTGGACCGGCCACTGCCGGTGCAGTACGGCGACTGGCTGCTGCACGCCGTGCGTGGTGACTTCGGCGTCTCCTATTTCACCAGCGAACCGGTCGAATCCGCGGTCACCGCACGGTTGAGTGTCACGCTGTCCATCGTGGTGGTCGCCGTGTTCTTCACCGCGGTCGTGAGCCTGACCCTCGGGGTGCTGGCAGCCACCCAGGGGGGTGCGATCGACCGGATCACCCAAGGAATCTCGATGACCGGCCTGCTGGTGCCGAACCTGTTGCTGGCCATCGTTCTGGTCTATGTGCTCGCCATCTGGCTGCGCTGGTTTCCGGCTACCGGTTTCGCGCGCTTCGGCGACGATCCCGCGCGGTGGGCGAGCACCATCGCCATCCCCGTGATGGCGCTGACGGTGGCCGGGATAGCCGGCCTCACCGCGCAGGTGCGTGGCGCGATGATCGACGAATTGCGCAAGGACTACGTCCGCACCCTGCGGACACGGGGGCTACCGATGCGATCGATCGTGCTCCGGCATGCCCTGCGCAACGCGGTCGGGCCCGCGCTGACGGTCCTGTCCCTCGAATTCATCACCATGGTGGGCGGCGCTCTCATCATCGAGAACATCTTCGCCCTCCCCGGGTACGGCAGCTATGCCTTCAACGCCTCCCTACAGGGTGATGTGCCGGTCATCATGGGCGTGACAACCTTCGTGGTCATGCTGGTCGTGGGGGTCAATCTCGTCGTCGATCTGTTGAACGGCTGGCTCAACCCGAAAGCGAGGATCCATTGAGCACGAAGCTCTCCGGTCCGGAGACTGCCGCCTCGCCCGGTACCGTCGAACGGACCTCCGTACTTCACAGACTTTCGCGGGATCCGCAAGCAGTCGTCACCGCCGGGCTGCTGCTGGTCATTGTGCTGTCGGGAGTGATCGGCTCGGTAATTGCCACACATGAGCCGAACGCCGCGTCGCTGGATGCCATCAATGCCGACCCCGGTAGCCCGGGCTACCTTCTCGGCGGCGACAAGGACGGCCGCGATATCCTTGCGCGACTTCTCCATTCGATCAATACCAGCGTGGTTTCCGCGCTCATCGCACCGGGGATCGCACTTGCCATAGGAATAACCTTCGGGCTCGTAGGCGGATACTTCGGCGACCGTGTCCGAGGCGCCACGGAATGGGTGTTCAACCTGTTCATGACCTTTCCCGGACTCCTGCTGCTGATCATCCTGATGCCGGTCACCCACGGCGACTATCGGGCCAGTATGGCGATACTCGGCGTCATACTGTCTCCGGGCATCTACCGGATCGTGCGTAACCAGGTACTCGGGGTGAAGAACGAGCTCTTCATCGATGCCGCACGGGTGTCCGGGCTACCGGACCACCGGATCCTGGCGAGGCACATCCTGTTCCGCGTACGTGGACCGGTGATCATCGCCTCCGCGTTCCTGGCCGCCACCGCCATCAATGTGCAAGCCGGACTCGCCTTCCTCGGAGTGGGCTCCAGCACCACACCGAGCTTCGGTGCGATGATCGCCGAGGGATTCGCCAATATGTACGTCGAACCGGTGCAGTTGGTCTGGCCCAGCATTCTCCTCGGGGTGATCACCTCGGCACTGGTCCTGTTCGGCAACGCGCTGCGTGACACCCTCGAAGGCGGTACGAAACCCCGGCCACCGCGGCTCACCGGGGCGCCCGGGCCGACGGCACGTTCATCGCCTGTGGACGGTTCCGGCGGCGTGCTGGCGGTGCGGAATCTGAGCATCTCCTATCCGGCACCGACCGGCGAGTTGCGCGAGGTGGTCAGCGATCTCAGTTTCGACTTGGCGGAGGGCGAGACGCTCGGTCTGGTCGGTGAGTCCGGTTCCGGGAAAACGCAAACCGCGTTCGCCGTGCTGGGTGTCCTTCCCGGCGAAGCCGTGGTGACCAGCGGTTCCATCGAGCTGGACGGGCGCGAACTGCTCGGGTTGCGGGAGCGGGAACTGCGGGCGCTCCGCGGGCGCACGATCGCCTACATCCCACAGGAGCCGATGAGCAATCTCGACCCGTCTTTCACGGTCGGAGCGCAACTCGTGGAATCCGTGCGAGCGGCCACGCCGATGCCGCGGCGGGACGCGCGGCGCCGAGTGCTGTCGATGCTCGACCAGGTGGGAATCACCGATCCCGAACGGACTTTCGATTCCTATCCGCACCAGATCTCGGGAGGTATGGCACAGCGGGTCCTCATCGCCGGCGCCGTGGCCGCACGGCCGCGGGTGCTCATCGCCGACGAGCCGACCACGGCGTTGGATGTCACCGTTCAGGCCGAGATCCTCGATCTACTCCACGACCTGCGGCAGCGTTTGAATATGTCGGTGCTGCTGGTAACGCACAACTTCGGCGTTGTGGCGGATCTGTGCGATCGCGTGGCGGTGATGCAGCGGGGTGCGATCGTCGAAACCGGGACCACACCGGAGCTGTTCGCCGGTCCACGGCACGAATACACCCGGACGCTGCTCGACTCCATTCTCGACGACACCGTAGTGCGCGGCGAACAGCCCGGCAATGAACCGGGGGACGAGACCACGGCGATCAGGGAGACGGTGCGATGAGCGCGTTGCTGGAAGTGAACGATCTGCGCGTTACCTATCCGGGCCGTGGTCTGCGGGCGCGGCCGGTGGAGGTGCTGCACGGCGTTTCGCTGACGGTCGGTGTCGGCGAAACATTGGGACTTGTGGGCGAATCCGGTTCCGGCAAGTCGACAATCGGCCGCTCCGTGCTCGGGCTGGCCGCCGCGAACGCCGGTACCATCCGGTTCGGCGGCAGCGATATCACGCATGTGAAGGGAAAGCGCCGCCGGCAGCTGGCCCGCGAAATCCAGGTGGTGTTCCAAGACCCCTACAGCTCGCTCAACCCTTCCCTCACGATCGGTGAGATCTTGAGCGAACCGCTGGTGGTACAGGGAATCGCGCCGGCAATCGCGCGATCGCGAATAGCCGAATTGCTCGATCAGGTCGGCTTACCCGGTAATTCTGCCGCTCGGCTGCCCCGGGAGTTCAGTGGCGGCCAGCGCCAGCGGATCGCCATCGCCCGGGCGCTGGCTCCCGAGCCGAAACTCATAGTCTGCGACGAGCCGGTGTCGGCGCTGGACCTCAGCACTCAGGCACGGGTCCTGGAGTTGCTCGACGGAATACAGCGGCGGACCGGTGTGTCCTACCTGTTCATCTCCCACGACCTGGCGGTGATCCGGCACATCAGCCATCGTGTCACTGTGCTGTACCGGGGCGACATCGTGGAAACCGGCCCTGCCCGGGTCGTCACCTCGACCCCGGACCACCCGTATACGCAGCGCCTGTTGCTCGCCGCCCCGGTCGCGGACCCGGTGCGGCAGCGGATCCGCCGGGCCGAGCGTCGCCGGCTGGCGGAACAGACCGGCCCTGCCCCGGGCCGGTCAGCTGCCGAATGACCCGGGCGGGTTCCCGTCCGGGTGAATTCGAGCGCGGCCGATACCGGTTACTACCATGGGAGCGAATATCGTGGTCGATCTGTCAGCCGGCCCTGCCGGTCGAAACGCCTGGCGTGTGTACTCCGGCGAGGGTGAAGACAATGGCGTGGCCCGAAGGCGAACACTGCGGCCGCGACTGGTGGCCCTCGCGCCGACCGCCGGCACGGTGGTGCGTGACGCCGGGGGATGGCTGTTCGACCGGGCGATGTCCGGCTGGGACGTGACCGTGCTCGTCGCCGACTGCGCCGATACGCGCCCACTGGACATCCTCGGCGTACGCGTGGTGGATATCGAGTTCGGCCTGACGTCCGCGAAGCCCGGAGCCAGACCACAGGCTGTCGCCGTCGACGCCGGACTGCTCACCTCGGACACGCGCGTCCACGAGGGAATGCTCCGGCTCCTCGACAAGTCGCTGGCGCAGGAGGTGACATTGTGGGGAACTCGCTGGCCGGGGGAGTTCCGGGCACATGCGATACCGGTGCGGCATCGACTCACCGCGGCTGCCCGTGCGTTCAAATGCGCGGCCCTGAGCGCCGCATGCGTACCGATTCGCACCGACACAGTCGAACGGTTCCGCCGATGTGAACTCTCGGCCGGCGGTGATCGCGGATGAAGACCCGCGTGTCTGGTTGCTTGTTCACAGGGAGCGGATCGGATCCCTGCCGTCCCACTCTTCGCAGGCGTTTCGGACCATCGCGGCGAGCTGGGCGGTGCCGGGGGTGTATTCGCTGACCTCGATGATCGGTGCGGGACCGGACGGCGGTTCGAAGTAGGCGTAACGGGCGCCCCCGGGGCCTCCGCCCGACCAGACCACGGGACGGCCGGCGGCGTGAATCGATTCGAGTGCCGCCTCGAAATCGTCTGCCCACCAAGCGAGCTGATGAAAGCCACCGTTTCCGCCATCGAGGAACTCGGTGTAGATGCTCGGGGCGTCGTCATGCTGCTGAATGAGCTCGACCTGAAGGTGTCCCGAGTGGGCGAACGCCAGCGTGACCGTCACTTCGCAGGGTGATCCGCGATAGAGCGACCGCTGTGACAATCCGCGTAGGACGTACCAAGGACCTATGCCGAGCCCGAGCCACGAGTCGATCTGGTCCTCGATATCGGCGACCACGTAGCCGATCTGCCGTACTGGGCCGGGTAACTGCACCGGCACGCTCGAACTTTCCATCGGCCTCTCGAATCGCTGGTGAGCGCTATGGCTTGTGAACGCTCTGGAGAGTATGGCAATCTCTGTGGTGAGAATAGCATTCTTGAAACAAAGAGTTTCAATCTGAGGTCTGGCCGGTAAGAGCCTGGCCTCCCGGCCGGAGTTCGAGGTGCAGGTGTCATGGGCTATGCCGACAGGCTGTTCGATCTGAGCGGACGGGTGGTACTGATCACCGGCGGTAGCCGGGGGCTCGGGCGTGAAATGGCCTTCGCGGCCGCGCGGTGCGGTGCGGACCTGGTGATCGCGAGCCGGAACTACGAGAGTTGCGCGGCTACGGCCGCGGAGATCGAGCGGGAAACCGAACGGGCCGTGCTGCCCTACAGCGCGCATGTGGGCCGGTGGGACCAGCTCGACGGTCTGGTCGATGCCGCCTACGCTCGTTTCGGCAGAGTCGATGTGCTGATCAACAATGCGGGTATGCAGCCGGTCTACGATTCGCTGAGTACGGTGACCGAGAAGCTGTTCGATTCCGTGCTGAATCTCAACCTGAAGGGCCCGTTCCGGCTGTCGGTTCTGGTGGGGGAGCGGATGGTCGCCGCCGGTGGCGGCTCGATCATCAATGTCAGTTCCTCGGGGTCGATCCGGCCGCGGCCGTCGATCGTCCCGTACGCGGCCGCCAAAGCCGGGCTCAATGCGATGACGGAGGGGTTGGCGCTGGCATTCGGGCCGGCGGTGCGGGTCAACACCTTGATGGCAGGCCCGCATCTGACCGAGGCCACCGCCGGCTGGAAGCTGGAGGATCTCGCGCCCGAGGACAATCCCTTCGCCGCCCACGCGCTGCAGCGTCCGGGACGCCCGGAGGAAATCGTCGGTGCCGCGTTGTTCCTCGCTTCGGACGCGTCCAGTTTCACCACCGGGGCCACGCTGCGCTCCGACGGTGGCATGCCCTGACGGGGGCTGTCACCCCAGGCTCACCAGGCGGGGTTTCGTAGGCGTAGGTGGCGGCCGGGTTCGGTACGATCACGCGGTCGGATCACGGACACCGGTACCGCATGTTCGGTCCACCGGACAACGGGGACGATGTCCGGTGCTCGGAACTCATGCGATCGGTGTCGGTTTCGGTGTGCCCGAACAGCGACTTTCGAAGAATGATGAGACCCACACCCCGATGACGATTTCGCGCTCCTCACCGCCGGGGCCGGACACCGCGGCGAACCTCTATGGCAGGCAGAAGGAACGTGGTGCACTGGCGGCCCTGATGGCACGGGCACGGGCAGGCAACGGCGGATTCGCTGTGGTCCACGGGGAGCCGGGAATCGGCAAAAGCGCATTGCTCGATGATGCTGCCCGCGCTGGCGCAGATATGCGCGTATTACATGTGACGTGCGTCGAATGGGAATCCGACCTCGGCTACGCGACCCTGCACCATCTGCTGAAACCTGCGCTCGAGCTGCTCGATCGGCTGTCCGAACCGCAGGCAGCCGCCCTCCGGGTGGTGTTCGGGCTGACGGATGGACCTGCCCCGGACCGATTCCTCGTCGGCTTGGCGGCGCTGTCGCTGCTGTCGGAGCTGGCCGAGGACAACCCGCTGCTCTGCCTCGTGGACGACGCACACTGGGCCGCAGACGCGTCGATCAACGTCCTCGGGTTCGTGGCACGGCGACTGGACACCGAGCCGATCGCACTGGTGCTGGCAGCCCGCTCCGACGAAGGGCACCGCCTCGAACTTGCGGGCGCCGTGGACCTGCCGTTGGCCGGCCTGGACCGATCGTCGGCACGTCAGCTGCTCGTCGAGCAGGTCGGTACGCGATTGACTCCGTCACAGCGCGACGTGGTACTGGAGGCCACTGCGGGCAATCCGCTGGCGATCCGCGAACTCCCGGCCACAGTCGCCGGTGCGCGCGTGCCACCGAGGCCCCTGCCACTCGTCGAGGAGTTGCAGCAGGCCTTTCTGCGCCGGGTTCGTTGTCACAGCGAACCACTACAGCGGCTGATGCTGTTGATCGCCGCGGACGGCCATCTCCGGTGGGACGTGTTGCGCCGGGCGGCGTCTGTGTTCGATGCCGATCTCGAATCCGCTGTCGACGGACTCGGCGACCTCGACGACCTGGTCACCGTGGAAGGGCCGACGGTGGTGTTCCGGCACCCGCTGATTCGCTCTGCCGTCTATCACGGGGCCACAGCCGGGGATCGGCGGAATGCCCATCGAGCCTTGGCCGCCGTGGTAGATGACGAAGACGAACTTCGTGCGTGGCATCTGGGACAGGCGGTGGAGGGCCGTGACGAGGATGTTGCCCGAGAGCTGGAGCAAGCAGCGAGCCGGGCCGCCCGGTCGAGTTCCGCCACCACCGCCGCGCTCCTCGCCCGGGCAATGGAAGTGGGTGACCCCGGATTGTGCCGGGCCCGGCGCAGGCTCGAATCCGCGGAAGCGTGGTGGCACGGCGGGGATTTCGACCGGGCCAAGACGATGTTGGAGGGCCTCGAACCGGACAGTTCGGCCGAGCCCCTTCGCGTTCGGGCAACCCTGTTACGGGCGTCGCTGGAACTGCACATCGGTCGGCCCGCCGACGCTTTGGCGATGCTGCGCCCGGTCCTGCCCGGCGCGCTGGAAGCGGGCTCGCACCAGGCGATCCCGCTGCTGATGCGGTTCTGGGAGGCCGGTTTCGCCGCCAACGCGGCGGATGCGTGGGCGGAGTTGTCGAACGTGGTCGAACGGCACGATTTCACCGGCACCGGCGTATGGGAGATCCTCGGCCGGCTGCTACGCGGCACCTGCCGAACACTGAAGGGAGAGGAAGCCGGATTGGCGCCCGGCGACCTGGACGCGGCAGCGCATCTGACAGATCCGGGTCCGGCAGCCTGGGCCGCCGGGATGCTCTGGGAACTCGGCGACCGAAAGCGCGGGCGGCACCTGAGCAGGATCGCGATGCGCCATGCTCGACGCCTCGGGGCACCGGTGCCCCTGTCCTGGGCGTTGTGGCGGGTGGTCATGGACGACCTGGAGAGCGGGCGTTTCCGCTCGGCGGAAGCGTTCGCGGAGGAAGGTTGCCGGCTGACGGAGGAAACCGGACAGCGGAACGCACACCTGGCGTTTCGCGGCGCTCAGGTCATGCTGGCAGCGCTGCGCGGCGACGACGAGGCGGCCCGTACGCTCGCCGGTCACGTCATGGCCGACGCGATCGACCACGGCATGGTCAGTATCGTCGTCCTCGTCCAGCGCGCACTCGGTCTGCTCGAACTTGCGTCCGGCCGGCCCGAACAGGCTCTGCTGCGCTTCCGGCCGCCGGCCGGCGGCTCCTACCTCAGCGTCACCGTGGTGAACGTGCCCGACCTGGTCGAGGCGGCGGTTCAGTCCGATCACATCGACATGACCGCCGAACCACTGGCACTGTTCACCCGATGGGCGCAGGTTGCCGGCACACCGGAGCTGGGCGCGTTGGCCGCCAGATGCCGCGCACTACTCGCCCCGCCCGAACACGCGGCAGCCGATTTCCGTCGCGCACTGGCACTACATGAGCACACCGACCAACCGTTCGAGACGGCCAGAACACAACTGCTTTTCGGCCGGTATCTGCGCCGCAACCGGCGCAAGTCCGAGGCCCGTGCGCCGCTCAACGCCGCCCTGGAAACCTTCCACCTGCTGGGGGCCGACCGCTGGGCAGATCGCGCCCGAGAAGAACTGCGCGCCACCGGCGTACGCATCCAACCCCGCGTTGCCACCGGTGCCGTGCAACTCACGCCGCAGGAAGCGCGGATCGCCGAAGCCGTCGCCGACGGTTATACGAACCGGGACATCGCGGCACAGATGTTCCTCAGCACCCGGACGATCGATTACCACTTGCGCAAGATGTACCAGAAGGCCGGAGTCAACTCCCGCGCCGAACTCACCCGTATTCTGCTGACCGAAGCCGGCAACAACCAGGGTGCCGCGAGCGGGAGAACTGAGCCGGCGACGGAAAGGCTGCCACGATCACATCTCTACTGAGGTGCTTCTTGAAGTGCGCGGACCTCGATGCGTGATCCCAGTGCGGCGGAGGCTTGTTCGGCCCAGGCCACGGCGGCGGATTCGTCGTCGGCGTTGATGATCCAGAAGCCACCGACGTACTCGGTGGCCTCGACGAAGGGCGCCCGGGTGTGCGACGGGACGTCTCCGGAGGCATCGACGGTGATGGCGGTCGAGGGCGGATGCAGCCCGCCGGCAGTGACCAGCGCGTCGGCGGCGACGAGGTCGTTGTTGAACTTCTCGACAGCGGCCATCATCGCTTCGAGTTCGGCGGGGTCCATATCCTGCATGGATTCCATCGTCGGTTCCTCGGCGGTGTCATGGGGCAGGGTCAGGAAGTATTGCGGCACTCGGATTCTCCTTCAACGCGGATCGACGGGTTCTTTCGAGACGGGCGCGGGTATCCACGCCCGGGATCTGCCGTGGCGGTCGCGGGGACGGCACCGGACGAACCGCCCGGATTCGCTCACGCATCAGCGCTCGTTCGCCGGCGGCGGGCCTCAGTCTGCCCGATCAGCAAAGAAGTCGATATCGGTCATATTGCCGGTCTTGCCGGGCCCGGCCGAAGCCGGCTATTTGAGCATCGGGTTCTCGACGATGTGGCGTACCAGCGCACCGAACTCGGCTGGATCTCCGAGTCGAGACGGATGCGGGACCTGTGCACCGAGGGATTATCTGATGTCTTCCGGCAACGTTTGACGCGTTTTACGGCTTTGTTGGCGTCGAAGGCCGTGCCGGTCCGACGCGAACTGTGTCGGCCGGGATAATGGTGGGTGCGATACAACCTCCGACGCTGTCGACCGGAGGGCTGAATCGGCGCCTCGGAACCGCATGACCACGCTGAACAAGCGTTCCGATCGGCAACCTGTGATCGGAAGGGCGGTGGTATGCGGGGAACGAAACAGCTGGAGCGGGCGGCGGCGCGGGCTCGAGAGCTACCCGGCGCGAGTCTGGAGCATCCGTTCGGTCCGGACTGGGACGTTTTCAAAGTCCGTGGAAAGGTCTTCATGTTGCTCACGCAGGTGACGGGCGAGCCCATGGTGACGGTGAAGGCCGAGCCGGGTGAGGCGAAGGCGTTGCGGGAGTCCTACGAGCACATCACGCCGGGCTATCACATGAACAAGCTGCATTGGATCACTTTGACCCCGGGCGATGACATCGACGCGGCGCTGGTCGACGATCTGGTGACGGAATCGTATCTGCTGGTGGTGGAAAAGCTTCCGAAGGTCCAGCGGCCGGTGGACCCGAACCGATTCGCACGGGGCGAACCATGAGCATTCCAGACTCCGAGAGGCAAACGGAAACCGGCGGCCGGGCGGTTCGCAGGCAGGTATCCCGTCTCCACTGACCCGCGCGGGGCCTGAGGTCAACGCATGGCGACGCGGATGTTTTGACCTGCTGGAATTCGTGTAGTCCTTCGAGTCCGCCGGCGTGGCCGGTGCCGCTCTGTTTGTACCCGCCGTACGGGCTCGGCGGAGAAAGGTCACTGTTCCTGTTGATCCAGACGGATCCGGCGGCGAGTCGGCGGGCGACCCGGTGCGCACGGGTCAGGTCACGGGTCTGGACGTAGGCGTTGAGTCCGTAATCGGTGTCGTTGGCCAGAGCGACGGCTTGTTCTTCGTCGGAGAATCGGAGTACCGAGACGACCGGGCCGAACGTTTCGATTCGAGCGAGCGGTGACCGGTTGTCTACGGCGTCGAAGACGGTGGGTTCGATGTAGTAGCCGGCGGCGAGGTCGCCACCGACGCGACGACCTCCGGTGACGAGTTCTCCCGTCCTGTCGGTGACAGCGCGGTCGATGGTGTTCAGTATCCGGTCGGTGGCGGCTCGGCTGACCACGGGACCGACCAGGGTCAGCGGGTCGAACGGGTCGCCGACGGTGGCGGAAGTGACGACGGTGAGGAACTTCTCCATGAACCGTGGAGCCATTCGCCCGCGATGAGCAGGCCGGTGGGCAGAGTCTCCGGTGGGATCGGGGTGGCGGGGCTGGAGGTCATGGCGGTCTCTGTCGTCGGTGTGGTCAGCGGATCATGAATCCCGCGTCCAGGGGCCATTGGACGCCGGTGATGAATTTCGCTTCGTCGGAGACGAGGTAGGCGACGGCGCCCGCGATGTCCTCCGGCCCGAGCATCTGCAGGGGGAGGGCGTTCTGCATTCCGGAGATCGAGTTCTGGCCGCCGGCGGCGGCCTGTTCCATCAGTTCGCGCATCGCGTCGTTGAGGGTCATCCCGCTGGCGACACCGGTCGGGTGGATGGTGTTCACGCGGATCCATTCGGGTGCGAGGTAGCCGGCGAGTCCCTGCATCAGTGCGACGACACCGCGTTTGGCGGCGGCGTAGGCGTTGCCGCTGGCGTTGAGTGAGGGGGAGGCCTTGAGCCCGGCGGTGGAGCTGGTGATGACGATCGACCCGCCGCGGCCACCTTCGCGCAGGGCCGGGAGCGCGGCGCGGATCGTGTGGTAGACGCCGGTGAGGTTGGTATCGATGACATCGTTCCAGTCGGCGAGGAAATCGTCGGATTCGGGGCCCATCCGGATGATGCCGGCATTGGCGACGATGATGTCGAGACGGCCGAAGTGCTCGTATCCGTCCTGGAAGGCCGCGCTCAGTGCGTCGTAGTCGCGGACGTCGGCCTTGCGGGCGATCATGGTTCGGCCCAGATCACGGACCATCTTCTCGGTTTCGGCGAGATCGGCTTCGCTCGCATTGGGGTAGGTCATCGAGTCGACGTTCGCGCAGATATCGATACCGATGATATCGGCGCCTTCGCGGGCGAGGCGTACGGCGTGGGCGCGGCCTTGGCCGCGACCGGCTCCGGTGATGAACGCGACGCGTCCGTCCAGTCCTGACATGGTGGTGTTTCCTTTCTCAGTGACCCAGCCGGGCCCAGGCGGTTTCGGCCGTGGAATGCAGGGCCTCGCCTTTGGCGAAACCGGAGTAGGCCGCGAGTTGCAGGACCACCTCGTCCATCTCGGCCTTGGTGATATCGCCGGATTCCAGTGCGGAGCCGACATGGGAGGCCAGCGGCAGCGCGGAATCGCAGACGGCGACGGAGGCGACGGTGATGAACCGGCGATCACGCCGGCTCAGCCCGGGCCGCTGCCAGACGTGGCCGAAGACGAAGTTCAGGATTCCGGCGTGGATGTAGGGGGTTTCCGGCGTGGGGGCGGGAATCAGGTTGACGTCGATGAATTCGCGGGTGCCTTCCGCGATTCGTTCGGTCCAATCGGTCGAGCCCAGGCTGGCATTGTCCGGCGGCCGGATCGCGGCATCGAGTCCCCGTTCGCTCTGCACCCGGGCCCATTGCCGGCGGATGACGCCTTCCAGGTGCGACGCCTTGGGCCAGCCGTTGTAGACCGCGAAATGCAGGACGAATTCCAGCATCTCGTCGATGGTCATGTCGTCGCTGTTGAGGGCGGCGAAGACCTGGTCCTCGATCGGCTGCGGTGCGTCCGCCGCGCCGACACAGGTCAGGGTGACCCAGCGCCGTTCGCGCCGCGGCAACCCGGGACGCGACCACACCTGATCGATGACGAAATCGTGGGCCGCGCGTTGGAAAGGGGTGCCCGCTTCGGGTGGTTCGACGGTCATCACGGACCGGTAGCTCCCCATAGTGTCTACCTAACTACTTAAAAGTAATGTGAGTGATCTGACATTAAGGCGTATGCCTTAGAAAGTCCAGGGGGTGGTTTGATGAACCCATGACCGAGTCGGCACCCCCCGTTGGCCTCTCCGCCAAGCAGCAGCTTGTGCTCACCGCGGAACGGCTCTACGCGATACACGGCCTCGACGGAGTACCGCTGCGCCGGATCGGTGACGAAGCCGGCATGGGCAACAAATCGGCGGTGCAGTACCACTTCGGGTCCAAACAGGGCCTGATCGAGGCGATCCTGCTTAACCGCGTCGAGGATCTGACACGGCGCCGCCGGCTGCTGGAGGCCCGGGTTCCGGCGGGTGATCTGCGGCGCGTCGTCGAAGCCCACCAGTTGCCGCTGATGGAACTGGCCGAGGACGACAACTGCTACTACCTGTCGTTCCTCCAGCAGCTCGTGCGGGAGACGCACCCGCTGGACAAACTGCCCGCCACCCACCGCGACTCCGAACGCGCCTACTACGCCCGCGTCGGGGCTCTGATCGAGCATGTTCCCCAGCCCTTGCGGGATATCCGCATTCATCAGGCGTCGGCGATCTGCCTGCATATCTGCGCGGATCGGCACAGTATGCGCCGGATGGGGTCGGTGGTCGCGCCGTTCGCGGTGCATGTCGGCCAACTGCTCGACACCCTGGTGGCCCAGCTTGCGACACCGCCGTCGGCCGAGACGCTGGCCGCAGTGGAAACCTCCGGGCTCGAACGACCCACGCTGCGTACCCTCCCGTAACGGCACTGTGGCCGCGCCGAGTCACCTTCGCTCGACGAAATACATTGAGCGGCCATGCGTTCCGGGCAGCCGGGCAGCCGGGCAGCCGGGCAGCCGGGCAGCCGGGCAGCCGGGCAGCCGGGCAGCCGGGCAGGGGCCGGCCGCATCCTGTGGTGGGACGGCTTCCTGCCGGGGATCGCCGTCGGGAGTTCAGGCGACGGCGAAAGTGATGTGGAGGTCGCGCAAACCGCGCAGGAGGAATGTCGGCTCGTATTCGAAATGGTGCGTGGCGCCGTGTGCGCTCTCGTCGATCGCGATATCGCGCATCCGGTCGAGCATCCGATTGAGGGTGACCTGACCCTCCACCCGGGCCAGCGGCGCTCCGGCGCAGGTGTGGATACCGCGGCCGAAGGCGATGTGCTCGCGGGCATTTCGGCGGTCGAGCCGGAATTCGCCGGGCTCGTCGAATTTGCGGGGATCGCGGTTGGCGGCGCCGATGCAGAGCATGATCACGGTGCCGGCGGGAATATCGACACCGCCGAGGGAGGTGGACCGGCGGGCGAGCCGGAAGTCGACCTTGGTCGGGCTTTCGATCCGCAGCGCTTCCTCCATGAAGTTGCCGACGAGACCACGGTCGGCGCGGAGCCGTTCCTGGAGATCCGGCCGCTCGGCCAGCACCCGTACCGCGGAACTGAGCAGTTTCGTCACCGTTTCCTGACCGGCCGCGAAGAGGAATGTCGCGGGGCGTACGACGTCGATGATCTCGGGCAGTGTGCCGTCCGGGTAGTGAGTGGTCGCCAGGGTGCCGAGGACATCGGTGCGGGGGGTGCGGCGGCGATCGGCGATATAGGCGCTGAACGTCTCGTCCAGCCATTCCAGTGGATTGCGGCCGACCGGTTCGTGGTCCAGGGCGCCCGGGCGCCGGCCGGACCGGTCGTCGCCGGCCAGGGTCTCGCGGAACCGCTCCCGGTCGGCTTCGGGTACGCCGAGCAGGTCGGTGATCACCAAGGTGGCGAACGGTTTCGCGTAGTCGCCGAGGAATTCGCACCGTCCGGCGTCCAGGAATTCGTCGAGCTGGCGGTCGACCTGCCGCCACATATAGTCCTCGTTCTCCTTCAGCCGTTTCGGGGTGAGCAGGCGATTGAGCAGGGACCGCGCGCGAGTGTGATCTGGCGGGTCCATGGTCACCATGTGCTCGAAGATCGGGAACAGATGGCGGTGTGCGGCGATCTGGGCGGAGATATCGTCACCGGCCGGCTCGAACGGCAGCGGCGGGAACGGGCCGCCGATGGAGATGCACGCCGAGAAGTCCGCGGTGTTGCGGAAGGCTTCGTTGGCCTCCTCGTAGCCGGTCACCGCGACAACCCCGTAATGGGGTTCCCGGAGTACCGGGTTCCGGCTGCGCAGCCGGTCGAGGTACTCGTAGGGGTCCTGGGCGATGGCTTCGTCGGAGAAGAAATCCCGTGCGGCAAGGTCGGTCATCGGCTCGCGGCCTTTCGATGCAGGTCCGCGCGATGACGCCGCCGGACCGTTCGCTGTCTCGTCGATCCGCCCGAGGTGGACGTTCGCCGCCCTCCTCGAAAGTTGATCGATCGATAAAATGTTAGAGTGCACCATGGTTACCATGTGGCATTTCGGGCAGTCAAGGATTGCGGCCCCCTTCGCGAAGGGGCCGGTCGGCCGCGAATTCGGGCGGTGCCACTGAATGCCTACGAAGCGTGCCACCAAAGCCGACGGCACCGGGACCAGGCTGCGGCTGATGGAGGCGACCGCTCAGATCATCCGTGAGGAGGGGTACGCCGCGGCGACCTCACGGCGGGTCGCGGCCGTGGCCGGGGTGAAATCGACCCTGGTGTACTACTACTTCCCGACGATGGACGACCTGTTCGTCGCGGTAATGCGTGCCGGAGGCGACAAGGTGCTGGACCGGATGCGGCAGGCGCTCACCGCCGACGATCCGCTGCAGGTGTTGTGGGAGATCAACACCGATGCCCGGTTCACCCAGCTGAACACCGAGTTCATGGCGTTGGCCAATCATCGCAAGGCGGTGGGAGCGGAGCTGAAGGTGTTCGCCGAACGTGTCCGCGATATCGAAACCGCCGCGGTCACCCTCGTCCTGCGCTCGTGCGGGGTCGACCTCTCCCAGTTCCCGCCCGTCGTTGTATCGATGTTGCTCACCGGCGCGGCCCGGATCCTCTGCAACGAGGGCGCTGTGGGTATGCGCCAAGGGCACGACGAACTGCGTGATTTCGTGGAGGACCTGATGAGCCGGTATCGGCCGCCGGTCGCGACCGCCGGAGGCGCCCGCCACCCTGAATAGCCGGTTCGTCGTTGACAGTTCCCGCCGCCGGTGTCACAGTTTTATCGATCGATCAAAT
Organism: Nocardia sp. NPDC051750; assembly: GCF_044453135.1. NCBI lineage: Bacteria > Bacillati > Actinomycetota > Actinomycetes > Mycobacteriales > Nocardiaceae > Nocardia > Nocardia sp. NPDC051750. The sequence continues at coordinate 487,833 of NZ_JBITCK010000006.1, read as the reverse complement.
CTTGGTCGATCTCCGCGGCCACCGGTTCTGCGTGGTGGCCGTTCGGCAGTGACGATATCGCCCCGTCGACACCGGAAGATCTGGCCGAGACCGCCGATCTGGTCAAGAATCACGGCCGGCGGATCGTGACCGAACAGGTCGACGTCCGCGACTACGACGCCCTGAAAACCGCACTCGACAACGGGGTGGAACAGCTCGGTCGCCTCGATGTCATCGTTGCGAACGCCGGTATCGGCAACGGTGGCGAAACCCTGGACAAGACCAGCGAACCCGACTGGCAGACCATGATCGATATCAACCTCTCCGGGGTCTGGAAAACGGTGAAAGCCGGTGTGCCCCACCTGTTGACCGTCGGCGGGGGGTCGATCGTCCTGACCAGCTCGGTCGGCGGTCTGAAGGCCTACCCGAACACCGGTCACTACATCGCCGCCAAACACGGAGTCGTCGGCTTGATGCGCAGTTTCGCCGTGGAGTTGGGCCAGCATTTCATCAGGGTGAACTCGGTGCTGCCCACCAATGTCAACACTCCGATGTTCATGAACGAAGGAACGATGAAACTGTTCCGGCCGGACCTGGAGAACCCCGGCCCCGACGACTTCGCCCCCGTTGCCCAGCTCATGCACGTCCTGCCGGTGGGCTGGGTGGAACCGGTGGACATCAGCAACGCGGTACTGTTCCTCGCTTCCGACGAAGCCCGCTACATCACCGGACTTCCACTACCGGTCGACGCGGGAAGTCTCCTGAAGTAGCGAGCCGTGGCCCTGTTGCCGGGCAGTTGCGCGGGGGTGTGGCGACGCCGGCCACTGCTGTCGGCGTCGCGACGCCGAGGTGAAAACGGCGAGACACCTCGTGTGTTTCGCAGGTGCACGTGAGTTTGCGTTACCATCGGTAATTAGGGTTACCTACCCTAATTGTCGAGAGGTGGGTGCGGTGGAGTCGATCAAGGCCGGGATCTGGGAACGGTCACAGGGCCGGCGGTTGTTGTCGCTCGAGTTGTTCGTCGCGGGGATCGAGCCCTTGACCCCGGGTTACACCCGCGTCGTCCTCGAAGGACCGGATCTGGACGAATATCACGACCCGCATCCGGCCGACGCGTTCAAACTCATGCTGCCACCTGCGCGGGATTCCGCGGTGGCAACACCGGTGCGCGGCGAGTCCGGGATTCCGGAATGGCCCGCCGATACCGTGCAGCCGGTGCTCCGTGCCTTTACCGTCCGCGCATTCGATCCGCGGGCACGCCGATTGACCATGGATGTGGCCCGGCACGACCACGGCGTGGGAATCGACTGGCTCACCGCCGCGCGCCCCGGTGACCCGGTATCGCTGTCCGGGATGCGACCCGAATGGGCGGTCGGTGCCGGAATCCGCGACCATGTGCTGATCGGCGACGGCACCGCACTCCCGGCCATCTCCGCCATCCTCGACGGTCTCGCCCCGGACCGTGCCGTATCGGTCTACGTCGCCACTCCGCATCCTGCCGATATCGAACTCGTTCCGGCGCATCCGAATCTGACACTGCACCACCTCGCCGATATCACCCGGACCCTGGACCACACCCCCGACTCGATAGCCGGCGGTCGCCGCACCCAAGTCTGGATCGCTGCCGAGGCGGCCCAGGTTCGCGATATCCGTGCGCATGCCGTCGGTGTATGGGGAGTCGACCGCTCCGACCTCCTCGCCCGGGCCTACTGGAAACGCGGGATCACCAGCACCGAGAACGATTCCGTGAACCTGATCGCCTACCGGCATGCTGCCACTACCGGTGCCGATATCCGCGATCCGGCATTGGCCGAGTCCATCGACCTGGGCGACGCCGGTCATGATCTCGTGCTCGGGTCCCGGGCGGTTTCGCGCTGACCTCGGCGGCGATGACCCCGGGCCCGGCGGGGAGGTCTCGCACGGCGCGCCGGCGACCGCCATCTCGACGTTGTGTCAGCAGGCGGGCCAGGCCACCGCTTCGGCCCCACGATCGGTTGCGGGGCCGCCTTCTGCTGTCACCCAGGAGCCTCATGTCCGAGGCGAGTAGGTCTAGCAGGCCCTGCAAGTGCCCGATTTCGATCGTTGCCGTTCTGTGCCGTCGATATCATCGCCCACCGCCGGCCCGGGGTCACTCGCAGTCACGAGAGGTGCTGGTGCTCAGGCGCTTTCGCGGGTGACGATCCGGTAGCCGACGTCTACGGTGGCCGACTCGATCGCGGTACCGGCCAACCGGGCCAGCAGCAGTTCGGCGGCCTTGGTGCCGATTGTGCCGACATCGACGCTCACTGTCGTGAGGGCCGGGTTGAGATGCCGGGACATCTCGAAATCGCCGAACCCGGTGATGGCCAGGCGATCCGGCACGGCGATCCCACGGCGCTGTGCCGCGAGAACGGCGCCGGTGGCGAGGACATCGGTGGCGAACATGATCGCTGTCGCTTCCGGGAAGCGTTCCAGGGCAGCGTCGAGCAGGTCGACACCGGTGTCCATCGAGATATCGCGGTCCGGCAGGTCGACGATGCGGACGGGTTCGTCCGGTAGCAGTTCGCCCACAGCGCGGGTGAATCCGTCGCGGCGCCGGATGGCACGGGCGTCGCCGGAGCCGAAGCATCGGCCGGCTCCCATCAGCAGGTCGTTCGACGGAAGTGAATGGTCGGCGCCCTGTTCGCTCCTGATCAACCGCCGAGACGCGATTGCTCGTTGTCGACGACAACGTCGGGATCGTAGGCCGCGGCATATCCGATCTGCCGGCCGATTCGGGTCAGCAGCTGCCGGGTCAGGTCGGGGTCGTCGGCGGTATCCCGGTCGGTGTAGTCGCCCAAGGTATGAATACGGGTAAATCCTGCCGCGCCCCACCGGTTCGGGGGCAGGGTGCTCCGACCGGCAACAGCGACTATCGGAACGGGATATGAGCGGCGGGCAACCACCGTGGGTAGTTTGCCGTTCGGTGTCTGCTCGTCGATACTTCCCTCCCCGGTGACCACCAGGTCGCAACCGGGTAGATGGCGATCGAACCCGAGCAGATCGAGGAAGTAGTCGGCGCCCGAGACAATTTCGGCGCCGAGGAGTAGCGCGGCGAAGCCGATTCCACCCGCGCTACCCGCTCCGGCCGCCGCCGCGGCCGTCGTCGCCTCCGGGTAGCCGCTGCGGGCGAACGCTTGGACGAGGTTGTTCAGCCCGGCCTCGAGAAACCGGACCTCTTCGTCGGTGGCCCCCTTCTGTGGCCCGTACACCGCCGCCGCACCGTGCGGTCCGAGCAGGGGGTTGGTGACATCGCCGGCGACCACGATCTCGACGCCCGTGAGCTTCACGGCCCGCGACGAGTCGACCGTATGGACTCGCCCCAGAGAGCGTCCGCACCCGCGTAGTCGCCTTCCGCTCGCATCGGCGAAGGTGTAGCCGAGGGCTGCCAGCAGTCCCATTCCGCCGTCGGTGCCGGCGCTGCCGCCGAGGGCGAGGACCAATCGGCGCGGCCGAAATCGCATCGCTTGTGAGATTGCCTGTCCCATACCGAGGCTGCTCGCGTCCAACGGCAGCGGGCGACCGCTCGGCAGGGTGGTGAGGCCGCAGGTGTTGGCGACCTCGACCACCGCGGTGCCGGGGGAGACGGCGATCCGCCCGTAGCTCGGGGTTCCGGCCGCCCCCGCCACCGTCACCGGATGCGGAACGAACCCCGCCGCGACCGCGGCGTCGACGCTTCCGTCACCGCCGTCGGCCAGCGGCATCCGGTAACTGTCGACCCCCGCCATCGCCAAACCTTCCGCCAGCCGGTCGGCCACCTCGGATGCGGAGAGACTTCCCTTGAACTTGTCCGGGGCAACCAGAACCTTCACGCGGTCGTCTTCCTGTCAGCGAGTGGGCGGGGGATCGAATATCAGTCCGCGTGCGCCGCCGAGCCGAGCAGCTCCCGGACCCGGTTGGCGACCCTGATGAACTCCGGCTGCTCCATCGTCGTGGCGTACTCCCGGTGCGCGGGCAGGTCCACGTCGAGCAGTTCGACGATCCGGCCCGGCCGCGGGCTCATCACGACCACCCGGTTGGCGAGGTAGACGGCCTCGGCCACCGAATGGGTGACCAGCAGGACCGTCGTGCCCGTTTCCCGCCAGATACGGTGCAGCTCGATATTCATCCGTTCCCGGGTGAGCGCGTCCAGTGCGCCGAACGGCTCGTCCATCAGCAGCACTTCCGGTTCGTGCAACAGGGCCCGGCACAGCGAAACCCGTTGCTGCATACCGCCGGAGAGTTCGTGCGGCAGGGCGTTCTCGAATCCGGTGAGCCCGGTCATCTCGATGAGGCGCGCGCATTCGGCTTCGGCCGCCCGTTTGTTCATGCCGCGCATCTCGGCCTGGAGCAGGATGTTTTTGCGGACGGTCCGCCATTCCAGCAGTGCCGCGCGCTGGAATACGTAGCCGATATTGCGCTGTGGCCCGCGTACGGGGGCGCCGCCGAGTTCGACGCTGCCCCCGCTCGGATCGGTGAGGCCGGCGACGACCTTCAGCAGCGTCGATTTGCCGCAGCCGGACGGGCCCACGATCGAGACGAATTCGCCTCGGCGGACCTGGAGTCCTACCTCGTGGAGCGCGGTGACCTCGCCGCGTTTGGACGAGAACCGTACGCTCAGATCGGCTACCGCGACGGCGGTGTCGGTGCGGGCGAGAGTGTCGGTGGGTGTGCTCATATCGTCACCTGTTCCGGTCAGGGCTTGCCGGTGGGGGCGAACGTCGACTCCCAGTACTTGGCCGGGTCCTCGGCTTTGTCGAGGAGTCCGGCACCGCTGAGGACATCGACGGTGGCGCGCCAATCGGCTTCGGAATTGGTGCCCGGCGCCTTACCGGCGGTCTCCGGGGTGCTGAGGAGCGGGATGGTCTGCTGCCACTGCTCGAGCAGCACCGCCTGCGGCGGCAGTTGCGGATCCTTGCCTTCCATCGCCGCGACCGCGGCCTCGGGTTTCGCAACCGCGGCGGCGAAGGCCTCGCTGGTCGCATCCACCATGGCCTGTACCAGCTCGGGCGAGGATTCGATGGTGGCCTGGTTCGCGATCAGGCCGTTGCTGAAGAAGCTCAGGCCCTGATCGGAATACCGCAGATAGCGGACCTCTTTTCCGCTCTTGTTCGCGATGGTGGGGCCCTGGTCGTGCGCGAATCCGATGAGCCCGTCGACGCGACCCGAGAGCATCGCCGACATCTTGCCCGCGGAGTCGAGGCTCTGCTGGGTCACCTGATCCGCCGGAACACCCGCTTTGTCGAGATAGACCGGGAAGGTGGTGGTCGGTGCGTCGCCGGCGGAGACGGCAATGGTCTTACCGGCCAGATCTGCCGGCGTCCGGATATTCGAATCGGCGAATACCTGCACTGCCGACGGCGTGGTCTGGAGGAAGACGCCGACGCTCTTGATCTTGACGCCCTTGTCGATATTGCTGAGGACTGCCGGGGTATCGGCCCAGCCGAAATCGGTCTGCTTCGAACCGGTGGCCTGCGCGGTCTTGGTGGAGCCCTGGCCGGCCGAAATCGTCAGATCTATGCCGTGTTTGGCGAAAATGCCCTCTTGCACGCCGTAGTAGAAGGGAGCGTGCTCACCATAGGGGTACCAGTTGAGCATCAGCGATACCGCGGTGGTCTCCCCGTCGGTGCCGGGGTCCTTCGCTTGGCTACCTCCGCCCCCGCAGCCGGTCAATACCAGGAGCGAGGCGGCCGCGGCGGCGGCGATCGTCGTGAGTGTACGAGTTCGGAATTTCATGCGAGTTCTCCAGCTGTGGCACTGATAGGGGTGTTCGACAGGCTCATACCGCGCCGACGGCCGAAGCCGTGGAGCGGCGCGAGGCGTGCCAGGGAATGAGGAACTGTTCGGCGATTTCGATGATCGCGAACAGGATGATGCCCAGCATGGACATGATGATCAGGGCGGCGAACAGCATCGCGGTGTCGATATTGCCGTTGGCTTGCAGAATCACGTAGCCGAGCCCTTCGTTCGCGCCGACGAATTCACCGACGACAGCGCCGGTGACCGCGAGGGTGGCGGCGATTTTGAGTCCGGACATCAACTGCGGCAGTGATGCCGGAAACCGCACCTTCACGAACGTCTTCCAGTTGCTCGCGCCCATCGTGGAGGTGAGCTCGAGTATTTCGGGATCGACCGAGCGCAGCCCGGCCATACCGGCGATGACGATCGGGAAGAAGGCCATCAGTACGGCCACGAGGATCTTGGGACTGGTGCCGAACCCGAGCCAGACGATGAACAGCGGCGCGATCGCGATCTTGGGGATGACCTGAGCGAAGAGGATGAGCGGGTACATCGTGCGCTCGACGCCGCGGGAGTAGATCATCACCAGCGCGACGGCTTCGCCGATCAGCGCGGCGATAACGAAGCCGACCACCGTTTCGTAGGTGGTGACCCAGGTGTTCTGGAGCAGATATGCCGAGTTGTCGGCCGCGGTGCGCCAGGTATCCGCCGGCGACGGCAGAATGTATGGCTCGACGAGTTCGAACTCGGTGACGGCCCACCAGGCGACGATGAGCACCGCCACCAGGGCGAGCGGCCGCCATACGGTCGACCACAGGGTGGATAGGGATGGGAGTTTCCGGCGCCGAGTGCGAACGGGTTGCGTCGCTTTCGGTGCGGAGGAACCGGCCTCGACGGACGTGACTACCGCCATCTGGAGTCCTAAAGCTAGTAGTGGAGCGGGGTTCGCACTACACCCGCCGGGAATGCGCTTTCCGACGCTGGGTCCGAGGCTAGTGTGATCGGGCGCACAGTGTCAAGGGTTTCGGGTTGTCCCAGGTCAGGCTCGTCGCAAAATGCTGCTGTCGCGCAGGATCACGTGGCCGGGCACGAACTCGTGGGCATGCGAGGCTGTCGCCGAGTCGTCGAGTGCGAGCGTGACGGCCCGTTCGCCGATCTCGACCAGCGACAGTGCCACCGTGGACAGGCTGGGCACATGGTCGCGCAGCGTCGGGATATCGTCGAACCCGGCGACGCAGACATCATCGGGCACCGTGAGGCCGAGTTCACGCCATGCCGCGATCGCGCCGATCGCCATCACATCGCTGACGGCGAAAACGCAGGGCGCGATGCCGCCGGCCTGTCCGGGCTGCAGATCCAGCGCGGCGGCGAGGCGGCGAGCGGCGCTGAAACCACCGTCGCGGGAGAAATCGCCCGCGATCTCCACCAGCGGTGTCACTCCCTGCGTCGCGAGAGCTTCGGCGAAGCCGTTGCGCCGGTCGACAGCGGTCCTGATATTGCCCGGACCGCCGATCACGGCGAAATCCCGGTGTCCCTGCTCGAGCAGGGCATGCGCCAGTTGAGCAGAGGCCGCATGGTTCTCGGGTTCCACGGCGGCGCCGAACGGCAGCGGTTGCCCGATGACGACCACCTTGCCGTTGTTGTCCAGATACCGCGCACAGTCCTTCTCGAGATCGCGGTCGAGATCCCCGCTCTGGCGCGAACCCGCCAGGATGATCGCATCGGCGCGGTGTGAGATGAAGGTGCTCACGGCTTCGCGTTCGATATCGAAATCGCGTTGCGTACTGGACAGCAGGACGAGTTTGCCGGCTCGGCGCGCCGCCGCCTGGACGCCCTGCACGATCGAGGAGAAGTAGGGGTCGGCGATATCGTGCACGACGAGTCCGATGAGTCCGGTCGAGGATCGCGCGAGGGCCTGGGCCTGGGCATTTGCCACATATCCCAATTCGGCGGCGGCGGCGCGAACCCGGTCGGCGACGCCTTCGCCGGGCACGCGGGACGAGCCGTTGAGCACCCGGGACGCGGTCGCCTGGGAGACGCCCGCCCGGGTCGCGACATCTTGCAATCTCACAGCCGCCATGGCTTCGTGCCTCGTTCTCTCGTGCGCGTGGGGTTGACCGGACTTCGGGACTAGCATAGCTTGGAAAGCGCATTCCGACGCTGACTCGTCCACTCGCCAGGTGCGGGTCGATCCGCACCTTCCACGACCCATTTCACGGTCGTCGGCCACGCACATCAGAAGAGGCACCCAGTCATGCCCGATTCCACTCCGCAGCGCACGCTCCGCATCGCCATGAACGGCGTGACCGGACGCATGGGCTACCGACAGCACCTGGTGCGATCCATCCTGCCGATCCGCGACGGCGGTGGGCTCCAACTCCCGGACGGTACCCGTGTTCAGGTGGAGCCGATCCTGGTCGGCCGCAACGCCACCAAGCTCGCCGAACTCGCCGAACGGCACGGGGTCGCCGAATGGAGCGTCGATGCCGCCGCCGTGATCGCCGATCCGTCGATCGACATCTACTTCGACGCGCAGGTCACCTCCCGCCGCGCCGAGGCGCTGGCCGCGGCGATGAAGGCGGGTAAACACGTCTTCACCGAGAAACCCACCGCCGAAACACTGACCGAGGCCGTCGAACTCGCCAGGGTTGCCGCGAACGCCGGCGTCACCGCGGGAGTTGTCCACGACAAGCTCTACCTGCCCGGCCTGGTGAAGTTGCGCAGGCTCGTCGACGAAGGCTTCTTCGGCCGGATCCTCTCGCTGCGCGGCGAATTCGGCTACTGGGTCTTCGAGGGCGACGGTCAGCCCGCCCAGCGGCCCAGCTGGAACTACCGGGCCGAGGACGGCGGCGGCATCGTCGTCGATATGTTCTGTCACTGGAACTACGTACTCGAGGGCCTGCTCGGCAAGGTCGAGGCGGTGACCGCGAAGGCGGCGACCCATATCCCCACGCGATGGGACGAACAGGGCACGCCGTATCCGGCCACCGCCGACGATGCCGCCTACGGGATCTTCGAGATGGAAAACGGGGTTATCGCACAGATCAACTCGTCGTGGGCGGTGCGCGTGTACCGCGATGAGCTCGTCGAGTTCCAGATCGACGGGACGCACGGATCTGCGGTCGCGGGTCTGCGCAAATGTGTCGCCCAGCATCGCTCGCACACTCCGAAACCGGTCTGGAATCCGGATCTCCCGGTCACCGAGCCGTTCCGTGACCAGTGGTTGGACGTGCCGGCCAACGCGGATCTGGACAACGGGTTCAAGCTGCAGTGGGAGGAGTTCCTCACCGACGTGGTGAACGGACGACCGCACCGCTACGGGATGCTCTCCGCCGCACGCGGTGTGCAACTGGCCGAACTGGGCCTGCGCAGCTCCGCCGAAGGCCGCCGGATCGAGATCCCGGAGGTCACGCTGTGACCGCGGCATCCACGGGCGTGTCGGTCGTACTGCCCGTCGACGGCCGGCTCGAACCGCACGTCCTCGGCGCTCCGGGTGCGTGGACGCGGCCCACGCGACCGATCACCTCGCGTGTGGCTTTCGCTGCCGCGCATGTGATCCCGCGTGCCACGGCAGACAATACGCCGGGTGCGCCCGCGGCCGTCGATTGGGACGCGACACTGGCCTACCGGCACGAACTATGGTCCTACGGACTCGGTGTCGCCGATGCCATGGACACCGCACAGCGTGGAATGGGCCTCGATTGGCAGGCGACAGCGGAATTGATCCGGCGATCCGGCGCCGAGGCGGCATCGGCCGGTGGCCGGCTGGCCTGCGGAGCCGGAACCGATCAGCTCGACCTCGCCGGACTCCCCGCCGGGCCGGCCGGACTCGCCACGATCGTCGACGCCTATCGTGAGCAGATCGACGTGGTCACCGACGCCGGAGCTCAGGTGATCCTGATGGCCTCGCGGGCGCTCGTCCGGGTCGCCCGATCGGCCGCCGACTACGTATCCGTCTACGAGAAGTTGCTGGCCGGCGTGGACCGGCCGGTGATCCTGCACTGGCTCGGCACCATGTTCGATCCCGCATTGCACGGATACTGGGGCAGCGCCGATATCGATACCGCCACCGAGACCTTCCGCACGCTCATCGAGAACAATCGATCGAAGATCGACGGAGTGAAGGTCTCACTGCTCGACGCGGCACACGAGATCGCCTTGCGCCGCGCATTGCCCGATGGTGTGCGGTTGTATACGGGCGACGATTTCAACTACCCGGAGCTGATCATCGGTGATACGCAAGGACATTCGGACGCACTGCTCGGAATCTTCGCGGCGATCTACCCCGCCGCGTCCACCGCGCTACAGGAAATCGACAACGGCAATATGACGCGTGCGTCGGATATCCTCGGCGCCACACAGGCACTCGGACGCCATATCTTCGCCGCACCGACGTACTACTACAAGACCGGTATCGCGTTCTTGTCCTGGCTCAACGGCAAGCAATCGGGATTCTCCATGGTGGGCGGGCTGTCCACGGGCCGTTCCGTGACTCATCTCGCCGAATTATTCCGGCTCGCGGACAAGGCCGGACTCTTGTCGGACCCGGAACTCGCCGCGCACCGCATGCGGGTGTACCTCGAACTGAACGGATTGACTTCATGACTTCTGTTGCGGCACAGCAGAGTGCCTTCGATCCGGCCGATCCGTTCCGGTCGCTGTCGCTGAACACGGCGACGACCAAGCGGTGGACCCTGTCCGAGGCGGTGGACGGTGCCGCCCGGGCGGGGCTGGGCGCGATCGGGCTGTGGCGCGATCGGGTCGACGAAATCGGCGCCACCGCCGCGGCCAAGATCGTCGCCGATGCGGGGTTGCGAGTCTCCAGTCTGTGCCGCGGCGGCTTCCTGACCGAGCCGGGCGACGGGCGGGAGGCACTCGACGACAACCGCCGCGCCATCGACGACGCGGCGACACTGGGCACGCGGGAACTGGTGATGGTGGTGGGCGGTATGCCCGACCGGGACCTCGCCGGCGCGCGGGCGCGAGTGGACGAGCGGCTGGCACTACTGGTCCCGTACGCGGCCGAGCGTGGCATCCGGCTCGCCCTCGAACCGCTGCACCCCATGTTCTGTGCCGACCGGGCCGTGATTTCCACACTGGCCCAGGCATTGACGATGGCGCAGCCGCATTCGGCCGAGGTCGTGGGCGTCGTGGTCGACACCTTCCATATCTGGTGGGATCCGGCCCTCGAAGAACAGATCGCACAGGCCGGCGCCGCCGGACGGATCAGCTCGTACCAGGTATGTGACTGGCTGAACCCGATGACCGCCGATCCACTGCTGTCCCGCGGCATGATGGGTGACGGCGTGATCGACTTCACGGCCATCGGCCGATGGGTCCGCGCCGCCGGCTACCGCGGCGACGTCGAGGTCGAGATCTTCAATGCGGATATCTGGGCCGGCGACGGCCGCGCAGTGATCGAGACGATGAAGCAGCGCTACCGCGACCTGGTCCTTCCCGCCCTCGTCGACTGAACCGGACCACGAAAACCATCCTGACCAGCGCCGGAGGGCTTCTTCAGGTGCAGGCTCCTCGGCGAGCCGGAGCACCTCGATATCGCGCCCATGGGTGCCCGGATTGAAGCTCGGGGTCCCGGGTAAGCGGCTGGTGTCCACCCGAACAAACGAGCATTCGGAGGTAGATATCGTGGCCGAAAAGCAGAGTGGCCCCCGGGAAGAACTGGAAGGCGCTGTCGAAGGCGTGAAGGGTAAAGCCAAGGAAGTCGGCGGCACCGTCCTGGGCAACAACGAGCTGCGTGACGAAGGCATTGCTCAGCAGGACAAGGGCGAATCGCAGCGTGAGGTCGCACAGAAGGAAGCCGAAGCAGAGAAGGCCCGCATTGCGCCGGCGCTGATTGGGCAGCCTTTGCCCGGGTAGTGGCGTAGGTGAGGAATCGCCGCCGGTGTCTCCGGTGGCCGAGGCCCGACCAGATCCAGGAACCGCCCGGCCGACCGGGTCGAGCGGTCGCCGCGAGACGGAAGAGAGATACGCGATGAAGGCTGTGACATGGCAGGGCCGGCGCGATGTCGGAGTCGAGACCGTGCCCGATCCGCGGCTCGAGGCAAGCACCGATGCGATCATTCGCGTGACGTCATCGGGGATATGCGGGTCCGACCTGCATCTGTACGAAGTACTCGGCCCGTATATGAGCAAGGGCGATGTGCTGGGCCACGAGCCGATCGGCATTGTCGAAGAGGTCGGAAGCGGGGTGGAATCCCTGCGCGAAGGTGACCGGGTGGTCGTACCGTTCCAGATCAGTTGCGGCCGTTGCTATATGTGCGAGCAGGGCCTGCCGACCCAGTGTGAGACGACGCAGGTTTCGGAACAGGGTAGCGGTGCGGCGCTTTTCGGTTACTCGAAGCTCTACGGGCAAGTGCCGGGCGGGCAAGCGGAATACCTGCGGGTGCCGTACGCCGACGCCACGCACGTCAAGGTGCCGCATGGCCCGGAAGACCAGCGATTCCTGTATCTGTCGGATGTGTTGCCCACCGCGTGGCAGGCGGTGGAATACGCCGCTGTTCCGGCCGGCGGGTCGGTGACCGTACTCGGGCTGGGCCCGATCGGTGATATGGCGTGCCGAGTCGCGGCGCATCGAGGCTTTCGGGTGATCGGTGTCGACTTGGTCCCCGAACGACTGGCCCGAGTCGCAGCACGGGGGATCGAGACCATCGACCTCGCCGAGGTCGGGGACAAGGTGGGCGACGTCATCCGCGACCGGACCGACGGCCGAGGAACCGATGCGGTGATCGAGGCTGTCGGAATGGAAGCCCACGGGTCCCCGCTCGGCTCTATGGCACAACGATCCGTCGCGCACTTGCCCGACGCCGTGGCCGAAAAGCTCAGCGACACCGCTGCCATCGATCGGCTGGCGGCCTTCCGGAGCGCGATCGACATCGTCCGTCGCGGCGGAACGATATCTCTCATCGGCGTGTACGGGGGGATGGTCGATCCGCTGCCGATGCGGGTGCTGTTCGACAAGCAGATCCAGCTGCGTATGGGCCAAGCCAACGTCACCCGATGGGTCGACGACATCATGCCCCTGCTCGATGACGACGATCCGCTCGGTGTGGATTCCTTCGCCACACATCGGCTCCCGCTCACTGCGGCCCCGGAGGCTTACAAGATGTTCCAGGAGAAGTCCGACGGAGCTGTCAAGGTGGTCCTCGACCCCGCTGCCCATCTCGTGTGACTGCAGTATGTCCTGGAAGCCCGGTCGCGGCGAGGTTGTCGGTTGTGCGCTGACCTGTGCCGCCCAGGTGCGGCCGTGCACTCGAACCGCCGAACGCTCGGGCGCCGACGGGTACGGCACGTGCTCGGGAGTCGGAGGAACCCTGGGCTCGTTCCGCATGACGCCACGCACCCGGCGGCTGCTGGATCGTGGAACAGGTGCCACCAGGCTCGCCGTGGCGGGCGGGCTCGCCTGTACACGAGGGTGAGCCCGTCATGGCTCACGGATGATTGCCGAACAAGCAAATTCAGTAACCACGGCAACATCCTGCGCAAGGATTTCCGCGAGGGATGGGCAGCGGCCTGCGGCTTTTGGTGTCCCACCCTCACATCAGTGGTCGAGGACGACGGGCAGCCGGCGCAAGCCGTGAAGCGCGCGGGAAGGCAGGGGAGCGGCTTTTCCTGCGATGTGGGCGTTCGGATACCTTTCGAAGAAGCGCTGGACGGCGATAGCGGCTTCCGCACGGGCCAGCGCGGCGCCGATACAGAAATGGATCCCCGCGCTGAAGGTCAGGTGGCGATGCGGTTCCCGGCGTTGCGGATCGAACAGGTGCGGGTCGGTGAAGATTTCCGGATCACGATTCGCGGCGGCGAGGAGCAGCACGATCGGCGTTCCTGCGGGGATGGTCCGCTCGGCGAGCCGAGTATCGGTCTTCGCGACCCGGACAACATACTGGACGGGGGTGTCGTGACGCAGGGATTCTTCGATCACCGAGGTGTAATCGCCGTCGGCCGGCCGGAGGTCGGGGTGCCGCAGCAGCGTGTGCAGGGCATTCCCGAGCAGATGTGTCGTGGTGCCGAAACCGCCGACCAGCAGCATGCTGCATGTGGCGATGGCCTCACGCAGGGACAGCTGTGCCGGGACTTGGCGTGCCAAACCGGCGATGAGTCCGGCACTCTGCGGGTCGACGTGGTCCAGCCGGTCCTTGAAATACGCAGTCATTTCGGTGACGAGTGCACGGGAACGCTGCCGTTCCTGCGCTGTCCGGGCGCCGTCCAGCAGCGAGGCGAGCACGTTTCCCCAGGCGGCGAAACGCGGAGCCTCCGTGTCCGGTAGGCCCAGAATGTGCGAGATCATCGCCATGGGAACGGCTTCGGCATAGTTCGTGATCAGGTCGGTGACCCGGCCGCGGGGCAACTCGTTCAGGCGGTGCTCGACGATCTTCTCGATCCGGGGCCCGAGATCGGTGAGTTCGCGCCGGTGGAAGGTGGGAGCGGCGAGGGATCGCAGCTCCGTGTGCCGGGGTGGTTCCAGCTTCAGAAAGGAGTCGTCGACCGGATGGACGAGCGTGGTGTCGCCGGTCGCGTTGCGGCGGCGGGCCGACGCGCCGATGGGCGCCGGTCCGAAGTCGCTGCTGGTGAGCACCTGGTGGCTCAGCGCATGGGAGGCGGTGAACAGCAGGCCGCGGCGGCTGGTGGCCAGCGCGCCTCGGGCGCGGACCTTCTCGTATTGCCGATGCCGGTCGGCCCCGGGCCGGGCCCAGAGGATCCGGGCACCGGGGTCACCACGAAGGACATCCGAGAAGAGCCGCGCCTTCTCCAGAGACAGTGCTGCCATGGTTGCGTATCGCCCGACGCTAGGCGCCGACCGCCGATTCCGCGGGTGCCTGCCGGGCCGGATGGTAGCTGGACCAGTGGTACTGACGGTAGAAGTTCTCGGCCAGCGTCACCCAGGTGTCGAGCTGGTCGCGATCGCCGAGGAAGCGATGCATATTCACCAGCAGCCAGCTCCATACCGCCTGACTGTCCCGGCAGTTGTCGCAGTCTCCGGTGGTGGCGCAGTACTGAACACTGTGGTCGGTCCGGTAGGCGTTGAAGCGGCCGACGATCGGGTGTCCCTCGGTCAGGCGCTGGGCATGGGCCGGGTGATCGTTGCTGATGCTGGGGCAGGTTTCCGCACCGAAGGTGCCCCAATGTGTGCGGCCGGTGACCAGGGTGCGGTAGTAGTAGGGGTCTCCGATCACGGTATCGGGATAGGTTTCTCGCATCCGGGTCATTTCCCGGATCACGTGCTCTTCATTGCGTAGGCGCGCCGTGGGATCGGTGCCGTTGTCGCTGTAGTAACCGAAGTTGATCTGGTTGCCGTTGTCGGCGATGGCCTCGACGGTTTGTTCGAGGTACGGCATCCCGGCCTCGCTGAGCGTGTAGACCCAGGTGGCACGCGGGTCGCCGGCATAGGTGCGCAGTGCTTTGCCGAACAACCCGCTGATCCGCCGGCCGTTGGGCCCGTGACCACGCAACTCGTCGTCCACCGGTCCGCCGCCCCACAGGGACACCGCGATGGCGAGGTCTTCCAGTCCGTCGTAGGGAATAGGCCGTGTCCCGTTCGTCACCACCGTGACATTGCGAATCGTCTCCGCGAACACGCGGACCCGATCCAGGACGAGTGCCGGTTCACCGCCGATCAGCAGTGTGCTGGTGATCTTCTTGGTATCGCGCAGGTGTTCGGCGAACGCGCGGATCGTGTCCAGATCGCGAATCTCGATGCTCTGCTTGTCCATATCGTGTTCGAAGAACCAGCATCCCTTGCAGCGCAGGTTGCACGCGTCGGTGACCCAGACCTCCACCGTCCGAATACCGCGGGCTTCTTCGTTCACGCGCATCAAACGTTCGGCCAACGCCGGATCCTCTTGCGCGAGTTCCACTGCTCGGGTTAAAATGCGTTCCTTGCTGGGCCTGACGTCCAGAAAAACGGGCTGAGACACGACATACTCCTCGGTGCGATGCGGCAGGGTGTGCGCGCTGCTGAAGGTCACCGGCGAGACGAACATGTCGGAAACCGACAGTGTTGCCGATGCGCTGCCGAACCGGTGGGTCGGCAGGTCGTTGGTGGGAATGCGGATACGGAGCGGTCTAGGGGTACTGGGCTCGTTAGCGCTAGAAATGATTCTATCGATCGAACCGGTGACGGCGCGATCCCCCCACATGATCACCGGTGCTTTTCATTGCACAGCCCAAGGTGTCAGGAATTATTCCGGCGCAACGGTATTCGGCGCGAGAATTCTACACACCGGTGCAGTGAGGTCGCGGCGCGCTGTGCCCGCGACGGTATGAATCACCCACGGTGCGGCCATGTCCGGCCGCACCGCGGTGCGGTCACGGGCCGAGTGGCGGAGAGGGCGGAAACATCACCGGCATCGCCGAGAGCGCGCGATGGAAAGGCCCTGGCCGCCAACGCAGTTGATCGACCGGGCAGGCGAGGCGCATCTCGGGGAGTGCGTCGAGCAACTGATCGATCGCGTTCTGGGCGACCATATAACCGATCGACCTGGCGGGGCAGGTGTGCGGGCCGGAACCCCAGGCCAGATGCGCGTTGTTGTCGGTGTATTGGCCCGAGTGGATCGCCGGATCGTTGTTGCAGGCCGACATGCCGATAACTACCGGCTGATCGGCAGGCAACCAGACACCGTCGAGCATGATCGGCTGCTTCGGGTAGCTGAGGCAGTAATTCGCCATCGGCGGGTCGGTATACAGCAGCTCGTTGAGCGCATCCTGGGTCGTCGGGGCCGTACCGGGTGACGATGTGCCGGTGAACCGGGGGTCGGTGATCATGAGCAGCAGGGTGTTGACCGTCAGATTGGTCAGCGGCTCTATTCCCGCCCCGTACAGCACGGCCAGCTGGTGCACCATCTCCGAGTCCTCCAGCCCCGCCGGGTGAGCCAGCAGGCGGGAGGTGATGTCGCGGCCGGGTTCGGCGCGCTTGAGCGCGACCAGCTCGAACAGTGCTTCGTTGATCCTGGCGTCCGCGTCGGTGGCCGCGGCGCCGCCTTCGAACATGGCAGCCATACCGGCAGCTATGTGCTGTCCGAGATCCGGTGGGCAACCCAGGATGGCGTTGAGCACGTGGAAGGTCAGTGGGAAGGCGTACTGGCCGATGAGTTCGGCTTCGCCGTCCATGCAGAAGTCGTTGATCAGCGGGGTGGCCACCGCTTCGACGTTCTGGTGCATGGAGAACAGGTCGACCCCGTCGAGCGCGGCGGTGATCGCCTGGCGATAGCGTGCGTGTTCCGGTCCGGTGCTGCGCATCACGTTGGGTCGCCAGCCCATCATGGGCATGAGCGGATGGTCGGCGGGAACGGACTTCTCCCACGACCGCGCGTCGGCCGGAAAGTGTTCGGGGTCATTGAAGATACGAATCGCGGTGTGGTAGCCGATCACCAGCGTTGCCGGGAGGCCGGGGGCCAGCTCCACCGGTGCGAGGGTCTTGTGGCGGCTGCGCATCCGGTCGAAGACGCGTTGCGGTTCGGCGGCATATTCCTCGGTGTACAGCGCAACGCGAGGGGGTGCGCCGGTCGGGCCGGGCGTGGAGAACGGGCATCCGGCGGTGCCGGTTTCGGACGACGGTAGGGACTTGGTCAATGCCGGGAACTCCAATGAAATGCAACAGCGACAGATCCGAGAAGTTGTCCTATTTGTGACATCTTCTGTGTGGGAAGAGTATTGGTGTGGCCGTTCGGCCGCAAGCGAGAGCATAGTGCGATCGGCCACTCTGAGCTGCACTGGCACTGCCTGGGCAAATCGTCGGTGGCGCCGGTCTTTTAAATGTCACATTTCCGCCGAAATAGCCGCCATGGGTTTCGGGCCCGCGACCCATCGGCGCCCTGGATGAGCGGATTTCCCGAACCGAGTCCGGTGACGCCGATTTGTGCCGGACATTCCAGCGGGGCCGGAAATCGACGCTGCGGCACCGGTGGCCGCCGCGGCAGGGGTGCCGGCCACCGAGCGAGCCGCTGCGCCGACTGAGGATGTTATGCGGTGAAAGCGTTCACGGACGCAGTTCCTGCGCTTTGGTTTTCGCACCCTGCAGCATGAGATGCCAGGCGTCCGGGTCGCCGTGCAGGATGGATTTGCCCAGGTCTTTGATCTGTGCGTAGTCGGCGTGCGGCGGGATCGGCGGGACCTCCGGATCGCAGCGCACATCCAGGACGGTGGGGCTCTGCATGGCCAGGGCGCGGTCCCACATACCCGCGATATCGTCGGGGTGGTCGATCGCGATACCCTCCAGTCCCATCTCGTGTGCCAGGTCGGCGTAGGGTACATCGGGAAGGCTCTGGGACTCTTCGAATTTGGGTGCGCCGCCCATGGCGCGCAGCTCCCAGGTGACCTGGTTGAGATCGTTGTTGTGGAAGACGCAGACGATAAGCCGCGGATCCTGCCAGAGGTGCTGGTAGCGCGCGATGGTCATCAGTTCGCCGAGGCCGTTCATCTGCATGGCACCGTCACCGACGAGGGCGATGGCCGGCCGGTCCGGATGGGCGAACTTGGCGCCGATCGCATACGGGACGGCCGGTCCCATCGTGGCCAGGGTGCCCGAGAGTGAGCCGCGCATCTCACCCCGGAAACGCAGGCAGCGGGCATACCAATTGGTCGACGAGCCGGAATCGGCGGTGACGATGGCGTTCTCGGGGATACGTTCGGACAGTTCCGTCACGACCCGCATGGGGTTGATCGGTTTCGCTTCCAGGGCCGCCTGGTGCCCGACCGTCTCCCACCAGCGGGCGACGTTCTCCTCGATCGTGGTGCGCCAGGAACGGTCCTGTTGGCGCCGGAGCAGCGGGATCAGTTGCCGCAAGGTGGCTCCGGCGTCGCCGACCAGGTTCACCTCGGTGGGGTAGCGCATCCCGATCAGCGCGCCGTCGATATCGATCTGCACCGCCCGGGCCTGATCGAACTCCGGAAGGAACTGGGCGTAGGGAAAGTTGGAGCCGACGATGAGCAGGGTGTCGCAGTCCCGCATCATCTCGTAACTCGGCCGGGTTCCGAGCAACCCGATCGCTCCGGTGACGAAGGGGAGTTCGTCGGAGAGGACGTCTTTGCCCAGCAGCGCCTTGGCGATACCGGCACCGGTGAGCTCCGTGACCTCGACGACCTCCGCGGCGGCGGTGCGGGCGCCCTGCCCGATCAGCACGGCAACGCGGGAACCGCGGTTGAGCACGTCGGCGGCCCGTTCGAGTTCCGCCGGCGGCGGGGTGAGGGTGGTGGGCTGGCTGCTGGGCGGACTCGACGGGACCTGTTTGAACTCGTGTTCCGGCGGGAGGTACGTCTCTTCCTGTAGATCGGCGGGAATGATCACCACCGTCGGGGAGCGCCGGGTCATCGCGGTGCGGAATGCCCGGTCCAGTGCATTGGGCAGCTGGCTCGCGACGTTCACCTCGACGAGATAATCGGCCGCGACGTCCTTGAACAGGGATTGCAGGTCGACTTCCTGCTGGTAATTGCCGCCCATCGCGCTGCGTGCGGTCTGGCCGACGATGGCGACCACGGGCACATGATCGAGTTTGGCGTCGTAGAGGCCATTCAGCAGGTGGATGGCGCCGGGACCGGAGGTCGCGGTGCACACGCCCACCCTGCCGCTGAACTTGGCGAAGCCGGTCGCTTGGAACGCGGACATCTCTTCGTGGCGGGACTGCACGAACCGGGGTTCGTTACCGGCCCGCCCGAAGGCGGCCACCAGGCCGTTGATTCCGTCGCCGGGGTAACCGAACACCTGTTCGACTCCCCATTCGCGTAGACGTTGCAGTACGTAATCCGCGACCTGCACCGACATGAGTCCTCCTGATTCTGGTAGGCGACGCGCCGTCGCGGGCGTCCTACCCGGTTGCGGCCTGTTGAACCAGGACAGGACGGGCGGCGAACCGACCGGCATCGCCCGATCGCTGTTCATCCTCGACCGGCGTGACGCGACCACCTTGCGGCAGCTCTACGGTCGCGCTCCCGGCATGTTCCTGCACCACAGTGGAGACCCACCCGACGGGAGTTTCGCATTCTCCTGCGGAATTCGCGCTACCCGCCGAGTGCCATATCGGTGCGCAGGCGTCGGCCTACGCCGTGAGTGAGAAGTTCGCCGCAGCATCGTGTTTCGATTTCGGAACGGCCGTGAATCACCGCTTGATCCGGGTAGTCGTCCCCGGAGACCCATTGGAGGTGGTGTGTGATGGGCGAATATATCGGCCCCGAGCGTGATCCGGTCCCCGAGGATTCGACAGGTCTGGTGGATCCGGCCGACCCGATGGTGCCGGTGCCGGTGGTGAAGGAGAGGCCTATGCGGACCTGGATCTGGCCCACCCTGCTGATCTTCGGGCTGGTTGTGGGCGTGGCGCTGCTGGTGATGGTTGTGGTCAGCACGGCGGATTTCGACACCGGGCCGGCGCGGGTGACACCGACACCGGGGCCTTGTCAGCCCTTCTGCACGAATACCGTTGCCCCGCCCGCTCCCTGATATTGCTCGCCACCCGGTACTCCGGGTGGCGAGCGCCCGCGGCACCCGTCGGTGCCGCGTACGGCGCGGCTCTCATGGCGGCTCCGCTCGCTGCGATCGGTGCGGGTATCGGAGCCGGACTCGGTGCGGCGCACGCGCTCAGTGCACCGCCGCGTGCCCTCGGCCCGGTGCCGGACAGCGTGCCGGGGGTGGCGATCGCCGGCTGATGCGCGGGTATCAGGCCGAATGCGGCAGGCTCGTGAGGGCGCGCACGGCGTCGGCCAGTGGGATCATGCGCTCGGGTTGCTCCGCCAGTAGTCCCATCTCGATGTACTGGCGGATCAAGATGGACGGTGTCACGCCGTGTTCGGCGGCCTTGCGCCGGACTCGGTCGCGCATATCCGGAGTCCACTTGAACGACGTGGCCACCATGCCCTGTTCGATGTGGTCGCTGGTCGGCGGCAGCGGCGGAAGTGGGGCGGCGTCGTGGTAGGTGAGTGTGTTCAGGAATTCCTCGGCTGCGTCGGGTGACCGCGGATAGCCGGGTTCGGGTTCTTTATCGATCATCTCGGGTCGCCTCCCATGCGGTGTATTCGGCGATATGAGCGGGCCGCATCGGTACAGCCAGCAGGATCTGCCACCGGGCGTCGGTGCGGAGCCACCGCAGCAGCACGATGAGGGCGCGTCCGTCGTCCGTTCGGCCCCAGACGGTTGCGGCGGGTAGTCCGTCGCGGCTTGTCGCTGCCCGGGGCCACCGCCGCGGCGAATACAGCACCTCCAATACTTCCCAGGGCTCGATGTCGCTGCGGTGGAGCAGTTCGTACGCACCGATCCACCATTCGTACTGCCCGTATTCCACGGATTCCTACGATAATACCTCGGTATTACCCGCGTGGCCCAGAGGTGGTGCCCGGTCCGGGCGGAGGAGAGATCAGTCGGCAGCGGGGACCGGTGTGTTATGGCGAGCGGCGACCCACCAGCGTCCGTTCTCCCGGACGAGTACGTAGAGGGCAACCATCGCGGGATCTCGATCGATGAGGTCGCCCCGGCCGGTGGTGGCCCGCGCGGTCTTGTGCGCGATCGCGACGTCCGCGCGGAGGAAGACGATATCGGTCACCGCGTAACGCACGTACTCGTCCTTCAGGAATCCGGCGAGGCCGCGCCGGCTCGCCTCGAGCAGGGCATTTCGTCCGGTGATCACCGTGCCGACCGCGTTGCCGGCCACCGCGTTCGCGGTGAACCCGCTGACCATCAGTTCGGCATCGTTGTTGTTGTATCCGGTCTCGACATCGGCGACCAATCGTTCGATGGCGGCGATATCGCCGGTGTGGTCGACCGTGGTGTCCTCGACCAGTGGTGGTTCGTATGCTGTCGTGCTCATGACACCAGTCTTGAACCTGAACATATGTAGAGGTCAAGGCCGCCCGGTGTGCGCCGGACGACAGCCGACGGGACGGTGCGGATTCAGCGCAGCTGGACGACAGCCGTGGCGCGGCCGAATATTCTGCGTCCCTGGTGCCGGGCGGTGAGGGCGATCGTCGCGGTCCGGCTGACCGGGTCCGCGGCCTTCACTCTGCCGGTGAACTCGATGTCGGCGCCCTCCCGGGTCACGTACACCGGACTGGTGAGCCGGACCGCGTATTCCCGGACGGCACCCGGATCGCCGAGCCAGGAGGTGACGAAACCCGCGCCCGTGCCGATCGACAACATCCCGTGTGCGACGGGAGCCTCGAGGTCGACGGTGCCGGCGACCTCGGCGCTCCAGTGGATCGGGTTCGGATCGCCGGACACACCGGCGTAGTTCACCAGATCGCCGATCGTGAGGTGCACCGAACGGGGCGGTAGCTCGTCACCGGCTCGGACGGTGCCGAACGCGCGAACGTGTCGACTCACCGGCAGCTCCGTGCCGGGTACCGGGGGTAGCTCACCGGCGGTGCCGGCGACCGAGCTGCTGCGTGGCAGCGAGCTGGTCCGGTCGCTGCCCGGCCGGAATCCGTGCATGAGGACACCGGCGCCGAGATCACCGAGCTCGGGCCCGCCGCCGGGGCGGCCCACCACGCCGGTGCGCGAGACGAGGACCAGCGCGCCGTGCTGATCGGTGACCACGGTCTCGAAGTCCATGAGGTCGCCACCGAACGCCCGCCGCACCGATGCGAGCTGGATTTCGAAGGACAGCGCATCGCCGGGGCGGATCGGCTTGTGGTAGCGGATGACCTGGTCCGTCTGCATGATCCGGCTCAGGTCGTATCCGGTCATCACGGAATCGAACATTTCGGCTTGTGCCAGGTAGCCCGGCACCGAAAAGAACGTCAACGGGGCGATGAGCCCGTCGTATCCGTGATCGATACCGGCGTCCTCGGACCAGTGGACCGGGTGATAATCCTGGACCGCGCGGGCGAATTCGCGGATCTTCTCCCGGCCGACCAGGTAGTGGTCGCGGGCGCGGTAGCGCAAACCCGCCGGGAGTTCGTCGTCCAGCACCGCGGTGGCGAAAGTGCCACCCGTGGAGGCGATTACCTCGTCAGACCCCATGGCCGGAAACCTTACCGCTAGTTTTTCGACAGTGCTGAGCACGTGCCCTGCAGGCAGTGCCGCCGCCTGGGGATTCGCCGGAGGCCGTCATCCGATATTCGCCGAGAGGTCCGGCAGCATCCGCAGCGCCTGATCGGCCCAGTTGTTCCAGGCGTGGATCCCGTGGCCGGGGAAGTCGTAGTGCACATTGCCCGCGCCCAGGGTCGCCATCCGGACCTGGAACGCCCGGGTGTTCACCAGCGCCAGCGCCTCCAGGGCCATCCCGTTGACGGTGCCCACCGTCGGTCCGTCGGTCGCGGTGGGCAGGCCGCTGGCCGCCGAGACCCAGAGCCGGGTGTTGTTCGCGATCAGGCGCGGAGCGGCGACGAACGGGTCGATCCGCAACCATTTCGGATCCCACGGAGCGGCCATCGAATCCACGTTGTAGCCACCGGCGTCGATCATGGCGACCCGGATCGCCTCCCGCATTCCGGGCGCCGAGATGTTCAGGTAGCCCGAGTAGGAACCGGCGAAACTGAACCGGTCCGGATACTGCGCGGCCAGGGTGAGCGCGGCACTGCCGCCCATGGACAGGCCGAAGACGCCGTTGCGCTGCGTCGCGAAACCCAGCTGGTCGCGCAGCGCGGCGGGGAGTTCCCGGGCCAGGAAGGTCTCCCATTTGTAGGTATAGGACTTGCCGGGGCCCGCGGACATGACCTGCAGCCCGCCGGACCCGGAGGCCGAGCCCGAGGACGACCCGTTCGCCGATCCGGAACCCGGCGGAATTCCGGCGAAGGTGCTGGGTGCGTTCCAGTCGGTGTAGAAACTGGACTGCCCGCCGACCGGCATCACGACGTTGATGTTCCACTTGGTGAATTCCCGGGCGATATCGGTATCGATCTCCCAGCCGCTGAGGTCTTCGCGGGCGCGCATACCGTCGAGCGCGTACACCACCCGCGATGTGTTGCCATCGGCGGCGCGGAACACGCGGGATTTGATCGCGCCCATGCTGGACTGGACCCAGATGTCCAGCCCCGCGGGGTCGAAGGCGGCCCGTGCGGTCGAGGCGCCGCCGCTGATCAGGGAGACGGCCTGGATCATCACGGCGAGCGTGGCGGTGGCGAGCCAGAATCTGCGGCGGCTGCGGGCGGCGAACGTCGCCGGTGACAATCGCATGAGTGAACAGGGCCTTTCGTCCGGTGCGAACAGGCCGGGCACGTGGTCGGCTGGTGCCGTCCGCGTGTTTTCCGACCGGTGCCGAACATCGCGTGGCCCTGCCACGGCATCGGCATACCGTTCTCTGTGTCGCTGCCGGAGGGTTCCCTGTTACCGTTTTGTGATCTATCACCCGTCCGGGCGAGCTCGCCTATGACCGATGCTCATCCGCGATCGGTGTACGCGGTGGCCGCTACCCGGAACGCGGGCTCAGTTGTGAGCCTTCTTGTACGCCTCGGTCACCTCGGCGGAAATCCGGCCCCGGTTCGATACATCCATACCGTTCTGCCGGGCCCAATCCCGGATGGCCTGGGTCTGGCGGCTGTCGGTGGTGGCCCGATCGAGCCGCTTGCCCTTGGTCGCCCGGCCGCCGACCTTGCGCGCATGCGCCGCCCAGCCCTCGACGATGTCGCGCAGTTTCCCGGCATTGCGTGCCGAGAGATCTATCTCGTAGGTGACACCGTCCAGAGCCAGGGTGACGGTCTCCTCCGCCGGGGATTTTCCGTCGTAGTCGTCGACCAGCTCAACGATGACCTTGCGCGCCATACAGTCCTCCGAAAGGTGGGCAGATAATCCGCGTTATCGTAGCGATCTCCCAGCGGCGCACCGGAACCGGTGGTATCAAGCGGTCGATCGTGCGGCGCTGTCACCGTGGGCGTGCCGGGATCTGCCCGGTCCGGGTAGTGGCCGGCCGAACCTTCCGGTAGCGGACCGATACGGCCCTCGCCGAGGGAACCGATACGCCGCGGTCAGGGCTGGGTCAAGCGCCGGATCTCCTCGACCACGACTCCGGGTTCGGTGATCGGGACATAATGGCCGGAGTCGTGGGCCACGACGTGACG
Organism: Nocardia sp. NPDC051750; assembly: GCF_044453135.1. NCBI lineage: Bacteria > Bacillati > Actinomycetota > Actinomycetes > Mycobacteriales > Nocardiaceae > Nocardia > Nocardia sp. NPDC051750. Next base: position 463,125 of record NZ_JBITCK010000006.1, on the reverse strand, counting down.
GCCGCCGGGAACGGCCGCACGCCGGGCGTGTGAGGCATTGGCGACGGCGCGGACCCGGGCGTTCATCCCGTCGCCCGGGCGGCCGCCGGAGATGACGGTCAGCGGGATATCGCCGAGATCCGGTGGTGTCTCGCGCCAGGTGGCGAGCTCGTCGAGGAAGGTCCGGGCCTGGACGGCCTGAGTCCGGACGACCTCCGTGGTGAACGCCTCACGTTCCATATCCGCACGGACGTCGGCCGGGACCGCGTCGAGCATCCGGCCGAAGAACCTGCGGAGCAGACCCAGCCGTGCGAGGACACCGTTCACCGCGATCACCACGCGTTCCGCGCGCCGGAAAGTGGACCCGAACAGTACGTCGGCGGCCTCGTCGGTGGGGTCGACGAGGACGAGTCCGGCGATCCGGTCCGGCCGGCGGGATGCGGCCAGCCGGATGATGACTCCGCCGGCGCTGTGCCCGGCCAGGACGAACGGACCGGATCCGAAATGGTCGAGGACGTCCACGAGATCGCCGGCCATCCGGTCCAGGCCGCGGCCCGCAGGGTCGGCCGGACTGCGACCCAGGCCGGCGCGGTCGTAGACCACGGCGCGGGCGAAGCGGCCGACCTCCGGTTGCACCAGACCCCAGGACGAGCGGGTGGCCGCGGCGCCCGCCTCGAACACGACGACGGGCCCCTCGGCCGGCCGGGGACCGGGTAGGACCATGGCGTGCAACCGGCGGCCGTCGCGAGTGGTCACCCACTCCGAGACCCCCTGGATGTGCTGATCCGGTCCGGACACGGACTCCGTCTCGACCATCTGCCATCCCCTCACGCTGCGGTGCCCCGGCCGCCTCGGAGCGGCTCACCCGGGCGCCGGAAATATCACGCCGATAGCGGCGACGGTAGCACCCGTGATTGCTCGCCGGCAGAGTCCGCGGGGGCCGCGGCCCGTGGGGCGAGCCACCGAGAACCGCTCGGGCCGAACCCGATCGAGTGCTCCCGCCGGTACCCGTCGAACCGCGCCCCGGTGCCGACGATGAGCTCAGCGCCGTACGTTCCATCCGCTCGTGGCCGACCGGTCACGTCGTTTCGGTGACGACAGCGGAGTCGCGCAGGTAGACGTATCCGGCGGCGTCACCCGACCCGCGTCGTGTGGAACTCGTGGAATGCGTTCAGGGTGTCCAGCGGCGCTTCGAGTTGCGGGTAGTGACCCACGGCGGGCAGTTCGACCACATCGGGTTCGGCGACCAGCTGCTGATAGCGGCGCACCATCCGGGCCCCCGACACCGGGTCGCGCAATCCGTCGATGACCCGGACCGGCACCTGGGGCCGGACCAGGGCACCCACCCAGCGTTCCCGATGGGTCCGTCGCTCCGCCATATAGCCCATCAGCTTGTGACCGTTGCGTTTTCCGTGCTTACTGCACCACAGCAGCCAGAACCGGTGCATCTCGTCGGCGTCCGGCTTGCTCTCGGGGCCGAAGACGGCGGCCAGGCTGTGGGCGAAGGTCCCCTCGCTGCCGAACCGGCCGACCAGTGGGCCGAGCGGACCGGCGAGCAGGCGTTGAATGGGCCGCGGCCGGTGCGCTTCCGGGAAGAGCCCGCCGTTGAGCAGGCAGACCGATTCGATGACCAGCGACCGGTCGCCCGCCGCATGGCGCTCGGCGTCGCGGGCCAGCAGTTCCTGAGCCACGGTGTCGCCGTAGTCGTGCGCCAGGACGTGGAATCGTTCGATGCCCTGTTCGCGCAGCAACTGTTCGCAGAGATCGGCCTGATCCATGATCGTGTACTCGTAATGCTGCGGTTTGGCCGACCAGCCGAAGCCGATCAGATCCGGTGCCAGCACCCGCGCGAACCGGTCGCACAGATCCGGCCAGATCAGATGCCAATCCCAGGACGCGGTCGGGAAGCCGTGCAGGCATAGTAGGGCCCCCGAGGAACCGGTTCCGCCGGGCCGCCAGAAGATCTGGTGTCCGCGATGGGTGAAACGCTGTCCGTTCGACCGCCAGCTCGCAAACTCGTCCATGGCCCCAGCATGCCCCTCCGGGGCTCGCGGGTCGAGGAGGTCACGGGCGCGTCGGCGGGCGCGTCGCGGCGGACGTTTCCGGGCCCGGTGGCGGGGTAGGGTCGGGCCGGAACCATCGAGGTCCAGCAGTCCTACCAACCGACCAGGAGGCCCGCCGTGCGGATCGGCATTCTGCTCAGTGAACCATCCGGAAGCGATGCCCTGCGCACGCTCACCGGCGAACTGCGGCGCACCGCCGACGAGGGGTTCCATTCGGCCTGGCTGTCGCAGATCTTCGGCTTCGACGCGCTCACGGCGCTCGCCGTGGCGGGCAGTCAGGTGCCGGATATCGAACTGGGAACGGCCGTGGTGCCCAGTTATCCGCGGCATCCGGGGGCGCTGGCCCAGCAGGCGCGTACCACCGCGCTCGCGGTGGGTCCGGACCGCCTGACGCTCGGCGTCGGGCTGTCTCATCGCGTCGTCATCGAGAACATGTATGGGTACGGGTTCGAACGGCCCGCCCGCCATATGCGTGAGTACCTCTCGATCCTCGAACCGCTGTTGCAGCGGCAGCCGGTGTCGTACACGGGCGAAACCCTTGTCGGGAATCTGGAACTCGGGATTCCCGACAAGGGCCGGATTCCGGTACTGCTGGCGGCCATGGGCACTCAGATGTTGCGCCTGGCCGGGCGTCGCACCGAGGGGACCGTGCTCTGGATGACCGGCCCGGCCACGATCCGCGACCATATCGCGCCGACCATCGCCGCGGCGGCCGCGGAGGCGGGCCGGCCGGCGGCGCGGATCGTCTGCGCGCTGCCCGTACTGGTCACCGACGATGTCGAGGCCGCGCGGGAACGGGCGGGACGCACCTTCGCGATGTACGGCACCCTGCCGTCGTACCGGGCGATGATGGACCGCGAGGGGGCGGCCGGACCGGCGGATCTCGCGATCATCGGATCGGCGGACGAGGTCGCCACCCGGGTCCGGGAGGTGTTCGCCGCCGGTGCCACCGATTTCGTGGCCTCGATCTTCGCCGGCGGCGCGGACGCGCAGCGGACCCGCGAGGTATTGGCCGGACTGATCCGCTGACCGGCGTCCGGCCGGAGTGCGGCCGGGCACCGACGGTCCGGATCAGCCCGGCCGGGTTATCATGACGGGGCAGGCGGCCCGCTGGATCAGCGATTGACTGGTCGAGCCGAGCAGCAGCCCGCGGAATCCACCGCGGCCCCGGCTGCCCACCACGATCAGTTGAGCGCGTTCGGACCACTCCCGCAGATGCTGCGCGGGAGTGGAGGGGTAGACCTCGCGCCGCACCGTGACCTCGGGGTAGCGCTGCTGCCACCCGGCCAGCCGCTCGGCGAGCACCGCCTGTTCGGCGGTCTGCAGATCCTCGGCCGGTATCTCGATATAGCCGGTGCTGGCGAATTCAGTGAAGGTCAGATCACTCCAGGTGTGCACCGCGACCAGTTCGGTTTCGCGTTCGGCGGCCTCGGCGAAGGCGGCGGCCACGGCGGTATCGCTGACCGGGCTGCCGTCGACCCCGACAACCACCGGGCCGCTCGTGATGTCCTCGCCGTCCTCCCGGACCGCGACGATGGTGCCGTGCCCGTGTGCCGCCACCGCCAGGATCGTCGAGCCGAGGTGCGCGACCGCGCCGCCCCGGCGCGACCCGAGTACCACCATATGCGCGGAACCGGATAGTTCGATCAGCATCTTGGCGGGGCTGTGCTCGGAGATCAGGGTGTCGGGCGCCAGCTCCGGCGCGGCTTCGCGGGCGACCTGTGTTCCGGTCAGCAGGGCCTGTTCGCCGTGCGTGCGCAGAGTTCGGACGGCCTCGTCGACCATCGGCTGATAGGCGACCAGCCACGTTTTGGCCGGCGTCGAATTCATCCCGTAGGCGAGCACGAGCCGGCGTCCGCGCCGGGCGGCCGCCGCGGCCCCCCAGCGGATGGCCGAATGAGCGGCCGGGGTACCGTCCACGCCCACCACGACGGCGGCGGAAACGAGCCGATGCGGATCCTCCGGGTTATCGGTCATGGCCCGAGTATCCACCCGGCAAACCGTGCCGGTCATATCCCTCGGGCGTGTCTCCACAATTGCCTGTCGCGGAATTGTTGCTCGCCGTCATACAGTGTGCGACCTGGTATTTTCGTTCGCGGCGCGCCGTAGCCGGGGCTTGTCGAATGCTCCGGATTATGCAGATCATGATCACGTGCTGATATCGGATGGGGTGATCGGGCTACGACCGATCGAGGTCGCGGACGCCGCCGCGCACCTGGCCGCCCAGGATCGGGAATCGGTGCGCCGGACGGCCGGTCCGGGCACGCCGAATATGGTGGCCGAATTCGAACGTTGCGCCGACGAGTGGGTATACGACGGACCGCGCAAAACATTCGCCGTGGTGGACGTTCCGGCCCGGGCTCTGGCGGGAACGCTGGATCTGACCCTGGAACCGGAATTCCTGGCGAAACGGCAGGCCGATATCAGGTACGGAATCTATGCGCCTTGGCGCGGCCGCGGCGTGGACGGCCGGGCGGTCGTGCTGGCCTGCCGCTATCTGGCCCGGCACGATGCCGCGGACGAGGCCGTGCTGCGTCTCGACCCGGCCGACACCGCGTCGATCGCCTTGGCGCACCATCTCGGGTTCCACTATCACCGCAGCAGCTCCGGGCCCGAAGGACGGTTGGACTGGTTCATCCAGGCGGTGTGACGGCCCGTCACGCACCTTTGCGCGTCCTCTTCTGCGCTGTTTTGGACTGCGCTGTTTTGCTCTGTGTGGTCTTGCGAGGTTTCGAGGTCTTGCGGGTGCTCTTCTCGTCGGCGGTTTTCCCGCCGCCGCGGCTGCCACTGGCTTCCAGGCTGCGCTGCAGCGCGGCGACCAGGTCGACGACCTCGGCGTCGGATTCCTCGGCCGGCGCCTCGGCGCGCTCCGGTGCCTTCCCGTCGCCGTGGGCGATCGCCTCGTCGAGCAGACGCTGCAGTTCGACCTGATACTCGTCGGTGAACTGGCCGGGGTCGAAATCGTCGGACATCGATTCGACCAGGGTTTCGGCCATTTTTATTTCCTGGGGCCGGGGTGCTTTGGCCTCCTCGAGCGATTCGAACGAGACCGAGCGGACCTCGTCCGGCCACAGCAGGGTCTGCAGGACGAGCATTCCGTCCCGGACCCGCATCGCGGCCAGCCGGGTCTTCTGCCGCAGTGTGAAATGGACGAGGGCGGTCCGGTCGATCCGGTCGAGCGTGGCGGCCAGCAGGACATAGGCCTTGGGAGTGGTCGAATCGGGTTCGAGATAGTACGTCTTGTCGTAGAAGATCGGGTCGATCTGCTCGGACGGAACGAATTGCAGGACCGGGATCTCGTGCTTTTCGGCCACCGGCAGTTTGGCGAAATCGTCATCGGTGAGGACGACTTTCTCGCCCTCCGCGGATTCGTATTGTTTATCGATATCGGCGAACTTGACGGATTGTCCGCAGACGGTGCAGACGCGGTCGTATTTGATCCGGCCGCCGTCCTTGGCGTGGACCTGGTGGAACTTGATGTCGTGATCCTCGGTGGCGGTGTAGACCTTCACGGGAACATTCACCAGCCCGAACGCGATCGAGCCTTTCCAGATTGACCGCATCACTCCATGATGACCGAACCGGCCCCCGGGTGCGAGAGTGCCGGAAAATGCAGTGTCGCGGCGGCGAGCCGCGCCCGGGTATTTCCGGGCAGGGCCGCGAAGAGCCGGGTCATGGCGGTGACCGTGCCGGTGAGATCGGCGTGACCGGATACGTAGGCGCGTTGCAGCTCGATATCGAGGTCGAAGAACGTATCGAAGAACCCGGGAAGTTCGGCCGGGGGCAGCGCGAGCAGGGCCCGCAGCCCGGCCTGTCGCAGGCGGTACACGGTGCGTGCGGCGAGCTGGGGTCCGGGCCGGCCGGCCGCGATACCGTCGGCGGCCGCCAACGCCGCGGCCACGCTGTAGCCGGTGGCCGGATGCATAGAGCCACCGGCCGCGCCGAAGCGCCGGGCACCGGGCGCGCCGCCGGTAACCGGGAAGCGGACGCGTTCGACCTGCTCGTCCCCGCGCACCGGAACACCCCGCGCGCGCAGCCGGTGCTGTAGGCGCCGGGCGAGTTCGCGGAGTGCGATCGGGGGAGTACCCACCAGGCAGGTCTCCTCGAACAGCACGCGGCCGTCGCCGAGCGGAATCGAGTAGAGGAACGAGCGGGCAGCACCGGGATCGGCGCCGTTATCGGGCCGCCAATCCATGAACAGAGCCGGTACGTCCCGGTCGGCGTGCTCGGCAACGAGCCCGTAGGCGGTCTGTTCGGCGGCACCGGGCCGGCGGCGTATCCCGCGGGCGTCGATCACCCGCTCGGCGTGCAGGGTAGGGCCGGAGTCCAGCGTCACGGTGTGCCGGCCGAGGGCAGTCGCACGGCCGGCGATCACCGTGGCGCCGGTGAGGTCGAGGCTGTACTGGAGCCGGCCGGTGTCCATGACCGTGTACGACCGGGGTATCGCGTGCGGGCGGTGGCCGTACGCGCGCGGTTCGGTGACCGTGGCCGCGACGGCGGCCTCATCCAGCCAGGGCGGAAGCTCGTCGGTCCAGGCGGCGTACGTGGCCTGCCAGCGCCGGTGCGGATGCGGATCGACCGCGAGGACCGACATCCCGCGAACCAGGCAGCGATGGGCGAGCGCACGCCCGGCCGGCCCCAGCCCGCAGATCACGATATCGGCGCTCATCGAGCGATCGAAACACGAGCCGCGTCTGCTGTACGTGGTGGGGGTGCGTCCGGTGAGCCGGGCGTCTCGTGCTCCAGCCCGGAACAGGCGCTCTCGCAGCTGGCCCGGCTGGGCTTGCTTGCAGCGGATCTTCCGTTCCGCCGGGCGCCCGGGCCGATCCACCGTTACGACGGCGATACCGCGTTCCTGGACGCCGCCCGGGAGGCACTGGCCACCGGTGCGACACCTCGGACGGACGGTGTCCTGCTCGTCACCGTGGTGGTGGCGGTTGTCCTGGGCCCCGGAGGTGTCCGGCGGGCGGCCCGCCCGCCGGACACCCGGTGATCACTGTGGTGGCGCGCCGTACGGGGCGGCGGCGAAGCCGTCGGCGGCGCCGATCGCTCCACCGACGGCCGCACCCACTGCCATCGCGGGCGCGGCGATCACCGCATACCCGATGGCCGCACCCAATACGGGGCCGATGACGAGGCCGATCGGCAGGAACGGAACACCCGAGATGAGTCCCGCCACCGCACCCACCATCGCCGAGGTGGCCGCGATCGGGGACATCAGCGTATTGCCGACCGAGGCGCCGATGGCCGCCGACCCGACGGTCTGTGCGGCGATCCGATCCGACCGGCTGCGTTCCACGCCCACCGAATCGAGGAAGGTCGCCACCTGCGCCTCGGCCTGAGCGGCGCCGGTGTTGATCTCGCGGACATCGAACGGCGCATCCATGATGATGTTCCCGACGCGCAGTTTGCCCGGCGGCGCCTCGATCGGCGCGACGGGCGCCACCGGCACGGGTGCGTGCAGGTCGCCCTGCGGTGCCAGATAGGAATACTGGGGCACCGGCCGCGTTGCCGGCGTCGGCGCGGGGGCCGGGACCGGGTCGGCGATCCCGGCGGGGGCCGGGACCGCCGACCCGGCGAGGAGGGGCGCCGGAACCGCGGGTGCGGGCCGGTTGAACGGCGCGGTGGCCATCCCGAACGTATCGGTGGCCGACCGGACGGCCACCGTCGTCGCGTCGTGCACGGCGGCGGTGAGGTCGCGGATCGGGTCGGGCGTGGCGGGGGCCGGATGGATCAGATGTGCGGGTACCGCGGGGAACGGGGATGACGCGGGTGGCTCGGGCAGTGCTTCGGCGTTGGCCGTACCGGCGCCGATCAGTGTCGCGATGAGCGGGATCGCGCCCGCCGCGACCACCGATCCGGCAGCCCGCCGTGACGGACCGGTAGCTCTGTGCTTACCCATGGTCGCCTTTCTCCGGAAATATTGTCGGTTTGCCCGACATTCGGACCGGAACGACCGGCGGATGGGATCGGCCTGTTCAGTGGGCTGGGCGAGTGTGTCCGGGCCGGTCGCCGAACGGTAGCCGGCGCGCCGGTCGCAGCGGCATTTCGTGGTTTCTCCGGGTCGGCGGCGGCTGTGGATGTCCGACCGCGTCGGATCGGGCAGCTCTCGGCATCACTGTGGAGCCGGCGCCCCGAGGAGCGGGGTGGTGAAGCCATCGGTCACCCCATACGCGGCGCCGAGCGCCGCGCCGGCGACCATGGCGGGGACGGCGACCACCCCGTACCCGACCGCGGCACCCAATACCGGTCCGACGACGAGCCCGGTCGGCAGGAACGGAATGCCCATCACGAAGCCCGCGGCCGCGCCCAGCATTCCGAACGGGATGGCCACCGGGGCTGCTACGGCATTGCCGATGGCCGCGCCGACGACGGCATTACCCACGGCCTGAGCGGCGAGCCGATCCGACCGGCCGGGTTCCACGCCCATCGAATCGAGGTAGGTCGCTACCTGGCCCTCCGCCTGCGCCGCGCCCTGATTGACCGGGCCGGCGTCGAAAGGCACGGACACGACGATATTCCCGATCCGCAGTGTGCCCGGCGGCGTATCGACGGGCCCCGCGGGAGCACCCGGCCGAGTCGCGGGCAGGGTGCCCTGGGGCGTGAGGAACGGATGTTCCGGCAACGGGCGGGCGCCCGGGGCGGCGGGCATCGGATCGGCGAGGCCGGCCGGCGGTGCGATCGCGGGGGCCGGCACGGGGCCGGTCAGTGGCGCGGTGGCCGCGGCGATCGTAGCGGTCACCGATCGGACGGTGCCCTGCACCGCGGCGGTGGCTGCTGCCAACGGATCCGGGGCTACCGGCAGTGCCTGTGGGAACGCGGCCGGGTGCGGGGCGCCGGGCGTCGCGAGTGGGTCCGCGGCGGGAGTCGAGGAGGCGTCCCGCGCCGCGGCCGTCGCCGCAACCGCAGGGTCTGCGCCGGGAAGCAGGCCCTGCGGCAGCAGACCTGCCGGGGACGCCGGAATCGGTGGTGCGGCGAGTATTTCGGCGTTGGCCGTACCGGCGCCGATCAGTGTCGCGATGAGCGGGACCGCACCCGCTGCGACAACCGATCCGGCGGCGCGCCGGGTGACACCGGGAGCTCTGTGCTTACCCATGGTCGCCTTTCTCCGGAATGTATCGATTGCTCGATATTAGCTCCGGAGGGACTCATGGTCTGGGATGTCGGCTCGATCAGCCCACTTTGCGATTGCTATCGGGTTTCTCGCCAGCCGGTGCGGTGATCCCGTCGCCGGTGGGATCGGCCACCGACGTACCCGCCGACGGCCCGGGCGGGCGGCGGCCGGCCGCCCCGCGCACGATCTCCTCGCCCTCTTCGCTGTCGCCGTATACCGCCTCCAGCGCGAGCCGGGCGAAGATCCACTGTTCGGTCGCCGCCATCTGGCCGCGGCTGCGCCCGAGGAAGGTCACGAACCACTGGATGATCGTGATGATGCGGCTCCGATAGCCGACGAGGTAGTACAGGTGCAGCGCCAGCCAGGCCAGCCAGGCGAGGAATCCGCCGAACTCGAGTTTGCCCACCTGGCAGACCGCGCTGAACCGCGAAACCGTCGCCATACTGCCCTTGTTGAAGTATTTGAAGGGAGTCCGGTCCGCCGCGGTCTGGCTGCCCCCGACCTCCGCTTTGATCTGCTTCGCGGCATAGGTGGCGCCCTGGATCGCACCCTGCGCCTGGCCGGGAACGCCGGGTACCGACATCAGGTCGCCGACGACGAAAACATTCGGATGGCCCTTGATGGTGAGGTCCGGCTCCACCACGACTCGCCCGGCGCGATCCACCTCCGTCCCGGCGGAGGCATCGGCCAGCATCTTGCCCAGGGGGCTGGCCTGCACACCCGCCGACCAGACCTTGCACGCCGATTCGATCCGCCGGGTGGTACCGTCCTGGTCCTTCACCGTCACGCCGTGCGCGTCGACATCGGTGACCAGCGCGTTCAACTGGATCTCCACACCCATGGATTCGAGCCGGCGCTGTGCTTTGCCGCCCAGCTTCGGGCCCATCGGCCCGAGGACCGCGCCCGCGCCCTCCACCAGGATCACCCGGGCATCGCGGGGGTCGATATTGGTGAAGGTGCCCTCGAGGGTGCGGTCGGACAGTTCGGCGATCTGCCCGGCCAGTTCGACACCGGTGGGTCCGGCGCCCACCACCACGAAGGTGAGCAGCCGGTCGCGCTCCTCCTGGGTGCGCGCGACTTCGGCCTGCTCGAAGGACCCGAGAATCCGGCCGCGCAGTTCGAGGGCGTCGTCGATGGTTTTCATGCCCGGGGCGAAGGTGGCGAAGTGGTCGTTGCCGAAATAGGACTGCTGCGCGCCGGTCGCCACGATCAGGCTGTCGTACCGGGTCACGGTGGATTCACCGAGGAGTACCGAGGTGACCGTGCGCTGGGTCAGGTCGATATCGGTGACCTCGCCCAGCACCACGTGTGCGTTCTTCTGCTTGCGGAGCACCAGCCGGGTCGCGGGTGCGATTTCGCCGACCGAGAGGATCCCGGTGGCCACCTGGTAGAGGAGTGGCTGGAAGAGGTGGGTGGTGCTCTTGGAGATGAGGGTGACGTCGACGTCGGCCCGTTTGAGGTGTTTGGTGCCGAACAGACCGCCGAATCCGGAGCCGATCACCACGACGCGGTGCCGGCCGTTCTCAACAGGTTGCGTGCTCATATCGCTCCTCGCCAGCGGTGGTCCGGGGCTGCCCGGTGATCATTGTCCGACATCGCACACGGTAGTAGGAGTACCCGTCGAGGACACAGTTCGATGCCCGTTGTTCACGCGGTGGTGTGGTAACTCACCACGATAGCGATCGCGGGGTGGTCTCGGGGGACGCCGCCGGGTACCGATTCGGTTGAAACGACCGGGCCGGTGCAACAAAGACAATACGATGGGTGCTATCTCTCAGGAGGTTCCACCATGGTCACCGTCGACCGTGTCGCCACGCAACGAGCGCGTGCGCGCACCGATACCGAGAACTCGGCGCTCATCGAAATACCGAAGCGCAATGTTCTCGACCGTTTGCTGCTGAAGGTCCCCGAGCGACCCAGAACGCTGGCCACTCCGCCGAGTGGGAGCGATGCCGTCGCGGTGCACGGGGACGCGGGTCTGCCCTACCTGGGCCGCACCTTCCACTACATGAGCTGGGGTCCGGCCGAAATGCTGGACAGGTACCGGCGTTTCGGCCCGGTCACCATCAACAGCTCGATGGGTATGGACCGGGTTTTCGCGGCCGGGCCGGAGGCCCTCGACGAGGTGGTCGGCCGGCGCCGCCGGGATTTCGGGCAGGGCTGGGATTACTTCATCGGGCCGTTCTTCCGGCGCGGTCTGCTCCTGCTCGAATTCGACGAGCACATGTTCCACCGGCGCATCATGCAGCAGGCGTTCACCCGGGAACGCCTGGAGGCGCATCTGGCGGAGCTGACACCGGTCGTCCGTTCGACGATCGGCCGCTGGGTACCGGACGAGCCCGGCGCGGCCCGGACCGTGCCACTGTTCCCCGCGATCAAGGAAATGGCGCTGGATATCGCCGGCGAGACCTTCATGGCGGCCGAGGTGGGGGAGGAACGCAAACAACTCACCGACGCGTTCGTGGCGTGCACCCACGCCGGGCTCGCGCTGGTCCGGCACAACGTGCCGGGTGGGAAATGGCGCGCCGGGTTGCGCGGTCGCAAGGTCCTCGAGGACTACTTCCGCGCCATGGTGCCGGCGAAGCGCCGCAGCGACGCCCCCGACTTCTTCTCCGGCCTGTGCCACGCCCGCGCCGAGGACGGCTCGGTCTTCAGTGACGCCGATGTGGTCAACCATATGATCTTCCTGATCATGGCGGCGCACGACACCACCACGACCACCGCCACCGCGGTCGCCTATTACCTGGGCAAACACCCGGAGTGGCAGCAGAAGGTGCGCGACGAGGTCCGGGCGCTGGATCTGTCGAACGACGCGCCGGCCATCGCCGACCTGGATGCGCTGCGCAACCTCGACCTGGTGGTGAAGGAGAGCCTGCGGCTGATGCCGCCGGTTCCCGGGATGGTGCGCCGCGCGGTCCGCGATACCGAGATCCTCGGGCACTACATACCCGCCGGAACTCCGGTGGACCTGGGTTACCAGGTCAATCACCTGCTCGAGGAACTCTGGACCGATCCCGAGGTCTTCGATCCGCTGCGGTTCTCCGACGAACGCCGCGAGGACAAATCGCATCGGCTCGCCTGGATGCCCTTCGGCGCCGGTTCGCACAAGTGCATCGGTATGCACTTCGGCACCTTCGAGGTGAAAACGATCATCTCGGCGCTGGTCCGGGACTACGAGTGGAGTTTCCCGGAGAACTATCGGATGCCGTGGGGTTTCACCACGATTCCGTTCCCGCGCGATGACGCACCGATGCGGTTGCGGCGTCTCACCTGAGACATCCGGTCGTGCACAACGCCGGTCTCCCGTTCGTCAGGGAGACCGGCGCCGGTGGTCAGGGAACTGCTCGTGCCGTCCGATTCAGCGTCCGGACAGCAGGTATTCGGCGACGGTGGTGTCGGTGGCCGAACCTTCCTGGTAGCCACCCTCACCGTTCATCGCCGTCATGATCGCCAGGGTGTAGCGCTCGCCCGGACCGGCAAAGCCGACCGAGTTCACCACCCAGCCGCCCTGCTCGTCGGACCAGCCGTTCTTCAGGCCGGGCCGCATGGCCGCTCCGGCGCCCCAGACACCCCAGTGCTGGTTGGAATCGACGCGGCGCATCAGATCCAGCAGGTAGCCGCGATCATCGGGATGCATCCGGTCCAGCACACTCGACATGAGCCGGTCGAGGTCGGCCGCGGTGGTTTTCTGGAATGCCCAGTGCGGACCGGGATTGGGGGAGGGCTGCGGTGCCAGGCTGGTCATTCCGTTGGCGCGGAACGCATTGTTGAACGCCATCCGGTCGAACCCGGCGTACTTGTTCCACAGCAGGTCGGTGGCCTGGTCGTTGGAGGTCAGCAGCATCTGCTCGATGAGCTGGCGGTCCTCCGGCGGCAGCGCGATGGCACCGACGCGGGCCCGGTTGAGCAGATCCTGTGCGATCGCGAGCTTGATCGTGGACGCCGTCCACACCATGTCTTCGGCGTGCGGACTCGCGTAGACGGCACCGGTCTGCCGATCCCGGATCACATACCCGGTGACTCCCGGCCGCGAGTCCAGATACGAGTTGACGGTATCGATCCGGGTGGCCAGATCGCAGTCGAAGCCGTGCGCGCAACCCTGGGTGTGCGCAAGTGGGACGGCCTCGGCCGACGGCAGGCCGGCGGGGGCACCGGCGAACAGGATCGCGGCGGCGGCCAGGACGGTTGCGGGTGCGGCCACGCGAGGCGCCGCAGCGGTGAGCAGGGGGTAACGCACGAGGAAACACACTGTCATATCGGCGCTCCGCGCGCACGTTTTCCTTCGAGTCACCGAATGGGCGCTGGTGGGCACAGCCCATCGTCGAACAGCGCCTCGCCGGAGCGGGCGCAGCGGGACGCAGGTTCTAGTGCCCCCGCGCCGTGGCCTTCAGCTCCGCCACCGGACGGCCGTTGAGCCGATAGCAGTGTGCGAACGCTTCGGTGTGTTCCTCACGTGGCCACCAGTGCAGGACGACGGTGCGTCCGTAATGCCGGGAGTTGACCAGTTCCCATCGATCGCCGGATCGGCGGACCGTGAACCCGTCCCTCGGTATCAGGGGCACAACCAGCGCTTTCATCGACGCGAACCAGCCTTTCGTGCGGTAACCCGTTCCTCCCGGGGTTGCACTGTGACACAGCGTCTCCGCGGGATCCCGGCCATCCGGCCGCGTGTCGGTGGCTCATGTGCGCTATATCACTGTGCAGAACCCTCGGTTATCCGGTAGAAGCGTTCGGCGCTAGGGACATTCGGCTGATGATCACCTGTCCCGGGGTTGTCCTCTGCGTTGCGGGGGGTTGCCCGGTGCTGTCGGTGTCGGGGCGTATAAACGGGTGGACGAGGCGGCCGCCCTGAGGTGTGCGGGTGCGGCGGAGGATGGTGATCGAACCGAGCGGAAGGGCGGAGATGGCGCTGCACATCCACCGTGCCGAACGCGCGGACGCGCTGGCCGCCGCGCTGGCGGCGGTGCTCGCCGACCCGCCGGCCGATCCGTTCGCCACGGAAGTGGTGGCGGTGCCCGCCAAGGGCGTGGAGCGCTGGCTGGCACAAGAACTTTCGGGCGTCCTGGGGGCGGCACCCGGATCGCGGGACGGGATCGCGGCGAATATCCGGTTCCCGGCCCCGGCCGCTCTGGTCGAGGATGTGCTGCACCAGGCCACGGGTGTTGGCGCGCAGACGGATCCGTGGACGCACGACCGCGTGGTGTGGGCCCTGCTGCGGGTCATCGACGAATCGGTACACGAACCGTGGTGCGCGGTACTGGCACAGCATCTCGGTCTCGACCCGGCCGGGCTGTCACCCGGGGACCGGCCCCCGGCGGAACCCGGAACCGAACCGGTGACCGCCGGCGCCGAGCACCGGTTGGGCAGGCGCTATGCCACGGCGGCCCGGCTGGCCCTGCTGTTCGATGCGTATTCCGTTCAACGTCCGAGCCTGATCATCGAATGGGCCGGTGGCGCGGATACCGACGGCACGGGCCGGCCGCTCCCGGACGACCTGGTGTGGCAGCCCGCCCTCTGGCGCCGGCTGCGCGCGGCGGTCGGCGAGCCCGGTCCGGCGGAACGCCTGCGCGCCGCGTGCGCCCGATTGCGCGCCGAGCCGGAGGTGGTCGCGCTGCCCGACCGGTTGTCGCTCTTCGGCGCGACCCGGCTGCCCGCCGGGCACCTGGCGGTGCTCACCGCCCTGGCCGAGCACCGCGACCTGCACCTGTGGCTGACTCACCCGAGCCCCGCGATGTGGGACTCGCCGGCCCGGCGCCGCCCCGATCCGGTGGCGGGGTCCGGCGCCGGCCGCGAGCACGCCGGGCCGGCGCCGGAGGTTTCCCGGGCTGCCGATGATTCGGCCTCCCGGGTCCGGCACCCGTTCCTGGCTGGGTCGAGCCGCGATATCCGAGAACTCCAACTGCGGTTGCCGCGGGCGGCTTCCGATACCCGGTACGCGCCCATCTCGGAGGGGGAGGAGACGGAACCGGTAGGCCGCACGACACCTGCGCCGGTATCCGGGCGACCCACGGAGAACACGGATTCCGTGGATACCGGAGCAGCCCGTGCGGCCCGGCCGGACTGTAGGCCGGCGAGCCTGCTGCAGGCGCTGCAATCCCATATTCGCGACGACGACTGGCCCCCGCCGGCCGGACAGCACACCGGTGACGGCAGTGTGCAGATCCATGCCTGTCACGGGCCGGTACGACAGGTGGAGGTACTGCGCGAATGCCTGCTCGGCCTCTTCGCCGCCGACCCCGCCCTCGAGCCGCGTGATGTCGTGATCATGTGCCCCGAGGTCGAGGTATTCGCGCCGCTGGTCCGGGCGGCGTTCGGGCAGCCGGGGCCCGGAGGCCCGGACGCGCCGGATACCGCGGCGCATCCCGGCCACCGGTTGCGGGTGCGGCTCGCCGACCGCGGTCGTGCCGTGACCAATCCGCTGCTGGGGCTGATCGTGCAGCTGCTGGAATTGGCGCGGGGGCGGGTCACCGTCACCGAGGTCCTGGATCTGGCGGCCACCGAACCGGTACGCCGCGCCTGCCGATTCGATGACGACGATATCGAGCGGATGCGGGAATGGGCGGTCGAGGCCGGCGCCCGCTGGGGAATCGGCCGGCGGCAGCGGCAAGCGTTCGGGCTCGGTGATTTCGAGCAGAACACCCTCAACGCCGCCCTCGACCGGATCCTGCTCGGTGTCACCGCGGACGAGAGTTCACAGGACTGGCTGGACAGGGTGCTGCCGCTCGATGATGTGGACAGCAACGATATCGATCTGGCCGGCCGGTTCGCGGAATACATCGACCGGCTGGCGGTGATCGTGCGCGATCTGCAAGGGCCCGCGCCCGCCGACCGGTGGTCCGAGATCCTGGGGCGTGCCCTCGATCTGCTGACCGATGTCCCGGAGTCGCAGGCGTGGATACGGACCGAGGCGCGCCGGGAACTGGCGGCCGCGACGGCCTACGCCGGCGAGACGGCACTGCGGCTCGCCGATATTGCGGAACTGCTACAGAGCCGGCTCGCGGCGGCCCCGACCCGCGCCAACTTCCGCACCGGCGAGCTCACCGTGTGCACCATGACGCCGATGCGCTCGGTTCCGCATCGCGTGGTGGTGTTACTGGGCGTGGACGACGAGGTCTTTCCGCGCGGTGCGGGCATCGACGGGGACGACATACCCGCCCGCGATCCGCTACTGGGCGAACGCGATCCGCGTTCCGAGGATCGGCAGCTGTTCCTGGACGCGATCATGGCTGCCCGCGACACCCTGGTGGTGCTGCACACCGGTGCCGATCCGGTCACCGGTGCGTACCGTCCGCCGGCCGTGCCGGTCGCCGAACTGCTGGACACGCTGCGCGCCCATGTCGGGACTCCGGGGATGTCCGCGGTGGTGACCCGTCATCCGCTGCAGGCACACGATCGGCGTAATTTCGCGGCGCCGGCGCCGTTCAGTTTCGATACGGCCGCGTTCGCGGGCGCTCGGGCGACGCTGCGGCCACCCGTCGCCGAGGCCGGATCGTTCACGCGGGCCCTGCCCGCCGCCGAGACCACCGAGACGAGTCTGGCCGAGCTCATCGCCTTCCTGGAGCATCCGGTGCGCGGTTTCCTCTGGCAGCGGCTGGGTTTGCGGATTCCCGACCAGGAGGAGGAAATCGCCGATCGGTTACCGATCGAATTCGGCGGCCTCGACACCTGGGCTCTGGGGGAGCGCATGCTGGCCGCCCGGCTCGCCGGTGCCGACCCCGCGGACCTGCGGGCGGCGGAATGGCGGCGCGGCACACTTCCCCCGGCCGAACTCGGTCGCGCCGTGCTGAACGATGTGGAGCGCACCGTCGAAACCCTGGTCCGGGCGGCCGGACCGGACTACACCCAGGCGCCGCGTGATATCGATATCGCCGTGGACCTCGGCGGCGGCCGCCGGCTGACCGGAACCGTTGCCGAGGTACGCGGTGATCTGCTGGTGCGCACCACGTACTCCCGTATCGCACCGAAGCACCGGCTCGCGGCGTGGGTTTCGGTGCTGGCCCTGGCGGTGACCGAGGACCGGCCGTGGCGTGCCGCGGTGACCGGGCGCGGCCGCTTCCCCACCCCGGCCTGGCGCAGCGAATTGACCCCGCCGTCCGCGGACGAGGCGAACGGGATCCTGCGGACACTGGTCGCGCTGCGCGATGCGGGACTGTCCGAGCCTCTGCCGATCCCGACCGCCACGACCGCCGCCTACGCCGCGGCGCGGTACCGGCGGCTGCCGGTGGAGGAGGCCATGGTCGCCGCCGACCGGGAATTCGGCGGCGGTGACCGAACCCGGGACTTCGCCGAGCACACCGACCGGAACGTCCGCTATGTCTGGGGCCGGACCCCGGAGCTGAGCCGTCTCACCGCGGCCGCGGCACCGGACGGGGAACCGGTCGAGCCCACGCGTTTCGGTTCCATCGCCCGCCGCCTGTGGGGCCCGCTGCTGCGTGCCGAACAGCAGGGCGCGCCGTGATCGCCGCGAGCAGCCACGAGGAGGCAACGGTGACGGCTGTGTCCCCGCCCGCTGGTGGTACCACTTTCGCGCTGTGCGACGACCTCCCCGTCGGTACCACCGTGCTGGAAGCCAGCGCGGGTACGGGCAAAACCTATGCGATCGTCGGGTTGGCGGTCCGCTATGTGGCCGAGGCCGGAATCGCGATATCCCGGCTGCTCCTGGTGACATTCAGCCGCGCCGCGACCCAGGAGTTGCGGGAACGCACTCGCGATCGGTTCGTCGCTGTCGCCGCCGCCCTCGCCGACCCGGCGGCCGCGCGCACCGCGGCCGACGAATTGGTGCGTCATCTGGCCACCGCCGACCCCGAGGAGGTGGGCGCCCGGCGCGCCCGACTGCTCACCGCGCTCTCGGATTTCGACGCCGGGGTGATCGCCACCACGCACAGTTTCTGCCAGCGCATGCTCGCCGAACTGGGACTCGCCGGTGACCTCGACCCGGGCGTCCGGCTGGTGGAGGAGGCCGACGACATCACCCGCGCGGTGATCGACGATCTGTATCTCGGCCGGTACGCGCGCACCCCGGCACCGTTCACGGTGAAACAGGCACACCGATTCGCTGCCGCCGCGGTCCGCGACCGGCAGGCACTGCTCGCTCCCGACACCGACGACGTCTCGGCGCAGCGGGTCGCCTTCGCCGCCGCGGTGCGTGTGGAAACCGAACGCCGGAAACGGCTTTCGGGGCTGCGTGATTTCGACGATCTGCTGGTCCTGCTCCGCGACATCCTGGCCGACCCGGCGCGCGGGCCCGCCGCGTGCCGCCGCATCCGGGACCGGTATCCGGTGGTGCTGGTCGACGAATTCCAGGACACCGATCCGCTGCAGTGGGAGATCCTGTACCGCGCGTTCCACGGCCACACCACGCTGGTGCTGGTGGGTGACCCCAAACAGGCGATCTACGCGTTTCGCGGCGCTGAAGTGCTCAGCTACCTGGACGCCGTCGGCCATGCGACCGCCCGGCGCGAACTCACCACCAATCGACGCAGCGATGCCGGGCTGCTGCGGGCGCTGGACCATCTCCTCGGCGGTGCGGCGCTCGGTCATGACAAGATCGTCGTGCCGGCGGTCACCGCGACCCAGCCGTGGACCCGGTTGCGCGGTCCGGCCGAACTGGTCACCGCGCTGCGGTTGCGCTGCCTGCCCCGGACCGGGGCCGGGCCGCGGGGAGTATCGGGTTTCCCGAATATCCATCGGCAGCGCGCCCGGGTCGCCGCGGATCTGGCGGCCGATCTCGTCGCCCTGCTGGAATCCGGCACCGTCCTCACCGAGAAGACGGGTCGCCGGACGGGGCCGGACCCCCTCGGGGACGGTATCGGCGGGACGGGGGACAGTAGTGACCCGGAGCGTCCCCTCGGCCCCGGGGATATCGCTGTGCTCGTACGCACCCATACTCAACTGGAAGTGGTCCGGGAGGCCCTCGAACGCGCACGTGTCCCCGTGGTATTGACCAGTGGCAGCAGTATTTTCGCGACACCGAGCGCCACCGACTGGCTGTGGGTGCTGTCCGCGCTCGAACAGCCCCACCGCGCGGATCGGGTGCGGTTGGCCGCGCTCACCCCGATATTCGGCTATACCGGCGCCGAGATGGATACCGGGGGTGCGGATCTGGTCGGGCGGGTCAGCGCCGAACTGCGCGAGGCGGCACGCCTGTTCGCCCGCGCGGGGTTCGCCGCCGTATTCGAGAAGATCGCCGGCACCACCCGGCTGGTACCGCGACTGCTGGCCGTCGGCCACGGGGAACGGCGGCTCACCGATATCCGCCACCTGGCCCAGCTCCTGGACGAGGTCTCGGCCACCGAGGGATTCGGACTGACCGCCCTGACCCGGTGGTTCGCCGACCGGGTCCGGGATCCGGCCTCGGGCTCGGTGGCCGGGCGGAGCCGGCGGCTGGATCGCGATATCGCCGCGGTGCAGCTCGCGACGGTGCACGCCAGCAAAGGACTCGAGTTCCCGGTGGTGTATCTGCCGTTCGCGTGGGACAGTTCGGCCGATCCCAAACCCGCCACCTTGCTGATGCACGAGAACGGTGCCCGGGTCCTCGATATCGGCGGACCCGACGCCCCCGGATACGCCGCCCGCAAGGACCTCGCCGACAGCGAATCCGCCGGGGAGGAACTGCGTTTGTGCTATGTGGCGCTGACCCGGGCGTGCTGTCAGGTGGTCGCCTGGTGGGCGCCGTCGTTCGGGACCGCGGTCGCGCCCTTGCACCGGTTGTTGTTCGGCCGGGCTTCCGATACGCCACAACCGAAATCGCGCGCCCCGGTCGACGAGGATGCCGCCGTCGTGGACCGGATCCGGGCGTGGGCCACCGCGGCGGAGGGGGCCATCTCGGTTACGGCCGCCGATCCCGGCGCGGAGGTTCCGGTGTACCGGCCCGGAACCGCGGCGGCGAGCGGCGAACTCGCGGTGGCCGGCTTCGACCGGAACCTGGACGACCACTGGCGGCGCACCTCCTATTCGGCGCTCACCGCCACAGCGCATCTTGCCGCGCCCGATACCGAGCCGGAGGATCCGATCGGCCCGGAGGACGAACCGCCCGCGCCCGCGTCGGCGGCCGAGCCCGCCGACGACCCCGGACCCGCCTCGCTGATGAACGAGCTGCCCTACGGGGCGGAGTTCGGGACCCTGGTGCACGCGGTGCTGGAACGGGTGCGTACCGATGCCGCCGATCTGGCCGTCGAAGTCCGCGATCGCTGCGGCGAAACCGTGCGCGAGATGCTCTCCGACGCCGACCCGGATGTGCTGTCGGACGCGCTGCTCGCGGTGCTGCGCACGCCGATCGGATTCGGCACCCTCGCCGATATCGCCGACCGGGACCGATTGTGCGAACTCGAATTCGAACTTCCGCTGGCCGGTGGCGATCAACCCGCCGACGGATCGGCCACCGTGCACCGGATCGCCGCGCTGGTGCGTACCCACCTCGACCCCGGCGATGTGTTCCACGCCTACGCCGACGAACTCGCCACCCTCGACGACACCCCGTTGCGCGGCTACCTCACCGGCAGTATCGACGCGGTCCTGCGCACTCCCGGCGGGACCTTCGTGGTGGTGGATTACAAGACCAACCGGCTGGGCCACGGCGATCTCACCGTCGCCCACTACACCCCGGACCGGATGGCCGCCGAAATGATCCGTTCACACTACCCGTTGCAGGCCCTGCTGTACTCGGTGGCGCTGCACCGGTATCTGCGCTGGCGGTTGCCCGGCTACGATCCCGCCACTCATCTCGGCGGAATCCGCTACCTCTTCGTTCGCGGCATGATCGGACCCGAAACCCCCGACGGTGCCGGAGTGTTCGACTGGACCCCGCCGTCCGCACTGATCACCGGATTGTCGGAGCTGCTGGCCGGAGGTGGGGCATCGTGATACCCATCCGGGTGGCGCTGCGCGGCAGCGGGATCCTGCGGGAATTCAATGAGGCCGGGGTGCTGTCGGCCGCGGATGTCCATGTGGCCGAACGGCTGGGCCGGCTCGGCGGGGAGACCCGCGATCTGGTGCTCTTCGCCGCGGCGCTGGCGGTGCGCGCCGTGCGGTCGGGATCGGTATGCCTGGATCTGACCAGGATGCGGGAGATCGGTGTGGATGCCGACGACGAGCACCAGGAACAGGTCGACCTCGCGGAATTGCCCTGGCCCGATGAGCTGACGGTGATCGATGCGCTCCGGGACAGTCCGCTGGTGTGCGGCGGACCGGCCGGCCCGTTGCGCCCGCTGCGGGTCACCGATCCGGCGCGCCCGGGCACCGGCCCGCTGCTCTACCTGGACCGTTACTACCGGCAGGAGCAGACCATCCGCCGGGTGCTCACCGCGCGTGGGGCCGATCATCCGCCCGCCGATCCGGCCGTGGTGTGCCGCGAACTGGATCGGCTCTTCGGCCCGAGGGGCAATACACCCGACCGCCAGCGACTCGCCGCGGCACTGGCCGCCACCCACTGGACCACCGTGGTGGCCGGTGGGCCCGGTACCGGGAAAACCCACACCATCGCGCGGATCCTCGCCCTGCTGTCCGCCCACGGTGCGGCGGGGGCCGGGCCCGGCGCCGCACCACTGCGGACAGCCCTGGCCGCGCCCACCGGTAAGGCGGCCGCCCGGCTGCAGGAGGCCGTCCGCGACCAGGCGGGGCCGCTCGGTCTCCCGGAACTCTCCGCGTCGACGCTGCACCGCCTGCTGGGCTGGCAACGTGGGCGTACCACCCGATTCCGCTATCACGAACACAACCGCCTGCCCTACGACGTGGTCGTCGTGGACGAAACATCGATGGTCTCGCTGACCATGATGAGCCGGTTGCTCACCGCCCTGCGCCCGGATACCCGGCTCGTCCTGGCCGGTGACCCGGACCAGCTCGCCTCGGTGGACGCGGGTGCCGTGCTCGCGGATCTGGTCGCCGCACCGTTTCCGGGTGCCGCGAATCCCGCGTTCGAGGAAGTACTGGCGTCCGGCGCGGGATTCGGCGGACAGCTCGACGCTGCCGCGCCGGCGGAGACCGCGGAGTCCGAAGCCCTCACCGACCCGGAGCGAAACCGCTTGCGCGGCGGTATCGTCCGGCTCACCCGGGGACGCCGGTTCGGCGGCCGGATCGCCGATCTGGCCGTGGCGGTCCGGGCGGGCGATACCGAGACCGCGCTGGATCTGCTCCGGTCGGGTGGCGATATGCTGGAGCTGCTCGGCCCGGACGAAATCGCCGCCGTCCGGGCCGATGTCGTATCCACAGCCCAGCGGGTCACCGCCGCCGCGAGCGCGGGCGACGCCGCCGGGGCACTGGCCGCTTTCGAATCGCATCGGCTGCTCTGCGCCCATCGCCGCGGTCCGTACGGGGTGGAGCACTGGGACCGGACGGCCGCCGAATGGGCCGCCGCGGCGGGCGCGGGTCCGGAGAGCCGGGCCGGTACGTGGTACCCCGGTCAGCCGCTGCTGGTGACGGCCAACGACCACGAAGCCCGGATCTACAACGGCGATACCGGCGTGGTGCTGCGCCGGCCGGACGGGTCGCTGCGGGTGGCGCTGCAACGTGGCGAGGAGCCGCTGCTCGTCCATCCCACCCAATTCCCCGCGGTGGTGACGGTGTTCGCGATGACCATCCATCGCAGTCAGGGCAGCCAGTACGACGCGGTGACCATCGTCCTCCCGGAGCCGGGCTCGAGCCTGCTGACCCGCGAACTCCTGTACACCGCGATCACCCGGGCGCGCCGCCACGTGCGCATTCTGGGCAGCGAGGAGGCCATCCGGACCGCCATCGACCGCCACGTCCTCCGTGCCAGCGGGCTTAGTCTCGACCACGCCGACCGACCCGGCTGACGCGGTACGGCCGTCAGCGGACTGCGGGCCCGTGAGCGGGTTGCCCGGCCGGCCCGCCCGCCCCGTGGGCAGACCGGCGCGCCGGTCCGTGCGCCGGATGCCGCGCCGGCCGTGCGCGGACGCCGCGACTACTCGGCGACTTCCGGTGCGGCGTGGAACAATCCGGGCAGCGCCATGGCGTACTGCACATCGGCGATGTTGCCCAGGGTGGCCAGCACCACCCGGATCATCGTGAGCCGGGCCGCGGCCACTGTGCCGGGGTCCGGTTCCGTGCCCGGTTCGGCGTCGGCCGAAATCCGGTACACGACGTATTCGCAGACGTGCAGCGCGGCGTCGAGGTCCAGCGGTTCGGGAACCGAACGGCCGAGTTCGGCGAACTTGTTTCGCACGATCGAGCGGATCCCGTCGATGGCCTGGTTCCGGTAGGCCGACACCGGGGAGGCCGGGTCGTGCAGCTCGGCGAACAGCGGCCGCAGCATCGCCCCGTGCCCGTGCGCCCAGTCCAGGTAGGCGTCGATCAGCCGGATGCCCAGATCCACGCCTTCGCCGGTCGCCTCGAGTGCCGCGGCGATCCCGCCGACCAGTTCCGCGTTCGACACGTCCAGCAGCACGTTGAGCGGTTCGGTCGCATTGGCGAAATAGCGGTAGAAAGTGGGCCGGGACAGCCCGGCCCGGTCGATGATCTGTGCCACGCTCAGGCCGCGTGACCCGGAGCGGGTGAAGACCTCGGCGGTCGCGTCGACGATCCGGGCACGGACCTGTTCGGCCTGTTCGCGGGTCTGCGGCGGGCGACCCCGCCGGGCCCCGCCGGCGGCGTACCCCGCGGGCTGCGGCTGGTTCGCCGATCCCGCCGGCCGTGTCGCGGGGCCGTCCGCCCGATCCGCTGGTCGAGTGCTCACGACCGGGCTTCCGGCGGCGCCGCGTGATGCTGTTCCGGCAGGGCCGTGAGACCCGGTTCCGGAGGTGCGCTGAGCTGCCCTTCCAGCGGTGCTGTGAGATTCCACAGCCTCCACTGGTTCGGGGCTGTTGCACACAACGGACCCCTTGACACTCCACACGGCACGAGCATTACATTAACACCACTGTTCAATTAATCATCTCCGCCGCGATGCACCGTCGCGGCGGGTACTCGCCCAGGAGAATGCCGACGATGACCACCGCCGCCCAGCGTCCCGCCGCCACCGGCGCACTGACTCCGGACCTGGTCGAACGGCTGCTCGGCCGGGCCGCCGCCGGCGGGGCCGCCGCCGTCCCGATCGTCGCACCGGCCACCGGCGAGCTGATCGCCGAACTGCCGCAGTCCTCGGTCGCCGATATCGAGGCCGCGTTCGATCGCGCCCGCGCGGCGCAGCGGCAGTGGGCCCGGGTTCCGGTGCGTCAGCGGGCCGCGGTGCTGCGCCGTTTCCACGATCTGGTGCTGGCCGAACAGGACACCATTCTCGATATCGTGCAGACCGAAACCGGGAAGTCCCGCGCGCACGCGTTCGACGAGGTCGGCGACGTCGCGGTCAATTCCCGGTACTACGCCGCCACCGCGCCCAAACTGCTGGCGCACCGCAACCCGCGCGGTGTGCTCCCGGTGCTCACCGATGTCCAGGTCCGGCAGCGTCCCAAAGGTGTCGTCGCGGTGATCTCGCCGTGGAACTATCCGCTGGCGCTGGCGGTGTCGGATGCGCTGCCCGCCCTGGTGGCCGGAAACGCCGTGGTGGGGCGACCGGACAATCAGACCGCGCTCACCGCGCTGTGGGCGGTGGATGCCGCCGTCCGGGCCGGTCTTCCGGCGGATCTGTGGCAGATCGTGCTCGGTCGCGGGTCGGTGATCGGTGGCGAGGTGATCGACCGCGCCGACTATGTCGACTACACCGGCTCGAGTGCCACCGGCCGCACCATCGGACGTCAGGCGGGGGAGCGGCTGATCGGCTGCTCGCTCGAACTCGGCGGGAAGAATCCGCTGCTGGTGCTCTCGGACGCCGATCCGGTCGCCGCCGCCAAGACCGCCGTGCGGGCCAGTTTCGCGTCGGCCGGGCAGTTGTGCGAGTCGATGGAGCGCATCTACGTCCACGAGCAGGTCTATGACCGGTTCGTCGGCGAATTCGTCCCGGCTGTCAAGGCTTTGAAGCTGGGCTCACCGCTCGACTACTCCACCGATATGGGGTCGCTGACCTTCCGGCGTCAGCTCGACACCGTGCGCGCGCATGTCGACGATGCCTTGTCGAAGGGTGCCACCGTGCTGGCCGGCGGTGCGCACCGGCCCGAACTCGGGCCCTATTTCTACGAGCCCACCGTGCTCACGGATGTCACCGCCGAGATGACGGTGTACCGGGAGGAGACGTTCGGTCCGGTCGTCTCGGTCTACAAGGTCGGCAGCGACGACGAGGCCGTCACCCAGGCCAACGACACCCCGTACGGTCTCAACGCCAGTGTGTGGTCGCGCAGCACGTCGCGGGGCCGCGAGTTCGCCGCCCGGATCAATGCGGGGTCGGTGAATGTCAACGAGGGCTTCATCGCGGCCTGGGGGAGCGCGGATGCGCCGTCCGGCGGTGTGGGAATTTCCGGAACGGGACGCCGGCACGGCCCCGAGGGCCTGCTGAAGTATGTCGACACCCAGACCATCGCGGTGCAGCGGATGCTGCCGATCGCGCCGCTGCCGGGGATGTCGGAGGCCATGTGGGCGAAAACCATGACACTGTATTTCCGGGTCATGAAGACGCTGCGCCAGAAATAGGCACTGCCCTTGTTGATCTCCGACGATGAAGGATCCGAATCGATGAAACTCGACACGGTGGCCGGTAAAAAGGTGCTGATCACCGGTGCCGCCATGGGCCTGGGCAAACTGTTCGCCGAACGGGCGGTGCGCGAGGGTGCGGCCGCGGTGGTGCTCTGGGATATCAACGAGACGGGCCTGCGGGACACCGCGGCCGAACTCGGTGCGGCCGGGGGAACGGTGCACACCTATACGGTCGATGTGTCCGACCGGGCGGCCGTCGCCGCGGCCGCCGAATCGGTGCGGGTGGATGTGGGCGCTATCGATGTGCTGGTGAACAATGCCGGAATCGTGCGCGGTAACACCTATTTCTGGGAAACGAAGGACCGCGACGATATCGACAAAACGATGGCGATCAATGCCCTGGCGCCGATGTACGTGACCCTGGAGTTCCTGCCGTCGATGGTCGCCGGTACCGCCGAGGCCCGGGTGCTCACCATCGCGTCCTCGGCCGGTCTGGTGCACAACCCGCGGATGAGTGTCTACGCCGCATCGAAATGGGCGGCTCTGGGCTGGTCGGATTCGGTGCGGATCGAACTGGGCCAGGCCGGTCACGACCACGTCAAGATGACCACCGTCTGCCCGACCTACATCAACACCGGAATGTTCGAGGGCGCCAAGGGTTTCTGGTTCACCCCGATCCTCGACCAGCACAAGGTCGTGGACACCTCCTGGACGGAGATGAAGAAGGGCACCCCCGTGGTGATACTGCCGTGGACCTCACGCCTCAACAAGGTGCTGTCCGGGGTGCTGCCGCTCAAACTCCGTGATCTGTTCCTCGACACCGTCGGCGTGTACCACTCGATGGACCGGTTCACCGGCCGGAAGTAGCGGTCCCGAGCGTGCCGATGGCAACCGTGGCGTCGAGCTCGGCGGAGCGGGCGATCCGCGCACGGAAGCCGTTATCGGTGAGCACGGCAGTGGCGGAAGGTATTTGATCGACGCCGATCTCGATCAGCAGACTGCCGCCCGGTGCCAGCCAGGCGGGCGCGGTCGCGGCGGTCCGGCGCGCGAGATCCAGGCCGTCGGGTCCGCCGTCGAGCGCGGTGGCCGGCTCGTGGTCGCGGGCTTCCGGTGGCATCCGCGCGATGTACTCCGACGGCACGTACGGCGTGTTCGCCATCAGGACGCCGATCCGCCCGCGGATCCCCGGCGGTAGCGCATCGAACAGATCCCCCTGGTAGACCGAGCCGCCGGTACCGGCGAGATTCGCGCGGGCGCAGCCGACCGCCACCGGGTCGATATCGGCGGCGAACAGATCCGGTAGCGGGTCGTGGCCGCCGGCCAGTTCGGCGAGCAGGGCCAGACCCAGCGCCCCGGAGCCGCAGCACAGGTCCACCACGGTATGCGGTGGACCGTTGCGGGCAGCGGCGGCCGCCTCCTCGACCAGGAGCGCCGAACGCTGTCGCGGGACGAACACCCCGGGCCGCACACCCACCCGCAGGCCCATGAACTCGGCCCACCCGAGGACGTACTCGAGCGGGGTCCCGGCGACTCGCCGCGCGACGAGGCCGGCGAGTTCGCCCGGGGAACCCGCGGCGCTTCCCAGTAACCGTGCCTCGTCCTCGGCGAAGACACATCCGGCGGCCCGGAGCTGCCTGGTGACGGCCTCGAGTTCGAAAGCGGGCATGGGCACAGTCTGTCGCCTGCACCGGTCCGGCGCACCGGTTTTATCGTCCGGCGCGGCGCCCGGCCGGCAATGCCTGCCGAGCCGATCCGGCGGCCTCGTCACCGGCTCGTCCGGGAACTCGACAGGACCCGTGACCGGTCGTGGTAGTCGCATATCCACTCGGCGCCCGGGCCGCCCGGGCGACGGCGGGTACGGTGGCCCCGACTACCGGTCGCCGGTGAATGCCCACACCGCGGCCGGCCGGCCCGTGGCCTTGGTGCGACGCCGCTCATCCGTTTTCTCCAGCCCGGGAATGCCGGCGAGAGTGCGATTGAGATTCGCCGCGTCGGGCCGGGCGCCCAGCAGGGACGCGGTGAGGTCGACCGCGCGGGTCGCCGGGAACTGCGCACCCAGTAGAGCGCGCGTGAGGGTGCGGTCCTTCCACAGCAAGCCCGAGAGCAGCCCGCGGGCGGCCGCCGCGATGCTGTTGTGGTCGAAGGCCAGTGGTGGCGGGTCGTCGAAGGAAACCCACTGCGCGGGCCCGTGATGTGGCCCGGCCACC
Source organism: Nocardia sp. NPDC051750 (assembly GCF_044453135.1). NCBI lineage: Bacteria > Bacillati > Actinomycetota > Actinomycetes > Mycobacteriales > Nocardiaceae > Nocardia > Nocardia sp. NPDC051750. The sequence goes on along the minus strand of NZ_JBITCK010000006.1, from coordinate 435,244 downwards.
GCCCACATGACGATGGACAGGGTCGGCCCGCGCGGATCCCGATTCGGTTCGTCGAAGGTCACCAGCTGCCCGACCGGTCCGATGGCGGCGGCCGGAACGCCCAGTTTGGTGTGTACCGCCCGGACCGCGGCATCGGCCAGGCGTTCGCCCCGGCCCAGCAGGACACCCGGTAGCGCGACCTGCCCCGTGAACGGTTCGTGACCGCGGGCCGCGATCCCGAACGTGGCCGCGGCGTCGTCGGCCCAGAACCGCAACGCCACGACATCCACCGATACCGCCGATTGGTCCACAATCCCATCCTGCCGCACTCCGGAGTTGTTTCCGTGACACGCAGCCGCCCTCCGGGGGATGTGGTGCCCGGCTCCGGCCGGCCCGCTTCAGGGCGCCGGCCGGCACGAGCCGGTGACCGCTCGTTCCGGTATCCGGTCACCGGACCCGCCGGTCCCGCAGATGGGCAGCCGAACGCGGCCGGCTGGTTATCGTGAAGGCGTGCCGTCCCGCATCGTGAAGCGCAGCGCGACCCTGGCCGACGGCCGGGAGCTCATCTACTACGACGACGCCGACACCCGCCTCGGCCCCGAACGCCGGATCGATACCCGCCCGCTGGAACCCCGGCCGCCGACCGCGGTGATGCGCCAGGACGTCCTGACGGGGGAGTGGATCTCCATCGCCGCCGCCCGGCAGAGCCGGGTGGTGTTACCACCGGCGAACCTCGATCCGCTGGCCCCGCAGACACCGGACAATCCCTCCGAGATTCCCGATATGTACGACGTGGCGGTTTTCGAGAACCGCTCGCCGTCCTTCGGTCCCGCGCTACCCGGCGACATCACGGGCGACCCACCCGCGCCGGCCGGCCTCGGCGATATCACAGGCCTCGGGTTCGACCGGGAGCGGGTGGCGGTCGGGCGCTGTGAAGTGGTCTGCTTCAGCCCGGAGCACGAAGGCGCGTTCGGCGACCTCACGCCGAGCCGCGCCCGCACCGTGATCGAGGCCTGGGCCGACCGCACCGCCGTACTGTCCGCGCTGCCGGGGATCGAGCAGGTCTTCGTTTTCGAGAATCGCGGAAAGGCGATCGGTGTCACGCTGCCGCACCCACACGGCCAGATCTACGCCTACCCTTATGTGACACCCCGGACCACTCGTGTCCTCGAATCCGCGCGCCGGCTCGGCCCGGATCTGTTCCAGCGCATCCTCGATTCCGAACGCGCGGGTGGGCGGGTGGTACTGGCCGGCGAGATGTGGACCGCGTTCGTCCCCTTCGCGGCGCGCTGGCCGATCGAGGTGCATCTGCTCCCGCACCGGCACATTCCCGATCTCGCCGCGACCAGCGAGGCGGAACGCGACGAGCTCGTCACGCTCTATCTGCGGTTACTCCGTGGAATCGATAGCCTGTACGACGACCCGACGCCGTATATCGCGGCCTGGCATCAGGCGCCCGTGCACACGGGGCGGGACGCGATGCGCCTGCATCTGCAGCTCACCTCTATCCGGCGCGGTGCCGACAAGATCAAATACCTGGCCGGATCCGAAGCGGCGATGGGGGCTTTCGTCGCCGATATCGTGCCGGAGGAAGCGGCCGCCCGGATCCGGGCGGCCGTCGCAGCCGACTGAAAACTCCGGCAGGGCCGCCCGGATCAGCGGCTCACCGGGAGCCGGAACGTCCGCGTGGCGTCCAGGTAGATGTTGTACTGCGCCGGCCTGCTGGGTGGCGGCAACTGGGAGACGAGCTGGTCCAGTGAGGTCGTGGCACCCACCACCGGGATACCGGCGATGTACAGATCCGTCACCGCCCGCCGGATGTGGTTGGGCGATGTCACCGCCACCACAGACGTGGCGCCGACAGTGCGCAGGATCTCCGCGCTGAACAGGGCGTTGTCCACCGTCGACCCGGCCCGGTTCTCCACGTAGATCCGGCTCGCCGGGATTCCGCGGCCCACCAGCCAGTTGCGCATGGCCTGGGCTTCGGTGATGCCGTTGGCGGGATTGTTCCCGCTGACCACGATCGGTGAGAGCGGGGAGGCGATGGCCTGCAGCCAGGCGGCCTGCAGCCGGTCGACCAGTTCGGGGCGCGGGGTGCCGTCGGGCAGCAGGCCGTACCCGAAGACCACGATGCCGGTCTGCGGTCCGACCAGGGCGGGAAGGGGATTGGGCAGGGTGGCGACCCCCCGGTTGATCGCCTGGAAGACCCCGTCGGTCCCCGCGGCCATGGCCGGGTCGACCACCCGCAGGCGTCCCATGGCGTCGTCCCGGATCGGAATATCGTTGTCGTAATTCGACCAGATCGCCTGGAGCGAGAGCGCCTGCGCATCGGCCGGGTCGCGGGCGATGAGTTCGCGGAGATCGGCGCGTCCGGCGGCCGAATCGCCCTCGGTGAAGTGACGCTGGGCGGAGTTGTAGAGAGCATCGGTTTCGGGGGTGGTGGCCTGAGCCGGCGAGCCGGCGAGCGACACACTGGCAGCGATGCTGATCGCCACCAGATACTGCAGACCTCTGCGAATATGCACTACGGCGACACCTTTCCACGGGTGGAGTTGGTTCTCGTAGGTGATCGGGTGGAAGCTGGCGGTTTGCGGTATACGGCAACTCACCCTAGAGGCCATCACGGTCCGGACACGGGATTTGCGGCCGGCCGATTCGTGACATGTCCCCGGCCGGCCATGCTTTCGCGAGTCCCGGACCATCCGCGGATTTTTGCGTGCCTCAGCCGTCGTTCCGGTCCTGCGTGGTCTGTCGATGGGCTCGGCCCCGGCGGCACCCGTTAGGGTGAATGCCCGTGGATACCGCATCGCTGACCGGGAAAGACCTCGCTGCCGCTCTCAACGCGGAGACGACCGCGCGCGCGAAGGCGCTCACCGAGCGGGTGGGCCGGGCCCCGCGCCTGGCGCTGGTTGTCGCCAACGACGATCCGGCCAGCGCCTGGTATGTCAATTCGCTGAAGAAATCGGCCGCGAACCGCGGAATCGACTGCGACACGGTAGACCTGGGATCCGCGGCCTCGGCCGAGACGCTGCGGACCGAACTCTCGGTGCGCAGCGCGGACCCGGACACCGACGCGATCATGCTGCAGACCCCGCTGCCCGCGGGAGTAACCCTGGACGAGGTATCGCCGGCCATCGCCGCCACCAAGGACGTGGACGGTGTGAGCCCGCTGTCGCTCGGTCTGCTGACGGCCGGTTCGGCCGGATTCGCCCCGGCCACGGCGGAAGCAGTGGTGGAGCTACTGAAGCATCACGACATCGAACTCACCGGCCGGCATGTGGCCGTAGTCGGACGGTCCAATGTGGTCGGCAAACCCCTCGCACAGCTGTTGCTGGCGGAGAATGCCACGGTCACCATCTGCCATTCCCGCACCACCGACCTGCCCGCGGTCACCGCGGCCGCCGATATCGTGGTCGCCGCCGCCGGGCGGATCGGCCTGGTGACCGGCGCGAATCTGCGCTCCGGAGCAGTGGTGATCGATGTCGGTACGAACGAATCGGCCGACGGTACGATCGTCGGCGATGTCGATCCGGCGTCGGTCCAGGGCGTCGCGGCGGGGCTGAGCCCGGTGCCGGGCGGTGTCGGCCCGGTAACCACGGCGCTGCTCATGCGGCATGTGGTGATCGCCGCCGAACAGGCCGAGCGGCCCGGCGGTACCCCGCGCTCCTGAGCCCCGTTCTCTACTGCTATCAGGTCGTGGTCCGGGCGTTTCGGGACCCGCGTGCGGTGGGTAGCCGCTAGGGTGTGCGGGCCCGTCGGCCTGCACTGACAGTCGAGTTAAGGTGACATCGTGAACGTCGAAGTGACACCCTTGCCAGGAATAGGCGTGCGCAAGGATTTTCCACTCACCGCTGTGCGCCGGCGGATCGGGGTCGTCGACCACAAGGACGGGACGATCGACCTGATCTTCACCAAGATCGGCGACCCCGATGCCACCACGCAGATCCCGATGACCGAGGCCGAGGCCGGGACGCTGGCGAACCTGCTGGGTGCCCCGCAGCTGGTGGGACAGCTGCGTAACGAGCACCGCGATATGGACGGTGTGAACACCCGGCAGCTACCGGTCGGCGAGAACACTCCCTACGACGGGCGGACCCTGGGCGAGACGCGGATGCGGACCCGCACCAAGGCATCCATCGTCGCGGTGATGCGGGCGGGGCAGGCTATGCCGGCACCCGGGCCGGATTTCGTGTTCACCGGTGGCGATGTGCTGATCGTGGTGGGGACTTCCGATGGTCTCGACGACGCGGCGGACATTCTGAAAGACGGCTGATTCCACGGCGATGAATGCGACCACGCTGGCAATGATCCAGCTGGGGGCGGTGTTCTTCGGGCTAGGAGTGCTCGGACGCATCGCGGCCCGGATCGGTATGTCCCCGATACCCCTGTACCTGCTGGGCGGACTTGTGTTCGGGGAAGGAGGTTTCCTCGAACTACACGAGGTCGACGAGTTCATCCACCTGGCCAGCGAGATCGGTGTGGTGCTGCTGTTGCTGCTGCTCGGTCTCGAATACAGCGCGGCCGAACTCTTCACCGGTATGCGCCGATCCTGGATGGCGGGCCTGCTGGACCTGGTGCTGAACGCGACACCGGGTGTGATCGTGGCCCTGATGCTCGGGCTCGGACCCACCGGAGCGCTGGCCATGGCGGGCGTCACCTATATCTCCTCGTCCGGGATCATCGCGAAGGTCCTGAACGATCTGGGCCGGCTCGGTAACCGGGAGACCCCGGCGATCCTGTCGATCCTGGTGTTCGAGGATCTGGCGATGGCCGCCTACCTACCGGTCCTGACCGCGGTCCTGGCGGGCCTCGGATTCGTGGCCGGCCTGCAGTCCCTGGCGATCGCTCTGGTGGCAGTCACCGTCGTCCTCGTGGTCGCGTTCCGGTACGGCAAGTATGTCTCGGCGATCGTCGCGAGCGAGGACCGCGAGATATTCCTGCTGAAGTTGCTCGGATCGGCGTTACTGGTGGCCGGTGTCGCGTCCGCGCTCCAGGTATCGGCCGCGGTCGGGGCGTTCCTGCTGGGTATCGCCATCTCCGATACCACCGCGCACAATGCCACGAAGATCCTGGAACCGCTGCGTGATCTGTTCGCGGCCATGTTCTTCGTCCTGTTCGGATTGACCACCGATCCGCGCAGTATCCCGCCGGTGCTGGGCTGGGCGATTCTGCTCGCGGTGATCACCACGGTGACCAAGATCGCGACCGGCTGGTTCGCCGCCGCACATGCCCGCGCCTCGCAATTGGGCCGGGCCCGGGCCGGTGCGGCCCTGGTCGCCCGGGGCGAATTCTCCATCGTCATCGCCGGTCTGGCCGTGGCGGCGGGCGCGGTCCCGGATGAGTTCGCCGCGCTGGCCACAACCTACGTCCTGCTGATGGCGATTCTGGGTCCGATCGCGGCGCGTGTGGTGGAGCCGGTCGTTCGGTTGATCACCCGCCAGCCCAAACCGGAGCCGGATACCGCCGACGAATAGCGCGGCGGTCACAGGGCCGTATAGCCGCCGTCGACGAGGTAGCCGGCGCCGGTGACGAACGAGGCGTCCGGGGAGAGCAGGAAGGTCACCACGGCGGCGACCTCCTCGGCCGTCCCGAACCGTTTGAGCGGGTGCTTGCCCTCCAGGAACTGCCTGGCCTCGGCGGGCATCTCGGTGAGCGGGGTCGCGATAACCCCCGGCTGGACGGCATTGACGCGCAGGCCGGTGGGTCCGTATTCGACAGCCGCGGCCTTGGTCATCCCGAGGACGGCGTGCTTCGACGAGGTGTACGCCGAGCCGGGCGCGTCGGTGGCGACAGTGCCGTGTACCGACGACATGTTCACGATGGCGCACTGGTGCGGCCCGGCGGCCAGCATCGCGGGAATCTGGTACTTCATCCCGTACACCACGCCGTCGCAATTGATCGACATGAGCAGCCGCCACTTCTCGGGATCGAGCTCACCGATCGGTCCGGGACTCACGCCGATACCGGCATTGTTCACCGCGAGGTGCAGGGCGCCGTAGTTCTCCACCGCGAAGTTCACCGCGGCTTCGTGGTCGGCGAGCTTCGAGGTGTCCTGCGCGATGGCGGCGGCCGTACCGCCGGCCTCGGTGATCTCCCGGGCGGCCTGCTGTGCGGCCCCGAGATCGATATCGCCGAGGACGACCTGCGCACCCGCGGCACCCAGCCGGAGTGCGGTTGCCTTTCCGATACCGGAACCCGCACCGGTGACCAGGGCGACTTTTCCGGTGAACTCGGTCATATTTCCTCCGCGTTGTCGGCAACAGCAGGGGCGGGACGCGAGGCCGGCACCGGTCCCGGCGAGTCGGCTGTGCGGGTGTTCGAGAAGTACCCGGCGAACGGGTGGTCGCGGCCGACCGGAACCCTACCTCGGTAGCGGCGCGGAGACGGGGAGGCGCGTGGCGCGCGGTGATCCGCCGATCGGCCTCCGCGGCGATAGGGGCCGATCAGCAGGACAGCGGCCGCGGGTCAGGCGGCCGCGGCCGAGCGCAGGGTACCGAGTACGGCTGCGGGATCCTCGACATCGACGACGAGCCGGGTGTAATCGGTGCCGCGGAGTTCGATGCGGACCGCTTTGCCACCGAACAGGGTGTCCCAGAACTCTTTCCGGCCCTTACCGCGGAATGTCCCGGCCGCGATCGCACCGGGGAAGAAAACACCCGGGGTGCGGACCCAGGGCGGGCGCCGATCGATTTCGGCTGTGTCGACCGCCACGATATTCGCCAGATCGAAGGTGATCCGCTCGCACAGCGACAGCACCCGGTGTGTACCACGGACGTGCAGGGTGACGGTGGTGCCGGTGATCTCGATATCCACCATGGGTTCCTCCCGGAGGCCGAGTTCCGCTGTCTGATACCAGAGTGCCGCCGCGCCCTGTCCGTAGGCTGTGCTGCTGCTGTGAAAGTTCTCAGGTTCGCCAGTTCCCGGATCTCACAGCGTGAGCGCGTCAGGCCCGGAGGCGGTAGCGCAGCGTAACCACGCAGGGCCCGCGCTCACGCACGATCGAAACAGTGCCTCGGTGCGCGCGTGTACCCGGGATCATCGCAGGTGGCGGGGTCCGTGGACGGTAACGTCCCGGTCGCGGTGGCGCGGCGCGGGCGGTATCGGTCAGACTCGTCGATGTGTATCAGAAATCGAACGAGTGCCCGGCCCGGTGCCGGGGAACTCGGCGGACCGGATGGTGCCGGTACGCGTCGAGTCGAGGTGATAAGAGGTGACCGCACTCGCTCCGGGGGAGAACCGGCCCGCGCCGGGCGATCGTCTGACCGTCACGGTGACATGCTCGGCGCCGGTGGATGTCTCGGCGTTGCTGCTCGCCGGCAACGGCAAAGTTCGTTCGGACGGTGACTTCGTCTTCTTCAACCAGCCTGTCGGCCCCGGCGTCACCTATCGGCACGGACAGGGTGCCGGTGACGTCGTCGATGTGCAGACACCGGTGCTACCGGCCGCTATCGACAAGGTCGTGGTCACCGCCAGTCTGGACGGCAGCGGGCCGCCGACCTTCGGTGCGGTGGGGTCGTTGACGGCGACGATCACCGGGCAGCAGGGCACGCTCACCTTCCCGGTCTCCGGGTTGAGTACCGAAACCGCCGTGGTGTGTGTGGAGATCTACCGCCGCGCGGGCGCGTGGAAAGTCCGCGCGGTCGGCCAGGGGTACGACAACGGCCTCGCCGGAATCGCCACCGATTTCGGGGTGAATGTGGACGACGAACCCGTCCAACCCGCACCGGTCCCGCCCCCCGCCTCCCGCACGGATGCGACCATGGTCGCCAATCCGGTGGTGGCCCAGCAGTATCCGGCGCCGCCGAGTCCGGCACCGAATATGCCCCACGCCGCGGGGTTCCCGCCGCCGCCCCCGCCCGGTCCTGCGCCGTATCCACCCGCGCAACCCGCGCCCTATCCGTCCGGGTACCAGCCGGCACCCGGCTACCCACCCCAGCAGCACTATCCGCCCGCCGCGGCGTATCCGGCGGCGCCGATGCCGGCTGCCGCTCCCCAGCACAATCCAGCACACTTTTCTCAGCAAGGAGCTCAGCCCATGCACAGCGAGCTGTTCGACCCGCGTCATGCCGAAGTCTCTGGTATGGGCATCCAGAAACAGGGCGGCAAGATGATCAAGGTCGGGGTGAACGGCGAAACGCTGGTCCGTTCCGGATCCATGGTCGCCTACCAGGGCGATCTGCATTTCCAGGCGCTCGGCTCCGGTGGTATCGGCCGGGCCATCCAGCAGCGGCTCACCGGTGAAGGGGTGCCGCTGATGAAGGTCTCCGGCCGCGGTGATCTCTTCGTCGCCAGCGGTGCCGCCGATGTGCACATCATCGACCTGGACGGCACCGACGGGCTCACCATCAACGGCTCGAATGTGCTCGCCTTCGATCCGACCCTGGGTTACGACATCCGGATGGTGCAGGGCGCGGCCGGGTTCGCCAGTAACGCGGGATTGTTCAACTGCGTTTTCAGCGGCCGCGGCCGGATCGCCATCACCAGCCACGGAACACCGGTCGTGCTGAATGTCGATCAACCGACCTACGCCGACCCACAGGCGGCGATCGCCTGGTCGTCGAGCCTGCAGACCGGGGTGAAACGCAACGATTCCTTCGGTCTGGGCCGGCTCATGGGCCGCAGCACCGGGGAAGGTATCACCCTGTCGTTCTCCGGCCGGGGTTTCGTCATCGTGCAGCCGTCCGAACTCCCACCCGGCGGATTCCTCGGCGGAACCGGCGGCGGTCAGGAAGCGGGCCAGAGCGGCGGTCTGCTGGGCGGACTGCTCGGGTAGGCGTACCTCCGCGTTCGCTCCGGCCGTGCGCTCTGTGCGTACCTCCGCGTTCGCTCCGGCCGTGCGCTCTGTGCGTACCTCCGCATCTGCTTCGGTCGTGTGTTGTGTGCGGACCTGCGTGTTCGCTCCGGCCGTGCGCTCTGTGCGTAACTTGCGCGTCTGCTTCTGCGGTGTGCTTGGTGCGGACCTCGGCTCCGGCTGTCAGCTGTGCGTGGGCGGGGGCGTTCGCTCCGATCGTGGGCGGTGGGGCCTCGGCCCCACCGCGTCCATGGGGTCACCGTCATTGCGGTGGGTGTGTGGTATCGACAACGTATGGTGATGCGGTCTCGGTACGACGTGGTGATCGTGGGTGGCGGGCACAACGGGCTGGTGGCGGCCGCGTATCTGGCGCGTGCGGGGCAGTCGGTGCTGGTGCTCGAGCAGGCGGCCGTCCCGGGCGGTGCGGCCGTGTCGGCGCGGGTGTTCGCCGGGGTCGATATCCGCTTGTCCCGGTACTCGTACCTGGTGAGCCTGTTGCCCGACCGGATCGTGCGCGATCTCGGCCTGCGATTCCGTACCCGGCAGCGGCGGATCTCGTCCTATACGCCCACCGGTTCGACCGGGCTGCTGGTCGACAACGGGTCACCGGCGGCCACGCGGGAGAGCTTCGCCCGGGTCACCGGCTCGGATCGGGAGTTCGAGGCCTGGCAGCGGTTCTACACGATGACCGGGGAGGTCGCGCGGGCGGTGTTCCCGACCCTCACCGACCCGCTGCCCACGCGGGACGAACTGCGGCAGCGGGTCGGTGCGCGGCACTGGGCGGCGCTGTTCGAGCGGCCGCTGGGCGAGACGGTCGAAGAGTACTTCGCCGATGACCTGGTCCGCGGCGTCGTGTTCACCGATGCGCTGATCGGCACGTTCACCCACGCGCACGATCCGTCCCTGGCCCAGAACCGCTGTTTCCTCTACCACGTGATCGGCGGCGGCACCGGCGACTGGAATGTGCCGGTGGGCGGGATGGGCGCGTTGACCGACGCCCTGCTCGCCGCCGGCCGTTCCGCCGGAACGGAATTGGTGACCGATGCGGAGGTGACCGGTGTGGTCACGGACGGGAAGACAGCGCAGATCCGGTTCACCGGCGCCGCCGGGTGGGCCACCGTCGAGGCCCGGTATGTCCTGGTGAACGCGGCACCCGCCGAATCGGCACGGTTGCTGGGCGAGCCCGCGGATACGGAACCCGAAGGCGCACAACTGAAGATCAATATGGCGTTGACCCGGTTACCGCGCCTGCGCGATACCGGGACGGATCCGCGGGACGCCTTCGCCGGCACCTTTCATATCGCCGAATCCTACGAACAGCTCGAACGGGCCTACCGGGAGGCGGCCGCCGGCAGTATCCCGTCGGCGCCACCGTCGGAGATCTACTGTCACACCCTCACCGACCCCACTATCGTCGGCCCCGCAACCTCGACCGCACGGCATACACTCACCCTTTTCGGCCTGCACACACCGGCCGGGCTTTTCACGGCCGATCCGGAAGCGGCGAAACGGGCCGCGGTGGACGCCACCCTCGCCCAACTCGACGCGGTCCTGGCCGAACCCCTCCACGAGTGCCTGGCCCGGGATTCCGGCGGCGAGTTCTGCCTGGACGTGGCGACCCCGGTCGACCTCCAGCGCACGCTGCGGCTGCCCGGCGGACATATCTTCCACGGGGATCTGTCCTTTCCGTACCGCACCGAACCGGCCGAGTCACCGGCTCGGCGATGGGGTGTGGACACCGCGCACAGCAATATCTTCCGTTGCGGTGCCGGTGCGGTCCGCGGGGGCGGGGTGAGCGGTATCGGCGGGCACAATGCCGCGATGGCGGTCCTCGAGGAAACCGCTGCCCAGCGGCCGGGAAATGCGCGGTGAATTCTGGTCGGAGAATCGGCTGCGGCGCTCATCGGTGGGAGTATCCGAATACGGTGTGGCGGTAGGGTTGTCGGCTGTGGATCGGCCCGGCGGGTCGTTTCGATTCCGATATCCGGCGCCGAGGAGATGTACGTGGCACTCGAAACCGCACCGAAAGGTGAGGCCCCCGACGATAAAGCCGCGCGGGAGCAGAAGGCGATACGCGAGCTGGAGAATCGGCTGGCGGACGCCTACGCGCAGGACCGCTCGCCGGCCGAGGTGGGGGTCGCGGTGCAGTCGGCGCACAGCCGGTTCGCCGGCAGCACCGTACGAGATTTCGTTCCGATTCTGGTGGAGCGCGCGGTGCGCCGCGAGCTGGAGCCGGAGGAGGGTTTCGAGACGGCCGAAGTGATCGTGTCGGCCGGCGGTGCGCAGGCGCCGACCGAGAAGATCGCCACCGGCGCCACCGCACCCGGCCTGCCCGGCCGGGTGCGCTCGCTCGCCACCGACCGTCGCAGCCTGTTCGTGCTGGCCGGGGCCGGCATGGTGGCTGCGGGCGCGGCCGCGTGGGCGGTTACCCGGCCCGACGCCGAGCCGGTGCAGGCGGCGGCGCCCGTGTCGGGCGCCCCGCTCACCACTGTTTCCGGAGTGGTCGGGTCGGAGAAGGCGGCGTTCTTCGACGATCGACGGGTCGCGGAGATCTTCGCCGCCCACGGGTTCGACGTGCGGGTGAAAACGGCCGGGTCCCGGGAGATCTCCACGTCGATCGATCTGGACGGGCAGGCCTTCGCCTTCCCGTCCAGCCTGCCGGCGGCCGAGAAATTGAAACGCGAGGTCGGTGTCCGGACCCAGTTCACGCCCTTCTACTCGCCGATGGCGATCGCCACGTTCACTCCGATCGTGGAGTTGCTCGACGCGGCCGGTGCGGTGAAATACGACGGTCCGGCGCCGACGCTCGATTTCTCCGCCTACATCGATATGGTCCAGCGCGGTGTGCAATGGGACGAACTGGCCGGGAATACGAGCTATCCGGTCGCGAAGAACATTCTGGTCAGCACGACCGACGCCCGGACCTCGAATTCGGCGGCCATGTATCTGGCGGTGGCCAGCTATGTGGTGAACGATCACGCCGTGGTGCGGGGCGCGACGGCGGAACAGCATGTCCTGCCCACCCTGCAGCGACTGTTCCTGGCGCAGGGCTACACGGAAGGTTCCAGCGCGGGGCCGTTCGAGGAATACCTCACAGCCGGTATGGGCGCGACGCCGATGACCTGGATCTACGAGGCCCAGTACGTCTCCGCGGCCGTGGCGGGCCGGTTGCGGCCGGAGATGGTTCTGCTCTACCCGTCGCCGACGGTGCTGTCCCGCCACACCGTGGTACCGCTGACCCCCGAGGGTGAGCAGGTGGGGGCGCTACTGCACAACGATCCCGATCTGCAGGCGCTGGCCGCTGAACACGGTTTCCGGACCGGCGATGCCGCCCGGTTCGACGAGGTGGTCACCGAGCACGATGTGCCGGTCACGGCCGATCTCGTCGATGTGGTCGACGTCCCGGCCTTCGAAACTCTGGAACATCTGCTCGACGGGGTCGCGGGCGCCTACTGACCGGACCGACGGGTGGGCGGAACCGGCCGGTTCCGCCCACCGCGGGGTTCAGAGCTGGGTGGCGACCTCGTTGGCGATGAGCGCCAGGTGCTCGAGGTCGCTGAGGTCCAGTATCTGCAGGTAGATACGCTCGGTGCCGATCTCGCGATACCGGCCGATCTTGTCCGCGACCTCTGCCGGGGACCCGGCCAGCCCGTTGGTGCGCAGTTCGTCCACCTCGCGGCCGATGGCGGCGGCCCGGCGGGCGATTTCTTCCTCGCTGGTGCCCACGCAGGCGACGAGCGCGTTGGAATACACCATGCTGTCCGCGGCCCGCCCGTTCGCGGCGACCGCCGCGCGCACCCGGTCGAACTGGGCGGCGCTCTCGTCGGCCGAGAGGAACGGAATATTGAACTCGCTCGCGTACTGTGCCGCGATCCGGGGTGTGCGCGTGGGCCCCTGGCCGCCGACGATGACCGGAACGGGCTGCTGCACCGGTTTCGGCAGTGCCGGGGAACGGACGAGTTCGTAGTACTTGCCGGTGAAATCGAAGGTCTCACCGAGTGCTGTTTCCCAGAGCCCCGTGATCACGGCGAGTTGTTCTTCGAATCGATCGAACTTGTTGTCCGGGAAGGGAATACCGTAGGCCGAATGCTCCTCGGCGAACCATCCGGTGCCGAGGCCGAGCTCCACACGGCCGCCCGACATCTGATCGACCTGCGCGACCTGGATCGCCAGCGGCCCCGGTAGCCGGAAGGTCGCCGCGGTGACCAGCGTGCCGAGCCGGAGCCGGCTGGTCTCGCGGGCCAGGCCGGCCAGGGTGATCCACGCATCGGTCGGGCCGGGCAGGCCGTCTACCGATCCCATGTGCAGGTAGTGGTCGGAACGGAAGAAACCGTCGAAGCCGAGTTCCTCGGCGGTCCGGGCCACCCGCAGGAGTGTCGTGTAATCCGCGCCCTGCTGCGGTTCGGTGAAGATACGCAGTTCCATACGCCTATCGTGCCGCACGGCGTGGCGGCGGCCGTACCGGGTGGCCCTCCACCCCGGTACGGCCCGGAATCAGGCGATCCGGGCGGCGGGGCCGGTCATCGTCGTCGGTGAAACCTGGTCGGACCAGCCGCACGGGAGTGCGCAGCTGGCGATGACCAGCCTTTCGATTTCGCCGTTGTCGTAGATGCGCCGGTAGGACTCGGCGCGCGCCGGATAGCCGCAGGACTTGCATTTGCCGAAGTAGTTCAGGATCTCGTCGGTGTGGTTGCGGACCACCCGGCGCCGGGTTTCGTACATGGTGTTCCTCGGGTGTCTCCAGTGAGTGGTACGGCGCCGAATGTAATTCGCGCACAGCGGGTGTGCGGGCGAAGTGAGCGGTGGCTGGGACCTCTCACACCGTGGCTGCCGACAGCTTTGGGCAACCTCCAACAGCGAGGTCGGCGGGTTTTCCGGGCGAAGGGTGAATATCCGGCAATTGGCTTCGTGACCTGTCACAGAGCACTTCGGGAACGGGTGCTACTCGCTGGTAATAACCGTGGCGCGCAGCTATTGTGAGCGATGTTACAGATGGGTTTCCCCGCCGACCCAGTTGTCCGTTGCGGGCCGACGAGAAGTTGTGCGAGTTGGTTACCGACGTCATCGATGTGGTCGCGGATCTGCCCGCGGCACGCGCCGCGGTCTGGGATCTGCTGCTGGACCCGCAGACCTATCCGCGCGTGTTCACCGGGATCGGCGCCTGCTCCAGGCTCGATGTACCGGGTGAACAGCCGGTCTTCGAGTTCCGGATCGGCACGCCGGCCGCCGGTATCCGAATCCTGCGGGTCCGGGTGGTCGCTGGCCGCTGGTACGAGAGCGTGGAGTTGCACGCCCCGGAAATCGGCAGCTTCGCCGCCCTGCGCTTGACCGGGGAGGGCGACCGCAGCCGGGTCGCGATCACCTTCTTCACACCGGCCCGGGTGCACCGGCACGTGGCCGATCTGTCGAATTCCGCCATCCAGGATTGGGCGGCCAAAGGTCTGCGCCGGATGGCCGATATCGTGCGCGGCGCCCGCACCTCGGTGGTGTCCAACGGGGAGGCGTCGCCCGTGCGGCACAGCCTCGGGGTGATGCGGCAGGTCACGGCCAGCGGCGTGGTCCGCACCCGGGCGCAGGTGGCGGTCAAACAGTTGCTGTCGCTGAACAAATGGGGTTTCAACTTGGCCGGTGGTTACGCCGCGGGCGCCGCGTATTCGCCCGATCGGATCTCGGTGATCGACGACCAGGGCTACCGCACGTTCGCCGAGATGGATCGGCGCACCACGGCGCTGGCCGGTGCGATGGCAGTGGCGGGCTTCGGTGCCGGCGACGCCATCGGCCTACTGTCGCGCAATCACGCCGGAATGGTCGAAACCATGGTGGCGGCCGGAAAACTCGGTGTCGACGTGGCCCTGCTCAATGCCGGTCTGGCGGCGCGCACCATCGAGCAGATCGTGCAGCGGCACCGGCTTTCGGCGCTGTTCGTGGACGGTGACCTGGAAGAGCTGGTGCAGTATCTGCACGACGATCTGCCCCGCTTCAACACCGATCTGCGACCGCCGACCCCGGACCGCTACACCGTGGACGATCTGATCGAGATGGGGGAGAAGGATTTCCGGATCCCCGCCCACCCCGGGCGGCTGATCGTTCTCACCTCGGGCACCAGCGGGGTGCCTAAAGGTGCGCGTCGCCCGCACCCCAAGGGATTCGGCGCCATCGCCGCCCTGCTGTCGCGGATTCCGCTGGAGATGGAATCGGCGATGCTCATCCCCGCCCCGCTCTTCCACACCTGGGGCCTGGCGGGTCTGCAACTGAGTACGGCGCTGCGTTCCACGGTGATCCTGCCGGAGCGATTCGATGCCGAGGACTGCCTGCGGCTGGTCGCCGAACACGGGGTGGCCACCATGATCGTGGTGCCGACCATGGTCAACCGCATCCTCGACCTGGAACCCGCGGTCCGGGCCCGGTACGACACCTCGAGTCTGCGGCACGTCATCAGTTGCGGGGCGCCGCTGGCCGGGGCCACCGTCCTGCGGTTCCTGGACACCTACGGCGATATCCTCTACAACGTCTACGGATCGACCGAGGTGTCCTGGGCGACCATTGCCACGCCGCAGGATCTGCGTTTCGCTCCCACCACCGCCGGGCGGCCGCCGCTCGGCACCCGGGTGGCGGTGCTGGGACCGGACCACAAACCGGTCCCGATCGGCGCCACCGGGCATATCTTCGTCAGCAATCACATGTTGTTCGACGGCTACGTGAACGCCGCGCCCCCGGACGAGGCGCAAGGCATGCTCGATACCGGGGATGTCGGGTATTTCGATGTCAACGGAAGGCTTTTCATCGCCGGCCGGGACGACGAGATGATCATCTCCGGTGGCGAGAACGTTTTCCCGCGGCCGGTGGAGGAAGCCCTCGCCCATCTGCCGCAGGTGAGCGAGGTCGCCGTGGTGGGTGTACCGGACCCGGAATTCGGCCAGCGGCTGGCCGCGTTCGTGGTGAAACACGAAGGGTCCGGGCTGGATCCCGAGATGGTGCGCACCTATATCCGGCACCGCCTCAGCCGGTTCTCGGTGCCCCGGGATGTGACCTTCCTGCCGGCTCTGCCGCGCGGGGAGACCGGGAAGATCTTGAAATGGCTGCTGGCGGGCGGGCACAACGGGGGTCTCCCACCGTCGGGTATGGGCGGGCTGGGGATCAGCGGCTCGGCGTGACCCCGGCCGGGCCCGCGCCTCGGCACGCGCTCGTCCGCGAGTGAATGCCCGTGTGATGCTGATACATCCGATGTTTGCGGTGACATGGTGTTATCCATGGTTGCCGGATCGGTGGGGCGGGCCCCGGCACCGCCGCACTTTTGCCTAACAGGTGCGGGGCCCACGGGCCGCCCGGCGGGCCCGGGTAGATTCAGCATCCGCAGAGGTAATCGGTCAGGGAGAGGCATCCTCCGTGGTAGTAGTTTCCGTGCTCGCAGGGCTGGCCGTGGCGGTGGTGCTCGCCGGGCTGCACTGGTACCTGTGGCGACGGCTGGTTCGCGACACCACGCCAGAGGGTTCGAGCCTGCGGCCGATCGGCGCCGGGGTGTTCGCGCTCGGCGCGGTGCTGATGGCCGGTGCGTTCGGCGCGGTGCTCGGCGGCGCGTCCTGGGATGTGTGGCGCTGGCTGACCTGGCCCGGCTTCCTGTGGGCGGCGCTGTTCGTCTATCTGCTGATCGGAGTGCTGGCCGGGGAGATCGTCCGGCCGCTGCTGTTGCGTGCACTCGTGCGCCGTGATGCCGGGACAGCCGCCCCGGCTCCGGCTCCCGCGGACTCCTCGGGTGCGCCGGGAATCGCCCCGGCACCGGTCGGGGCGGCGGTCGGTGACGGCGCGGGTAGCGACGGCTCCGGGGTGCCCCCGGCGATCTCGTCCGGCCTCCCGGCCGCCGGGGCGGCGTCCATCCCGGCGGATCCGGGCAGCGAACCGCTGTCGCGGCGACTGCTCATCTCCCGCCTCGCGGCCGGGGCGACGGTTGTCGCGGCGGGCGCGGTCGTGGCCACCGGTACCTACGGCGTACTCGACGGGCCGGCGGTGCGCCGCGTCACGGTGCCGCTGGCCAAACTGCCGGCTCAGGCCCATGGGCTCCGGATCGCGCTGGTCAGCGATCTGCATCTGGGACCCGCCCTCGGCCGTGGATTCTGCGAGCGGGTGGTCCGCACGGTGAACGAGACCCGCCCCGATCTGATCGCCGTCGTGGGCGATCTCACCGACGGCAGCGTCGCGGATCTGCGTGCGGAAACCGAGCCGCTGGCCGGTTTGAGTGCCCGGCTGGGCACCTTCTTCGTCCCGGGCAACCACGAGTACTACTCCGATGCCGACGCGTGGCTCGCCCGGGTCGGCGAACTGGGTATGCAGGTGCTGCTCAACGATCGGGTGAGCCTGCCGGACTTCGATCTTGCCGGGGTCGACGATCCCGCGGGGCGCGAGATCGGCCGCGGACCCGATTTCGCGGCGGCGATGACCGGTCGCGATACCGCACGGACCTGTGTGTTGCTGGCACACCAGCCGGTGGTGGTGGACGAGTCGGTGCAGTACGGGGTCGATCTGCAACTGTCCGGCCATACTCATGGCGGACAGCTGTGGCCCGGTAATCTGCTGGCGCGCCTGGCGAATCCGACGGTCGCGGGCTTGGAACTGTACGGGGCGACGGCCCTCTACGTCACCCGCGGCGCGGGGGCGTGGGGTCCGCCCGTGCGGGTCGCGGCACCGTCGGATATCACGGTGCTCGAGCTGGCTTCGCTCCAGGGACTGTGATCCGGCGCCGCGGTTCGTCTCAGGGCCCGGTGAGCAATGCTCGGAGGCGTTCGATCCGCGGAATCTGAACCGGGGTGAACTCGGGCGGATGGTGGACTTCGATGCTGAGCCGGTTGTCGTAGGTGGTGATGATGCTGGTTCCGCCTCCGGGCTGCGGAGGGCGGCGTCCGGTCGGGTCCGGTTTGGCGATCATGGTGGTACGGAAATCGTCGATCCGGACCCTGGGTCCGGACAAGCCGGGTAATCGGCCCCAGTTCGTGGTCATCACCGTCTCGAACGGGTTGGCCGGGGGCGCGGCCAGGGTGTCGGGCAGTTGCAGCGGTGTCTGCTGGACGTAGCCGGTGGTGAGCCCGGCCCGCAAGGTGTGGAAGACCCCGTGGGCCAGCTCCGCGGGCGTGGTACCGGTGTCCGGGCCGGGCCGGTAGCCCGCGAAACCCAGCACATTCGTGCCTTCGGTCGGGCCGATGGGCGGGCGGACGCGGCGGCGCAGGTCCACCGAATACGAACAGTGCAGATCGGTCACCGGGAGCTGCCGTGCCTCGGATTCGGTGAGCAGCAGTGCCGCCGCCACCAGGCTGTGCACGGTCACGCCCGCGCGGTGCCCGCGCGCCACGAGCGCCCCGGTGTGCTCCCGGCTCAACCGGCACCGGGTGGTGATCAGCGGCGGGTACGCGTTGTCGTTGGGGTCGAGCGCGTCGGCCGGGGGGAGCGGGGGCTCGCTGCGCGGTGGCCCGGCTCGGCCGGGGACGGGCCGGCGGGTGATGCCCCGGGCGGTCAGCAGATCTTCGACCGGCAGCGGCTGCCGGGCCGGGGGCAGGGCGGGTGCCCGGCCCGTGGTCGCGGTCGCATAGCAGTGCCACAACCGCTCGACGAGGTGCAGTGCGTGGGTCGCGTCGGCGATACTGTGATGGACGAGCAGGGTGACGCTCGCGGTGGATCCGGCACGGACCACATGCACACTGCCGAGGGCGCGCCGCTGGTCCGGTTCGGCACCGGTGAGCAGCAGTTCCGGATCGCCATCGGCCACGGTGAGTACCGTCTCGGGAGAACCGCCGGTGACCAGCGTATGCCCGTACGGTTCGGTCGGTACGAGCTGGGCGCCGAGCATCGGATGGGCGGTGACCAGGGCCTCGAACGCTGCGGCCAGCGCGGTGGTGTCGAGTGTGCCGGTCACTCGCGCGCAGTATCCGACGAATACCTCGCTGAAGGCGAAGATCTGCTCGCTGGGGGCCAGCGGACGGATGACGGTAGCCGCGGTCATGGTGGTGCCTTTGTCCGGATGATTGTGTGAGATTAACCCAATAACACGTACTTGCCCCATATTTCGGCGAGGCCGAGACGGATGCTACACAGCAGGTCCGACAGGGCTGGTACGTTTGCTTAGGTAAACCTAATTAAGTGAGGAGGCCGAATGGCCAGGAAGCGCACGACCATGACGGTCGCCCGGACCGAGTGGCTCAGCTCGCATATTGTCCGGGTATATCTCGGCGACCCCGGATTCGGCGATTTCGATCCGAACGAACACACCGACGCCTATGTGAAGCTGCTGTTCGATCGTCCCGACGGTGAGGTCATGCGCACCTACACGGTGCGGTCGGTGGATACCGCGGCCCGGGAGATCGCCATCGATTTCGTGGTGCACGGTGACGAGGGGATTGCCGGCCCCTGGGCCGCCACGGTCCGGCCGGGTGAGCAGATCACGTTCTTCGGGCCGAGCGGTGCGTACGCGCCGCGCCCGGATGCCGACTGGCATCTGCTGGCCGGTGACGAGGCGGCGCTGCCCGCGATCTCCGCCGCGGTGGAGGCCCTGCCCGAAGGCGCGCCCGCGAAGGTGTTCATCGAGGTCGCCGACAGCTCGGACGAGATCGCGCTCACCTCGAAGGCGCTGGTGGACGTCACCTGGGTGCATCGCGGTGGTGCCGCGCACGAGGTCGGTGACGACCGTGCCGGGGACAATGCCCCGCTCATCGGTGCGGTCCGGGCGGCGCCCTGGCTGCCCGGCCAGGCGCAGGTGTTCATCCACGGCGAAGCGCAGGCGGTGATGCACAATCTGCGGTCCTATATCCGCCGCGAACGCGGTGTCACGGCGGAATTCGCCTCGATCTCCGGGTATTGGCGCCGGGGACGCACGGAGGAGGGCTTCCGCGTCTGGAAGAAGGAACTGGCCGAGGCGGAAAGCGCCGGATAGCCACGGGCCGACGCGGGTTCAGCCCGCCGAGCAGGTTCCGCCGCCGGGTACCGGGAGGCAGATTCCGGCAGTGGCGGAGAGCAGCAGGCCCGCGCCGGCCACCAGCGCGCCGAGAGCAACGGCGAGGAATACCGCCACCCAGAGCAGCCCCGGAAGCTTGGTCAACCGCGCCAGCTGGTCGGCATCGGTGGTGCCGTCGCGCATCCGGGAACGGGTGCGCTGCAGCTCCAGGACCGGGCGGCTCCCGGCGAGCAGCAGCAGCCAGGTCGCCAGGTAGGCGAAGCCGGCCTGCAGGGCGTCCGAACCGAACCAGGAAACCACGAAAACCAATGCGCCGGTGGTTATTACCGAAACAACGCCGTACACGTTACGGATCATCACCAGCATCACGGCCAGCGCGGCGATCGTGATCCACAGCATCAGCGTGATCCGCCCGGCGCCGAGCAGGGCCGCGAAACCGAGACCCACCAGCGGCGGCGCGGGATATCCGGCGAGAGCGGTCAGGATCATCCCGAATCCGTAGGGCTTCCCGCGGGACACGGTGAGACCGGACGTATCCGAGTGCAGGGTGATCGCCGTGAGCTGTCGTCCGCTCAGCAGTGCCACCAGGGCGTGTCCGCCCTCGTGCGCGATGGTGACCACATTGCGGGTCACCCGCCACAGCGGTCCGTATCCGACGAGGACGAGCGCCGCGACCGCGGTCGCCAGTACCAACCAGGACGGCGGCGCCGCCTGGGTCGTCGTGAGCCGCTCCGCGATGGAGCTGCTGCGGTCTATCAGATCACCGGTATCCACCGCCGCACCCTAACCGGGGACCGCTCGGCAGCGCGCGCCGTACCGTCCGATACCCCGCCCGGAACGGATGGGTGGGCCGAGACACGAAACCCAAGTATGTGTTGATGGGACGTCTCACTATTTTTGGCTGGGACGGTTCCGAGCTGGACCGAAGTCCGTGCGTTGAGTCGCCCACGGTGGACCGGGAAACTATACGTTTGTCCATATCGGAAATCGGTCACTGGCGGAGGGAGCACGGATGTGCACGAGTGGGCAGTACGACCCAGAACCCCCGGAGGACTCCGCCGACCTGTTCGAGGTGCCGGATCTGGCCGAATTGCTCCGGATCTGGTCGATACGCACCGTCGAAACGCCGAGCACCCAGCGGCCGGCGGCGGATTTCGGGACGGCCCTCCGGGTAGGGCTCGGCCTGGCGCTGGCACTGCTGGACGATTCCGATCCGTCGGGGCAGCAGGTGCTGGCCCGGCTCGAGGTGGCGGCCGCGCGCTGGGCCCGCGAGGACGTTCCACTCGAGGTTATCCAGCACGCGTTGCACGAAGGTGTGAAAAGTGGTTTGGGACTGGGTAATTCACGTCTTCTACGGAGTGAGGATCCGGGGGCGGACGGCGTGGACGGCTCGTTCGTGGTGGATGTGCTCGACACTTTGACCGCCGCGGTCTCCCGCGCGTACGTGGCGCAGGTGCGCAGCGCGCAGGAGCCGGGCCGGTGATCACCGCGTCCGGTAACTGCGCGCGACCAGCGCGGACCGCAGATACCACAGTCCCGACGGCTGGGTCGGGTCGAAGCCGGTGAGCTGGGCCACCCGCTTGAGCCGGTAATCGATGGTGTTGGTGTGGATATGCATGAGCCGGGCGGTGCGCTGGCGGTTGAGATTGTTGGAGATGTGGCGCTGCAGCGTTTCCAGCAGTTCCGGATGATCGTCGAGGGGGTCCAGCAACGAACCGAGGTATTCGCGGCCCGGTCCGGGGCGGGTCAGCTGGTATTCCAGCGCCATATCGTCGAACCGGTACAGCCCGGGCACACAGTCCAGCCGCTGCACCATATCCAGCAGTTCGTGCGCCTGGTCGGCCGCCGAAGGTACTTCCGCGGTAGGCGATTCCACCATGGCGGCACTGACCGGAACCTGGGCCGCCCGCGACAGCCGGGGCAGGAGTTCGTCGAGTTTCTCCGGGTCGAGGACATCGACCGGCAGCAGCACGGTGCCGCCGTCCACGCTCAGCAGCGACAGCGCCGCATCGCTGCAGCGGGTCGCCAGCTCCGCCTGCACGCGCCGCAATTTGCGCCTGGCCACCACTTTGCCGTCGAGCGCGGGCACGGATTCGTCCGGGTGCGCCGGAATGGCCACGGCCAGAACGATATAGGCGGGCGCGATCTCGATACCGCATTCCCGGGCCATGGTCGAGGTGCTGTGCCCGCCCAGCAGGGCCGAGGTGAGCGTATGCACCGCCGTATGGTGTTCGCTCACCACCGAACGCAGTTCCCGGACATAGGCCATGGAGATACAGACCGTCATCTTGTCGAGCATCTCGACCACGAGTTTGGCGCCGTCGACCAGCGCCGAATAGTCGGTGACCGTCGCATTCGACACCACCAGGTCCAAGCCGAGCCGGAAACCTTCGTGGACCGCGTGGTGAATGGTGTCGATCGGCACGCCCTCACGCGCCCAGCCGGCGGCGGCGTTCTCGAGTCTTCGGGTCTTCTCCGGGATGTCCTGGCCGTCGAGCATGCTGACCGCGAGTTCGAGGCAGGTGCGGGTGATGGTGGTGACATCGCCGTAGATGGCGTCGCCGGGCAGGGTGCCGCACGGGACCACGTTCTCGACGAAATGACCGACCATCCGCCGGGACAATTTGCGCACATCCTGCAGCGGTGCCGACATCGGTTGCCCGGATAGCGTCAGCTTGGTTCTGGTCGCGTCGACGGTCATGCTGACTCCTTCTACCCCCGGGTGGCGAGACTGCGGCTTCACAGTAACGATCGTGTCACCGTCAGGGGGCTGGTTTGCGAACTCGACTGGACGACCGTGAAGGGCGCCCCGATCGTATTGTGACCGGTCACAGTGGCGTGAGTTATGGTCGGATGTGCAGGTCAAGTGGGTAGTGCGGGCTCGAGGACCGTGGCCGCCCGCTCGGCCCGGGCGCAGGCGCCGCCCTCGGCCGGGACGCTGTCCACCCGGACCCGGATCAGCCCGCCGTCCTCGGTGGGGAGCACAACGGTGCAGGTGGTCGCGGTATCGGCAGGCCCGGTGTGCAGGCGTTGCCCGGTCCGGTTCCCTAGGGTCACCTCAGTGCGGATGTCCTCCGGGCCGCCTACCTCGCCCGGGGATCCCTCGGTGGTGAACAGGACCCGCACGGCCGCCTCGCCGCTACTCCACCCGCATCCCGCCCAGCCGGTTTCGGTCGCGACATCGCGCCGTGCCGAACCGGCCGGGAACCCGGCATCGCCGAGCAGTCGGGCGGGCAGGGTGCAGGGGTCCCACACGGCGGCCGGATCGGTGGCCTCGCCCGAGCCGCAGGCACCGGCTCCGAGCGACGCGGCGACAACGAGACCACACCACAGCATCCGCGACCGGGCCGGGTGGGCAGGGGAACGGGCCGATAGTGTCATTCCGCGGATGCTAGCCGCGGATTTCCCTGTGCCACAGTCCCTCTGTATGTCCTCACAGCCGCCGCCGCGCCGAGTTCGGGCGGGGCACAAGTGACGGCATTTCCGAATCGCGGCGCGCCACCTTCCCACCATGTGGAAAACGGGCCGCCGGATCGGGTGTACCGGGAATAGCGTGCCTCGGCGGGCACGTTGGCCTGTCTGGTCCGAGGAAAGGGGTGCGCCGGTGGCGGCGGATACCGCGAAGGCCGCCGTCGGGCTCCGTTCCGACCGCGGTGCGATACTCGGCTCGCTGATGCTGGCGACCGGGCTGATCGCGCTGGACTCGACGATCATCGCGACCGCGGTGCTGTCCATCACCGAGAGCCTCGGCGATTTCGCCCAGTTCCCGTGGCTGTTCTCCATCTATCTGCTGGCCCAGGCGGTCACGGTGCCCGTGTACGGCAAAATCGCCGATATGGTGGGCCGTAAACCGGTGATCCTGTTCGGTATCGCGGTCTTCGCCCTCGGCTCCCTGCTGTGTGGTCTCGCGGGCAGCATGTTGTGGCTCATCGTGTTCCGGGCGGTGCAGGGCATCGGCGCGGGTGCTGTTCAGCCGATGACCATGACCATCGCCGGCGATGTGTACACACTCACCGAGCGAGCCAAGGCGCAGGGCTATCTCGCCGGGGTCTGGGCCCTGTCCTCGGTGGCCGGGCCGCTGCTGGGTGGTGTGTTCGCCGACTTCGTCGGCTGGCGATGGATCTTCCTCGTCAATCTGCCGCTGTCGGCGTGGGCCGCCTGGATGTTGTCCCGGCATTTCACCGAGTCCGTCCCGCGGCAGCGATCCCGGCTCGACTATCCCGGCGCGATCCTGTTGACCGCCGGTGCCGGCGCGCTGATCCTCGGACTTCTCGAAGGCGGCCGGGCCTGGGCCTGGGACTCGCCCGCCGGGATCGGGACCTTCGCCGGTGGCGCCGCGGCACTGCTGTTGTTCGTTGTCGTGGAGCGCCGCGCGGCGAACCCGATCCTGCCGCTCCGCCTGTTCACCCGGCGCGTGGTGGTGGCCAGCTCGGTGGTATCGCTGCTGGTCGGCGCGCTGATCCTCGGACTGACCTCCTATGTCCCGACCTTCACCCAGGGCGTGCTGGGCGCGAGCGCGCTGGTCAGCGGTCTGACCGTGGGTGCACTCACCCTGGGATGGCCGATCTCGGCGTCGCAATCCGGCCGGGTGTACCTGCGGATCGGGTTCCGGTTCACCGCGGTCCTGGGGAGCACTCTCGGCTCCCTGGGCGCGTTCGCGATGCTGTTCATCGGACCGGGATCCTCGATCGGGCAGATCGCGGCCACGTGTTTCCTGATCGGCCTGGGTATGGGCCTGGTCGCGAGCCCGACCCTGATCGCCGCGCAGACCGCCGCGACCTGGAGCGAGCGCGGCGTGGTGACCTCGGCGAACATGTTCGCCCGGTCCATCGGCAGCGCGGTGGGTGTCGCGGTGTTCGGGGCGCTGGTCAATTCACGGGTCGGCGATTCCGGTGTACCGGATCCGGCGGCGCTGGCCGACGGGGTGCATCTGGTGTTCGTGGCGGTACTCGTCATGACCGTCACGATGGTGGGTGCGTGTGCCCTCATGCCGGGCCGGTCCGGTTCCGGCCGGTAGCGGCCCGGCATCGGTGCGACCCGCCTCGCTGCCGAGGCGGGTGCGCCTATTCCTCGTTGCCGAGGTTGTGCGGCAACCCGTCGCTGCCGAGGACCTCCACCCGTTCCCCGGCATCGAATTCGATCACCTGGTGCACCCGGGTTTCGCCGACCGGCCCGAGATCGGCGAGCACGATCTCACCGCGCTGGGCGATCGATTCGACGATCGCCTCCAGTGGTGTGCCGTCCGGACCGGCGATCCGGATCCGGTCGCCGATTTCGAGGGTGTCGGCGCGTACGCCGCTCTGGGCGAGTTGCGGGCGGTACACGCCGCAGTAGGTGCGGCCGGCGGCATCGCCGACGCCGCGCTGCGCGATCGTCCACCACACCGGTGCGCACCCGGCGCCCGCGGCCCGGCGGTGCCGGCGCAACACCCGATCGCGACCGGCCTCTGCGGCATCCCGGCTCTCGTGCACCGACACATGCCGCCGCACCGGTGCGCTGCGATGCCGGACGGTGCCGGCCGCACCGTCGACGACCAGCACCCAGCCCGCGGACAGGTCCTGATCCCGCGCCGCGTTCACCCGTTTGGCCAGGGCCTGGCCGGGCGTCGCACCCAGCCGATCGGCGACCTCGGCGATGTTCTCGGCCAGGCCGAGCGCCCGCAGGAAGCCGGCGACCTCGATCTCCGCCGTGCCCAGCCGCTGGGCCAGCACGGGCATCGGCGTCCGTTCGCGCCACGCCTGCCGCGCGAGATGTTCGTGCTCGGTGAGCCACAGCGCGGACGGACCGTGCCGATGCTGATCCACAACGACCGCCCACCAGTCCCAGCCGGGTTCGGTGGCCAGCCTGTCGCGGATCCAGCCGGCCCGGTCACCGGCGCGCACCTTCTCCTCCGGCGGAACGAAATGGCGTAAGGCGGCCCGGACAGCGGATGCGGTCCGGCCCAGTTCGGCGGCGATTTCAGTCAGCCCCTTACCGGCCCGGAGTTCCGACACGATGGTCCGATACTCCGATTCCCGCCACGACGCCCCGTGCTGGCGTGGCGGCAGCAGTTGTTGTCCGAATTCACTCATCACAGAACCCCCGGTTCCGATGCGCCGGAGAGCTGTTCGTCCGGCCCGTTCGGTGGCCGAACCTCGCTCTCCGACTGTGTCCTACCTGCACGATTTTACTGCGGGGGTACGACAGAAAACGGCCGCGCGGCGCCGCGGTGAAGGGTGTCCCGCGCGCTCACAACGCTTCCGGCGCAACCGAATCGAATGTCGCGCGGCAATCCGCGCACCCGGCCGTGCGCCGCCGGGACGGCAGCGACACGGCCGAGTCCTGCTGTCACGGAGTGGAATAGCCGATCAGCGCACCGATCCCCGCACCGATCGGAATGGTGACGAGGGCACCGACACCACCGAGGAAGAAGCCCAGCACCGCACCGATTCCGCCACCGATCAGCGCACCGATCCCGGCGTTGTGCATCTTGCGCGCTTCGGCACCCGGATCGGCCACCAGCTGGGCGATATGCTGACCGGCCGGAGTCGCGGCGTCGGGGGTGACGGTCAGCGTGCGGCCATCCGCCGAAATCGCGGCCGCCAGCGGGGCGGTGGCGCCCGCGGTCGCCACCCCGAGCGGCAGCGTGGTGAGCGTGCGACCGGCCGGATCGGCCAGTGTGACCGCCGCACCGTCCGCGGTGAGCCGGAAGCTACCGGCATCGAGTGTGGTGACGATCGAGGTGCCCGCCTCGTTCGGCGCCACGATATACCCGACACCCTGTTCAGTGCCCCGGACCGCCACTTCCGCGGTCTGCGTATCGGCCTGCGCGGTGCCCGTGGCGATTCCGAGCGCGCCGATGGAGAGCAACGCGGTGGCCGCGATGTGCTTGATTCTCATGGTGTTCCCCACTTGATCTGCCGGTGCTCAGCACCGGCGGTCCCCAGAAAGCCGGATCTCGGCCCGGAACCCATTCTCGAGGAAGGGGTTAGGGCAAGCAATGCTTTCGCCCGAATCGATGTGCGCTAGCCGGGTATTCCGACCTCGTCGGCGGTCTTGTCGTTGCGCAGTCCCCGCCAGCTGGGGTGGCGGAGGCCGTCACCGGTGTATTCGCGGTATTCGATATCGGCGACGAGTACCGGATCCACCCAGTGCACCACGGTGGGGCGGCCCCGGGCCGCTGCCAGTGTGAACAGGGGGTCTTCGCGGGCGATTTCGCCGAGGCGGGCCCGCAGTGCGCGCCGGCCGGCCTGGGTGAAGCCGGTACCGACGTTGCCGAGATGCACCAATTGCCCGGTGTCGTCGTGGCCGGCCAGGACGAGTGATCCGAAAGTCGGATGCATCGCGCCGGTGCCCGAGGTCCAGCCCGCCACGATCGCCTCGGTCGTTTTGCGTAGCGGGGTCTTGATCCAGTCCCGGGACCGACGGCCGGGAAGATACGGAGAGTCGAGGCGTTTGGAGACGATGCCTTCGAGGTGATTGTCCCGGGCGGCGTCTATCAGTTGCTCGGCGCCGACACCGAGCCAATACGGCGGGGTCTGCACCGGGCTCGTCGTGAAGTCGAGCTCCTGCAGCCGGTCACGGCGGTCCGGATACGGCAGGCCGGTAACGTCCGCGCCGGTGTCGGTGAGGACATCGAACAGGAACAGTTGTACCGGTACGTCCGCGATCAGCGCCCGGCTCGGGCGGGCAACGTGCATCCGGCGCTGCAACCGCGCGAACGAGGGAGCGCCGTCAGGGGTCTGGGCGATGATCTCGCCGTCGAGTACCAGTTCCCGGTTCTCGGCGTGCGTGGTGAGGGCGGTGGCGAGTTCGGGGTAGGAGTCGGTGATCTCGCGCTGGTTGCGGCTGTAGAGCCGGCACACCCCACCGGAGCAGACGATGATCGCGCGGACGCCGTCCCATTTCATTTCCACCGCCCACTCCGGATCGTCGGGTGGGCGGCCCGCGACGGCCAGCATCGGAGCCGGCGGCCGGGCGGGGGTCAGAAGCCGGCGGTTTCGTCGACGATCTCGGCGCCGGTCGCATGCGCCTGGACCGAGGCGATGCCCTGCTCGGCCGAATCCTTGCTCTCGTAGACCCGGCTCGCGGCGATGATCTCGCCGTCACCGGCCTTGAGCCGCCACCGGATCATTCCATCCGAGTCGGTGAACAGCACGAACTTGCCCGCCATGCCTGCCTCCGCTCCAGAAAGCTGGATAAAGCCCGGTCGGGCGCAGAGTACGGCCCACGACCGCAGATTCGGTACGGACACGCGGAGCTGGAGTGCGGTCGGCGTCGACTCGTGACCCCGAACGCTGTCAAACGTCGAGAATATGGGGTAGCCCGGCCCGGAACCGGTCCGCGTCGAGTTTCTTGGCGCCCTCGAACGCCGGCAACGCGACCAGCGGGAACACCGGGGCGTGCGGGGCGGGATCGCCGGCGGTGTCGATGATGGCGTTGGCCGCGCTCCGTCCCGATTCGTTGGCGCTTTCCATGGTGGCCAGGTCGATATGGCTGCGGACGTGGTCGCCGCCGAAGAACAGGTTGGGAATGGCGCAGTGCGCGGTCGGCCGGTTGTCGTAGGAGCCGACGGTATTGACCAGGAGCGGGGTCTCGTTGTGTGTGGTGCCGCCGGACCAGCTGATACCCGGGTCCAGATGCCAGGAGTGGACATCCTCGTCGCGCAGCCAGCCGGTGCCCGTGTTCAGCCACATTTTCAGTTGCGCCCATACTTCGGCGGCGATCTCCGCCGCGCTGCACTGTTTGGCCGGGCGCCGGTGCAGGATGCCGGGCGTATCCCAATCGGAGATATCGACCGAAAAACATTCCTGGACCGAACCGTCGCCGTACTGCCCCGGGAAATCACCCACCCACATCGGGGCCTGACGCAGTGCCGTGAGCGCCCACGGCGAGCCCAGGGCGGCGATATGCCCCTCCGGGATATCGGTGGGGCGGCGCAGGTAGTACTGGATGCCGACCATCCAGTCGGTGATCAGTTCCCGCATACCGGCCAGCTGCGGGTCGGCGCCGAGGATCTGATCGTCGAGCAGCGGAACGGTTTTCTCCACCGGCATGGCGCAGACGTAGTAGTCGGCGATCACCGAGGTCGCGGTGCCCTGCCCGTCGGTCACCGTCACCGAATCGATCGTGCCGCCGGTGTAGGAGAGCCGGTTCGCCCGCTGTCCCATGACGAACCGGACCCCGCGGGCTTGCAGGTAAGCCACCCAGGGGTCGATCCACGCCGCGTTCGTGGGCCGGTTCAGGATCCGGTCCACGCCGCCGGAGAATTCCGGGATGAGCCCGGTCCCGGCGAGCACCAGGGCCTCGCCGATGGTGCCGATGGTGCGTGCCGAACTCAGATGCGGTTTGGCGGCCACGGTGATGCGGGTGAGCGCGTTGACCAGGTACGCCCGGTAGGCCGGGGATTTACCCTCGGCGCGCATGATCTGTTCCCAGGTCAGATACTCCCACTGGCCGAAGCGTCGTTCGGTACTCGAGGTGAACCACATGAGCATCTGCTTGCCGAAGAACGCCAGCTCGTGCGGTGGCAGTTCCGGAATGAAGCCGAATGCCCCGACGATGCTGTTCTGCAGGCGTTCCGGGGTGAGCTGGTCGAGCGCGCCCACCTCCACCGGCGCGAAAATGGGTGGTTTGTCGCGGAAGCCGGCCACGGTGCCCTCGACGCGGATCAGATTGTCCAGGACGCCGTTCGGGTTGCCGGGGAACGGGATACGGCGCATGGTGTCGGGAATGTTCTGGTAGCAGCCGGGGAAGAAGCGGAACCCGTGCTCGCCGGGCAGATCGGCGCGGCCACCGGCTCCGGTCCCGGGTACGCCCATACTGCGCGCCTTACCGCCCAGATAGGACGGCTCGTACACGGTCACCCGGAAACCGCGTTCGATGAGTTCATGGGCGGCCGACAAGCCCGCCATGCCGCCGCCGAAGATCGCGACGTTCTTCCCGCCGGTGCGTAGGCCCGGAGTTCGGCGCCGAGGTGGTGCCGCGGTCGCCGCGGCGGATCCCGCCGCCACGATCGCGGCGCCGGCGAGGGCGCCGCGCAGGGCGGTACGGCGGTCGATCGAGGCTGACTTCTTCGGCAGCTGATCCGACATGGGGCTCTCCTGGTCAAGCGGTGGCGGACGGTGGGGCCGGGGGCGCGGCGGCGCGCAGGGTCGTGCAGGAGGTGTGCCGTTCGCGGGCCGAGGACGCGATCTCGTGGACCAGGTCGCGGAGCACCGGTGCCGGGTCGCGGCGGTGGTGCCACAGGGCGCCGGCGGTGAGTCGCGCCATCCGCGCGGGCGTGTAGAGCTCGGCGGGTCGTCTGGTGCGGGAGAAGATTCCGGTGGTGATCGCCGCGAGATCCGGATCCGCGGTCGCGGCGCGGTACAGCTCGATCTCGAGCGGGCTCATCGCCGTACCGCGGGCGAGCCGGTTGGTCCAGTGGTAGATCTCCCGGCATTCTCGCACGCGACGTTGTTCCCAGGCGGCGAGGGCGCGGTCCAGTCGCGGGGGGTCGTGGAGGACCGGGGCGACGTCCTCGGCCAGGAGGCGGCCGTAATGCAGAGCGTCGCGGATGCCCTGGGCCGTCACGGGATCCTTGAAATGGCCGGCGTCGCCGGGGAGGGCCCAGCCCGGACCGCTGGAGCGCCGGAAATACGAGGTGATATCGGTGGCCGAGCGCACCCGGCCCACCTGTTCGCAGCCGCGGAGGCGTTCGCGCAGCGGCGGGATGCGGTCGAGCGCGGCGGCGTAGCGGCGTTCGGTATCGCCGGGCCGGAGTGTGCCGGTTTCGGCCGGCGGCTGCACCAGGCACAGCAGGAGGCCGTCGTCGCAGGGGAAGGCGGTGCCGAGATCGGCCCCTTCGCGCCACTGGGCGGCGGTCGAGCGCCAGTCGGTGGAACGGTCCCGCCAGTACGCGAAATAGCAGTCCCGGCCGCTGGGTTCGGATTCGTACGGGGTGTCCGCACCGGCCAGCCGCGCCACGGTACTGCGGCGGCCGTCGGCGCCGACCACCAGCGCGGCGCGGATCTCCACTGTCCGGTCGTCGGGTCCGGTATAGCGGACGCCTGCGCAGCGCGCACCGTCCCAGACCAGCTCGGTCACCCGGCAGCGCTCGCGTATTTCGGCGCCCGCCCCGGCGGCGGTGCGCACCAGCGCGTGATCGAGGCCGGTGCGGCGGACACACAGGGTGTAGTCGATACCGTCGACCTCGGGAAACGGTGTCTCGATGGCGTTTCCGGCACCGGCGGCGAAGGCGTGGGTGAGTTCGGGGGCGCCGAGGCCGGTGACCGCGTCGAGGGCACCCAACCGAGACAGTTCGGCGACACCGGCCGGCCAGAGCAGATGGGTGGACAGCGTGTCCGAGGGAAACCGGGCGCTGTCCAGGGCGATGACGTGGCGTCCGGCTCGCGCCAGCGTGGCTGCCGTGGCGGAACCGGCGCAGCGAGCACCGACGACCACGACGTCGGCCCGTTCGACCGTGGCGGGGGAGTCAGCCATTCGAACCGCCTCGGTCATCGAGTCTCGGACAGTGTGTCCGATTGATGGTGCGGTGTCCGGGTTCGATTGTCAACCATCTGAGCGGCACTGTCCCGCACAGTCTTCCGCGCGGGCATCATCGAGCTCGATGACGAGACCCGGCGAGGCGCACCGGCTCGAGTGAGACGGTCGGCGACCGCACCGGCGGCGGGGCGCGGGCACAATGGGGCGCATGGACCCAGCGACCCGGCACTCAGGACAGCGGTCGAGCGATACGGCGGTCGGCGCATGCCCTCGCTGACCCGCGCGCCCCGCCCCGCCCGCAAACCGGACGACGACCGCCGGGCCGAATTCGAACAGCGGGTGCTGCGCGCGGTCGAGGATCTGCTCGCCGACGGCACGCCGTTCACCGAGATCGCGGTCCAGAAGATCGCCGCGACCGCCCAGGTGGCGCGGTCCACCTTCTATCGGTATTTCCCGGACAAGAGTCAGTTGCTGATCCGGATGGCCGAATTGGCGACCAGTGATCTGTTCGCCGCCGCCGAGCGCTGGTGGGCCGCCGAGCACACCGATCGCGAGGCGGGGGTGCGCCGGGCCATGAGCGCGATGATCGAGGGCTTCCGCCGGCATCGCTACCTGCTGCTGGCCCTGAGCGAACTGTCCGCCTACGACCGTGATGTCGGCACGTATTGGCGCGGGCGAGTCGCCGCGTTCGTCGAGTTGATGCGGGTCCGCCTCGAAGCGGACCGCGCGGCCGGCCGGGTGGCGCCCGGACTGGATCCCGCCGCCACCGCGCTGGTGCTGGCCGCGATGGTGGAGCGGTCCATCAGCACGGCGTTCGCGATGCACACCGGGATCTCCGATGCCGATCTGGCGACCGCGCTGGGCCGCTCGATCTGGCTTGTCGTCTACGGTGATGCCCCCGCCGGTGGCCGCCGGGCCTGACGGCGGGTGGGTTATCCGGCCGCGGGAATGTGCTCGACCAGCCGCCGGGCGGCCAGGACCACCGCGGCCCGTTGTTCGGCGATCCGCCGGGCGGGGCCTTGACCGGCATGGACCGCGGTGCTGCGGGCCAGTTCGGTGAGCATGCGCAACAGCGTCGGGGCCGCGATATCGGTGGTGATCGTGCCGTCCCGCTGGCCGCGCCGGATCTCGGCCAGTTTGGGATCGACGGTGCGGCGCAACACCTGCTCGATCCGTTCGCCGGCCGGTTCCAGTTCGGCCCAGGCCTGGAGGCGGGCGTTCTCCGGGTGCGCCAGGTAATGGTCGAACAGGCGGCCGACATAGCCGGGCAGGTCGTCGGCGCGCAGAGCGGTTTCGGCGGTGGTCTGCGCGGTCCACTGTTCGGTGACCGCGGCATAGAGCTCGGATTTGCCGGGGAAATAGGCGTAGAGCCGGTCCTTGCTCGCCTGAGCGGCCGCGGCGATCCGATTGATCCGGGCGCCCGCGGTGCCGTATTCGGCGAACTCCGCCTTGGCCGCCGCGAGGATTCGCTCCCGGGTCGCCTGGCCTGCCGCACGCATACGCGGATCCTATCTTGCCGAACCGGATGGTTCGGAACTATGGTCTGGATTGCCGAACCAGATGGTTCGCCGAACCGGTGGATGGGACAGAGTATGAGCGCGGACAAACCACGGTGGCAGCAATTGCGGGAGCAGGCCGAGGGCGTATCGGCCGAGGACCTGGACGATCTGTGGGCGCGGCTGCGGCCGGCGCGCGCCGAGGAGATCCTCGGCGAATGGCGGGGTGACGCCTTCCAGACCGGCCATCCGCTGTGCCGGGCGCTGCCCAAGAGCCGCTGGTACGGCAAAACCTTCCACGCGCTCGGCGACGCCAAACCGTTGATCTGCCGGGCCGAGGACGGCACCTTGTTCTCCGATGTCGAACTCGGGCAGGGCGAGGCCACGCTGTGGAATATCGAGTTCCGCGGCGAGGTGACCGCGACCATGGTCTACGACGGCCGCGCGGTGTTCGATCACTTCAAATGGCTCGACGACACCACCCTGATGGGCATCATGAACGGTCGCCCGGAACTGGTCCTGGCGGGTGGCCAGTACTTCTACTTCCTGCTCGAGCGGGTGTAGCGGTGCGGACCACGGCCCTGTTGTCCCGTGATCCGGCCGCACCGTTCACGGTGGAAACCGTCGATCTCGACGCGCCGCGCGCCGACGAGATCCTGGTGCGCATCCGCGCCGCGGGCATCTGCCACACCGATCTGGTGAACCGGGCCGCGGGCAAGGCCGACCGGCCGGTCCTGCTCGGTCACGAAGGCGCCGGGATCGTGGCGGAGGTCGGCGCGGCGGTGACCTCGGTCGCGCCCGGCGACCATGTGGTGCTGACCTTCCGGCACTGCGGAACCTGTCCGAATTGCACAGCGGGCCGCCCCGCCTACTGCCGGCGCTCGACCGCGCTCAACCATTTCGGGCGCCGCGCCGACAAGTCGCCGCGGGTCACCGTGGACGGTACAGCCGTGCGGGACGGTTTCTTCGGGCAATCCAGCTTCGCCGGATACGCGCTGGCCACCGCGGACAACGCCATCGTCGTCGACCCCGGCACCGACCCTGCGGTCGCGGCCTCCTTCGGTTGTGGATTCCAGACCGGCGCGGGCGCGGTCCTCAACGCGCTACGTCCGGAAGCCGGTGCGTGGCTGGCGATCTACGGCGGGGGAGCCGTCGGCTCGGCGGCGCTGCTGGCGGCTCGGACGATCCCCGATGTCCGGACCATCGTGGTGGAAACCGCCACGGCGCGTCGTGATCTGGCCGGGGAACTGGGTGCCGATCATGTCCTGGACCCGGCACACGCCGATATCGTCGCCACCATCCGGGAGCTCACCGGCGGCGGCGCCACCCACGCGCTCGATACGACCGGTATCCTCGCTGTCCTGGCCGACGCGTTCGCGGCGCTCACCACGGGTGCGACCGTGGTCGCGGTCGGTCTCGGTGCCGGGGTCCCGCCCATCGATGTGCGCGATATGGTGTTGCAGGGCAAAACGATCCGGGGCTGCCTCGAAGGTGACGCGGAACCGGGCACATTCATTCCGCACCTGCTCGACCTGCACGGTCGCGGACTGCTGCCGGTGGACCGGCTGGTGACCCGTTTCCCGCACACCGAGATCGAGGCCGCGCTGGCCGCGCAGCGCGCGGGAAGAGTGGTCAAACCCGTCCTGACCTGGTAACCCGCCCGCCGGGTACCCGGCCCAGGTGCCGGGTACCGAGGTTCGGCTCTCGGACACCCACCGGCCGAAAACCTTTCGGGTGGGGAACACTCGGTGTTTCCCTCGTCCAGGAACCCTGCAAGGATCGGTCATCGGGGCGATGATCGCCCACGACCCTGCGAGACCGGTCACGGCACCGGGGAAAGGCGGCCGCAGTGACCGATATGCCGATCCGCGACTACATCGCGGAGTTCCTGCGCACGCACGGCGATCTGGAGATCGACACCATCCCGCCCGACGCGACACTCAACGATCTGGAGCTGGATTCGCTCACCGTGCTGTCGATCATCGTGCTGGTCGAGAAGAAGTACGGCCTCCAGGTGCCCGAGCAGGAGGTGATCGCCGCCCGGACCTTCGCCGACCTGATGACCCTGGTGGGGATACCGGTGGCGCCGGCCTCCTGATCCGGGACACCCGGGAGTTGGTCCGGTGCACGACGAGCCGGACCGAACAGCGGGGAAGGCACCACCGCCGGATCGGGTCGCCTCGGGCGGGACCGGGAACCGGGCTACCGGGTTGCGCCGCCGGGCGTGACTGTGATCCAGCTGTCGGTGTGTTGTCACCGGCCGGTTACGGGGTCGCCCCGACGAAGCTCGCCGCCGCCCCGGCTGCCGATCGGCTGCAGTGTGGCGACACGACCGCGTGTCACATCGATGACACGCCGCGATTTTCGGCGCCGACCAGACAAATTCGGCGCGTCTCCCGACATGACGGCCACGAGTGCGCTTCAATATCCGGTCGGGTCCAGCTTTACGGAAACGGCATTCGTCCGCCACCGGATACATCGGCATCCGAGAGGGGCACGACCAGATGAGCATGATCCTCACCGCACTGCAGGACGGCGTACCGGCGTTGCACGAGAGCTACACCGTGCTCGCCCAGCTCGGCAATCCCACTCCGGAACCACCGCCTCTGTCCGACAAGATCACCCAGATGACCCAGTACCTGACGTGGTTCGTCCTGCTGTCCGGCGTCACGTCGATCGTGTTCGGGGGCGGCAAGTTCGCCTGGGAGAAGTGGAACGGCGGGACGCTGACGGCGCCGAAGCAGATCGCCGGCGCGATGATGGGCGGCGCGGTCGCCACCAGTGCGGGGACGATCATGAACGCCGTCATGGGCGGCTGAGCGGGCGCCGGTGGGCCGTGCGCTCACCGGGATCGTGACCCGTGCCGACGGCGTGAGGGCTGTCGTCACCGGGCACGTTTTCGAGGGAGCCCGATAGCCCGGGTTCGATAATGCGCCCGACCCACGCATGCGAGTCTGTACCCGGTCGGAGTCGTGGGCGGGGTGCCTCGTAACGCGCCCGCCGCGGCATTCGGTGTGCATGCACCCGCCCGGACGGCGACATCGGGCTGCTACATTCGGCCCGGTGCAGTCCGGCCCGGTGCGAACGCTCATGCGGTGGCTGCTGCCTGCTTTTCTGGCGGTGGCGGTGCTGGGCATGCATCACCTTCCCGCGGCCGGTCCCGGCGATCGTGCCGCCCACCACCAGGTAGTTCCGTCGCCGGACACGACCGCGGGCCCGGTGGGCGAACGCTCCGGCTGTTGCCGCTCGTCGTCGCCCGCGGCGGAGCCATCGGACGACGTTCCGGGCGGTCACGGAGCCGGTCACGAACTGCTGCATCTGTGCCTGGTGATCTTGACCGCATTGGCCGGAATCGCGCTGGTGTTGTTCGCCCTCGTCCGCGGCCCGGCGTGGTCGGTCTCGGCCGCGGAGACCCCGCGTCCACCACCTGTCGTCTGCGCGCGACCCCCGCCGGCCCACTCTCGTCGCCTGGCCGCCCTGGGTGTGCTGCGGCTGTGACGGACGCCCGCCGGGCCCGGTTGTTCCGGGCCGCGGCGCTGCTCCGTCCAGTCGCAACGAGCCAACTCCCAGGAGAAAACATCATGAACAGCAAATCTCTGGCCGGCACCACCTTCGCGCTCCTCAGCTCGGCAATCCTTCTCACCGCCTGCGGTGACGATGCCGGCGAGCACGGCGATCATCCGGCGACCGGCGGCGGAACCACCTCGGTGGCCGCCGGCCCGGCCACGACGCCGGTGAACGGCGAACACAACGAGGCGGATATCCGTTTCGCGCAGGAGATGATCCCGCACCACCGCCAGGCCGTCGAGATGGCGGCGCTGGTGCCGTCGCACTCGACCGATCCCGGGGTGCTGGATCTGGCCGCCCGGGTCCAGCAGGCGCAGGATCCCGAGATCGCCGCCATGACCGGCTGGCTGGAGGCGTGGGGCGCCGCGGTGCCGGAGGGCACCGGCCATTCCGGTATGGATCACGGCAGTATGCCCGGCATGATGAGCGCGGAGCAGATGGCCGAACTCGAAGCGGCCCAGGGCGCGGAGTTCGACCGGCTGTGGCTGACGATGATGATCGCCCACCATGAGGGCGCGGTGCAGATGGCGCGCACCGAGCTGGCCGAGGGCACCGACCCGCAGGCCCGGGCGATGGCTCAGCAGATCATCGACACCCAGCAAGCGGAAATCCAGCAGATGCAGGCCATGCTGGAAGCCTGACCGGTGTCCGGTGGTCCGGTACCGCACCATAGCGGTGCCGGACCACCGCTATTCCGGGCGTAGTCGCCGAGTCCGCCTCAGGACCTGCACCGCGCCGACCACAAGCGTGGAGCGGCCGGTGAGCGTTGGTCCGCTGGACGCCACTGTGAGCGCTTCCGGGACGGCGGGCTCGGCGGCCGGTCATCGGCTGTCGTGCGAGGCGAGGCCCGCCAGGGCGGCGATCGGAGCCGTCAGGGCGGCGGTGTCCAGGGTGGTATCGCTCGACAACGCATGCAGCAGTGTTCCGTCGAGGTGCACCGCGAGTGCCCGGGCGGCAGCGGTGCCGGTATAGGGGGTGAGGATGTCGACCAGGCCCTCGAACCAGACCCGGGCCAACGGGCGCAGTTCGGGATGCCGCGTGGCGGCCAGGTAGAGCTCGTTGACGGTGAGCATCTGCTCCGGCCGGGCCAGGCAGTCGGCGGTGAGCGCGGCGAGGGTTGCGGGCAGATCGTCGCCGGCGGCCAGTTCCCCGGCCCACTCCGCCAGCGCCGCCCGGGTGGCCGCGGCCGTCTCCGCCAGCGCCGCCTCGGTGAGATCGGACAGATCAGCGAAGTAATAGGTGGTCGATCCGACCGGGACACCGGCCTCGGCAGCCACCAGACGGTGGGTGAGTCCGGCGATCCCGTAG
Source organism: Nocardia sp. NPDC051750 (assembly GCF_044453135.1). Classification (NCBI taxonomy): domain Bacteria; kingdom Bacillati; phylum Actinomycetota; class Actinomycetes; order Mycobacteriales; family Nocardiaceae; genus Nocardia; species Nocardia sp. NPDC051750. The sequence goes on along the minus strand of NZ_JBITCK010000006.1, from coordinate 397,704 downwards.
CGGGGGATCAGGGCGCGGGTGGCGTCGAGGATGCGCTGACGGCGGTGCGGATCCCGGGGTGTCAATGCGCGCCCGCCAGGTTGAGCGTGACCACCCCGGCGACCACCAGGGCGACCCCCGCGATCTTGGCGGCGCTGAGCGATTCACCGAGGAACAGCGCGCCGACGATGACGATCAATGTGGTGCCCAGGCCCGACCACAACGCATAGGCGAACCCGACCTCCATCCCGCGCGCGATGGCCTGGGCGAGGAGGACGAACGCGATGGCGTAAGCGCTCAGCGACGCAACCGTCGGCCAGAGCTTGGTGAAGCCTTCGGTGGCTTTGAGCAGGCTGGTTCCCACGATCTCGGCGACTATCGCCATACCGAGCATTACCAGTGCCATGACCGGTCCCTCCAAAGTGTGTACGTTTGTCCATGGACAAACGTACACACTTTCGGGTGGTCGGGTACCGTCATGGAACGCGCCGCGTCAGAACGGCGATAACGACATCGTTGCGGACGCCACGGTTGAGTTCGGTGACGGTGACCGGGTCCCAGCCGTGTGGGCCGAGTACCTCGGCCGCGGCCATGACCTCCCTGACTCCTTGCACTGTGTCGCGGTAGTCGAGGGATCGGACTGTCAGATAGCGATACGGATATCCGCGCAGGTCCACCTGGTTGTGCAGGATAGCGGTCGCGTTGACGATGGGATCCATAGAAGGTGCCGTCATCCCTCCACAGTAGGAGGACGGTTCCAGATGCGTTGTGGGACATGGTGAAACTGCCGCTGCCCCTACTACGAGAACCTTCCTGCGGAAACGCCCGTTTTATCCGGCGTCGCTGCGGCGGTTCCGGGTGAGCAGGAACAGGATCACGAGAACTGCCGCGCCCAGCGCGAACACGAGCCGGCGGTCGGCGGAGATTCCGGCGGCCGCCATCAGATCGATGGGTTCGGCGCCGGGGCGGGGCGTGATCGGCGTCGGTGCGGCCGGGCGGGGGCTCTCAGCGGTGGGCTCGGGGGTTGCGGTGGTTTCGGGTTCCGCGGCCCCGGGTGCCGAGGAGGTGATCTCTGCGGCGAGATTGTCGGCGAAGGTGCCGATGAGGGAGCCGGCCACATCGGCGAGCGCGCCGCGGCCGAATTGGGCGGGTTTGCCGGTGATCGCCAGGTCGGTATCGACGAAAACATCGGTGATACCGCCGGATTCGACCAGCCGGCAGGTGATCACCGCCTTGGCGGTGCCGTTACCGCGGGTTTCCCGCCCGCCGCCCTCGAGGACCGCGATCTTGGCGTCCGCGTCCTGGGACAGGATCTTGATGACGCCGTTGTAGGTGAGCCCCACCGGCCCCAGTTTCACCTTGATCTTTCCGTGGAAATCGTCGCCGTCACGCGAGGTGAGCGTGGCGCCCGGGACGCACGGCGCCAGCCGCTCGAGGTCGAGCAGTACGGGCCAGGCGTCGTCGGCGGGGACGGGAATCTGGAAGGTGTTCTCGAGTTTCATACGCGGTCCTTGGCTTCGGTGTGCCGGTTTCAGGCCTGCGGGGTCGCGGGTGCTTCGGCGTTGATCGTGGTGGCGGCGTCGCGGACGGCCCGGATGATGCCCTGGTAGCCGGTGCACCGGCAGACGTTGCCGGACAACGCCTCGCGGATCTCGTCGTCACCGGGGTCGGGGTTCTCCGCGAGGAACGCGGTGGCGGAGACGACGAAACCCGGGGTGCAGAAACCGCATTGCAGGCCGTGGTGGTCCCGGAATGCCTGCTGCACCGGCGAGAGCCGGCCGTCCGGGCTCGCGAGACCTTCGACGGTTGTCACCTCGGCGCCGTCGGCCTGTACCGCGAAGACGAGGCAGGCGCGCACCGCCGCACCGTCGAGCAGCACCGAACAGGCGCCACAGACACCGTGCTCACAACCGAGGTGAGTGCCGGTGAGACCACAGGTCTCGCGCAGGTAGTCGGCCAGGGTGCGCCGCGGTGGAATCCGGTCTCGCCGCCTGACCCCGTTGATTACCACCGAGATCTCGATATCAGTCATTGCTCGCCTCCTCTACCGCGCGGGTCCAGGCCCGCGCGACCATAACCGCCCCGATCCGGCGCCGGTACTCGGCGGAACCGTGGATATCGGCGGGAACAGAGTTCAGTGCCGCGGTCGCGGAGCGACCGACTGCCGCCGGATCGATCTCGGCGATCGGCCGGCCGATCACCTCGGATTCGGCTGTGGCGGCGCGCAACGGGGTCGGTGCGAGACCGAACAGCCCGAGCGCGACCTGCTCGACCCGGGAGTCCGCATCCAGCCGCACCGCGATCGCGGCCCCGGCCATGGCGAAATCGCCGGCCCGGCGGGCGAATTCCTCGATCGCGAACCCGGTGCGTCCGCGCCATACCGGGAAGGTGATCCCGGTCAGCAGTTCATCGGGTTCCATGGCGGTGCTCCACATCCCGGTGAAGTAGTCCGCCGCCGCGATATCCCGCCTTCCTCGGGGGGACAGGGTGTGCATCCGGGCGTCCAGGGCCAAGGCGACCACCGGGTATTCCCCGGCCGCGTCGGCATGGGCGATCGCGCCGCCGATGGTGCCGCGGTTGCGGATCTGGAAGTGCCCGATGAGCGGGGTTGCCCGGTGCAGCAGCGGTACCTCGCGGCGGATCTCGGGGGAGCGGCCCACGGCGGCGTGTGTGGTTCCGGCGCCGACCCATACCGAATCGCCGCGGGATTCGATACCGCGCAGTTCGTCGAGGCGGCGCAGATCGACCAGATGATCGAATACGGCGAGTCGCAGGGCCAGCATCGGGACGAGGCTCTGACCTCCGGCGATGATCTTGGCTTCGTCGCCCAGATCCGCCAGCAGCGCTACCGCCTCGTCCGCGGTGGCGGGGGCGTGATAGTCGAAGGCCGCGGGTTTCATGCTGTCACCTCCGGTTCGCCGCTCGCGCGGGCCGCATCGATCATGGCCACGATCCGGGCCGGGGACAGGGGGAGCCGGTCGATCTGGATATCGAACGGCGCGAGCGCGTCGGCGACGGCATTGAGTACCGCGGGCGTCGAGCCGATCGCGCCGCCCTCGCCCACGCCCTTGAATCCACCCGGGCCGGAACTCGGGGTTTCGACATGGCCGAGTTCGATCACCGGAACCTCGGTCGCCGTGGGCAGCAGGTAGTCCAGGAACGTGGTGGCGACGGGGTTGCCGTCGTCGTCGTAGGCCAGATGTTCGAAGAGCGCGCCACCGATGCCCTGGACGGTGCCGCCGTAGATCTGGCCCTCCACGACATTCGGGTTGATCATCGGTCCGACGTCCTCGCTGACGACGAACCGCAGTAATTTCACGTGACCGGTCTCGATATCGACCTCGCAGGTGCACACATGGGTCGCATTGGCCCAGATCATCATCTGATCGGCACGGTGCCGGCCGGTCGCCTCCAGCCCCGGTGTGACACCCGCCGGCAGGAGTTCGGTCTGGTAGTACGCGATATGGGCGATCTCGGCGAGGGAGAGGGATTTATCCGTCCCCGGGACCCCCGCGCGGCCGTGTGTGAACTCGATGTCCTCGACGGCCGCGCCGAGCTGGTCGGCCGCGATGGCGATGATCCGCTCCCGCAGGATTCCCGCGGTCTGCGCGATGGCCCCGGCGGCCATGGACCCGGACCGGCTGCCGTTGGTGCCGCCGCCCTGCGGTGCCACCGCGGTATCCCCCTGGATGGTCTGCACATCGGCGATATCCACGCCGAGCGCGTCGGCGGTGAGCTGGATGGCGGTGGTCTCCAGGCTGTTACCGGCGGATCCGCCCGACAGATAGACGTTCACTTTGCCGGTCGCCGAGATCCGGATGGTGGCACCCTCGGTACTCAGGAACGGGGTGCTGCCGGCGGTCGGCTCCACGTATGTGCAGGTTCCGACACCCAGATAGCGGCCCTCGGCGCGGGCCCGGGCCTGTTCGGCGCGGAAGGCGTCGTAGTCCAGGATCTGCAGTGCCTGTTCGAAGGTCTCCAGCGGGGAGGCGTCGGAGTAGGGCATGCCGTTCGGGTTGGCAACCGGCATCTCCTTGTGGCTGAGCATATTCCGCCGCCGCAGCTCCACCGGATCCAGGCCGAGCCGGCGGGCCGCGGTGTCCAGCAGCAGCTCGCGTGATACCGATTCGAATTGCCAGGGACCGCGATAGGCAACCCGGCCCACTGTGTTCGAGTAGAACGAGGCGGTGCTGAACCCGGCCTCCGGTACCCGGTACGGCCCGGGGAACAGCATACCGACCGCGATCGACGAGGTCAGCGGCGACGGGATCGGGTACGCGCCCACGTTCTGCACATGTTCGAGGGTGGCGGCCAGGATGCGGCCGTCGTCGTCGAAGGCCATGGCGACTTCGCCGTGCTCGTGGCGGGCCGCGCCGGCGGCCATCAGATTCTCCTGCCGGTCCTCGATCCATTTCACGGCATTGCGCAGGGTGCGGGCGGCGAGCATCACGCAGGTTTCCTCGCGCTGCGGCGCCACCTTCTGCCCGAATCCACCGCCGGTATCGCGGACGATGACCCGGACCCGGTGTTCGTCGATCCCCAGCAGGCGGGCGCAGAATCCGCGTACTTCGTGCGGTGACTGGGTGGAGGTCCAGATCGTCATCTCGCCGGTGGGTGCGGTCCATTCCGCGATCACCCCGCGGGTTTCGAGGGGGACCGGGGCGTAGGCCTGCTGGTGGATCGTCTGGCGCACCACATGGGGGGCGGCCTCGAAGACCGGGGCGAGGTCGGCGGGCGCGCGCCCGGCGAGGCCGCCGGCGGAGTTCCCTGGGTGTTCGGCGTGGACGAGTTCGGTTGCGGTGCCGGCGGTTTCGTAATCGACCACGGGGTCGAGCGGATCGTAGTCGACCACGACCAGTTCGGCGGCGTCCTCGGCGATGTACCGATCGGCCGCGATCACGAGAACCACCGGGTCGCCGACGAATCGCACCTCGCCCTCCGCCAGTGGCGGCCGCGGAACTTCCGGGAAACCGGGAGTGTCTAGGGCGTAGGAGATCTCGGTGAGGAGCGGGTTCAATTCGGCGGCCGTGTAGACGGCCACGACACCGTCGAGCGCGGTGGCCTCGGAGCAATCGATTCCGGTGATCCGGGCGCGCGCCAGCGGACTGCGCACGAAACAGGCGTGCACCATGCCGGGCCGGGTGACATCGTCGACGAAGGTGCCCGCCCCGGTGAGCAGGCGCAGATCCTCGACCCGGGGGACGCGTGCGCCGACCGCTGTCGTTTTCTCGGTTGTGCTCATCGTCGGCTCCGTTGCGTCGGGGTAAGGGGTGTGACGCTGCGAGACAGCCTGATTCGACCCATCCGGCCGTTCCTCCGTTCGCGGGGTGTCGCGGGTGCCGGGGCGCCCGGAACTGTGTGCGGCCCCCGGGTTCGCCGCACCGGCGTTCCTGGTCGGCGGCACGGGGGTTCCGGGGTCCGGCACGCCGATGCTGAGCACTTGTTTAGCATCGGCGCGTCAGCGGTGTCAATACAGCATATGTCGTCTTCAAGAATTCCAATGTCGATTTGCGGAAGTGATATTCTCGCATGTTGTCCGTGGTTTCCGAATGCCGCTGCGACGAGGAGGTGGAGTATGCGCGATCTGGCCGCGCACCTGGCCGGCTGGCACGCCGAGGGTATCGAGTACGCACTGGCGACCGTGGTGGATATCCGCGGCAGCGCACCGTTACCGCTCGGTGCGAGTATGGCGGTGGACACCTCGGGTGCGGTCCGCGGCAGCCTGTCCGGCGGCTGCGTGGAGGGAGCTGTGTACGACCTGTGCACCGCGGTGCTGGCCTCGGGTGTGCCCGCCCGGCAGAGCTTCGGATTCAGCGATTCCGACGCGTTCGCCGTCGGTCTCACCTGCGGTGGCGAACTCGAAGTATTCGTCCAGCGGGTGACCGCGGCCGATTTCCCGATCATCGAGGCCGCCCTGTACTCCGCCGAACCGGCCGCGCTGGCCCGCGACCTCACGACCGGGGCGATGATATCCGTGACTGCCGGCTCGGCGCTGTGTGCCGGTGGTGACCGGCCGGAGTCGGTGATCGCGCAGGCGCGCGCCATGCTGTCGCAGGGTGCGACCGGCGTATGCGCCGTCGGATGCGACGACTCGGTCCGGGAGGTGTTCGTCGCATCCTTCGCCGCCCCGCCGCGGATGATCGTGTTCGGCGCCAACGTCTTCGCCGCCGCCCTTTCCCGGGTCGGGCGGCTGCTGGGCTACCGCGTGACGGTCTGCGAGGCCCGGCCGGCCTTCGCCGACCGGGCGCGGCAACCGGAAGCCGACGAAGTCGTCGCCGACTGGCCGCACCGCTATCTCCGCGACACGGAGGTGGATTCGCGGACGGTGCTGTGCGTCCTCACCCATGATCCCAAGTTCGATATTCCGGTCCTGGTGGAGGCGTTGCGGCTACCGGTCGCCTATGTGGGCGCGATGGGGTCGCGCCGCGCCGATGCCGAACGCCGCGCCCGGCTGCGCGAGGCCGGTGTCACCGCGGCGGAGCTGGCCCGGCTCCATTCCCCGATCGGGCTCGAACTGGGCGGTCGCACCCCGGAGGAGACAGCGGTCGCGATCGGTGCGGAGATCATCGCCCTGCGTCACGGCGGATCGGCGCGCTCGCTGTCGGACACCACGCGACCGATCCATGCGCCGGAGCGGGCATCCTTCGCGGAGCCGGCGCGTTCCGGTGATCACCGGATCAGGTCCTGCGGGGTGTCCACGTCGTCCGGGGAGCCGGTGTCGTCACACGGAACATACTGAACCAGTTCGGGATTGGCGGCCAGGAACTTCCGTGCGCCGATATCGCCGACCGCGGTCGCCGCCACCGCCGCGAAGTGCTCGGATCCGATCAGGACCGGATGCCCGGGCCGGTCGCCGTAGGACGCCATCGCCACACGCCCGCCGCACTCGAGGAGCCGGCGCACGGCTCCGGCGCCGAGCCACGGCATATCGACCGGGACCACCACCGCGGCCTCCTCGCGCACCGCGCGCAAACCGGTCACCAGGGAGGAGCCCATTCCGCCCGCCCATTCGTGGTTGTGCACGACGGTCGCCCCGTCCACCCGCAACGTCACCGCCCCCGAGACCACCAGCACCCGCGCGCATCCGCCGTCACGCAGCAGGCGTACCGCGCGATCGACGAATCGTTCGCCCTCGAACAGCACCTCCGCTTTGGGCCGGCCGAAGCGGCGTCCGGCGCCGGCGGCGAGTACCAAACCCGCGGCTGCTGTCCGTGGCATCGTCGCATCCCCGTCCGCGTCCATGGTCTCGTGTCTACTCCTGCGGTAGATCGATTCCCAGCAGGGCTGCCTGGACCTGGTGCAGCCGGTCGACATCGCCTCGGAGGCCGGTCACATTGTCGTGGTACAGGAATGCTTCCCCCAGCCGCACCAGGGAATACGCGAGCAGGGAACGTTCCAGCTGCGGTACGTAGCCGTCCTGTTCCTCGGCGCGGGTGATGAGACGCTCCACCGCGACCAGGATGCGGGGCTGGACCGGGCCGTCGCTGGACGTGAGAATCCGCAGGCCGGCCAGGGGTTCGTTCTCGAAATAGCGGCGGAACGGCTCGTTACCGGCCATCCAGCGGTTCACCCGGTCGAGTACCGTCAGGATGCGCCGGGCGCCGGCGTCGCGGCGGCGAGCGTCCGCGCGTTCGATGAGCGATTCGAATTCTCCGGCGAGGACGGCGCCGAGCACGCCGTCGCGGGAACCGAACCAGCGGTAGATCGAGGCGCGGCTCAGTTTGAGCTGGGCGGCGATGGACTGGACATCGACCCGTTCGCCGGCCAGGAACGCCTGCCGGGCCAGGGCGACGACTTCTTCGCGGGTGGCCGAGGCCGGGCGGCCGGGCGGTCGGGAGGTGCGGCTGGCTGTGGTCACCCCATTACGATACACACAATTACTCGTGTATCTAAAGCGCTATATCGGCCGACGTCCGGGCCTCGAGTGTAGAGCTCATCGCGCCGGCACGGTCACCGGGGACCGCGCGGACCAGCGCCCGCCTTCCCGGCCGACTCGAACCGGATGCTCGAACGTCGCGGAAATACTTGCCGTGGTGATGATTTCGTCGGCCGGACCGGAGGCGACGGTTCGGCCGACGGCAATGAGCAGCGCATGAGACGTGGTGGTCGGAAGTTCCTCGAGATGGTGGGTCACCAGAACGGAAGCGAGATCGGGACGGGCGCGATCGAGGGCGTCGATCGTCTGCAGCAGCTGTTCGCGAGCGGCCACGTCCAGGCCGGTTGTCGGCTCGTCGAGCAGTAGCAGGCGCGGCGCGGTGATCAGCGCGCGAGCGATCAGGGTGCGGCCCCGCTCACCCTGGGACAGGGTGGGCCACCGACGCTCCGCCTTGTCCGCCATACCGACCGCGTCGAGCGCGGCGGTGGCGGCGGCGATCTCCTCCGGTCGTGGCGACCAGCGCATCGGGAGGTCCACCGAGCCGGTGAGTCCGGTGAGCACGACCTCACGCACCGTCAGCGGCGACCGCAGCGGATGCCGCGGATTCACATGACCGATCGAGCGCCGGAGTTTCTGCAGTTCCACTCGCCCGAGCTGTTCCCCGAGGACCCTGACGGTTCCGCCGGTGGGGTGGGTGAGCGCACCACAGAAACCGAGCAATGTGCTCTTCCCCGCCCCGTTCGGGCCGAGCAGTGTCCAATGCTCGCCGGCGCGCACGGTCAGCGATATCCCGTCGAGGATCTGATTGCCGTCGCGTCGGAAGGTGACGTCGGTCAGCTCGAGAACAGGGGTATTCACGGTGTTTCCTTCGGGCGTGGGCCACGATCCTGCTTGGTTGCGGTGTGCTGCTTTCTTCGGACCCGAATCGTTCACGCTGTTGTGTCGGCACGTGAGCGCGGGCCCTGCGTGGTTACGCTGCGATACCTCCTCCGGGCCTGACGCTCACGCGAAGGCCCCCTTGATCGCGCGGAGGTGGGCCCGGCTGTGCGCGGCCGCGCGTTCCGGATCGCGGGCGGCGATCGCGTCGGCGAGCAGAACGTGCGCGGCGTGGTCCTCGCCCGGTGCGGCCATCGGGCGGATGTGCAGCATATCGATCATGGCGGTCCGGGAACGGGGGAGGAAGGTGTCGAACAGCTGGGTCAGGATGTCGTTGTGGGCGGCCACGATCACGGACCGATGGAACGCCGTATCGGCATCGACGAGTTCGGGCACCGTCCGGCTCTCGGTGGCTCGCACCGCGAGGGTCCGCCGGATGGCGCGCAGATCGGCCGGGGTGCGCCGCTCGGCGGCCAGTGCGGCCGCTTCGGCCTCGATCGCGATCCGCGCCTCGAGCACCGAGGCGATGGTGGCGCGGCGCAGAACGATATCCCAGTCCTCGGGGATATCCAGTGCCGTCACGAAGACGCCCGCGCCCTGCCGGCTGGCGAGCACACCTTTCCCCGCGAGGACGCGTACGGCCTCGCGCAGCGTCGACCGGCCCACGCCCAGTTGGGCGGCCAGTGTCGTTTCGCCGGGTAGCCGATGCCCGAGCGGCCATTCGCCCGCCCGGATCCGGTCGAGCAGGAGATCGGCGGCTTGCTCGGCCAAGGGGTGGCGTCGCACCTGAGTAACCATCTGAACCTCGCTACTTGTCTGAGGAGTCGTGTACAGTCTGCCATATGTCGCAGCAGCTTCTCCTCGGCCGCCACGGCGGGGCCTGAACGATCGGCCGCCCCGCCGTGGGGTTGTCGGCCCTATTCGTCGACATCTGCGACAGCTTGACGTCCTCCCGGCCGCGAACGACCGGGATTTTCTCCTGAACCTTGCGGTTCTCCGGTGGGTTCCTGTTTCACCGGGATGTGCCCCCGCTACGCGGCAGGACTTACCTTCCCTCCGCAGGCGTTTAGCCTCTCCGCCCGTCCGGCGGCGAGGATGTTGCGGGCAGCGTTCAGGTCCCGGTCGTGAGTGACGCGGCAGACGCAGGTCCACGACCGCACCGACAACGGTTTCGGCCCGTCGAGCACCCCGCAGGCTGAACACAGCTGTGAGGAAGGGAAGAACCGATCGACCTTCCCGAAATACCGGCCGTACCGCTGTGCCTTCTCTTCCAGCATCCGGGTGAACATGCCCCACCCGGCGTCGTGCACCGACTTCGCTAACCTCGTGCGCGCGAGCCCCTTGATGTGCAGATCCTCGACGAACACCGCTTGGTTTTCGCGGATAATCTTCGTGGAATGCTTGTGTGCCCAGTCCCGGCGCGTATCGCTCACGCCAGCATGGGCCTTGGCGACCCTGACCCGCGCCTTCGCTCGGTTCTTGCTGCCTTTGTCCGTACGAGACAAGGCTTTCTGCGCCTTCCGCAGCCGTCGTTCAGCTTGCCGCAGGAAACGCGGGGACGCGATCGTTTTCCCGTCCGACAGGACCGCAAATGTCGACAGCCCCAGGTCGATACCCACCTCGGTGTCAGCCTCGGTCAGCGGTTGACTATCGACCTGCACGACAAACGACGCGAAATACCGTCCAGAAGAGTCCTTGATCACCGTGACCGACGAGGGAGCCGACGGGAGCTGGCGTGACCAGGCGACTTTCAGTTCCCCGACCTTCGCCACATACAACCGGCCGTTGCCGCGCAGCGTGAACCCGTTGCGGGTGAGCCGGATCGCCTGCCGATGGTATTTGCGAGATCGGAAACGCGGCTTGCCCAGCCGGGAACCCTTGCGTTTCCCTGACAGCGAATCGAACCAATTCCGGTACGCGGCCCGCGCGTCTTGGCATGCTTGCACCAACACCACCGATGACACCTCAGCCAGCCACGCACGCTCCGGGCTATTTTTAGCTTCGGTGATCACCCGTCGCTGAATCTCGGTATCGGACAGTCTCACCCCGGCGGTATGTGCTTCTTCGCGGGCTCGTAGGTTGTCGTTGTACACCACCCGCGCGCACCCGAACGCTCGCGCCAACGCGATCCGTTGGCCGGGCGTCGGATAGACGCGGAAGTTGTACCGAACCTGCACGCGCGCACTGTAACAGCGATGACCGACAAGAAACCCACGTAATCCGCGAATCTGAGCTTTATACGCTAACCCAGCCATAAAGGACTGGGCTTGCGGGCTCCGTATCTTGAACGCCGACTCGGTAGCACCATCGCGGTGCGCCCTCGGGCGGCCGGATGTGCGATCGAGGTAACGAGTCGGACTGGGCTCGCAATCGCCGATCAGGGGATGGTCTGCTCTGTATGACGGCCGTGCGGATCGGATGGTCGCGTGTGCGGAGCGGGTTCGCCACGTTCGGCACGGGTGTGGGCGGTAGCGCTTGCTCGTGGTTCCCGTGTCACTTCCCTCACGTATTCAGTCTCCGGTCCGGCCGTCGATCTGCTCGCGGAGCAGGTCGGCATGCCCGTTGTGCCGGGCGTATTCCTCGATGAGATGCAGGTATACCCAGCGGAGACTGAACTCGGTACCGGCCGGGTTCCGGCAGCGGTGGTCGAGTGGCAGCCCGGCCACCGCTGCGTCGGCCGGCTGCATCTCGCGGTGGTACACCGCGAATTCGGCTGCGGGTTCGGCCGCATCGACATGATCGAAGTCGCCGTTCGTGTCATACCGGCAGGCCATCGCAGACGGCTGACCGACAGCGAGCGACCACGTATGCCGATACGACGGCGACAGCACTGTTCGAAGATCACCTAGCACGCCGCTGCTGCGGCACCTCATCGCGATGGCCGACGTTTACCAAGTCGACAGTGAAGTTCGGTTCTGTCTTCGCGCGTACCTCATCGATCCCGACCCCGGGGAATAGTTCGGCCAGCACGAGACCGGTCGCCGTCACGTCGAATACGCAGAGTTCGGTGATGATCCGGCGGACCACGCCGAGTCCTGTTATCGGCAGCGAACAACGATCGACAATCTTGAACGCGCCGTCTCGTGCCGTGTGTTCCATCAGAACCACAACCCGCCGTGCCCCGTGCACGAGGTCCATCGCGCCGCCCGGCCCTTTGACCATCTTCCCGGGAATCATCCAGTTGGCGATATCCCCCGAAGCAGACACTTGCATCGCACCCAGGAGCGCTATGTCGATTTTGCCGCCGCGGATCATGTCGAAGCTGGTCGAAGAATCGAAGATCGAGGAGCCTCGACGAAGTGTCACAGTCGCCTTCCCGGCGTTGACGAGGTCGGCGTCCTCCTCTCCGGCGAGCGGATAGGCCCCGGTGCCGAGCACACCGTTCTCGGACTGCAACACCAATTCGACACCGTCCGCTACATAATTGGGCACGAGTGTCGGTAACCCGATTCCCAGGTTCACGTAGTCGCCGTCCCGCAGTTCTTGCGCTGCGCGGGCCGCGATGCGCTCGCGGATGTCGGCCGGGTCCGCCGGCAGTGATGCGGGGTCGCCGGCGGATCGTGTGGTGAGTTTCTCGATTCTCTTGTCTGCGGCCTGCTCGGGTGTCAGTTCGAGGACCCGGTGTACATAGATCCCGGGGAGGTGGATCTCGTCAGGGTCCAGTTCGCCGGGTTCGACGAGCTGCTCGACTTCCGCGATGGCGATCTTGCCGGCCATCGCGGCAATGGGATTGAAGTTTCTCGCGGAGCGGTGAAAGACAAGGTTGCCGTGCCGGTCCCCTTTCCACGCCCGCACCAGCGCGAAGTCGCAGACGATCGCTTCCTCCAGTACGAAGGTGCGCTTCGCTCCGGCAAGACTCAGCTCACGAACTTCCTTCGCCGGTGATGCCCGCACCACCGCACCTTCTGCATCGTGCAGCCATGGCAGGCCACCGTCGGCGACCTGGGTGCCGACACCGGTCGCCGTGAAGAACGCGGGGATGCCGGCGCCTCCCGCCCGGAGCTTTTCGGCAAGGGTGCCCTGCGGAACCAGTTCGACTTCGAGCTCGCCGGTCAGATACTGCCGTTCGAATTCCTTGTTCTCGCCGACGTATGAACTGGTCATACGTCTGATTCGCCGATCCCGCAGGAGTAGACCGAGCCCCCAATCGTCGACGCCGCAGTTATTCGAGACCACTTCGAGGTTGCCGGTCCCCTTGGCGAGGAGCGCGTCGATCAGAACGCTGGGAATACCGCACAGACCGAATCCGCCCACGGCGAGTGATGCCCCCGATTCGATTCCGGCGATTGCGTCCGCTGAGGTTGCGACAGTTTTGTCCATCTGGGTTCTCGGCCTCCGGAATCAATGACGAGCCAGGTATTCGACGCGGGTGATGGCGTCGACCAGCGTTTCTTCGGTGACGTGTGCGGGTGTGTTGAGTACGTGCGGTGCTGTCATGGCCGCGGCAGCAAGCTCACGAATTTCGGTCGCAGACGCGTCGGTCATTCCCATGTCCGCCAACATGGTCGGCAGACCGATTGCCCGGAGCAGGCCGGCCACCTCGTCGAATACATCGTCGCGATGACGTTCGAGGACAAGTTGCACGAGTAATCCGTAGGCCACATGGTATCCGTGCAGCACGGATCGGGTGCCACGGCCGGACATGAGGCCTCTGGTCATGCAATGCGCGATCGAAAGCCCTCCGTTCTCGTACCCGATTCCGGACATCAGCACCACGGCTTCGATCACGGACTCCACCGCTGGTGTCAATGTCGACTTTTGGACCGATTCGACGGCCTCGGTGGCGTGACGGGCCAGGACCTCATAACAGCCCGCAGCGACGATCCCGCCTATTTCGAGCGGGCGTGTCCCTTGCATCGTGGCACCGGTTCCGAGCCGGCAACCTTCGGCCTCGAACTTTTTGGCGATCGCGTCTCCGATACCCGAGATCAGGAACTGCACCGGTGCTCGGGAGATCAGCTCGGAATCGACGACGACGCAGCTGGGATTGAATTCGAGTTTTCCGAGCTCACACAGCACATGGTCGTCGTTGTATATCGCTGCGACCCGTGCCGTCGGCCCATCATTGGAAGCAATGGTGGGGCATGTGATCATTGCGGCATCGAACTCGATGGCGATACCTTTCGCCAAATCGAGCGTTTTCCCGCCACCGATACCTACGACGACGTCATATGCGCGATCAGCGACGCGGGTGACGTGTGCCGCGATGTTCGTCCTGGTGACTTCTCCTGCACAGGGTAGAACCCCATAATCGGTGCCGCGCTCGTCGAACGATGCAGTGAGGCGGGCACCCAGTTCGGTGAGAACGAATTCGTCGACGACGAGGAGCGGATAGTTCCCGTGTCCAGCTGTGAGTTCTGCGAGCCGATCGACCAACCCTGGCCCTTGTATGTATTGCCTGGGAGCACCGAATAGCCGGTAGCCGGTCATGCGTAATTCCAGACGCCGGTCAGCACTGCGTTGGTGACGGCTTCCTGGTCCAGCCCGAATCGATGCTCGTTGTACCCTTGGGACCCGCACGGGTGGAAGCGGTCGTGCAGCCCGATCCTGGTGACGGGAACCGCGATTCCGCTGTCGTGAACAGTTTCGGTCACTGCCGTCCCGAGGCCGCCGGAGCGGAGGCCGTTCTCGACGACGATGACTCGTTCGACCGACGCTGCGATACCGGCGATGGCCTCGACATCGAGTGGTTTGATCGTCGGGACGTGCAGCACTGCGGCGGAGACACCCTGCGCCCGGGCCGCATCGGCAGCTTTCATGGCACGCTCGGTCATGAACCCGGTGCTGATGACCGCGACGTCGGTTCCTTCTCGTACCAATCGCGCTTTGCCGACGGCGAATTCGAAGCCGTCCTCCTCGAAGACAACCGGGACCTTCCCGCGAAGATTGCGAATGTAGAACGTCCCTGGTGTCGCCGCGGCGGCGCGTACAGCGTGCCGTAGTTCGACGGCGTCGCACGGATCGATCACGGTCAGGTCGGGTACGGACCGCATGACCACGAGATCTTCGAGGGATTGGTGGGTGGCTCCATAAGGATTGACCAGGCCGGGTGAACCGGCCATGATCTTCACGTTTGCTTTGCTGTGGGCGCAGGCGATGGCAATGAAGTCGAGCGCTCGGCGTGACAGGAATGCCGCATAGGTTGCGCAGAACGCGGTTTTGCCGACTTTCGCCAGGCCTGCCGCCATCATCACGGCACTCTGTTCGGCCACGCCGGCATTGAAATAACGCTCAGGGTACGCCTTCATAAAGGGCACGATGTCCGAATACTTCGACATGTCCGCGCTCAGGCCGACAATCGAGTCGTCCGTTTTCGCCAGTTCGACGAGCTCGTTACCGAACGGCGCACTCTCGTATGGTCCCTGGACGTCGGCGATTTCACCCATTCCGCCCGCACGACCGAGTAGATCAGCCACGATTGTTCTCCAGTTCTTCGATGAGTAGATCCCATTCGCCTTCGCCGACTCGCACGAAGTGCGCGCGTTCCCGAGCTACCAGGGTCGGAACGCCATGGCCGGGGGTGGTTCGGGCGATGATGACCTTCGGCCGGTCGGTGACGAGATCGAGTTCGTCGAACGCGGCGCAGAGTTGACCGATGTCATTGCCGTTCACCTCGACGACTGCCCATCCGAATGACGCCCACTTGTCCGCGACGGGCTCCATGTCGAGGACCAACGGTCCGTCGGCCTGGATTCCGTTGCAGTCCACTACTGCGGTGAGGTTCGAACATCGGAAGCTTGCCGCCGACATCGCAGATTCCCAGGTGGAGCCCTCTTGGAGCTCGCCGTCGGACAGCTCGACGATCACCGCGGCATCCCGGCCGTCCAGCCTGAGGCCCAACGCCATGCCGACGCCCTGACCGAGACCGTGCCCGAGTGATCCACCGGTGATTTCTACGCCGGGTGTCTCGTCGAAGGTGCTCATCGGCAGGTCGCTGCCGTTGAGTCCGTAGGAGGCGATGTCCTCTTCCCTCAGTATTCCCATTTCGGCGAGTACGGCGTACAGGGCGACAGAGTAGTGACCTGTCGACATCAGGAAACGATCCCGATCCATCCAATTCGGGTTCTGCGGGTCGAACCTCATTTGCCGGAAGTAGATCACGGCGAGCACGTCTGCGATTCCGAGGCCCTGAGCAATATAGCCTTCGCCCTTATCCGCGGCCATATTCATCATCCGCTGCCGGAGCGCGAAGCTCTTGTCGCGCAGATCGGGAAGGGATATGCCGCGGTCAGCAGCAATATTGACGACCGTCATCTAGTTGACCTCACTCCGGTCTCGTGACTTGTAGGTGTTGTCGGCGTGAAATGTTCCGTCGATCGTTATGCCGCCGTCGACCTTCAGCAGGACACCGGTGACGAACGATGCGTCCGCCGACGCCAGGAACGAGATCACCGACGCCACTTCTTCGGGATGGCCGAATCGCATCAGCGGTGTGCGCATCAGCAGTCGATCGCGGTCGAGTGTTCCTCCGGTGATGCCCGATTGCATCATTCCGGTGTCCATATATCCGGGTGCGACGGCGTTGACGCGTATCCCCTGTTTTCCCCATTCGGCGGCCAGGGTTCGCGTCATGCCCACGATGCCGGCCTTGGCGGTGGTGTAGGCCAGCCGATGCGGCAGTCCGAACGTCGAGCCCACCGAGGCCAGATTGACGATGCACGGGGTCGCCGAGTTCAGCAGGCGTGGGTACGCCGCACGACTGCAGCGCATCGTGCCACCGAGGTGAACCGACAGCTCACGTTCCCATTGGGCGGAGTCGATGTCTTCGGCATTGGACCGTGAGATGATGCCGGCATTGTTGACGAGAACGTCGAGGCCACCTGTCTTTTTGTCGATCAGTTCGAAGCAGGCATTCACGGAGGTGTCGTCGGTGACATCGATGCGGGCTGCCGTGGCGGTGAAGCCACGTGCGGCCAGTTGGTCTACGGCCGCATGCGCCCGGTCTTCGCCGATATCGGCGACGACTACATGGAACCCGTCCTCGCCGAATCTGTACGCGGTGGCGAGTCCGAGACCTTGCGCACCGCCGGTGATCAGGGCTACCCGCGTCATTTCGGCATCTCGCTTTCCTGGCTCTCGATCAGCAGAGACCGATCGTGTGCCTGGCGCACACCGATCTCGTGCAGTTCCTGATCGGATTCGGCGCTGAGCGGTTCCCATTTGATGATCAGGCAGGCCAGCAGCCCGGCCAGCGGCGCCGCCATCAGGATGAGCAATGTCGCGGGCGTCCCGAACGCCTCCCGCAGCACCGGGAAACAGAACAGTCCGACCACACCCGCGGCACTGCGCGAGATGGTGACAAGCTGCGATCCACGGGCGCGTAGTTCGCTGCGATAGGCGAGCGGCCCCATCGTCAGACCTGCCGTTCCCGGGGCAGCCGCATGGCAGAAGATGAAGAACGACGGGACCAGGAATCCGGCGAGGAGCGGCATGTCCGACCATGTCGCCAGAATGAGTATCGCGGTCGCGACGCCGGCGAATCCCCAGGCGGAACTGATACGGACGCCGAAGCGACGCGCGAAGTAGACCGCGAGTACGCCGCCTACGATGCCGAACAGGTTGAAGACGATCGAGCCCGTGATGGCCATCGCGAAGCCGGAACCGAACAGGTCCATCGAGATGACCGGTAGGTAGAAGCCGATCGCGAAATATTGAAGTGCCTCGGTAAAGCCCACGATGTTCGCCAGAATGGTGCGCTGCCGGTATTCTTTCGCCCACAGCGCCGCCCACTTCACTTTGATTGCGGGGGCCGGGACAGCGGCTGCCACGCGCGCCGTGTCGACGCGCACTTCGCGGCCGAGTATCCGGGTGAGGGAGCGAGCGGCTCCGTCCAGATCGCCACGTGCCGCCAGCCATTTCGGGCTTTCCGGCATGTACCAGATTCGGGCGAGCAGCAGTACGAACGCGATGGCGCCGGCGACACCGAGACTCCATCGCCAGACATCCAGGCCGGCGCCGAGCTCGTAAGCGCCGAGTGTCACCAGGAGTGCGAGGCTTGTGGAGGTGTACCACTGCGCCTGTGAGAAACTCAGCCAGTTCCGCTTGTTCTTGGGCAGCAGCTCGGCCAGGTAGGCGAGCGCGATACCGAGATCGATCCCGTAGGCGATTCCGCCGATCAACCGGCCGCTCAGCAACATTCCGTAGGACTGTGCGGACATCATCACCAGTGCACCGATGACCGCCAGCGCTTTCGCGATGACCAGGAAACGCACCCGGCCGATGCGGTCACCGAGCTTGGCGCATGTCAATGCCGCGAGAACGCTGGCGCTGTAGCCGATAGCGCTGAGTGTTCCGACATTATTTCCACTCAGCCCCAACTGCTCGGTGAGCGCACTCATTCCGCCGCTGAGGGCGCCGGTGTAGAAGGCTTCGAAGCCCAAGCCGGCGAGCGCCAGTCCGAGGATGATCCAGTGCGACTTTCCTTTGACACCACCTTCGTCGATGATGCGTTCCACATCGTCGGGTGAGCTGATGGTGACCAATGGGTCGCGGACCGCAGCAGCTTGCGCACTCATGCGGACACTCCCTCGAGGGGCTTGCAGCAACGTGCCTCGAATTCGAGCGCCGCGCTCTCCTCGATGGGGTCCCACGTGGATGTCGTGCCGGTGTACTCGGCCGGTGCAAGAACCGAATCGAGCTCGGCGAGCCCGGAGTTCACGTTCGACCGAACGATTGCGCCATCGATCATGTAGTCGAATACGGCAAATCCGGAAAGCGACCGATGCCTTTCAGCTATCAAAGTCGAGGTCTGCCGGGGCTCCGGATCCAGTACCTCGATGTCGGCGTAGCGACCAGTTGGGGCCGTCATGGGGCTCCTCGTTGAGCAGTGACCGGCCAATAGGCGGTCGGACCGAATAGATCTTGCGTAGTGTCCGGATTCCGGATAGTCTGTCCGGAATCCGTAAGGAGATTCCCATACCGCCGATCACGTGTCAACAGTCACAGCGAGGAAGCTGCATGCCCGAAAGAGCAGAACTCGAGTTCGATCCCAAGAACCACATTGCCTCCGTGGTCAAGGCAATCCGGATACTGGAATCGTTCGATCGGGAAACGCCCGAAGTGTCGTTGCCGGAACTGGTCAAACGTTGCGGATACACACGCACGACGACCTATCGAATACTGGACACCCTCGAACTTGCCGGATGGATCGAAAGAACGACCTCGGGCGACTACAAAATGACCCTTCGCGTGTTCGAACTCGCGTCGAGTGTCCTGGGGAGCTTCGATCTACGCACCGAGGCCAGCCATGTCATGTCGGACCTCGCCGCGCGCTACGACGAGAACGTCTACCTCGTAGTACCCGACGGCGCGCGCGCAGTCTGCCTCGACCTGATCGAAAGCAGCCGTCCGGTACGTGTCATGTCGTTGTCGGTCGGTCGGTCTCTCCCCCTGTACATCGGAGGCGCACCATTGGCGCTTTTGGCGGAACTGGAGGAGGCACTGCTACCTCGGGTGCTCGCCGCAGGACACCTGCGGACCCCGGTGGGCAACGAAATGACCGAGGGGGAGCTCCGGGAGGTGCTCGCGGAAACACGCCGCCGGGGCTATGCAGTCAGCCTCGAAGACGTCACCCCCGGTGTCGCGGCACTGGGTGCGTGCGTCTTCGACCGGTCAGGACGCGCAGTCGCGGGCCTCAGTTTCGGCGGCTTCCTCGCGAACTTCGCGGAACCGCGCCGGGGTGAGATGGCATCCGCACTGGTCGAAGGCGCCCTCGCTATTTCACGCAGGCTCGGCTACCAGGGCCGCCCGCTGTAGCCAGCCAATCTCCGCTCCTGCACCGTCTCGGTCGGGATTCAGTCTCCGGTCCGGCCGTCGATCTGTTCGCGGAGCAGGTCGGCATGACCGTTGTGCCGGGCGTATTCCTCGATGAGATGCAGGTACACCCAGCGGAGACTGAACTCGGCATCGGCCGGGGTCCGGCAGCGATGGTCGAGCGGGAGCTCGGCCACCCCTGCGTCGGCCAGCTGTATCTCACGGTGGTAGACGCCGAAATCGGCGGCGGGATCGGCCGCATCGATATCATCGAAATCGCCGCTCGGGTTGGCCTCCGAACAGTAGAGATACTCGAGCCGCTGCCCGGCCGCCGTGATCCGCAACCAGCCACGCTCCACCTCCGCCATATGCCGCACCAATCCGTGCAACGAGAGCGTCGAGGGTGCCACCGCACGCCGTTTGAGCTGCGCGGAATCGAGACCGGAACATTTGGCGAGCAGCGTCTGCCGGTGGAAGTCCAGCCAGGACTGCAACATCGGTCGCTCCGGGCCGCTGGGCACGGTGTCGATCCGGTCGATATCGGGCACGATCCAAGTCACCTCGCCGAATCTAGCGCGTGCATGGGCCAAGTTGTCGACTGCTGATCGACACGTCCGGTGCTCGGCGTCGCCCATTCTCGCAGCGGGTCCCGATCACCCGCGGGGGCGGGCCGCGCTCGACCTCATCGACGCGGCTGGTCGCTGCCGAATTCCTGACCTCCCGGTTCGCACCCGGTTCCACTACCGTCGTCGGTGTGAGCGAAACCCAATGGACGGTACTCGGTGAGCGCCTGGTGGACCAGAACCGGCACATCCGTTTGTCGACGGCCGACATTCGTCTTCCCGACGGGGTTGAATTCACGCAGTATGTCGCTCGGATGCCACGGTGCGCGATGACGCTGGTACTCAGCGACGACCGCGAGGTACTGCTGATGTACCGGCACCGATGGATCATCGATCAGTGGGTGTGGGAGCTGCCCGGCGGATACGTCGACCACGCCGAAGATGTCGCCGCCGCGGCAGCCCGTGAGGTCGAGGAGGAGACCGGCTGGCGCCCGCGCACGATGCGGCACCTCGTCACCTATCAGCCCGCAATCGGTACCCTCGACCACCCGCAGGACATCTACCTTGCCCGCGGCGCCGACCTCACAGACACGCGACCCGATATCAACGAGGCAGAGACGATCCGATGGGTTCCGCTCGACGAAGCAGTCCAGATGATCGACCAGGGCGAGATCGTCGGCGCAGCGACCATCGTCGGTGTGTACCGGGCTCTCACACTGTCCTAGCCGCCGCGACCCGCTCACGGAACTCCGCTACGGTCGGGATCGCGCTGTACGGGGCCAGCCGGGCTCGCACATCGCGCAGATATGCATTCGTTCGGCGGGACTCCACGGCGCTCGACAATTCGAGCGCGTGCATACCGACCCGGACGGCTTCGTGTGGATCCTCGGGGGCGAGGCTCGACGCGAGCAGGCACAGGTTGAACACCTTCCCACGCTGATACCCATCGCTCATATCGAGCGATTGCCGCGCCAGCGTTGCGGCACGCTCGTTGTCTCCGAGATCGCGGAAGCATTGACCGGTTTTTGCCGCCATGTACGCCGAGTCGAGGTACGTCAGCCACGTGGGACGGTTCGAACCCCCTCGGTCGAATGCGCCCTCAGCCGCGTTCAGCGAACTCGCGCAGGAACGAGCATCGGCACGAGCGGCGTGCCCGTGGGCTTCTACCATGTGGCATCCGGCTTCGAGCGCGGGCAACCCCGCCGAGCGGGCCGCGATCTGTGCCGCCCGCGCGAGATCTACAGCATCACCGG
This sequence comes from Nocardia sp. NPDC051750, assembly GCF_044453135.1. NCBI lineage: Bacteria > Bacillati > Actinomycetota > Actinomycetes > Mycobacteriales > Nocardiaceae > Nocardia > Nocardia sp. NPDC051750. The sequence continues at coordinate 376,405 of NZ_JBITCK010000006.1, read as the reverse complement.
GCCGACCGACGTAGGTTGCCTGATGACTCATCGCTGCAAGGATCTCGGAGCCCAGCGCCGAATCCCCAGCGGCACGCGCCATTCGGAGCGACTGGATCAAGTACCGCTGTGCGAGTCCGTGTTCCTCGAGATCGTAAGCGGCCCAGCCGGCCAGTTTCGTCAGTTCGGCGGTCACCGCGAAGAGGCGACGGCCGACTTCCTCGGTGTAGCTGCTCCGTAGCAGCGGGGCGACCGACGTGTGTAGGTAATGCACGACCGTGGAGCGGACCTTGCCTCCTCCAACCTGATTGTCCAGGTCACGGAAAGCAGCGTTCATGGTCCGCAGAGCGTCGATATCAGCCATTCCGACACGGCGGAGTCCAGTCGAGGAGATCGGGTGCTCGCGTCCCGGCAAGGTCAGCCAGCGCATGCTCGCAACCGGGTAGACCGCGACGGCGTATGCCGCGCCCTCCAGGAACCGGCGACGCTCCACATCGCCCCTCCACAACGCAGTAACCGAGGCTGTTGCCTCCGCGAGGCTCACGAGAACTCCAATCCGAGGTCCGTTGATTCACCGACGGGCATACCGCAATCGGACGGCGTGATGCGGCGGCCACATAGCTCGGTGAGTACATCTGCGATCAAGTTCGGCCCGGGCGGTGTCGGCCGCTCGCCGGCCAGCCATCGGCCAACTGATGTGTGGTCGTAGCGTAGGTGGACGCCGATCGACCGGCCTCGCTCGACAACTCGGCGCGCCAACCCTTTTCGGCTCGCATGAGTCTCGTCGAGCAGTTCCGCCAACTGATGGTTCGGCTGCTTTGGGTGACGTCCCATATGCGGAGTGTGGCACGGCAATTGCTCCGATGACGACGATCAGGTCTTTCTGCACACCCCGGCTGCACACACCAGTCCGCGGTGCAGGCCTTATGCGCGGAAGCGGTACGCGGTGAGCTGGAACAGACCACCGACCTCAACCCGAGGTGACCATCATGTCCAGATCTGAGCTCGCCCAGTCTCTCACCGTCCGCGAGACGCACGTACTACGTGCGCTTCTCCCTGGCTCACAGCTCACCGTCGAGCAGATCGCCCGTGCAACTTGTCTGAGTAAACACACCGTGCGCCGCGCGGTCCGCATCCTCCACAGTGCCGGCCTACTGATCGACGGTGTCGGCCTTCGTCGCGCCGCGTGGCAGGTGTCGCCGCTTTCCCTCGGCTTGGTGGCGACGCCACGAGGCCGCACGGCACTCGATGTCCGCACCGACAGGCCGACATCATGACCGACTCGATTGCGTTCTGCTGGATCGACTATGAGGTGAGTACTGCGCCGGAATGGGATCAGGCGCAGGTGCGGCGGCTGGCCGATCGGCTCGGTTACAGCGTGGTGTGGCGGACGAGCGTTCGGTGCTGCCGGTAGCCGATCAGGCGCGCAACGCCGGGGCGGACGTGGTGATTCTGCCTGCTCCTGACCATCTCGGCCCGCTGGAGCTGAATCGGGTGATGGATGTCGCCGACGTGGAAACGGTGCTGCCCCGGTTGTCTTTTGCTCGGTGGCATGCGGCCGGGGCCGCGCGATGATCGCGCTCGGTCTGGCGGTGGCGGTCGGTTTGCCGCTGGGAGTGCTGATCTGGGCAGTGCTCTGGCCGCAGAGCATCCGGTCCGAGACCATAAAAGAAGACGGTTCCGGCAGTGAAGACGTTCGTCGCGCGGTATCGGCGGATCATGACGACGCCGTGCTCGACCAGAACCAGTTGTCGGCTATGTCCGTGGAGCGCGATGTATCCGGCCGTCAGAGGGCCGAATCACCGGCTGCTGACCCACCGAGCCCGAGAACGCGGGGCCGGAGGACGGCGGTCGAACGAGGCTGATGGTGGTGCCGGACCGCCCCATCGGGGGATCGCGCTAGCTGGCGGGTCAGAACCAGTCCTCGGACATATCCAGGGTGGTGGTGTCCAGGTCGGCCAGGAGGTCCAATTGTGGTCCGGTGCGGGGGAGTTCGTGGCGGAAGAAGTAGCGGGCCGTGTGGCGTTTGCCGTCGTAGAAATCTCCGGTGCGGCCGTGGGCGGCGATCGCTTGGTCCAGCCAGATCCATGCCACGACGTGGTGGCCGAAAGCTTCCAGGTAGACCGAGCTGTTGGTCAGAGCGACCTCGATATCACCGGCCGCGAACAGACTACCGGTGACCGCGACCAGGCGGGTCCAGGATTTCTCGAGCCGGTCGGCCAGATCGGCGGGTTCGCCGCCGAGTTCCTGGGCCGTGGCCAGGGTGGCGCGGACGCGGCTGTCGAGTTCGCGCAGGCTCGCGCCGGACTGCTGGGTGACCTTGCGGCCCAGCAGGTCCAGGCCCTGGATGCCGTGGGTGCCCTCGTGGATCGGGTTGAGGCGGTTGTCGCGGTAGTGCTGTTCGACGTTGTATTCGCGGGTGTAGCCGTAGCCGCCGAGGACCTGGATGGCGAGATCGTTGGCGGTCAGGCACCACTGCGAGGGCCAGCTCTTCGCGATCGGGGTGAGGATGTCCAGGAGCAGGGTGCGGGCGCGGCGTTCCTCGTCCGACTCGGCCGTGTGCTGTTCGTCGATCAGGCGGGCGCAGTACAGCACCAGGGCCAGTCCGCCCTCGGCGTAACTCTTCTGCGCCAGCAGCATCCGTTTGATGTCGGCGTGTTCGATGATCGGGCGCTGCGGGGAGGCCGGGTCGGCGGCGCCCTTGGTGCGGCCCTGTGGGCGGCTGCGGGCGTATTCGAGGGATTCGAGGTAGCCGGTGTAGCCGAGCGCGGCGGCGACCAGTCCCACCCCGCTGCGGGCCTCGTTCATCATGTGGAACATGTATTTCAGGCCCTGGTGCGGTTCGCCGACCAGATAGCCGATCGCGCCCGCGGACCCCTGCGGTGTCCAGCGGCCCTCCCCGAAATTGAGCACCGTGTTGACCGTGCCACGGAAGCCCATCTTGTGGTTGATCCCGGCCAGCGCCACATCGTTGCGTTCGCCGCGCGTACCGTCGTCGCCGACCAGGTAGCGGGGGACCACGAACAGGGAGATCCCCTTGGTGCCCGCCGGGCCGCCGGGAATCTTGGCGAGGACCAGGTGCACGATGTTCTCGCCGAGTTCGTGATCGCCGCCCGAGATCCACATCTTGGTGCCGGTCACCCGGTAGGTGCCGTCCTCTCGAGGTTCGGCGCGGGTGACGATATCGGCGAGTGAGGAACCGGCCTGCGGCTCGGACAGGCACATGGTGCCGAAGTACCGGCCCTCCAGCATCGGCGGTACGAAACGTCGCACCAGATCCTCGCCACCGTGCGCGATGAGCAGGTTCGCGTTGCCGATGGTGAGCAGGGGATAGGCGCTGGTGCCGGGGTTGGCGGCGTGGAACCAGGCGAAGGCGGCCTGCGCCACCGCGGCCGGCAGCTGCGCGCCGCCCAGGTCCGCGTCCATGGTGGCCCCGACCATGCCCGCGTCGGCGAAGGCGGTCAGCGCTGCCCGGACTTCAGGGATGATGGTGACTGTGTCACCGTCGAAGGTGGGTTCCCGGGCGTCGTTGAGTTTGTTGTGGGTGGCGAAGTATTTGGTGGCCAGCTGTTCGCTCAGTTCGAGGACGGCGTCGAACGTCTGTCGCGAATGGTCGGAGAAGCGCGGTCGCCGGGTCAGGTCTTCGACGTCGAGCCATTCGTAGAGCAGGAACTCGAGGTCGCGCCGGGACAGCAGAGTAGACCGCATAACCACCCTTTCGGTACAAGTTGCCGTCAGAGTATCAAATAACGGCATCCGGGCCACCACTGCGGCCGCGCCTGCCCGAGCGTACTGTTCGCGGCCGCCGGCGGAGTGGGTATGGGCATCCCGGCCGATCACTCCGGCAGCGCCGCCGGAGTGATCGGGCCGCGGGGCCGGTCAGGACGTGTGCAGTGCCGCGCGCAGCACCGAAACAGCCTGGGCGACCGCAGCTTTCGCGGCCTGGGTGTCGTGCATCGAATTGACCATGACGAAATCGTGGATGATGCCGCCGTAGCGTGTCTGCACCACCGGGACGCCCGCATCCCGGAGCTTGCCCGCGAAGGCCTCGCCCTCGGCGCGCAGGACATCGGCTTCGGCGGTGATGACCAGCGCCGGGGGGAGCCCGGTGAGCTGCTCACGGGTGGCGCGCAGCGGGGACACGGTGATCCGGGCCCGGTCGGCCTCGTCGGTGGTGTACTGATCCCAGAACCACTGCATTCCCTCGCGGGTCAGGAAGTAGCCTTCGGCGAACTGCCGGTAGGAATCGGTATCGAAGGCCGCGTCGGTGACGGGATAGAACAGGACCTGCTGAGCGAAGGTGATATCGCCGCGTTCCTTGGCCATCAGAGTCAGCGCGATGGCCATATTGCCGCCGACCGAATCACCGGCGACCGCGATCCGTGCCGGATCGAGCCCTTTCTCCGCGCCGTGTGTGGTCACCCACTGCGCGACCCGGTAGGACTGCTCGTTGGCGACGGGGTAGCGCACATCGGGCGACCGATCGTATTCCGGGAAGACCACCGCGGCCTCGGTCCCGACAGCGAGGTCGCGGACCAGGCGATCGTGGGTGTGCGCGTCGCCGAAGACCCAGCCGGCGCCGTGGGTGTAGACGATCACCGGAAGCGGTCCGGTGGTGCCGAGCGGTTTGACGATCCGCGCCCGCACCGAGCCGGTCGGCCCGCCCTCGACGGTGATCCACTCCTCGTCGATCTCGGGCTTGTCGATCGGCGAGTCCTGGACGGAATCCACCGCCTTTCGGCCCTCCTCCGGCGGCAGCTGGTAGAGGAACGGCGGCTCGGAGGTCGCGTCGACGAAGTCCTGCGCGGCCTGCTCGAGGGAGATGTTCAGCGGGTTTCCGGCCATTGTCGGATTCCTTTCGTGTGGGTTGTGTGAGGTTTCGGGTGTTCAGGCCAGCTCGTCGAGAGCGCCGGTGAGGACGCCGACGACCTCGTCGGGATGGGTGTGCATGACCAGATGGGGCGCGTCGACCTCCACGATCCGGCGCAGCCCGGCCCGGCGGTAGCCGAACCGCTCGACCTCGGGATTGATGGTGTGGTCGGCGGTGGAGACGATTCCCCAGCCCGGCGTGGTCTTCCAGGCCGCGACGGTGGCGGGCTCACCGAAGGCAGCCGCCGAGAGCGGTCGCTGCGATACCGCCAGCACCCGGGCGGTCCGGGGATCCAGACCGGCCGCGAAGATCCCGGGAAAGGCGGCAGGGTCGACGGTGACATCGGTGCCCGGCTCGCCGGTATCGGTGGGGTAGGGGGTGTAGACGAGGTGTGCGGCCAGGTCGGAATCCGGGAAACCGCCCTGCAGTTGTCCGAGGCTCTCACCTTCTTCCAGGGCATAACCGGAGACGTAGACCAGTCCGGCGACATTGTCGGCCGCCCCGGCCACCGTGATGACCGCGCCGCCGTAGGAATGCCCGGCCAGCAGTACCGGCCCGTCGATCCGTTCGACGAAGGATCGGATGTAGGCGGCGTCGGCGGACAGGCTGCGTCCGGCGACCGGGGGCGCGACCACCGGGTATCCGCGGGCGAGCAGACGCTCGATGACCGGGTGCCAGCTCGAGGCGTCGGCGAAGGCGCCGTGGACGAGAACGATCGTGGTCGCGGAGGTCATGGAGGCTCTTCTCTGTGGTGGGGGCGGCGCTATCCGTGCGCCTGCTCCAGCTTCGTCCCGGAGACCTCCCGCGCGCCCCTCGCTACCGGCCGTGAATCCCCCTGATCAGGACGCCGCGGCGGTGAGCTCGGCGTCCGGGGTCGTTATCGAGTGGGTGGAACGGAACCGCTGCTGGTACTTGCGCGGCGAGACACCGATCCGGGCGACGAACGCCCGCCGCAGGGCCTCGCTGCTGCCGTACCCCGCGGCCGCGGCAGCCTCGGTGACGCTGTGGCCGGCGTGCAACATATCGCGGGCGACCCCGAATCGGATGAAGGCGACGTATTCGGCGGGAGAGTGTTCGAGTTCGGAGCGGAAGAGCCGGGTGAGGTGCCGGACGCTGACCCGGGCGTGGTCGGCCAGGGTCTGGACCGTATGGGGAAACGCGGGATCCGCGCAGATCAGGTCCACGGCCTTACGGACGAGTGGGCTGCGCGGCGCCGGTCCGCTCAGCGAGGCCGAGAACTGGGATTGGCCGCCCGCGCGTTGCATATAGACCACCAGTAACTGGGCGACCCGCCGGGCGATATCGGCGCCGTGGTCCTCCTCGACGAGCGCCAAGGCGAGATCGATCCCCGCCGCGACTCCGGCCGAGCTGTACAGATTGCCGTCCCGGACGAAGATCGCGTCCGGTTCCACCACGACCGCGGGGTACCGGCGGGCGAGGTCGGCGGCGAACTTCCAATGGGTGGTTGCGCGCCGGCCGTCCAGGAAACCGAGTTCGGCGGGAACGAAGGCTCCGCTGCAGATCGAGGCGAGCCGCCGGGTGTTCCAGGACAGGTGCCGGGCGGCCGCGAGTAATTCGGGGGTGACGAATGTCGACGGCGGTAGTTCGCTGCCGGGAATGATGACGGTATCGAATCGGCCCGCGTCGGTGGCCGCGGCGCTCACCTCGATCCGGGCGCCGATCGAGGTCTGCACACTGGTGCCGTCCGGCGAGATCAGGACCACGTCGTATCCGGGCGCGGCCTGGTTGGCCTCGATGAACACCTCGGCCGGGCCGACGAAATCGAGCGTTTTCACACCGTCGAAGAGGAGGATGCCGATACGTCGGCGGGGCGATTCGGCACCATCGGAGACCATGCGGAAAGTATTCTGGAGCCTCGACTCCAGAACAAGCGGTGTGGGCGATATCGCAGGATGATTGGTACGATGAACGAATGGCGCGGCCCCGGCAGTTCGACGAGGCACGCCTTCTCGACGCCGCCACGGACCTGTTCTGGTCACACGGTTTCGACGACACCTCGGTCGGGGATGTCTCGGCGGCGACCGGCGTCGGCAACGGCAGTATCTACGCCGCCTACGGCAGTAAGCGAGGTCTGTTCCTCGCGGCCTTGGAGCGGTATTGCGATCAGCGCGCCCGTTTCGTCCGCGATACCGTGGTCGCTGCTCCCGGATCCGCCCGTGACGCGGTCCGCGCCCTGCTGCGCGCGATCATCGACGACTGTGCCGCACAGCCGAATCGTCGCGGCTGTCTGATGCTCAACAGCGTCGCCCAGCTGGCCTTGCGGATACCGGAGGTCGTCACCATCGGTAGCCGCACCACCGCGGCGATGGAGCAAGGAGTCGCCGACGGGCTCGCGCCTCGCGGCGATATCGATCCGGCTGCCCTCTCGGCGCAGAGTGCCGGCGTCGTGGTGATGGCCCAGGGTCTCATCCAGTTGAGCCGCCTCGGCACCTCCACTCAGCGACTACGCGAAATCGCTGAGGTTTCGGGCGCGACAATGCCGATGGTCGCACCGGCCGAGTAACCCGGCGGGGCCGTCGCTTCCCTGTCCACCACGCACGACCGCGCGGTGGTCGAGTTCGTCGACGTACCGCGCGGTGCCGGCAGGGGGTGCCGAAATCAGGCGCTGTCGTCCCGCGCCAGCAGTGCCAGGATCGCGGCGGCCATCGTGGCCGGATCACCGTCTTCCGGACGCAGTACCAGCGCCGGTGCGGTCGGGGCCTCGTACGGATCGTCGATACCGGTGAAGCCGCGGACCTCGCCCGCCCGGGCCTTGGCGTACAGGCCCTTGGGATCGCGGGCTTCGCACACCTCCAGCGGGGTGTCCACGAAGACCTCCAGGAAAGGGATCCCGGCCGTGTCGTGGACGGCGCGCGCGCGTTCGCGATCGGCCCGGTAGGGGCTGATGAGCGAGACGATGGCGATGGTGCCGGATTCGGCGAAGAGCCGGGCCACCTCACCCACCCGCCGGATGTTCTCCGTCCGGTCCGCCGCGCTGAATCCCAGGTCGGCGTTGAGGCCGTGCCGCAGGTTGTCACCGTCGAGCAGGAAGGCCGGCCGGCCCGCGGCCACCAAGCGCCGCTCGAGTTCTACCGCCACCGACGATTTCCCGGAACCGGACAGTCCGGTGAGCCACACGGTGCGGCCACGGGTGGCGCGCTCCGAACGACCCACGGCGCTGGAATGCCAGACCACCCGGGACGAGGGGAGACTGGGGCCGGTGATCATCCCGGCGCCCACCGTATCGCCGGTGGTGTCGTCGACCAGGAGGAAGCTGCCGGTGGTGCGGTTGCGGCGGTAGGGGTCGAACTGCAGTGCCTGCCGGGTGCGGAGCTGTACCCGGCCGATCTCGTTGAGCGACAGCGAAGTTGCGGTCTCGTCGCGGTGCAGGGTATTGACATCGAGGCGATAGTCCAGCGTGCGGATCTGCGCCGCGACACTGCGGGTGGTGTGGCGGACGGTGTAGGAGGCGCCGGGTCGCATCCGCGCCTCGTCGCTGAACCAGCAGACCATGGTGTCCAGATCGCGGCTGTTCTGCGGGCGGTTCGCCGGCCGGCAGAGCATATCGCCGCGGCCGATATCGAGCTGATCGGCCAGCGCCACGGTGACCGCCTGCGGCGGGAAGGCCTGCTCGAGCGGGACACCGCCCGGCCCCCAGATCCCGGTGACCGTGGTGGTGAGACCCGAGGGCAGCACCGTGATCTCGTCGCCCGGGGACCAGACACCGCTGGCGACGGATCCGGCATAACCGCGGAAATCCGGCGTGTGGCTGCGGATTACGTACTGCACCGGCAGCCGGGCATCGATGAGGTTGCGGTCGGAGGCGATATGCACCTCCTCGAGGTGGTGCAGCAGCGGTGTGCCCTCGTACCAGTCCATGGTGGCGCTGCGGTGCACGATATTGTCGCCGTGCAGCGCCGACATCGGGATGAAGGTCAGGTCCGCGATCTGCAGCCGCGAGGCGAAACCCGCGAATTCGTCGCGGATCTCGGCGAACCGTTGCGCCGAATAGCCCACCAGATCCATCTTGTTCACGCACAGCACCAGGTGCGGGACCCCCAGCAGCGAGGCCAGAAACGCGTGCCGCCGGGTCTGCTCGACCACGCCGTGCCGGGCGTCGACCAGGATCAGCGCCAGATCGGCGGTGGACGCGCCGGTGACCATATTGCGGGTGTACTGCACGTGCCCGGGGGTGTCGGCGATGATGAATTTGCGCCGGGGCGTGGCGAAATAGCGATGCGCGACATCGATGGTGATGCCCTGTTCGCGTTCCGCGCGCAGCCCGTCGGTGAGCAGCGCGAGGTTCGGGTAGTCCTCGCCGCGGTCGCGGCTGGTGCGTTCCACCGCGTCGAGTTGATCGGTGAACAGGGTTTTGGAATCGAAGAGCAGGCGTCCGATCAGCGTGGATTTACCGTCGTCGACGCTGCCCGCGGTGGCCAGGCGCAGCAGGCTGCTCATCAGAAGTAACCCTCTCGTTTGCGGTCTTCCATCCCGGCCTCGGAGATCCGGTCGTCGGCGCGGGTCGCGCCGCGCTCGGTGACCCGCGCGGCCGCCACCTCGGTGACGACATCGGCGGGTGTGGCGGCGGTGGATTCCACACAGCCGGTGCAGGTGGCATCGCCCACGGTGCGGAAGCGGACCAGCGCGTCGTGGGGTTCCTCACCGTCGAGCAGAGTCAGAAACCTGGTGTGCGCCAGCAGCATTCCGTCGCGCTGGACCACCGGGCGCCGGTGCGCGTAGTACAGCGACGGCAGTTCGATGCCCTCGCTCGCGATATAGGTCCAGATATCGAGTTCGGTCCAGTTGGACAGCGGGAAGACCCGGATATGTTCCCCCGGCCGGTGTTTGCCGTTGTAGAGGTTCCACAGTTCGGGGCGCTGCCGGCGCGGATCCCATTGCCCGTGCTCGTCGCGGAAGCTGAAGACGCGTTCCTTGGCGCGGGCCTTCTCCTCGTCGCGGCGCGCGCCGCCGAAGACCGCGTCGAAACGGCCTTCGCGCAGGGTGCGCAGCAGGGTCGCGGTCTGCAGCCGGTTGCGGCTCGCGCGGGGCCCGGTGTCCTCGGTGACCCGCCCGGCATCGATATCGTCCTGCACCCGGCCGACCAGCAGGCGCACCCCGTGCCGGGCCACCGTCTCGTCGCGGTAGGCGATGACTTCGTCGAAGTTGTGGCCGGTATCGATGTGCAGGACCGGGAACGGGGGCGGGGCCGGCCAGAACGCCTTGACGGCGAGATGCAGCATCACCACCGAGTCCTTGCCCCCGGAGAAGAGCAGAACGGGACGTTCGAAGGTGGCGGCCACCTCCCGGAGGATATGGACGGATTCGGCCTCGAGTGCGGCCTGATGCGAGAGCTCGTAGGTGCTCGCGGCCGACTTCGTATGCTGGCTCACGCTTAAAAACTAGAACACGTTTCTATGAAAGGTCAACGGTGCGGCGGCAGGAGTCCGCCGGCTGCCGCGGTGACCGCATCGGCCGCCGCGGCCAGTGCGGTGCCGCGCCGGGCGATCTCGGCGCCGGTGATCGGTTTGCCGACGTACATCGTGAGCACCAGTTGCTGACGGCCGTCCGGGTCGTAGGTGGGCGCCGCGAGCAGGCTCACCGGATGCTCCTTGCGGGGCCGCAGGTCCACACCCAGATACACCCGCTCACCCAGCGTGGTGACCAACTCCGCCACGGCGGTGCGCAGGTCATCGGGTAATTCGTGGCCGCCCACCCCCGCCAGCATCGAGTACAGCCGGCGGCCCGCCCCGGTCATGCTCTCCACCAGGTAGCCGCGCTCCCGGCATTCGGCCACGATCCGGCGCAGCCGGGTCTCGTCCTGCTGCAGTGGAACGGTCGGCGGGCTGGTCAGCCAGGCGTCGAAGGCGGCATCGGTATCCCAGAGGACGTACATCAGGCCGACCGGTGGCGCGAAACGATAGGTCGCCCCGACCCGCACAATGGCCGGTCCGGCACTGTCGAGGACGCTGATCCGTTCGCCTACCACCGCGGATGCGGTGCACGTGGTGGCGTATACCGAGCTGAGCCGTTCCAGTTCGGGGTGGGCCAGACCGGCGATCGCGAAACTGTCCTGGGCGGCCCGGCCGGCCGCGATGAGCGCCGGGCCGGGACCGTACTCGCGGGTGCGCGGATCGCGGATGAGGTAGCCGGCGGCGGTGAGTTCGGTGACGATGCCCAGGCAGGTGGGTTTGGCCAGGCCCAGGTCACGGGCTATTTCCGAGAGCCCGGCGCGACGTCCGCCGCGGGCGGTGAGGTAGTCGATCACCTGGATTACCCGCAGTGTGGGCGCCGAGCGCCGGGCCACGTCGCGCACCTCCGCCGGTCCTGCTGCCATTGACCACTCCTAGAACAAGTTCTAATCTTCTCGATATCAGAATGTACCAGGGCGGTACATATATGGAACACCGGGAGTATCGTGCTGACCCAGCCGTTCGCGGACTCGATCGCCGCCGCCGAGGAAATCATCAAGGGCGCCCCCCATATCCGCACCGAACAGGATCTGGCCGAGGGCTACGACTACCTGGCGGGCAGTATCCGCGCCGCCATCCAGATGTCGTGGGCCTTCGAGCGGGACTTCCCGTTCTTCGTGGCGTCCACCGGGCCCTACACGAAGATGGGCCTGGACAATCCGGACACGCTCTACTGGCACGCCAACCTGCGCCCCGATGCGGAATACGTGGTCCACGGCACCCGGGGCAGCACCCGTGACCTGAGCTTCCAGGTCCTCAACGGCAACTATTCGCCCAGCGAGGTGCCCGGCGGCGAAACCGCCTTCGACGACCGCTCCATCGATATCGCCGCCGACGGGACGTACGAGCTGACCCTGGGGCCCGGGCCTGGCGGGCGCAACCATATCCAGCTCGCCCCCGACGCGACCATGCTGGCGGTACGCGAGGTCTTCGGCGACTGGGCGAACGAGAAGGCCGGCACCGTCCGGATCAGCCGGGTCGATACCGCCGGTGACGCGCCGCCCGCGATCAGCAACGACCTGATGGCGAAACGGTACGAGGTCGCGGGCAAGATGCTGGTCTCCCGGTTGAAGACCTTCCTGGCGTTCCCCGAATGGTTCTATCTGAACCTGCCGGTCAACACCATGACCGAACCGCGGCGTACTCCCGGTGGCCTGTCCACCCAGTTCTCCTCGGTCGGCCACTACGAACTCACCGGCGATCAGGTCATGATCCTGACCGTGCCGAAATCGGACGCGCCCTATCAGGGCTTCCAGCTCGGCAGTATGTGGTACCTGTCGCTGGACTACATCAACCACCAGACCAGCCTCAACGCCGACCAGGCGAACGTGGACCCGGACGGCATGATCCGCCTGGTGATCAGCGAACGTGATCCGGGCCTGGTCAACTGGATCGAGCGCACCGGTCACGATCGGGCTTATCTCCAGTTCCGTTGGCAGCGGCTGTCACGCGAGATGAAACCCGAGGACGGCCCGACGGTGGAACTGGTGTCGTTCGACGAACTACCCGACCGCCTGCCCTACTACCAGGAGTCGCGGATCACCCCGCAGGACTGGAAGGCGCGGATCGCCGCCCGCCAGGCCGCGGTGGCGGAAAGGATGCTCGGCTGATGCTGTTGCAGGACAAAGTTGTCGTCGTCTCGGGAATCGGCCCCGGATTGGGCCAGGCGATCGCGGTGCAGAGCGCGAAAGCCGGCGCGGATGTGGTGCTGGCCTCACGCACCGAGAAGCGGTTGCGCAAGGTAGCAACCGAAATCGAGGAACTGGGACGCCGGGCCCTCGTGGTGCCGACCGATATCACCGACGACGCGGCGGCGCAGGAACTCGTGCGGGCCACGCAGGAGGAGTTCGGCCGGGTGGACGCGCTGGTGAACAACGCGTTCGCCATGCCGCCCATGGTCGATCTGGCCGAGGTCGCGATCGACGATCTGCGCACGAGCTTCGAAACCAATGTTTTCGCCGCGCTGCGCCTGACCCGGCTGTTCGCGCCCGCGCTCGCCGAGCGCAACGGGTCGGTGGTGATGATCAACTCGGCCGTGCTGCGGCACTCCCGGCAGCCCTACGGCCCCTACAAGATGGCGAAGACCACGTTGCTCGCGTTGGCGGAGAGTCTGGCCACCGAACTGGGGCCGCGCGGAATCCGGGTGAACTCGGTGGCACCGGGCTGGATCTGGGCCGACACCCTGAAATGGTATTTCGACTACCTGGCCAAGGAGCGCGGGATCACGGCCCAGGAGGTCTACACCGAGACCGCGGCCGATATCGACCTGCGGCGCCTGCCCGAACCCGACGAGATCGCCGACGCCGTCGTCTTCTTCGCCTCCGAGATGTCCCGGGCCGTCACCGGGACCTGTCTCGATGTGAACTGCGGCGAATTCCACCACTGAGGAGAAACCAGAAATGATCGGCAGGGACGACGTCGGAACGATCGACGATCTGCATGCCTCCGCCACCAAGGTGATCGGCCTGGACGATTTCGGCGCCGACGACTACCGCGCCGGGCTGTCGGTACTGCTCGACTCCTACGCCCAGGACGCCGAGCTCACCCCGTTCGGGAACAAGGTCAATCGCGCGTTCCTGCGCGGTGCGCTGATCGCCCGGGCGCTGAGCGAAGCCGGGTGGAAACAGTATCCGCAGCATGCCGGCGTCACGATCGATCGCCCGATCTTCGTGACCGGGCTGCCGCGGTCGGGCACCACCGCCGTGCACCGCCTGCTCACCGCGGATCCGGGCCATCAGGGTCTGGAGATGTGGCTGACCGAGATGCCGCAGCCGCGCCCACCGCGCGAGACGTGGGAAGAGAATCCGGTATTCCAGCAGTTGCAGGCCGGCTACGAGAAACACCACGTCGAACACCCGGAATTCATGGGTGTGCACCATATTTCCGCCGATCAGGTGGAGGAGTGCTGGCAGCTGCTGCGGCAGTCGGCGATGTCGATCTCCTACGAATGCCTCGGCTACCTGCCGCGGTACTCCGAATGGTTGCGCGACCAGGACTGGACCTCCGCCTACGCGCGCCATCGCCGGAACCTGCAGCTGATCGGACTCAACGATCCGGGCCGCCGGTGGGTGCTGAAGAACCCGAGCCACCTGTTCGCGCTCGACGCCCTGCTCGCGGTCTACCCGGACGCGCTGGTGATCCAGATGCACCGGCAGCCGCGCACCATCGTTCCCTCGGTGTGCAGCCTGAACGAGCAGGCCACGGCGGGCTGGTCGGATAAATTCCGCGGGCCGGTCGTGGGGGAGGCCCAGCTCGAGCTGTGGTCACGCGGGGCGCGGACCTTCCTCGCGGACCGGGCGAAACATCCCGCCGCACAATTCTGCGATGTCTACTACGAGGATTTCGTCACCGACCCGCTGACCACCGTCGAGCGGATCTACGACCACTTCGGAATCGACTTCACCGATACCGCCCGCATGCGGATGGCCGACCTGCACGGCGAATCCACCTCGGGCGCGGCGCGTCCCGCGCACAAGTATTCGCTGGAGGATTTCGGTCTCACCGCCGAACAGGTCGACGAGGCGTTCGCCCCGTACCTCGCCGAGCACTACCCCGGCGGCAGCCGCAGGTAACCACGCGCCCGGTGCGGCGGCGACCTCCGGATCCCCGCCGCACCGGTGCGATCACCCTCGCCCGCCGTCTGTGGCTCGTTCCGGCAGGCGCGGTGCTGTGGCCGCACCACATTTCACCCGGCGTGTGCGCTCGCGCCGTCCTCCGCCGACCTGGCAGCGGTCCCGCCGACTTGGTCCGGGCCGGATGTCCGGCCACGGCCCGCACGGCCGGTGAGTGTCAGGGCTGGCCGGGTTTCAGCACGATGAACAGGCCGTGGGCTTCGGCGCAGAGCCGGTCGCCGTCGTGCAGGGTGGCCTTGATCCAGACCTTGCGGCCCTCCTGGCGTTCGCCCCAGGCGCGGAGTTTCAGCTCCTTGTTCAACGGCGTGATTGCCCGGTAGTCGACGGTGAGCGAGGCCGTCCGGGTGACCGCGCCGGAATACACCGAACCCGCCAGACCCATCAGATCGTCGAACCCCAGCGAGATGTACCCGCCGTGCGCCGCCGCGTTACCGCCCAGGTGGAAGGTGCGGTAGGTGATCCGTGCCTCCACCCCGTCGGGTTCGGCGCGATCCACCCGGTAGGGCGGCAGGGTCACATTGCCCCGCGACGGCAGATCGAATCGGGTCCAGCCCGGGGCGTCCCATTCGTTGTGGACATGCGCGGCGAGCCGGTCGTTGAGCTTCTCCAGGATTCCGGCCGCTTCCTGCACCAGATCATCGGGCGGTACCGCCAGCCGGGCCCGATCCATGAGCGTCCGTACCTGCTCGACGAAATCGCCGTAGTGGGGGCCGCCGCGACTGGTGTCCACCGCGTGGACATGATCCATCAGCTCCGACATCGGCCGGAATCCGCCCTCGTGGTGCTCGGCGTTGGGGAGTGCGTTCCCGGCCTCGTTTTCGCTCATGAGAACACGTTATCGTTCGCACCGGGGTCCGGCGGCGACCGGGGCGCTCCCGCGCGCCCGCCGACCGAGCGGCCCCGCCCTGCTCGGACCGCGTAGGCTGCCGGATATCGGCTGCCCGGGCCCTACTGTTTCACCGGGCGGCCGGGCCCGCCCGTGCGAGATTTCGGGACGGGTTATCTGCACGCGGGGCGGTCGGCTCGGGCCGCCGGGAGGACGACACATGCCGACGATGCCACTGACCCAGCAGAACTTCCAGACGGTGGTGGCCACCAATCACATTGTGCTGGTGGATTTCTGGGCGACCTGGTGTGGGTGGTGCACCCGGTTCGCGCCGGTCTACGAGGCCTCCTCGGAGACTCATCGCGATATCGTGCACGCGACGGTCGAGGCCGAAGCCGAACCCGCGCTCGCCGCGGCCGGGCAGGTCGACCGCTACCCGTGGATCATGGCGTTCCGGGAGGGCATGCTGGTGTATTCGCAGGCGGGTTTCCTGCCCGGCGATCAGCTCGAAGAACTCGTCCAGCAGATCCGGTGGATGGATATGGACGCTTTCCGGCGCGAGCACGGGCAACAGGAGACGGTGCGCGGGCAGAAGGGTCCCACGGTGGAGAGTCCGCCCGCCGGCCGCGCCGGGCCCGCACCGGGTCCCCAGTCCTACGGGTGGCCGGGACTGCGGTCGGCGTGAACAGCGGGCTCGAACCGGGCCGGATCTTCGCCGGCTACCGCATCGAGCGTCTCCTCGGCGCCGGCGGAATGGGGGAGGTGTATCTGGCCCGCGACCGCGATCTGCCGCGCCCGGTCGCGCTGAAACTGCTCAATCCGGTGGTCGGCGACGACCGCGACCTGCGCGCCCGCTTCCTGCGGGAGACCGACACCGTTGCGCGGCTCTCCCATCCGAATATCGTTGCCGTCCATGCCCGCGGCGAAGAAGAGAACCGCCTGTGGATGGCGATGCAGTACGTCGAGGGCACCGATGTCGCGGCGGTGCTGGCCCGCGGGCCCATCCGGCCGGACCACGCGGTGCGGATCACCGAGGAAACCGCGCGCGCCCTCGACTACGCCCACACCGCCGGTATCCTGCACCGCGACGTGAAACCCGCCAACATCCTGCTGGCCTGGGGCGACCAACAGCAGGTGTTCCTGTCCGATTTCGGAATCGCCAAGGCACTCGACCGTTCCGACGGCCTCACCCGTACCGGTGAGCTGTACGCGAGTTTCCACTACGCCGCGCCCGAGTACTTCGGGATGCGCACCGATATCGACCGCCGTGCCGATGTGTACTCGCTGGGCTGCACGCTGTACTACATGCTCACCGGGCAGCTGCCGTATCCGGCGGCGTCCACAGGTGCGCTGATCAACGCTCACCTCAACGCCGCCGTCCCGCTGCCCTCGGCGGCCGATCCGCGGTTGCCGCGCGGCTTCGACGGAGTGATCGCCAAGGCCATGGCGAAGAACCCGGACGAGCGATTCGCCGGTTGCGGTGAACTGGCGCAGGCGGCCCGCCGGGCGCTCACCGACACCGCGGTCACCGTGCCGGCGGTTCTGCCGGTGCCGTCGGTCGCGCAACTCGCGCCGGCTCCATCCCGGAACCGGCGCCGATTCGTCCTCGTCCCGGCGGTGGCGGCGGTCGCCCTCGCGGTATTCGGGACGGTCGCCTGGTTCACCGGAATCCTGCGGCCCGCCGAGGCCGGCCCCGGCAGCCCGGGACCCCCGCCGGCGGACGCGAAAGCCGCCGCCGAACAGGCCGCCTGCGAATACAGCTCCCTGGTGGGCACCTACGACTACGCGGATCCGGCAGGCTGGGAGCAGAAGGTGCAAGCCGGTGCCACCGGACAGTGGAAGAACCAGGCCGAGACGGTACTGCCGATGGCCCGGGTACTCATCTCCGCCGACCCCGAACGGTCCCGGGTCGATACAGCCACCTGTGTGGCGACGATGAGCGCGGACGAGACCCGCGCCGAGGTCCAGGTGCAGCTCAACACCCTCAACGCCGAACCCGGCGCGGCCGAGACGGCCAAGGAACTGTCGGTGTCCACGGTGATGGAATTCGTCGACGGCCGCTGGCTGTGCAGCGTTTTCAATGCACCCTTCATGCCGGGCTGAACGCGGCTGTGATGGTTTGCACACCGCTGGAACGGGGCATCGTCGATAGCGTCCCGTTCGCTACGCATAAGCTGGCCGGGCTGCACGATGGAGGTAAGTCTTGACGGTCGAGGTGCTGGCCGACCCGGAACCGGGCGGGTCGTGGCAGGGCAGGCAACAGCCGGTCCGCTCCGCTCCGCCGGTATCGATGATCGAGCGGATGACACTGATCCTGGACGCGTTCGCGCCCAGCACACCGGTTCTCACATTGCACGACCTGGTGGAACGCACCGGTCTGCCGCGTTCCACGGTGCACCGCATCCTGGACCAGATGATCCGGCTGCGCTGGCTCGCCCATTCACCCGGCGGCTACCGCCTGGGTCTGCGGGCACTGGAACTGGGCGGGCTGGCCGCCGGGCACAACGAACTGCGCGCAGTGATCGGCCCGCTGTTGCACGAGTTGTGCCAGCGGACCGCCTCGGTCGGGCATCTCGGTGTCCTCGACGGCCGGGACGTGGTCTACCTGGACAAGACCGGCGGCCGGCAGAGCGCCACGGTCCCGACCCGGATCGGGGGCCGGCTACCGGCGCACAGCACCGCCCTCGGCAAGGCGCTGCTGGCCAGCCTGGATCCGGGTGTGGTGGAAACCTCGCTGCGCGAACGGCTTCCCCGGCTCACCTCACGCACGATCGGGGACCGGCTGGAACTGCACCGCGAACTGGCCCGGATCCGTAGCCGGCAGGGGATCGCGGTGGACAACGAGGAGGCGGTCGCCGGGATCGGCTGTGTCGCGGTCCCGGTGCGGCGGCGTGGCGTGGCGGTGGCGGCGCTGTCCCTGTCGACCCGGATCGGCGTGGGCCGCCCTGCCATCGATACCGGCCGGCAGGCCCGGCAGCTGGCGGCGCTGGCCACCGAGGCCGGTCGGCTCCTCTCCCGCGAGTGAGCTGCACGGCCCGCCGCCAGGTCGGGGCAGTGTCCGGGCCTGGGGCAGGGCTGCCCAACCGATGTCTCGTGACGCGGTCCGGCCGGGCGTCTGGTCGGGCGGTGTGGTCGTCGCCTGGTCCGGCCGTGTGGTCTCCAGCGCTTGGTCAGGCGGTGCCGAGCGAGCGGGCGAGTGCCCGGCCCGCGGCCCGGCCGGAGAAGATGCAACCGCCGAGGAAGGTGCCCTCCAGTGCGTTGTAGCCGTGTACGCCGCCGCCACCGAATCCGGCGACCTCACCCGCGGCGTACAACCCGGGCAGGGGCGTGCCGTCGGGCCGGATCACCTGTGAATCCAGATCGGTCTGCAAACCGCCGAGCGTTTTTCGGGTGAGGATGTTCAGCCGCACCGCGATGAGCGGGCCGGCGGCCGGATCGAGGATCCGGTGCGGTTTCGCGACGCGCGCGGTTTTGTCGCCGAAGAAGTTGCGAGCGTTGTGAATCGCCGTGACCTGGGCATCCTTGCTGAACTTGTTGGTGATCTCCCGGTCCCGCGCGACGATCTGACGCTCCAGGTCGGCATGGTCCAGCTGCGGTCCGCGGGCGATCGCGTTCATCCCGTCCACCAGCTCACGCAGCGTATCGGCCACGACGAAATCCACGCCGTGCTCCTTGAAGGCCTCCACGGGCCCGGGTGCGCCCTTGGTGAACCTGCTGCGCACGGTGGCGAGGCGGTCCTTGCTGGTGATATCCGGATTCTGCTCCGACCCCGAGAGTGCGAATTCCTTCTCGATGATCGCCTGGGTGAGCACGAACCACGAATAGTCGTGGCCCGTCGCCAGGATGGCTTTCATGGTGGTGTTGGTATCGAAACCGGGGAAACAAGGGGCCGGGAGCCGTTTACCGGTCGCGTCGAACCACAGTGAGGACGGGCCGGGAATGATGCGGATCGCGTGATCGGGCCAGATCGGGTCCCAATTGTTGATGCCCTCGGTGTAATGCCACATGCGGTCGCGGTTCACCAGGGCGGCACCGGCCGATTCGGCGATACCGAGCATCCGGCCGTCCACATGGGCGGGCACACCGGAGATCATGGTCGCCGGCGCCGGGCCGAGGCGATCGACCGGCCAGTTGCGGCGGATGAGGTCGTGATTGTGGCCGATACCGCCGGAGGTCACCAGAACGGCGCCCGCGTGGAATTCGAAATCGTCCACCACGGTGCGCGGCGACGCCACTCCGCGTGGCAGCTCCGTCGGTTCGAGCACACTGCCGCGGACACCGGTGACCGCGCCGTCTTCGACGATCAATTCGTCGACCCGATGCCGGAACGCGAAGCGCACCAGGCCGTTGCGCTCCGCTTCGAGTACCGGGTTCAGGAAGATCTCCAGCACGCCGGGCCCGGTTCCCCAGGAGATATGGAACCGCGGCACCGAGTTGCCGTGCCCGTCGGCCAGTGCGCCGCCGCGTTCGGCCCAGCCGACCAGCGGCGTGACTCGCAGCCCGAGGTCGTACAGATAGTCCCGTTTCTCGGTGGCCGCGAACCGGACGTAGGCCTCCGCCCACTGCCGCGCCCAGTGGTCCTCGTCGTCGCGGTCGAATCCGGCCGAGCCCAGCCAGTCCTGCAGCGCCAGTTCGTAGGAGTCGTGGATACCGAGCCGCCGCTGTTCGGGGCTGTCGACGAAGAACAGGCCGCCGAGCGACCAGAACGCCTGCCCGCCCACCGTGTTGCGGTTCTCCTGGTCGAGGACGAGAACGCGATGCCCGGCCCTGGTCAGTTCGTAGGTGGCGACGAGACCGGCCAGTCCCGCGCCGACGACGATCACGGGGTAGTCGTCGGCGGATATCCGGTCGCCAGGAGAGGTTTCGGACACGGTTCACCCTTCGCTCACGGTGTGTACCGGCGGGAATGTATCAGACGGCCGGAGGGGACAGGCTCGGTTCCGCGGGCGGTCCCGGGAGCCTAGGAGGGGCGCCGGGCCGGGAACTCGGCAGCCAGTTCGGTGAACACGGCGCGGTTCAGGACGAATGCCCGTTTACCTTCGTCGAGGATGCGGCGTTGTTCGAGCTCGTCCACGCCGATCCGGTCGAGCAGGGCGCGGTACTCGCGCTTGAACGCCGCCGGATTGCCGATCCGATCGAAGACATAGAACCGCACACCGTCGCCGCGATGCGGCAGATCCCACAGCTTCTCGGCGTGGCCGCGGATCACTTGGCCGCCGGACAGGTCGCCCAGGTACCGCGTGTAGTGGTGGGCTATATAGCCACCGGGCCAGGTCCGGGCACATTCTTCGATCCGTGCGGCGTAGTCCGCGGTCGCCGGGAGCGGGGCCAGATCCGTGTGCCAGTCCGGTCCGGACAGGTGGATCAGGTCGCGTTCCAGTTCGGCCGTGCGGGCGAGTTCCGGCTTGATGAACGGGCCTGCCACCGCATCCTCGGCCAGGGCGGCGCTGTGTTTCTCCAGTGCTCGGTAGATGAACCAGAGCTGGCCGGTGTAGCGGCGGTAGGAGTCGATCCCCAGTGAACCGCCGAGCATCTCGCTGATGAAGGTCGAATTCTCCGCCTCCTCGTGCTCCCGGGCGGTGGCCTCCCGGATCCGGGTGGAGAACGGGATGGCCGGATCGGTGGTCTCGGTGGTCTCCGGCATCGAACGAACCTTCCTGCGAACGCGGTATGGATACACCGCCCGATCACTCGGTCGGGGGGGGGGGGGGGGCCGCCCCCCCCCCCCCCCCCCCCCCCCCCCCGGCCGACTACCCGACCATACCGGGCCGGTACCGCCTGTGGTGACCTCCGTCAGTCGGCGTCGGAGCCCAGCGGGACAGGCTGCGGCCCGGTCGGGAACAGTCCGGATTCACCCGCGCCGACGCCGACCGGCTCGGCCGGTGCCCCGACCCCCACCGGCTCCGGGGGCGGGGCCAGCGGCATCGCGGTGGTCGGCAGCAGATCCTCGGTCAGGCCCAGCGGTGCGGTGGGCAGCGCCAGCAGATCCGCGGGCAGGACCGGCATTTCCCGCGTCTCGGGTGAGGCCACCGCGGATATCGCATCGGACAGCTCGTCCGGCCGCACCGAGACGGCCGAACTCAGCGGCGCCGGATCCAGGTCGCGGGTCCACACCTCGCGATCGACGTGCGGAACGCGTGCCCGGCCCCGCCCGGGGGACGTGGGTACCTGGGGCAACTGCCCGGCCACCGGGAATCCGATCGGCATCTCCGGTGAGGCCATGATGGCGGCGGGCGCCGCGCCCAGTACCGGATTGTGGCGGCGGCCCAGCGGTGCGGCCCGCCGCTTGCCCAGGTTCACCGACGGCAGTCGTTTGCCGAGGTTCACGGTCGGCCGGCGCTTGCGCAGGACTACCGGGCGCCGCAGCGCCCCGAACTTGCGCAGGACCGTCGGGCGGCGCACGGTCCGGTCGAACCATTCACCGAGCGTTACCCCGCCGGCCAGCGCGCAGCCGATACCGAACGCCGCCAGCAACTGGTCCGCACCGCGGGTGATCTCGTCGTTGAGCATGCCGTACAACCCGCGGTAGATGCTCAGGCCGGGCAGCAGGGGCGTGATACCGGCGAGCGCCACGACCAGCGGCGGCGTCAGCGTGCGGCGGGCGAACAGGCCACCGACCAGGCCGATCACGATGGCGGCCGCGCCCGCGGCGATCACCGGGCCGAAACCGGTCGCCATCACCAGCAGGTAGCAGATGGTGCCCATGGCGCCACTGACCGCCGCCGCGGCCAGCGCCCGCTTCTCCGCGTAGCAGGCCAGCGAGAACGCGAGTGCCGCCACCGCGCCGGCCAGTACCTGCACGGGAAGGTTCGTCAGCGCGTGCCCGGGACCGAGATCGAGCGGTACCGTCGCGTCGAACATTTCGCCGACCCGCAGGGTGAGTGCGATGCCGGCGATGATCCCGCCGGTCATCATCAGCAGCTCGAGCATGCGCGCGGCCGCCGTGATCGGCGCCCCGGTGATCGCGTCCTGGACCGAGCCCACCAGGCTCAGCCCACTGAGCAGCACCGTGATCCCGGCCGCGATGATCAGCGTGGGACTCACCGAAATACCCAGCGGGTCGGCGACGGCCGCCAGGGCCACCGCCGGGGTCGCGGCGATCGCACCACCCACCAGATGCTGGAAGAAGAACGGCAGACCGTACCGGTTGAGTGCCCGGTTGGTCCGGTCGATCACCGCGGTGGTGACGAAGCTGAGCGCGACGACGAGCACGCCGCCGCCGAGCAGCAGGGAAATCGCGGCGGCCATCAGCGACCAGCCGAAGGTTGCCGTCCAGCGCTTGTACGGGTGCGGCGCCGACGTGATGGCGTCCAGCGCGGCGCGCGCCTCCTGGGGCGGTACGACCTCGCGACGGATCCGGCGGGTCAGCCGGTCCACGGCGGCGAGCCGGGTGAAGTCCAGCGAGCGGTACTGCACCACCCGCATGGAGCTGGCCGGTGGCAGCCGGGTGCCGCGATGGACGTAGATGCGGATGGAGTTGTAGGTGACCTCGACATCACAGGCCGACAGACCGTAGGTGGCGGCAATGAAGCGCACCGTGGTCTGGGTATCGGTGACGGCGGTCCCCGACGCCAGCACCACCTCGCCCATCCGCACAGCCAGATCCAGCACCTCGGCGACCGCGGCGTCATCGGTGAGATCGATCGGCTGCAGCGGGGCAGGGGCGGAGACGATCGTATCGGCGGTGGCGGGACGGTCGGCGACCAATTTCTTGATGGCACCGGTGATCACGGGCAGGCGCAAGGGGGTACTCCGAGAAGCGGAATAACCCGACGGGTCCGGAGAGATCTGTGGTGTGGAGGTCGCTCCTTCCAGGAATCCTTGCGCAGCCATAGCCGCGAAGGTAGTGGTCGGAGGCGCCTCATTTCCACCGAAAACCGGGTCGAATGAATGTGACGTTCGTTACGCGCAGGTTTATTCGATGTTTCGACTGGACAAAGGAATCCGTTTGCGCAGGTCGGATGCCTTCCGCCTGGGGCGTCGGTCCCCACGGTGCGCGCGTTACGTGTCGTTCGTCGCAGGGCCGCGCGCAGGGGTCTCGCTGCCGAACACAGCTCCGCTTCGCTACGGCTCGACGTGGTCTGCGGGACGGGAGTCGCCCGAGATATCCCTCGGCCGTACCGCTGCCGACACCGCGGCCCGCGCGGTCTGTCGACCGGCTTCGCCCGATCCCGCCGATTAGGGTCGGAGGTATGAGCACCGGGAGCACTGCGACAGCACACCATCTACGGCAGGCACTGGACGGGCCGTGGCGCGATGTCCGGGAGGAGGCGCGTACCCAGCTCGCCGGCGGGCAGTTCGCGGGCGATCCCGACCTGGACCTTCCCGCCGCCCGCGCCCGTGTCCTCGACCAGATGCGGGAGATCGCGAAACTCGGTCTGGCCGACCGTGGTTTCCGCCGGGAGCACGGTGGCACCGGCGAACCCGGTGCGGCCGTCGTGGGATTGGAGATGCTGGCCTACGCGGATCTGTCGCTCTGGGTGAAATCCGGCGTGCAGTGGGGTCTGTTCGGTGGTGCGGTGGAGAACCTGGGCACCGAACGGCACAGCGAGCACATCCGGCGCCTGATCTCCCTGGATCTGCTCGGCTGTTTCGCGATGACCGAATCCGGGCACGGCAGCGATGTGGCGAACCTGGAAACCACGGCCACCTACGATCCGGCCACCGAGGAGTTCGTGGTCCACACGCCCACCCCGTCGGCGCGTAAGGACTACATCGGCGGTGCCGCCGAACACGCCCGGATGGCCGCGGTTTTCGCCCAGTTGCGCACGCCGTCGGGTGAACACGGTGTGCACTGCCTGCTGGTCCCGATCCGGGACGAGCAGGGCGACGACCTCCCCGGCGTCACCACGTCCGATGACGGCCGCAAAGGTGGCCTACCGGGCGTGGACAACGGCCGCATCGTTTTCGATCAGGTGCGGGTGCCGCGGGAGAACCTGCTCAACCGTTACGGCGATGTCGCACCCGACGGCACCTACAGCTCCGATATCGACAACCCCAGCCGGCGGTTCTTCACCACGCTGGGCACGCTGGTCCGCGGCCGGGTGAGCGTCGGTGGCGCAGCGGCCGCCGGCGCGCGGGTGGCATTGAGTATCGCGGTGCGGTACGCCCTGAAACGCCGGCAGTTCGGCAATCCGGATGACGGCGGGGAAACGCTGCTCCTGGA
The DNA here is from genome assembly GCF_044453135.1 of Nocardia sp. NPDC051750. Lineage (NCBI taxonomy): Bacteria > Bacillati > Actinomycetota > Actinomycetes > Mycobacteriales > Nocardiaceae > Nocardia > Nocardia sp. NPDC051750. The sequence goes on along the minus strand of NZ_JBITCK010000006.1, from coordinate 351,963 downwards.
CTACCGGATGCATCAGCGCCGGCTGCTGCCGCTGGTGGCCCGCTCCTATGCGTTGGCGTTCGCGCAGAACGATCTGGTCCGCCGCATGCATCTGGTGCAGACCGGCCAGGACCTCGATCCGCATTCGCAGCGGGCCCTGGAGAAGCGGGCCGCCGGTTTCAAGGTGGCGCAGACCCGGTTCGCGACGGCAGCCATCCAGGAATGCCGCGAGGCGTGCGGCGGTGCCGGCTATCTGACGGAGAACCGCCTGGTCGCGCTCAAAGCCGATACCGATGTGTTCACCACCTTCGAGGGCGACAATGTGGTGCTCACGCAGCTGGTCGCCAAGGAGATCCTCACCGCCTACGCCGACGAGGTCCGCGATCTCGACGCGCTCGGCTGGGTCCGGTTCGCCGCGACCATGGCCGGGGATGTGGTGCGTAAACGGTCCGGCGTGCGGCAGCTGATCCAGAACCTCCGCGACCGCAGTGGCGAGACCGTCGACGAAGGCGATCTGGGCAAACGAGCCACCCAACTCCAGCTGTTTGCCGACCGCGAGGACTATCTGACCCGTACCGCCGCGCACCGGCTGCGGGCCCGCGCCGAGGAGACCGGGCCGTTCGAGGCGTTCAACAACGCGCAGGACCATATCCTGGCGGCCGGTGCCGCCCATATCGACCGGCTGGTGCTGGAGGCATTCATCGAAGGCATCGCCGATATCGAGGACGACGCGGCGCGCGCGCTCGCCGAGACGGTCTGCGATCTGTACGTGTATTCACTGCTGGAGGACAACTCGGCCTGGTTCATCATGCACCGGTTCATGTCGGTGGAGCGGGCCAAAGCGGTGCGCCGCGGCGTGAACGAATTGGTCGACCGGCTCCGCCCGGATGCGCTCACCCTCGTCGAAGCCCTGGGCGTTCCGGAGTCCATGCTGGGCGCCGCCATGCTCGACGACGCGAGCGTGTACGAACGGCAGTGACCACCTGAACCGGGGCGTGTTCGTCCGTGGCACGTTGGGCCGCGCGCCGCACTCCGGCCGGAGGACGGCCGGCACCGAGGTGCCGGCCGTCCTGCGTACCGGGTGCGTACGAGCGTTTCGGGCGGGAGGCCGGTGAGCCCGGGACCGGGTCAGGTGGTGAAAGGGCCGCCCCGTCCAGGTCGGCTGTCACGCGGGCGGTCTTTCTCGTTCGGAACGCTCGCGCCGGTGGTGGAGTCCCGGGCCGCGGCCGGTCTCGGAACGGGTCAGTAGTGCCCGCGCCCGAACGCGCGACGGGCGTACACCGAGACCCAGTACAGAGCGACGGCCAAGGCGACTCCCGCGGCGGCACCGCCCAGGACATCGGTCGCCAGATGGTAGTCCAGCGCGATCATGCCCACCGCGCCCGCGCACCAGCCGGCCACGGCCAGCAATACGATCACCATCCGGGCGCGGACCGACCGCAGCAGCAGCACCAGGGCCGTGACCACCGAGACCAGATGGACGGTATGGCCGCTCGGATACGCCAGGTAGTCGTGCAGCGGACGCCCCCACCAGGGTTTCAGCGCCCAGGTATTGACCGCCACCGCGAGCTCCGGCACCAGCACGACCGTGGCGGTTTCCCACCACCTGCGCTGCCAGGCGAACCATGCCGCGCCGCCGCACAACACTGCGAGCACGATGCCGGTGCTGCTCGCCAGCGCGAGCACCTCCGCCACCCAGGGCCGCGGATCCAGTCGCGGGTCGATGCGGGCCCCGACCTCCAGATCGAAGGCGGTCGGCCCGCCGCCCGCCGGGAACGACAGGGGCAGGGCGACTGCTACCGCGGCTCCGGTGGCAGCAATCACGCCGGTGGCGAGAGGGTCGGCAATATCCGCCGGCTCGCCCGAGCGGGATTCCGGCGTCCGGTTCTCCGCATCGGGATGCGGGTGCGCACGCCGATCGGGGCGGTCCTCGGTGGTGTGGGGGATATATCCGGAAGGCCGGTTCGCATCGAACGGATCCGGCGTGCCGGGTGCGGTGCTCACGAACCGACCCTAATGGGCGGAGCGGAGCGAAGCCCATCCGCGCCCGGCCGACGCGGATGCGGAGGTATGCCCGGTGGGTAGGGGCAGGGAAGCCCCCTTCGCAGCGCATACCGCCGGAGCGGATGCGGAGATACGCCGATCCACTCGACGGCGGGCCGGGGCGATGGTGTGGGTCCAGTTCTGCGGCGTGAACCCGGTCCGGATCCGAGAGGCCGTGCGGGGCCGGTATTGCCCTGGGGAAGCTCAGCCGGGGCCGTAGGTGAGGAAGGCGGTGATCACGAACCACAGCACCCAGGCGACGGCGACGAACGTTCCGAGCGCGAACATCGCACGCATGAACGCCCGGCCGAAATCGATATCGCCCACCTCCCGCGGGTACAGGCGCCACGGGCTGTACCAGGGGGTGCGGAACCGTCGCCCACTGGCTACGCGTTCGAGCTCGGCGAGATCCTCGGCGTACTGTTCGGCTTCCGCCTGGGCCGGCCCGCCGTGCCACAGTGTGACATCGATCGGGCCCAGGAACCCCTCGTCGATCAGTGATTGCGGCCCGGGCAGGTACGCCAGGATCCCCAGACTGCGGAACGCGGTGGCCACATCGTTGGCGGTCCAGCGATGCGACTCCCGTTCGGCGAGGACGCCGAAGTAATGCCGGAGGCTTTCGGGATCGTCGCCGACGATCACATCGAAACTCGGGTCCTGCACCTTCTGTTCGATCTGCACCGGGACCCGCTGGAACGGGATGATCAGAGCGACACCGTGGACAACCCGTTGCCCCAGCCCGCGCGCGGCCAGCCAGCTCTGCAGGGCGAAGGTGTGTTCGCGGGAGCGTTCCAGCAGTGAACGGTCGTCGGCGGCCTCCAATTCGGCCTGGACCCCGTTGAGCGTCGATCGGCCGGTGAGCGGAACGTGCAGGGTGCCGCCGTGATCACTGCGCAGGCCGGCCACGTCGATCACCACACAACTCGTGGGCGTCCAGACGACGGCGTCGAAGTGGTAGGTCGCGCCCTGGTACAGCAGGTCGCAGTTGACCGTCGCGACGCCGTGCGGGCTGTCCACACCGCCCCAGCCGCTGAGCCAGTCGATCAGGGACCGCTCGGCAAAACTGTCGGTGCTGTCCTGTACCTGCACGAGCATGGTGACCGCCCTTCGCGTCCGAACCGAGGCTGTGGCCGCGCCGACTCCGGACGGCGCACTTCTAAAAACTACCGGTCCGGTTCCTCCGCCGGAAGTTTCCCGGCCCGAACCGCCGCGACGAGTTCGGCGTGATCGGCCTCGGTGCGGTCGGCGTAGCGGACCGCGAAATCGGCGACGGCGCTGTCGAAGTCCGCGTCGTCACCCAGGTAGCCGCTGATCAGCCGGGGGTCGAGGGAACGGCCGTGCGCGCGGGCCAGCAAGGCGCCGGCGAGGCGGCCGTAATCGTCGAGATCGTGTGGTTCGAGTTCCTCGGGCGCTATCCCGCCCTTGAGGTTGCGGAACTGGCGCACGATGAACGGCAGTTCCCGGGTGCCGCCGCCGGGCTGCGGCACCACCATGGTGGTCCAGCCCAGCAGGATATCCGTTTCGGTCTGAACCAGCCTGGCGCCCTGCACAATTCGTTCGCCTTCGTGCGCCGGCGGTGCGATCCCGAGGACCGGCGCCAGCGTCGAGGGCGCGGCCTGTTTGAGCTGCAACACCAGTACTTCGCCCGAATTACCGTGCAGCAGTGCGACATAGCTGTGCAGGCCGACGCTCCCGGTGCCGACGATCCGGAACGCGATATCGGTGACGGCGAACCGCGCCAGCAGGCCCTGCCGGGATTCGCGCAGGCTGGCGCCGTAACGTTCCAGCGCGTCGATGGCCGCGTCCTCCACGTCCTGCGGCACCGTGGTGAGGATCGGCGGATCACTGACGAAACGGTGGCTTTCGATCCCGGTTTCGTGATCGTCCATATGGGTCCACTTCCGCACGACCTTCTCGCTTGTGTTCTTCCGGGCCTTCTTGGCGGCCTTCTGGAAGTTGTCGAGCAGATCGTCGGCCTCGACACGATCGAGGATCGATTCGTCGGCCAGCGCCGACCACGAGGTCAGGAACGGCCGCTCCGCCAGCTTGGCGGCGGTGCGCCGGTAGCTGCGGGCGGCATCGGCCGCAGCCGTGCGGCATTCGTCTTCGCCGGCGCCGCCGGCCCGGCCGGCCAGCACCAGGCTGGCCGCCAGCCGTTCCAGATCCCATTCCCAGGGGCCCGGCACAGTTTCGTCGAAATCGTTGATGTCCATGACGATTTCGCCGCGTGAGGTGCCGTAGAGGCCGAAGTTGGCCGCATGCGCGTCGCCGCAGAGCTGGGCGTGGAAGCCGGTGTCCGGACCACCCGCCAGGTCGAGGGCCATCAGCCCGGCGGCACCCCGGTAGAAGGCGAACGGGGAGGCCGCCATTCGGCCGACCCGCAGCGGGATCAGGTGATCGAGCCGCCCGTCGTTGGTGGCTTCGACGAATTCGAGTACCGACGGTCGCCCTTCGGTGCGGATCTCGCGGTCGCGTGCGGTCCGTGGTACCCGGTCGCGGACGGCTCGTCCACGGGCAAGTATTTCCTCGGCGGGGGTGTACGAGCGCAGGGGGATACGACTGTTCGGCACGGGGTAACGGTACCGATCGGCCCGACCGGCACGGGATGGCACGTGACCGGGAAATCGCGGTGGTTGTTGCCGTGCGGTCGGCTCGTGTCCGCCGGGGAGATCGGCAGACGCAGTGCCGCGGGGCGGCCGCGGGTACCGCCGGGGGCATGACGACGACGTCGTCGCCGCCTCCCCGACATGATCTTCCTCTCACCCGAACTGACGATGAGATGATTTCATACCCATCGTTTCATCGGGATCGCACGCGGGGCCTACTGGCGCCGGGGGAGGTCGTGCGGTAAGCACTGCATGTGATGAGCGATTCGGGATCCGGCGGCTCCGAGACCGCGGCCGTGGGCCGGGGACCCGGTGGTGCGGTCGCGGCGGTGTTGTCCGATCGGTTGCTCACCGTGCCCAATGTCCTCAGCGTATTGCGGTTGCTGGGTGTCCCGCTCTTTCTGTGGCTGCTGCTGGTGCAGCGGGCCGACAACTGGGCCTTCACCCTGTTGATACTGAGCGGCCTGACCGACTTCCTGGACGGCAAACTCGCCCGCTTACTGGACCAGTCGTCCCGGCTGGGTGCCCTGCTCGACCCCTTCGTCGACCGGCTCTACCTGGTGACCACGCTCGCGGCGTTCGTTGCCCGTGATCTCCTTCCCTGGTGGGTGGCGGCCCTGCTGATCGGCCGCGATCTGGTACTCACGCTCACGCTGCCGATATACCGCCGCCGCGGCCTCGACCCCCCCGAGGTCATCTATCTGGGGAAGGCCGCCACCTTCGCGCTGATGTCGGCACTGCCCTGGTTGCTGGCCGGGGAGTTGGACTGGGCGGGCGACGGTTTCGGCCGCGCGTTCGGCGGGGCACTGCTGATCTGGGGTACCGCGGTCTACGTGTGGACCGGGCTGTTGTACCTGGGCCGCGCGATCGCCGTCGCCCGGACAGTGCCCCCGTCCCCGGGCCGCGCCGGCGGCGCCCCCGGCCGGGACACCGGCGCGGCGGACGGCGACGGGCTCGCATAGAGTTGCGATCATCGTGGACGACGACACGAAGAAAGGACACCACGTGAACCGGGCTCCGGAGGATCTGCGCTACACCGCCGAACACGAATGGGTGCGTCGGATCGAACCCACCCGGGTCCGGGTGGGGATCACCGATTACGCCCAGTCGCAACTCGGTGACGTCGTGTTCGTGCAGTTGCCCGAAACCGGTGCCGATGTCGCCGCCGGGGACAGCATCGCCGAGGTCGAATCGACCAAGAGCGTTTCCGATATCTACGCTCCACTGAGCGCGAAAATCGTTGCGGTGAACCAGGAATTGGAGGCGAAGCCGGAAACGCTGAATACCGATCCCTACGGTGCCGGGTGGTTGTTCGAACTCGAGCTGGACAGCGCGTCCGCGCTGGACTCGAGTCTCGGCGAACTGCTCGATGCCGCAGGTTATCAAGGAGTTATCGAGGGCTGATTCAGCCTTCCTGGTTCTACCTGCACGGGCCCGGCCCGGCAGGGTACGGTCAATGCCAACGGATGTGCCGCCCGGAGTCGGGGCCGCCGAGCCACGTCGCGCCGCGGCATCTGCCTGCATGGTTTATGAGGTTCGAGGAGGAGAGAAACGGTGAGCGAGAACAAAGACCCGGGTTACGGGGAGACCGCGGCCGAGACGACGTCGGTCTTCCGCGCGGATTTCCTGAACGAGGTCGACGCATCGCGCTCCGGCGAGCCGACCGGTGAACAGCCGGTGCAGGGTGTCGAAGGTCTTCCGGTCGGTGCGGCACTGCTGGTCGTCAAACGTGGCCCGAACGCGGGCTCGCGTTTCCTGCTGGACCAGCCCACCACGTCCGCCGGGCGTCATCCCGACAGCGATATTTTTCTCGACGATGTCACCGTCAGCCGCCGCCACGCCGAGTTCCGGCAGGACGAGGATTCCTTCCAGGTCGTCGATGTGGGCAGCCTGAACGGCACCTACGTCAACCGGGAGCCGGTGGATTCCTCGGAACTGCAGAACGGTGACGAGGTACAGATCGGCAAGTTCCGGCTGGTGTTCCTCACCGGCCCGCGGACGCAGGAGGCCGGTTCGGCGGCCGGTGCCGGTAGTTTGTGAACAGGTGATGATCGGTGCGCCGATCCGGGTGATCGGCGCTTCGGCATGAAAGACTCGAGGTCATGACAGGCGCGGCGCAGCAGTGGGCGCACGGAGGGATGTCGATCGGCTCTGTGCTCGATCTGCTGCGACCCGATTTCCCGGATATCACCATCTCGAAGATCCGTTTTCTCGAGGCGGAGGGGCTGATCCGGCCGGAGCGGACACCGTCGGGCTACCGCCGGTTCTCGGCCGCCGATTGTGAGCGGCTCCGTTTCGTGCTGACGGCTCAGCGTGATCAGTACCTGCCGTTGAAGGTGATCAAGGAACAACTCGAGGCGATCGACAGCGGAGCCGCGACGCTCGGGGTGCGGGAAGCCCGTGCCCGGGCGCGCACCGCCCGTCCGGATGCGGGGCAGGATATGGCGGACGAGGGCGCCGCGCGGCCGCGGCCGCCACGCCGGCTCGCGGTTCAGCCCGGCCGGATCGCCGCCGACGAGTTCGAATTCGATCACGAGATCCGGGTGACCCGCGCCGATCTGCTGGAACAGGCCGGTATCGACGAGAAATTCCTCACCGATCTGGTCCGGGCGAATCTGATCACCCCGGGCCCGGCCGGGTTCTTCGACGCGGATGCGGTCACCTTGGCCACCACGGCGAAGGCCATGGCCGAATTCGGTTTGGAGGCGCGGCATCTGCGCGCGTTCAAACTCGCCGCGGACCGGGAGGCCGCGCTGGTGGCACAGATCGCCGCGCCGATCGCCAAGAGCCGCGATGCGGGCGCCCGCGCCCGCGCCGAGGAGACGGTGCGGGAACTCGCTGCGCTGTCGCTCACGTTGCACGCGAGCCTCGTGAAGGCCTCGGTGCGCAACTCGCTGGGCGGATGACGTGCGGGTGCCACGCGCCGGCGGCCGTGGCGGGATCGTCCTGACCTGCGGCTGGATCAAGATCGGCTACGCCGGTGGCAACACACCGATTCCGGTGCACGCCAGCCATCGCGGCGCCGCCCGGAGTTCGCCTAGACTCGTGGTACGGCGAGCCCTGCATCGGCGAGGGCGGGCGGCCGGGGAGTATGGGAGGCAGTGCGATGAGCGAAATGCGCGTGATCGGCATCCGGGTCGAGCAGCCACAGAACCAGCCCGTCCTGCTGCTGCGGGAGGCGAGTGGGGAGCGTTATCTGCCCATCTGGATCGGCCAGGCCGAGGCCACGGCGATCGTGCTGGAACAGGAGGGTGTCACTCCGGTCCGGCCGCTCACCCACGATCTGATCAAGATCTTGATCGCTGATCTCGGTCACACCCTCGAGGAGGTCCATATCGTGGATCTCAAGGAGGGCACCTTCTATGCGGATCTGGTGTTCGAGAACGAGGTGCGGATCTCGGCGCGCCCCTCCGATTCGGTGGCCATCGCTCTGCGTGTCGGCTGCCCGATCTATGCGGCGGAATCCGTGCTCGAGGAAGCCGGTCTGGTGATGCCGGACGAACGCGAGGACGAGGTCGAAAAGTTCAAGGAGTTCCTCGAGTCGGTATCCCCGGACGATTTCAAAGCGACCGACAGTTGAGTTTCCCGAATTTTTTCTAGACCTCAACTACAGGTCGAGACTGTTACCGCGCGTCGCGTTTGGATCGGCACCTCTGCGGCCGAGAGAATGGAAAGAGTAGCCTCGTACTCGACGCCGGGCCGTCGGGTATGGGCACAGATCGGCGGAGCAAGGGAGTAGTTCAGTGGCAGAGCATATGCGGGATATGCGATCGGAAGTGGGCCCGCCTCGGCGCTACGAAATACAACCCGGTTTGTTCCCCGACGATTCGGTCCCCGATGACCTGGTCGGATACCGGGTGCCGACGGCCTGTCAGGTAGCGGGGATCACCTATCGGCAACTGGACTACTGGGCCCGCACCGGCCTGGTCGTTCCCTCCATTCGCGGGGCGGCCGGCTCCGGCAGCCAGCGGTTGTATTCCTTCAAGGACATCCTGGTTCTGAAAATCGTCAAACGGTTGCTCGACGCCGGTATTTCGTTGCAGAACATACGCATTGCCGTCGATCATCTGCGCAGCCGGGGAGTGCAGGACCTGGCGAATATCACCCTGTTCTCCGACGGCACCACGGTGTACGAGTGCACGTCACCGGAAGAGGTCGTCGATTTACTGCAGGGCGGTCAGGGTGTATTCGGTATTGCCGTCAACAGTGCGATGCGGGAACTCACCGGTGCCATCGCGGCCTTTCCCGCCGAACGGGCGGTAGAGGCCGATGAGCGACCCGAGGACGAATTGTCCTTTCGGCGCAAAGCGCGGCTGACCCGGAAAACCGGGTAGGAGCGGTGTTCGCACCGCACGGCGCCGGTGCGGGCAGCGACACAGACGGGTGAGTTCCCGTCCGGACCGGTGACCGGGCTAAGATAACCGGGCGCCGTAGCCGTGCGGGAGAGTCCCGGGTCCGCTGGATCCGGGCGCCGAAGGAGCAGCACCTCCCCGTCAATCTCTCAGGCCCCAGGACCGTGCGGGAACCGGCGCCTCTGGAAAGTGGTGGCTGCGGGCCACCCGCCCAAGGTGAAAGGCGACCGGACCCCTGCGGTCCGCAGCCGAAGCTCTCAGGCGCCGCGACAGAGGGGGAGGGCCTTGTGCCGACCGTGCGGTCGGCCGCCCGACCAGGGAGCCGTGGTGACCCAGAGTTTCGCAGACCGGCATATCGGACCCGACGGCGACGGATTCGCGCATATTCTCGCCGCGATCGGTGTCGCTTCCGTCGATGACCTCGCCGCCGCCGCGCTGCCCGCCGGTATCCGTGACACCGCCCCGCTCGCGGGGCTGCCCCCGGCCGCGAGCGAGCACGAGGTGCTGGCCGAACTGGGCGCGCTCGCGGCCACCAATACCGTGGCCACGTCGATGATCGGGCTCGGCTACTACGACACCTTGACCCCGCCCGTTCTGGTGCGCAATCTGCTGGAGAACCCGGCCTGGTACACCGCGTACACGCCCTACCAGCCGGAGATCAGCCAGGGCCGGCTCGAAGCGCTGCTCAACTTCCAGACCATGGTGACCGACCTGACCGGGATGGATGTGGCGAACGCATCGATGCTGGACGAGGCCACCGCCGCCGCGGAGGCGATGACGCTGCTGCGCCGGGTCAGCCGGGGTGGCAGTGCGCGCCTGGTGGTGGACCGGGACCTGTTCCCGCAGACCCGCACCGTGCTGTCCACCCGCGCCGAACCGCTCGGTATCGAGATCGTCGAGGCGGATCTGGCCGCCGACGGTCTGCCCGCGGGAGAATTCTTCGGGGTGTTGCTCCAGGTGCCGGGTGCCTCCGGGCGCATCGTGGACTGGACCGAGATCATCGCGGCCGCGCACGAGCGTGGCGCACTGGTCGCCGCCGGGGCGGACCTGCTCGCCCTGGCCCTGATCACTCCGCCCGGGGAGCAGGGCGCCGATGTCTGTTTCGGGACCACCCAGCGGTTCGGGGTGCCGATGGGCTTCGGCGGCCCGCACGCCGGATATCTGGCCGTGCGGACCGCCTACGCGCGGCAGTTGCCGGGCCGGTTGGTCGGGGTGTCGAAGGACGCCGACGGCGCGCCGGCCTATCGCCTGGCGCTGCAGACCCGGGAGCAGCATATTCGCCGGGAGAAGGCGACCTCGAATATCTGCACCGCCCAGGTCCTGCTCGCCATTGTCGCCGGAATGTATGCCTGCTATCACGGCGCCGACGGGCTGCGGGCCATCGCCCGGCGCGTGCACGGGCACGCCGAGAACGTGGCGGCCGCCCTCGGCGATGCCCTCGTGCACCACAAGTATTTCGATACCGTGCTGGCCCGGGTTCCCGGCCACGCCGACAGCGTGGTGGCCAAGGCCGCGGCACGCGGTATCAACCTGCGGCTGGTGGACGACGACCATGTCGCCGTGGCCTGTGACGAGGCCACCACCGGCGACCATGTGGCCGCCGTCCTGGACGCGTTCGGGGTCGCGCCGGCCGAGCCGGTGTGCGCGGGCATCGTGGATCGGACCTCGGAGTTCCTCACCCATCCGGCGTTCACGCGGTATCACACCGAAACAGCGATGCTGCGCTACCTGCGGGCGCTGTCGGACAAGGACATCGCACTGGACCGCAGCATGATCCCGCTCGGCTCGTGCACCATGAAACTGAACGCCACCGCGGAAATGGAGCCGATCACCTGGCCGGGTTTCGCGCGACTGCACCCGTACGCGCCGGATACCGATACGCCCGGCCTGCGCCGGGTGATCGCCGACCTGGAGCGCTGGCTGGCCGAGATCACCGGATACGACTCGGTGAGCCTGCAGCCCAACGCCGGTAGTCAGGGCGAGTACGCCGGCCTGCTGGCCATCCGGCGCTACCATCTGGAGCGCGGCGACACCCGGCGCGATACCTGTCTGATCCCCTCCAGCGCGCACGGCACCAACGCGGCCTCGGCGGCCATGGCGGGCCTGCGCGTGGAAGTGGTGAAATGCCGGGCGAACGGCGACGTGGACCTCGACGATCTGCGGGCCAAGATCGCCGACCACGCCGAGCGGCTGGCCTGCATCATGATCACCTATCCGTCCACGCACGGTGTGTTCGAACAGGAGATCGCCGAGCTGTGCGCGCTGGTCCACGATGCGGGCGGCCAGGTCTATGTGGACGGTGCGAATCTCAACGCACTGGTCGGGCTGGCGCGGCCGGGCCGGTTCGGCGGCGATGTCAGCCACCTCAATCTGCACAAGACGTTCTGCATTCCGCACGGCGGCGGCGGGCCCGGCGTCGGCCCGGTGGCGGTCCGGTCACATCTGGCCCCGTACCTGCCGGGCGACCCGCTGGTCACCGATTCGCACGCGGTCTCCGCGGCGCACTACGGTTCGGCCTCGATTCTGCCGATCACCTGGGCCTATATCAGGATGATGGGTGCGGACGGCCTGCGCCGGGCGACGCTCACCGCGATCGCTTCGGCCAACTACCTGGCCCGGCGGCTCGACGAGCACTATCCGGTGCTCTACACCGGCGATAACGATATGGTCGCCCACGAATGCATCCTGGACCTGCGCGAGATCACCAAGCAGACCGGTGTCACCGTCGACGATGTCGCCAAACGCCTGGCCGACTACGGATTCCACGCACCCACCATGAGCTTCCCGGTGGCGGGCACGCTCATGGTGGAACCGACCGAGAGCGAGGATCTGGCCGAGCTGGACGAATTCGCGGACGCGATGATCGCCATCCGCCGGGAGATCGATCAGGTCGGCCGGGGCGTATGGCCGGCCGACGACAACCCGCTGCGCAACGCGCCGCACACGGCGGCGAGTCTGGTCCGCGAATGGGACCACCCGTACAGCCGGGAGGTCGCGGTGTACCCGCGCGGGCTCGCGCATACCCGGGCGAAGGTGTGGCCGGCGGTCCGCCGGATCGACGGCGCCTTCGGCGATCGCAATCTGGTCTGTACGTGTCCGCCGCTGGAGACCTACGCCGACTGAACCGTGCGGAGTCCGGCCGCGAGCCGATTCCACGGAATCGGATCGCGGCCGGAGCGGTTTCGTGGGCCCAGCGGAGCAGTCGGGCGATATCACGCCGGGACGAGAACCTTGGTGCCGTCCTCCTCGCTGCCGCGCGGTTCGTGCTCGTCGACCATCGTCTGCTCGTCGAACGGCAGTTTCCGGTCCAGGACGTCACGGACCTGGACGGGATCGACGGTCTTGGTCCAGGTACCGATCAACAGGGTGGCCACAGCATTGCCGGAGAAGTTGGTGAGTGCCCGGGCCTCGGACATGAAACGGTCGATCCCGACGATCAGCCCGACACCGTCGAGCAGTTCGGGCCGGTGACTCTGCAGCCCGCCCGCCAGGGTGGCCAGGCCGGCACCGGTCACGCCGGCCGCGCCCTTGGAGGCCACGATCATGAACACCAGCAGGCCGAACTGTTCGCCCAGGCTCAACGGCTGTCCCATCGCATCGGCGATGAATATCGAGGCCATGGTCAGATAGATGGCGGTCCCGTCGAGATTGAACGAATAGCCGGTCGGTACGACCACACCCACGGTGGTGCGTTGTACGCCGATATGTTCCATCTTCGCGATCAGTCGCGGCAGCGCCGATTCCGACGACGAGGTAGCCACGATGAGCAGGTACTCGCGTGCGAGGTAGCGGCACAGCTTGAAGATCGACACCCGGGCGACGAGCCGCACCAGCACGCCGAGGACGCCGAAGACGAACAGTAGGCAGGTCAGGTAGAAGGTGATCATCAGGGTGGCCAGCTGGACCACCGCATCGAGTCCGGTCCGGCCGACCACATTCGCGATCGCACCGAAGGCCCCGAGCGGAGCCAGCCAGAGGATCATCACCAGGATCCGGAAGACCAGCTTCTGGATCAGCGCCACACCGCGCAGGATCGGCTCACCCGAGGAACCCATGGCCTGCACCGCGAAACCCACCAGCAGCGCGACGAACAACGCCTGTAGCACGCTGCCCGCGGTGAGCGAGGAGACCAGCGTCGTGGGAATGATGCCGTGGATGAAATCCATGGTGCCGCCGGCGCCGTGTGCTTCGTCGGCATACCGTGCGCCTTGGCCCGCCGAACCCGCGATATCCAGCCCGGTGCCCGGATCGAGCAGATTGCCGACCAGCAGGCCGATACCGAGGGCCACGGTCGACATGACCAGGAAATATCCGATGGCCAGGCCGCCGACCTTGCCCACCGTGGCTGCCGCCCGCACCGACCCGATGCCGAGGACGATCGTGCAGAAGATCACCGGGGCGATCATCATCTTGATCAGGTCGACGAACATCGTGCCCAGCGGCGCGAGCGCGCGGCCGGTGCCCGGCGCCAGCCAGCCGACCAGAATTCCCGCCAGGACGGCGACGATAACCGCCAGATAGAGCCAATGGGTGCGGTCCCGCCGCTTTCGAGTCCGGTCTTCCATGACCTGATCTCCTCCGAGTCGTAGTGCGCGGGCGCGGTGAACTTGGCCACCACGCCTGTGCAGAATGATGGACTGGTACGTGACGTCCGTCACGCTTTTGTACATTTCGTTCAACGGAGAAGCTCGTGCGAACCGGTCGATGGTCCCTGGCGGGGCAGGTCTTCGTTCTACAGCTGGTGCTGTTGGCGCTGATCACGGCGCTCTGGGCCGGCTTCGCGGTGATGGACGCCCGCCGCGACAGCGACGGGGCCGCCGCCCGGGAGGTCACCGATATCGCGCTGAGCGTCGCGGCGGCGCCGTCCACGGTGGCGGCGGTTCGATCCGCGGACCCGTCGGCGCTGCTGCAGCCGGTGACCGAACAGATCCGGCTGGCGACCGGGATGGGTTTCATCGTGGTGATGGCTCCCGATCGGACCCGGTTCACCCACACCGACCCGGCGCGGATCGGCCGGCCGTTCTCCGGCAATATCGATCGCGCCCTCGCCGGCGCCACCTTCACCGAGACCTATACCGGTAGCCTGGGCCCCTCCATCCGCGCGGTAACGCCGGTACACGACGACGGTCACGTGATCGCGCTGGTCTCCGTGGGGGTCACCCGTACTGCGATCGGTGACCGCTTCGCCGCGCAGCTGCCCGCCGTTCTCGGCGTCGCGGCGGCGGGCTTGTTCGTCGCCGCCGTCGGTTCGATGCTGCTGAACCGCAGATTGCGCAGGCAGACCAGAGGCCTGGCACCCGCGCAGCTATGGGCCATGTACGAACATCACGACGCGGTACTGCACGCCGTCCACGAGGGATTGATGGTTTTCGGGCCCGCCGATGACCGGGCGGAGGTGGTCAACGACGAGGCCCGCAGGCTGCTCGATCTCCCCGACGGACCCGTCACCCGCGCCGATCTGCCGGCCTCGTTCCGCCACCGCGATCGCGAGACCGTCCGCGACGAAACGCATGTGACCGCCGACCGGGTGCTACTGGTCAATCAGGATGTCGTCGATCTGGGCAGCCGTGCGAGCGGTACGGTGACGACCATTCGTGACCACACCGAATTGCGTACGGTCCTGGGCGAACTCGATACAGTCCGCAGTTTCGCCGAATCCCTGCGGGCGCAGGCGCACGAATCGGCCAACCGGCTGCATACCGTGATCACCATGGTGGAGCTGGGGCGCTACCGGGAGGCAGTGGAGTTCGCGACCGCCGAAATCGAGCTGTCCCAAGCTCTCATCGATCGACTGATGGCCGAGGTGGGTGATCCGGTGCTGGTGGCACTTCTGCTCGGGAAGGTGAATCAGGCGGCCGAGCGCGATGTCGAACTCACCGTGACCGCCGACACCGCCCTGGACTCGGTGACGCCGCTGACCAGCCGGGAAGCCGTGTCGCTGGTGGGGAATCTGATCGACAATGCGATCGACGCCGCGACCGGCAGTGCTGATGCCTGGGTCGAGGTGACGGCCCGTGCGGATGCGACGGCTCTGACGGTACGAGTAGCGGACAGCGGTCCCGGAATAGCGCCGGAGAGTTTCGCTCGGGCCGCCGAACGCGGGTACTCCACCAAGGCGCGGCATCACGGCCTGGGCTTGGCGCTGGTCCGCGGGCTGGTCAACCGGCACGGTGGCACGATCGGCAGCGTGACCGCGCCAGAGAGCGCGGTCACGGTGCATATTCCACGGGAGCGAGACAGATGATCCGGATATTGATCGTCGAGGACGAACCGCTCATCGCCGAAGCGCACGAGGCCTATCTCGGCCGGGTCACCGGATTCCAGGCGGTAGGGGTCGCCCGTACCGGGCGTGACGCGCTGCGGTCCGTCGCCGCTGCGGCAGCCGCTGGCACACCGATCGATCTGGTTCTGCTGGATATCGGCTTGCCCGATATGAGTGGACTCGAGGTGGCGGCGACGCTGGCGGGGCAGCGTCCGCGTCCGGATATCATCGCGATCACGTCGGCCCGCGACCTCGCCGTGGTGCGGGCCGCCGTAGCCAACGGGGTGGTGCTCTATCTGTTGAAACCGTTCACCTTCGCGGCCTTCCGCGACAAACTCGAACGCTATCGCGAGTATCACGCCGCGCTGCCCACGGGCGAATCCGCCGCCACTCAGGACGATATCGACCAGGCCCTGGCGGTATTGCGCACCCCCGCGCGCCAGGCCGGTACGCCCAAGGGTGTCGCGCCGAATACGCTCGGGGAGATCACCCGCGCCGTCCGTGCCGCCCCGCCGGAGGGGCTCACCGCCGCCGATGCCGCGACTTCGGTCGGCGTCTCGCGGATCACCGCGTGGCGCTATCTGGAGCGGCTCGCCGAGGACGGTGTGGTGGACCGCCGCTCCGATTACGGCCGGACCGGCCGGCCGCGGACCCGCTATCGCTGGCGGGAATCCCTGGGCGGGCGGCCCGGGTGACCTCCGGTCAGGGCGTGGTGAGGGCACCGACCATCGCGGTGCCGAATTCCAGGTCGTTGCTGGTGGGCAGGACCTTGTAGGTACCTCCGGTGCGTTCGGTCACAGTGCGCAGGGAATCGGTGCCCGCACCGCCCACAACGATGACATCGACACGTATCGGGGTCTCCGGATCGCCGGCTTCTTCGATCGCGGACAGCAGCTCCTCGCCGCTGAGTGCGGAATCGTCCTCGGGTCCGTCGGTGACCAGCAGGATCGAGTTGGTGCGATCGGCGGCGTAGCCTTCGACCGCGCTCCGGTAGGCGGCGAGCAGTGCCGGATAGCATTCATCGGCTGTCGCGGCTGTTGCCTCGATCGCACCCAGTGAACTCATGAGGGTGCCACGATGCTCGTCGGTGAGTGGGGCGGTATCGACGATGACCTCGAACGGATCGCCGTCGTCCAGGTTCTTACCGAAAGTCCAGATGCCCAGGCCGAATTCCGGGGGCATGACATTGACGGTGGACGCGAGGGCACCGACAGCGTTGGTCAGCCGGCTCAGCTCTCCCTCGGTCGCGCCCATCGACGCGGAAACATCCAGTAGTGCCGTGGCATGCACGCCGAGCACCGGCTTCTCGAGGACGCGGCGGAGCCGGTCCAGCGCCGCCCGCGGCGGTGCCGCGACCGGTTGGGCCGGTGGCGCGGCGAGGCCGGCCGCGATCAGATCACGTTGCTGTTCCGGTTTGCGCAGGTATTCCACGAACAGGCCGGCGATGAGGTTCTCGGTCTGATCCACCCACGGTCCGGACATCAGCGCGGCCGGATAGTCGGCCACCGGGGCCGCGCCGGCGGGCACGTAGAAGGTGGTGCTCCCGTTCGCCGCGAGCAACCGCTGGGTGACCGGCACCGCGTGGACCTCGGCTTCGGCCGGGGCGGCGGCCGACAGCGCCGTGATCGCCGCGGAGGTGTCCACGACCTCCGGCGCGGCGGCGGCCAGACCTGATACCGCGGAGACGGCTTGGCCGCCGGTCGCGGCCTCCTCGGTCAGCGGATCGGTACCGGTGATCGTGCCCGCGACCGCGGCGGCCACCGCCAGCGTGGTGTCGCCCGGGGGGAGTGCCAGTTGCAAGCCGTTCCAGCCCGGCAGTCCGATGGCCTCGAGCGAACCCTGTTGTAACCGGGGCAGATCCGCCCAGGAGACCTGGGTCGCGGCGAGTGCGTGACGCAGGATTTCGGGGACGGCGAGCACGATCGGACTGGACGCGATCGAGCGCGGGGTGCCCTCGATCAGACCGGGGACGCGCATCGATTCGATCTGCCGGCTGGATACCGGGATCCACAGCGCGGGCCGGGGTCCGAGGACCGGATTCCAAGTGGCGTCTGAGGTGAAGGCCGCGACCATATCCGCGGCGGGGCGCTCGGTGACCACCACCTCCGCGCAATGGTCGCGGACGACGGGCCGGGTCTCGTTGTAGCGGGTCGCGATGGTGCGTACCGGGTCGGCGATCTCCGGGTCGACGGTGATATCGAGGATGGCAGTGCCCGCTGTGCACGTGCCGCCGTCGGCCGCCCCGCCGGCCGAATCCGGCCGTAATTGCCACCAGCCGAACGCGACTGCGAGCAGAACCACAACCACCACCGCGGCGGTCACCGGTCCCTTGCTGATCTCCCGGGAAGAGCCGGTGCTGCGATGGGTACCCACGGGCAGTCAGTGTAAGGAGCGGAACCGGGTTGTGGCGCGTCACAGTCACTACTGCGGGGGCCGTGCCTGCACACGGCCCCCGCAGTGTCGTACCGGGTGGCGCCGGTTATTCGCGGATCATCTTTCCCCGGTCGAATTCGTGCCCGCCCCACACCCCGGACTGGCCGGTGCGTTCGGCGAAGGCGCCGCAGTCCGGCCGGATCGGGCACCGGCCGCACACCTGACGCGCGTACTCGAAGTCCTGCGATGGGTACGGAAACCACGCCTCATGGTTCGGGTCACCGCGGCAGGCGGCGCGATGCCAGCCGTGGCTGTCGGATATGGGCAGCAGATCTGCCAGCACTTCTACGGTCATATCGATCCCCTCCTTTCGCGGATCGCCTCAGGGTGTCGCGGCCAGGTGCTTCCACACCCGCCGCTGTTCACGGGCCAGCGGTTCGGGAGCCCGGGGTTCCCAGAGCAACCGCATACCCGCCTCTTCGGGGGTGCGGTCGGCCTTGGCGGTATTGCAGGGCACGCAGCAGGCGATGAGGTTCTCCCAGGTGTTGGGGCCACCCCGGCTGCGCGGGCGGATGTGGTCGACGGTGGGCGCCCAGCCGCCGCAGTATCCGCACCGGTTCCCGTCGCGCCGCAGGATGGCGGCGTGCGTTGCCCGGCTGCCCGGTGACCGCACCGTGATGTGGGCCAGGTACCGGTAGCGGACCAACCGGATCGTTTCGGGCAGCATGATCTCGGTGTGCTGGGAGCGGATCGGGAAATGCGGCCGGCGAATCACGACCGATTCGGCGATACCGCTGGTCACCAAGACGACGGCCCGGTCCGCGGCGACCTGGTCCAGCGCCTCGTAGCTGGCGTTGAGCACCAGGACGCGGCTGTGTATCCAATTGTCCGGAGTGAGCGTCGCCGGTTCGGCGACAGCGGGTATCGACATGGGAATCACCAGGTTTCGACAGCCGGGACTACCCGGGTTTCAACAGGGGAGAGTGAACGAGGGCGGTCAGCGCCGCTGCGGGAGGAGCAGGTCGATCGCGAGATCGCCGGCGGGTTTCGGCTGCTGTGCCGGTTCGGCGTTCATCGGCCGGGCCGCCGCGCGGACACACCGCTCGGATACGGCGCTCGACCGGGTGATATCGGCCGGTGCGACTGGATACAAGACCACTCCTCCCCTCTGAGTATCAGCGGCCTGCCCCTGTGGCGTGCCGGTGGAATACATGGTGGCACAACGCACCTGTGGTTGTCGGCTCATTTTTGCCGGCGAACCACCCCCGGGCCGCCCGTGCATCCCGTCGCGGCGGTCCGGGAACCGGCCGGATCGTTCTCGGTGCGGCACGGTCCGGGGGACCGGATGTGCTTCCGATCGCCCGGCGGTGATCCGCGGCCGATCGCTCTGGGGCTGGGCCGGCGTACCTACCCCGACCACGGCGTATCGGTGCTGTTGCAGGCGGTGAGGTGGCCGCCCCGCCCGGGGTAGAGTCCGGGACGGGACAGCGGCACCCCGCAGGCGAGCTCACCCGGCGATCGGAGCCGCGCTACCGGTCGGTAACATAAATATCGACTTTTCACCCGGTAATTCGCGGAAGTGAGGCACGTAGATGACAGAGCGGATAAAGGTCGGCGGGCTCGAGGTTGCCACCGTTCTCCACGACTTCGTAGAGAACGAAGCGCTCCCGGGCACCGGCGTCGATTCCGCCGCGTTCTGGGCCGGGGCCGAGCGGATCATCACCGAGTTCGCTCCGCGCAACCGCGCCCTGCTGGCCGAACGCGACGAAATCCAGGGCAAACTCGACGCCTGGCACAGCGAGCACCCGGGCGCGGACTACGACAAGTCCGCCTATAAGCAGTTCCTCACCGAGATCGGCTACCTGCAGCCCGAGCCCGCCGATTTCGGCATCGGCACCACCGGGGTCGACGACGAGATCAGCAGCACCGCCGGTCCGCAGCTGGTCGTGCCGGTGAGCAACGCCCGCTTCGCCATCAATGCCGCCAATGCGCGCTGGGGATCGCTCTACGACGCGCTCTACGGCACCGACGCCATCCCGGAGACCGGCGGCGCGGAGAAGGGCACCGGCTACAACCGGGTGCGCGGCGACAAGGTCATCGAATGGGCACGCAACTTCCTCGACGACGCGGTCACCCTGATCACCGGCTCGCATATCGGTTCCACCTCGTACACGATCGTCGACGGTGAGCTCGAGGTCGGCCTGGAGGACGGCACCTCCATCGGCCTGGCCGACGCGGGCCAGCTCGTCGGCTACCTCGGCGACCCGGCGTCCCCGAGCGCGGTCCTGCTGAAGCACAACGGCCTGCACATCGAGATCCAGATCGATCCCGAATCGCCGATCGGCAGCACCGATACCGCCGGTGTGAAGGATGTGGTGATCGAATCCGCGGTCACCACCATCATGGATTTCGAGGACTCGGTCGCCGCGGTGGACGCCGAGGACAAAACCCTCTGCTACCGCAACTGGCTGGGCCTGATGAAGGGCGATCTGGCCGAAGAGGTCACCAAGGGCGGCAAGACCTTCACCCGCACCATGAACCCCGACCGCGTCTACACCGCGCTCGACGGCTCCGAGCTGGCCCTGCACGGGCGCTCGCTGCTGTTCGTGCGCAATGTCGGCCATCTGATGACCAGTGATGCCATCCTCGACGCGGACGGCAACGAGGTGCCCGAGGGCATCATGGACGGGATCATCACCTCGCTCGTCGCCGCGCATTCGCTGCGTGACGAGGTGGCGCTGAAGAACAGCCGCACGGGCTCGGTCTACATCGTGAAGCCGAAGATGCACGGCCCGGACGAGGTCGCGTTCACCAACGACCTGTTCGCCGCCGTGGAGGACGTGCTGGGGCTGCCGCGCAACACCCTCAAGGTCGGCATCATGGACGAAGAGCGCCGCACCACCGTCAATCTGAAGGCCTGTATCCACGCGGCCGCCGACCGGGTGGTGTTCATCAACACCGGCTTCCTGGACCGCACCGGCGACGAAATCCACACCTCGATGGTGGCGGGTCCGATGATCCGCAAGGCCGAGATGAAGACCCAGCGCTGGATCCTGGCCTACGAGGACTGGAACGTCGATACCGGCCTCGCCGCCGGCCTGCCCGGCAAGGCACAGATCGGCAAGGGTATGTGGGCGATGCCGGACCTGATGGCCGGGATGCTCGAACAGAAGGTCGGCCATCCGAAGGCGGGCGCCACCACCGCCTGGGTGCCGTCGCCGACGGCCGCCACCCTGCACGCCACCCACTACCACCTGGTGGATGTGTTCAAGCGGCAGGCCGAGATCGCCAAGGGCGGGGCGCGGGCGAGCGTCGACGATATCCTGCAGATCCCGCTGGCGGCCGATCCGAACTGGAGCGAGGCGGACAAGCAGCAGGAGCTGGACAACAATTCGCAATCGATCCTCGGCTATGTGGTCCGCTGGATCGACCAGGGCGTGGGTTGTTCGAAGGTTCCCGATATCTCCGATATCGCGCTCATGGAGGACCGCGCCACCCTGCGGATCTCGAGCCAGCTGATGGCCAACTGGTTGCGGCACGGCGTCGTGACCGCCGACCAGGTGCTCGCCAGCCTCGAGCGGATGGCGCCGGTGGTGGACCGGCAGAACGCCGGCGATCCGGAATACCGGCCGATGGCTCCCGATTTCGCGGGCAGCGTCGCCTTCCAGGCCGCGAAGGACCTGATCCTCGAAGGCACCACCCAGCCCAACGGCTACACCGAGCCGATTCTGCACCGGCGCCGCCGCGAGGCGAAGGCCATGTGCAAGTGAGTGATGTTCGGTGATTGAAAAGTAGCTTCTGACAGCTCTTTTCGAGACGAGGCCCCTCACCTGATGCTCCAGGTGAGGGGCCTCCGTAATCACTGGAGATCAGCTTCGATACCGGCCTGTCGCGCTCAAAACGGTCACAAAAACGGTCACACGCGGGGCAGCCGGTCGGTGTCAGAAAGTGATGCCCTACCAGCGCCGATGGCTGCCGCCATCCTTGATGAGTACGGTCGTGCCGTAACGAGAGTGTGGGATTTGGTGGGCCGCTGATGGTGCGTCGCTCAGAAACAGTGGATCAGCCACTGCGTCAGCGGTCCATCGGAATGAGGTTCGAGCGTCAACCGCTTCCGCAACCGGCACGGCCGCGCGACTCGGTGATTATGTTCTTCCGGCGTGTCGTCGAGACGATACGCCGACGAATTTTCGTGGTAGCTAATCTATGGCAACCCTTGGGGGTTGGGTGCCGCCTGATTTCGGGGCACTCTGGGGCCTTGGCGGGGCGGCGCGCAAAGACCATAGTGTGCGGGTGAGGACCCGCTGGCGTGACGTGTGCGTCATGCGCGCGCTGCTGCCGGATGCCGTAGTAGGTCGCGAGCGTGGCCAATCGACAATCCGGTACCGGAGGTGCAACACGACGAGCGAGCGCCAAGGTGCACAACCGGTGACCGACAGGCAGACTCGCGCCGATCCTGCCGAACTCGCCCGCGAGGAAGCCATAGTCGAAGCCTGCATTGTGCGCGACCATGACCCGACCCGCCAACAACTGAGTCAGCTCGGCCTCGATTTCTCGAAACTGTGCGGCCCCACTCAGGAGTTCACGCGTCAGACCGTGGATGTGGAACGGGCCGGGATCACACCCTGGATCGACAAGCGTATGGAACTCTTCGACAACGGCGCCGTCACTGTCCAAGGCAAGCGCAGCGACCGACAACACCCGGTGATCGGCGGGGCTGAGCCCCGAGGTCTCGACATCGACGACAGTGAACGAGCCGAGCCCGAGCCCGGCGCCCGATGACGTTGCGGACACTACCGAATCTGGTTGCATGCCAGTTCAATCGTCCGTGATTCACCGAACGTTGCGGATCGGTGGGACTGGTTTCGGGCACTGCTTCGGATCCATGGGCCGACGGAAGGATGAAACGTGAATCAGATAGGTAGGGGGGTCCTGTTCCCCAGGCGAACAGGCGGTCCCTGGTGCTTCATCTGGCCTGACGCCGTCATTGCACGGAAGGTCTGGACCTGCCCGGGGTCAGGGGGTGGCCAGGCGGACCGGCATGCGTTTGATGCCGTGGATGAGTGCGCTATGCCCGTATTCAGGTCCACCGAGTTCGACCGGCGGAACCTTGGTGATCAGCTCCCGGAACAGATGCTTCAATTCCATGCGGGCCAGCCAGGCGCCGAGGCAGTGGTGGGGGCCGCCGCCACCGAATCCAGCGTGGTGATTCGGGTCGCGGGTGATGTCGAACGCGTGCGGATTGTCGAACGCCGACTCGTCGCGGTTGGCGGAACTGTAGAACATCACGACCTTCTCACCGGCCGCGATCGGGGTTCCGGCGATCTCGGTGTCGCGGGTCGCCCGGCGGGCGAAGTGCACCACGACGCTGCCCCAGCGGATGAATTCTTCGATCGCGGTGTTCATACGCCCGTCGAGATCTTCGCGCAGCCAGTCCATTTGGCTCGGATGCTCCACGAGCGCTTTGAAGGCATGGGAGGTGGTTTGTTTGGTGGTGTCGTTGCCGGCGGCGGAGATCAGCACCATGAACGCGCCGATATCCTCATTGCTGAGGTGATGCCCGTCGACTTCGGCGGCGATCATCGCGGTCATGATGTCGTTGTGCGGTTCCGCACGGCGCCGCCGGGCCAGGTCGGTGCCGGCGGAATGGAGGATCCCGATCTGCTTGTAGAAGAACTCGGCGCGCTCCTCGAGGCTGGTGTATTCGAGGTCGGTGGTGCCGAACAGGGCTTCGGTGGCGAACGCGACCGCCTCGCGGTCGGCCTCGGGGATACCGATCATCTGCGATATCGTTTGCATGGGCAGTTTCCGGGATACCGCGTCGACGAAATCGAGGGTTTCGCCGGACCGCAGATCGGCGACGAAATCGTCGACGATCCGGGTCGCATTGGTGCGGACCTGCTCTTCCACACGCTGGATCTGGCGCGGAGTGAACGCCGAGCTGATCAATTTCCGGTAACGGGTGTGCCGGGGCGCGTCCAGGGCGATGAAGAATTTGGTGCTGTATTCGACATCGGGCGGCATATACCCCAGGGTCGTGCCGTCTTCCGAGGAGAAGATCTCCGGGTTCCGGCTGACCTGCACGACATCCCGGTACCGGGTGACAGCCCAGAAACCCGGATCGGGATCGGCGAAGATCAGGGAATCCGGCGGGGCATGCCAGGTGAGGCCCTCGGCCGCGCGCAACCGGGCGAACGCAGCCTCCCGGCCGTCGAAGTCCTTTTCCCAGAACTCGTAACTGGAGATATCGACCTCATGATGGGGCCGCGCGGACGCCGCGCTGCCTGTCAGTGTCATGACCGCCTCCGAATCGAGTGTGCTCTCTCCATGGTGGCACTTCTCCGCGTCGGGGGCACGGAATCGACCTGGAAACCGAACCCGGGCCGGCGCTGCGTGGCCGCGGTCGGCAATTTCTGACGATCGAGTCGTCGGCGACGAGCACCGGCCTGATACCCGAAGATTCTGAAGAAGTGACTCGGCTGCTCACCTGGTCTGCCCCGTTAGGGTGGTCTCAGATACATGAAGATATGGTCCGAGACCACCGCGTTCATGATCTCTCGAAGTGTTGGAACACAAAGAGGCGAAGTCGGGGATGCGGCGGGAGTGGGTGGAGAGGTCGACGTGGAGTAGCGGCCGGCGTAGTGGATTTCCTGGAGCTGGCGGACCATGCCGAGGTTGCCGTTGTTGATCAGCGCAACTTTGATCGGTATGCCTTCGATCGCGGCTGTCGCGAGTTCCTGGTTGGTCATCTGGAAGCAGCCGTCACCGCCGATGGCCCACACCTCGCGCTCCGGGGCGCCGAGTTTGGCGCCGACGGCGGCCGGGACGGCGTAGCCCATGGTGCCCAGGCCGCCGGAGTTGAGCCAGGATCGGGGTCGTTCGTAGCGGATGTAGTGCGCGGGCCACATTTGATGTTGACCGACGCCGGAGGTGTAGATGGCGGCGTCCCCGGCGCCTTGTTCGTGCCGCACCAGGATTGGCGGATCTGTCGTGATTCGAGCAATGGGTCGTACACGGGAAGAATTGCGCCACCCGGAATGCCGAATACGATGACGACTTCCAGCTGCTCGAGTGAGCGGACGACAGCCTGGGCACCGGTCAGGGCTACCGGGTCCGTGGGCTGCGGCGCGTCCTTCGGCTCTGTCGTGCTGGGCAGTGGTCGGGATTCGTGGTGCAAGGCCGGGGCGTGCGGGCACTGGTTCGCTCCGTTGTTCGGTCGAGATGGTCCAGCGGATGGTTCAGTGGAGTTGGGCGGTGTGGGGGAGATCGGTGACGGAAGTGCCTACCTGCACGGTGAATTCGCCCGGTTCGGTCTCCCAGCCGCCGGGACCCCAGTGCTGGAAGGCGCGGTCGGGCAGGGGGATCGACACGGTGCGGGATTCGCCGGGAGCCAGCGTGACGGCGGCGAAGCCCGCCAGCCAGCGGATCGGTCGATCCACGGCGCTGTCCGGGCGCGAGAGATAGGCCTGCAGGACCTGTTTGCCGGCGCGATTACCGGTGTTGGTCACCGTGATCGAAACAGTGCGCTCGTCGACGGTGACATCCTCGGTCGACCAGGTCGTATAGCCGAGGCCGTGGCCGAAGGGGTAGGCCGGTTCGGTGTCTGCCCGCAACCATGCCCGGTATCCGATGTGGATGCCCTCGGTGTAGTCGAGGACACCGTCGACGGGTGTGGTGTTCAGGACGGGGACGTCGGCCATGGCCTTGGGCCAGGTGGTCGGCAGCCGTCCGCCGGGTTCGGTGGCGCCGGTGAGCACGTCGGCCAGCGCGGCGCCGAACTCCTGACCGGGAAACCAGGCCAGTAGCACTGCCGCGACGTCGTTGCGCCACGGCATCTCCACCGGCGCACCGGAATTCACCACGACGACGGTGCGCGGGTTCACCGCGGCGACGGCGGTGACGAGGTCGTCCTGGCGGCCAGGCAGGCGCAGCGAGGTGCGGTCGACGCCCTCGCTCTCGATCTGCTCGGTGGTACCGACCACGACCACGGCCACCTCCGCCGCGCGCGCCAGCTCCACCGCGGCCGCGAATTCCGCGTCCTCGTCGCGTTGGGGCCGCCGGATGCCGAGGGTGGCACCGAGAATGATGCCGAGGCCGGGCACCGCGTCCTCGATGCTCGTCACGAGTCGTACCTCGACCTCGTCGCCGGCCGCGAGCGTTCGAGTCACGTGACGTTGCGGCGGGTTGAGCAGAGCCGCCGCCGGATCGCCGGAATCGAGGGCCACGTTCTCGTCCAGCACGGTCTCGCCGTCGATGTCGAGCCGGATGTGGCCGGCGCCGCCGAATCCGATCTGCCAGTCACCGGCCATATCGGCCCGCAGCCGGGTACGCATTTCGACCCGGTTCGACTGCGCGGCCAGCGGTTCGCCGAGCAGCACCAGACGACTGGTGGTGCGGTGCTGGATGCCGAGCTCAGTGTCGTCTTTCACGTACCGAACGGACACGCCGGGCTCGCCCGTTCCGGGATCGGTCATGATCTCCGGCGGGATAGGAATCAGATCCTCGGACAGGTGGACCCCCGCCGCATGGGTCAGCGGCAGGCGTCCCCTCAGGCCCTCCACCGGGGTGCTGGTGTGGCCAGGGATCACTGTCGCGCTGCCACCGCCGAGAAAGCGGGGCTGACCCGCCGACGGGCCGACGAGGGCGACCGTGCTTTCCGGCGTGAGTGGCAAGACATCATCGTTGCGGACCAGCACCATCGCCTGGGCGGCGACCCGACGGACCAGATCCTGGGCTTGTTCGTCGCTGAAAGCCGGCGCGGGCTGCGGGGTGCCGTTGAGGGCGCCGACGCGCTCGGCGAGGCGCAGGATCCGGCGCACTTTGTCGTCGATGGCCGATTCCGCGATCTCGCCCGCGCGCACGGCGGCGGCCAGCGGTTCACCCCACAGGTACGGCGGGCCGGGCATGCACAGATCGGTGCCGTGGGCCGCGCTCCCGGTGGTGCGGACGGCGGTCCAGTCCGAGACCACCACGCCGTCGAATCCCCAGGCTCCCTTGAGCGGTTCGTCGAGCAGCGAATTCTCGGTCATGGTGGCGCCGTTGACGGCGTTGTAGGCGTCCATGATCATCCACGCGCCCGCCTCGACGGTGCGTTCGAACGGGTACAGGTAGAGCTCACGCAACGCCCGGTCGTCGACGCGGACGTCGACGGTGAAGCGATCGGTCTCGGAATCGTTGGCGACGTAGTGTTTCGGGCACGCGCTGACGCCGTGCGCCTGCACCGCCCGCACATAGGCGGCGGCCATCTCGGCGGTGAGCAGCGGGTCCTCGGAGAAACATTCGAAATGCCTGCCGCCCAGCGGGGAGCGGTGCAGGTTCATCGTCGGGCCGAGTACCGCGTAGACGTCCTTGCGCCGGGCCTCGGCGGCGATGAGGGCGCCGATCTCGGTGAGTAGTGCCGGATCCCAGGTCGCGGCGACCGCGGTACCCGACGGCAGGCTCACCGACGGATCACGCTCGTCCCAGTTCTCGCCGCGCACGCCGGAGGGACCGTCGGAGATCGGCATCTCGGCGAGGCCGAGCGCGGGGTCGCCGGCCAGCCGGAACAGGCTCGCCCCGGATATCAGTCGCAGCTTGCCCTCCAGATCCAGCTCGGCGAGTAGTTCCTCGATGTGGTCTTCCATGGAAGGGACAGCCTTTCCTCGGTCAGCGGGTGATGGTGCTGGCTTGATCGGACCAGTGCGGGTTGTGCAGGATCTCGCCGGTTCTGGTGAGGAACGCGGTGCGAGCGGTGGCATCGCCGCGCAGCTGGTCCATGAACCAGGCGGTCAGGTAGCCGAGATAGCGGTAAACGCCCTCGGTGCAGCTGTAGTTGGTGCAATCCGGTTGGCCCTGGATGTCGTTGTGCTGGGCACCCACCACGGCGGCACGAGCCTTGGGGATCCCGGCGGGCAACGCGTCGTAGTACCCCTGCATCGACTGCAGACCGATGACCTCGGGTGGAAGGGCCTGGGTCGCGGGGGCGATACCGTCGGCCGACCCGTTGACCAGAAACACCGAGCCCGACGTCACCGCGGCCGGATCGATACAGGCGCTGTGGCCGTCCACGGTCGGCAGCGACGCGCACACCGCCGACAGCGGCATCTCGAGGGTCACCGCGGTGTCGACGGCGCCGCCGCCGCGCGCGAGCGCGTTGATCGCGCCGAGACCGCCCTGGGAGTGCCCCGTCGCGCCGACCGCGGCGGTATCGAGCCTGCCGTGGAAGACACTGCCCGGCTCGTTGTTCTGCTCGGTCAGGTACCGCACCGCGTCGAGCATCTGCACGCCGGTACCGGTGTCGGTGCGGTCGGCAGCGATCACCACGAATCCCCACGACGCGAGGTGCGAGAGCAGATACTCATATTCGCGCGGGTGGGCCATGGTGCCGTTGCCCCACGTGATGACCGGGTGTACGACGCCGTTGGCGCCGAGGTCGGCCGGATACCAGATATCGAAGCTGTCGCCGGTGGATGTGCAGCAGTCGACACCGGTCCGCTCGGCCACCGCCCATGGCCCCGGTGCGTAATAGGTGGCTTCGACCGGGGCGGCGGGGTGATAGGCCGGCACCGCCGCGGACTGTGACACCCCGCTCGCCGTGGCGACGAGCAGTGCGGCTGAGGTCAGCGCGACCCGCGCGCCGATGCGCGGTCGCCGACCCGACAGGACAGTTTTGTTGCTCATGATCTCGGACGATAGAGAGTCCGAACGGTTGAACAAGGCGCGCCGCGCTGTCTTGCAGACTGTTTGCAGACACCCCGCCACGGCGGATTCCGGCCACGTATTCTCGAGGAGATGAACCACGTCGAGCCGCATCGTCCGGGCTTCGCATGAGCGAGGTCGGTTCGGCGCTGCGTGTGGCGCGCACGGCCGCGGGGATCAGCCTGCAGGGTATGGCCGCGCGCACGAACTACTCCAAGCCCTACCTGGGCCAGCTCGAGACCGGTGCCCGCGCGGTGCGGGTAGAGCATGTGGCCGCCTACGAGTCGGCGCTGCACACGTCGCTGGATCACCTGCGCGACCGGTTGGCCGTCGAAGCGGTCGACGAGCTCGATGATCTGCCCGCTCAGCTGTCGTCGTTGCTGTTGCCGCCCGCGACGCACCTGCGCGGCAAGCATCCTGGCTTCGCCATGACGGAGTTGGTGGCCGCCGAGCAGCTCGTGACGTGGGCGCGGGGCAGGCAATGGGGCGACGGCAGCGCACCGCGCCGCGCGGTGACCGCCTGGCTGTCCGCGAATCTTACGAGGTTGCAGCAGCTTTCGGGTGCGCGCCGCCACGGACGAGCCCTGCGGGTCGGCGCGGAGCTGGCTGATATCGCCGCCGCCATGAGCTGGGACGTGGAAGATATCGTCGCCGCGCGCCGGTATTCGGTGGCCGCCGCGCGCCTGGCCCATGCCGCGGGTGAACCGGTGTTGACCGCGGCGATCCTTACCGAGTCGACCTGGCAGCTGCTCGACAGCGGCAGTCCCGCGGAGGGCCTGGAGGTGGCCCAGCTCGCGCAGTATCTGACCCGCCGCACGGCGACGCCCCTGCTGCGCGTCGCCCTGGCCGAGCTGCAGGCCTACGCGCACGGCATTCTCGGTGAGCAGGCGGCGTTCCAGCGCGCGATCGTCGTAGCCGCCGAATGCCGTGGCGAAGCCGCCGAGACCGCGACCGATGATCGCCCCGCCGATCGCAGTCTCACGGCGGCCGCCATCGGCATGCTGCTCGGCCCGCGCCGCGACTGGCCGGGGCCGGGACAGCAGTCGCGGCCACTCGGCCGCAGCTACCGGCAGCTCATCGCCACCCGGCCCGACCTCGCCCGAATCGCCTTCGGCGAGACCTACCCGCCGCTGCCTCCGGAGTATCTGACCCCGGCGATGGCCGCGATCTCGTCGGCTCGCCTGCAGCTGATGCGCGGCGAGCCCGAACTCGCGGTCGAACACGTCGGCCTCGCGTTGTCGCTGGATGACCGCCCGACCGGCCGGACCGCCGCCCGGCTGTCGGACTTCTGGCATGAGTCGGCCGAGTTCGCAGCGATCCCGGCGGTGGACGAGGTTCGGGACGCGATCCACGATCTGGTGGCGCCGGCGTGCGGGTGGGTGTAAGCCTTTCGGGGCAGGACCGATTCGACGGAA
Source organism: Nocardia sp. NPDC051750 (assembly GCF_044453135.1). Taxonomy (NCBI): domain Bacteria; kingdom Bacillati; phylum Actinomycetota; class Actinomycetes; order Mycobacteriales; family Nocardiaceae; genus Nocardia; species Nocardia sp. NPDC051750. The sequence continues at coordinate 322,256 of NZ_JBITCK010000006.1, read as the reverse complement.
CCGGGGAGACAGCAACGCGCCTGCGAGTGCGGTGGCGAGTCAGCCCGTCGCGGTCGCGCCGCGCCGGGTGAGCAGCAGGCCGATGAGCCCGGATTCCTGACTCTGCGTGCTGATCATGTCGCGGGCCGCCTGTTCGACGGGTCCGCCGGAGGACAGTTCGTCGAACGCCTGGGCCATGGCGACACCGCCCTGATGGTGGCGATACATCAAGCGCAAGAACATCGTTTCCGCGTCGGCGCCGCGTGCGTGGCCGAGGGCATCGAGATCGGCCCGGGTGGCCATACCGGGCATGGTCGTCGACCCGGCGTGGTCGTGGCCGGCGGGCATCCACGACATCGGGTGCGGGTTGGTCGGGGTCGTCCCGGCCAGCCGGAGCCAGCCGAGCATCATGCCGATCTCGAGGCGCTGGGCGTCGGCGATCTGGTCGGCTATTTGCCGCACGGCGGGGTCGATATCGGCCGCGAGGCGATCGACCATCGTCAGTGCCTGCTGGTGGTGGCCGGCCATGTCCTGCACGAAGCCGATCTCTGCCGGCGTCAGAATCGGTGCGGGGGCAGCCCGCTCGGACAGCAGCGGTCGCAGCGTGACACCGAGCACCAGCAGGAGTGCGAGCGCGGCGGTGCCCAGCAGCACTTGCCTGCGCACCCCTGGCACGGGTGCGGCGGCCTGCGTGTCACCCTTGCTCATGAGCCGACGGTCGAATGCTGGTCGGCGGGTGGGGTGTACACCTCGGGCGACAACTCCAGGGTGAGCAGGCCGTTGTCGGCACAGGCGGCCCACAGCTGGTTACCGCGCCACTCGGGAGCCGAGAAGCACCAGTCGGTGGAGAGATCGCCGAACGCCACGTCGCCGGTGCGCGAGCCGGTGGCCTCCTCGACATCGAACGCGCCGGACTCCACGGCCTGCATCACCGAAGGCGCGCTGAGCAACGGGATACCGATGATCGAGGCCAGTGCGTGCGGGGAGTTCCACAGCTCGCTGTTCTGGCCGGTGCGCGCGGGCGGGTTGTAGTAGGCGATCTCGCGGACCCGGAGCGGGTCGCGTACATCGAAGACCCGGATGCCGGAGGAGATCCAGCCACACGCGAGCGCGGTGGGATTCACCGGGCGGTCGGCCGAGCAGTAGTGGGCGTCGTAGGCGAACAGCGAGCCGCCCATACTGGAGGCCATCGCGCTGTCGCGGTGCTGTGGCAGGTTGATCTCCAGCTTGATCGTGTTCACCACGCGCGGACGGGTGTCGTCGGAGATATCGATGACTTTGACACCGCCCGACCCCGCCTCGTCGGCGCTGAACAGGTACGGCACGCCGTCGTAGGTGACGGGCACGTTCTGCTGCGTCGCCCAGCCGTCGGTCCAGGTCAGCTGGGCGATGATCGGCACCTGCGGGTCGGGGTCGCGTCGCTGCACCGCCGAGGTGTCCAGAATGGTCAGCCCGCCCATGTTGTCGGCCAGGTACAGGCGGTTGCCGTCGGCGCGCAGGCCCATGCCGTGCATGGACCGGCCCGGCATGCCCTGCCAGATCACGCGGGGATCGGCCGGATCGGTCAGGTCGACGGCGCTGACGATGCCGGGGACGACGCCCGAGGCCCAATAGGTGCGGCCGTCCGGGGAGAACCCGCCTTCGTGTGCCGTGATCCGCACCGGCAGGCTCAGATCGGTGCCGGGTCCCGGGTTGAGCAGACGCGGGTGCGCGCAGTCGGAGATGTCGTAGACCGAGATCAGGCCCGCGCCGGTGAACGCGGGAACCCCGGTGCCCACCAGCAGTTTTCGCTCGGCATTGACCTTGAGGCTCTCCCACGTTCCGGCCAGCATGGCGGGTTCGGTGAGGGTGGTGGTGAGTACCGGGTTCGCCGGATCGGCCACATCGATGACCTGCACACCTTGCGCAGGGCCGAGTAGGTTGCCGGGGAAGAAGCTACCCAGGTAGACGCAGTGGTCGAACTGTGTGGAGGTGATCCCGGCGCCACGACCCCCATAGCCGCCGATGCGGCTGATATTGCACCGGTAGCCCTGGGTGCTGCGGCCGCTGTCGCGGTCGGCGGCGGGCACGTCGCCCTGCAGGCCGGATTCGGGGAGCGCGTCGCCCGCGCAGGTGGCGCGGGCGACCGCAGTATCGGCGATATCGCGGTTCTCCAGGACGACCCCGGCGGAGCCGGGCTGTGCGATGCCGCTGCCCGCGGGGACCAGCAGCACGGCCGCCGCGGCGACGAGCAGATGGCAATAGCGGGTTCTCATGTCGTACTTTCGTGGTGAGTGGCCAGAGTGACCAGGGCCGCGGCGGTCTGACGGCAGAACTGGTCGCCGTCCTCGTCGCCTCGGGTGAGCGCGCGCAGCAGTGTCGCGCCGCGCAGGAATTCGAAGAGCAGGTCGGGATCGCAGCCGGGCGAGACCTGGCCGGACTCGATCGCCGCGTCGATCGTGGCGCGCAGCGCGACCCGCGCCAGACCCTCGCCGCGTTCGCGCAGCCGACGGTAGCTCTGCTCGTCGTCGTGGTACGCCGAGAGCAGGCCGGGGATGCCGGAGCGGGCCGCGGGGTGGGTGGCGGCGGCGAAGAACAGCCGCGTCCAGGCGAGCAGATCCGCGTCGATATCCCCGGTGGGCTGCGGGACGACGCCGGTGTCGAGCGCGAAGATCGCGTCTTCGACGAGGTGGATCTTGTTCGGCCACCGACGGTAGATCGACGTGGCGACCACACCGGCCCGCCGCGCGACGCCCTGAATCGTGGTGGCCTGAAAACCCTGCTCCACCAGCAGTTCCTGTGTGGCGTGCAGCACCTGCGCGTCCAGTTGTGGGTCACGTGGGCGGCCGGGGCCCGGCCGGACCTCGCTCTGTTCGGTCACCGATCGTCCTCCTTCGATGTGGGCAGAGCGTAGCCCAGATCCCGATCTTTTTAAAAACGCGTCATGGTGTATTCGAATTGGCTACCTTGAAACGTGTTCCACTCCCACTCTCGAAGGAAGCTCCCATGCTGACTCCTCAGGACGAACTGCTCTGCCACCAATTGCCGACCACCTTCGACCACGTCGTCCAGAGCGATCTGCGCTGGACCGAGCGCGTCGTGCTCTACGGCTTCGACACCACCGGCCGGGTCAGCGTCATGACCGGCATGGCCCGCTACCCCAATCGCAATGTCATGGACGCCTACGCCATGGTCACCATCGACGGCACGGCGCACGTGGCTCGCCTGTCCCGCGAGATCGGCGGCAAGTACGACGAGCTGGGCGCCTGGCAGGTCGGTCCCTACCGCTACGAGATCACCGAGCCGCTGCGCGGGGTTCGGGTCGGCCTGGGCGACAACGACCACGGGGTCCGCCTCGAACTGAACTTCTCCGGTCGGTTCCCCGCCTACGAGCAGGAGCCCGCGTTCTTCCGCACCCGCGGCCGGGTCCGGGAGGACGCGCGACGGTACTACCAGAACGGCGAGATCTCCGGCTGGCTCGAGGTCGACGGCGAACGTATCGACATCGATCCGAACACCTGGTGGTTCGGTCGCGACCATTCGTGGGGAACCCGGCACGGCGGCGGCGGAGGCAGCCTCGGCGAGGGCAGCGGCCTGCAGCCCGCGGAGATCCCCGACGGCGTCCTGTACTTCATGGGTATCTTCCAGTTCGACGACGAGCTGGTGCATTTCGCTCAGCGCGAGACCGCCGATGGGCAGCGCTGGCACTTCGAGGGCTCCATTCAGCAACCCATCGAGGCAGCGGCACCGACCGTGCCGATCGTCGGCGTGACCCACGACCTGAAGTTCCGCGACGACTTCCGGATCGTCACCGAGGGCGCGTTCACCACCACCGCGGCCGATGGCGACGTCCGCACCTTCTCGGTCACCGCGCTGCACGACTTCTGGCCCGGCCTGGCGGGCTACGACATGTATCGCGGCTACGCCTCGGGTATCTGGAAAGGCGAGTCCTACAGCGACGGGTTCACCGTAGATCTGAGCGACACCGACGACCTGCGTCAGGTCAGCATGCTCACCGAAACCTTCTGCAAGATCGAGAGCAGCGACGGCAAGGTCGGATTCGGCCTGGTGGAGATGGTGTTCATGGGCCGCAACGCCCGCTACGGATACGAGGGCTACTGATGACTGCTCGACCTGCGGCAGAAGATCTGCCCACCGCCGTCGTCCCCGTGCTGCGCGCCGGAATTCCCGACGCGGATTCCGCGCGGGTGGCGAACTGGTCGGCCAGCCCGCGGGGGATGGCGACCGAGACCTACCTGTTCGACCTCGAACGCGACGGCGCCGAGCCGCTGCCGCTTGTCCTGCGGCGCCCGCCCGAGGTCGCACTGTTTCCCGACTACGACCTGCTGCGGCAGGTGCTGGTCATGCGCAGGCTCGCGGGCACCGGCCTGGCCGTGCCCACCGTGCGCTGGCTCGACCGCGGCACCGACGCCCTCGGCAGCCCGTATTTCGTGATGGACCGGATCGAGGGCAGTGCACCCGGTGACGTGCCGTCATATCATTCGGCCGGGCTGTACTTCGACGCCGAGCCCGCGGACCGGGCGACGATGTGGTGGGCGTGCGTCGACACCATCGCCGAAATCCATCAGCTCGATCGGCGCGCATTGAAGCTGGACTTCCTGGCGTTTCCGCAATTCGGAACTGCTCCGCTCGAGCAGATGATCGGCTACGTCGACGCCGCGCTCGCCTGGGCGTCCGATACCCAGCCCCCCGCTCTGCGCCGGGCCGTGGACTGGCTGCGCGCCAACCTGTACGAACCCGAGCATGTCACCCTGTGCTGGGGCGACGCGCGAATGTCGAACATCCTCTACGACACCGAGTTCCAGGTCACCGGCGTGCTCGACTGGGAGATTGCCTACCTCGGCGACCACGAGGCGGACCTCGCCTGGATGCTGTTCCTGGACTGGGCGTGCTCGGAATTCCAGGGCGTCGAACGGCTTCCCGGAACGCCCACCCGGGAAGAGACGATCGCGCGCTACGAGGCGCGCAGCGGGATGAGGGTGCGCAACCTGCGCTACAACGAGGTACTTGCGGCCGTGCTGCTCAGCATTCCGCTGTTGCGGATGGCGCACCGGCTACAGCTGCCGCCGGAGGTCGATGTGACCGCGTTCTGCGCCCAGCGGGTGGAACAACTACTGGCCCAGGAGAAACGATGAAGGTCGATCTCCAGCTGGCCGGCCGTCCCGGCGCAGCTGCCTCGCGGGCAGCGGAATTGATCGCGTGCGCCGCCGACGGACTGTTCTCGTTCGAAGGGCAGCACGACGTCTTCTCCCGCTGGCGCCGGCGGCGACCGGCGCTGAACCTGTCGACCTGATGACCGATGTCGCCATCGCGCTCCCGCGCAGTCCGGTGCATACGGAACTCTGCCTGGGCGCACTCGGCCCGATCATGACCCGAACCGCCGCCGAGGTGGCCGACGGGCTGCTCGTCATGCCGTTCAACAGCGCTCGGCATTTCGCCGAACGCACGATGCCCGCGATCGCGGAAGGTCTCGCGCGCCCCGGCCGCGATGCTTCGGGCCTGGCGATCTATCCGCAGGTGATCGTCGCGACGGGCCGGACGCCGAGAGAGCTCGAGGCCGCCGCCGTCGGTGTTCGGCGTCTGCTTGCCTTCTACGGATCGACGCCGTCGTACCGCCCCGTCCTCGATGTGGAGGGTTGGGTGGATCTCCAGCCCGTGCTCGACGCGCTGTCCAAGCGGGGCGAGGTCGGCGCCATGACCGAGTTGATCGATCACGGGATGTTGCGGACCCTCGCCGTCTACGGCACACCCGAGGAGTGCGCCGCCGAGATCGTCGCCCGCTTCGGCGCCGTCGCCGGCCGGACGTGTTGCTACTTCCCGGGGATACACCGTCGCCGACACCCACATCAGGGACCTGACCACCGCCTTGCAGGACGCATGACCGGCGTACGGATCGACCGCGCCGACGGTGTCGCGGTGGTGACCTTGGATCGACCCGAGCGCCGCAATGCCTTCACCGCGGCGATGGGTCGCGCGCTCGGCCGGGCGTATCGCGATCTGGACGCCGACGACGAGATCCGGGTCATCGTGCTGACCGGTGCCGCCCCGGCCTTCTGCGCCGGAGCGGATCTCAGCGAGGGGGTGACGACGTTCGACAAGCCCGGCAGCGCGACGTTCTCCGCCGCCCCGGTCGACCCGCCTGCCTTCGCGCTGCGGAAACCGGTGATCGCCGCGGTGAACGGGACGCGATCGGCATCGGCCTGACCCTGGCGATGCAGGCCGACATCCGCCTGGTCGCCGAGCACGCCCACTACCCCATTCCCCAGGTGCGACTCGGTATCGTGCCCGACGCGGTGCGGGTCCTCGGCCGTAATGCCGCGCGCGAGCTCTCGGTCGCCGCACTGACTCTGCGCCATGCCGTGACCAGCATGAACGACACCACCGATGCCAACTCCTCCGGTCACAGCGTTCGCAAGGTCTGGCACGCCATCGCCCAGCGTGACGCCTCCCGCGCGCTGGTGTCGATCCTCGGCCCCCGCTCCGCTGTCGGCCACCCCGAACAGCCCTACACCTTCGATTTCCTCGGGTTGCCCGCCATCCTGTTCGGTGGCGGCACCATCGAGATCCAGCTCGACATCATCGCCCAACGCGTCCTGAATCTGCCTCGATGAGAAAGCGTTTCGGTGCCGGTCCGCTGCGTGTGAAGGTTGTGGCCGAGGGACTCGGCTTCGTCGAAGGCCCGGCCGTGCTCCCGGACGGCAAGCCCGCGCAGGTCTCGATGAGCCGCGGCAGTGTCGTGATCCTGGATGCCGACGATGTCTGCCTCGGCCCCGGCGCCGAGCTGTTCGTCACCGCCGCGGCACCGGCACCTTGTTGCGCCTGAGCGGGTAGCGGCGTCCCCGGTTAGTCCTGCTCGTCGATGGTCGGTCCACCGGATGGCCCCGTCTCGGGGGTGACCCGAGATCGGTCCGCCGCGTGCGCGGCCCGCCACTGACTGGGACTGTGCCCGAACCGGGTGCGGAACCAGCGGGAGAAGTTGCCCGGCGAGGAGAAGGCGAGGAGGTCGGCGATCTCGGTGAGGGTGTGGCGGCGGCCGGCGACCATATGCTCGGCGAGGTCGACTCGGGTGGCATCGACCAGTGACGTGAAGGTCTGGTCTTCGGTGGCGAGGCGGCGGTGGATGGTGCGCCGGTCGACGCCGAGACTGCGGGCGATCTGGTCGACCGAGCATCGTCCGGTGGGCAAGAGTAGTTCGATCAGGTCCCTGACCCGTTCGGTGGTCGTCGTGTTCGGCGCGGCCCGTGGCGCGTTGACGATTTGCTGCGCGTAGGCGCGCAGCTGGGGGTCGGCCATGGCGTTGGGCGCGTCGAGGTCGGTGGCGTAGACGATGATGCCGTTGAAGTCCTGATCGAAGCCGACCTGCGGCCCGAGGATGCGGTGGTGGCTGCGGCGGTCGGGCGGCGCGGGATGGGTGAAGCGGACTTCCAGCGGTTGCCAGGTGGGTCCGAGGAATCCGCGCATCAACCCGTGGAGTACGCCGACCGCCAGTTCCATGGCCTGCCGGGTTTCGCCGGGTCCGCCGAGATCCAGACTCAGGCGGATGGTGGCGATGTCGTTGCGCTCGGTGAGCCGGGTGTGCAGTGCTTCGTTGAACATGTGCTCGTAGCGGGTCATGATCCGCAGCGCGCTGCGCACATCGGGTTCCTCCCGGATGACCATGCTGAGCGGGCCGAGATTGCCGAGGCGGCGCCGTTCGGCCAGGCGTAGGCCGATGTCGTCGTGCCCTGATGCGGCGGCGGAGCGTTCGAGCAGATCGGCGACCGCGGCAGCGGGAACCCAGCGGTCCTGTGCGCTGAGGCCGGCGGGGTCGAGCCCGGCGGCGCGGATCAGGGCGACCGGGTCCAGCCCCAGGGAGCGGCCGAGCTCGACATATCCGTGAATCGCCGCGTAGCGGGCGAGTGGCTTCACCGCATCCTCCATGTCCCGGAATGAACAACAAATAGTCCCCACAGGATAAGCATGGCGCGGTGATCCGAAATAGGGTGGTTCCCATCACAGTGCTGGACATCGGGGAATGAGGAAATCGCGAGTGGTGAACGCGCCCGGCGTGACCTCCTCCCGGCAGCACGCGATCGATGGGTTCGGCACAGCGAGTGCGACGGCACACCCGGACCCGGACTCGGCGCAGGAATATCGCTCGCACCCGCCGAAGGTGCGCTCGACCGATGAGGAGATCTGTTGTGGCACAAGCAATTCGCTTCTACGAAGTCGGTGGCCCCGAGGTGCTTCGCTGGGAGGACGTCGAGGTAGGCGCCCCCGGTCCCGGCGAGGTGCGGGTCCGGCACGAAGCCGTCGGGATGAACTTCGCCGACACCTACTTCCGCACCGGTCTCTACCCGGCCCCGCTGCCGGCGGGTATGGGTGTCGAGGCGGCCGGCGTGATCGAGGCGACCGGCACCGATGTCACCGGCTTCGCCGTGGGGGACCGGGTCACCTACACCGGTAGCCCGCTCGGCGCCTACAGCACCGAACGGGTAATGCCCGCCGAGCACCTGATCGCCCTGCCGGACGGGATCGACTTCGACACCGCCGCATCGATGACGATGCGTGGCCTGACCACCGCGTACCTGTTGCGTCGCATCCATCCGCTGCGCGCGGGGGATACCGTCCTGCTCCACGCGGCGGCCGGTGGCGTCGGCCTGATCTTCGTGCAGTGGGCGAAGTTGCTGGGGCTCACCGTGATCGGCACGGTTTCCAGCGAGGAGAAGGCCGAGATCGCCCGCGCCGCCGGGTGTGATCACGTCATCGTCTACACCCGCGAAGACGTTGCCACGCGGGTGCGTGAGATCACCGGCGGAGCGGGCGTGCCGGTGGTCTACGACAGCATCGGCAAGACCACGTTCGACACGTCGCTGGATTCGCTGGCCCGGCGCGGGCTGCTGGTGTGCTTCGGCACCGCCTCGGGCCCGACTCCGCCCATCAACGCCATGCAGCTGGCGGTCAAGGGCTCGCTGTTCGTCACCCGCCCCGCGCTCGCCGATTACATCGCCGATCCGGCCGAGCGCGCTGAGCTGGCCGGGGAGCTGTTCTCGCATGTCGCCGCCGGTCGCATCCGGATCGAGATCAACCAGCGCTACCAGCTTTCCGAGGCGGCGCAGGCCCACCGCGACATCGAGTCCGGCCGCAGCGTCGGCTCCTCGGTCTTCACGCTCTGATCCCGGCGACACCACAGGAGGACAACCGATGACAACCATTGCCCGATCCATCACCGCGACGCCGCTCACCTGTTCGATCGGTGCAGAGCTGGTGGATGTGGACCTCGCGCGGGTCGCCGCCGACGATTCCCTCTTCGCCGAATTGCGTGCCCTGCTGCTCGAATACAAGGTGCTGTTCGTTCGCGACCAGAACATCAGCCGCGCCGACCATGTAGCGCTGGCGCAGCGATTCGGTCCCCTGGAAGATCACCCGGTGCTCGGCAGCGACCCGGACCACCCCGGGCTCGTGCGGATCTACAAGGATCTCGACAGCCCGCCCGAGCACTACGAGAATTCCTTCCACTGTGACGCTACCTGGCGGGAGAACCCGCCCATGGGTTCGATCCTGCGCTGCGTGCAGGCTCCACCGGTCGGCGGTGACACCATCTGGGTGAACATGGCCGAGGCCTACCGGCGGCTGCCCGAGCGGGTGAAGGCCCGGATCGAGGGTCTGCGGGCACGCCACAGCATCGAGGCGAGTTTCGGCGCGGTGATGCCGGAGCAGCAGCGCCACGAGCTCGCCCGCCGTTATCCCGACGCCGAGCACCCGGTGGTCCGTACGCATCCGGAAACCGGTGAGCGCGTGCTGTTCGTCAATTCCTTCACCACCCATCTGGTCAATTACCACACGCCGGAGAACGTGCGTTTCGGCGCGGACTACTCGCCGGGGGCCGCCGAATTGCTGCACTACCTGATCCGGCAGGCGTCCGTTCCGGAATTCCAGGTGCGCTGGCGCTGGACGGAGAACAGCTTCGCGATCTGGGACAACCGGTGCACCCAGCATTACGCCGTGCAGGACTACTGGCCTGCGGTCCGCAAGATGGAGCGCGCCGGCATCGCCGGCGACAAGCCGATCTGAGACTCCCTTTTCCACGACTGTTCGATACCGATCGGAGAAAATAATGCATTTCCACGACGATGCGCTGTTCCCGGAAAACCAGGACAAGCTGGTCATCACCTGCGCGCCGTACGGCCCGGAATGGGAGCCCGACGACTTCCGCGAAGACCTGCCGCTGACCATGGAGCAGCATGTGCAGCAGGCGGTGGACTGTTACGAGGCGGGTGCCTCGGTCCTGCACATCCACGTCCGCGAGCTGGACGGCAAGGGTTCCAAGCGGCTCTCGAAGTTCAACGAGCTGCTCGCCGGGTTGCGCGCAGCGGTGCCGGACATGATCCTCCAGGTCGGCGGTTCGATCTCGTTCGCGCCGGAAGGTGACGGGGCCGATGCGAAGTGGCTCTCCGACGACACCCGGCACATGCTCGCCGAGCTGGACCCGAAGCCGGACCAGGTGACCATCGCGATCAATACCAGCCAGATGAACATCGTCGAGCTGATGACCGAGGACGACATCGCCGGCACCTCGATCCAGCGCCCGGAGCTCTACGAGACCTACCGTGAGATGACCGTGCCCGCGGGCCCGGCGTGGGTGGAGGAGCATCTGCGGCGGCTGACCGCCAATGGCATCCAGCCGCACTTCCAGCTGTCCGGTATTCCGCAGCTCGAGACGGTCGAACGGCTGATCCGGCGCGGTAAGTACATGGGTCCGCTCAATCTCACCTGGGTCGGGATCGGTGGCGGGTTCGACGGCCCCAATCCCTACAACATCATGAACTTCATCCAGCGGGTTCCCGACGGTGCGTGCCTGACCCTGGAGACGCTGATGCGCAGCGTGCTGCCGGTCAACGCGATGGCGATCGCTTTCGGTCTGCACCCGCGCTGCGGCAACGAGGACACCCTGTGGGGTCGCAAGGGCGAGAAGATGAAGTCGGTGGATCAGGTGCGCCAGCTGGTGCGCATCGCCGAGGAGCTGGGCCGCGGGGTCGCAGACGGCAAGGAAGCGCGCGACATCTACCGGGTCGGTGAACAGTACGCGAGCGTCGAGGAGACCCTCGCCGAGCTCGGCTACGCCCCCAACCGCAAGCCCGGCCAGGTCGGATTCACCCAGCACGCCTGACCCGCCGGTGGGTCCGCGCCCGCCCCGTCGTCCCCTCTCCAGACGCCGGCGGCGAGGCGCCGGCTGTCTCATCACTTATCAGCTCCGGTGCGTCGCACACCGTCTCGACGCACCGGGTTCGTAGGAGCACCGATGAAGTTGCACACTACCGTCGCCGGGGCGGCTGACGACAACATCGCCGCCCCGGCCGAGGCGAACCGAGATCCCCGACTCCGTCGACGCTACCCATGGGTCGTCTTCGCCCTGGCCTTCGGCCTGCTACTGGCCGACTACATGTCCAGGCAAGTCCTGAGCGCGGTCTATCCCTTTCTGAAAAGCGAATGGGCGCTGTCCGATTCGAAACTGGCCTCGCTCACCAGCGTGGTGGCACTGATGGTCGGCATCCTCACCCTGCCGTTGTCGGTGCTGGCCGACCGATGGGGTCGGGTACGCAGTCTCGTGCTGATGGCGGTGCTGTGGAGCGCCGCGACGCTGCTGTGCGCGGTGGCGGCGAACTACGAGCAGATGCTGGCCGCCCGATTCCTGGTCGGCGTCGGCGAGGCCGCCTACGGCAGCGTCGGGATCGCCCTGGTGCTCAGCGTCTTCGCCGCACGGAGGCACGCCGCGCTCAGCGGCGCGTTCATGGCGGGCGGTTCGTTCGGATCCGTCCTCGGTGTCGGCCTGGGCGGGGTTCTCGCCGTCCAGTTCGGGTGGCGCTGGTCGTTCGCGGTCATGGCGATGTTCGGCCTGCTGTTGGCCGCACTGTTCAGTGTCTTCGTGAGCGAAGTGAAACTCGCCAGGAACGCGGCCGATCAGCACGCAGGCGCCGTGCCGCCCGGCGGAGGGTTCCGCGCGCCGGTGTCGACGCTGTTCACCAACCCCTCGGTGGTGTGCGCCTACGTCGGCAGCGGCTTCCAGATCTTCACGGCCGCGGTGCTGTTGTCGTGGATGCCGAGCTTCTTCAACCGCAATTACGAGCTGGCGCCGGACCGGGCGGGCACCGTCGCCTCGGTGTTCGTCCTGCTCGTCGGTTCGGGGATGGTGTGCTGCGGCATGATCACCGACCGGGTCAGCCGGGTCGGCATGTCCCGGAAATGGTCCGCGGCGATCGTGTTCTGCGCGATCTCGCTGGTGTGCCTCGGCATCGGATTCAGCCTCGCCGCCGGCGCCGCGCAGTTGCTGCTGATCGGTATCGGTGCCTTCTTCTCGGGCGGGTCGTCCGGCCCCGCCGCAGCCATGGTCGCCAACCTGACTCATCCCTCGGTGCGGGCCTCCGCGTTCGGCACCTTGACGCTGGTCAACAGCCTGCTCGGGCTCGCGCTCGGTCCGTTCGTCGTCGGTGTGCTCGCCGATCACCTCGGACTGTCCGCGGCGCTGCGGCTCACCCCGCTGGCCTACCTGCTCGCGATCGTGGCACTGCTGCTCGGCAAACGTCTCTACCCCGCCGGGCTGCGCAAACTCTCCGCGGTCGAGCCCGCGCCCGGCCACTGAATCGAAAGGAACATCGCCCGCCATGCAAGACACCGCTGACCCCACCATCGTGATCGTGCCGGGACTGCGCGACCACGTCCCCGGCCACTGGCAGACGCTGCTCGCCGAACGCTTGGACAAGGTGCGCACCGTCCCGCCACTCGAGCACGACAAACTCGGCCTTGCCGCGCGCATCGCCGCACTCGACGACGTTGTCGCCGAGATCGACGGCCCGGTGGTGCTGGTCGCGCACAGCGCGGGCGTCATGATCACCGTGCACTGGGCGCAGCGCAACCGGCGACCGGTTCGGGGTGCGCTGCTGGCCACCCCTGCCGACCTGGAAACGCCGCTGCCGAGCGGGTATCCGACCTCCGACGACCTGGGGGCGGGCGGGTGGACCCCGATTCCCCGGGGACGGCTGCCGTTCCCCAGCGTCCTCGCCGCATCTACCACCGACCCGCTCGCGGCATTTCGGCGGGTGACCGGCATGGCCGAGGCATGGGGCAGTCGTCTGGTGGACCTCGGCGACGTCGGCCATCTCAATCCGGCGTCCGGCTACGGCGACTGGCCGCGTGGCCAGAAGTTGCTGAACGAGCTGATCGCCTCGACCGCGGCCGAGGCGGAGGTACTGCGATGAGCGCTGGCAGGCCTGCTGCTGGCAGGTGGACCGATCATGTTGTTCTCCGCGATTAAGTACTTCTCCACCGAGGGCACAGGCATACGTGTGTCACCCCGACCGTCACCACCACCACCAGCCGCTGTCGCCGCGGTTACCCGATTCCGAAAGCGCGGAGCACACCGATCATGCCCCAGCCTCCTGCCTCCGACCTGGCGAGCGAATCGCTCGCGCCGGTGGAACCGGTGCATCCATCGCGCGTGTACCGCGCGCGACGATGGGCGAGCGAGTACATGCCAGGCCTGTTGCTCGCCGCCCTGGTCGTCGCCGCCATCGTGCTGCTCACCCGGCAGTTCGCCACCATCAGCCCACTGCTGGCGGCGATCCTGGTCGGCGCGATCGCCGCGAATGTCGTTGATATCCCACAACGCATCCGGCCCGGACTACAGTTCTGCGCCAAGCGGCTGCTCCGGGTCGGCGTCGCCCTGCTGGGTGTTCAGGTGACCTTCACCGACATCCTCGGACTCGGCCCCGCGACCCTGCTCGCCGTGCTCGTCGTGGTCGTCGCGGGAATCGTCGGCACCATGATGCTGGGCCGGATGCTCGGCATCGGGTGGACCCAGCGACTGCTGATCGCCTGCGGGTTCTCGATCTGTGGCGCGGCCGCGGTCGCCGCGGCGGACGGCGTCGTCGACGCTGACGAAGAAGAAGTCCTGACCTCGATCGCACTGGTGGTGGTGTTCGGAACGCTGCTGATCGCGATCATCCCGCCCGCGGCGCACGCGCTGGGGCTGGACGCGGCGACCAGCGGGGTGTGGGCGGGCGCCGCGGTCCATGAGGTTGCCCAGGTGGTAGCCGTGGGCGGGGCACTCGGCGGCACCGCGCTCACGATCGCGGTGGTCGTCAAACTCGCCAGGGTCGTCCTGCTGGCACCGGTTCTGGCGGCGATCAGCTGGCACATCCGGCGCGGGCAGACGGACGCTTCCCGCGCCGAGGAGCACTCACCGCCGCTGGTGCCGATGTTCGTGCTGGCCTTCCTTGCCTGCGCGGCGATCAGGTCGACCGGCGTGATCCCCGCCGCCGTCCTGGACGCGGCGCGCGAGATACAGACCATCCTGCTCACCGCAGCCATGTTCGCCCTCGGCACCGGGGTACGGCTGCGGACGCTGGCCCGGATCGGCGCTCGCCCGATCCTGCTGGCCACCGGATCAACCCTGTGGGTGACCCTGCTAGCCCTGGCCGGCGCGTTGATCGCGACCACCTGAGTCCGCGCCTGCCGACGGATCAGGATTCCTCTGATCCGACCGGTCATCGTCCGATGCCACCCGATATGGTGCCCGCCCGCAGTGCCGGTCGAGCACCTCCGCGGCCAACGGCCGACCTTGATCCGCGCCAGTACCTTTGCGTCGTTTCCCGCGGATCGTAGGCGGTTGCTCCCGCCCGACAGCCGGTGATCAGCTCAGCGACTCGGTCGGCGCCGAGTCGATGTGCGCGCTGTGGTTCGGCCCGTTCGGCGGGTGACGGGGCTGACGTTCACGAGGCGCCGCTACCCGCGTCGGTCGAACTCTCGCCTGGCGTCCGGTCCAGAAGTGCGTCGAAAAGATCGTCCAGGAGCATCAGTGTCCGACGTGCCGCTTCGTCACTGCCCAGATCGTCGGCGAGAATGCCGGCCAAGGAAGGCATGCGGCGCGGAGTGGCGCTCTGCAACATCGGGGATGGGCCGATGACCGTACGCCTGCGGTCCGATTCATCGGTACTTGTCACGAGCAGACCCCGCTCGACCAGGCTCGCGACGCATTTGGACACATAGCTCTGTGCATAACCGGTGCGGGCAACAACATCGCCGACCGTGCTGTTCGAGTGGAACATCACGTCAGTAATGATCAATCCCTCTGCGGGGCTCGGCCGCACGTCTCCTGGTTCGAGCTGCACCTGCCGCGAAAGCTCGACCAATCGTCGCCCCAGGCGGTGCAATCGTTGCCGGTCCACGGCTGCTAATCTATCACCAGCGATGTATCTATAGAGATGTATTATTGACTTCGGAGGACACCGGTATGCGATCGACGCGTACAGCCGGCGCCGGTATCGGTGCGTTGCTGCTGACGGTAGCCATGTTGGTCGGCTGCTCCAGCGGTACAACCGATCCCACATCGAATGGACAGGCTTCGGTTGGTGAACCGGTCTCGGTCCGCGAATTACCGCTGCCACCCACTGCCCCGTCGGACCGACCCGGTTCGTGTGCGCATCCCACCGGCTGCATCGATGGCGGAGACCGCGGTATCGCGGAAGGGCCCAGCTATACCTGGGATGCCGAGCATGTCTTGCTGCCGATTCGCTATTCCGGAGCACCCGCCGCGCCGGACCCTCGCCATATCTTCAGCGGGGACCAGGTCATCGTGATCAAAACCGATGGGACCACGTTCGCCAACGGTGAAGCGTGGCGATGCCTCACGTGCGGCGTCACCGATACCGTCCGCGCCAACCGGCAGCAGCCGGGATCCTCGAGCGCCGGTGAGATCCTCGTCGACCACCCACAGGCGTTCCGTGACGGTACGCGAATGCTCATCGGTACCAACGTGTTCGACTGCGGGGCGCATCGCTTGGTGGACACGTGTACGCCGGACAAGGCCACGGTCTACCCCATCGCGGCGCACCGGCCGGGGTCGGTCATGCGGGAACTCCGGCTGCATCCGGACGACAGGCATCTGGGTTTCAGCGAACCGAGCCTGGTCAACGGGGTGTTCGTCGACCAGTTCGCGGTAATGAGCGGGCTTACCTTCAACCGAGCGGCCGCACGCTACGAACTGACCGAGGTCACCTATCTCCTCCCGAACGCGTCCGAGTCCCAGGGAATGATCGAGCCGGTCCCCGGGGAACCCACCCGGCTACGCAGGAACGAGCCCACCGCGATGATCGGAGAGTTCCGCGGTTTCACCCACGACGGGAAGTCGGCGTTGGGTATCGGAACCTATGACTCGTGGAACTTCGACCTGTTCGTCACCGACTTGAAAACCGCTGATTCCCATAGAGTTTCCTTGGATCCCGCGTACACCGACCCGTCGAAGACCTCTCCCGACGACGACTGGATCGTGTACATGGATGGCCGGGTCAGTGATCGCATGAGCTTTGCCGGCGCACTACCGGGTGTACCGCCGATCGTCGATCTGGTGAACACCGGAGCAGTCCAGTTCTTCTACAACAACGGCCACCGCCGCTTCTTTCAGCCGTACATCGCACGAATCGATGACCCGGGCAACACTCGACAACTCAACGCGTGCGACGACCCGACACCGGGGAGCGGAAGCGCGTGCGACCCGCTGTGGAACGGTCGCGCTGATCCGGCCTGGTCTCCGGACGGAACTGCCATCGTCTATTGGCAGGCCATGGCAGTGCCGCCGGCCTGCGGCCCCGATCAACCGACAGCACCCAGCTGTCCGGTATCCGTGGAACCTGGGGGCCGCGCAACCCGGCTCATGATCGCCGAACTGACCGATCGGCAACCACACGAACCCCCGCCGGTCGAACCGTTCGACATGGACATCCCCTGGGCAACCCGGGTGGAACCCGGGCAGCCGCTCCCCACCCGCCCGCACCTACCTGCGGGCACCTACACGCTCGACGGCGACGAATCCGGCAAAGCCACGGTGGTGGTCACCGAGAATGCCGAAGGCACCGCGATTTCACGAATCGATGTCGACTACGACGACTACTCCATCGACGGAGACACCGTCATCAACGGTACGGAGTCGGCTACCTCGGCGCCCTACACCTGGCATTCCGATGTGACACTCAGCGGAACGCACAGCGGATCCAGGTCCACCGGGCGGCACGGATTCGTGGTGACACCGCCCAGCAAATCCGGTGAGCGCGCCACCATAACCGGCGAGTTGATCACGGTTCTCGACGGTCGAACCTACACCTCTCCCGGCACCGGACAGTAACCCGTTCAACAGCCTGAGCTTTCAACCACTACACCGGCCGCCTGCTCGATCGGTTCGATGACCGAGGTGAAGCCGGAGTTCCACGGTGCATTTCGCCCCGTGGACCGCGATGACCACGACCGGTATCGCCCTGTACGGCACACCGGTCGTCCAGGGCGGACTGGCGGTGGCCGGCCTGCGTCGACAACTCGTGGCCTGCTCTGAAAGCGAATCCTGGTCAGCGACTGGTTGATCCGGCCAACCGGGATGTGGAATGTGTGCCGGATCCGGTCGGCACGTTTCATCGACATGTGGGTATCCGTCCCTTCGCCAACCAGTCTTGTCGCGTTTGGCCAGGTTGCAGCTCTTATGGGCGAGCGAGCGCCAGGTTCAAGGGGTCGTGCGTGCCCCCGGTGAGATCGGCATCACGTTCGGCGCCGACATGCTGCGTGAGGCAGCGGCTCAGGTGTGCCCCGGGGCCAGGGCACGCGATGTTGTCCAGGACGTGAGATGCGCCTCGATCAGGGCGCACCGGCCACCGCTGGGTTTCCTGTTTGTTAATGTGTGCAAGTAACGTGGTTATGCGCGGTGGGGTCATCGACGGAAGGCGGAAACGATGCCGGGTTCGAGCAGGCCCTTGTATCAAATGAAGGCGGAGTTCTTCAAGACGCTGGGGCATCCGGTGCGGATCCGCGTGTTGGAGTTGCTCAGCCGGCGCGAGCACGCGGTATCGGAGATGCTCAACGATATCGATATCGAGCCGGCGAATTTGTCTCAGCAGCTGGCAGTACTGCGGCGAGCCGGGTTGATCACCAGTCGGCGTGAAGGTTTGTCGGTGATCTATGAGCTCACCTCACCGCAGGTCGCGCAGCTGCTGACTGCGGCCCGCGCCATCTTGACCGGGGTTGTGGCGGGGCAGGCGGAGGCTTTGGAAGAACAGCCCGTCTGACGGCCCGGATCGCTGGCGGCTTCCCTTCTCGTGTGGCCGGCCGCGATGCCCATTGTTTGCATGTTTTCCTACATAGTTATCTAGTTGTTGATGGAGGAGATGTTGGTGGAGACCGAGCACATGCCCGCGGTGAAGTCGATGGCCGCGCCCACCGGTCATGCGCGGATCCTGGCGTGGGTGGCCGAGGTCGCCGATCTGACCGCGCCCGAGGATGTGGTGTGGTGCGACGGGTCGCGCCAGGAGTGGGACCGGTTGACCGCCCGCTTGGTGGACAAGGGCACCTTTGTCGAGTTGTCGGGGAAGCCGAACTCGTTCTGGTGCGTCTCCGATCCCGAGGATGTGGCGCGGGTGGAGGACCGCACCTTCATCTGCTCACGAGGCAAGCGGGACGCGGGGCCCACGAACAACTGGGTGGATCCGGTGGATATGCGCACGGTGATGACCGAGCACTATCGCGGCGCGATGGCCGGGCGCACCATGTATGTGATCGCGTTCTGCATGGGCCCGCTCGACGCCGAAGACCCGAAATACGGTGTGCAGATTACCGATTCGGAGTACGTGGCGGTCTCGATGCAGATCATGACCCGCTCCGGAGCCCCGGTGTGGAACCAGCTCGGCGACGACGCAGAGTTCGTCGAATGCCTGCACTCGGTCGGCGCACCACTGAGCCCGGGACAACAGGATGTGGCATGGCCGTGTGACCACACGAAATACATTGCGCACTTCCCCGAATCCCGCACCATCTGGAGCTACGGCTCCGGCTACGGCGGCAACGCCCTGCTGGGTAAGAAGTGCTTCGCCCTGCGGATCGCATCGGTTCTGGCCCGTGACGAGGGGTGGCTGGCCGAACACATGCTGATCCTCAGACTCACCTCCCCGCAGGGCCGCACGCACTATGTGGCGGCGGCGTTCCCGTCCTCCTGCGGGAAAACCAACCTCGCCATGCTCGAACCCGCTCTGGAGGGATGGAAGGCCGAAACCGTCGGTGACGATATCGCCTGGCTGCGGTTCGGTCCCGACGGCCGGCTGTATGCGGTGAATCCGGAAGCCGGGTTCTTCGGTGTCGCCCCGGGCACCAGCGCGAAGACCAATCCGAACGCAATCGCCACCATCTCCCACGGCAACTCGATCTTCACCAACACCGCCCTCACCGA
Organism: Nocardia sp. NPDC051750; assembly: GCF_044453135.1. Classification (NCBI taxonomy): domain Bacteria; kingdom Bacillati; phylum Actinomycetota; class Actinomycetes; order Mycobacteriales; family Nocardiaceae; genus Nocardia; species Nocardia sp. NPDC051750. The sequence goes on along the minus strand of NZ_JBITCK010000006.1, from coordinate 303,040 downwards.
TGACGGAGACGTGTGGTGGGAAGGACTCACCGATACCCGCCCCGCACATCTGACCGATTGGCGCGGCAACGACTGGACCCCAGAGTCCGCGACCGGCTCGGCGGCGCATCCGAACTCGCGGTATTGCACCCCGATCGAGCAGTGCCCGTCGGTGGCGCCGGAATGGGACGCCCCGGCCGGGGTGCCGCTTTCGGCGATCTTCTTCGGCGGCCGCCGCGCCACCACGATCCCGTTGATCGCCGAATCCTTCGACTGGACCAACGGGGTGTTCACTGCCTCGGTGCTGTCCTCGGAAACCACCGCCGCCGCCGCGGGGCAGGTCGGTGTGGTGCGGCGGGACCCGATGGCGATGCTGCCGTTTCTGGGATATCACGTCGGTGACTACTTCGCCCACTGGCTGCGCCTCGGCAACGCGGCGGACCCAGCCAAGCTGCCGAAGATATTCCAGGTCAACTGGTTCCGCCGCGACACCGACGGACGGTTCCTGTGGCCCGGATTCGGCGACAACGTGCGCGTCCTGAAATGGGCGCTGGAACGGATCGAGGGCACCGCGGCAGCGGATACCACCGCGGTCGGCTATGTCCCGGTGCCGAGCTCGCTGGATCTGTCCGGATTCTCCGAGACCGACAAACGCTCGGCATGGGCCGCGCTCGATGTTCACCACGACGAATGGGCCGCCGAGGTCGCCTCGATCGAGGACTGGTACGCCGGCATCGGCGCCGACACGCTACCCGGGCCATTGTGTGATCAGCTCGCTGCGCTGAAGAACCGCCTGGCCCACACCCCGGCACGGCCCGCCGACACCACCACTGGGGCGTCGTGACTCTGCGCGCGCTGCTGCCTACCCGTGCGGACTGGACGCCGGCGCTGCGCCGGCCGGGGCCAGATCTGCTCGCCGGTGTCATCGTCGCGCTGGTGGCGTTGCCGTTGGCACTCGGTTTCGGGATCAGTTCCGGTCTCGGTGCCGCGGCGGGCCTGGCGACCGCGATTATCGCCGGTGTGGTGGCTGCGGTGTTCGGTGGCTCGCGGTTCCAGGTGTCGGGTCCTACCGGCGCCATGACGGTGGTGCTGCTGCCGATCGTGGCCGAACACGGCGGACCGGGCGTGCTCGCGGTCGGATTGATGGCCGGTGTGGTGCTGGTCGTGCTCGCTGCGGCCGGGGTCGGGCGCGCGGTGCGCTATATGCCTGCGCCGGTGATCGAAGGATTCACCGCCGGTATCGCCGTGGTGATCGCGTTGCAGCAGTTCCCGTCTGCCCTCGGCGTCGGCGAGGCCGAGGGCGAGAAGATGTGGCAGCTGGCCTCCGACGCCGTCTCCCGCTACCTCGACCATCCCGACCCCGCCCCGCCGATAACCGCACTGCTGGTCGCCGCCGCAGTGCTGATCGGCGGACGCTACTTGCCCAAACTGCCCTTCGCGCTCCTAGCGGTCGCCGTCGCCACCGCCATCGCCGGACTCGCCGGGCTCGACCTCACCCGCATCGGAGCCCTGCCCGCGGGGCTACCCGCCCCTTCCCTCGGATTCGTCGACCCCGGCCAGCTCGCCTCGCTGATCGCGCCCGCGCTGGCCGTGGCCGCGCTCGCCGCGCTGGAATCACTGCTATCGGCCACCGCCGCGGATTCGATGTCGGTGGGCACCCGCCACAACCCCGACCGCGAACTGTTCGGCCAGGGCCTGGCCAATATCGCCGCACCGCTGTTCGGTGGCGTCCCCGCCACCGGCGCGATCGCCCGCACCGCCGTCAGCGTCCGCTCCGGCGCCCGCACTCGCCTCGCGGCCCTCACCCACGCGGTCGTGCTGGCCGCCTTGCTCTACCTGGCCGCGCCTCTGGTCGCCCAGATACCGCTGGCCGCCCTCGCTGGTGTGCTGCTGGCCACTACGGTGCGGATGGTCGAAACCGCCTCCCTGGCCGCGATCGCCCGTGCGTCCCGTGGTGATACCGCGATCATGGCGGTCACCTTCGCCGCCACTGTCGCGTTCGACCTGGTTACTGCCGTCGCTATCGGTGTCGGGATCGCGGTCCTCTTGGCGCTGCGCTCGGTGGCCCGCGAAGCCCGCTTGGACCAGGTTCCCCTCGACGAGGGCGACCACCTCATAGAAGAACACGACCTGTTGCGCGACCACATCGTCGCGTACCGGATCGAGGGCCCGCTGTTCTTCGCTGCGGCGCACCGGTTCCTGCTCGAACTGGCCGACGTCTCCGACGTGAAAGTCATCATCCTGCGCATGTCCCGCATCACCGCCCTCGACACCACCGGCGCCCTCGTGCTCAAAGACGCCATCCGCAAGCTCGAACACCACAACATCACCGTGCTCATGTCCGGGCTCCGCGCCGACCACCTCCGCCGCCTCACCGCGATCGGGGCATTGCCCGCTGCGAGCGAGGAGGCGATCTTCGAGAACACGGTCGACGCGATCGCCCACGCTCGCGGCGACCTTCCCGAACCGGTCGGAGGGATTCGATGAGCGGCGAAGCGGCCACGCGACCTTGCCCCAGCGTGTGCGCTACATCGCCGGTGCGACCCTGCCGCCGTCGATGCACCAGTGGGTGATCGACGATCTCACCGGCCCCGGCGCGGCCCCTCGCTACCGTCTGCGGATCCTCCTGCCGATCATTGCGCCGCTGTGCATGTTCCTGCTCATTCCGGGACCGCCGTGGATGGGGCCGGCGATGATGGCGCTGCTGTACCTGCCACTGATCTATTTCACGATCGCGCTGATGTATGTCTACCGCCGCCACCGCCTCGCCGTGCACGGACTCGACCCGGCACTGGCCGATGCGCGAGAGCGCCGGAAACACGCCGCGGAACGCGATGCCTATGAACGACGCCACGGACGCTGAAGCGATGTCGGTGCCTTCTGGCATGGTCCCTGCCGGTCTGGCCGTGGGGCCAGACCATGAGGAGGGTGAACGATGAACGGTTGTCAGGTGCGTGAGCAGGCGTGGCAACCGGAGGACTCGAGCCGGCTCGTGGTGGGGCGTCTGAACGCGGGTGACGTCGATGGGCTGGTGGCCTTGTATGAGCCGGATATGGTCTTGGCACTACCCGACGGCGGTGTTGCTGCCGGCAGCAGTGAGAACCGCACGACCCACGAGCATTTCGTCGCCGCCGCGCCGGCGTTCACGCCCGGGAGACAGTTGCCGACGGTCCGGAATGGAGATGTGGCACTGACCTCGGTCCGATTGGGCTACGGCGGAGTCATCGTCGAAGTCGCTCGGCGTCAGGCCGATGGCACGTGGCTGTGGATGATCGATCAGCCCATCTGATTCAGGCGGTGGCGGACCGGATCGGTCGGTGTGCGCCGGGCCCGTGCAGATTTTTACCGCCCGGTGGCACGGCTTTTCGTCGCCCGCTCGCGGGCTCGACCCGTCATCCGGCCCGCACGTAGCCGGAATGCCCGGCCTCGGTGACGTGGTTGACCGGTGCATGAAGGTGCTGATCGTGTACGCGCATCCGGAGCCGGAATCGCTGACCGGGGCGTTGAAAAATGTGGCCGTGGAAAGGCTGCGCTCCGAAGGCCACGAGGTCCGGGTGAGCGATCTGTATGCCATGGGCTGGAAGGCGCATGCCGATGCGGCGGATTTCGGCGACGTCGCGGAGACGAACTTCATGCTCGCGTCGGGGGAGGCGTTCGCGAACGGGACGCTCACCGCGGATATCCGGAGCGAGCAGGAGAAACTGCTGTGGGCGGACACCGTGCTGCTGCATTTTCCGCTGTGGTGGTTCTCCATGCCCGCCATCCTGAAGGGGTGGGTCGACCGGGTTTTCACCTGCGGATTCGCCTACGGTGCAGGGGGTACCGCGATCCCGCGATACGGGGACGGTGTACTGGCCGGTCGGCGGGCGATGCTGGTGGTGGCCGTCGGTGGGAGACAGCCCGCCTATTCCGAGCGTGGAATCAACGGGCCCATCGACGATCTGCTCTTCCCGATCCATCACGGGATCCTGTACTACCCGGGGATGGACGTTCTGCCGCCGTTCGTCGTGCACGGTGCCATCCGGGTGGACGACGAACGCTTCGCCGAGGTCGCGGACGAACTACGGGAACGGCTTTCGTCGCTGGAGCGGACCGCGCCGATCGGGTATCGGCGGCAGGCCGGGGGCGACTACGACCGCGGCCTGCGCCTCGAACCGGGCCGGGAGAGCCCCGGTTCGACCGGCTTCGAGTTGCATATCGCCTGATGAGCCGCGTCCCCACGAGGATTGCGCGGCTCGAAGATGCTGGGACACGGAGGGTTACGTGCGGGCGTTGGAGTGTCGGCAGTGTCACTCGGACTGCGACCGGCGCGCGGGGCGATTAGCTTTGTCGGGAATCGAAACATTACTTTGGGGGTCGGAGAGATCTCGCCCGATGGAGGAAACCTTGCGCGTCCTGCTCGTCGCCAGCGCTTTCAACAGTCTGACGCAGCGTGTGCACACCGAATTACGCGGCCGCGGGTTCGAGGTGGGGGTCGAGCTGGCGCTCGGCGACGATCTGTTGCGGGCCCGGGTCGCGCATTTCCGGCCCGACCTGATCCTGGCGCCGATGCTCACGACCGCGATCCCCGAGGACATCTGGACCGAGTACACCGTCCTGATCGTGCATCCGGGCCCGAAGGGTGACCGCGGACCGTCCTCTCTCGACTGGGCGATCAGCAGCGGCGCGCGGGAGTGGGGCGTCACCGTTCTGCAGGCCGTGGCCGAGATGGACGCCGGGCCGATCTGGGCTTCGGTGCCGTTCCCGGTGGCGACATGCGGGAAGAGTGAGGTGTACCGCAACGAGGTCTCCGATGCGGCGGTGGCGGCGGTGCTGCTGGCGGTGGACCGGTTCGCCGGCGGTGAGTTCGAGCCCGAACCGCTGGACTACAGCCGCCCCGATGTCCGCGGGGAATTGCGGCCCTACCATTCCCAGCGGTACCGCATGATCGATTGGCGGACCGAGGATACCGCGTCGATCCTGCGCAAGTTGCGCGCCGCGGACTCCCAGCCGGGCGTGCTCGACGAGTTCTACGGCCGGGAATACTTCATTCACGGCGGTCACCGGGAAGATCGGCTGCGTGGTGTTCCGGGTACGGTGATCGCCACCCGCGACGGCGCCGTCTGCCGGGCCACTGTGGACGGCGCGGTCTGGCTGCCGCAGCTGCGGCGCCGCCGCACTCCGGGCGGGCCGCCGACCTTCAAACGTCCGGCTGTCGACGCGCTCGGGGCCGATCTGGCCCGGGATATTCCGGAGGTGCCGGTCACCCCTGCCGAGGCGGCGGTCCGTGACACGTGGTCGGAATTGCGGTATTACGAGCAGGGGTCGGTGGGCTACCTGGAATTCGCGTTCGCCGGCGGCGCGATGAGTACCGAGCAGTGCCGGCGACTCCTGGCGGCGTACCAGCAGGCCTGTGCGCGTCCGGTGCGGACGCTGGTGCTTGGGCCGGCCCGCGATTTCTTCTCCAATGGGATTCACCTCAACGTCATCGAGGCGGCCGACGACCCGGCCGAGGAGTCGTGGCGCAATATCACCGCGATGAACGACCTGGTCGAAGCGATCCTCACCACGACCGACAAGCTGGTGATCTCGGCCCTGGCCGGAAACGCGGCAGCGGGCGGGGTGATGCTCGCGCTCGCCGCCGACGAGGTGTGGTGCCGGGAATCGGTCGTGCTCAATCCGCACTACCGGCTGATGGGTTTGTACGGCTCGGAGTACTGGACGTATTCGCTGCCGCGGCGGGTAGGGGCTACCGAGGCTGCCCGGCTCACCCGCGAGACGCTGCCCGTCGGTGCCGGAGCGGCCGCGGATATCGGTTTGGTGGATCGGGTCGTTGCGGGTGGTACGACGCAATTCCGCGAATGGGTGCGTCGTGAGGCGACGCTGCTCGCCGATTCTCCGGAACTGGAGAACCGGCTGACGGCGAAGAAACAGCTGCGTGAAGCGGACGAATCGGCCAAACCGCTGGCCGACTACCGGGCCGAGGAACTGGCGCATATGCGCCGGAATTTCTTTGCGGAGGGCGAGCCGTACCACGAGCTGCGGCGAAACTTCGTCTACAACGTGGAGCCGCCGGCCACTCCGGCCTACCTGCTGGGCTGATCACGGTGATGCGTCCGGTAGCCCAGTTGTGACATCAGGTGGCGGCCGCGGGCCCGCCTGAGGTGAAATTTTTACTTTGCAGCCGGCTTCGGGTGCGTCGAACTACTGCCCGAAGGGCTGTGGTTCGGAAATCGACTAATACAAGCGGAGTAGAGACGTGCTACATCTCGAGCACTTCAGCAATGGCTGGGTGACTCCTGTCCTTGCCTATGTGATGTCCTTCATCGGTTCGGTGCTCGGCCTACGCTGCGCCGTCCGCGCGCGCACGGCGCAGCCGGCCTTCGGATGGCTGCTCGCGGCCGCCATCGCGCTGGGCGGAGCGGGTATCTGGGTCATGCATTTCACGGCGATGCTGGGATTCACGGTCGACGGCACGAGCATCCGCTACGACATGCCGTTGACCCTGCTCAGCGCGGCCATCGCGATCATCGTGGTCTTCATCGGGCTGGCGATCGTCGTGCGTGGGCATCGGGAGGCGATCGCGCTGCCGCTCGGCGGCGCGGTGACCGGGCTCGGCGTGGCGGCCATGCACTACCTGGGCATGGCGGCGATGAGTACCGGGGTCACCATGGAATACGGCACCGGTCTGGTCCTGCTCTCCATCCTGATCGCGGTGGTCGCGGCGACCGCGGCCCTGTGGTTCATGTTGCACGTGCAGGGCTGGGGCAACACCGTCGGTGCGGCGATGATCATGGGTGTCGCGGTCTGCGGTATGCACTACACCGGAATGGCGTCGATGAGCGCCCACCACGGTGAACACCACGGCCTGCCCGAGGGCGTCGCACCCGTCGAACTGCTCACCCCGCTGCTCACCACGGTCGCGCTGGTGGTCGTGGGTCTGGTCGTGCTGGTCGGGGTGGCCGAACTCGAAGTGCGCAGTGTCGCGGTGGCGGCGGGTCCGGCTCCCGAATCGAAAGAAACCAGTACCCTTCTCTCCACCGATCCGGCCACCCTGGCACATAGTGGCCGTCAGTGGCCACGGCTGCCCACGCACGATTAGCCTCGGATACCGCAGTTCGTGATATCGCCGGTGCCCGGTTGTCCCGAACTGCCGGGGGCCCTATTCTTGGCCGCCGTATCTGCAAGCTGATGTGAGGACTGGCTCGATGGGTAGTACTGTGCTCGATATTGCCGCGCTGATCGTGACGCGGGCGGGGGATTTCTGGAACTGGGTGGTCACCGGATCGGCGGGGTTCCCGCCGTTGTGAGTCGGTAGCCGACCGAACCGATCGAGGCCCGGACGCACTGTGTGCGTCCGGGCCTCGATGTATCGAAGCAGCGGCGGCACGGCGTCCGGACTAGTGTCATGGCATGAGCTACGGGGGTGAACCCGGTGCACGTCGTGTACCGGTGTCGCGATGGTGGATGCTGATCACGTCCGGGGTGGGGGCACTGGTAGCCCTGTGCTGCGCGGGCCTGGTCTGGGTGGTCGGCGCGGAGAGCGATTTCGGTTATCTGCTGGTGCTGGTGTGTGTGCTGCTCGGGCTCGGCGTGGTGTGGCTGGCTTTCGCCGCGATCGGGCTGATCCGGTACCGGACCTTCCTGCCGAGTGTCGTGGCTCCGGCGGCGGTGGTGATCGCTGTCGCGCTGGTGTGGTCCGGCGCGGCGCAACGGATCGCCTGGCAGGTTTCCCGGGGCGCTCTGGAACGGGCGGCGGTCGCGTGCGAGCCGCGCTCCGGGAGCAGTCGGATCGGCGTCTACACCATCGAGAGTGTGCGCCGGGCCGGCGTGGGCTGTCACTTCTACACCACCGGCGGCTTTCTCGATCGGGTCGGATTTGCCTACCTGCCCGAGGGCGCCCCACCCGAACGGCCTGCCGCCGAGACCACCTATCGGCACCACGACGGGCACTGGTACCGCTTCACCGTCAGGATGTGAGCGGTCCGGCGCCGTGTGGGTGAGCGGCCGGTACGGCACGGATCCGGTTCAGGAACCCACCACCGACTGTTGGTCGGCAGGCGGCGAATACACGGACTCGTCGACATGCAGAACCATGAAACCGTTGTCGGAACAGGTGACGTGGAGATCGTTACCGCGCCATTCCGGTGGCGACAGACACCAGTCGGTGGAGACATCGCCGAAGGCGAGTTTGCCGGTGCGCGCGGAGAGTGCCTGGGACGGGTCGAATTGACCCTCCAGGACCGCGCGTGCCGCACTCGGCGCGGTCATCGCCGGAATACCGAGCAGGGAGGCCAAGGCATGCGGTGAGTTGGTCAGTTCGAGGTTGCGTCCGGTCCGGGCCGGCGGATTGAAGTAGGCGATCTCCCGGATGGCCTGGGGGTCGCGGATATCGAACACCCTGATCCCGGAGGAGATCCAGCCGCAGGCGAGCGCGGTCGGATTCGCCGGGCGATCGGCGGCGCAGTAGTGGGATTCGTAGGCGAAGATCGAACCACCCATGGAGGACGCGATATTGCTGTCCAGATTCTGCGGAAGGTTGATCTCGAGCTTCACCTTCGCGACAACCCGCGGGTCGGCGTCATCGGAGACATCGATCAATTTCACGCCGCCCGAACCACCCTCGTCGACGGTGTAGATGTAGGGCTTGCCGTCGTAGGTGACCGGAATACTGTGCTGGGTGGCCCAGCCGTCGGACCAGAACATGCGTCCGATGTGCTGTACCTGCGGGTTGGGGTCACGGCGCTGCACCGCGCTGACATCGAGCACGGTGACTCCGCTGAGCGCCGACAGGTAGAGGCGGTTTCCGTCGGGGCTCACGCCGAAACCGTGTGCGGTGAGACCTGTGAGCCCCTGCCAGATGACCCGGGGGTCGGCGGGATCGCTGAGGTCAACGGCGCTGAGGAACCCGGGCGTGATCCCGGAGGCCCAGTAGGTGTTTCCGTCGGGGGAGAACCCACCCTCGTGCGTGGTGATCGGCAGCGGCATACCGAGGTTGGTCCCCGGGCCCGGATTCAGCAGCCGTGGGTGGGCGCAATCGGAAATATCGTAGACCGAGAGGTAGCCGGCCCCGACGAGCAGCGGCACCCCGGTGCCCACCAGCAGTTTGCGCCGGGGGTTCACCTTCAGGCTTTCCCAGGTACCGGCGACCATCGCCGGTTCGTTCAGGGTCGCGGTCGGGCGGGGATGCGCGGGGTCGGAGACATCGAGGACCTGCACCCCGCCGTTCTGGTGCAGCAGGTTACCGGGGAAGAAGGTCCCCATATAGGAGCAGTGCTCGAAGCTGGTGGACGTGATACCCGCACCGCGCCCGGCGAACTGGCCGACCATCGACATATTGCAGCGATATCCCTGGGTACTGCGTCCACTGTCTCGGTCGGCCGCCGGAACATCGCCCTGCAGGCCCGGTTCGGGCAGGGAACCGGGCCCGCATTCGGCGCGGGGCACGGCGGTCCGGCCGACGTCGAGGAACTCCCGGACCTCGTTTTGGATGTCGGATTGCAGATCCGCCGCGGCACTGCCCGGCAGCATGATCGCGGCCACCACCGCGACCGCGCACAATGCCAGTGACCTGGCCCGATAGATCTGTCCGAAGGGACGCCCCATTGCATCCTCACGCTTCCCCGAGCTACCTCGTCCGACCCGCCCGGTCCGTGTTTTGGGACACATCCCGGAATTGTTCAGTGATGGTAGCGATTCCCGTCCGAGACGGGAGAGGTTTCGCGGGAAACGCGGGGGTCAGGACAGTGCGGCCAGCAGCGATTCGCAGCAATCCAGCAGCTGCGAGCGCAGCACCCCGGCGCGCTCGGCGATGGCGGCCTGGGCGCGGACGTAATCGGCCCGGCCGGCGGGGGTTTCGATGGGGACGGGTTCGTAGCCGTACTCGCGCAGATCGTACGGGCTGGCCCGCATATCGAGTTCGCGCGCGTCACGAGCCAGCGAGAAACAGTCCAGCAGCAGATTCGAGCACACCAGCGGCGAGAGTTTGAAACTCCACTTGTACAGGTCCATATTCGCGTGCAGGCAGCCCGGCTGCTCGCTCTGCCGTTGGCCGGCCCGGGTGAGGTGGTGCTCGTTGCGGCCGACCGCGGGCGGTGTGAAAAAACGGAACGCGTCGAAATGGGTGCAGCGCACCGGCATCGACTCCACCACGGCATCGGTACCCGCCGCGCCGAGACGCAGCGGTACCGCATCGTGCCGGACCTCCCCGGCCCGGTACACCATGGCCCATTCGTGCAAGCCGAAACAGGACAGCTGCGGCGGTCGCGTCGCGGTCGCCCGCAGCAGATCGGCGATATAGGCGACTGTGTCACCGCGGGCCCGGAGAAAACGCGGATCAGCGGTAACGACGGCCCCGGCGGGGTCTGCGTCGTCGACCCGGTGGTAGCCGCGCAGGTCCGTGTATTCGTGGGCCGCGCGCAACGCGACACCGTAACCGGGGTGCCAGCGCCGTAGTTGCGCGGGCCGGTGACCGTAGTAGGTCCACAGGAAATCGAGCACCGGATGCTTCGCCCCGGCCGCCCGGCGGTGCAGGTAGTCGCCGGCCAGGCTGTCGGCACGCGCGCGATGAGTGGCGGCGCGGGCCCGCCACTCGGATTCGGCGAGCGTCCGGTGTACCACCGCTGCCGTCATTCGGCCACCCGGTGCGTGGCATCGCGTACGGTACCGACGAACTGCTCGACCAGATCCTCGAGTGCGACGATGCCGACCGTATTACCGCGCGCGTCGACCACCCGGCCCAGATGGCTGCTGGTCCGCCGCAGCCTGGCCAGCGCCTCGTACAGGGTGGTGCCCAGGAGCACGGTCGGCAGGGGCCGGATATCGCCGCGCGGTATCTCGGTATTCGGTCCCGCCGCCTCGTCGGAGACCTTGTCCAGCACGTCCTTGACGTGCAGGTAACCGACCAGCGAACCGTCGCCGGCCCGCACCGGATACCGGGAGAATCCGGTTTCGGCGACAGCGTTCTCGATATCGCCGAGGGTGGTGCCACCGGCCCCGCGCAGGGGGACGGTGCGCGTCTGATGGAGGGGGACCATGACCTCGGCCACGAACCGCTCGCCCGTGCCCAGTGCCTGGGTGAGGCGCCGGTGCTCCTCTTCGTCGAGCAGCCCCTCGGACCTGGACTCCCCGATCATCTCGGCGAGCTCGTCGCTCGAGACGGTGGCTTCGAGTTCGTCCTTGGGTTCGATGCGCAGCATCCGCAGGGTCGCGTTGGCCGCGAAATTGTAGATCGCGATAAGCGGCCGGGCGATCCGCAACCAGGCCAGGTGCAGCGGAACCAACAGCAGCGCGCTGCGTTCCGGCCCGGCCAGGGCGATGTTCTTCGGGATCATCTCGCCCAGCAGGATGTGCAGGATCACCACGATGGTCAGCGCCACGACGAACGAGACCGGATGCAGCAGCGCCTCCGGCAGACCGGCCAGTTCGAAGGGGTACTCCAGCAGATGCGCGACCGCGGGTTCGCCGACCCGGCCCAGCAGAATCGAGCAGATGGTGATGCCGAGCTGGGCGGCGGCCAGCATCATCGACAGGTTCTGCCCGGCCCGGATCACGGTATCGGCGTTGCGTTTACCCTGCGCGGCCAGCGCCTCGAGCCGGTCGCGCCGGGCGGAGATCAGCGCGAATTCGGCGGCGACGAAGAAGGCGTTGCCGGCCAGCAGTACGACGGTGAAGGCAACGGCGAGCAGATCACCCATGGTGGTACTCCCGTCCTGCTGTCTGCTGTCCACGCTGGATCGATGCCGCGCCGATCGACGCGGCATCGGCCGGTACCAGCCGGACCCGGTCCACGCGGCGTCCATCCATCCGCTCGACCCGGGCGAGCCAGCCGCCCGGCCCGTCGATATGGCGTCGATCGGTCCCGCGGCGCTGCGGCAGGACGACGGTATCGCCGGCCACCGGGATACGGCCGAGCCTGGTCAGCACCAGACCGCCCAGGGTTTCGTATTCGCCCTCGGGCGCGATGTACCCGGTAGCCCGCGACACCTCGTCGATCCGGAGCAGACCCGAACAATCCCAGCCGTCGGAGACGCGGCGAACCTCGCGTTCCTCCTCGTCGTGCTCGTCGCGGACATCGCCGAGGATCTCCTCGATGATGTCCTCCATCGTCACCAGGCCCGCCGTGCCGCCGTATTCGTCGACGACCAATGCCACCTGCATCCCGTCCGCTCGCACCCGTTCGAGGACCTCGTCACCGTCGAGGCTGGCGGGAACGACGGGGACGGGCTGCGCGATCTGTGCCAGCCCCACCCCGGCGCGAGTGCGCGCGGGATGTGCGAAGGCCTGTTTGACATGCACCACGCCGAGGGTGTTGTCCAGATCGCCGTCGATCACCGGGAAACGGGAGAAACCCGTGCGGGCGGCCGCGGCCAGGAGATCGCCGATGGTGGCGGTACGCTCCAGCGCTTCGATCTTGACCCGGGGGGTCATGAGCTCTTCGGCGCTGCGTTCCCCGAACTGCAGTGAACGGTCGAGGATCTGCGCCGTGCGCTGGTCGAGGGCGCCGTGCTGGGCCGAGGTCCGCACCAGCGAGCCGAGTTCCTGCGGGGACCGTGCCGAGCGCAGTTCCTCGGCGGGTTCGACCCCGAACCGGCGCACAACCCAGTTTGCCGAGCCGTTGAGGAACTGGATCATCGGTTTGAACACCGTCGAGAACCCCACCATCGGTCCCGCGGTGGCGCGCGCGGTGGCCAGGGGAGCCGCGATCGCAATGTTCTTCGGAACCAGTTCGCCGTAGATCATCGACAGCGAGGTGGCCAGGACCAGGGCCAGGACGAGCGAGATACCGGTGGCCGCCGAATCGGGGATTCCCACGAGCTGGAACAGCGGCGCCAAGAGCCGGGCCAGCACGGGCTCGGCGATATAACCGGTGATCAGCGTGGTGATGGTGATTCCGAGCTGGGCGCCGGACAACTGGAACGACAAGGTCCGGTGTGCCTGGCGTACCGCGCGTGCCCGGACGTCGCCGCCGCGAGCATGCGCTTCCACGGTGCTGCGTTCCAGGGCGGTGAGAGAGAATTCGGCGGCCACGAACAGGGCGGTGCCGGCGGTGAGGGCCACGAACCCGATGAGGCTCGCGATGGTGAGGAAGACGGACATATCACCACCACCCGGTGGGCTTCGATATCAGCGAAGCGACTCGAGCCGGAGGTCGGTGGAAGGACGTGCGGAGGGGGACGCCGGGTCTGTCACCCGGCTCGATAGATGAGCCCTCCTGAGTGGCGCCCTCGGACGCGGGTGACAACTGGTTCCTTTCGTCCTGACGATTTTCCTGCCGGCGGTCGCCGACGATCCTCATGGTACCGGCCTGTGCACGGGGGTGCACAGGCCGGTGGGCGGTGGTATCCGAGTATCCGGCCCGTTCACCACCCGCCGGGCAGTGGTCGGCCCTCCGCGAAACCGGCTGCCGACTGGACCCCCAGGACAGCGCGATCGTGGAACTCCGCGAGGGTGCGGGCGCCCGCATAGGTGCAGGCACTGCGCACGCCGGAGCAGATGTGGTCGATCAGATCCTCGACGCCGGGACGCTCCGGATCCAGCAGCATGCGGGAACTGGAGATACCTTCCTCGAACAGGGCCTTCCGGGCGCGGTCGTACCCGTGGTCGGTGCTGGTGCGCGCGGCAACCGCGCGTTTGGAGGCCATCCCGAAGCTCTCCTTGTAGGCGTTGCCGTCCCGGTCGACCCGCAGATCGCCGGGCGATTCGTAGGTCCCGGCGAACCAGGATCCGATCATGACATTGGACGCGCCCGCGGCGAGCGCCAGCGCGACATCGCGCGGATGCCGGACTCCGCCGTCGGCCCAGACATGCGCACCGAGGTCTGCGGCCGCGGCGGCGCATTCGGCAACCGCGGAGAACTGGGGCCGGCCGACACCGGTCATCATCCGGGTGGTGCACATGGCTCCGGGCCCGACCCCGACCTTGACGATATCGGCGCCGGCGGCGATCAGGTCCCGTGTGCCCTCGGCCGATACGGTGTTCCCGGCCACCAGCGGCACGCCGAGTCCCAGGTCGCGGATGGCGCGCAAAGTTTCCAGCATTTTCAGCTGGTGCCCGTGGGCGGTGTCGACCACCAGGACATCGGCGCCCGCGTCGACCAGCGCCTTGGCCTTGGCCGGGACGTCACCGTTGATGCCGACGGCGGCGGCGACGCGGAGCCGGCCCTCCTGATCGACGGCTGGGGTGTAGATCCCGTGCCGAACCGCGCCCGTGCGGGTCAATACGCCCGCCAGAGTCCCGTCGGCGGCGAGCAGTACCGCCAGGCCGGCGTGCGCGGCCTCGATCCGGTCGAAGATGTACGAGGGTTCGGCCGTCGCCGGGACAGTGACGAAATCGGTGGTCGCGACCTCGTGCAGCCGGGCGAAACGGTCGACATCGGCGCAGGCCGATTCGGTGACGACGCCGACCGGCCGGCCCTCGTCCACCACCACGACCGCGCGGTGCGCCCGTTTGTGGATGAGCGCCATCGCATCGGATACCGAATGATCCCAGGTCAGCGTGACCGGGGTGTCCGCGATGAGCGACCGGCTCTTGACGAAGGCGATGGTCTCGGCGACGGCACTGTTGGGCAGGTCCTGCGGCAGCACCACGATACCGCCGCGGCGGGCCACCGTTTCGGCCATCCGGCGGCCGGCGACAGCGGTCATATTCGCGACGACCAGCGGGATGGTGGTACCGGAGCCGTCGGACGTGGTGAGGTCGACGTCGAACCGGGAGGCGATATCGGTGCGGTTCGGAACCAGGAAGACGTCGTTGTAGGTCAGGTCGTACGGCGGGGTTTGTCCGGGGAGAAACTGCACTGAACCCATGGTAATCGGGAGCGGGCCGCGGCGGGCTGCATCGCCGGTGGAGGCGCCGGGCATGGGGTGAGCGATATCGCGCTGCAGCACGCCGGCGAGCGCCGATGGCCGTGCTACGGCAGTGGGTGAGTATCGCCCGTGGCTCGGATGAGTCGTCCGATTACTTCGCCCGGCGACGATGCGGGCGGCGGGCGGGCGCCCGCTCCGCGGCCCGGTGCGGCCGGCCGGAGCCGCGCCGCGGCCGGGCGCGGTCGCGGGCGGCGGGTTCGGGAGGTGCGGCCGGAGCGCCGGCGGGTGCACGGGCGCCCGTCAGCTGCGCGAGTTGCCGATCCTCGGGGCGGACGGTGTGCGCCACCACCTCCACTCCCGCGGCCGACGTCAGTGCGGCGACCTCGGCGCGCTGATCGGGGGTTACCACGGTGACAACGGTGCCGGTCGCGCCGGCCCGAGCGGTCCGGCCGGCCCGATGGACATAGTACTTGGCGTCGGCCGGTGGATCGGCGTGGACAACCAGCGACACCGCGTCCACATGAATACCGCGCGCGGCGATATCGGTGGCGACCAGTGCTGTCACCGCACCGTCGGCGAAGGCCGCGAGGGTGCGCATCCGCCGGTTCTGCGCCTTGCCGCCGTGCAGGGCCGCGACCGCGATGCCCTGGTCGCGCAACCGGCGGGTGAGCTTCTCCGCGCCGTACTGGGTGCGCGCGAACAGCAGCGTGCGTCCGTCCCGCGCGGCGATCCGCGCCAGAACGGCGGGTTTGTCCGCGGATTCGACATAGAGCAGGTGATGGACCGCGACCGCCGCCGCGGGTTCGGGCGCCACACTGTGGGTGACCGGATCCCGCAGGTACCGCCGGACCAGATCCTGGACGGATCGGTCGTCGAGTGTCGCTGAGAACAGCAGCCGTTGTCCGTCGCGGGGGGTCGCGTCCAGCAGCCGGGTCACCTGGGGGAGGAAACCGAAATCGGCCATATGGTCGGCTTCGTCGATGGTGGTGATCGACACCGAATCCAGGACCGCCGCACCCTGCTCGACCAGGTCGGTGAGCCGGCCGGGTGTGGCGATCAGCAGATCGACTCCGCGCTGCAGTCTTTCGGTCTGCCGGGCCGTGGGTATGCCGCCGACCGCGGTGCCGAGCCGCAGTCCGAGGGCGAACGGTTCGAGTGCCCGTTCGATCTGCAGCGCCAGTTCGCGCGTCGGCGCCAGGACGAGTCCGCGCGGGGCCCGGGGGATCGCCGGGCGTCCAGCGAGACGGGCCAGCATCGGCAGGCCGAAGGCGAGGGTCTTCCCCGATCCGGTCGGTGCGCGACCGAGTACATCGCGCCCCGCCAGCACATCCGGAACGGCCGCGTCCTGGATGGGCAGTGGATCGGTGAGACCTTCCCGGCGCAAGGCCTGGACAGTGAGTACCGGCAGGCCCAAGCGGGCGAACGGGGGACGGGCGGCCGGAGCGGGCGTTGTCGCGGATTCCGGCGGTTGCGGGTGCCGGGGTGCGGGGTCAGGCACGGAAGAGCCGGCTCAGCTCGACCAGCCACGGAATCGCGACGGCCAGCGTCGGCACCACCAGGATGGCGAGCGAGGCGAGGTACGCGGCGCCGGCGATGCGGAAATCGCCCAGCGGACCGGCCAGCCGCTGGATGCGGATGAGCGTACTGGGTCCGCCCACCGCGAGGGCGCCCTGCGGCGCGGTCGATTTCGAGCACGCCACCAGCGCCCGGGCCAGCGGTTTGGGGCCGGTGACCTTGACCGCGGAATCGTCGGCCAGTAATTCGATGAGCAGCTTCACCGAATCGAGTGCCGATTTGCTGCGGACGAACCGAGGGAAGGCTTCGTGGGCCGCGGTGAACGCCTCGAGCACCAGGTCGTGGCGAGCCCGCAGATGCGACCGCTCATGGCTGAGGATAGCGGTCAGCTCCTGCTCGTTCAGGTTGTCCAGCGTTCCCGCGCTCACCACCACCCGGCGCCGCAGGCCGGGCAGGCAGTAGGCGATGGGTTCGGTGGCCGAGAGGACGCGGATATCGGCGGCGCGGCGCACCGGACCGCTCTGATCGAGCAGGTCCACCAGCATGCGGTGGCGGGCCCGCCGCCGGCGGGTATGGATCCCGACCCGGATCGACGCGTAGACGAGCCGGCCGCCGATCATGAGGGTGAGCATGAAGACGGAGACGTAGGCCAGCCACAGCGGCAGGCCGAGCGCATCGATCTCATCGGTGGGTTTGGTGGTGGGCCGGCCGTCGTGGCCGGGGACCAGGAGCTCGGCGGCGATGGCGAGCCCGGAGCTGAAGGCGCTGAGTACCGCAGCCAGGGCGATGGCCTGCCAGAGGACGAGAGCGGCACGTGGCACACGGTAGGTCCAGGTGGCGCGACTGAGCGCCTCCGGGACGGGACCGGCGAGAAGCAAGGCAAGTACGGCGAAGGCCGGTGCTGCTGCGTTCATCGACTCTGCTCACTGCGTTGTGGGGCCAGGGTCCGAGCTCACTGCGGCGGTGCGGTGTCCTCGGTTGCTTCGAGCTTAGCGAGCGCATCCCGCAGAGCCGCGGCCTCGTCCTTCCCGACCTGCTCCACGAAGTGCACCAGGGCCGCCGCCCGGCTGCCGGCCTCGTCTGCTTGCTGCAGTGCATCCATCATAAGTCCGGCGACCAGCTCGTCGCGGCTGTGTACCGGAGCGTACCGGTGCGCGCGATCGTCCCGCCGCTGCACCACGAGATTCTTCTTCGCCAGCCGCTGTAGCACCGTCATCACCGTGGTGTACGCGAGTTCGCGACGCGCCGACAGGGCCTCGTGCACCTGCCGGACCGTTTGTGGTTCATCGGTCGACCACAACTGGTCCATAACCGCTTTCTCGAGTTCACCAAGTCCAGCCATCTCTCGATTTTACGACTTCAACGACGCTTGGGCGTACTACAGGGTGTCGTACCTGCGTGGGATTGGTCATAGCTCACAGTTCGCCCGCTTCGGTGGCGGGTCGAAGGTGCCGCCTTCACGGAATTCTGCGCGCTTGTACCACCCGGGAGAGGGGCTCGGTCCGGGCGTGCGCAGACAGCGCGGGCCGTGCGGAAGGGTTTCTTCCTCGTTCGCGCGAAATACTTGCTAGGTCTGGTTAGGCTAACCTATCTTTCGATCACAGTTGTTGCTGCGAACGCTGATCTCGAGGAGGTTCGAATGTCCGAACTGGCCACTGTGCGCATCCCCCGTCCCTACGACGAGGCGTTCGGTTCGGCGTGTTCCCGGCTGCGCGCGCTGCAACCGGAACATCCTCGCGTCTATGCGGCCGCGGCCATGGCCGATCAGGGCAAGCGGCGCTGGTGGGCGCTGTCCACCGGTCTGCGCGAAGGGCGGATCGATCTGATGTACCGGCGGCACGCGACCGAAATGATCAGTGCGTCGGCTGCCGCGGAGGTGGTGGCCACGGCACTGATCCACGCGGTGGTGGGCCGGGTTGCCGCACTGTGGATCGCGGACGGCCGCGCCTGGGATCCGGGGCTGGAGAACATCTGGATCCACACCGATAACGACGGTGGTATCGACTGGGCCGGTTTGACGGATACGACCATTCGCGTGGTCGACGGTGATCGGCTGGCGGGCTCGCCCGGTGTGGTGACGCTGCCGTGCGAACGGGCGATGTGGGTATGGCTCGCGTATCGCTGCGAACCGTCCCTGTTGCTGGTCCAGGGTGCACTGGCCCGATGCGCGGGACTGAGTCCGCGGCGTTTCTGGGCGCTGGTTGCCGAATCCGTCTCCGGCGCTACGACCTACGTTCCGGAGCTGGCCGGTGCCGATCCGGTGGCGGGTGCGCGCCGCGGCCAGGGACTGCTGATGGCGCTCGAGGATCGCGGGCTCGCGATTCGCCGGGCCCAACGTGTTGCCTAGTTAGGTAAGCCTGACCTATACTTGGAGGCGGCGTACGGATCGCGCGAGAGTCCCGAGGGCTGCGGTGACCCCCGATCCACTACGCGCGGCGGGCCTCATCATCCGATGAGGCCCGCCGCTTCTTTTCCGGCCTCCGGCGCGACCGGCTCATCCCGCCTCGGCCCCACATGCGATTGTTGATCCATGACGGAACAGCACACCCGGCTCCCGGAGTCGATGGCCGATCTCACCGCCGAGGAAATGAACGAGATCAACAAGGGCACCTTCGCGGACCTGCTCGGTCTGCGGATGACCGAACTGGGACCGGACCGGGTGGCCGGCGAATGGGTCGTCACACCCCAGCACCACCAGCCCGCCGGAATCCAGAACGGTGGCGTGCTGTGCACCGTCGTCGAAACCCTGGCCAGCACCGGCGGTGCCGCCTGGTACGGCGATCGGGGAGTCGTCGTCGGGGTCAACAACTCCACCGATTTCCTCCGCGCGGTGCGCGACGGGAAGCTCACCGCCGAGGCCACCCCGATCCACCGCGGCGGGATGCAGCAGCTCTGGCAGGTCGTGGTCACCGACGCCGACGGACGCCTGGTCGCTCGCGGTCAGGTGCGGTTGCAGAATCTGCCGCACCGGTCTTGATTTCCCCTCCCGCGACCCCTGCGGCCGGAAACGAGACGGGCCGCGCCGGCCGCCTGTGCGCCGGGTGCGGCCCGTCTCGCGTCGTTCGTATTCAGAGACCGCCGGTCGACAGCAGACCGCCGTCGACCCGGACCGTTTCGCCGGTGATCCATTCCGCCTGGTCGGAGGCCAGGAAAGCGATCAGCCGCGCCACATCCTCCGGCGACCCCAGCCGCTTCATCGGATAGACCTGCGCGGCCGCTTCCTCGTCGGCCGAATACAGCGCGTCCGCGAAACTGGTCTTCACCACGCCGGGCGCGACCGCGTTGACGCGGATCTTCGGACCCAGCTGCCAGGCCAATTCGTCGGTGAGCCGGATCAGTGCCGCCTTGGACGCCCCATAGGCAGCGATCACACCGGTCGAGCGCAGCCCCGCGACGCTGGCCACGTTGACCACCGCGCCCCCGTGCTCGCCCATCCACGCCTTGTACGCCTCCTGGATGTAGCCCAGGGCGGCGACGACGTTCACATCGAAGATCTTGCGGACGGCA
The DNA here is from genome assembly GCF_044453135.1 of Nocardia sp. NPDC051750. NCBI lineage: Bacteria > Bacillati > Actinomycetota > Actinomycetes > Mycobacteriales > Nocardiaceae > Nocardia > Nocardia sp. NPDC051750. Next base: position 283,253 of record NZ_JBITCK010000006.1, on the reverse strand, counting down.
TCCAGATCGGCTTCCATCAGCGCGCCGTACACCGGGTTGATCCCGGTGTTGTTGATCAGGATGTCCAGCGATCCGAATTCGGTGACCGCACGCTGTACGGCGGCGGTCCGGGCCTCGCCGTCACCGGAGTTCCCGGCCACCGCGACGACCTCGCCCTGATGCCCCAACCCGCGCAGTTCGGCGGCCGCCTTGTCCAGCGGTTCGGGTTTGCGCGCGGTGATCAGCACGTTCGCGCCCCGGCCCAGCAGCTCCGCGGCCACCGCGTAGCCGATACCCCGGCTGGCCCCGGAGACCAGCGCGCTCTTACCCAACAGATCGGTGCTCATATCCGGGCAGGCTACCGTGCCGCGCCCGCTTCCCGGTCGTCGGCGGACCGCTCGGACGGCCGGTGCGGGCGGGCATCCGCGTGCACCGGGTAAAATCGGTGGTTCCGTGTCCGGTCACCGCCGATCATGGGTGGAACACCTTCCGCCGAAGGCACCGGATCCATGCCCCCGACCCTGCTCCTAGGAGATATCTGTGATCACCGCGACCGACCTCGAGGTCCGGGCCGGCGTCCGTACCCTGCTGTCCGCGCCGGGCCCGGCGCTGCGGGTGCAGGCCGGTGACCGGATCGGCCTGGTCGGGCGTAACGGCGCCGGGAAGACCACCACCCTGCGCATCCTGGCCGGTGAGGGCGAACCGTACGCCGGAACGATCATGCGGTCGACCGATATCGGCTATCTCCCGCAGGATCCGCGTGAGGGAAATCTGGACGTTCTCGCGCGTGACCGGGTGCTCTCCGCCCGCGGCCTGGACGCGCTGATCCGGGATATGGAGAAACAACAGGCGCTGATGGCCGAACTGGCCGATGAGACCGAGCGCGAACGGGCCGTCCGCAAATACGGCCGGCTCGAGGACCGGTTCTCGGCGCTCGGCGGGTACGTGGCCGAAAGTGAGGCTGCCCGGATCTGTAACAGCCTGGGTCTGCCCGACCGGGTACTGGATCAGTCGCTGCGCACGCTCTCCGGCGGTCAGCGCCGGCGAATCGAACTGGCGCGCATTCTGTTCGCGGCCTCCGACGGTAGCGGCGGCCGCTCCGACACGACCCTGCTGCTGGACGAGCCCACCAACCACCTCGACGCGGATTCGATCACCTGGCTGCGTGGCTTCCTGCAGAACCACGACGGCGGCCTCATCGTGATCAGCCACGATGTCGACCTGCTCGCCGATGTGGTCAACAAGGTCTGGTTCCTGGACGCGGTCCGCGGTGAGGCCGATGTCTACAACATGGGCTGGACCAAATACCTCGACGCGCGCGCCACCGACGAACAGCGCCGCCGCCGGGAACGGGCCAACGCCGAGAAGAAGGCGTCGGCGCTGCGTTCGCAGGCCGCCAAGCTCGGCGCGAAGGCCACGAAAGCCGTTGCCGCCCAGAATATGGCCAAACGCGCCGATCGGCTGATGGCCGAACTGGACGAGGTACGCGTCGCGGACAAGGTCGCCCGGATCAAGTTCCCCGAACCCGCGGCCTGCGGTAAGACCCCGCTGATGGCGGAGAACCTGACCAAGGTCTACGGCTCGCTGGAGATCTTCACCGGTGTGGACCTGGCCATCGATCGCGGCAGCCGCGTCGTGGTGCTGGGCCTCAACGGCGCGGGAAAGACGACGCTGCTGCGGCTGCTGGCCGGTGCCGAGCAGCCCACCGCGGGCGGGCTCGTTCCCGGTCACGGGCTGAAGATCGGCTATTTCGCGCAGGAACACGACACTCTCGACGATTCGGCGAGTGTGTGGGAGAACATCCGGCATGCGGCACCGGATGCGGGCGAGCAGGAACTGCGCGGACTGCTGGGTGCCTTCATGTTCACCGGGCCGCAGCTCGACCAGCCCGCCGGAACGCTGTCCGGTGGTGAGAAGACCCGGCTGGCGCTGGCGGGCCTGGTGTCCTCCGCCGCCAACGTCCTGTTGCTCGACGAACCGACCAACAACCTGGACCCGATTTCGCGCGAGCAGGTCCTCGACGCCCTGCGTACCTACGCGGGCGCGGTCGTCCTGGTGACCCACGATCCGGGCGCCGCCGAGGCGCTGAACCCGGAGCGGGTGATCCTGCTTCCGGACGGCACCGAGGACCATTGGTCGGCCGAGTACCTGGAATTGATTCAGCTCGCGTGAGTTTCATCACAAGAACTCATTGCCGGATGCTCGCCGAATGCTTAGCCTGAGAGAGACGCTGCTCGGCGACTCGGAGGAAGCCATGGGCGACAGGCCGGTACAGAGCAAGAGCACATTGGGTAAAGGCACTCGCGTCACGGGAAAGTCACGCGACCGCCTGCAGACCCAGTTGAAGAAGCAATACGAAGCAGGGGCGAGCATCAGGTCGCTGGCACGAGCGACCGGACGTTCCTACGGATTCATCCACAACGTGCTCACGGAGTCGCATGTGCAACTCCGCAGCCGTGGTGGCGCGAATCGCCGTAAATCCCGCTAGCCGCACCGTATTCGCAGGCCCCGCCGCCGGGCATCGACCGGCGGCGCGGTTTTCGGTGCGCCGGAATGTGGCTACGGTGGGCGTTCACCACCCGGATACGGCACCGTCGCCGTGTACCAGGAGACCGGCCAGGCTGGCGAAGATCGGCAATCCGGTCTTGATCTCCAGATAGGCGAACTGCCCCTGCGGGTTGACCTCGAGGAAATAGTGCTCGCCGTCGGCGCCGATCCGTAGATCGAGGACGCCGAAACTGAGTCCCAGCGTGCCCATCAGGATAGCCAAAGATTTGCTGACCGATGCGGGTAGCCGCACCGGGGAGAAATCGACGGAGATATCCAGCCGGGAATCGACCCGGCCCGCACCGGCAGGGGAGTCGATCCGCACCGCCCACTCCTGCCCCTCCACCCACACCACCCGCAGATCGCATTCCGGCTCGATATAGCGCTGGAAAGTGGTCGGTGCCCAGCGGATCGCGGACAGCCGGTGCAGATCGGCGGGCTCGACGAGCCGGGTTTCGCTGAACTCCGCGCGGGACGTTCCCGTCCGTTTGAAAACAACGGGCGCCCCGCAGGTTTCGATGAATTCCCGGGCCTCGTCGGGGTCGTTGGTGATCAGTGTCTCCGGGATCGCGCAGCCGGCGAGCCGAGCCGTCTCCAGTTGCACGATCTTGCGGTGGGCGATCCGGTCGTGACCGGGATCGTTGACCCATCGCGCGGGCAGCGACCACAGCAGACCCTGCACGAAACCGTCGCATTCGGCCTGCCGGAAGGCATCGTCGTCCGCCCGGACACCGGCCGGCACCCGGCTCGGATGCGGCCGGCGCCACCACACCGCGCGGACGTTGTCGAGTCCGGTCAGGCCCCCCAGCGCGCGTGCCGGACCGGAGCGGCCGAGCCGGAACGTTCCCGCTTCGTGCGGAAAATCGCGCAGGTCGAGCCGTAGTGGATTGATTCCGTGGCGTTCTCGCAGGGTGGCCTGCATCGCGGCCGCATGCAGATCGTCGGATTCGGAGACGATCAGGACCGGCCCCGGCCGGGTGGTCATCGAGCCGACCGCTCAGTCGAGGCTGTCGGCGTGGATACCATCACCTGACCTGGTCTGCGCGCGGGTGAACGTGGCCGGATGCACCGGAGCGCCGGTGAGGTCGAGTTGTGCCGCCCAGGTTTCGGTCAGCCGGCGCAGCTGGGCGTCACCGAAGGCGGGTGACGGTGGTGCCGCCAGTGTCATAGGTCGTTCCCCCACATCGATACGCAGCCGGCGAGTGAAATCCGCCGTCGCACCGGGCCGGATATCGATCAGGACCGCGGGCGTGGCGGCCCTGCTGTCGTGCTCCCGGATGGCGAGCACATCGCGACGGTGGAAGGTCCATGTCCCATCAGCAACCCGTACCCGGATATCGCGGTCCGATTCGCCGACGACAACACCCGTGAGGGTGGCGACGGCCTCGGAATGCGTTGTGCCGAGGGGTTGGAGGGCATCGGTCATCTGATTCTCCGATCTAGCTCGCAGTGTGCCACGACCCGAGCGCGTCCGGATCATAACGCCGTACGGAGACAGGGGCCCCGATATCGCCGCATTTGCCCGTCCTGAGTACTGATCTTGTCTCCGGAAAATTTCCTGTGGCGGAAGATTTCCGGTAACCCCACTGGACGTCCGGACCGGAAAAATGTTTGCCGGAACCCGCCGGAGCGGGTCAGCCGCCGAGCAGTTCCGGCTTTTCCGCCAATCCACGTAACCGCGCGGCCGGATCGTCGAGCAATCGCCGGGCGTCCAGATCGAGCAGGCCGCCGACCCCCACCACCTCGGCCGCGAGAGTGCCGTCGACGCGGATCATCTCCTGCCGGACGCGATAGGTCTTGCCGGTGCCCCATTCGAATGCGCACGTCACCCGGAATTCGTCCCCGCCGCGCAGCTCACGCCGGTACTTGATGGTGGTCTCCAGGACTACCGGCCCTATCCGGGCCGCCACCAGTTTGTCCGGCTGCAGGCCGGCGGCCAGCAGGCACTCCCAGCGGGCGTGTTCGGCGTACTGCAGGTAGACCGCCTGATTGACATGGCCCTGGACATCGAGTTCGTAACCGCGGACGGTCACGGGGACGGAGAAGGTCATGCCGGTGCGAACCCGCGGGCCGTCGCCGTTGTTCCCGTTTCAGCGTCGCTGGGCGTTCCGCTCCTGCCACCACCGGGGCTCGTCGACGAAGTGGTTGTCGTATTCCTCCTGGGACGCGGCGAGTTCCTCCAGTGTCGCCTCGCCGCGGGCGATGCGTTCGAGCAGCCGGAAGTAGCCGAACCGTTGTACGCCGGGCATGAGTGCGATCAGGATGCGGGCGCCGGTGTCCGGTGTCGCGCCGAAGGCGTGGGTGGTCGTCTTCGGAACGACGGCCGAGCCGCCTGCGCCGATCGTGACGAGGCGGTCGCCGGCCAGGAGTTGCAGTTCGCCCTCTGCGACATAGAACAGTTCGTCGGACAGCGTGTGGAAATGCGGTGCGGCACCGTCGGCGCCGCGCTCCATGGTGACCTCGAGGGTGCTCACCGAGCCGTGTGCCTGTTCGGCGTCGATGAGTAGCCGCATGGTGACCGATTCGGTGCGCAGCGTCTCGGCGTCGCCGGCCTGCTGGATCGCGGCGGTGGGGGTGGTGGGCACGGCTCCTCCTGGTAATTCGCTGACATATAATTCGCTACCGAACTATATGTCAGCGAATAGAATCATGTCCATGACCGAATCCGATGCGATCGATGCCATCGAGCGGCAATGGCGACGCGAACGTCCCGACCTGGACTTGGCGGCGATGGTGGTCTTCGCCCGCCTCGGACGGCTGGCGATCGTCGCCGAACGCGAAATAGAGGCGGTGTTCCTCGCGCACGGCCTGCGACGCGGCGAATTCGACGTGCTGGCCGCACTGCGGCGGGCCGGGGCCCCCTTCGAACTCAACCCCTCCGGGCTCGCGGAAACCCTCATGCTGTCGCGGGCGGGAATGACAGGACGGTTGGACCGCCTGGAGTTGGCGGGCTACGTGCGGCGGATCGCCGACACCGGCGATCGGCGCGCGGTGCGGGTCGCCCTGACGGCCGCGGGACAGGAACTCGTCGATACGGTGGTGACCGACCACACCGCCAACGAGACGCGGATGCTGTCGGCCTTGACCGCGGCCGAACGCCGGGAGTTGGACCGGATCGCCGGAAAGCTGCTCACCGCACTCGAATCCGGCGGCTGACGGCCGTCCGGCGGGCGCTCGGCGCCGCACTCACGGGCGGCGCCGCACCGAAGCCTCCACCAGATCCAGGACGGCGGTGAGGTTTTCGTTGGTATGCCCCGAAGCGATACGGGCGATGAGGCCGTCGAGCACCAGATCGAGGTAGCCCAGCAGGACATCGGTGGGCACATCGTCGCGCAACGCGCCGGCGGCTTTGCGGCGTTCCAGCCGGGCCAGGGTCGCGGCGGTGAGCTCGGCCGAACGCTGCGTCCAGCCGGCCCGGAACTCCGGATCGGTGCGGAGCCGCCGGGCGATCTCGAGCCGGGTGCCCAGCCAGTTGTACTCCTGCGGGTCGGCGAGCATATTCCGCATCACCTGCACAATGCCCTGGTTGGCCGCGACGTCGGCCATCCGCTCGGCATCCTCTTGGGCCAGCGCCAGGAAAAGCGCGTCCTTATCGCGGAAATGATGGAAGATCGCGCCGCGGGACAGGCCGATACCTTCCTCGAGGCGGCGCACCGTGGCGCCTTCGTACCCGAACTCGGCGAAACAGCGGCGCGCGCCGTCGAGTATCTGTGTACGCCGGGCGGCCAGATGATCATCGCTGACCTTGGGCATGAACTCTCCTCCACAGAGGGGCTGGATACGAAACACGGGCGATGGTCACAGATATGCGCAACCCCGCCGCGGCCGAGACCGAGGCGGGGAATCCCGGTGTCTACTGGGTGATCTCGCGCGGACGATGTGGCATCCGGCTCCGGCGCCCGCTCGCCGGACCCTCGGAATCGGATGAGCCGGAGGCTCGCATCCCGAGGGTCGGCGCGCGGGGCCGGTAATGCCCTACCGCCGCGGGTCGATCAGCCTCGGATCATATTCCGCAGCACGTACTGCAGAATGCCACCGTTGCGGTAGTAATCCGCCTCACCGGGGGTGTCGATCCGGACCACGGCGTCGAATTCCACCTTCTGGCCGTCGACCTTGGTCGCGGTGACATGGACGGTCGACGGGGTGGTACCCGAGTTGAGTTCCTCGATACCGGCGATATCGAAGACCTCGGTGCCCGTGAGGCCCAGCGATTTCGCCGATTCGCCCGCCGGGAACTGCAGCGGGATCACACCCATACCGATCAGGTTCGACCGGTGGATACGCTCGAACGATTCGGTGATGACGGCCTTGACGCCCAGCAGCCGGGTGCCCTTCGCGGCCCAGTCGCGGGACGAGCCGGAGCCGTATTCCTTGCCGCCCAGCACGACCAGCGGGATACCGGCCTTCTGGTAGTTCTGCGAGGCGTCGTAGATGAACGCCTGCGGGGCGCCCTCCTGGGTGAAGTCGCGGGTGTAACCGCCCGAGACATCGTCGAGGAGCTGGTTGCGCAGCCGGATATTGGCGAAGGTACCGCGGATCATCACCTCGTGGTTACCGCGCCGCGAGCCCAGGGAGTTGTAGTCCTTGCGCGCCACGCCGTGGGCATCGAGGTAATCGGCGGCCGGGGTGCCCGGTTTGATGGCACCGGCGGGCGAGATGTGGTCGGTGGTCACCGAATCGCCCAGCAGGGCCAGTACTCGGGCGCCCTTGATATCGGCAACCGGCTCCGGCTCCATGCCCATACCGTCGAAGTAGGGCGCCTTGCGCACGTAGGTGGAATCGTCGCTCCACTCGAACGTGTTGCCCTCCGGGGTGGGCAGGCTGCGCCACCGCTCGTCGCCCTTGAAGACGTCGGCGTAGGACTTGGTGAACATCTCCTGGCTGATCGCCGACTTGATGGTGTCGTCGATCTCCTGCGCCGAGGGCCAGATGTCCTTCAGGAACACCGGGTTGCCCTGAGTGTCCTTGCCCAGCGCATCGTTCTCGAAGTCGAAGTCCATGGTGCCCGCGAGCGCGTAGGCGATGACCAGCGGCGGCGAGGCCAGGTAGTTCATCTTCACGTCGGGGGAAATGCGTCCCTCGAAGTTGCGGTTACCCGACAGCACCGCCGTGACGGTGAGGTCGTTGTCGTTGACCGCCTTGGAGATCTCCTCCGGCAGCGGACCGGTGTTGCCGATGCAGGTGGTGCAGCCGTAACCGCCCAGGTAGAAGCCGAGTTTCTCCAGGTACGGCCACAGACCGGCCTTGTTGTAGTAATCGGTGACGACCTGCGAGCCCGGGGCCATATTGGTCTTCACCCACGGCTTACTGGTCAGGCCCTTCTCGACCGCGTTACGGGCGAGCAGCGCCGCGCCGATCATGACCGACGGGTTCGAGGTGTTGGTGCAGGAGGTGATACCCGCGACCGCGACCGCGCCGTGGTCCAGGATGAACTCACCGCGCTCCTCGCTGACGACCCGCACCGGCTTGGAGGGCCGGCCCTGGGAGTTGACCGCCGCGGACAGCACGTCGACGGCGCCGTCGTCGGCGAAGGACAGCGTGGCCGGATCGGAGGCCGGGAACGATTCCTCGACGGCCTCGTCCAGCTGGGAATGCGGCGTCGGGTGCTGGTCCTCGACGTAGTTGTGGATGTCTTTGCGGAACGCGATCTTCGATTCGCTCAGCGCGATCCGGTCCTGCGGGCGCTTGGGGCCGGCGATGGAGGGCACCACGGTGCTCAGGTCGAGCTCGAGGTACTCCGAGTAGGTGGGTTCGGCGGCCGGATCGTGCCACATGCCCTGTTCCTTGGCGTAGGCCTCGACGAGCGCCAGCTGCTCCTCGGTGCGGCCGGTCAGGCGCAGGTAGTTGATGGTCTCCTCGTCGATCGGGAAGATCGCCGCGGTGGAGCCGAACTCGGGGCTCATATTGCCCAGGGTGGCGCGGTTGGCCAGCGGCACCTCGGCGACGCCCTGACCGTAGAACTCGACGAACTTGCCGACCACACCGTGCTTGCGCAGCATATCGGTGACGGTGAGCACCACGTCGGTGGCGGTGACGCCCGGTTTGATCTCACCGGTGAGCTTGAAGCCCACCACGCGCGGGATCAGCATGGAGACCGGCTGGCCCAGCATGGCGGCCTCGGCCTCGATACCGCCGACGCCCCAGCCCAGCACACCCAGGCCGTTGACCATGGTGGTGTGCGAGTCGGTACCGACGCAAGTGTCCGGGTAGGCCTGGCCGTTACGGACCATGACGGTACGGGCCAGGTACTCGATGTTCACCTGGTGCACGATGCCGGTGCCGGGGGGGACGACCTTGAAATCGTCGAACGCGCCCTGGCCCCAGCGCAGGAACTGGTAGCGCTCGCCGTTGCGCTCGTATTCGAGTTCGACATTGCGCTCGAAGGCATCGGCGCGGCCGAAGACGTCGAGGATGAGCGAGTGGTCGATGACCATCTCGGCGGGGGAGAGCGGGTTGACCTTCTCCGGGTCGCCACCGAGCGCGGAAACCGCCTCGCGCATGGTGGCCAGGTCGACCACGCAGGGCACGCCGGTGAAGTCCTGCATCACCACGCGTGCGGGGGTGAACTGGATCTCGATACTGGGCTGGGCGTCGTGGTCCCAGTTCGCCAGGGCGCGGATATGGTCCGCGGTAATGTTGGCGCCGTCCTCGGTCCGCAGCAGATTTTCGGCGAGGACCTTCAGTGCGTACGGGAGTTTCTCGGTGCCGGGCACGGCCGAGAGGCGGAAGATCTCGTAGGAGTTGCTTCCGACCTCGAGGTTGCCCTTGGCGCCGAAAGTATCGATACTTTTGGTCACGTCAGCTCCACTTGTCGGGTGTGGGCGCCGCCGGCGGGGCTGTGCCGGCGGCGGTACGTCTCTGGTATGAGGTGCCGGCCCGGGATGGCGCCGGTTCCCCGCGATTCCCAACCCTAACAGTACGCTTGTCCTGTGAAATTTCCGGGGCCGACGGCGCCACCGCCGGTCGGCCCGGCAACCATCGGGCGTGGCGGGTGTAGGTCAACCGTTCCCGCGTCGCGTAATCTGCTCTCGAGCTGGTCCGGGTTGCCGGGGCGTACCTTCGGGTACTCCCGCAATTCGTGACCAGTATCGGATTCCCCGTCGCCTCGCCTATCGATGCGGCCTCGACCAAGACCGGATGGAAGATGACCGTCACCCACACTTCGGCCTTCTCCCTCAAGGCCACCAAGCTGCCGGACGAATTCGACTCGGACACCATGCAGGAAGTCCGGTCCGATCTCGCCGACAACGGGGTGTCCGCACCCGACGGCGACGACCAGAGCGAACTGGCCGCAATCGTGGCCGATGCGCGGGCCGAGGGTATCGATCTGAGCATCGTCGTGATGCACGGCAACCCGGGCCACGATTCGGAGCTGCGTGACCTCGCCACCGAAGTCGCCGGATTCCAGCACGGCACGGTCGCGGTCTTCAGCGACGACTGGATCGGCACCACCAGCGATTCGATCAGCCGGGTGCGGTTGGAGTGGGCCGAGGACAAGGCGAAGTTCAAGGGGGGCGACAGCGAGGAGGCTGCGCAGATCCTGGTGCACCGCCTCGAACAGGCTCCGATGGTGAACTGGACCGAGATCACCTCGGTGCTGCTCGCCGGGCTCGTCCTCGCGATCGGTGGGTTGTACTGGGTCAAATCACGGCGCCGCAGTACGCCGGTGCCCGGAGCGGAGCCGGTGCGCGAACCGGTGTCGCGATAGCGGCCTATCCGGTGCGGGGGCCGGTTGCCGCATCGGGCCGGCCCCGGATCCCCGACACGGCCGAGGTTTCGGCAGCCCGCGAGGCGGGCATGATGCCGTATCGGTACGTATGGTCGACAGCAACGGGCGATAGCAGCGGCCGTGGCTCGACTACGCGGCCGGTCACCGTATCCGGATGCGCCGAATATCGCGACAGTGGAGCCGGTTGCGGCGGATACGGCCATCACCTGGAATAGTTGTGACAGCACGCACAGGACCGAGGCGAAAGCGGGGATGTTGGTGACTTCGACGGACGGTGTCAAAGGGGCGGATTTGGCGAAAGAACCGCCGACGCCTGCTTCGAGCACCCTCGAACGCGACGTCCAGACCCTGGAAAAGGCGATATACGAGGTCAAACGAGTAATTGTCGGGCAGGACCGGCTGGTCGAGCGGCTGCTGGTCGGGGTGCTCGCGCGGGGACATGTCCTGCTGGAAGGTGTGCCCGGTATCGCCAAGACGCTCGCGGTGGAGACCTTCGCCAAGGTGGTCGGCGGTTCGTTCTCCCGCGTCCAGTTCACCCCGGACCTGGTCCCTACCGACCTGGTCGGCACCCGGATCTATCGCCAGGGCCGGGAGGAGTTCGATACAGAACTCGGCCCTGTCGTGGCGAACTTCGTCCTCGCCGACGAGATCAACCGCGCACCGGCGAAGGTGCAGTCGGCCCTGCTCGAGGTGATGGCCGAACGGCATGTGTCCATCGGCGGCAAGACCTACCCCATGCCCGATCCGTTCCTGGTGATGGCCACCCAGAACCCGATCGAGAGCGAGGGCGTGTACCCGCTGCCGGAGGCGCAGCGCGACCGCTTCCTGTTCAAGGTGGTCGTCGACTATCCCTCGGTCGAGGAGGAGCGCGAGATCATCTACCGGATGGGGGTTTCGCCGCCGGAACCCGGGCAGATCCTCGAGCCGACGGAACTGCTGCGACTGCAGAAGTTGGCGGCGAGCACCTTCGTGCACCACGCGCTGGTCGACTACGTGGTCCGGGTGATCTCGGCCACCCGCACGCCGGCCGAATTCGGTATGCACGATGTGGCGAACTGGATCTCCTACGGTGCCTCGCCCCGGGCCAGCCTCGGCATCATCGCCGCCGCCCGCGCCGTGGCACTCATCCGCGGACGTGACTATGTGGTTCCGCAGGATGTGATCGAGGTGATCCCGGATGTCCTCCGGCATCGCCTGGTGCTGTCCTACGACGCGCTCGCCGACGAGATCAGCCCCGAGGATGTGATCCAGCGGGTGCTGCAGACCGTGGGCATGCCGCAGGTCGCGCCGCAGGCGGTTGCGCCCGGTGCGCCGCCGGCCGCGGAGAACGGCAACGGCCGGTCCGCCCCGCCGCAGCCCGCCGGGGCGCCCCAGGTACCGCAGACCGCCGGCACGAACCAGAACCGGTGACCCGGCCCCCGGACCCCCGTGCCCGAGTGCCCATGGCCGATCACGCGCCACCCTCGTTCCGGTCGGGCGAGCTGACCGATCCGCATCTGACCGCGGCGCTGAAAACGCTGGAGCTCACTGTGCGCCGCCGGCTCGACGGTGTCCTGCACGGTGACCATCTCGGCCTGATCCCCGGACCGGGTTCGGAGCCGGGGGAGGCGCGCGCGTATCAACCCGGCGACGATGTCCGGCAGATGGACTGGTCGGTCACCGCCCGCACCACCCATCCGCATGTCCGCCAGATGATCGCGGACCGGGAACTGGAGACATGGATGGTGGTGGACCTGTCCGCCAGCCTGGATTTCGGTACCGGTTCCTGCCAGAAACGCGATCTGGTGGTCGCCGCCGCGGCCGCGATCACCCATCTGACGATGGGCGGCGGGAACCGGATCGGGGCCGTGGTGGCCACCGGTGAGCAGTTGCTCCGCATTCCGGCGCGCAGCGGCCGGGTGCACGCGCAATCGCTGCTGCGCAGTATCGCCACCACACCGCATCCTCGGGACGGGGTGCGCGGCGATCTGCACGGCGCGATCGAATCCCTGCGCCGCCCGCAACGTAAACGCGGCCTCGCCGTGGTCATCAGCGATTTTCTCGGCGAGATCGGCTGGCAGCGGTCGTTGCGCGCCATTTCCGCGCGGCACGATCTGCTGGCCGTCGAGGTGCTCGATCCGCGGGATACCGCGTTGCCCGATATCGGTGATGTGGTGCTGCACGATCCGGAAACCGGGCGCACCCGCGAATTCAGCGTCACGCCCCAGTTGCGCGCCGACTACGCGGCGGCCGCGCAACGCCACCGGGAGGAGGTCGAGCAGACCCTGCGCAGTTGCGGAGCCCCGGTGCTGACCCTGCAGACCGACCGGGACTGGATCGCCGATGTGGTCCGGTTCGTCTCCACTCGGCGCCACAGCCTCGGCGCCTCGACACCCCGGGTGCCACGCCAGTGAGTATTTCGAATTTCGCCGCCCCGATCTGGCTCGGGTTCCTTGCCGTCGTCCTGCTGCTCGCACTGGGATATCTGCTGGCCCAGCGCAGTAAGCACCGGCATATGCTGCGGTTCGCCAATATGGAGCAGCTCGAGAAGGTCGCTCCCAACCGGCCGAGCTTCTGGCGTCATGTGCCGATCGTGCTGCTGATCGTGGGCATGGTGTTCTCCACGATCGGCGCGGCCGGACCGACCGCCGAGCAGAAGGTACCGCGCAACCGGGCCACGGTGGTGCTCGTCATGGACGTCTCGCTGTCCATGGAGGCCACCGATGTCTCGCCGAACCGGCTGCAGGTCGCCCAGGAGGCGGCCAAGAATTTCGCCGAGGGCCTGACCCCCGGGATCAACCTGGGCCTGGTGACCTACGCGGGTACCGCGTCGGTACTGGTCTCGCCCACCACCGACCGGGGATCGGTCAAGGCCGCGATCGACAACATCAAGCTCGCCGAACGCACCGCGACGGGCGAGGGGATTTTCACCGCACTGCAGTCGATCGAGACACTGGCTTCGGTACTCGGCGGTTCGGAAACGCCGCCGCCGGCGCGGATCGTGCTGATGTCCGACGGTAAGCAGACGGTCCCGGATTTCGAGGATTTCGACAATCCGCGCCACGAATTCGTGGCGGCCCGGCTGGCGAAAACCAAGAAGATCCCGGTGTCGACGATCTCCTTCGGTACGAAATGGGGTGTCGTCGAGATACCCCGGGAGGACGGTGGCGCCGACCAGGTCGATGTTCCGGTGGACGACGAGGCAATGCAGGAGATCGCGCAATTGTCGGGTGGGGAGTTCTATACGGCCTCCAGCCTGCAAGAGCTGTCCGGTGTCTACGACACCCTGGAGGAACAGATCGGGTACGAGGTGACCAGAGGCGATGCGAGTCGGCCGTGGTGGCTGCTCGGCCTGCTGGCCACCCTCGCCGGTGTCGTGGTGGCCCTGGTTCTGCGTCAGCGGTTGCCGTAACGGGACGGCCGGGCCGGGCCGGGTCGGATCCGGGCGCCGGGAGTTTCGCGGGCCGGGTTCACTGCCGAACCCGGCCCGCTTCTTTCCCTTCCGTTTTGTCGAAGATGCACAAGTCCACCGGGAGAATTCCGGTGGACGTCCCATGAGAGTGGCCGCCACTCGGCCAGGTAGGTTGTCCACATGTCGAACTTCACAGCACGTTCGGTCCTGGTGACCGGCGGTAACCGCGGCATCGGGCTCGCGGTCGCGCAGCGCCTGCATGCCGACGGTCACAAGGTGGCCGTGACCCATCGTGGTTCGGGCGCACCCGAGGGTCTGCTCGGAGTGAAATGCGATGTCACCGACAGTGAATCGGTGGATCGGGCCTTCGCCGAAGTCGAGGCCCAGCAGGGCCCGGTGGAGGTGCTGGTGGCCAATGCCGGAATCACCGATGACACCCTGCTCATGCGGATGACCGAAGAGCAGTTCACCAAAGTCGTCGACGCCAACCTGGCCGGTGCCTTCCGGTGTGCCAAGCGGGCCAACCGGGCCATGCTGCGCGCCCGGTGGGGCCGGATGATCTTCCTCGGATCGGTGGTCGGGCTCGCGGGTCAGGCCGGGCAGATCAACTACGCCGCCTCGAAGGCCGGTGTCGTCGGGCTGGCGCGTTCGATCACTCGTGAGCTCGGCTCGCGGTCGATCACCGCCAACGTCGTTGCGCCGGGTTTCATCGAGACCGATATGACCAAGGACCTGCCGGACAATCTGCGGGAGATGGCCGAGAAGTTCATCCCGCTCCAGCGGGTCGGTAAGCCCGAGGATGTCGCGGCGGTGATCAGCTTCCTGGCCTCGGAGGACTCGGCGTATGTCTCCGGCGCGGTGATCCCGGTCGACGGCGGTATGGGTATGGGGCACTGACCCGCCCGCAGTTCACCGAGCACACTTCGAAAGCCGCGCCGCCGGCACTGTGAGCGCAGTATCCGCTCCGGCCGGACGCGATACACCACCACACATCAGGAGAAGCGACAACTCATGGGCGGATTGCTCGAAGGCAAGACGATCCTCGTCACCGGCATCATCACCGATGCCTCCATCGCGTTCCACGCGGCGGCGATCGCGCAGAAGGAGGGTGCCAAGGTGATCATCACCGGCATCACCGAGCGGCTGCGGTTGATCGACCGGATCGCCAAGCGACTGCCCGAGGAGGTGCCGCCGGCCATCGGGCTCGACGTCACCAGTGCCGACGATCTGGCGAAACTCCCGGACGAGCTCCGCCGGCTCGCGCCCGAGGGCATCGACGGTGTCCTGCATTCGATCGCCTTCGCCCCGAAGACGCTGATGGGCCCGGACGCGGTGCCGTTCCTCGACGGCCCCAGCGCGGACGCCGCGAAATCCTTCGAGATCTCCGCGTGGAGCTATGCGGCGCTGGCGCGTGCGGTGCTGCCGGTGATGAACGAGGGCGGGTCGATCGTCGGAATGGATTTCGATCCCCGGACCGCGATGCCGTACTACAACTGGATGGGTGTGGCGAAGGCCGCGCTGGAATCCGTGAACCGGTACGTGGCGCGGGAGGTCGGCTACGCGAAGAAGATCCGGTCGAACCTGGTGGCCGCCGGGCCGGTCAAAACGCTCGCAGCCAAGGCCATCGCCGGAACCGCAACCGACGACGCCAAACAGCTGAAGCAGCTGGATACCTATTGGGACGGCGCCTCGCCCATCGGCTGGGACGGCGGTGCCGAGGTGGTCGGTAAGTCGATCGTCGCGCTGCTGTCGGACTGGCTGCCGGCGACCACGGGGTCGATCATCTACGTCGACGGCGGGGCCAGCCACAACACCTGGTTCCCCGAGAACATGCCGCTGGACTGATCACCCGACCGAGGAGGAGGCGCCGTGGCCCGCGCGGCCGACGCGTTACTGTTGCTGTCCTTCGGCGGACCGGAAGGTCCCGAGGATGTGCTGCCGTTTCTGGAGAACGTCACCCGCGGGCGCGGTGTCCCACCCGAACGCCTGGCCGAGGTTGCCGAGCACTATCTGCATTTCGGCGGGGTGTCACCGATCAATGCCTGCAACCGCGCGATCATCGCGGCGGTCGAGCGTGAGCTGGCGCGTACCGGCCTGGATCTGCCGGTGTATTTCGGCAATCGCAACTGGGATCCCATGGTGGAGGACACTGTGGCCCGGATGGCCGCCGAGGGCGTGCGCTCGGCGCTGGTGTTCCCGACGTCCGCCTGGGGTGGGTACTCGGGTTGCCGCCAGTACGACGAGGACATCCTCCGGGCGCGTGCGGCCGTGGGGCCCGGCGCCCCGGAACTGGTGAAACTGCGGCAGTATTTCGATCATCCACTGTTGATCGCGGCGTTCGCCGACGCCGTCCGCGCGGCCCGGGCGTCGCTTCCCGCGGACCGGGCCGAGAGCACCCGGCTGGTGTTCACCGCACATTCGGTGCCGGTGTCGGCCGATAACGCGGCCGGTCCGCCGGGTGACGGCGGCCGCCTCTACAGCCGCCAGGTCGCCGAAGCGGCCCGGTTATGCGCTGCCGCCACCGGTTTCGGCGACTATGACGTGGTCTGGCAGTCGCGGTCGGGTCCGCCGCAGGTGCCGTGGCTGGAGCCGGATATCGTCGACCATCTGGAAACCTTGCCGGACAAGGGTTTCGATGCCGTTATCGTCTGCCCGGTGGGGTTCGTCTCCGACCACCTCGAGGTGATCTGGGACCTCGACAACGAAGCCGCCGCGAGGGCCGCCGAACTCGATCTCGCCTTCGCGCGGGCGGCGACACCGGGCACCGACGGCCGATTCGCCGAAATGGTGGTCGAGCTGATCGGGGAGCATGTCCGGGGGGCCGAGGCGCGCCGTCTCGGCGCGGTACCGGGTTACGGATGCACGGTCGACGGCGCACCCTGCGCCGTCGATTGCTGTGCACCCGTGCGACGTCCCTCCCGGTAGTTCGCTCGGGAGGCGAGTCGATTGGCTGCGCGGGTGGCGGCCGCGGGCCGTCCGGGCGATCATCGTCGGTCGCGTCGGCAGCCGGTCCAATTCCCGCGGGTGGCCGGAGGCCGGTGTCCTGTCGGCCCGACCCCGGTGGTCAGATCGTCGCGGTGGCGGGGCACAGCGCTGCCGGCTCGGCGTTCGGCTACCGGCCGACCTCTAGGAGTACGGAACCGGAATCCCCGGCACCGGCGACCGGCGGTGGTCTCAGCGCGTCTGCGGCGCCGCGGTATGCACGGCGACGAGCCGGGCGGCGCGGATCGCGTCCCACAGCGGGCGCAACAGCGATTCGTGGGCGGTGGCGGCCGTCGCCGAGGTCGGCGCGGAGGCCGGCTCACGCTGGGCGACGGTCAGGATAGCCGCCACATGGTCGGCGGTATCGAGGATGCGTTTGGCCCGCAGCGGGACGTAGTCGGGATAGGTGTGCCGGGAATAGTCGGCCAGTTCGGCCTCGATGAGTTCGCGGGGGTCGGCATCGCCGGCGCCCAGCCCCGTGGTGTGCAGGCGCATGAGCGCGTCGGCGGCGTCGCGCACGGCCTCGCGCATCGCGTACTCGGCCTCGCCCAGCGACATATCGGGGCCCGCGGCCGGTGGCATCGGGACGGTGTAGACCGTCCACTGCAGGGCCGACTCGTCAGTGTGGTACGGGATGAGCCCGGTGCCCTCGGTCCCGGGGACCCCGATGAGGATTCCTTCGCCCGCCTCGACCGCGTCGGTGGCGAAGGCGGTGCCGATCGGCAGGCCGCGGACATCGCCGGGCACCGGCAGCACCAGTCGCAACTCCGACCCCGGTACGGCGAGGCCCTCGCGAATCATCTTGAGCAGCGGCATCACTGCCGTCCCGGACGGCTCCCCGAGCGCGGTCCACGGCAGATCGGTGCGCCCACCGGCCACCGGATCACCGGCCGCGAGGGTGTGCCGGGGTGCCCACGCATGCAGCGCCTCGAGGACGTCGTCGGGCGCGCTGCGACCCGCGAGCCACGATCCGGCCCACAGCGTGAGGGTGGCACTGGGAGAGCACATAATCATCGAGCATAAAGGGTGTCGGCAACCCGCGGGCAGCGTCTGCGCAGGCTGTTCGCACGCGTTAGAATTGTTGCCCCGGTTCGGTGACGAAATCGATCAGGCGTTCCACCGCGCCGAGTAGCGGCGCCTCCAGATCCCGGAACGAATTCACCGCCGAATACACCCGGCGCCAGCCGTCCTGCGGTGTGCCCCAGCCCAGTCGCCCGCAGACACCGGTTTTCCAATCCTCGCCGCGCGGGACCCGTGGCCATTCTGTAATTCCTACCGCCGCCGGTTTCACCGCCTGCCAGATATCGACGAACGGATGCCCGGTGACCAGAACGTAGTCGCCGAGACCCGTGGTGAGATGTGATTCCTTGGACCCGGTCACCAAATGGTCCACCAGCACACCGACGCGTTTACCGGGGCCGGGACCGAATTCGGTCAGCCGGGCGGCGAGGTTGTCGAGGCCCTCCAGATGTTCCACCACCACCCCCTCGACCCGCAGATCGTGGCCCCAGACCCGTTCCACGAGGGCGGCGTCGTGCACCCCCTCGACCCAGATCCGGCTGGGCGCGGCGACTTTGGCGCGTAATCCGTCGACCCTGGTCGATCCGGAGGCAGAGCGCACCGGTTTCGCCGGTGCCGTCTTCTTCGGCCGGACCAGTGTCACCGGCTCACCGTCGATCAGGAATGCGGCTTCGCGGAGCGCGAAAAGGCGTACGGCACCACGGGCATCCGCCAATTTCACGAAATCGCCGTCGTAGGTTCGGTCGAATCCGACCACCGCGCCGCAGAACCCGCTGGCCGCGTCTTCCACCACGAGATCGGGACCGGCTTCCACCCGCGGGACGGCCCGCTGGGCGGTGCGCGGATGGCCGGAGAAAATATCGCCGTATCGATCGCTCACCGGGCCGAAAGTAGCGTATCGGCGGGATCCGCGGGCGCTGCCGAGCCGGGGTGTCGCCTGTCCGGCTTCCGCCCGGTGGGATATCCCACCGGGCGTACCTCCGTGTTCACGTCGCTTGTTCCCGGTCGCACATCCGGCCACGTCCATTAGGCTGGGCGACGTGGCCGCTGTTGTCTGGCTGGTCGCCGGCGTACTGCTGGCGGCTGCCGAAATGTTCGTGGGCGAACTGACGCTGCTGATGCTCGGTTCCGCCGCGCTGCTGACGGCCGGGGTGAGCTTTCTGACCGATGCCCCTGTTGTCGTGGACGGCGTGGTCTTCGCCGTCGCCGCCGTGGTGCTGCTGATCGGCGTCCGGCCGACCCTGTTGCGGCGCTTCGGGACTCCGCCGCCGACGCCGACCAATGTGGATGCGCTGACCGGTAAGTCCGCGGTGGTTCTGGAGCCGGTGGGTGAACACGACGGCCGGGTGAAATTGAGCGGCGAGGTGTGGAGCGCCCGGTCCCTGGATCCGGGGGAGGAGTATCCGGCGGGTGCGACGGTATACGTGATGAAGATCGACGGGGCGACCGCTGTCGTCTGGAAAGGGCCGTAATGGCTGCATTGATTCTCGTGATCGCCCTGGTGCTGCTCGCGGCGGTGGTGGTGTTCAAGTCGATCGCGCTGGTGCCGCAGGCCGAAGCCGCGGTGATCGAACGGCTGGGCAGGTATTCGCGCACGGTTTCGGGCCAGCTGACATTCCTGGTGCCGTTCGCCGACCGGATTCGCGCCAAGGTCGACCTGCGCGAACGGGTGGTGTCCTTCCCGCCGCAGCCGGTGATCACCCAGGACAATCTGACGCTGCAGATCGACTCCGTCGTGTACTTCCAGGTGATGCAGCCGCAGGCGGCGGTCTACGAGATCTCCAACTACATCGCCGCGGTGGAACAGCTCACCGTGACCACCCTGCGCAATGTGGTCGGCGGGATGACCTTGGAGGAGACGCTGACCTCCCGTGATCAGATCAACAGTCAGCTGCGCGGCGTTCTCGACGAAGCCACCGGACGCTGGGGTCTGCGGGTGGCGCGAGTCGAGCTCAAGTCCATCGATCCGCCGCCGTCGATCCAGGAATCGATGGAGAAGCAGATGAAGGCGGACCGGGAAAAGCGCGCCATGATCCTCAACGCCGAGGGCACCCGGGAATCGCAGATCAAGACGGCCGAGGGCGCCAAACAGGCCCAGATCCTCGCCGCCGAGGGTGCCAAACAGTCGGCGATCCTGTCCGCCGAGGGGGAACGTCAGAGCCGGATCCTGCGGGCGCAGGGCGAACGTGCCGCCTCCTACCTGCAAGCGCAGGGCCAGGCGAAAGCGATCGAAAAGGTTTTCGCCGCAATCAAATCCGGGAAGCCCACTCCGGAGCTGCTGGCCTACCAGTACATGCAGACACTGCCCATGGTCGCGCGGGGCGATGCCAACAAGGTGTGGCTGGTGCCCAGCGATTTCGGCAAGGCGCTGGAGGGTTTCGCGAAGAATTTCGCCACCCGCGGCGAGGACGGTGTTTTCCGTTACGAACCGCCGGCCGAGGACGAGACCCCCGGCAAACCCGAGGACGACTCCGACGAGGTGGCGGACTGGTTCGACACCAGCACCGACCCGGCCGTCGAGCGCGCGGTCCGGGCCGCGGAATCGGTCGCCCGGACGCCGGTGGATACCTCGGCGCCGGTCTCGACCACGAAGCCGGACCCCCGGAACCGGCCTCCGCAGGCGGCGCTCCCGCCGGAGCAGCCCGGCGGGTAGCCGCAAGCAACCGGGCAGACTCCGGACCGGGCGCTGGTCCAGGAACTGAACGGCGCGCTGTGCTGGGCGCGCGGCGAACCCCGAGGTGCCCTGTCCGAGTGGCAGCGGGCGCTGGCCGGCTACCAGGCTTCGCGCCTGTACAGTCGCGCGGCCCTCGCGGGTGCCGCCGCGGACGCGGCGTCACGGCGGGGTGGCGCGCCTCCGCCGCCCCATGCCGTTGCGGGCCCCGGACGAGTCCGGAGATACCGGCCTCTGATCGGTAGCGTTTCACGGTTACCGGTCGGCAGCGATCACCGGCGCGTCCTGGTCCGGGCCCATAGCCGGACCCTTGCCGAGGGTGGAGGCGGAGCCGGCAGTGACCGGCTTCCAGCGCTGGTCGATGAACAGGCCGGCCGAACCGGCGGCGATACAGGCGAGTGAAATCACCACCATGAGCGGGTGGGTGCCGCCGGTCAGCGCGTCGGCGAGAACCACAGTGGCCGCCGTGCCGGGCAGGATCCCGATGAGCGTGGCGCCGAGGTAGGGCCAGAAACGAATCGAGGACAACGCGCACGAATAGTTCACCACCGAGAACGGCGCGAAGGCGATGAGGCGGAGCGCACCCACGGCGAGCCATCCGCGGCGGCGCAGTCGTTCATCGACGAGCCGCACCGTGGGATGGTCCAGATAGGGGGAGACCCGATCGCGGCCGAACGCGCGTACCAGGAGAAACGCGGCCGCGGCGCTGAGGACCGAGGCGGTGACCGCCACCGCGAGTCCGGCAACGGGGCCGAACAGCAGACCCGATGCGACCGTGAACACGGTGCGCGGCACAGGCGCGATGGTGATCACGGTGTGCGCGGCGAAGAACAGAAGCGGGAAATACGGTCCGGCTTGTTCGGCCCACTCCTGGATCTGCCGCGGGTCGGGCAGGGGGGTCAGCAGTGCCGCCGCGCAGAGGGCCGCGGCGAGGCACAGCAGGAGGACCAGCCGTCGGTCGCGGAGGATACGGGGCACCGCGGCGAGATTACCGGGTGCTGTCGGGGTCGCACCGTCCGGTATCGGGGCTGGTCGGGTGATCGGGTGCGGGGGCTGGCCGGTGATCGAGGTCGGCGCGGGCCGTTTCCGGCGTCGGGATAGGCATGATGCGGCGACCGGTCCTGCCGCCCACGCCGGGTGCGCCCGGTGGGCATCGGCGCGAACGACGGCGTGCCGGTGGACGTGGCTGGTACGGCGGCGAATTCCGGCCAGGTTACTCATTGGTAGCGGAGGCCCCGGGCGGTCGGCTCCGGCCCCCCGGCTAGCATCGGAGGGGCGGGCTGAATGCCCGTTAACCAAAGTGTTCGCTGAGCTGGGCGGATGCCAAGGTACGCGCGCACGCAGGTGGTGCGCTTGTACTGGAACGACAAGAGGGAACAGGGTATGCCGATTGCTGCAGAGCCCGCGGCCGGGGCTGATCCGTCCTCGTCCGCGGTGCCCGAATATCCCGCCTGGCGCAAAGGTGTGGCGGGTGTGCTGGCCAAGGCCCGCAAGGTCGATGCTGCCGAACTCGGTGCGGAACCCGAGAAGCTCCTGGCCCAGTCCACCTACGATGGGCTGAGTATCGCGCCGCTGTACACGCGCCGCGACGAAGTACCCGAGGGGCCGCTGCCCGGCGCCTACCCGTTTGTTCGCGGCGGCGACGGCACGCGTGATGTCCAGCGCGGCTGGTTCGTGAACGCCCGGATCGGGGCGGCCGATCCCGCCGCCGCCAACCAGGAGATCGTCGCCGGGCTGGAGAACGGCCTGAGCGCCGTCGAATTGACCGTCGGTGCCGGCGGTCTGCCGGTGAGCGGCCTCGCGACCGCGCTCGACGGCGTGCTCTTCGACCTGGCACCGCTGAGCCTGCGGGCCGGACCGGCGACAGCGGACGCCGCGGACGCCGTGCTCGCCGTCCTCGACAACTATTCGGCGACCGACCGGGCGGATATCCGGGTCTCCTTCGGTGCCGCACCCCTGACCAGTGCGTTCTCCGGCGCCGAGGATATCGGCGTGGACGAGACGGTGCGCCTGGCCGGCCGCGCGGCACAGCGCCCCGAAACTCTGCGCGCGATCACCGTGGACGGAACGGTCTTTCATGACGCCGGCGCCTCGGACGCCCAGGAAGTGGGCGCGGCGGTAGCCGCCGGGCTCGAGTACCTGCGGGTGCTGTCCGCGGAGCTGCCGGTGCCCGAGGCGCTGCGCCAGCTGGAGTTCCGCTTCGCCGCCACCGACGACCAGTTCGCCACCCTCGCCAAGTTCCGGGCCGCCCGGCGCCTGTGGGCCCGGGTCGCGCACGCGCTCGGCGCGCCGTCCGAAGGCGCTGCCCCGCAGCATGCGGTGACCTCGGCGGCCATGATGAGCCGTCGCGACCCGTGGGTGAACCTGTTGCGCACCACCCTGGCCGCCTTCGGTGCCGGAGTGGGCGGGGCAGATACCGTGACGGTGCTGCCCTTCGATTCGGCCCTGCCCCCGGGGGAGCTCGGCGTTTCGGCGGCGTTCGCACAACGGATGGCCCGCAACACACAGCTGCTGCTGCTCGAGGAGTCCCATCTCGGCCATGTGCAGGATCCGGCGGCGGGTTCCTGGTACGTCGAAAGCTTCACCACCGACCTCGCCGCCACCGCCTGGGAATTCATGCAGGAGATCGAAGCGGCCGGTGGCTATCGGACGGCACTGGACTCCGGTCTGCTCGCCGCGAAGATCGAGGAGACCGGTACCCGGCGACAGGCCGATATCGCCCATCGCCGCACCGCGGTCACCGGGGTCAACGAATTCCCGAATCTCGCGGAGGCGCCGCTTTCGGAAGGCGCCCGCGCCGCGGGGCCGGGACAGCGCTACGGGGCGGCGTTCGAAGCGCTGCGCGATCGGTCGGATGCGTATCTGGCGGCACACGGTGCGCGCCCGCAGGCGTTGCTCGTACCGCTGGGCACCGTCGCCGAGCACAATGTGCGCGTCACCTTCATCGCCAATCTGCTGGCGTCCGGCGGTATCGAATCGATCAATCCGGGCCCGCTCGCCGGTGACGAGATCGCGACGGCGGCCCGGGATTCCGGTGCGGCCATCGCGGTCCTGTGCGGTACCGATGCCCGCTACGGCACCGATGCCGCCGCCGCGGTGGAACAACTGCGCAGCGCGGAGGTGAGCACCGTTCTGCTCGCCGGACCGGAGAAGGTACTGGCCACGCTCGACGAGGCCCGGCGTCCGGACGGGTTCCTGGCGGCGCGCATCGACGCGGTCGCCGCCCTGACCGCCCTGCTGGAGAAGGTGGGAGCCTGATGACAACTCAGCGAATCGAGCAGGTGATCGGCAGTTTCGCCGAAGTACCGCTCACCGAGCCGGGTTTCACCCCGGAACCGGCCGGCGACAGCGCGCGTGATGCCTTCGTCGCGGCGTCCGCGGCGGCCAACAACTACGCCCCCGAACAGCTGGTGTGGTCGACGCCCGAGGGGATCGACGTCCCGCCGGTCTTCACCAAGGCCGACCGGGATGCGGTGGCAGCGGCCGGGTTCCCGCTCGACAGCGTTCCGGGTGTCGCGCCGTTCGTGCGCGGACCGTATCCGACGATGTATGTGAACCAGCCGTGGACCATCCGCCAGTACGCGGGGTTCTCCACGGCAGCGGATTCCAACGCCTTCTACCGCCGCAATCTGCAGGCGGGGCAGAAGGGCCTGTCGGTGGCGTTCGACCTGGCCACGCATCGCGGCTACGACTCCGATCACCCGCGAGTGCAGGGTGATGTCGGGATGGCCGGCGTCGCCATCGATTCCATCCTCGATATGCGCCAGCTGTTCGATCAGATCCCGCTCGATCAGGTCAGCGTGTCGATGACCATGAACGGCGCGGTGCTGCCGATCCTCGCGCTGTATGTGGTGGCCGCGGAGGAACAGGGTGTGGCGCCCGAGCAGCTGGCCGGGACCATTCAGAACGATATTCTGAAAGAGTTCATGGTCCGCAACACCTATATCTATCCGCCGAAACCGTCGATGCGGATCATCTCCGATATCTTCGCCTACACCAGTGCGAAGATGCCGAAATTCAATTCCATCTCCATTTCCGGCTACCACATCCAGGAAGCCGGTGCGACCGCCGATCTGGAACTCGCCTATACCCTCGCCGACGGCGTGGAATATCTGCGGGCCGGTATCGACGCGGGAATGGAAATCGATAAGTTCGCCCCCCGGCTCTCGTTCTTCTGGGCCATCGGGATGAACTTCTTCATGGAGGTCGCCAAACTCCGTGCGGGCCGGCTGCTGTGGAGCGAACTGGTCGCGAAATTCGACCCGAAGAATCCCAAATCACTGTCGCTGCGTACCCATTCGCAGACCTCGGGCTGGTCGCTGACCGCGCAGGACGCCTACAACAATGTCGCCCGCACCTGTATCGAGGCGATGGCGGCCACCCAGGGCCACACACAGTCCCTGCACACCAACGCCCTGGACGAGGCGCTCGCGCTACCGACCGATTTCTCGGCCCGGATCGCGCGCAACACCCAGCTGCTCATCCAGCAGGAATCGAACACCACGCGGCCGATCGACCCGTGGGGTGGCTCGTATTACGTGGAATGGCTGACCCACCAGCTCGCGGAACGCGCTCGCGCGCATATCGCCGAGGTGGAGGCGCACGGCGGAATGGCGCAGGCCATCGGCGAGGGTATCCCGAAACTGCGGATCGAGGAGGCGGCCGCCCGCACTCAGGCGCGGATCGACACGGGGCAGCAGCCGGTGATCGGTGTCAACAAGTATCAGGTCGCCGAGGATCACGAAGTCGAAGTCCTCAAGGTCGAGAATTCGCGGGTGCGCGCGGAACAGATCGAGAAACTGCAGCAGCTGCGCGCCGGCCGCGACACCGCTGCCGTGGAGCGCGCACTGGCCGAATTGTCCAGGGCCGCCGCCTCGTCCGAAGGCGGTATGGCGAACAATCTGCTCGCGCTGGCCATCGATGCCGCCCGCGCGAAGGCCACCGTCGGTGAGATCTCCGATGCCCTGGAGAAGGTCTACGGCCGGCATCAGGCCGAGATCCGTACCCTGTCCGGTGTGTATCGCGACGAAGCCGGGAAGGTCACCAATATCACCACCGCGAGCGATCTGGTCGCCGAATTTGCCGAGGCCGAAGGGCGCCGGCCGCGCATCCTGGTCGCGAAGATGGGGCAGGACGGCCACGACCGGGGACAGAAGGTGATCGCCACGGCGTTTGCCGATCTCGGTTTCGACGTCGATGTGGGCCCGCTGTTCCAGACCCCCGAAGAGGTGGCGCGTCAGGCCGCGGACAACGACGTGCACGTCGTCGGTGTGTCCTCGCTGGCGGCCGGTCACCTCACGCTGGTGCCCGCCCTGCGGCAGGCACTGGCCGATGTCGGCAGGCCCGACATCATGGTCATCGTCGGCGGCGTCATCCCGCCCGGTGACTTCGACGAGCTCTACGAGGCGGGTGCCGCGGCGATCTTCCCGCCCGGCACGGTGATCGCGGACGCCGCGATCGATCTGCTGCGTAAGCTCGGTGCCGTGCTCGGCCACGAGCTCGGTGCCGGTACCGCCGGATCCGAGGCGAATACCCAGGGATGAGTGCGCGCGCCATCGATATCGACGCGCTCGCGCAGGCGGTCCGCTCCGGTGAGCGGGCCGCCCTCGCCCGGGCGATCACCCTGGTCGAATCCACCCGGTCGGATCACCGGGAACAGGCGCAGCAGCTGCTGCTGCGGGTGACACCGGAACCCGGTGCGGCACTGTCGAACCGGGTCGGGATCACCGGTGTTCCCGGGGTCGGGAAATCGACGTTCATCGACGCGCTCGGGATGAACCTGATCGCGCAGGGGCACCGGGTCGCGGTGCTGGCGGTGGATCCCTCGTCCACCCGCACCGGCGGTTCGATTCTCGGTGACAAGACCCGGATGGCGCGGCTGTCGGTGGAGGCGAACGCCTTCATCCGCCCCTCGCCGACCGCCGGGACGCTCGGCGGGGTCGCGAAGGCGACGCGCGAGACCATTGTGCTGCTGGAGGCGGCCGGATACGACGTGATCCTGGTGGAGACCGTCGGCGTCGGCCAGTCCGAGGTGACGGTCGCCAATATGGTCGATGTGTTCTGTTTCCTCACCCTGGCCCGTACCGGCGACCAGTTGCAGGGCATCAAGAAGGGTGTGCTGGAGCTGGCCGATCTGGTCGCGGTGAACAAGGCCGACGGTAAGCACGAGATCGAAGCCAAGGGCGCGGCCCGGGAGCTGGCCGGGGCGTTGCGGCTCATCCATCCGCACGATGCGCTGTGGAAACCGCCGGTGCTCACCATGAGTGGTCTGGAAGGGACGGGGCTGGAGAAATTCTGGCAGACCGTCCTGGACCACCGGCGAGTGCTCACCGATGCGGGGGAGTTCGCCGAGAAGCGCCGCCGGCAACAGGTCGACTGGACCTGGACGATGGTGCACGACCAATTGCTGCGCCGTCTCGCCGACAATCCGAAGGTCAAGGAGATACGCGGGGGAGTGGAGGCGCAGGTGCGGGACGGCAGTCTCACCGCCGCGCTGGCCGCTGGGCAGCTGCTGGACGCCTTCGACAGCTGATCGCCGGGCCGCTGCGGAAACACGCGCTATCCTCGCCGGATGTGTATCCGGGTCTGCGCGGGCGGCCACCTCTTTACAATGAAGAAATGTAGATATGCGCATCTGACTATTAGATTCGAAGGTGCCGACCACGCGTAGCCGGGACAGCCGATCAGCTGGGTGTCCGGTCCACGCCGAAGAGTTGGGCCGCGGTGGAGTAACAGACCGCCCGCAACCAGTCGTCGCCGAGGTCCAGGCGTTCCAGTGCCTGGACGGCATGGCGGTACGGGTACGGGATATTCGGGAAATCGCTGCCGAACATGATCCGGTCGCCGTGATCGGCCAGCCGCCGCAGGTCGGCCGGCGGGAACGGGGTACTGGCCTCGGCGAAATCGGTGAAGGCCATGGTCGTATCGAGGTGGACGCCGGGATAGCGGTCGGCGAGATCGAGGAATTCCCGGTACTCCGGCATGCCCATATGGGCGACGATGAGGCGCAGCTGGGGAAACCGACGCAGCACCTCGGTGATCGGTCCCGGACCGGTGAACACACCGGGCGTCGGGCCGGAGCCGCAGTGGACGACGGTCGGGACCGCCGCGTCGCTCAGCGCGCCCCAGACAGGTTCCAGCAGCGGATCGCGCGGATCGTAGGCGCCGACCTGGATATGTGCCTTGAACACCCGCGCGCCCGCGTCGAGCGCGGCCGGAACGTAGCCAGCGGCGGCGGGCTCGGGAAAGAATGTCGCGGTGTGCAGGCAGTCGGGCACCTCGGCGGCGAATTTCGCGGTCCAGTCGTTGAGCCAGGCTGCCATATCCGGGCGGTGCGGATACACCAGCGCGGTGAAGGCGCGAATCCCGAACCGGCGCAAGGCGTCGAGGCGGACCGGTTCCTCGTCGCGGTAGGTGATCGGCCACGGGCGTCCGGTGAGCGGACCGGCGGCATCGAAATAGGCCCAGACCTTCCGCAGCACCCGATGCGGCATGAAATGGGTATGGACGTCGATCATCCCCGGCAGGCCGAGTCGCTGCCGGAACTGCGCCAGATACGCCTCGTCGGCCGGGATCTCGGATTCTCCGGATGCGGTCACTGGGTCTCCTGGGTCGATGCGGATGACGGGGCGGGCCGGGTCAGCCGGGTTCGGCGGCGACCCGGTCCGGGGCGGAGTCGCCGGGGATGCGAGCGCGGGCGAAGTCGCCGATACGGGCGATGAGCCGGTCGAAGAACCGGTCGGGGTCGGTGGCGACGACGATATCGGCGTTGGGCGGGCGCCCCCACATACCGGCCCAGTCGGCGACGGTGGTGGCGCGGGTGAGTGTTCCGGCGAGTTCGACGTCGACCGTCGCGGGCCGGGTGCAGGCCAGCGCGGGGTCGAGGGCCACGGCCGCGGCGAACGGGTCGTGCATATGGGCCAGGTAGCCGAGGTCGTAGGCCTGGTGGAAATCGAAATAGAAGCGGACAGCGTCGGTGACGTGCCGGATGATCGGGTTGTCCGCTGCGGATCGGGCCCCGGGCGGATCGTCCGGGGACACCGTCTCGATCGGCAGGCTTCCGGCGCGTTCGGCCAGCCGCGTCAGGTGGGCGGGCCGCATTTCGATAGTTTCGGTGATATCGAGCGCGCAGACGATCGGCCGGCGATCCGCGGGTGCGGCGGAGAAGGCGTCGAAAACGATTTTCGCAGCTTCGGGGTCGACGTGGATATTCCACTCGTTGGTGGGGGTGGTGTTCCCCGGATGGTTGAACGCTCCGCCCATGATCACCAGGCGGCGGAGCAGCCGGGGGAGTTCGGGCTCCGCGCGCAGGGCGAGGGCGAGGTTGGTGAGGGGGCCGGTGCACAGGCCGATGAGTTCGCCCGGGTGCTCGCGCGCCGACGCGACCCACAGATCCGCGGCGCTGCGGGCGGAGATCTGCCGGGTCGGAGCAGGGAGTTCGGCGTAACCGACGCCCTGTGGCCCGTGGGTGTCCTCGGTGGTACGCAGCGGCACCTCGAGTGGCTCGACGGCGCCCAGTGCGACCTCGATATCGGGCGCACCGGCCAGTTCCAGCCAGGCGAGGTTGTTGATCGCCACCTGGGCGGCCGGCACATTTCCGGCGGTGGCGGCGATTCCGGTGATCTCGGCTTCCGGGCTGGCGAGCAGATACAGCAGGGCGAGGGAATCGTCCACGCCGGTATCCACGTCCATGATGATCCGCTGCCGCATGACCCGAGCGTAACGAGGCTGCCACGACCGGGGCCGATCGCCACCCATGCCGCGTCCCGGGAGGGGCGCGGCGCGGTCGCGTCACGTGACGCGTTTGGGTCAGGCCGATGCGGTGGTTCAGTCCCGGGTGGGCCAGTAGTTGTCGGTGGCGGGTCTGCGGGTCAGTGGTGTGCTGCCGCCGACCTCGGTGAGACCCAGATGGAAGAGCATGCCGACCGTTACCAGGCTGACGCTCACGACGAGCGGTGTGAGCAATTGGGCGGCACCGGCTCCCGAGGGCGGCAGCTGGTGCTGATGATCGCCGATATGCATGGCGAACATTCCCGTGTAATGCATACCGGCGACGGCCACGCCCATCACCAGCGCGGCGCCGAGGGTGGCGAGCGTACCGCGCACATTGAGGGTGAACCACAGCGCGGCGGTCGCGGCGATCACCGCGATAACCATGGACAGAGCCACGGTCGGCCAGTCGTATCCGATGTCCGCATCGGTCTTCATGGCGTACATGCCGGCGTAATGCATGGCGCCGACACCGATTCCGGTGACCACGCCGCCGACGAGCAGGCCCTGGGTGCCCAGCTTGCGCTGCTGGGCCAGGCATAGGCCGAGCCAGACGACGACCATGGCGATCAGGGCGCTGACCAGGGTGATGGGCACATCGAATTTTATGGCCGCGCCGTCGATCCGGAACCCGAGCATGGCGACGAAATGCATCACCCAGATACCGGTGCCGCCGATGGCGACGGACGCGGCGATGAGCCAGCCGTCGAAGATCGAGCCGCTGCGGACACGGCTCATACACCGCAGTCCGAGCAACGAACCGGTGAACGACATGACGTATGCGACCACGGGGGTGAGCCAGCCATGGCTGAAGTGGTCGATCTCCACCAGGGGACCTCCTCGCTGGATGGAACACCGACCCCGCAACAGCGGAACGCGAGCATTCCAGAACGTGAACGTGCAGGGAGTGAATTTAGAGGAGATATCCTGTAAAAAACAAGGGCTACTGAAAGGACATCGGCGCATATGCGCCAACCCGGCGCGAAGTCCGCGTCGGTGTGATGGCGCGGGCGGCGCCACGACCGCCGGTACGGCTTCCCGCTATCGATCGGCACTCCTCGGTGCCGCAGCAATTCCGGGGTGCGGCTGCCGAATACAGCCGCACCGTACCTCCGGCGGACCGGGCGCGGAAGGGCCGGTCCGGTGCCCGCCGGATGCGAGTGCCTCGCGCTCGGCGACCGGATGGCCCCGGCGGGCCGCGCCCGATGTTTTCCGGTTGAGGTGTGCACGACCGGCCGTCGGCGTAGGCTTCGGACAACTCGAAGGAGACCCATGCCTGGCACATCCAGCCGCCACACCCCCGTCGACCACGATCTCCCCGACGCCGAACTGGCGGAGTTCGCCGAGATTCGCAGTGCCGAACGGGCCGAGGTCGCCCGCCGCAGCGCCGTCGCCGCCCGCATCGTTGCGGGACACTCCACCGATGCTGTCGACTGCCAGAATCTGCTGGCCATGCTCGGTCTCGATGCGGAGGCGGGCAAACTCGCCGGTCTTCAGACCTGACGCCGGATCGGCTGTGGGCTCGGTCGGATAGAGCGAGCCCACCCGGGCCGTAGGGCAGGTGCCCGGTGTTCGGGACGTACCCTCGGAACATGTCCGATACGGTGCTGCTCAGCGATGACCATCCCGTGCGCTGTGCGGATCCCGTCGACGATCTGTGCGAGCTGATCGGTAACCGGCGGATGGTCGTACTCACCGGCGCCGGGATCTCGACCGACAGCGGAATTCCCGACTACCGCGGACCCGATTCCCCGCCGCGTACCCCGATGACGTACCAGCAGTTCATCGGCGACCCGGAGTTCCGCAGACGATACTGGGCGCGTAATCACGTCGGATGGCGGTACATGGACGCCGCGCGCCCGAACGCCGGTCATCGGGCCCTGGCCGAACTCGAGCGCCTCGGCGTGGTGGCCGGTGTGATCACCCAGAATGTCGACCTGCTGCACACCAAAGCGGGTAGTCGGCAGGTGATCGACCTCCACGGCAGTTACGCCCAGGTCCGGTGCCTCGACTGCGGTACCCGGATGTCGCGGATGACCCTGGCCGACCACCTGGAACTGATCAACCCCGGTTTCGCGGCCGCCTCGGTGACCGGACTGGAGGTCGCGCCCGATGCGGACGCGGTGGTCGAGGATATCGAGGGTTTCCGCATGGTGGATTGCGCGCACTGCGGGGGACTGCTGAAGCCGGATATCGTCTATTTCGGGGAGAACGTGCCGCCGGACCGGGTCGCGGCCGCCTACGCGCTGGTGGACTCGGCCGAGGTGATCCTGATCGCGGGGTCGAGCCTGACGGTGCTGTCGGGCCGCCGCTTCGTCCACCGGGTCGCTCGCCGCGGCGGCACAGTGCTGATCGTCAATCGGGGGCCGACCCGCAGCGACAGTCTGGCCGCCCGCGCTGTCCATGCGGGCTGCTCGCCGATTCTGTCGGGTCTCGCGGAGCGCTTCGGAAATCGCCGCACCGACCGATGAGCAGGTATCACGCTGCCGCACCGCGACCTCAGCGGCTGCCGGACCGGACCCACCGGCGCGCGTACCCTGCGCAGTATGCGGAGCACACTGATCGCGGTACGTACGGGGAGCGCCGAAACCGTCCGGGACATCACCGGTGAATGCTCGGAATTCGTGCGGGCGGCAGGTGGCGACGGGCTACTCCATATTTTCGTCCCGCACGCCACCGCCGGGGTCGCGGTGATCGAACTGGGTGCCTACAGCGACGACGATCTGCTGGCCGCGTTGCGCGATCTGCTGCCCGCCGACGACCGCTGGCGGCACGCACACGGGTCGCGTGGGCACGGGCGCTCGCATGTGATGCCCGCCCTCATCGCACCGTACGCGACCGTTCCCGTGGTGGACGGCGAAATCGCCCTGGGGACATGGCAGTCCATCGCCCTGGTCGATGTGAATGTCGACAACCCCGATCGGCAGGTGCGGTTGTCGTTCTTGACCTCCGCGGGGTGAGTGCCGCGCCCGGGTAACGTCGCCTGCATGAGCAGTCTCGGCGTCGCAGTCATCGGGTACGGCTTGGCGGGCGCGGTGTTCCACGCACCGTTGATCGCCGCGGAGCCACGCCTGCAGGTGGTGGCGGTGGTGACGGGCTCGGCCGAGCGGGCCGAGCAGGCCCGGCGCGACCATCCGGGAGTTCGCGTCGTACCGGACGCCGACGCGCTGTTCGCCGATCCGGCCGGGATCGATGTGGTGGTCGTCGCCGCGCCGAACCGCACCCACGCCGAACTGGCGCTGCGGGCGCTCGGCGCGGGCCTCGCCGTGGTGGTGGACAAACCGTTCGCGGTGACCACCGCCGAAGCCGCCGCGGTGATCCGGTACGCGGCGGACGCCGGCCGGGTCCTGACGGTGTTCCACAACCGGCGCTGGGACGGTGATTTCCGCACCATCGGCCGGCTCCTCGACGAGGGCCGGCTGGGGGCGGTGCGCCGGTTCGAATCCCGGTTCGAGCGCTGGCGCCCGGTGCCGAAGAGCGGCTGGCGGGAGTCGGGCACCACCGCTGACGCCGCCGGCATCCTCTACGACCTGGGCAGCCACCTCGTCGATCAGGCGCTGGCCTTGTTCGGCCCACCGACTGCGGTCTACTGCGAACTCGATTCCCGCCGCCCCGGGGTGAGTACCGACGACGATATGTTCCTTGCCCTGACCCACCCCGGCGGTGTCCGCTCCCATCTGTGGGCCAGCGCGGTGGCGCCGCGCCTCGGCCCCCGGTTCCGCGTGCTGGGGGAGAAGGCCGGCTATGAGGTCCACGGGATGGACCCGCAGGAGGCGGCGTTACGGGAAGGCAGGCGTCCCGGTGACGGAAAATCCTGGGGGACAGTGGCTCCCGACCGGTACGGAATTCTCGGCGCCGACCCGGAGGCGGCGGCATTTCCCACCCTGCCGGGCGACTACCTCGCCTTCTACAGTGCCCTGGCCGCGGCGATACTCGACGGCGCACCGGTTCCGGTGGATCCCGTCGATGCCCTGACGGGTCTGCGGGTCCTGGAGGCGGCCCGCGAATCGGCCGCGTCGGAGACCGTGATGCGCATCTGACGCGACAGAACTCAGGGAGTGGGTCCCCGGCGCGCGGGCCGGTCGAGAAGTCGACCGGCGGCGGGGTGCGCACCGGGCTCGGTGACCGGCAGTCGTTTGTCCGGTGGGTCCAGGCCCGGTGTCGGTCGTAATGGACAACTGAGGGCGGATTACCGCAGTTATTCGGCCGAATACCGCCGAACCCTTCCCGAGTGCCGTCCCGCCGGGCCATGATGGAGTCATGGCCAGACCTACGTCTCCTATTGATTCCGCTGCCGGCTCCCGGAATCTGCTGCGCACCTGCCCGCTGTGCGAGGCGGTCTGCGGCCTCGAGCTGACTCTGGACGGCGAGGATCGGGTGACCGCGGTCCGCGGCGACAAACAGGACCCGTTCAGCGCGGGATTCCTCTGCCCGAAGGGCGCCAGCTTCGGCCGGCTCGACGGCGACCCCGATCGTCTCACCGAGCCGATGATCCGGGACCGCGCGACCGGCACCTGGCGGACCGCGGGCTGGGACGAGGCCTTCGATCTGATCGCCGAGCGCATCCCGGCGATCAAGTCCGCGCACGGTAATCAATCGGTCGCGCTCTATCTGGGAAATCCGAACGCGCATACCGTCGCGGGCACCCTGTACGCGTCGGCGTTGATCCGCGCCCTCGGTACCAAGAACCTCTACTCCGCGAGCACCGCCGACCAGATGCCCAAACAGCTGGCCTGCGGGCTGCTCTACGGTGACCCGCTGGCCGTTCCGGTTCCCGACCTCGATCGCACCGATTTCCTGCTGATGCTGGGCGCCAATCCGCTCGAATCCAACGGTTCGGTCTGTACGGCCCCGGATTTCCCCGGCCGGCTGCGGGCACTGCGGGAGCGTGGGGGCCGGCTGGTGGTGGTCGACCCGCGGCGGACCCGGACCGCCGCCCTCGCCGACGAACATCTCTTCGTCCGGCCCGGCACCGACGCCTACCTGCTCTTCGGGATGGTGCACACGCTCTTCGCCGAGGGGCTCACCCGCATCGGCATCGAGACCGCCGGGCTGGAGGAGGTCCGTGCCGCGGCGTCGGACTTCACTCCGGAGCTGGTCGCCGAACGCACCGGCGTACCCGCCGATACCGTCCGCCGCCTCGCGCGTGAGCTCGCCGCGGCCCCCACTGCCGCGGTGTACGCCCGGATCGGGACCTGCACGGCCGAGTTCGGGACTTTGACGCAATGGCTGGTCGATGTGCTCAATATCCTCACCGGCAATCTCGACCGGCCGGGTGGGGTCATGTTCGCCACCGCCGCGGCCCGCGGGATCGTCCGCACCAAACCGTTCCGCCCGGGCCGCTGGCGCAGCCGGGTACGGCAGCTGCCGGAGGCGATGGGGGAGCTGCCTGTCGCCACGCTCGTCGACGAGATCACCACTCCGGGCGAGGGGCAGGTCCGCGCTCTGATCACGGTGGCGGGTAATCCGGTGCTGTCGGCGCCCAGTGGACCCCGGTTGGACGGAGCGTTCGCCGGTCTCGACTTCATGGTGAGCATCGATCGCTACCTCAACGAGACCACCCGGCACGCCGATGTGATCCTCCCGCCGCCCCGCCCGGTGCAATCCCCGCACTACGATTTCGCGCTGCTGCAGTTCGCGGTCCGCAATTACGCACGGTATTCGCCGCCGCTGGTACCGCTGGGGGATCGGCCCTCCGAAGCCGCGCTCTATGTCCGGCTGGGCGCGGCCGTGAGCGGGCAACCGCACAATCCCCGTGGGGATTTCGACCCGCTGACGGCGTTCGACGAATTCGTCATCGGCGATACGCTGCAGCGCGCGGGACTTGCGCAGCGCCGTCCGGAACTGCTCGGCAGCACCACCACCGAACAGCGGGTGGATCTGATGCTGCGGCTCGGTCCCTACGGTGCGTGGAACGGTGGCGAGCTGAGCCTGCAGACCCTGCTGGACAATCCGCACGGCATCGATCTCGGTCCGCTGCGGCCCCGGCTGCCCGAGGTGTTGCGGACCGCCTCCGGAAAGGTCGAGCTGGCGCCCGAACTACTGATGACCGATATCGAACGTCTGCGGGCGGGTTCGGCTACCGAACCGGCGGATCTGGTGCTCATCGGGCGACGTCACCTGCGTTCCAACAACAGCTGGATGCACAATATGGAACGCCTCGTCGGCGGTACCAACCGCTGCACCCTGCAGATCCACCCCGACGATATCTCCCGCCTCGGTCTCGGTGACTACGCGATCGTAAAATCCGCCGCCGGTTCACTGACCGTCCCGCTGGAGCCCACCGATTCGATCATGCCCGGGGTGGTGAGTCTGCCGCACGGGTGGGGACATTCCGGAAGCGCCCAGCAGGTGGCGGCCGAACACCCCGGCGTGAACGCCAATACGCTGACCGATGATTCGGTGCTCGACATCCCCTCGGGCAATGCCGTTTTCAACGGAGTCCCGGTCTCGCTGACACCTGCCTGATCCACCCGCGGGCCCGACGCCCGTCTGCCGCCGGATCAGCCGCCGACGGGGTGGGGGAACATGAGCGGCGCGAGGTAGCGGCGGGCGAATTCGCGGGCGGCCTCGGCGTCACCGAGCGGCAGCACACCGCGCGGGTTGGCGATGAAGGAGATGGTGAGCCGGACGAACAGTTCGGCCACCACCTCGGGGTCGAAACTGCCCAGCTCGCCGCGTTGCTGCCAGTAGGCGAGGAACCGCGCCACCAGCTCCCGGCCCTGGGCGACGGCATCGTCGCCGGTGAGGAAATCGGCGAGCTGCCCGGACGCGCCCGTGGCGCGCAGGCTGCGGGTGAGCAGGCGCGGGGCGGTGGCCTCGCTGACGAAGACGGCGAACATATCGGCGAGGGCACCCACCGGCCCGGCCGAGCGGTGCATGGCGTCGCCGACGATCATGGACACCCGCTGGGATTCGGCCATCAGCGCGTAGCGCAGGATCGCGGATTTGGTCCCGAAGCGCCGATACACCGTCGCGACCCCGACGCCGGCCGTTTCGGCGATCCGGACCATGGTGGTGTCGTCGAATCCGTGGGCGGCGAAACATTCGCGGGCGGCGTCGACGATACCGCGGGATCTGGTGTCCAGCTGCTGCAGTTCGGCCCAGGGCGCAGCGGCGGTCTCCATTCGCACCAGCCTACCGGCCCGTTGGCCGGCAAAGATGACGCGGCGGCGCGGATGTGCCCCGTGGTGCTCGGAATTCAATCGGTGATAGTCTAAGGGTGGTCAAACTATCATTTCTCCGTTCAGTCCGAGGTGACGAGATGGCGAACAACGCAACGGTGCGCACCGCCGACCAGTCCGCCGACCAGCGGATCCGGCCGGAAGTCCTGCGCGAATTCCGCAAACACTCCGGCAGCATCCTGGCCGGAGTCTTCGCCGGCGCGGCCTTCGATCAGGTCGCCCTGGTGCCGGTGGCGGCCGCCGTCGACCGCACCGGCCGATTCGAGGCCAACTTCGCCGACCGCGGGGTACGCAGCGGAGCCTCGGCGATGATCGCGCTGTGGGGTGATTCCGACGATCGCCGCGCCGAGTCCGAATGGCTCAAATTGCGCCACCGTGACGTGCGCGGCACCGGCACCGCGGATTTCCAGGACGTCAAGTACAGCGCGCTGAACCCGGCCGCCTGGAAGTGGATCGCGGTGAGCGGAATCTTCGTGGTACTCAACACCTTCACCTACTGCACCGGCACCGAATTGCGGCCGGAGGAGGAAGAAGCGGCCTACCGGCAGCTGTGCGAGGCCTTCGCCGATCTCGAACTGCCCAGCGCCGCGGGGAGGCTGCCGGTCGATCTCGCCGAGGCCCGCGAGTATTACGACACCATGGCGAACGAGGAGCTGCACGCCAATCCCTTCCTCGTGGAGAAATTCGCCGGGCTCACGAAACTGCCCCTGCCCACCCTGGGCCTGCCCCAGCCGGCGCGGCGCGCGCTGACGCCGCTGTGGCTGGTGGTCCGGCCGATCGCGGGCCATGTGATCCAGGTGTGCTCGTCCAAGGCGCTGCATCCGCGGGTGCAGGAACTGACGGGTTTCGAACTGAAACCGCGCCACGATCAGGAATTCGCGCTCTATATCTGGTTGCTGCAGTGGGCCTGGCGGAATCTGCCCGACCGGCTCCTGCTGCAGCCCTTGGCCTACAACCGATTCCGGTACGAGAAGCTGATTCGCGCCTTGCGCGGTTTCGGGCTCGAATCCTTCGCGGTCCCCGCGGACCGGCGCTGAGCCGGGCCGCTCAGTGTTGCCGGACCCGCAGGAACCGGCCGG
This sequence comes from Nocardia sp. NPDC051750, assembly GCF_044453135.1. Classification (NCBI taxonomy): domain Bacteria; kingdom Bacillati; phylum Actinomycetota; class Actinomycetes; order Mycobacteriales; family Nocardiaceae; genus Nocardia; species Nocardia sp. NPDC051750. The sequence continues at coordinate 245,902 of NZ_JBITCK010000006.1, read as the reverse complement.
TGCGTTCGGTGCCGAGGGCGGGGTCCGCGGTGCCGTCGCCGAAAACGAAACGACCACCGATGTACACGGCGGTGACCGCGGCGTCGTTGCGGTTCACCATCCGCGACAGGTTCCCGTACTGGGCGACCGGGCTCTCGGCGTAGGCGTCCACCGAATCGTCGAGTCCGGCGGGGTCGATGATCACCAGATCGGCGCGGTCGCCCTCTCGGAGGTGCCCGGCATCGATGTCGTACCAGTCGGCGAGTTCTCCGGTGAGCCGGTGCACTGCCCGTTCGAGCGGAATCACCGGCGCTCCTGCCTGTTCGGCCGTGTACATGCGGCGCAGGAACCGCAGGCCGAAGTTGTAGAAGGCCATGTTCCGCAGGTGCGCGCCCGCGTCGGAGAAGCCGAGCTGGATTCCGGGATGTGCGGCGAAACGGTTCAGAATCTCGGGGCGGTGATTGGAAATGGTGGTGCGCCAGCGCAGTTTCGTCCCGTGCTCGAGGACCAGGTCGAGGAAGGCGTCGACGGGATGCACGCCGCCCCGGTCGACCCCGGCCTGACCGAAGGTTTTCCCGATGACCGCGGCGTCGGGGCAATCGACGATCTCGGCGTCGAAGAAATCGCGATGCCAGACCCGCAGGCCGAACTTCGCGTCGTAGTCCTTACGGAACCGGCGCCGGTAGCCCTCATCGGCGAGCAGGGCGTCGCGTTCCACCTGTTCGGCCAGGTGCAGCGCCGCGGCACCGGACCCGAACTCCTCGAATATCACCAGGTCGATGCCGTCGGCGTACACCTCGAACGGCACCGGCAGATGTTGCCACCGGAAATCCGCACCGAGCGCGTTGACCAGGCGCGCGAGCGAGCCGATGAGAACCACCGCGAACGGGTTGGCCTTGATATCGGCCGCGGAGAGCAGCGTGGTCTTCAACCGTTTGCGCACGATGCCGAGGCTGCTGAAGATCATGGCACCGAGACTGCGTGGCGAGGTGATATCCGGACCGCCCTGCAGGATCCGCCCGCGCCGGCGCAGGATGGCGTTGAGCCGGCGGCGTTCGCGGGCCTTCGCGTAGGTCGAGGGCAGGGTGCGGGAGCGGCAGGTCTCGCCGTCGACCTTGTCGAACAGCAGTTGCTGGGCCGACAGGCCGACGAACCCGGCATCGAGCGCCTCGGTCAGCGCTGCTTCCATATCCGCCAGCTCCGCGCGGGTGGGCCGCACATCCGCGCGGGTGGCGCGATCCAGGCCCATCCGTGCGGTGCGGATATCGGAATGGCCCAGCATGGCCGCGATATTCGGGCCCAGTGGTAGGTGTTCGAGTGCGGTGATGTATTCGCGCGCCGAACTCCAGGTCTTGGTGTCCTCGAGGGTGTCGATGACGTGGCTGCGGGGGATCGCCTCCACCCGGCCGAAGATATCGCCCGCGCCCGTGGGGTCGATATGGACGGTGGACAGCGAACACGAGCCGAGCAACACGGTGGTGATTCCGTGCCGTACCGATTCCGACAGCGAGGGCGTTTTCAGCACTTCGATGTCGTAGTGGGTGTGGATATCGATCATCCCCGGCAGTACCCATTTGCCGTGGGCGTCCACCACATCAGGGCAGCCGGTCTCGTCGAGCGGCGTTTCCGAGACGGTCACGACCCGGTCGCCGCGCAGTCCCAGATGCCGCACCGCGGAGGGCGCCCCGGTCCCGTCGAACCAGCGGCCGCCTCTGATGATCGTGTCGTAGCTCACAACCCCATTGCAACTGGTCACGTGACCGGAGTCAAGGGGAGGGCGGCGCCGGGCGGGCACCCCGCCCGGCGCCGGTGGTTCAGCTGGTCCGGACCTCGGACCGGTCCTCGCTCCACAGCGTGTGGTACTTGCCTTCGGCGTCCACCCGCTCGTAGGTGTGCGCGCCGAAGAAATCGCGCTGGGCCTGGGTAAGCGCGGCCGGCAGCCGCTCGGCGCGCAGGGCGTCGTAGTACGACAGCGAGGACGCGAACGCCGGCACCGGGATACCCAGCAGCGTCGCGGTGGCGACCACGCGGCGCCAGCTGTCGATCGCGGTTTCGATCGCGGTGCGGAAATACGGGTCCAGGATCAGGCTCGGCAGCGCCGGATCGGTTTCGTAGGCCTCTTTGATCCGGTTCAGGAAGCGCGCCCGGATGATGCAGCCGCCGCGCCAGATGGTGGCCATATCGCCGGGCGTGAGATCCCACCCGTATTCCGCGCTGCCCGCGGCGATCTGATCGAAGCCCTGGGCATAGGCGACAACCTTGGATGCGTAGAGCGCCTGCCGGATATCCTCGGTGAACTGTGCGATATCGGTGGGCTTCGCCGCCAGCCGGCCGGAGGCCAGGTCCTTGGCGGCCGCGCGCTGCCCGCGCGACCCCGAGAGCGCCCGAGCGAAAACCGCCTCGGCGATACCGGTGACCGGGATGCCGAGATCGAGCGCCGACTTCACCGTCCAGCGCCCGGTGCCCTTCTGCTCGGCCGCATCGACGATCACGTCGACCAGGGGTTTACCGGTCTTGGCGTCCACCTGCCCGAGCACCTCGGCGGTGATCTCCACCAGATAGCTCTCCAGATCACCGGAGTTCCACTGGGTGAAGATATCGGCGATCTGCTTCGGGTCCAGGTCCAGCGCGGCCCGGAACAGGTGATAGGCCTCGCCGATCAGCTGCATATCCGCGTATTCGATCCCGTTGTGGACCATTTTCACGAAATGCCCGGAACCGTCGGGTCCGATATGGGTGCAGCAGGGGGTTCCGTCCACCTGGGCGGCGATCGACTCCAGCAGCGGTCCCAGCGATGCGTAGGACTCAACGGGTCCACCGGGCATGATGGAGGGCCCGTTGAGCGCGCCTTCCTCACCGCCGGAGATACCGGCGCCGACGAAGTTCAGGCCGCGCTCCCGCATCGCCGCCTCGCGGCGGATGGTGTCGGTGTAGAGGGCGTTACCGCCGTCGATGATGATATCGCCGGGTTCCATGGCATCGGCCAGTTCGGAGATCACCGCGTCGGTGGCGTCACCGGCCTTCACCATGATGAGGACCCGGCGGGGTTTCTCCAGCGCCGCGACGAACTCGGCGATGGTCTCGGTGCGGACGAAATCGCCGTCGCCGCTGTGCGCGGCGAGCAGGGCGTCGGTTTTGGCGACGCTGCGATTGTGCAGGGCCACGGTGTAGCCGTGCTTGGCGAAGTTACGGGCGATATTGCTGCCCATCACCGCCAGGCCGGTGACCCCGATCTGGGCACGCGCTGTGGAGGACGCCATGAACCTGCTCTTTCCTTCGACGGTTCCAACAGTTACGGCCGTCGCACTGATGCCGCGAGCAGGTGCGGTTCGCTCACGAACACAGGTGAGGCCTATGTTCTTTTCTACCGGGTGGCCTCCGCGCCGTGTGCGCGGACCCGCCGATGCCGCGCGTGGCGCCCGCTTACGCGGCCTGCGCGCCCGCCGGCCGGTACCCGTTGCCGGCGATCCGCCCCGCGGTCCCGGCCCGGCTCCTGCCGGACGGGGCGGGAGCCTCCCCTGCGACGCACCGGCGGAGCCGTGACCGGGGTACCGGTGCCCTCTGGTGGGACCGAGAACACTTCGCGCACAACGGAAGCGGTCAGCTGCGGCGATGCGGGCCGGCTGGGCGGACGGGTACAAGGGAGAAGTGCGGTTCAAATATCTGTTCGTGGTTTCGAGCGCGGCGATCTTCGCCGCGATGGCACTGTTCGCCCCGGTCCCCGCCGTCGCCGCGCCGGGACCCCGGGTGGACGCGGAAAGGTCGCTCGGGGGCCGGGCCGTCCAGCTGGATGTCTTCTCGCCGGCAATGAACAAGGTGGTCACCAACCGGGTCATTCCGGCGGCCGGTGGTGGCCCCGCTCCCACGGTGTACCTGCTGACCGGTATCGGCGGCGGGACCGACGGTATCTCCTGGTGGGACGATACCGATGTCCGCCGGTTCTTCGCCGACAAGAACGTGAACGTGGTGATGCCGATCGGTGGCGCGTACACCATGTACACCGACTGGCAGGCCGATGACCCGGCCCTCGGCCGTGCGCGCTGGCAGACCTACCTGACCACCGAGCTGCCGACGGTGGTGGACGCACGGTTCGCGACCACCGGGCGCAACGCCGTCGCCGGAGTGTCCATGAGCGGAGGTTCGGCGGTGGATCTGGCGATCCAGGCGCCCGGGCGCTATCAGGCGGTCGCGTCCTACAGCGGGTGCCCGTGGTCGGCGGACTCCGCCGGGGTCGCGATGGTGAGCGCCCAAGTACTGCGGGGCGGGGCGAATCCGGGCAATATGTGGGGCGTCCCCGGCGGCGCCGGCTGGCAGGCACACGATGCCTTCGCGCAGGCGCCGCGGCTGGCGGGTAAAACGGTGTATCTGTCCGCGGCCTCGGGTATCCCCGGCGCCATCGACCGGGGCTGGGGTTTCCCGCCCGTCGAGGCCATCGCCAGTGCCTGTACCTCGGCATTCGCCGGTCGCCTGGCGCAACTGGGTATCGGCGCCGTACATATCGATCGACCGGCCGGTGCGCATACATGGGGTCAGTTCGAATACGACCTGCACGATTCCTGGCCCCACCTCGCGCGCGCCATCGGCGCCTGACGCTGCGGAACCCGGGCCGGATCAGCGATCATGGTGGCATGACGGAACTGCGGTGCACCTACTGCGCCGGAACGGGGCTGGAACCGGGTTTTCTGGAAGATCGCGGCGAAGGTTCGAGAGGGCATGTGCGCTGGATCGAAGGTGCGCTCGAACGGGGAATCTTCGGTGGCGCCAAACGATTCGGCCGGCCGCGGCGCGCGGTCGACGCGTTCCGGTGCAACCGGTGCGGCCACCTGGAGATGTTCGCCCGGCCCGAACTCGAATAGCGGCGCGCCGCGCGGTGACTCCTGGCTCTGGGCCCGCGTCGGCTGAGTCTCCGCGGACCTACCGTGGCCCCGGTTGCCGGATGATCCGGCGAGGGATGGCGCGATCCGGGCAGATACACCAGGATGGACGGAATCAGGAAACGCCGAGGCGGGGCGGGATCGGGGGCTGTGATGGTGGACCCAATGCGGAACAGGGCTGTGCGGGCGGCATTATCGCGCGGTGAGCGGAGTCCCCGATGACCGCCGGATGGGATCGGTTCCGGCTCTTCAATATTGGTGACCTGCTGATCCACCGTGGCCGGACGCTGATGTCGCTGACCGTGATGGCGGTGTCGGCGGCCCTGCTGGTGGCGGTGTTCAGTATTTCCGGATCGGTCACCGGGTCGGTGGACACACTGGTCACCGGCCTCGGCGGCAACGCCCAGCTCGAGATCAGCGGTATCACCGATTCCGGATTCGGCCAGGACCTGCTGGGCCCGGCCGCTGCCACCCCCGGCGTGCGGACGGCTGTGCCGATGGTGCGCGCACAAACGAGTGCCGATGCCGACCGGGCCCTGCTGGTGGGCGCGGACGCCCGGATCGCCGAACTGGGCAGTTCGCTCACCGGATCGCTGGGCCCCGAGGCGGCGAAGGTATTGATGGTGCCCAATGGTGTGCTGACCGGTGCCGCCCTGGGATACCGGGAGGGGGACACGTTCCCCCTCGGCACCGGTACCGCGACCGTGGCGGGTGTGCTCGATGCCGACGACGCCGGACAACTCAACGGCGGCCATCTGATCGCCACCACCCTGGCGACCGCGCAGAAGCTCACCGGCCGGCCGGGGCAACTGGATTCGATCCAGGTCATCGCCGAACCCGGTACCGATATCGGCAGCCTGCGCTCGGCGCTGACCGACACCGTGGCCGGGCGGGCGGTCGTCGCCGACCCCGGATTCCGGGCCGCCCAGGCGGGCGGTGCCGTGACCATCATCCGCTACTCCACCCTGATGGCGGCCGCCGCGGCCCTGGTGGTCTCGGCCTTCCTGATCTACAACGCCATGGCCATGGCGATAACCCAGCGTCGCCCGGTCCTGTCCCTGCTGCGGGCGATCGGCGGCCGCCGCGCGCCGATGGTGCGCGATCTACTGGCCGAAGCGGTGCTGGTCGGGGTGCTCGGCGGATTCCTCGGCGCGGGCGCCGGAATCCTGATGGGCCGGATCGCCATCGGCCAGTTGCCCGCCGCCATCCTGCAATCGGTGGAGGCGCGCACCGAATACCAGGTGCCGGGCTGTGCAATACCGGTTGCGATCGCGCTGTGCGTGCTGGCCAGTGTCGCGGCCTGCGCATTCGCGGCGCGCGCGGTGTACCGGGTCGAGCCGATCGAGGCGCTGGTACCGGTGGGCGCGACGGTCACCGATACGGTGCGTCCGGTGGCGCGCTGGGCGGCGGTCGTCCTGGGAATCGCCATGGCGGGTGCGGCGATCTACCTCGCGGAAACGGATTTCGGATTGTGGTCCCTGGCATCGATCTCGCTGTCCTTCGGCGCGGCGATCGTGCTGTGTTTCGCGGCGACCGGGCCGATCGTGCGCACTGCCGGTGCGATCGCCCGCTGGTTCGGTGGTCCCGGGGCGCTGGGCGCCACCACCTTGGAACGGGCGCCCCGACGGGTGTGGGCCACCGCGATGACGGTGCTCATCGGTGTGGCCGCCGTGGTGTCCACCGGCAGCGCGACCCGCAATGTGGTCGATTCGGCGAGTGCGAGCTTCGAGCATTTGGCGGCCACCGATTTCTGGGTCACCCCGGGGTCCATGGCGCAGTTCCCCACCGGCCCGCTGCTACCCGACGGTCTGGCGGAACAGCTGGCGGCGGTACCGGGGGTGGCGGCGGTGAACCCGGCGCAACTGGCGTTCGCCAGTGTCGGTGCCGGGCGGGTACTGCTGCAGGGGTTTCCGGCGAATTCCGATGGTTCCCGGCTGAGTTCGGCGATGAGCCCGGAGGTCGGGCGGCTACTGGTCACCGGTCAGGGCGTCGTGATCTCCCGCGACGTAGCCCGTTCGCTGCGGGTGTCGGCGGGGGATACGCTCACCCTGCCGACCCCGACCGGCCGGCACGAGGTGCGCGTTCTGCAGGTGATCCCGTACTTCTCGGCGATAGCCGGCGTCATCATGATGGACCTCGACCGGATGCGCGGCTGGTACCAGCGCCCGGGCGAAACCACGCTGGCCGTGGACCTCGCCCCCGGCGCGGATCCGGAGACCGTACGGAGCGAATTGCGGCGAGTGGTACCCGCGGATCTCTTCATCGATTCCGGCCGGGAAGCTGTCGCCGCCACCGCCGGGAGCTTGCGCCAGGGCACCGCACTGTCCACGAACATTCTGTGGATCGTGGTGCTGGTCGCGACGATCGCCCTGCTGAACACCCTGATGCTGTCGGTGCTGTATCGCCGTCGCGAGATCGGGGTGCTGCGCGCGATGGGCACCAGCCGCCGCTTCCTGCTGCGCTCGGTACTTGCCGAGGCCGCAGGAATCGGGCTGGTCGGTGCCGTGCTCGGGTTGCTCGCCGGCGCCGCGGTGCAGTACCTGTCCGCGGCCGCCATCGGTCATGCGATGACCATCGACGTCGTCTACGCGCCGAGCCCGCTGCTGGTGGTGTACGGAGCGGTGGCGCTGGCATTGGCGCTGCTCGGTTCCGTACCGCCGGCACTGCGCGCGGCACGGATGCCGATCGTCGAGGCGCTCGCGGTCGACTGACCGGCGGGGCTCAGTCGTGTTCGGCCGCGGCGGTCCGGATGATCCGCCCCAGGGTGTCGAGGTAGCGCTGCACCGATTCGTGGGCGATCGGGTTGTCCGGGTAGATCACGCTGATCGCCGTCTCGTTCGGCAACCTGTTGATCCAGACGAGAGCTTCCTCGCTGGCCGCCCGATTCCCGTACAGGCCGCCACGGGCGATATCGAAGAACTCGCTACCGGCGAAATCACGGGCGTCGACATAGGAGATCATCGGATTGGACCAGTTCGGGCCGACCGCGATACCGCTGTCGGGTGGTGCCAGTTCGAGCACGCGGTGGATGGTGGTGGTTTTCAGCCGCATACCGTTCTCGTACGCGCGCTGGGCCCGCGCCACCGTCCGTTCGAACGAGGCACGGATCCCGATCGGGAAAGCCACCGGGACGAGGGCTACGTACCAGCCGATCGAGGTCATCTCCTCGAAGGTGCCGCGAGTGTTGAGCGGTGTGATGCCGAAGTAGTAATCGCTGTCGACGAGTTCGCGTTCGGCCAAGGCCGCGGCCGCGAACACCCCGCCGGCGAATTCGCCGCCGTTGTCCCGGCAGACCTTCTCGAAACGTGCCGCCGCGTCTTCGTCGAACAATGTGACCGTGCGATGCGCACTGCGGTGCGTGTCGCCACCGCGAAGACCGAGATCCAGGGGGAAGGAAGGCAGCTCGCCGTCGTTGCCGCGCAGCAGCCGCAACCAGGTGCCGACCTCGGGGGAAGCGAGCGACAGCCGGGCCGAGGCCGCGCGTTCCCGGGCGCAGTACTCGGTGTAGCTGGCCGGCTGGGGGATGGGCGGTGTCTGATCCCAGGCGTGTTTCGCGTACAGGCAGGCCAGTTCGAAGGAGGAGATGTGCTGCCCCACACCGTCGGTGTGCAGATGGTCGATCGCCATGAACACGGTGGTCGATTCGTCGTGTTCGATCGCCCAGAAGGTGAAGCAGTTCCACTGGGTGGGCGCCGGGGTGCGCGATTGCGCGAGATCACGGATCGCCGTGGCGTCACCGACCGGGCCGTGGTCGACGGGCGCGAACTCGATATCGCCGGGTTCGAGGAGGTGGCGCCGGAGCGTGCCGTCGGGCTCCAGGGCGAACCAGCTGCGGAAGGTGTCGTGCCGGACGAGGAATTCGTTGACCGCCCGGGTCATCGCCGCCCGGTCGAGAACGGCCGGGACTTCCGCACTGACCAGGCACAGTCCGGAGGTCCGGTAGCCGGCGCCGGCAGCGCGGTGAACCTGCCGCAGATAATGCTCCTGCTGATGCGACGGGGGCGCGCTGTGCACAGGCGCCCCGGCGGCTGCCTCACGGGCGGCGGGCGTCGCCTCCCAGCTGATCACCCGTCCGGGTGCCGGATTCCATTCATCGATGAGTCCGAAATCGACCATCTCTCGTTCCTCAGTTCACCGCCGGCGCGGGCGCCGGAGCGGAGTTGTCCGGCGTGGCCGGGTCGGGAAGGGCCAGGGTGACGGTGGCCAGGACGAGCGCGACCACCGCGATCGCGGACAGCATGACGGTGCTGCCGCCGAGCGTATGGGCGCGGAAGAACGCGGTCGCCAGCAGCGCGAGACCGACACCGTTGCCGATCTGCTCGATCGTGGGCAGCAGACCCGACGCCTCCGCCATCTGAGAGTCGTCCAGGCCGGCGAGCATGATGGGTTGCAGCGGCACCGCGAAGACACCGGCGCCGAACCCGCACAGGAAAACCGGTACGGCGCACAGCAGCATGTTCACCCGGCCGTCGGTGATGTTGATATACGCGACGCCCGTCAGTACACAGGCCGCATACAGTACGAGACCGCCGGCGAGTACCCGCGCACCCCACCGCTTCACCAGCAGCGGCGACAGCAGCGCGCCCGCGCCGGCACCGAGGGCGAACGGGGTCATCGCGATCCCGGTGCGCAGCGGGGAGAATTGCAGGACATCCTGCAGGGTGATGGAGATGGCGAAGACGAACGCCGTGAACAGGCCGAAGAATCCGGTGATCACCACGGAGCCGACCGCGAAACCGCGGTCGGCGAACAGGTCCAGCCGCAGCAGCGGCCCGGTGCCGCGCCGGGTCGCGCGTCGCTCGTGCAGCAGGGTGAGCGCGCCCAGCGCGAGTGCCACGGCGATGATCAGGCACGGCATGGGACGCCAGCCGCGCAGGTGGATCTCCGAGAGCGCATAGAGCAGAGCGAACAGCGTTGCGACGGAGAGGAATACGCCGGTGAAATCCATCGGCGCCCGCTGCGGCGGCACCTCGAGCCGGAGGAATCGCCAGGCCAGAGCAAACGTGACCATACCGAGCGGCAGGTTCATCAGGAAGATGCTGTGCCAGCCGAACCCGCCGATATCCGCGGTGACCAGGGCCCCGCCCAGGATCGGACCGAGCAGACCCGCGAAACCCGACGTGGCGCCGTAGAGAGCGAAGACATGGGTGTGCAGCTCGCGCGGGAACAGGGCGGTGAGAATCGCGATGGTCTGCGCCGCCATCCCCGCCCCGGCGACGCCCTGCACGATACGGGCGAGCACCAGTTCGTTCCCGCTGTCCGCGGTCCCGCACCACACCGAGGCGGCGGTGAAGGCGACCACCGCGAGCAGGAACATCCGCCGCCGGCCGATCCGGGCGCCGAGCCGGGCGGCGGGCAGGAGGGTGCACGCGAAGGCCAGGGAATACCCGGAGACGATGAGCAACTGCTGCGCGGAACTTGCCTGCAGGTCGGTGGTGATCTCGGGTAGCGCGGTGTTGACAATCGTCACATCGATCATCTGCATGAACACCGAGAGCAGGCACCCGGCGAAGGCCACCCAGGCGCCCGGGCCGGCAACGGCCCGGGCGGTGGCGATCACACCCGGTATCACGAATGCGCCTTGCCGCCGAGTAGCACGGCGTCGGCGGGACGCGCGGCCCGCTCGCTACCGTTTCCCGCCGGGGCGGTGGACTCCGCCGTCGAGCTCGGCTCCTGTCGATCGTCGTCGGCTTCGTGGGCGGCACCGTTGCCATCGGCCGCGGTGGGCGGTACATCACCGGAGGATCCGTCCCCGCCGGCCGCTGTCGTCCCTCCGGCGCCATCGGTCCCGGTCGTCCCTCCTGCGCCCCCCGTTGCTGTGGCCCCGGTTGCCGCGGCGGGCAGGGCGGCCGCGAAGCCCGCGGCCGGGTCGGTGGCCAGGATCAATTCGGCCACTTTCGGTCCCGCCTGCTCCAGGGTGAACGATCGGCCCATCTGCAGCGACATGAGCTCGATACCGAGTTGTTTGCTGACCCGGGAACCGAATTCGACGGCCATCAGCGAATCCAGGCCCAGCTCGGTGACCGGCACGGTCAGGTCGATGGTGTCGGGTTGCACCCCCATGACGACCGCGAGCTGGTCGGCGAGCATGCGGGCCATGACCTGCCCGCGTTTGCCCTCGTCCAGTGCGGCCAGGTCGGCTTTCAGCTTGGCCAGCATCGAGTTGTCCTGCACCGAGGCCGCGACGAGCGCGGTGAGCCGTCCCGTGCGGCTCATCTGCGGGAACGCGGCGGTGAGTTTCGACCAGTCGGTGGGAATAACGGAGGCGCGAGTCACACCGAGCCGCAGGGCCTGTTCCAGGTAGACCGTGCCGTCGGCCATATCGATGGGACCGAAGCCGGCCAGTTCCAGGTACTTCGCGACCTTGTCGTCGGCGGCCATACCGCCGGCCGCACCGGACATATGTCCCCAGCCCACACACAGCACCCGCTCCCCGGCCCGGGCCCATTCCTCGGCGAGCGCTTCCACCGCGAGATTCGCGGCGGTGTAGTTGTACTGGCCGAAGATCCCGAACATGGAGCCACCGGAGGAGTACAGGACGAACATATCGAGTTCGGCTCCGGCGCCGGTGACGGCGTCGTGCAGCACCCGCGCACCGTGGACCTTGGATCGGTAGACCCGGGCCAGCTGTTCGGCGTCCATCTGCTCGACCCGGTTGTCGGCCACCGCACCCGCGGCGTGGAAGACACCCCGCAGCGGATGGTCCGGGTCGTGCGCCCGGCTGACCAGCGCGGCGACGGCTTCCGGCTCGGCAATATCGGCACGTTCCTCGATTACGGTGACGTCGGCGGCCCGCCAGGCGGCGAGCTGCTGCCTGGCGGCGGGTGTCGAGGCCCCGCTGCGGCCCACCAGCACGAGCCGGCGCGCACCCTCGGCGACGAGCCAGGTGCCCGTGGCCATGCCGAAGCCGCCGAATCCACCGGTGATGAGATAGGTGCCGGCCGGGTCGATGGCGAGGTCGGGCAGCGTCGGCCGGACCGGCGGTGCCGCATCGGTCATCGACAGGGCAATGCGGCCGATCTTGGTCGAGCGGATGGTGTCGTCGAATGCCTTGGCGACTTCGTGCGTGCCGTAGAGCTCGTAGGGCAGCGGCTCGTATTCACCGGATCGGATTTTCTCCACCACCCGGCGCAGCAGATCCGCGAGCTGCAGCGGCCGATACCGGCACATCCGATCGAGGTCCATGGAGAAGTAGGACAGGTTCTTGTCGAAGTTGGCGAGTTCGAGCAGGCCACCGGTGTAGATATCAGCCTTGCCGACCTCGACGATGCGGCCGAATTCGCGGATCGCCTTGAAGTTCTGGCGCAGGGCCTCGCCGGGCGCGGAGCTCACGATCACGTCCACCCCGGCGCCGCCGGTGAGGCCCAGGACCTCGTCGGCGAAGTTGAGCGAACGGGAATTCAGGGCGTGATCGGCACCGAGTTCGAGGATATGCGCGCGCCGCTCCGCCGTACTCGCGGTGCCGATGATCCGTGCTCCCCGGGCCTTCGCCACCTGGATCGCCGCGGACCCGACACCGCCGGCGGCGCCGTGGATCAGGACCGTCTCACCCGGTTCCAGCCGCGCCAGATCGAGCAGGGAGTACTCGGCGGTGCCGAAGGCGGTGGTGCTGGTGCACACCGCGGGGTCGGTGCCGGCGGGCAGCGGGATGACCGCGGCACGGTCCACGACGTGGTAGCGCCGCATCATGCCCTTCGCGGCGAGTGCGACCACGTCACCGACCGCGAGATCGGTGATACCGTCCCCGATCCGGGTGACGGCACCGACACCTTCCATACCGGGGCTGGTTCCGAAGAACGTGTCGGCGAGTTCGCGTTCGCCGAGAATGCCCATGACTTTGAGCGGGTCCTTGTAGTTGAGGCCGATGATGCGCATCCCGACCTCCACTTCGCCCGGTCCTGGGTCACGCCGCGGCGCCCGGCGCCACGCCAGCGCGGACAGCAACTTGGATTTCGGTATCTCGAGCGCGAAATCGGCGTCCGGGTCGGTCAGCGGTTCGGCCGTCTCCAGCGTGTCGATCCGCTCCTGCAACGGTGCGGTGATCCGCGGCAGCCAGCGGGCGCCGCCCCGGAGCAGTACTTCGTCGGAGTTGTCGTACTGGAACGCACCGGGGACCGACAGCTCGGTGACGAGATCGTCGATCGGGGTAGCGGGTTCGGTATCGATCAGCCGCCAGCGCAGCGCGGGTTGCTCGTTGAGCAGCACCCGCCGGGCGCCCGCCAGCGCGGCCTGGCGCGAATCCGGCGCGGTCGCGGTGTCCGGCAGGGTGAAAGCGTGTTCGGTGACCACAGTGACATGGCAGGAACCGTCCCCGATCCCGACCATCGGGGTATCGCCCTCGCCGGGTGCCACGAACTCGTGGGCGGCGACCGCGATCCGTTTGAACGTCCACAGGTCGGCCAGATCGTCCTCGATACCGCCCGCGACGACCACCAGATGCACCCGGGTCGTCTCGGTGTTGTCCCTTCCGGCGCGCAGGAGCTCGGTGAGCTCGGCCTCGAGCTCGGGGTCGTCGCCGGTGGTGAGCCGGTACCGGGCGCGCGGGAGGGCGTCGGCGAGGGCACGGGCCCGATCGCTCTCGCCCAGTGCGAGGACCACGGTCGCGGCGGTGCCGGTATCTCCGAGCGCCGCCGGGTCGATCGGATCGGCCTGTTCCATGGTGTCCGCGTAGTAGAAATCGGCCATCCGCTGCAGTGGGCTGCCGCCCGGCGTGAGCGAACCCAGCCGGACCCCGAGCAGATGCAGGCACAAAGTGCCGTCGTACCCGAGCAGGCGCACATCCGCGAGATGACCGGATTCCGGGTCGCGTCGCGCCACCACGGTCACCTCCGCGGGCAGCGGCCGGTACAACCGGACCGCGGACACCCCGACCGGGACCATGGCGCCCTCGCCGAGCCCGTCCTGCGCGAACAGCAGAGCCACGGTCTGCATGGCGGCGTCGACGACGGCCGGATGCGCGAGATGCCCGGAATCGGCCGCGACGGTCCCATCGACGGTGGCCACCACGGCGTCGCGGCCCGCCCGCACCGAAGTGACCCGCCGGAACGCGGGACCGTACTGCAGGCCGCGGGAGGCCAGCGCGGCGTAGAACAATCCGGGTTCGAAATCGACCGCGGATTCCGGTTCGGGCACCGTGTTCACGATGGTCTCGTAGGCGCCGTTGAGGATGCGGCCGGTGGAGTGCACCGTCCACACCGAACCGGTGGCGCTGCGGGACCGGATCAGGAACCGCCCGCTGGTGTCCTCGATACCGAGTTCCAGGAACGGCACATCGGGCTGGGCCATTACCAGCGGCGCTACGAACCGCACATCCTCGAGCGCGACCCGGCTGTCACCGGAGCGGGTGGCGGCGGCGCTGAGGGCCGCGTCCAGGTACGCCGCGCCCGGCATGATCCGCATCCCGCCCACCACATGATCGGGCAGCCACGGCAGCAGCTCGGTACCGACCTGCAGCATCCAGCCCGGCCGGCCTTCCATATCCGGGTCCCCGAGCATCGTGTAGGTATCGGGGCTGCCCAGCCGCAGCTGCTCGAACAGTGGCAGCGGATTGTGCAGCCGGGTGTTCTGCCACGGATAGCGGGGCAGCGGCAGATGTTCGGTGGCCGGCCGGTCCGCGGGGAATAGGGTCGCGATATCGAGGACCCCGGCCGCGTACACACCGGCGACCGTGCGGCGGATGCTCTCGGCGTCGTGCTCCTTCCGGTTCAGCGTCGCGACGGTCGCCCCGTTCTCGCCGGCGGCGAGCAGAATCTCGCGGATGTTGCCGGACAGGACGGGATGCGGTCCGACCTCGAGGAACACGCGGTGACCGGCGGCGACGAGACCGGCGACAGCGTCGGCGAAACGCACCGGTTGCCGGACGTTCGCGCACCAGTACTCGGCGTCGAAACCGTCCTCGGCTTCCACCACCGCCTGCGCGGTCACCGTGGAGACCAGCGGGATCCGCGGGGCCCGCGGCGCCAGATCAGCCAGGGCGGTGCGCAATTCGTCGAGGATCGGGTCCATGTACCGGCTGTGGTAGGGCACCTCGACCCGCAGGGCCCGGGCGAACGCACCGTCCTCGGTGAGCTTCTCGGCGATCTCGTCGAGCCGGTCCACATCGCCGGCCAGGGTGAGCGATCCGGGGCTGTTCACCGCGGCGATATCCACGGCGTCGCCGGCACCGAGATATTCGCGGACCTTGTCCGCGCCGGTGCCGACGGCGAGCATCCCGCCCATCCCCGCGGTGGTCGCCTGCAGCCGGGACCGGTGGTAGGCCACGGTGACGGCTTCGCGCAGGGTCAGCATGCCGGTGACATAGGCGGCCGATACCTCGCCCACGCTGTGGCCCACGATCCGGGCCGGAGTGATTCCGAACTGTGCCAGTTCGGCCACCAATCCGACCTGGACCAGGAAGTTTGCCGGCTGGGCGACCTCGGTCGCGGCCACCCGGGACTCCTCTTCCGGGCGCAGGAGTTCCGCGATGATCGACCAGCCGGCCACCTCCTGGAACGCGGCGTCGACGGTACGTGCGGTGGCGGCGAATACGCCGTCGGCGGTGAGTAGTTCGCGGGCCATACCCCACCACTGGGGTCCCATCCCGGAGAACACGAATACCGGCTCGTCAGTGCGCTGGGCGACGGTGCGCACGGCGTCGCGACCCTCGCCGACCGCGTACTGCCGCAGTTCCTCGATCAGCTCGCCGCGTTCGCGCAGCGGTACCCCGGTGCGGAACTGGTGGTGGGCGAGCCGGGTCCAGGCGGCTTCGGCGAGATGGTCGGGGTCCGCGCCGGCCGCGAGGAGGTCGGCGAACCGGCCGGCCATGGCCCGCACCGCGGGGGCGCTGCGGGCCGAGACCGGCAGCACCCCGAGATGGTCGCGTTCCCGCTCATCCGGTGCTGCCACCGGGGGCCGGAACTCCTGCAGGATGGTGTGCGCATTGGTACCGCCGTACCCGAATCCGTTCACCGCGATCGACATCGGGCCCGCGTCCGCGGGCAGCGGCTCGGCCTCGAGCTGGATATGCAGGTTGAGATCGGCGAAGGGAATATCGGGGTTGGGTTCGTCGAGCCAGCCCTGCGGCGGAATGGTGCGATGCTGCAGGGCGAGCGCGGATTTGATGACACCGGCGATACCCGACGCCGCTTCGGTGTGCCCGAGGGTGGCCTTCAGCGAGCCCACACCGAGCGAGGTCGCCCGCGTCGCGGCCGCGCCGTAGACCGTGCCGAGGGCGCGCAGTTCGATCGGGTCGCCGACCGGGGTTCCGGTTCCGTGCGCCTCGACATAGGTGATCTGCTCGGGCGACAGGCCCGACCGTTCGCATACCGTCCGGGCCAGGGCTTCCTGCGAATCGGCGTTCGGTACGGTGATGGCCGCGGTACGCCCGTCCTGGTTGGACCCGGTCGCCTTGACCACCGCGTACACCCGGTCGCCGTCGCGCAGGGCGTCGTCGAGTTTCTTCAGGACGACGATGCCGCCGCCCTCGCCGCGGCCGTACCCGTCGCCGGCGGCGTCGAAGGATTTACAGCGCCCGTCGACCGCGAGGAATCCGCCCTTGCACATCATGACGAAGGTTTCCGGCTGCAGCATCACATTCACCCCGCCGGCCAGCGCGGTCGTGCAGTCGCCGTTCTCGATCGCCTGGCAGGCCAGGTGGAATGCCACCAGCGACGAGGAACAGGCGGTATCCACGGTGATCGCCGGCCCGACCAGGTTGAGCGCATAGGCGATCCGGTTCGAGAGCATGGTGTAGGAGGCGGACGCCGCGGTGTGCATATCGACATGCGCCAGCGCGGGACCCACCACACCGACCACGGACTGATCGACCACGAAACCGCCGATATAGACGCCGACCGATTCCCCGGCGGCCTTACCGGCAACCCCGGCGTCGTCGAGGGCCTCCCAGGTCACTTCCAGGAGTAGCCGCTGCTGCGGGTCGAGGCCGGTGGCCTCACGCGGGGATATCCCGAAGAAATCGGGGTCGAATTCCCAGGGATCGATGGTCAGGAATGCGCCGTGCTTGGTGTAACTCCGGCCGGGGGTGCGTTTTTCGGGATCGTAGTAGCGGCGATAATCCCAGCGGTCCGGGGGAATCTCGACGACGGCATCGCGTTTGTCGACCACGAACTCCCAGAACGATTCCGGGGAGTCGATACCCCCGCCGAATCGGCAGCCGATTCCGACTATGGCAATGTCCGACATCTATGTGTCCTCCCGAATCCGGGGTGAGCTGCGGTTTTCCCGCCGAAGATCCGACAGCGGGCTTGCCGCGCACGCCGGACCATCTGTTGCGATGAATATCCGGCTGAGATGCCAAAGGGTCGCAAATATCCGGTGCCGCTACGACAATGTGCCCGATGCTACCGATCGAAAACTGGTGTCTGGAATGGCTTCCGGACAACCTTCCGTCACCGCACAAGCGGTCAGGATCTCAATTGTGAAGTAGCCCAGTAGGGTTGCGTCCCGCGCTGGGCTACACGCTCAGTCCCGCAGCGCCGCTGCGAATACCGGCCACGAATCGTGTAACTCCTGTTGCCAGTACCCCCAGGAATGGGTGCCGTCGGGACGCAACGCCACGGTGGCCGGAATCCCGAGTTCCTGCAAGCGCTCACCCAGCCGGGTGGTGCAGCCCGCGGACACCGTCTCCAGGAGGCCACCGACCAGCAGCTGGTCGATCAGCTTGCCCGGATTGCGCCGAATTCCGGGGCCGTCCAAGGTGTCCAGGGCGCCAGGAGCGCCGGTGCCTGCGGAAACGTACAGCACGAGGCCGCGCAAGGCCTCGGCGTGCAGGAACGGATCGTTGTCGTGCCACGCCCGATCCTGCGGCGGCCCCCACATATTCGCCGGATTGCCCCCGTTGCTGCGCACCACCATCTCGACGACCGCCCGGCCCTGCGGATCACTGGTCCGCACACAGCCGCTGTAGGAACCCAGCGCCCGGTAACGGCCGGGCGCGGCGAGTGCGAGCTGGAACACCGAGGCGGCGGCCATCGACACCCCCGCGAGCGCATCGGCGCCGCTGCCCCGGAAGGTGGAGTCGATCAGCGGCGGGAGTTCCTCGGTCAGGAATGTCGTCCACCGCTGACGTCCGAGGATCGGGTCGTCGGTCCGCCAGTCGGTGAAATAACTGCCCGCGCCGCCGATCGGATTGACGACGGTGACCTGCTCCGCAGCGAAGAAATCGGCGATATCGGTGCGGTCGAACCAATTCCCGCCGTCGCCACCCCCGGTGATCCCGTTGAGCAGATACAACACCGGAGCCTCGGTCCCGGGGTCCGCCGCCGGCAGGACCCGGACGGGAATCACCCGGCCCATCGCGGGCGAGTACACCGCGAGTTCCAGTGCGCGTCCCCCGAGGCCGCGGATGCCGGTCGTCCGTGCCTCCTGCGGACCCGGGGCCGGTGGTGCAGGAGCACCCGGGGGCGCCGGCTGCGGCGCGGCGGATCCGGGCGTGAGCGTGGCGGAAGCGAGGGCGAGCGCGGCCACGGTGACGACCAGGGTGCGGTGCGTGCGGCGTAGGTGTCGCATCGCCGGAAGCTATTCCGCGCAGTGGGGTATCGAGCGGTATTCCGCCGAAGTCTGTGATCCGGGCCAGCCCGGCCCGGATTTCCCTCCCACCGGTCCCAACCCGGGCCCTCACGTTCCGGTGCCCGGCCGCTCCCCGCCGGATATGGACATCCGACTGGACAGGTGTCACCATCGGTGAACAGCCGGTAGTTCGCGGCTGTGCCGGGCGACGAGAGGAACATGAGCATGGACACCTGTGCGGACCGGGGGCCGGAGCGCGGGATCGGTGGTGGCCGGCGATGAGCGCGATGCGTCCGTGTGAACGGGTCGGGGTCGAATTCGTCGACAACGCGCCTGTGCGGTTCAGCAACAGCGTGGACCTGGCCATCACCCCCGAGCAGCTGTTCGAGGTCCTGGCCGACGCCGAATCCTGGCCGAACTGGGCGACCGTCATCACCAAGGTCACCTGGACCAGTCCCGAACCACGCGGAGTCGGTACCACCCGGCTGGTCGATATGCGCGGCGGGCTGACCGGTGATGAGGAATTCCTCGTCTGGGAGCCGAACACCCGGATGGCCTTCCGGTTCAACAGTTGCTCCACCGGTGCCGTCGCGGCCTTCGCGGAGGACTATCGGGTGGTGGCCACGTCCGAGGGATGCCGGCTCACCTGGACCCTCGCGCAGCGTCTGGCCGGACCCGCCCGTTTCACCGCGTTCGCGGCGAAACCGTTCATGAACATGGCATTCCGCCGATTCCTGGCGAACCTGCGCCGCTATACCGACCGCCGTTTCGCGGTGACCACGTCCTGACCGGTGCTGCCGGCGGGCCCGCGGCCCGCCGGCTCAGCCCATCAACAGCGAACCGGCCAGCCATGCGGCGAGTACCAGTGCCACGCCGATGATCGCGCCCGGATACAGCGCGCGGCCGCTGCGCGCCGCATTGATCGAGGTGGCCGCGCCGAGCAGGAATCCGAAGCAGCCACCCAGGACGATGACCCAGTTACCGGTACTGGGATCGGTCGTGCACCCGGTGCGTCCTTCGCAGACACCCATTGCCAGCAGGAACCACGGGGAGATGACGACCGAGACGATCGCCAGGGCCGCCAGCAGGAACCACAGCAGCGCGGTGATCACCAGATCGTGCTGGCGGGGCACCGGCATCGGCCCGCCGCGGCCGTAGGCCTCGTCGGGGATCGGGGCTATCGGATAGTCGGTGGACATCTGGTTCGGGAACATATGCCTCGCGATCGCTCGGGCCGCTGGATGGAATTTCGGAACCTTCCCTGTGCCGCAACTGATCCGGCACGCGCGCGACACTACACTGCCCGGAGGTACGCGGCATGCTTCCACTCAGCGCTGCGGCTCGAGAGGTGCGGTGCTAACGCGGCGGCGACTCCGGACCGTCCGCGGGCCGGTCACCGCTATCGGGCGGCCCGGGCTCTGCTGTCCGTGATTCGACCTGCGGTCCGGTGTCCGGAACATCGGGTGCGGGAGCAGTGGCGGCCTCCGGTGTACGTTCGCTGCCCGTGGCCACATAATTCGCCGTTGTCGCGCGGGATACGCTGATCCGCCACGGAATCCACGTCGAACCCTCCGGGCTGCGCGGCATCGTCGCCACCGCCATGACGGCCGCGGCCGCGGCGATGATCACCGCGGCGATCGCCGACGCGGTGACGGTACTCGTGGCGACGTAGTCGACCTCGTTCAAACCCGCGACCGGCTTCGTTCCGTCGTTGAACGCCCAGTTCAGCCAGGAACCGACCTGGCCGCCCAGATCCCAGCGGCGGTTCGTCATCGTCTTGAGCTCTTTCTGGCGCGCGGTCAGATAGAGCAGGTTCGCCACGACGAGGACCGCGGTCAGTACGGATGTGCCGGTGGCGATCCGGGCGAAGCGCGGTGAGTCGGTGACGATATAGATCGCCACCGCGGCAACAGTGACGGCCATGGCGGCACTGGCGGTCACCGCCCACGAACCGGTGAGATTCGCGGTGGGTGTCGGGCCTTGCGACGACCACACCGTCAAGTAGCGAGTGGTCGAGTCGATCTGGCCGAACGGCGTGGCCGCCGCCACCCCGTCCGGCCCGTGCGCCACCATCCAGTGCCGGAACATCAGGATGAAGGTGACGATCCCCCCGAGCGCGGCGAAAACATAACCCCATTTACCGCTCAGCGCGGGTGATGTGCGGATCGTTTCGGCCCGGTCCCGGGTTCGCCGGAGGAGGGCGGCGGCCATCGCCCGCCGCCGTAGCCGGCGCTCGGCCCGTTCACCGGACGTGGTCCGGCCGGTAGTCGCTGTGCTGCTCGGGGCGGACGCGACAGCGGTGGATACCGCACCGGCCGGGTCGGCGCCCGTGTTCTGGGCCCACGGGGTCGGTTTGACCATCAGTCCAGTGTATTTCTGCGTTCACCACTGGGAATACGGGTCGGAAGGTATTCCCGACCAGCGGGTTCGGTATCAGGCGGCGTCGGAGTGCCCGGCGCGGCCGTTGGCCACCAAGTCCACCACCGTATCGCGCAGGACAGTCTGGATGCGCTGGGAATGCCCGCGCACGGTGGCCGAAGCTGCACCGCCGGATGCGGATTCGGCCTCGATGAGATCGACGAGTTCGTTGGCGATATGACACAGTGCGAGCAAGCGCCGCACCATGTCCCGCCGCTCGGCCGGCGGGATGAATTCCGTGTCCACGACTGTGTGATCGCTCGCGGTCCGGGAGTCGTTTCGCCGGGGGAACCTCGGCCGGGTACTGCCTGCCATCCCTGCAGCACGACGCGAGCGAACGGCAACGGCACCGCGCGGCGGCACCGGATCATCCGGCACCGCCGGGCATCGGTAGCCTCCACCGCACAGTCGATCTACCTGCCGGGAGGCAATGGTGAACGTGGGCCGGGTACTGCTGATGCTGCTGGCCGTCGCGTTGGTTGCACCGGTCGCTGCCTGTGGTGCCGCGGTCGAGCGTCCGTCGGCCGCTCCGGCAGCCCGTGGCGAACTCGTCACGGCGGAGCAGGTGATGGCGATGAACGGCCCGCAGACCAGCGGTTACCTTGCCGAGTGGAACTACCCTGTCGCGCAGGCGAACGGCGTGCGCGGGTACCGGGTCGAGTACGGAACGATCGGCCCCGATGGCGCCCCTACCACCGCCAGTGGGCTGGTCGTTGTCCCCGATACCGGAAACACGCAACTGCGCGCAGTGTCCTACGCGCACGGCACCATGGTGCGCCGTGACGAAGCACCCTCCGTCGCCGACGGGAGCGACCGTGCCCGCACGGCGATGTTCGCCGCGGCGGGTTATCTGGCCGTGGCGCCGGACTATCTCGGGCTGGGGACAGGTCCGGGTGCACATCCGTATGCGCACGCGCCGTCGGAGGCCACCGCCTCGGTGGATCTGCTCCTGGCCGCGCGCACTCTGCTCGCCCAACAGGAGCGAGAAGTCCATCCCGAGGCGCTGGTCACCGGCTTCTCCCAGGGCGGCCAGGCTGCCCTCGCGCTCGGTAAGGAGCTGTCTGCGGGCCGGGCCCAGGGGCTGAGCCCGGGTGCCGTGGCGGCGGTCAGCGGACCCTATGAGGTCCAGGAGGTGCAGGCCCCGGCCGCGCTGGACGGCCGGGTGGAGGCGCGGCAGGCGGTGGTCTTCCTCGCCTACTGGATCACCGCGATGAACCGGATCTACCACCTCTACGACCGGCCCGCCGACGCGTTCCGGCCGCCGTACGCGCAGCGGGTCGAGAACCTTTTCGACGGGCACCACGATCTGCTGTCGATCTCCGCGGGCTTGCCGCGGACACCGCAGGAGTTGCTGACCCCCGAGTTTCTCGAGCTGGCCCGCAACCCCACCGGCCCCGGCCTGCGCGCCATGGCCGACAGCGATACGGTCTGCGACTGGGATCCCGGCGTACCGGTCCGGCTGTACGGCACCTCCGCCGACCGCAGCGTTCCGTTCGAGAACTCCCAGCGGTGCCTGAAGGCCGAACTCGGTGCGGACGCCGAACTCATCGATCTCGGCGTCGCCGATCACGGCAGCACGGTGAACACGGCGCTGCCGCAGATTCTCGACTGGTTCCGCAATACGGCACCGCCCGCCTGAACCGGCTGGTTCGGGCGGGCGGTGTGACGCGTTCACGCGAGATCAGTGCATGAGCACCGGCGCGGGTGTATCCGAGTCGGTCTTCGCGACAGCGCTCGCCTTGCGGGGCAACAGCAGCGAGAAGCCGACCGTGACCAGGCACAGCACGAAGGCCACCCAGAAGCTGCTCGCGTAGGCGTCCGACATCTCGCCCAGCATCACGGCCTCGAACTTGTCGCCCAGGCTCGCGATGTACTGCAGCACCGAGGGGTCGGGCTGGCCGCCGGTTCGTTCTGCTTCCATCATCGCCTGGCCGGCCGACACCGCCTGCGAGTCCTGCATCCGGTTGGTCAGCACCACCGAGATCACCGCGACACCCACCGAACTGGCGATCTGCTGAATGATGTTCAGCAGCGTGGATCCGCGCGCCACCTGCGCCTCCTTCAGCGTGCGCAGCGCGGCGGTCATCAGCGGCATCATGGTCAGACCCATGCCGAGGCCCATGACGAACAGCACGCCGAGCACATAGAAGTAGGAACTGTCCGCCTCGATCTGGGTCAGGCCGAACATGGTCGCGGCGAGAATCGCCAAACCGACCGGTACGACCCGGCCCACCGGGACCTTGTCCACCAGCATGCCGGCGATCGGCATGGTGAGCAGCGACCCGATACCCTGCGGTGCCACCAGCAGGCCCGCCATCAGCGCGCTTTCGCCTCGCACCTGCTGGAAATAGGTCGGGATCAGCAACAGCCCACCGAAGAACGAGGCCGAGAACAGGAACATGGTGATGGTGGCGACAGTGAGGTCGCGGTTCTTGAACAGCCGCAGATCCAGCAGCGGATTCTTCGGCTTGAACGAGTAGACGACGAACGCGGCGACCAAGGCGCCACCCACCAGCATGGTGGCCCACACCTTCGGGGTGTTGATCGTGCCCTCCTCCGGGATGGAGGAAATGCCGTACAGGAACAGCGCCAGACCCGGCGAGAGCATCAGCATGCCGACGAAATCGAACCGTTCGGTGGGCTGTGCCTCGTCCCTGGGCAGGGCCCACCAGGCGTAGGCGATGGCGATCGCGCCCAGCGGCAGGTTGATCAGGAAGATCCAGTGCCAGGACGCGTCCTCGATGAGCCAGCCGCCCAGGATCGGGCCGAGAATCGGGCCCAGCAGCATCGGAACACCCAGGATGGCCATGAGCCGGCCCATCCGTTCCGGTCCCGCGGCTTTGGTCAGGATGGTCATACCGAGCGGCATGAGCATACCGCCGCCGAGCCCCTGGATCACCCGGAAGCCGATGAGCGCGCCGATGTTCCAGGACAGCGCGCACAGCACCGATCCGGCGGTGAACAGCAGCAGCGCCATCATGTAGAGGCGTTTGGTGCCGAATCGGTCGGCGGCCCAGCCGGTCAGCGGGATCACGGTGGCCAGCGCGAGGGTGTACGCGGTGACCGTCCACGCGACCGTGGAGTAGTTGGCGACATCGAATTCGGTCTGGAACGTCGGCATGGCGACGTTCACGACCGTGATGTCCAGAATGGACATGATCGATCCGAGAACCACGACACCGGCCAGTTTCAGGACCGATGCGTCGATTCTCTCCGGAGCCCCCGCGGCGGGCGCGGGGGCTGGGCTTGCGTTCACGAATTGTCTCCTGACGATGCTGGAGGGCACGCCACGACGTTGTGTACGGCCCCGGACTCGAGCACGGCGGTGAGGACCTCACGGAGGTCCGCGCGCAATGCGTCGGGCAGGCGGTGGACGACCTGGTCGATCGTCGCGCGGTGTATTGCGATCTGATCCCAGGCGAGGTGATGCCCGTGTTCGGTGGGGCCGACGAGTTTGACCCGCCGGTCGGTGGGGCTCTCCTCCCGGGTGAGCAGACCCAGGCGTACCAGCCGATCGACATTGCGACCGGCCGCGGTCATCGACAGTCCGAGTTCCCCTGCGATGGTGTGGATCGGCTGCGGCTCACTGTGCCGGACGACGCTGAACAGCACCCGGGCCTGGGCCAGGGTCAGATCCAGTTCGGCGAGCCGGTCGACCCCCTCCCACCGTCCTGGATCGCAGACCGCGAGCACGAAGTGCTCGATCAGTGTGCTCGTCTCCGCCTCACTTGCCACCGCGCGATGGTATGCGATTCCGGGATAGTCGCGGAAGCGGGATTATCGCGTATGTGATGGGAACCATAGGAGGTCGGAACTGTGCATCACGACCGCTGCGAGCCGGAACATCCGAGCGGGTGTCCATTCGCGAGTTCGAAGAAGTCCGTTCAGTCGCGACCGGCGGAATCGCCGGCCAGGAAGTCGCCGATCAGGCCGGCGACCCTGCCGGGTTGTTCCAGATGCAGGAAGTGCCCGGCGTCGGCCAGCGTTTCGGCGCGACCGCCGGCGGGCGCGATGACCTCGGGCACGCGCGCGGTGAGTATCGGATGAAGAGTCGTATCCGCCGAACCGTGCAGGTACAGCATCGGCACTCGCGGGGCCTGATCCCAATATCGATGGGGTTCGGCATAGGGCGCGGGTACCTTCCCCGCCACCCGGACGAACGCGCGGTAGTAGGACAGGGCGGCGGTCCGATGCGCACCCATCGGCATTGCGGCGAGGGCGTACGCGATATCGGTCTCGGCCGGGTATCCCGGGGACCAGTCGTGCCAGAGCCGGGGGACCAGACGGTCGAGTGCGCGTTCGGCGACCCCGGGCAGCTGATTGAACGTGATGTACCAGCTGTATCGGAGCTGCCGCAGATACGCACCCACCGAACGCGCGGCCGTCGCGGGCCGCGGTCGCATCGCCGGCACCGGCGGGACGGCCAGCGACACCACCCGCCGGAACGGGCAGTCCGGGTGGGCGGCAATCGTATTGGCCGTCAGTGCGCCCCAATCGTGGCCGATGAGCACCGCATCGTCCGGGGCGCCGAGCGCATGATGGAGCGCACCGGCATCGTAGGCGAGAGCGCCCAGGTGGTAGTCACCGTCCGCGGGTACGGCAGTCGGGGCATACCCGCGAGTGAACGGTGCGATCACCCGGAAACCCCGGTCGGCGAGCGCCGGACCGAGGTGCCGCCAGGTCCACGCACTGTCCGGAAAACCGTGCAGGCAGAGTGCGAGCCGGCCCTCCGGCGAACCCCAGGCCAGGGCTGTGACCGTCAGGTGCGGCAACCCGAACTCGAGGATCTCGGGCTCCTCCGTGTGCTGTCTGCTCATCCGGCGGTTCCTCCTTCGCGACTATCAGAGACGGTAGCCCCTCGTCTGTGGACCCCGCCCCGGCGTGAGCGCGGTCACCGAGGGCGGTATGCTCACACCCCCCGGGAGAGGTAGCTGTGCCGGTGCTGCGGGCGGGCTCGGAATTCCGCACCGCCGACAGGTTCGATGTCGCACAGCCGCGGGGTTGTTGATGTCATATGTGGCAATGTATTTGGGGATCGGAGGAGCAAGCCCATGGCGCGCAAGGTCGTCATCAGTTTGATCGATGACCTCGACGGCGAATCACCCGCGGCCGAGACTGTGGTGTTCGCTGTAGAGGGCGTGACGTACGAGATCGACCTGACCGAAGCCAACGCGGGGGAGTTGCGCGCAGTCTTCGGCAAATGGACCCCCTTCGCCCGCCGGGCCGGGCGAGCGGGGCGTACCAAACGGGAACGGCCGGGCCGGTCGCCCTCGGCGAGGGTGATCCGGGAATGGGCACAGCGTAACGGACACGAGGTTTCGGCGCGTGGCCGTATCCCAGCGGGGGTGCTCGCCGAATTCCAGCGGGTCAACGGCTAGGGGTACAGCCGGGGCCGCCGCTCTGCGGGTATCTCGGCCCCGCAGCGGCGGGAACTCTATGGGAAACGGGGCCGTACGTGGCCCCCAGCTGCGGTACACCCCGCTGGGCCAGGGCAATTCGGCCCAGCGGGGTGCCCGATGCGGGTTATCGGCTTCCGCCGGCCTAGGGCTTGTAGGCGATTCCGCCGACCATGACCCACTCCTCGGGGTACCGCTCGCGCAGTGGCGGGCCGGCGGGCCACCAGTCGTCGAGCTGAACCAGGCCCGGCGCAACGAGTTCGAGCCCGCCGAAGTATTCGAGGATCTGTTCGGAGGTGCGGTACCACCCTGAGCCCAGGCCTTTTTCGGTGAAGCGTCGTTCGAGTTCCTTGGCCAGTGCATGCAGTTCCGGATGCTCCGGCCCCGGATCGTGGAAATGGCTGATCGCCAGATATGACCCGTGCGGCAGCAATTCGACGTACTCGCGCATCAGACCCACGGGGTCGAACTCCTCGTCGATATGGTGGAGGAGCCCGCACAGGACGAGCCCGATGGGCCGGTCCATATTCAGATACCGGGTGATATCGGCCTTGCCGAGCAGTGTGCCGGGGTCGAGGAGATCGGCGGGAACGAAGTGGGTGTTCTCGTTCTGTTCGAGCAACACCCGGCCGTGCGCGTTGCACACCGGGTCGTTGTCGACATAGATGACGCGTGACTCGGGGTTCTGCTGCTGGGCGACCTCGTGCGTATTGGCCACCGTGGGCAGGCCGGCACCGACATCGAGGAACTGGTCGATTCCGGCGGGACCGGCCAGATACCGGATCACGCGATGTAACCAGCGGCGATTCATGATCGACACATCGCCCTGCCGCGGTGCGACTTCCAGGATCTGCTCGTAGGCGGCCCGGTCGACGTCGTAGTTGTCCTTGCCGCCGAGGCTGTAGTCGTAGACGCGGGCGATGCTGGCTCGGGTGGTGTCGACCCCGACAGGTTTACGAACGCCGGTCCGGGATCCCTGTTCGGTCATGTCGACCTCTCTCTGCGCGGTGCTGCTGACGAATGGATTGTGAGCGGACTATCGGCTATCCGCCGCCAGGGATGCTGCGCAGCGGTGGGGCGGGACGTTTGACGCCGACACCGCCGATCACGACCCGCTCTTCCGGTAGCCGTTCCCGTGCGGGAGGCCCCGCGGGCCACCAGTCCTCGAGTTCGGTGAATCCCGGCGGGAGGAGCTCCAGCCCGTCGAAATACTCGAGCTGTTCCTTACGGGTGCGGTACCAGCCGGAGCCGAGACCCATTTCGGTGAAGGCACGTTCCAGCTGCTTCGCCAGCGCGTGCAGTTCGGGATTCTCGTCGCCCGGGTCGAAGAAATTGGTGATGGCCACATACGACCCCACCGGCAGGCGGGAGATGTACTCGCGCATCACACCGGGCGGGTCGAGTTCGTCGTCGAGGTGGTGCAGCAGCCCGCACAGGATCATCGCGATCGGCCGGTCCGGGTCGAGGTGCTGCAGAACCTCCTTGTTCTCCAGCAGCGTGCCCTGTTCGAGTACGTCACCGGAGACGAAGTGGGTGTTCTCGTTCTGTTCGAGCAACACCCGGCCGTGCGCGTTGCACACCGGGTCGTTGTCGACATAGACAACCCTGGCGTCCGGATTCTCCTGTTGCGCAATCTGATGGGTGTTGCCGACGGTCGGCAGGCCCGCGCCGATATCGAGGAACTGATCGACACCGGCCGGACCGGCCAGATAGCGCACGACCCGGTGCAGCCAGCGCCGGTTCATCCGGGATACATCGCCCTGTCGCGGCGCGACACGCAGGATCTGTTCGAAGGCGGTGCGGTCGACGTCGTAGTTGTCCTTGCCGCCGAGGCTGTAGTCGTACACACGCGCGATACTCGGCCGGGTGGTGTCCACTCCGACCGGTTCGCGACCCGCTGCCCGAGGAGCCGGTTCGGCCATGAAAACCTCTCTCTACGTTATCGATCGAACAGGGCGATGGTAGAACCGCGCGACCGGGTGCCTGCGCTCAGGCTCCGTCGCCGCGTTCGAGAACCTTGCCCGGCAGCCAGCCGCCGCCCAGATGGGTGACCCGCCACCAGTCGATATCGACGACGATGGCGGTGACCGGAGTCGCGAAGAACGGCTCGATCTGTGGTTCTTTGCGCCGCAGCGCCTGGAAGGTCTCGTCCCGGTCGTTGTCCGCGAGCAGGGTCACCGTGCCCAGCCCCTGCGCGAACGGATCCGCGAGACCACCGGGCACCACCTTCACACCCACGTTGGGGTTCGCCCGGAGCTGATCCAGTGTCCGCCCGCTGTTCTCCAGAATGAACGTGAGCCGGAAGAGGTCCTCGTCGAGGTTGGCGAAGAAGGCGCTGGTGGCCCAGTTGACGCCGTCCTTGGAGGTCGCCAGATCGATGCTGGAATGGCTCAGGACCTCGGTGAGCTTTTTGCGGATTTCGGTGGCGGTGACATCGTCGGACATTCGGCCCTCCAGTTGTACTCGTTGTGCGGGTGGTGATTCGGTTCCGGAACGCCGATGGTTTGCGCACCGGAACGGGTGGGTTCAGGTCGCTCTCGCGCGACCCGCGCTCGAACAGGATCCGGAACGTGCCGGCCCAGCGGTCCGCGCCGGTATCGCGCGCGGCAAGCCCGAGGTCCGGAAACGCCGCGAAGGGGTTGTCGCCCAATCCTTTACGCAAGCGCCCGGGATCGATCGGACACTACGGGGTGGGTCTCCGGCGGGATGAGTGCGTGATGACAGCTCACGCTCCGCAGGCGTTCCCGGGCTCGCGGACCGCTCGATGGGGCAGTCCGGGTGACACGCGTACGAACCGGCCGGCCGGTTCTCGCGATTCGGGCGCGCAGCCAGTATGCTGGGTACCGAACCAGAGGTACCCGCTCCTGATTCCGGTGCCCTCATCGGTGTCATCTCCCCAGGTCTTCGTGGTTGTGAGGCCGGACCGTCGTGTCGTGGGGGAGTTTACGCAAGGAATCCCGATAGCGCGTGCAAACTCCCAAGATGCTACGTGTAAGTGGCGCTGTAGAATTCGAACGGTGGGCTCGCGGTGGTGAGTTGCCGTGAAGATGCCGGCTTACGCTCGGTATGGGCGCGTTATCGAAAACATGTGCTTTCCACAGAGTAGGATCGCGTGCCGACCGGTGCGGGTCGTCGGTGGGGGCGCCGTACGATGCAGCACAGCACGAACTGGCCAGAGGCGATCATGACAAACGAGCAGGACGATTCCGATATCCCGGAACAGGCGGAAGCCGACCGCGGGCCTACCGTATTGCGTATTTCGCTCGGTAGCCGCCTGCGCCGGCTGCGTGAGGCGTGCGGGATCAGCAGGGAGGATGCCGGCGAACATATTCGCGGATCGCACGCCAAGATCAGCCGGCTGGAGCTGGGTCGCACCAGATTCCGTGAGCGTGATCTCCTGGACCTGCTGAAGCTCTACGGTGTCGACGATCCGGAGAAGCTCGCCGTCTACCTGGATCTGATGAAGAAGGCGAACGATCCGGGATGGTGGCATCCGTTCAACGATGTGCTTCCCAACTGGTTCGAGGTCTATATCGGCCTGGAACAGGCCGCGACCACGATCCGTACCTATGAGGCGCAGTTCGTTCCGGGCCTGCTGCAGACCGAGGCCTATGCGCGTTCGGTGATCAAGCTCGGCAACGACGACGACACGGAACGCCGGGTGGGCATGCGGATGCGCCGCCAGGACATTCTCAGCCGCGTCGCGGCACCGACCCTCTGGGCGGTAGTGGACGAGAACGCGCTACGTCGCCCGGTCGGTGGCTACCCGGTCCTGCGCGGGCAGATCGAACATCTCATCACCGTGTCCGAGCGGCCGAATGTGAAGATCCAGGTCCTGCCGTACGCGGTGGGCGGACATCCCGCGGCCGGTGGTTCGTTCAGCATTCTGCGCTTCCCGGAACCCGAGCTGCCGGACATGGTCTACATGGAGCAACTCACCACCTCGCACTACCTCGAGAAGCAACAGGACGTCGAGGTGTACATGACGGTGATGAACAAACTCAGCGTTATCGCTCCCACGCCCGGCGAGAGTCGCGACTATCTGCGCACCGTGCTGAGCGAGCTGCCCGACGAGTGATCGGGGCGGCTCATGATGTCCGGCCGCAGGGCCTGACATCCGCCGGGGTAGGGGAGGGGCGGAAAACACTGGGCCACAGTGATGTCTACTGTATTCGGGGGCCACAGGTCTGTGCGTGGAGTTTCCTCGACGCTGTGTGACACCGTATCGAGGCGATTCCTACCGGGCAAAGCTTCATTCTCCTTCCTTAAATGGTCCTACGTAGATATGCGCATCTAAACATGTATACCAACTCCACGTGGCGGTGCTTCGACGACGCACCGCACGCCTACAACACCAAAAGGAATCAAAGACACTCATGATGGTAGGAAGGGTGCGTGGCCGCTACAGGTGATAACTCTGGCTCCGTTCGTTCCCGTGCCGTGTCGGAGGTGGTGGAGCTGGTCAGCGCGCTGATCCGCTTCGACACCTCGAATACCGGCGACCCGGCCACCACCAAGGGGGAACGGGAATGTGCCGAGTGGGTCGCGCAACAGTTGGAGGACGCCGGCTACACGACGGAGTACGTGGAGTCCGGGGCGCCGGGACGGGGAAATATTTTCGCGCGGCTGCCCGGGGCCGATTCCAGCCGGGGGGCCCTGCTGATGCACGGGCATCTCGATGTGGTGCCGGCCGAGGCCGCCGACTGGAGCGTGCATCCCTTTTCCGGTGCGGTGCAGGACGGATACGTCTGGGGCCGGGGCGCCATCGATATGAAGGATATGGTGGGGATGATGCTGGCGGTGGCCCGCCAGTTCAAGATCGAGGGTACGGTGCCGCCGCGGGACCTGGTGTTCGCGTTCCTTGCCGACGAGGAGAACGGCGGCAAGTGGGGGTCGCAGTGGCTGGTGGAGAATCGGCCGGATCTGTTCGACGGGGTCACCGAGGCAGTGGGGGAGGTCGGCGGATTCTCGTTGACGGTGCCGCGTCCGGACGGTGGGGAGCGGCGGCTGTATCTGGTGGAGACCGCCGAGAAGGGGCTCGGCTGGATGCGGTTGCGGGCGAAAGCGCGTGCGGGGCACGGTTCGTTCCTGCATGAGGACAACGCGGTGACCATCCTGGCGGCCGCGGTGGCCCGGCTGGGGACCCACACCTTTCCGCTGGTGCTGTCCGATTCGGTGGCCGAGTTCCTCGCGGCGGTGTCCGAGGAGACCGGGCTGGCATTCGACCCGGGCAGTAAAGATATCGAGGGGACGCTGGCGAAGCTCGGGTCCATTTCCCGGATCATCGGCGCCACCCTGCGGGATACCGCGAACCCCACCATGCTCAACGCCGGGTACAAGGCGAATGTGATTCCGCAGACCGCGGAGGCGGTGGTGGACTGCCGGGTGGTACCCGGCCGGCAAGCCGAGTTCGAACGTGAAGTGGACGAGCTGATCGGGCCGGATGTGGAGCGCGAGTGGATCACCAAACTCGATTCGTACGAAACGACTTTCGACGGCCATCTGGTGGACGCGATGAACGACGCGATCTTGGCGCACGATCCGCAGGGGCGTACGGTGCCGTACATGCTCTCGGGCGGTACCGATGCGAAGGCCTTCGCACATCTGGGTATCCGGTGCTTCGGGTTCGCGCCGCTCCGGTTGCCGCCGGAGCTGGATTTCGCTGCCCTGTTCCACGGGGTCGACGAGCGGGTCCCGGTGGACGCGCTCGAATTCGGCACCGATGTCCTGGAACACTTCCTGTTGCACAGCTGATCCGATTCGAAAGAGGAGAACATGGCCGACAACCCTTATGACGCGCTACCTTCGGTGCCGTCGTTCACCGTGATGTCCGCGGATGTGTCCGACGGTGCGACGTTGGGCAACGATCAGGTCAGTGGTGTTTTCGGTGCGGGCGGTAAGGATGTGTCCCCGCAGCTGAGCTGGTCGGGTTTTCCGGCGGAGACCAAGAGTTTCGCGGTGACGGTCTACGATCCGGACGCGCCGACGGCGTCCGGGTTCTGGCACTGGGCGGTCGCGGATATCCCGGCCTCGGTAACGGAACTGCCCGCGGGCGCGGGTAGTGAGGGCGGTTCGCTGCCCACCGGGGCGGTGACGTTGCGCAACGACGGCGGGTTCGCGGGTTATGTGGGTGCCGCGCCGCCCGCGGGACACGGCCCGCACCGGTATTTCATCGTCGTGCACGCGGTGGATGTGGAGTCGCTGGGGGTTCCTCCGGAGGCGAGTCCCGCGTTCCTCGGGTTCAACCTGTTCTCCCACACCGTGGCACGGGCGACCCTGGTGGGCACCTACGAGCAGAAGTAACTGTCGTGAGATGACTGTGGCCCCGGCATGATACCGGGGCCACAGTGCTTTCCGGTGTGTGGCGAACTGTGCCCGCGCCCGGTTCAGCCGCGTACGTCGATCACGGTTTCGGTCACCTGTTCGGCGTACAGCGCGGTGATCTGCGCGGCGTATTTCTCGGCGATCGGGGTGCGCTTGAGCGACATCTTCGGGGTGAGTTCGTCGCCGCCGGGTTCCCACACGGTGTCGACGATGGTGAATCGCTTGATCTGTTCGACCCGGGACAGTTTCGCATTACCGGCCTGGACCGCGGCGCGGATGTCCGCCACGATGCGGGGGTGGCGGGCGAGGGTGGCGATATCGGCGTCGGTGGCGCCGATATCCTTCGCGCGGACGGCGGCCATATCGGGGTCCAGCATGATCAGGGCGGTGATGTACGGTTTGGCGTCGCCGAGCGCGACGACCTGTCCGGCCAGGGACGAGGCTGCTTTGACGGCGTTTTCGATATTGCTCGGGGCGATGTTCTTCCCGCCTTCGTTGATGATGATCTCTTTCTTGCGATCGATGATCCGCAGGTAGCCGTCGGCGTCGAGAGTGCCGACATCGCCGGTGTGCAGCCAGTTGTCCGCGTCGAGGGCTTCGGCGGTTTTCTCCGGCATGCCCCGGTAGCCGTGGGTGATGATCGGGCCGCGGACGAGGACCTCGCCGTCGTCGGCTAGTCGCAGTTCGAGTCCGTCGACGGGGCGGCCGACGGATCCGGGGCGGGGTTTGTCGAGTTCGGTATAGGTGGCGACCCCGCTGGTTTCCGACATCCCCCACACCTCGGAGACGCAGAAGCCGAGTCCGAGGAAGAATTCGAGGGTTTCCGGGGGGATGGGGGCCGCGCCGGAGGAGGCCACGCGCAGTGCGTCCAGGCCGAGTGCGGCGCGCAGTTTGCCGAGTAGCAGCTTTTCGGCGAGGCGGTGCTGGATGGTGAGGAGCGGTCCGCGTCCGGTGCCGGCGAGATCGGCTTTCGCGGCGGCGATCCCGGTGGCGACGGCCCAGGTGGCGATGGCTTTTTTCGCGCCGGTTTCGGCGGCGAGCCGGGCTTCGACACCGCCTTTGATCTTCTGCCAGACCCGTGGGACGCCGAAGAAGACGGTGGGCCGGGCATCAGGCAGGGCGGCGGCGATTTCCCGGGGGTCGGGGACGGTGGTGATCTGGATGCCGGTGACGAGGTTGATGGCGTGTCCGGAGATCCGGTCGGCGACGTGCGCGGCGGGCAGGTAGGACAGTGCGCGGTCGTCCATACCGACGTCGAGGGGGCCGTTGCAGAGGGCGACGATCTGGGCGAGCACGTTGCTGTGTGTCAGTTCCACGCCTTTGGAGGGCCCGGTGGTGCCGGAGGTGTAGATGAGGGTGGCGAGGTCGCCGGGTTCGACGGCCTGCCAGGCGGCGTCGAAGTCGAATGCGGGGTCCGGGTTGCTTTCCAGCTCGGCGAGGGTGGTGGTGCCTTCGGCGGTGCCGTCGATGACGATCAGGTGTTCGAGGGCCACCCCGGCGGCCCGGATGGTGTCGAGGAACTGCTGTTCGGTGATGACGATCGTGGTGCCTGCGTTGGTGAAGACGTGCGCGATCTGTTCGGGGGAGCAGGTGTTGTAGACAGAGAACGGGGTGGCGCCGAGGTGCAGTGCGGCGGTGTCGAGCAAGTTGAATTCCGGCCGGTTGGTGAGCATGATGCCGACGGTGTCGCCGCGGGACAGGCCCAGCGCGGACAGGCCGGCGGCGAGGCCGCGGACCCGTTCGCCGTATTCGCGCCAGGTGATCTCCTGGGTGCCGCCGACGGTGCGCAGGGCAACGGCGTCGGGCCGGAGGGTGAGGGTCTGCTGGAAGGCCGCGGGCACCGTGCGGACGGTGGTGCCGGTGCGGTGGGTGTAGGAGATATCTGTTGTCATGGTCCGTTCCCGGGGTGTGGGGGTCCGCGGACTCACCGGTGGTGACGGGCGCCGGTCATCTGCCGACGACCGGCGCCACGTTAGTGACGCGGATCACTCATGGTATCCGGAGAACGGAAACGGTGGGAAGGTTCTGTCTGGGTCAGTGGATACTGGCGGCGATCTGCGGGTCCACGGTCCATTCGGCGGTGAACGCCGGCGCCGGCTCGGGTTCGCTCGTGGGGATCCAGTGCCCCCGCCGGCGGCGCTTGGCTTCCAGGTAGGCGGCCGCGCGGGCGCTGAGCGGCGGTGTGTAGAGCGGCTCGGCTTTCACTTCGATCCCGGCGCGAACGAGAGCGGCGACCTTGTCGGGGTTGTTGGTCAGGAGCCGCACCCGGGAGAGCCGGAGATCCTGCAGGCTCTTCGCCGCGTGCTGGTATCCACGGGAATCCACCGGGATGCCGAGATTGCGGTAGGCGGTGAAGGTGTCGGAGCCGGTGCGTTCGGCTTCCCGGTAGCCGAGCGCCTTGGCGATGAGTCCGGCGCCGCGCCCTTCCTGTTCGAGGTAGACCAGGACGCCGGAGCCGGCTTGCTGGATGAGATCGAGGGATTTGCGGAGTTCCGGGCCGCAGTCGCAGTCCTGGGAGTCCAGCGCCTCGCCGTAGAGGCACCGGGAGTGGATGCGCACGAGGCACCCGTCGACCGGGTCTCCGAAGACCAGAACATGGCCGAGGTCCGGATTGTCGTCGACGGCGAATACCCGAACCTGGGATTCGTGGCCGTTGCGGGTGAATCGGTGCCCGGTGTCGACGGCGGAGGTCTCCGCGGCTGCGGTCAAGGTCGATGCTCCTTCGGTGGTGTGTTCGGTACCGCAATGAGGGTGGGGCCGAGCTACCGCAGAGCTCGGCCCGCCGATCGGGGACATCGTTCCCGTGCGATGGCGGGCCGGTAGTCGACATTACGCCTGCCTGCGTCGACACGCACTTTGTGTACCGCGCGTCGGTGAGGTCCGCGAACCGGTGTCCGGGCCGCTCCGGGCACCGGTCAGTGCCTTTCGGCGGTGAGCCGGATTATCCGGTCCACTTCGCCGGCGGTCGGCATGGCCCCCGGGACGTCGCCGGCGAACGACTGAGTCGCCACCATGGCTGCGGTCGCCCACGTGTAGTCCTGTTCGTCCGCCACCCGGCGGGCGGGACCACTGTCGTCGGCTGCGGCCGGTGGGCGGGAGAGCAGCCGGTAGACGAGCGCGGCGGAGAACGCGCCACGCGAGCCGGGGACGTCGGTGAGGGCCGCCGCTTGAAAGCGGGGGATATCGAGAGCGAGCCGGTCGGATCGGACGGTGCAGCCGAAATCTTCGACGACGCAGACGGCGCGGGTGCCCAGCATCTGGAGTTGCTGGGCGATATGGGCGCCGGATTGGGCGGGGATATCGGGAACCATGCCGTCGAGTTCCTGGGTGGATCCGATGAGGTAGTCGACGGTGGAGAGGTAGCGGTAGAGGATCTGGGGTTGCTCGACTTCGCCCGCGGTGAGCAGGAGGGTCGGCCGTTGCGTGAGGGTGTGCAGGGTCGCCAGGACGTATTCGATTGCGGGCAGTGGTGGTTCGAGGGTGGCCAGCACGGCGTCGGTTTCGGTGAGTGCGGCGCGGACCTCCGGGCCGGTGAGCTCGGCGGCGGTCAACCGGATGCGGTCGTCTTGGCAGATGATGGTGCCCGCGACGCCGGTTCTGGTGACGATGAGCGCCGTCAAGGGGGTGCTGACGTCGGGAACGACCGTGACGAGTGAGGTGTCGACCTTCTCGGCGCGGAGGTAGTCGAGGATGCGGTGACCGGCTTCGTCGTCGCCGACCGCGCTGATCAGCCGGACGTCGATACCGAGGCGTGCGGCGGCGACGGCGCGGTCGAGTCCTTTGCCGCCGGGGTTGTCGGTGAATCGGCCGCGGGCGAAGCCGCGGGCGTCGGGGATTTCGTCGACCTGGTAGACGTGGTCGATCACGGCGTCGCCTACGACGGTGAGAGTGCCGACCTTGCCGTCGATCCTGCCGCCGGTCCGGTGCTGCGTGGTGGCGCGGGCGAATCGGGAGTCGGTGTAGACGTTGCCGGTGACCAGAAGTGCGGCCAGGGCGGTGAAGGCGCGACGTTCGGGGGTGGCGCGCAGGGAGCGCACGGTGGGGGCTGGGGGGATGGAGTCGGCATCGGCGATTTCGTGGAGCCGGCGCCAGTGTGCGGAGAGGTATTCGCGGCGGTCGCCCAGGTCCTGGGAGTAGAGGTCGTCGGGGTCGATACCGGTGGTTTCGGTTCCGCGGAGCAGGCCGAGGGAGAGTTCGGCGTCGGTGATCACGCGGTAGGTCGGTGGAAGCCGGCGCGCGAGTTCGCGAACGACCGGGAGGACGGCGGCGCTGGGGGTGGTGCTGTGCGCCGCGGCGTACCGCCGGATGACCGGGAGGTCCAGGAGGGGGGTGATATCGATTTCGGTGGTGCTGAGGCGGTCGGGGCTGAGTCCGGAGCGTTTGCAGAGCCGGGTCAGGATATTGCGGATGGCGACGATGGCGGTGTCGTCGGTGGGGGCCATACCGCACACCTTTCTTGGTGTTTCGCCGTCGCCGAGGGGTTTCGACCCGGTCAGTATCGGCAATAACCATAGTGCAGGACGGCGTTTGACATTGGATTGACTCGCGGAACTGTCAAATGACACACTTGAATCAGCGTTTTCCCTCGAATCAGAGGAACGGGAGGGCCTGGTGATGACAATGACGACAGCCCGGTTCCGCGGACACCGTTATCCAGCACGTCGACGCGTCGCCTGTGCCGGGACGGATCCGGAGGCGTCCTCCGCGACGGCGCGCCGAGCGCGCCGGTCCGCCCTTACCCGACGGCAGTGATGCCGCGCCGGCCGGTTGGCCCGGCTCGGTCTCGGTGCCGAGCCCCCTGAGGAGGCAGCTGTGGCTATCCATATCACCGACTGGTTGATGACCAGTGGTATCTCCCCCGAATTCGCCGAACGTGTGCAGACCCGTCACGGATCGTCGTGGCTGTTGAGCTGGTTGCCGCAACGGTCGCTGTCGTTCGAACAGGCCTATGCGGCAATGGAACTCGACGAGATTCTGTCCGATCCGCGACTGGTGCACGACACCGCGGCGCTGACCCGCGCCCAGCAGCAGGTGGAACTGGTGGGACTGGTGTGGGAGCAGGTGGTCTATCTGCTCGCCAACCGCGTCGAGGCGCGATTGATGGAGGCACAGATCCTGCTGGACCACCCGGGTACCGAGCCCGCCCCGTACCGGGACGACCCCGGAGCCATCCGGAGCGGCTCGGCCGCATGATCCGGCGGCCGTGATTCAGCGGTGTGCGGCGTGGCCGGCGCCCACGGCGTCGGCCAGGCTGCCGTAGCCGCCGGCGCGCAATCGCGCGGCGATCTCCCGGTGTATGCGCCGCGTCCACAGCGGCCCGCCGTAGATGAACCCGGTGTATCCCTGGAGCAGGGAGGCGCCGGCGAGAATACGTTCCCAGGCTTGGTCGGGGGTTTCGATACCGCCGACCGAGATCAGGACGAGCCGCTCACCGACCCGGGCGTACAGCCGCCGCAGTATCTCCAGTGATCGGTCGGCCACCGGCGGCCCGGACAATCCGCCCGCACCGAGGGCGGATACTTCCCCGGCGTCGCTGCGCAGGCCGTCGCGTCCGATGGTGGTGTTGGTGGCGACGATTCCGGCCAGGCCGAGTTCCACGGCCAGGTCGGCGACTGCATCGACGTCCTCGTCGGACAGGTCCGGCGCGATTTTCACCAGCACCGGCACCCGCACACTGTCGAGGACGGCGGTGAGGACAGGCCGCAGCGACTGCACGGCCTGCAGATCCCGCAGCCCGGGGGTATTGGGGGAACTGACGTTGACGACCACGAAATCGGCGTGCGGGCCGAGCAGGCGCGCGCTGGTCGCATAGTCGGCGGCGGCCTGATCGGCCGCCACGACCTTGGTTTTGCCGATATTCGCCCCGATCGGCACCGTGGGAACCCGGCCGTGCAGGCGGGCGGCCGCCGCGGCGGCGCCGTGATTGTTGAAGCCCATCCGGTTGATCAGGGCGCGGTCGGCGGGCAGCCGGAACAGGCGGGGTTGCGGATTACCCGGCTGGGCCTGCGCGGTGACGGTACCGATCTCGGCGAACCCGAAACCCAGGGCACCCCAGGCGTTCACGCCGGTGGCGTCTTTGTCGAAGCCGGCCGCCATGCCGAGCGGCGCGGCGAAGTCGACGCCGAAGACGCTGGTCCGCAGGATCGGGTCGGGGGTGGCGAAGAACCGGTGCAGCAACGCCCGGGTGGGGGCGAAGGCGGTCGCCGCGCGGATGACACCGAAGACGAGGCGGTGGATCCGTTCCGGCGGCACCAGGAACATCAGGCGTAGCAGTAATCGGTACAGCACGTTCATAGCTCCGTGGTATGCCCTGCCGGGCTGTTCAGCGCGGTTTT
This sequence comes from Nocardia sp. NPDC051750, assembly GCF_044453135.1. Classification (NCBI taxonomy): domain Bacteria; kingdom Bacillati; phylum Actinomycetota; class Actinomycetes; order Mycobacteriales; family Nocardiaceae; genus Nocardia; species Nocardia sp. NPDC051750. Next base: position 207,070 of record NZ_JBITCK010000006.1, on the reverse strand, counting down.
GCGGCGGCGCAGCAGGACGCGGCGGCTACCGTCGGTGTAGGCGCGGACCCGGGACAGTTCCCAGCCGCCGAATTCGGCCTGGATCGCCAGCCGCATGGACGCGGTGACCCGGGTGACATCGGGCGGCAGCCGCAGCGGGATGTACTCGTAGTCGTCCCCGGTGGTTTCCCAGCCGGCCGGAAGTTTTGCCCGCGAAGCCGCGCCACGGTGAGTGGATGCCATCACTGCCCTCTCTCGCGCTGGTCCGCGGAGATCCGCTGGAGACCTGGTTCGGTGGCGGAGCCGATGTAGAGATCGCCGGTGTCCGCGTCGACGGTGACCGCGTTCGGCTGCCGGACGGTGGGGTAGCGGCCCACCTCACGCGGTATACCCGTCGACAGGTCGTAGCCGACGATCTCGTTGCTCTGCGTGCACGTCACCCAGACGGTGTCGGAACGCCGGTCATAGGCAAGTGCGTAAGGCGACGATCCTACCGGGTAGCGCTGCCGGAGGACGAGTGGATCGGTCGTGTACACCAGGAGCTGACCGCTGTCGGGGTCGGTGACGACGACCCGGTCGAAGGATGCTTCGACGAGGTTCGCGGCGCCGGTTCCGGCGCGTAGTGCCAGCCCCAGGCTTTCCTCGCCGGAGGCTATCTCGGTGAGCAGGGTCTGGCGGCGGTCCAGTACCGCCAGGGTGTCGCCGGTGAGCGCGAGGGCGTCTGCGGAGGCGAGCCCGGTGACGGTGCGCTGGACGACGCCGTCTCGGCCGAGGACGAGGACACGGCCGTCGGCGGTTCCGGCGATCAGGGTGCTGTCCGGGCGGGACCGGACGCTGCGCAGGTCGCCGTCGACCGGGATTTCGTCGACGGCGCGAGTGCCGGCGTCGACGCGCAGGATCATCCCGTCACCGGCGGCGAGGAATTCGCCCGGGATCCCGGCGGCGACCGAGACGGCAGGTGCGGGCAGTCGCACCTGGTGGCTGGTGGGCGGCCGGGTGGCGGGATCGAGCAGGGTGAGGGTGGTGCCGGCGGAGTCGAGGCCGGCCAGGTTTCCGCTGCCGGGGTCGCTGACGAGGGCGGTGAGCGGCGTGGGGACCGGGTGGACCTCACCGGCCGGGGCGGTGTTCGCCGGTGGCGAGGCCGCGGGGGTCGCCGGTTCGCGGGTCGGTGCGTCTCCGGCACCGGTTTCCGAATCGCCGGAGCAGCCCGCCAGCAGGGCGGCGGCCAGCAGCACGACGGCGACGGTACCGCGTGGTTGCCGACGTCGGATTCGTCTCGCTGGGTCCGGAAACGGCCGATACTGCATTCGATTATCTGACCACGACCGGGTATACCTGCGTGGCAGCGGGGTGTGGGGGTGTCTGCGGCGGGAGGCCCGCGGGGCGGGTTACCGTACGGGTCGGATGGTGCGGAGGTCAGGAGTTGACGATGCACGAGGTGCCGGGTTTTTCCGCCGACGAGGTGACCACGGGTCCGTTCGCGCACGGATTCGGCCGTACCGGTGACGGGCGGTCGTTCGCGTTCCGCACGGTCCGGGCGACCCTGCAATTGGAGATCTACCGATCCGACCCGGATTCGGTGGTGCCGGGGCCGGAGGACGTGGTGGCTGTGGCCGAAACCCAGGTCACCGATATCGATCTCGACGACGCCCGCAGTGTGGTGGCGTTGGTGCGGGATCTGCTGCCGACCGCCGCGCCCCCGCCCGGGGGCCGTAATGTTCCGACGGTGCGGGCGTTGCTGGCGCGTATCGGGTCGGTTATCGAAGGTAGGCAGTGAGTGGTATGCAGGACGTGATGCGGTGCACACCTGTTTTCCGGCGGATGCGTGTCGGCGCGGCGGTCGCGGTGGCGGCGGTGGTGCTGCTGATCACCGGCTGCGGGACCGGTGTGGACGAGGATGCGGTGTCGGCGGCCCGGTCGTCGGCGAAGGCGGCGTTGTCGTCGTCGGCGGCGGCGACATCGCGGGAGCTGGCGGCGCGGTCGCTGCCGACCGCGGCGGAGCTGGACGCGCAGATCAAGCAGGCACTGGACCCGGCACTGCCCGATGCGGAGCGCACGGCGCTCATCGAGGACGGGGAAGCGTTCCAGGACGCGATCCCGGATATGTACAAGGCGTTGCAGGACAATCCGCGGGCGGTCTACGGGGTGACCGATCCGGTGTTCGACAACCACGACGGTACGGTGACCGCGACGTTGCGGCTGGACAAGGACGGTTCGGGGACCGCGGTCCGGACGACGGTGGTGCACTTCATCTACCTGGACGGTCAGTGGAAGCTGTCGCGGACGGATCTGTGCGGGATCCTGCGGTCGGCCGACTACCGCACCCCGGCCTGCGGATAGGGCGCGGGCCGCACAGATGTTCACTGCGGGGACCCATCGGTGGGGTCGTTTCGTGTACCGGCACCGGGTCGCGGTGCTCGTGGTTTCGCTGTTCGTGGTCGGATTGTCCGGGCTGTTCGGACAGGATCTCGCGGATCGGCTGACCCAGGACGGCTGGTTCGACGAGTCGAGCGAGTCGGTGGCGGCGTCCAAGCTGGCCGACGCTACGTTCGGCCGCGATACCGACAGCGATGTGGTCGCCCTGTACACGGCGCCGGCGGGGACGACCGTGGACGATCCCGGGGTGCGGGCGGCGGTGACCGCGCAGCTGGACGGCTTGCTGCGGGACCATCCGGACCGGGTGCTGCGGATCGACAGTTATTGGGACAGCGCACTGTCGGGGCAGTTCGCCGACGATTCCCGGACGCATGCCTTCGCGAGTATCGGGTTACGCGGCGAGGGTTCGGTGACGGTCGACAACTACATGGCGATCGCCGGGGACCTGGACGCGGGCACACCCGGTGCGGGCCCGGCCGGGACGACGGTGCAGCTGGCCGGATTGCAGCCGGTGGTGGAGGGCATCAACACCGGGATGCAGGACGATATCCGGCGGGCGGAGATGATCGCGCTGCCGCTGGTGGCGCTGCTGCTGTATTTCGTGTTCGGCGGGGTGGTGGCGGCATTGCTGCCGGTGCTGGTCGGCGGTATGACGATCCTGGGCACGCAGGGAATCATGCGGATGCTGACGGGTCTCATCGAGGTGAACGTATTCGCCAGCGCGGTGGTGACCCTGGTGAGCCTGGGTTTGGCGATCGACTACGGGTTGTTCACGGTGACCCGGTTCCGTGAGGAGCTGGCTGCCGGTCGCCTGAGCGAGTCAGGCCCGGAGGCGGTAGCGCAGCGTGACCACGCAGGGCCCTCGCTCAGGCGCAATGGACACAGCAGCGTGGAGGATGCGGTCGCGCGGACAGTGGCTACCGCCGGGCGGACCGTGGTGTTCTCGGCGGCGATCATCGCGGTGAGCCTGGGGGCGTTGTTCATCTATCCGAACGGGGTGCTGCGTTCGGTGCCGTACGGCGGGATCAGTTCGGTGTTGCTGGCCGCCGTGCTGTCGGTGACCGCGCTACCGGCGATGCTGGCGATCGTGGGCCCCCGGATCGACCTGTGGCAGTGGCGCCGCTTCGCCCGGGCCAGCACCGAGGCCGAGATCGATCGGGGGGTCTTCTCCCGGCTGGCGGTGTGGGCGATGGCGCGGCCGTGGGCGGTGATCGTGCCGGTGGTGCTGGGCCTGCTGGTGCTCATGATCCCGTTCCGGCATATCGAGTTCGGTGGGCTGAGCGAGAAATATCTGGCCCAGGACAACCCGGCACGGGTGGCCCAGGAGCAGTTCGATGCCCTGTTCCCCGGGTTCCGCACCGAACCGTTGCGGCTGGTGGTCACGGGTGCGGATCCCGCGCAGTTGAGCGATATCCGGCTGCAGGCGAATGTGACACCCGGCCTGACGGGTCCGTTCGAGCCGGCGGCGCCCACCCGCGACGGCATCAACGTGCTGGAGGCGGGCCTGGTCGACGAGCGGGCCGCGGATACCGCGATCGCGGTGCTGCGCGGTATCGACGAACCGGACGGTGTCCGGGTGATGGTCGCGGGGGTGCCCGCGCTGGAACGCGACAGCATTCACGGTTTGCTGGAGGGCCTGCCGCTGCTGGCGTTGCTGCTGGTGCTGGCGGCGCTGGCGCTGATGTACGCGGCGTTCCGGTCGCTGATCCTGGCGGTGAAGGCGGTCGCGATGTCGGCGCTGAGCCTGGGCGCGACCCTCGGCATCCTGACCTGGATCTTCGTGGAGGGTCACGGCGCGGAACTGTTCGATTTCACGCCGGGCCCGTTGATGTTCGCGGTACTGGTGCTGATCGTGACGGTGGTGTTCGGGTTGTCCACCGACTACGAGGTGTTCCTGCTGTCGCGGGTGTCGGAGGCGCGGGCGGGCGGCGCGGACCCGCCGGAGTCGATCCGGTACGGCATCGCGCACACCGGTGGCGTGATCACCTCGGCGGCGGCGATCCTGATCGTGGTCACGGGCGCATTCGGTTTCTCGGAACTGGTGATGATGAAATACATCGCCTACGGGATGATCGCGGCGCTGGTCCTGGACGCCACGGTGATCCGGATGCTGCTCACCCCCGCGGTGCTCAAACTGATCTGGCGGCCGAAACGATCCGGCGCCGAGGCCGTGGCCCGGCCCGATCCGGAACCGGTGGCGCCCGGTACCGGTCCACGCGCGTGAGGCCGGACCGTCAGGTGCGCGCGGGGCGGGCGGGCAGGACCAGTTGCGCGCCGGTGTCCGGATGGTCGAGCACCTCGACCGGGTAGCGGTAGACGCGGCTGAGCAGTTCACCGGTGAGGACTTCGCGGGGTGCGCCGACCGCGGCGAGACGTCCGGCGTCGAGTACGGCGACCCGGTCGGCGTAGGCGGCGGCGGACGCCAGATCGTGCAGCACCACGACCACGGCGGCGCCCGCGGCGGCCCGGTCGGCGGCCAGGGTCAGGACCGCTTCCTGGTGTCCGAGGTCGAGTGCGGCGGTCGGCTCGTCCAGCAGCAAGGTTGCGGTGTCCTGGGCCAGTACCCGCGCCAGGGCGACCCGGGCCCGTTCGCCGCCGGAGAGGCTGGGGAACGACCGCCCGGCCAGATGGGCGCAGTCGGTCGCGGCCATGGCGGCCGCGATGACCTCCCGGTCCCGGTCGGCGCGCGGGGTGCGCTGCCAGGGGGCGCGGCCCATCGCGATGACCTCGGCGGCGGTGAACGGAAACCCGACGGTGTGGGATTGCGGCAGGACGGCGCGGCGGCGCGCCATATCGATGGGAGTCCAGTGGGCGAGTGGCCGGCCGTCGAGGTCGACGCTGCCGTGCCCGGGTTCGAGTTCGCCGGCCAGGACGGCGAGCAGGGTCGATTTACCGGCGCCGTTGGGTCCGGCCAGGGCCACCACTTCACCGGCTATGACTTCGAAATCGATGGAATCGAGGACACGGCGGGTGCCGCCTCCGCCGCCGTGCCGGTCGAGGGTCACCCCGCGGGCGCGCAGCGTGACGGTGCCCGGTTCCGCCGGGCCGGGCAGGTTGTGGGCGCGCTGCAGCAGACCGGTGAGCCCGCGCTTCAGTGCCGTACTCCGGTGCTGATCGGGCAGGTGTGCGGACCCTGCGTGGTCATGTTCCGCGGGGGCGTCCGTGTCCGGTTCGCTCATGCCGCGCCGATGGGGCACGGACGAGGGCCCTGCGTCGTGACGCTGCGCTGCCGCCTCCGGGCCTGACTCGCTCATGCCCAGCCTCCCGAGCGGGCGCGCGTGCGGCGCAGCAGCCAGAAGAAGAAGGGGCCGCCGATGAGGGAGGTGAGCATGCCCAGCGGCAGGTCGGCGTTGTCGACCAGGGAACGGGCGGCGACATCGGCGGCGAGCAGGACGACGGCGCCGGTGACGGCGCTGATCGGGATCAGCGCGCGATGCCCGGGGCCGACGATCATGCGGACCACATGCGGGACGATGAGTCCGACGAACAGGATGATCCCGGAGAACGCGACACCGGCAGTGGTGAGGACGGCGACGATCACGATCACGAAGCGCCGGAGTCGCTCCACATCCACCCCGAGGTGGCGGGCGGCGGATTCGCCGAGGGCCAGCAGGTCCAGCCGGGGCGCGACGAAGATCGCGGCGGTGATCCCGGCGGCCGCGAGGGGTGCGACGACGGCGACCGCGTCCCAGGTGGCGCCGTTGAGACTGCCGAGCTGCCAGAACACGATCTGATCGCGGGCGGCGGGGGAGGCGATGAACAGCAGGAAAGCGATGAGGCCGCCGGCAAACGCGTTGATCGCGACACCGGTGAGGACCAGGGTCACGACCTCGGTACGACCGTTGGACCGGGACAGTACGTATACCAGGACGGTGGTGATCAGACCCGCCGCGAAGGCGGCGGCGGCCACCGACCAGGCGGCCACGAACGCGCCCCCGAACACGATGACCGTTCCCGCGCCGACCGCGGCCCCGGAAGACACCCCGATCACACCGGGTTCGGCGAGCGGGTTGGCGAATACGCCCTGCAGCAGTGCCCCGGCCGTGGCCAGGGCGGCGCCGACCAGGATTGCGAGCAGGACACGCGGGAACCGGACCTCCCACAGGGTGACCTCGCCGGCCGGATGAGCGGGCAGTGGTCCCCAATCCAGGCCGATCCGGTGGGCGATACTGCCGGCCACCTCGGCGGGGCTGGTGGGGACCTGCCCGATCGCGGCGGAGGCGATCGCGAGCGCCAGCAGAGCCAGCGCGGCGACGGTGAACGTGAGGACGGCCCGGCGGGGGTGACCGAGGTGCTGGGCGGTGGGTTTCTCGTCCAGGTCTGCGGTCATACCGCCCCCATGCCCGGCTCGGTCGTGCCGGTGCCGATCGGGCCTGACTCGCTCATGCTGTGTCGATGGCGCATGGACGAGGGCCCTGCGTGGTGACGCTTCGCTACCGCCTCCGGGCCTGACTTGCTCATGCGCCGGTATGGCCGTAGATGGCGTCGGACAGTGCAGTGATGACGCGACCGGTGTTGGGGCCGAACGACAGCACTACGGAATCGGACATATCGACGATTCGTTTGTTGCGGCCGGCCGGGGTCTGGGCGATACCGGGGATTTGGAGGATGCCGTCGACCCCGCCGACCGATTTCATTCCGTCGGTCATGACCAGCAGGACGTCGGGGGCGGCCGCGATCATCGCTTCGCTGGTGATGGCGGTGAACGGTTCGGTGACCCCGGCTTCCTGTCCGGCGTCGCGGGCGCCGAGAGCGGCGATGAGCGCGTCCGCGCCCGAACCGGGTCCGGCGAGCATGGTGATGGCACTGGATCGCAGGTAGAGGAACGCGATGCGCAGCGGCGGTTCCTGGGCGGGGACCGCGGCGGAGGCGGCCGCGATCTCGTCCTGGGTGCGCTGCGCCAGTTGCTGTCCGCGTTCCGGTACGCCGAGCGCGCCCGCGACGGCCTCGATCATCGGCACGACACCGTCCATGGAGCGTTGCGGATCGAAGTAGACGACGGTGATCCCGGTGGCCCGGAGTTGTTCGCGCACCGCCGGTGCGGCGCTGGTGGTGTCGGTGAGGAACACGCTGGGCCGTAGCGCAAGGATGGATTCGACGTTCAATGCGCCGTTACCGCCGGTGACGTTCGGCAGGTGCGCCACCGCCGGGAACGATGCGGCGGTACTGCGGCCGACCAGGTTCTCGCCCAGTCCGAGCGCGTACACGGTCTGCGCGAGGGTGCCGTAGCGGTCGGCGGCCACGATCCGGCTCGCGTCGGTGACGGTGACGTCGGCACCGTCGAAGGACCGGACAGTGGCGGGTAATGCGGGGGTCGGTGGCGGAGTGAGCGGTGCCGGGTCCAGATTGTCCAGAACTGCGGTGGCCGGGCCCTGCTGTCCGGCTGCGCCGGCGGGTTCGGGACTGTCACAGGCGGCGGTGAGAACGAGGAGGCCGGCCGCGAGGCCGGCCAGCAGTGCACGCGCCCGTCCGATTCGGGCCCGGGGATAGCTCATGAAGGCAAGGCTAATCCGTACCGGTGTGCGGGCATCGCGCGCGCCCCCGACTACAGGGTGGAGCTCACATCGTCGAGGGCGGCGGCGATCGCCCGCGGAAGTTCGAGTGTTTCGGCGGCCAACACCCCGGTCAGCTGACCCATATCGCGGGCTCCGACGAACATGCTGGCGACTCCGGGCCGGTCGCGCACCCAGGCCAGCGCCACCGCCAGCGGCGAGGTAGCCAGACCGTCGGCGGCGGTGACGAGGGCGTCGACGACGGCGGTGGCGCGGTCGTCGTCGAGGCGCCCGCGGATTTCGGCGGCGGTGGATTCGTCGGCGGCGCGGGAATCGGCGGGCACACCGTCGCGGTATTTGCCGGTGAGAATGCCGGCGGCCAGCGGCGCGGTGGCGACGATCCCGGCACCGTGGTGGGTGGCGGCGGGCACGGTATCGTCTTCCGCGCTGCGGGTGAGCAGCGAATACGGTGCCTGGACCGAGGTGATCGGGGCGACGGCAGCCAGGCTCGCCAGCTGCCATGCGGTGAAGCCGCGCACCCCGGCGTAGCGGACGCGACCGGACCGTATCGCGTACTGGAGGGTGCCGGCGATCTCGTCGAGTGGTGTGCGCGGATCCCACGCGGTGACCTGCCACAGGTCGAGGTGGTCGGTGCCCAGTTCCAGCAGGGTGCGGTCGAGTTGGCGCAGCAGCGTGCGGCGCGAGCAGTCGACGGTGATCCGCGCCTGCGCCGGGGGCTCGCTGCCGGCGGGGACGGCCGGTAGGTGCGGTACCTGTCCGGCCCCGGCGCACAGGACGAGTTCGTCGCGGGACACCAGATCGCCGAGCAGGTCAGCCAGTATGCGCTGGGCGGCTCCGCCGCCGTAGGCGGGGGAGGTGTCGACGAGGGTGCCACCGGCTTCGGCGAACGCGATCAGTTGCGCTGCGGCGGTATCGGCGTCGGTGTGGCTGCCCCAGGTGTGGGTGGCCAGGCCGATCCGGGAGACCCGCAGCCCGCTGCGGCCGACGGTGCGCTGTTCCATCACCGGGTCTCCGTGTCCGGTACGGATGGTATGAGCGCGTCGGGCCGGGAGGCGGTAGATGGCCACACAGGGCCCTCGCTCATGCCCGATAGACTTCGACATTTCCTCACGGCGCCCAGCCTAGAGCGTGACCACTCGGTGACCGTTCGCGGCGAACCGTAGGCGCGGCGTGTCCCCGGCGGGCCCGGTCGCCGCGCACGGTCCGGGGCCGGCGTTGTAGGGTCGCTGCGGTCGATCGCCGGTGGACCGTGCAGTGGGCTGGGTTGGCGTAAGCGCGAAGGCGGAGCGGGTTTTCGGCGTGGTTCAGGAGGATGTGTGGTTGGCGAGGCGATGACCTGGTTGCAGGCATTGGTGCTCGGTTTGGTGCAGGGTTTGACGGAATTCCTGCCGGTTTCGTCGTCGGGGCATCTGCGGATCGTGTCGTCGGTGTTCTTCGGTGAGGATGCGGGTGCGTCGTTCACTGCGGTCACCCAGCTCGGTACCGAAGCGGCGGTGCTGTTGTTCTTCGCCAAGGACATCTGGCGCATCGTGTGCGTGTGGTTCGCGACGGTGTTCGAGAAGCTGACGGCGCGTTCCCGGGAGACGGTGCCGGTGAGTGAGCAGGTCACCACGAAACTTCCGGTCGTTACGGGATCCGGGCCGTTCGGGTACGACCCCGAGGCCGAGGCTCAGCGTGAACTCGATTACCGGATGGGCTGGTATGTGATCATCGCCACCATCCCGATCGGGGTGCTGGGTTTCGTGTTCAAGGACGAGATCCGCACGGGCGCACGCAATTTGTGGCTGGTGGCGATCATGTTGATCGTTTTCGCCTTGGTGATCGCGGCCGCGGAGCATTTCGGCCCGAAAGAGCGCCCGCTGGAGCAGCTCACCACCCGGGACGGTCTGGTGATGGGTTTCGCGCAGTGCCTGGCGTTGATTCCGGGTGTCTCGCGGTCGGGCGCGACCTCCAGCGCGGGCCTGTTCCTCGGGTTGAAACGGGAGGCTGCGGTGCGGTTCTCGTTCCTGCTGGCGATTCCCGCGGTGACCGCGTCGGGATTGTTCAGTCTGCCGGACGCGTTCGAGCCGGCCGGTGAGGGATTGAACGCGTCGGGCCCGCAACTGCTGGTGGCGACGCTGATCTCGTTCGTGGTCGGATATGCGTCGGTGGCATGGCTGCTGCGGTTCGTGGAGAAACATTCGTTCTACTGGTTCGTCGGGTATCGGATCGTGCTGGGCTTCGTGATCATCGGTTTGCTCGCCGGTGGGGTCGTGTCGGCGACATGATCGCTGCGGATCGGGTGGCCCGGATCGGGATCGCGGGCGGGTTCGCCGCCGCCGGGTACCCGGCGGCGGCCATTAGGCTGGCAGCATGACGGTGATCCTGCTGCGACACGGTGTGTCGACGTCCAATACCGCCGGCACTCTCGCGGGACGCAGTCCGGGGGTGGAACTCACCGACCGGGGCAGCGAACAGGCCCGGGCGGTGGCCGCGCGGCTCGGGAGTCTGCCGATCACCCGGATCGTGACCTCGCCGATGCTGCGCTGCCAGCGCACGGTGTCGCCGCTGGCAGCCGATCTGGAACTGGAAGCGGTGGTCGACGACCGGCTCGCGGAAGTCGACTACGGCGAGTGGACCGCACGCAAGATCAAGGATCTGCTGCAGGAGCCGCTGTGGCAGGTCGTGCAGCGGCACGCGTCGGCGGCGGTTTTCCCCGGCGGGGAGGGGCTGGCGCAGGTACAGGCGCGTGCCGTATCGGCGATCCGGGAACACGATCGTGCGCTGGCGGAGTTGCACGACGGGGATCGGCTGTGGGTGGCGTGTACCCACGGTGATGTGATCAAAGCGGTGCTGGCCGATGCGCTCGGGATCCATCTCGACGGGTTCCAGCGGATCATGGTCGAACCCGCGTCACTCAGTGTTGTCCGCTATACCCGGACCGCGCCGTTCGTCGCACGGATGAACGACACCGGTTCGGATCTTTCCGGTCTGGCGCCCGCGCCGGCCGCCGAATCCGGGACTTCCGGCCCGGTGCCGGGCGGCGAGATCGGGGCGGGAAGGAAAGACGGATAATGGGTATGCCCGATACCGGCGGATGTGCCACCGCTCGGCGGCGTCGGGCGAATCGGCGTGTGTGCCGGGAACCGGTACAGCGGAGCACCGCAGCCGAACAGGGTCACGTATCAGGAGGTGCATGTGTCACGAGCCATCCATGTATTCCGCACCCCCGAACGTTTCGTCGCCGGAACTGTCGGTGAGCCGGGCGATCGCGCGTTCTACCTGCAGGCAGTGGAGGAACCCCGGGTGGTGAGCGTCCTGCTGGAGAAGCAGCAGGTGAAGGTGCTCGCCGACCGGATGGGTCTGCTGCTGGACGAGGTGGCGCGCCGGTTCGGGGCCGAGGTGCCGCCGCAGGCCGAGCAGGTCGGCGACAACGATCCGCTGGTGACCCCGATCGACGCCGAATTCCGGGTCGGCACAATGGGCCTGGGCTGGGATGCCGACGCGAACGCCGTGGTGGTGGAGTTGCTGGCGATCACCGAGACCGAGGTCGACGAATCGGTGGTTCTCGACGACACCGAGGAAGGCCCCGACGCCGTGCGGGTGTTCCTCACCCCGGATCAGGCGCGGGAGTTCGCGCTGCGGTCCACCCGGGTCATCGCCGCCGGCCGGCCGCCGTGCCCGCTGTGCGGGGAACCGCTGTCCGCGCGCGGGCATATGTGTGTCCGCACCAACGGGTACAAGCGCGGTGAACTGTTCGGCGCGAATGACCTGGAGGAGTGAGCGTGCCCGATCCCGGGGACGCGCTGTCCGCCGGTGAACTGACGGTGCTGGGCCGGGTGGGTGTCGCCAGCAACGTGACCCTGGTGTGCGATCTGGACGCCGGTGACGGTGCCGTGCGGGTGGTGTACAAGCCGGTGCGTGGCGAGCAGCCGCTGTGGGATTTTCCCGACGGCACGCTGGCGGGCCGGGAGGTGGCGTCGTATCTGATCGCCACCGCACTGGGGTGGCCGGTGATCCCGGAAACGGTGTTGCGGGACGGGCCGTACGGTCCCGGGATGGTGCAGCGCTGGATCACCAGCCGCGAGCCCGCCGAACCGGGCAGTACCCGGCTGGACCTGGTGGATCTGTGCCCGGCGGGGTTGGTGCCGGACGGTTACCGGGAGATCCTGCGCGCCTACGACGGCGCCGGAGACGAGGTCTCGCTGGTGCACGCCGACGATCCGCGGCTGCTGCGGATGGCGGTGCTGGACGTGCTGCTGAACAATGCCGACCGTAAGGGCGGCCATGCGCTGGAGGGGGTCGACGGCGGTGTGTACGGCGTCGACCACGGCATCTGCCTGCACCGGGAGAACAAACTGCGCACCGTCCTGTGGGGGTGGGCGGGTGAACCGATCCCGGCGGATCTGCTCGCCGATATCGGTGCCTTCACCGACACCCTGCCCGGGGATCCGGCCGACCGGCTGGCGGAGCACCTGACCGATACCGAGATCGACGCGCTGCTGCGTCGTGCCAAACGGTTGCTCGACGATCCGGTGATGCCGTTACCGGCCACCTCGCGCCCCATTCCGTGGCCGGCGTTCTGAATCCGGTCCGAGCGGTTCATCCGATGATTCGCTCGGCCTGACGGCAACGGTTGCCTTCCCCGCACCGCCCGATTCGTGCAGGTCCGCAGCCTGCCGCCGCCCGCGGTACGGGCGGTGGTACCGGGCCGGGCGGGGCCCGGCCGGTACCGACCTCTACTCTCGAAGGTATGCAGTCCTGGTCCGACACCCCGATTCCCGCGGTCCCCGGAGCAGGGCCACCGTTACGTTTGCACGACACTGCCGACTCCTGTATCCGGCCGGTGACCCCCGGTGCGACGGCGACCATGTACGTCTGCGGTATCACCCCCTACGACGCCACCCATCTCGGCCACGCCGCCACCTATCTGACCTTCGATGTGGTGAACCGGCTGCTTCGTGATGCCGGGCACGAGGTGCACTACGTACAGAACGTCACCGATGTCGACGATCCGCTGTTCGAACGCGCCGCCCGCGACGGTGTCGACTGGCGGGATCTGGGGACCGGCGAGATCGAACTGTTCCGGGAGGATATGGCGGCGCTGCGGGTGTTGCCGCCGCGCGAGTACGTGGGCGCCATCGAATCGGTGGACGAGGTGGTCGAGCTGGTGCGCAAACTGCTGGCGTCGGGCGCCGCCTACACCGTGGAGGATCCGGAGTTCCCGGATATCTATTTCCGGACCGACGCCACCGAGCAGTTCGGGTACGAATCGGGCTACGACCGCGACACCATGGCGCGGCTGTTCGCCGAACGTGGTGGCGACCCGGACCGCCCCGGTAAACGTGACCCGCTGGACGCGCTGCTGTGGCGGGCCGAACGCGAGGGCGAACCGTCCTGGCCGGCGCCGTTCGGTGCGGGCCGGCCCGGATGGCATATCGAATGCGCGGCGATCGCGGTGAACCGGCTGGGTACCGAGTTCGATATCCAGGGTGGCGGCAGTGATCTGATCTACCCCCATCACGAGTATTCGGCCGCGCACGGTGAGGCGCTGGTGGCCGGCCGCCGGTTCGCCCGCCACTATGTGCACACCGGGATGATCGGTTTGGACGGCGAGAAGATGTCGAAGTCCAAGGGCAATCTGGTGCTGGTGTCGAAGCTGCGGGCCGCGGGTGTGGATCCGGCGGCGATCCGGTTGGGCTTGTTCGCGGGCCACTACCGCGCCGACCGGATGTGGACCGACAGTGTCCTCGCCGACGCGGAGGCCCGCCTGGACCGCTGGCGGCGCGCGGTCGCGGTCCGGGCAGCGCCGGCAGCGGGCGATACCGTTGCCCGGCTGCGCACCCATCTGGCCGACGATCTCGATACGCCGCGCGCGCTCGCCGCGGTCGACGCGTGGGTGCGCGACACCCTCGAATACGGCGGCAGCGACCCGGCTGCTGGCGCGGAGATCGCCACCGCCGTCGACGCCCTGCTCGGTGTGCGCCTGATCTGACCCGTTCATGCGGTGTCGATGCAGCATGAACGAGACCGGTGACCGGTCAACACACCACCTCCGGCCTGCTGTCGGCGCCACCGCTCTTCCTGGAGCCCATCATGATGGGCGGCGTCCTCATCTACGCCTGGTGTCGACCGCGATCGTCCCCGCCGACCCGACCGGACGGCGTTGACCGACACCGGAATCGCCCGGCGGAGGCCGAAGTGCAGGCGGAGTATCGCATTGCCGCCTCCGGGCCTGACTCGCTCATGCCGGTTCGGGCGCAGTACCTTTCACGGCCGCTTCCGAACCGTGAACCGTCACAACGACCGATGGCCCCGTTTCGCCGATGGGGTACTGTTCGATGCTCGAGATCCTCACCCGTTCATCGAGCAGATCGGCGCCGTATGTCTCGTATCGTGAGTAAGGACAACTATTTCGACACCGGCCTGGAGGTTCTGTCCGACCTCGGTTTCCGGCATCTGAATATCGGTGTGCTGTGCCGCCGGCTGGGGGTGACCAGTGGCTCGTTCTACCACCATTTCGGTAGCTGGCAGTCGTATGTGGATGCGCTGCTGGAACATTGGGAGAACCGGCAGGTGCTGATCCTGCGTTCGCTGCGGTTCGACCCGTCCACCCCTGACCGGGCGATCCGGGCGCTGTCGGAGCTGACGCTGGGCCTGCATCATCGGGCCGAGGCCGCGATCCGGGCGTGGGCGGCGAACGACGAATCGGTGGGTGTGGCGCTGAAGCGGGTCGACGAATCGCGCCGGCGGACCGTGCACCGGACCATCCTGGGTGTGGTCGGGGACGAGGCGATCGCCGCGGTCGATACGGAACTGGGGATGGCGATGCTGATCGGATATCAGCAGATGGTGGCGGCCGGCCAGCAGGTGCGCCTGGAGCAGTTGCTCGGCGAATACGCCCGCCTGGTCTACTCCCATGTGCGGCCTCCGGCCACCGACGGTTAGTTCGCCGTCGTTTCCGGGCAGTGGGTGTTATTTCAGGACGAGCAACGCGGCGCTTTCCAGCCGGTCGGCGATATCGGCATAGGATTCGTAGCCCATCCCGGCGCGCACCAGCGCCCCCGCGTACAGCAGTTCCAGCGATTCGACGGTGTCGGGATCGGTTTCGGGTGCCAGGGCGCGGGTGAGGCGTTCGCGGATCTCGATCCCTATCCGGGTGCGCAGATGCTGAACGTCGGGGTCGCGGCCCAGCAGCGCACTGGTGACCGCCCCGGACAGTTCCTGTTCGTCGGCGACCAGCAGCGCGATACCGCGCAGTTCGGCGAGCACCCGCACCGTGGGGTCGGCGTCTGCACTGACCGGGGTTTCCGAGGATCGGAGGCGACGCCAGAAGATCTCCGCGACCAGGTGTTCTTTCGAGGAGAAGTAGGTGTACGCGGTGGCGGTGCCGACGCCGGCCGCGCCGGCGACCATCCGTATCGTCAGTCCGGCGAAGCCCTCCCGCGCCAGAACTTCCATGGCGGCCTTGGTGAGCTTGTCGACGGTGTCCGCCTGCTTTCCGCTCAGCCGGCGCCGGGTGGCCTCGAGAATTCTGGAATCGCCTTCGGACATGTGTCTAGATAGTAGTGTCGGTACCGTGCCGGATCAACCGACCAGCAGCCCACGGCCCGTCGAGTAGTGTCGATCACCGTCAGGCCGGAGGTGATTTCGGGAAGAGGTACCGCACTGCGACGATGCGGTACTCCGCCTTCGCTGCGGCCGCCGCGGACCCCATATACCTGTTTTCGAAGGATGCTCGATGCCCTTGCCAGCCCCCACTCAGCCGCTGACCGACGAGCAGTTGTTCGACCATGCCCGCCGCGCCACCGGATTCATGCCCGAGGAGGAGGGCCGCGCCCTGCACGCCGCCGCCGTGAAGTACTGCCGCGGCGGCGTGATCACCGAGATCGGCACCTACTGCGGTAAATCTGCCGTCCTGCTCGGCGCCGCCGCCCGCGCGACGGGCGGGGTCGTGTTCACCGTCGATCACCACCACGGCTCCGAGGAACACCAGCCCGGCTGGGAGTACCACGACACCACCCTGGTCGACCCGGTCACCGGCCGGTTCGACACGCTGCCCCGGTTCCGGCACACCATCGACACCGCCGGACTCAGCGATACCGTGATCGCCGTCGTCGGCGCCTCCGCGCAGGTCGCCGCCAGCTGGCGCACCCCGATCGAGTTCCTGTTCATCGACGGCGGGCACACCGAGGAAGCCGCCGACCGCGACTACCGCGGCTGGGCGAAATGGGTCGTCCCCGGTGGCGGCCTCGCCATCCACGATGTGTTCCCCGACCCCGCCGACGGCGGCCAGGCGCCCTACGGCATCTACCGCCGGGCCCTCGACAGCGGCGAATTCCGCGAGGTCTCGGTGACCAGTTCGCTGCGCATACTCGAACGGATTGCCGAGTCCTCCGAAGACTGACCGGTGGCACCGGACCGGACGGGGCGTATACCGGCGCCCGGCCCGGCCGGAGTCAGTCCAGGCAGAACTCGTTGCCCTCGGGATCGGTCATCACGATGAAGCCGGCCTCCATCGGCGGGGCAGGCTCGAAACGGCGGACCCGGGTCGCTCCCAGCGCAACCAGCCGGGCACATTCCTCCTCCAGTGCCACCATCCGCTCATCGCCCTGCAAACCCGGAGCCGCGCGGACGTCGAGGTGGACGCGGTTCTTGGCGATCTTGTCCTCCGGCACCTGCTGGAAGAACAGTCGCGGCCCGTTTCCCTCCGGATCCTCGATGGCCGACCGCGTATTCCGCTGTTCGGGCGGCACCCCGATACCGGCGAGGAACTCATCCCACGCGGCCAGCGGGTCGGCGTCCGCGGGCAGGTCGACTCCGGGCGGACCGGGATGGACGTAGCCGAGGACATCGCGCCAGAAGGTCGACAGTGCCTTCGGGTCGTGGGCGTCGAAAGTGATCTGGACAGGGCGGCTCATCGGGTTTCTCCGTTCGTGACGGGGTGCGTGTGCAGGTACAGATCGCGCAGCAGGCAGACCTCGGACAGATGGTGGATCAGTTCGCGGTGAATATGTAGCACCAGATCCGCCGTGGATGCTTCGGGGTAGGGCTCCTTCGGGCCTACCGGAACCCGCAGCCCGGCGTCGCCGAGGGCGCGCACCCCCGCCAGCCAGATGCCGAGCTGGGTGTCGAGCTGGTCCAGCGCGGTGGCCGCATCGCCGGCGTACTCCCAACTCTCGTACGAGGCGGCGGGCGCGCCGAAATGCGCCGCGTTGCGCATGGCGAGCACGCCGACGATCACATGGCCCAGTCGCCAGGCGATCGTGGTGAACGGCGTGGGCACCGGTTCCGGGAAGGCGAAGTCGATTGTGAAGTCGCCGGCGCCGCCCTGTATCGGCGCGGTCGAGGTGCCGCGCGGCCACACGCTCCACGGCTCCGGTACCGGGGACCAGAAGTACTCGTCGTCGGTGAGGCCGTGCAGCCGCTCGCGGACCTGATGGTTCCAGTGGAACTCGACCTGCTCGCGCAAGGTCCGGTTCCAATCGAGTTCGTCGGTATCCATAACCTCACCCTGGCATCCCTGGCGGACAGGATCGGTCCGCTATCTCTGGCAGGCTGGGCGATGTGGACGCGGGAGACGGTGACGAGCGGGGTACGACCGAACGGGTGCTGACCCTGCTGGGCCTGCTGCAGCAGCGGCGGGTGTGGACCGGACCCGAGCTCGCCGGCCGGCTCCGGGTCACGCCGCGCACGATCCGGCGTGATGTCGAGCGGCTGCGCGCACTCGGCTATCCGGTGTACGCGGGTCAGGGCGTCGGCGGCGGTTACCGGCTGGGTCCGGGACAGGATCTGCCGCCACTGCTGTTCGACGACGAGGAAGCGATCGCCACCGCGGTCTCGCTGCTCATGGGTGCGGGGGGCGCGGTCACCGGCGACGCCGCCCTGCGGGCGCTGACCAAACTCGACCGGGTGCTGCCCGCGCGGCTGCGGCACGAGGTGCGCGCACTGGCCGGTTCGGTGGAGGCGTTCGGCACCGGCCATCAGCCGGTCGACTCCGAGGCCCTCATGACGCTGGCCCGGGCGTGCCGCGACGAGGTCGAGGCGGGCTTCGACTACCCGTCCGGGAATCGGACACAACGCCGGCGGGTCGAGCCGTACCGTCTGGTCGCCTCCGACCGGCGCTGGTATCTGCTCGCCTACGACCTCGATCGCGACGACTGGCGCACCTTCCGCGTCGACCGGATGACCGGCGTCGCCTCCCGGACCTGGCGTTTCCGCCCGCGCCCGGCGCCGGACGCGGCGCCGTATGTGCAGGAGGGGGTGGCGAGCCGGGTCTACCCGCAGCGTGCCCGTTTTCTCGTGCACGCGGCCGCGGACACCGTCCGCGCCCAGATACCGGCAACCGCGGCCGTTGTCCGGCCGCGCGGCGCTGAACGCTGCGAGGTACTCAGCGGCGCCGCCGACCTCGATCCCGTACTCATGCATATGCTCCTGCTGGGACACGATTTCGAGGTGCTCGACCCGCCGGAGCTGGCCACCCGCTGTCATATCCTGGCGCGGCGACTGCGGGCGGCCGGGGCGGCCGCGGCCCCGGATGTGCCGGCTCCGTGAAGCCGCCGGCCGGTCAGTCGGCGCGGTAGTCGGGTGCGCGTTCCGCGGCGTACTTCCGGGCCCACGTGTAGTCGGGTTTGCCGCTGGGCGACCGGGTGATCGTCGCGGTGACCCAGATCGCGCGCGGTACCTTGTACCCCGCGAGGTGGCGGCGGATATGGGATTGCAGATCGGGCAGATCCAGCACCCCGCCCGCATCCGCGGACAGGCTCACGACCGCGGCCACCTGCTGGCCCCAGCGCGGATGATCCACTCCGATCACGGTGGCGTCGTACACGGCGGCATGGGATTTCACGACGCCTTCGACCTCCTCGGCGAACACCTTCTCCCCGCCGGTGTTGATCACCATATTGCCGCGGCCGATCAAGCTGATGGTGCCGTCGTCCTCCAGCCGCGCCCGGTCGTCGGTGACCACGATCCGCTGCCCGTCGACCACTTTGAACAGTTTCGCGGTCTTCGCTTCGTCCTTGTAGTAGCCGAGCGGCACCGACCCGGTTTTCGCCAGCCAGCCCTCGTCGCCGGGCTGCACCGGTCGCCCGTCGTCGTCGACCACCACCGCGCCGCGGCCGATCGACACCCGGGGCTTCCGGGATGGGTCGTCGTCGCGCTGCGCGAAACCGATTCCGCCGAAACCTGTTTCGGAGGAGCCGATGGAATCGGAGACGAACAGGTTCGGCATCAGGTCCAGCAGGGCGTTCTTGGTCGGCTGGGTGAGCAGCGCCGCGCCGGAGGCGATCATGAACAGGCCGGTCGCGTCGACCGGGTCGGCGCGGTAGGAGTCGATGAGCGGGCGGGCCATGGCGTCACCGGTGATCACCATGACCCCTGGGCGTTCGGCGGCCACCGTCTGCCAGACCGTGGCCGCGTCGAAATGCGGTTCGAAGATCACACAGTTGCCGGACCACAGCGCGATGAATGTCGGCATCATGGCGGCCAGATGCATCAGCGGCGGCAGGATCATCCAGATGGACGGTTCACCGGCCGCGCCGGTACGCGACTGCTGGTATTCGTCGGCGACGGGTTCGTTGCTGTAGAAGTCGATACCGCCGCCGAGGACCCGCCACATATCCTCCTGCCGCCACAGCACGCCTTTCGGCATACCGGTGGTGCCGCCGGTGTACATGACGAAGAGATCGTCGGCGGTGCGGGCGATATCGGGCCGGGTCGCGGGAGCGGCGGCGGTGACCTCGGCCAGGCAGTCCACCCCCGGATCCGCCGCGGTCCGGTCGTCTGCCGCGCACAGCAGGTATTTCAGCCGCGGCGACTGCTGCGCCGCCGCGCGGACCGCGTCCCCGTAACAGGCGTGGTACACGAGATGTTCGAGGTCGGCATTGTCGTAGAGGTAGGCGAGTTCGCTCGGCCCGTACCGGAAGTTGATATTGATCGGTACGGCGGCCAGTTTGAAGCAGGCGATCAGTGTCTGCATCGTGTCGATGCTGTTGTGCATCTGGAACCCGACGTGGGTGCCCCGTCGGACGCCTGCAGACGCCAGATGGTGAGCGAGCCGGTTGGCCCGCTCGTCCAGTTCCCGGTAGGTGATGCGCCGGCCCTGTTCGATCAGCGCGATTCGGTCGGGCATGGCGTCGACGGAGTGTTCGAACAGGTCGGCGAAATTATTGGCCATATCAATCCTGCGGTGCCGGCGGATTCTCCCGGGCCGGGAGAGTCAGAGAACAGTGAGGGGAAGCGGTATTCCGCGATCGGTGAAGT
This sequence comes from Nocardia sp. NPDC051750, assembly GCF_044453135.1. NCBI lineage: Bacteria > Bacillati > Actinomycetota > Actinomycetes > Mycobacteriales > Nocardiaceae > Nocardia > Nocardia sp. NPDC051750. Next base: position 186,959 of record NZ_JBITCK010000006.1, on the reverse strand, counting down.
GGAAGTCGACCCCGGTGCTGAACCGGGTGATCGCGACCTCGGGGGCCTCCTTGAAGGGCTCGTCGGCCGCGGTGATCTCGGCGGTCCAGCCGTCCGGACCGCTCTGGGTGACCCGGCTCCGGAAGCGCGGGTTCACGCCCCGGACCAGGGAATCCAGCGGGCCGAGATGATCCGGGTCGATCATCGACATCCAGCTGCGATCGGTGAGGGCACCGCTGGCACCGGGGAACCGCACCCGCAGGACACCACTGCCGGACTCGACGTCGACAGCGGTGTAGTGCAGGGGATTGAGCGCCGGATGGACGCGCAGCACCTGCGCGAGCGACTCGATATCGTCACCGAGCCCCAAACAGGCCCGGATCCGTTCGGAGGCGACCCCCGCGATCCCGGTGAACTGTTTACGCCCGATCTCCAGTGCCGCATCGTCGTCGGTGCGGTCGTGCACCGCGACCATGAACCCGAGAACCAGCAGATGCTGCTGCAGGCACACCTCTTCCGCGATCCGCACCAGTGCCGAGTGGGAGAAATCGGGAAACCGCAGATCGCTGAGCAGCGGCCCCCCGTAGTCACCCCGGCCCTCGTCGCCGGGATCTATATCGGCGAGCGGAAGCCGTGCCGCCACCGACTCCGCGACCAGCGGCGCGTTGCGCGGAACCTGCGGCGGTGTATGCGATTCGTCGATGATCACCGTCCACGCGCACGCCGGATTCCGGCCGGCGGGTTCGCGGGGCGGCCGGTGGATCGGGCGTACCTGGGCGTACTTGTTGGTGGCCAGTGCGGTCGCGTCGAAGGTGGGGTCTTCGATGTCGTGGCACATGGTTTTCACGTAGTCCACGCCCATAGGCTCCACATCGGCGAGGGCGCCGCAGTGGTCGAGCCAGAACTCGCCGTGTTTCGGGTCGTCGACCCGGAACCGGAAGTCCATGAACTGCGGCGGCGCCCCGATATCGAGCTGCAGGCCCTTGAAGATGGTGACGATATCGTCACCGGTGTAGCCGAGCGCCTGTTGCATGCGGCGGGTGTAGACCGGGCTGGCCAGCTGCCATTCCTCGATCGCGACCTCGCCCATCCCCTCGCGGCCGAAGGCGGAGATACAGTGCGCCATCCCGGACCGGTCGATGAGCTGCCCGCACAGCAGCAGCTCGGGGACCAGCGCGGCCAGGGCGTCCCGGCTCAGTGCGTGGAACCGGCTGGTGGGTACGGTCATCGGGGTCACCACAGAGAGGCCGGCGAGGTGCCGATCCGGTACCAGCCGGGCAGCCGGCTCGCGGTGGATTTCGCGATCCGCTGGTTCATTCCCTCCGACATCGCCTTGTTCGTCATCATCTCCAGGAACAGTGCCGAGACGTTCCCGAAATCGAAGAAGTCGCGCTGCCACGACCACTGGTAGTTGCCGCCGTACCGGAACCAGCTGCCGCCGATCCCGTTCACCGTGTAGAGGCTGCCGTCTTCGCGCGGGGTGGTGGTGTACATCTGCTTCCAGAAGCCGATACAGTCGCCGCTGCGCTCATCGATCACGAACTGCTGGTAGGGGTACTCCCAGCCTTCGAGTCCTTCCATTTCCTGGCCGAGGGCCAGATCGCGGATCTCGTCGCGGCCGACCGCCATGAACTCGTCCTTGGGACCGTAGTTCCAGCCGTAGGTGGCGTCCTCGGTGTACATCTCGGCCAGTGGCTTCCAGTCACCCAGCTTTTCGCAGCGCTCGTTCTCGGCGATCCAGCGGCGCACCATCTCGTCGAGTTCGGCGCGGTCGAAACCTGTCATCGGTGTTGTTCCCTTTCGAAAAGAACCTGGTGGGCTGTGGTTCAGTCGGTCGAATTGTCGGCAACGAGCAGGAGCGCCTGGGTGGGGCAGTAGCGGACGGCGCTCTCGACGTCGGCTTTGTGCTCCGGTCCCGGGTCCGGATCGAGAATTTCGACCTGACCGCGTTTGGGTACGGAGAAGATGTCCGGCGCTTCGGCCGCGCAGACGGCATGCCCCTGACACAGGTCCATATCGGCCACGATCTTCATGGTGTGTGCTCCCTCGGCATCGTGTGTGCGGTGCGCGCCGCGGTACCGGTCTCGCGGTCGCGGCGGGGTCCGGGGCGGGCGTGCCGCGGCCGCGCCGCCGGATCCGGCAGTACCCGGCGGGCGCCGGGGGACCGGTTCGCCGCGCTTCCGGCCGGTCGCGATCCCGCCCGTAGCGAGAACGAGTTCTTCCCGGTTCGCATACCGCGAACCCTTCGGGAAGACACATAGCTGGACATGTGTCTGGACGCTACCACTGACAGGTGTGTCCGACAACGATTCAGCGATTTTTCCAGAGCCGACACGAAGTTCGGGGCATTTTGCGAATGGCGCCCCCAGCGGCGCGTCTTCCGTCATCCGACCCGGCCGACGAGAACACGTTCTTGCGTGGCGGAGACCGTCCGAATTATATTCCGTACACCTGTCCAGACACATTCGCCGGCTGTTGCGGCGCCCGAAGGAGCACCATGAGCGATCCCACCCCCCAGGCGGCGAGCGAACCTACCGTGCGCGAACGCGGGCTGGCCAAGATGACGGAAGTCTACGGCTGGGAATTCCAGGACGGCCCCGGCGACCATTTCGCCGTCACCGCCGACCATCTCTTCGCCGATATCTGGTCCCGCCCGGGGCTGTCCCTGCGGGACCGGCGGCTGCTGCTGCTCGGCGCGCTCACCGCGCAGGGCCTCTTCGACGTCGCCGGAATCCAGATCGGCGCCGCGCTGAAAAACGGCGAACTCGACGACGCCGCGCTGCGCGAGATCTCCCTGTTCCTGTGCCACTACGTCGGCTGGCCCGCGGGCACCTCGCTCGACCACGTGATCGGCGCCCAGATCGACCAGCACGCCAAGGCCGCGAAGAAAGCCGACCGGAACGGTCGCTGACCACCACATCCGCCGGGACGCCCCACCGCGGCCCGATCGACCCACCACAGACAAGGCACAGGTATGCGTTTCGGCATCGTTCTGTTCACCAGTGATCGCGGGATCACCCCCGCCGCGGCCGCCCGCGCGGCCGAGGACCACGGGTTCTCCTCGTTCTACGTCCCCGAACACACCCATATCCCGGTGAAACGCGAAGCCGCGCACCCGCAGACCGGTGACGCCTCGCTCCCCGACGACCGCTATATGCGCACCCTCGACCCGTGGGTCGCGCTCGCCATGGCCGCCGCCGTCACCGAACGCATCGAACTCGCGACCGCGGTCGCGCTGCCGGTGGAACACGATCCGATCACCCTCGCCAAAACCATCGCCTCCCTCGACCACCTCTCCGGCGGCCGGGTCACCCTCGGCGCCGGCTTCGGCTGGAACACCGACGAACTCGCCGACCACGGCATCCCCGGCAACAAACGGCGCACGGCCCTGCGCGAATACCTGGAGGCCATGCGCGCCCTGTGGCGCGAGGACGAAGCCTCCTACGACGGCGACTTCGTGACCTTCGGGCCGAGCTGGGCCTGGCCCAAACCGGTCGACCGCACCGTCCCGGTGCTGATCGGCGCGGCGGGCACCGAACGCACCTGCGCGTGGATCGCGAAGCATGCCGACGGCTGGATCACCACACCGGGCGAGAACGACATCTCCGCCAGTCTGGCGACGCTGAAGAAGGCTTGGGCCGACGCCGGCCGCGACGGCGCCCCCCGGGTGGTGGCGCTGGACTTCAAACCCGACGCCGACCGGCTGGCCGCCTGGGCCGCCGACGGGGTGACCGATGTGCTGTACGGATTGCCCGATAAGCCGGAACCGGAGGTGCGTGCCTACCTCGAACGGCTGGCTGGCAAACTGCAGGGCATGAATTCGATCACCCGTGAGGTCAGCTAGCCGTGCGAATTGCCTTGTTGTCCTACCGCAGCAAGCCTCATTGCGGTGGGCAGGGGGTTTACGTGCGCCGGCTCAGCGCCGGACTGGCCGAACTCGGCCACGAGGTGGAGGTGTTCTCCGGCCAGCCCTATCCGGCCGACCTCGACCCGCGTGTGACTCTGACCGAGGTGCCCAGCCTCGACCTCTACCGTGAGGACGACCCGTTCCGCACCCCCCGGCCGCGCGAAATCCGCGACCGGATCGATCTCCTGGAACTGGCCACCATGTGGACGGCCGGATTCCCCGAACCGCGCACGTTCAGCCTGCGCGCGGCCCGCCTGCTGCGGGACCGGCTGCAGGATTTCGACGTGGTGCACGACAACCAGTGCCTCGGCAGCGGGCTGCTCGATATCGCGCAGCGGCTGCCGCTGGTGGCCACCGTGCACCATCCCATCACCAAGGACCGTGAGGTCGATCTGGCGGCCGCGATCTGGCGGCGCAAACCGCTGGTGCGCCGCTGGTACGGATTCCTCGGCATGCAGCAGCGCATCGCCCGGCGGATCCCCGATCTGCTCACCGTGTCCTCGTCGTCGGCGACCGATATCGCCGACGATTTCGGTGTCGACCCGGCGCAGTTGAAGGTGGTCCCGCTCGGTGTGGACACCGACCTGTTCGCGCCGCGCGGGCCGCGGGCCCCGGGCCGGATCGTCGCCGTGGCCAGCGCCGACAAACCCCTCAAGGGCATCACGCACCTGCTGCAGGCCCTCACCCGGTTGCGCGTCACCCACAAGGTGGAACTGCAGCTGGTCGCGAAACTGGAACCGAACGGGCCCACGGAGAAGCAGATCGCCGAACTCGGGCTGTCCGATATCGTCACCGTCCGCTCCGGGCTGACCGATACCGAGCTCGCCGAACTGCTCGCGTCGGCCGAGATCGCCTGCATCCCGTCCCTGTACGAGGGGTTCTCGCTGCCCGCGGTGGAAGCCATGGCCTCGGGGACACCGCTGGTGGTGAGCCGCACCGGCGCCCTCCCGGAAGTGGTGGGCGAGGCCGGTGTCTGCGCGGAACTGACCCCGCCCGGCGACTCCGCGGAACTGGCCCGGGTGATCGGCCGCCTGCTCGACTCCCCGCAGATCCGGCAGCGGATGCAGGCCGCCGCCCGCGACCGCGCCGTCTCGGTGTTCAGCTGGGAATCGGTGGCCGCGCAGACCGTGCAGGTGTACCAGAACGCGATCGACCGGTTCGCCGGCCGCCGGATGGGCACACCCGCCCAGCTCACCACCACAGGAGGCGCACCGTGCTGACCGTCGATTTCGACCGCGCCGGGATCGGGCCCGGAACCCGGGTGATCGATGTGGGCTGCGGCGCCGGCCGGCATTCGTTCGAGGCGTATCGGCGCGGCGCCGATGTGGTCGCCTTCGACCAGGACGCTCCCGAACTCGAGGGTGTCGCCACCATGTTCGAAGCCATGGCGAAGGTGGGTGAGGCCCCGGCGGGCGCGAAAGCCGAAGCCGTGCACGGCGACGCCCTGGACCTGCCCTACGGTGCGGGCGAATTCGATGTCGTCATCGCCTCGGAGATCCTGGAGCATGTGCCGCCCGACGATGCCGCCATCACCGAACTCGTCCGGGTGTTGCGCCCGGGCGGCGTGCTGGTGGTCACCGTGCCGCGCTGGCTGCCCGAACGGGTGTGCTGGGCGCTGTCGGACGAGTATCACGCGAACGAGGGCGGGCATATCCGCATCTACAAGGCCGACGAGTTGCGTGACAAGATCACCGCGCACGGGTTGCGGCATACGCATCGCACCCATGTGCACGCCCTGCACTCGCCGTACTGGTGGATCAAATGCGCGGTCGGCGTGCACAAACCGGATCATCCGCTGGTCCGCGCCTATCATCGGATGCTGGTGTGGGACATGATGAAACAACCGCTGCTCACCCGGACCGCCGAGAAGGCACTCGACCCGCTGATCGGTAAGAGCGTGGCCCTGTACTTCAGCAAACCGGCGGTGACCCGTGCCGCCGGTTGATCTACCGTCGGTACCTTCGGTTCTCACCCGCCGCCAGTGTCTGCAGACCGCACAATCCATCGCCGCCGAACAGGAACCCTCGGGAGCCATCCCGTGGTTCTCCGGCGGCCACACCGACCCGTGGGATCACATCGAATCCGCGATGGCGCTCACCGTCGCCGGGCTCCGCGACGAGGCCGTCGCCGCCTACACCTGGTCGGCCCGCACCCAGCGGCCCGACGGGTCATGGCCGATGCAGTTCCGGGACGGCGAGATCGAGAACGCCGCCACCGACGTCAACTTCTGCGCCTATATCGCCACCGGGATATGGCACTACCTCGCCGTCACCGGTGACACCACGTTCGCGGCCGATATGTGGCCCGTGGTCCGCGCGGCGATCGACCTCGTCCTCGACTGCCAGGGCGAGCAGGGTCAGATCTACTGGTTACGCGACGGCACCGATGTCCTGCCCGAAGCGCTGGTGACCGGTTCGGCCAGCATGTATCACAGTATCGGCGCCGCCCTGGAATTGGCGCGTCACCTGGGTGACCCGCACCCGGAATGGGAACAGGCCCGGGCCCGGCTCGGCACCGCGTTGCGTGCGCATCCCGAGGTGTTCACCGAGAAGGACCGGTACTCGATGGACTGGTACTACCCGGTCCTGGGCGGCGCGTTACGCGGGCCCGCCGGACAGGCGCGGATCGCCGAACGCTGGGACACCTTCGTGGTCGGCAATATCGGTATCCGCTGTGTCTCGGACCGGCCCTGGGTGACCGGCGCCGAAACCTGCGAACTGGTGCTGTCCCTGGACGCTCTCGGCGATCGCGACCGGGCCCACCAGTTGTTCGCCAATATGCAGCATCTCCGGGAAACCGACGGATCCTATTGGACCGGGCTGGTCTACGCCGACGGAAAACGCTGGCCGGTCGAACGCACCACCTGGACCGGTGCCGCGGTGATCCTGGCCGCCGACGCCCTTTCCCGCACCAGCGCCGGTAACGGTATCTTCCGCGACCTCGCCGCCGACGCGACCCCGGCCCAGCCGGTGCCGTTGCCGGTCAGCAGCGGATAGCGCAGCCCCCGGGGCGGCCGGACGACCACCGGCGATCTCTTTGCCGGGCCTGCTGGGGTGTGGGGATATCCGGTTGCTCCCGGCCGGCCACGGGCGGTGCAATGGTGGGCGATGAATCCACCACGTGATCTCACCGGACGTGTCGCAGTGGTCACCGGCGTCAGCCGCCGCGCAGGTATCGGCTACGCCGTCGCCCGCCGGCTGGCCGCACGCGGCGCGCAGCTGTTCCTCACCCACTGGGTCCCGCACGACGAACCGCAACCGTGGGGCGCCGACGATCTGGACCTCGTGCGGCGCGGCCTGGCCGCGGCGCCTCGCCTCGCCGACCGGAGTGTCGATTTCGCCGACCCTGCCGCCGGGCACCAGACCATCGATGCCGCGATCGCCGAATTCGGCCACGTCGACATCCTGGTCGCCAACCACGCCCGCAGCGGCGGTGACGGCACGCTGTTCGAGATCGACGCGGCCACCCTGGACGGGCACTGGGCGGTCGACGCTCGATCGGTACTCCTGCTCACCCAGGCGTTCGCGAAGCAATACCGGCCCGACCGGGGCGAGGTCACCGACCGCGGCCGGGTGATCTGGATGACCTCCGGCCAGCATCTGGGCCCGATGCGCACCGAAATCGCCTACGGTTCGGCCAAATCGGTACTGGCCGGGATGACGGCGACGGTCGCGGCGGAACTGATCGAACGCGGTATCGTCCTCAACACCGTGAATCCCGGCCCGGTCGATACCGGCTTCCTCGACCCCGCCGCCACCGATCTGGAACCGGACTTCATCGACGCGGTCCATGCCGCCTTCCCCCGCGGCCGCGCCGGCACCCCCGATGATCCGGCGCGGCTCATCGAATGGCTCGTATCCGACGACGGCCGCTGGGTGGTGGGCCAGGTCATCGATTCCGAAGGCGGATTCCGCCGGTCCCGATTCTGACCCACCCGCCCGGACGTCGTTCAGCGGCCGCCCGGGACCACAGGCGGCATCACCACCTTCAGAGGTCCGCGAGCCGGGGCACGACAGGTGCCACACTGTCGATCCAGGCGGCCGGGGATCCGCCGGGCGGCATCACGATCGCGGTGTGCACACCCAGCTCCGCGTATCCGGACATCTGACGGACGAAGTCGTCGAGCCCGGCCGGGTCCGGGCTACCCGCCAGCACGGTTTTGCGGATCCGCTCGTAATCGGTGCCCACCTCGTCGCAGTGGCGGCGCAGCACATCGAGTTTGTGCGCGACTTCCTCGGTAGTGGAGGCGAACAGATTGCAGGCATCGCCGTACCGGGCCACCAGCCGCAGAGTCCGCTTCTCACCCCCGCCGCCGATGAGCACCTTCGGCCGGTGGAGCGGCTGCGGCGAGCACAGGGTCTCGGCGAGCCGGTAGTACTTCCCGTCGAACGGCCCGTTGTTCTCCGGATCCCACATCTGCGCGCAGATCCGCAGTGTCTCCTCCAGCCGGTCGAACCGTTCTCCGGTCGGCGGATACGGCACCCCCAGCCCCTGGTGTTCACGCTCGAACCAGGCGGCACCGATCCCCAGTGCCGCGCGCCCTCCGGACAGCACGTCGAGGGTGGTGACGATCTTGGCGAGCAACCCGGGATGCCGGTAGGTCACCCCGGTCACCAGCAGGCCCAGCTCGATACTGGACGTGTGCGCGGCCATGAACCCGAGACTGGTGTAGCCCTCCAGCATGTTCGCTTCCGCGGGCAGGCCGGTCGGCTCGATCTGGAAGAAATGATCCATGAACGACAGCCAGGTGGCCCCGGCCTGCTCCGCCGCCGCGCCCACACGGGCGAGCTCCCCGGCAATGGCAGTGGTGCCACCGTCGATCTCGAATATCGGTACATGGAAGCCGAGTTCCATACGTCATCCCCTTGTGATGGTGGGTGATCGGTCGCTCATACGCTACGGCCTGGAGAGCGCTCCAGGTCAAGAGTGACGTGGAGTGTCCCGAACCGAACGCAGCCGGCCCCGGCCGTTCGGTGGCGGATCGGCAGGTCGCCGGGACTGCTGGAGGTCGAGCGCTGCGCCCGTGAGCTGCGCCCGGCTACCGGATGCGAGAAGTGATTGCCCTACCTAAGGAACTAAGGTGGTAGGGGTGAACAGCGCGATTTCTGTCGGTGACGGCATCTTCCAGATCCAGGTTCCGATCACGGACAACCCCCTCGGGCACACCCTGGTGTATGCGCTGGAGTCGCCGGGTGGTCTGGTGCTCGTGGATGCGGGCTGGCATGACGACAACGCCTGGGAGGGGCTCACCTCGGGGCTCGCGGCGATCGGCCATTCGGTGGCCGACGTGGAAGGCGTGGTTCTCACCCATTTCCACCCGGACCACAGCGGTTTGTGCGGCCGCGTCCGGGACGCCTCGGGCGCGTGGATTGCGATGCACGAAGCCGATCACGAACTGTTCGCGCAGATGTCGGCCGACCGGGACGCCGCCTGGATGGACCTTCAGGTCGCGAACATGGCCCGCGCCGGCGCCGACCAGGCCGACCTGGAGGCATACCGGCACGCCGAGACGGGGGAGATTCCGGTAGGACCGGACTCGGCCCCGGATCGCACTCTGACCGACGATGAACGCATCGCGTTGACCGGTCGCGACCTGCGTGCGGTGTACACCCCGGGCCACACTCCCGGGCACGTGTGCTTCTATCTCGAGGACGCCGATGTGATGTTCACCGGCGACCACGTTCTGCAGAAGACCACACCGCACATCGGCAATTACATCTACCCACTCGAGGAGCGCGACCCTCTGGCCCAGTTCATGGATTCGCTGCGCCGAGTGCAATCGATGAACGTCACCCGGGGCCTGGGCGCTCACGGACTCCCCATCGGTGACGTGACGGGTCGCGCCGCCGAATTGATCGAACACCATGAACAGCGACTGGAACACTTGTACAAGGCCTTCGGTGACGATCGGCTCACCGTGTGGCAGGTGGCCGAGCGCATGCAGTGGTACAAGCCATGGGCGGAACTGTCGCCGATGGCGAAGAGCATGGCGCTGTCGGAGGCGGCAGCGCACCTGCGGCACCTGGTCGCACGCGACTCGGTCGACCCGGTACCGGGCAGCGAGCCGGCCCGCTACGCCCGCCGGTAGGCGGAGCCGCACCGCTCGACCGGTGGGCCGAGCGGTGCGGTCGGGTGCCGGTCGCTACAACCCGGTGGCCGCGACGCTCCGGTCCGCCGGCGGGCCCGAACCCGACCTTCGAGCCGGCCGGCTGGTGGTCCGCGCTCGATAGGTGGATCAGCGGCGAGCCCGGGCCGGGCGGCCCGGTGCCGGTCAGTCGTGGTCGACGGTGCCGAGAACTTCACCGGTGCCGGCGTCGATGGTCACGTCGACCTCCATCCCCTCCGGTGTCACGACCTCGACCTCCCAGACCGCCCCCCGGTGCTCCGTATCGAATTCCGCCGACACGGCCCGGCTACCGGGAACTGCGGCCACCGCCGCGTCCATGGCCCGCTGCCGGTCGATTCCGGGAGCCGATACCAGCGACCACTCCACCGCCGGACGGTCGGCCGCGTCGATACGCTCGTGCGTTCCCGCACCGAGGGCGACGCGCGAGACCGCGAGGCAGGAGCCGGCCACGACGGCCGCGACCGCGACGCCGACGAGAAGCCAGCGCAGCCCGGCTGCCGCATTGCGAAGAATTGTTCCCATGGTGAAAACTCCTGTGTAGGTGGGTGTTCCGGATGTGTTCACCACTGTCGCAGGGCGACACTGAAGGCGACCTGAAGCCACCTGAAGATCGTTTCAGCAAAGTTCTGTCACTCTGGGACGATGCGTCTGCTGATCGTGGAGGACGAGAAGCGTCTCGCTCTCACCCTGGCAAAAGGCCTGTCCGCCGAAGGTTTCGCCGTCGATGTCGTGCACGACGGGGTCACGGGGCTGCACCGCGCCACCAGCTCCGACTACGACCTGATCATTCTCGACATCATGCTGCCCGGAATGAACGGCTATCGCGTGTGCTCCACCCTGCGCGCGGCGGGCGACGAGACCCCGGTCCTGATGCTCACGGCCAAAGACGGCGAGTACGACGAGGCCGAGGGACTGGACACCGGCGCGGACGACTATCTGCGCAAACCGTTTTCGTATGTGGTGCTGCTGGCCCGTATCCACGCGCTGCTGCGCCGGCGAACTCGCGGCGGTGCCCGGACGCTGCGCGTCGGCGATCTGATCGTGGACCCCGGCACTCATACCTGCCGCCGCGGCGACTGCGATGTCCCGCTCACCGCCAAGGAGTTCGCGGTGCTCGAACATTTGGCGGTACGGGCGGGCGAGGTGGTGTCCAAGGCCGATATCCTGCGCCATGTCTGGGATTTCGCCTACGACGGCGACCCGAACATCGTCGAGGTGTACATCAGTACCTTGCGCCGCAAGATCGACGCGCCGTTCGGCCGGCGCAGTATTCTGACCGTTCGCGGAGCGGGCTATCGATTGGCGGGCGATCGTGGCTGACCGAACCCGCCGTGCGCGATCACGGTGGAGTTCGGTCCGGGCCCGCACCACCACCTCGGCCACCGCCGTGGTGGCCGTGGCGTTGACCGCCGCGGGTCTGCTCGTGCTCACCTCACTCCGGCACAACCTCGTCGACAGTGCCGGCGTCCAGGCCGAGAACACCGCCCGTCAGATCGCCGGTCAATTGGAACGCGGCACCGACCTCACGGCACTGCGTTTCCCCGACCCAGACGACGAACCGGTACAGATCGTCGCCACGGAGGGGCACGTGCTCGCGGCCGAGAGCGAACTGCTCGGCCGGGAACCGATAGCGGACTTCGGACCCTATTCGACCGCAGCGGACAGCGGCGAGGAGGACGAAGACGGCGAAGACGACGACGCAGAGGACGACGAGGACGACGACGAGGAAGTCGAAGCCGGTGAGAACAACGCGGACGCGCCCGCGGCCGGTGCCGGCACAGCGCATACAGCTACCGCACCGACAGCAGGTGACACCGCCACCCCGGCACCGTCGAGCACCGAGGCGATCCTCGGCGATGCGCGGCTGACCGTCGGTGATGCGTCGACTCCGGAGAACTACCGGGTCGCCGCGCTCGCGAGCACTGCCCCCGACGGCCGGCCGGTCACCATCTATGCCGCTGCCTCCCTCGACACGGCCGAGAGCGCGGTCGCCGACGCCCGGCAGGCCATGCTCCTCGGACTGCTGCCGCTTCTCGTCGTGGTGGCCGCGGTGACCTGGCTGGTCACCCGCCGCGCACTGCGGCCGGTCGAGGCCATCCGGAGCGAACTCGCCGAAATCATGCACGGTGATCTGTCCCGGCGGGTACCCGAACCGGCCTCGCGGGACGAGATCGCCAGACTCGCCGCGACGACCAACGACACGCTGGCGGCGCTGGAGGAAACGTCGGAACGGCAGCGCCGGTTCATCGCCGACGCCGCGCACGAGCTGCGCAGCCCCATCGCCAGCCTGCGGACCCAGCTGGAAGTCGCGCAGGCGCATCCGGGACTGCTGGAGCTGGACGGATTACTCGGCGACACCGTCCGCCTGGAACATCTGGCGGCCGATCTGCTGCTGTTGGCCCGGCTCGACGCCGGGGAGAAGCCCCGGGCCGAGCGGATGGACCTCGCGGCCCTGATCGCCGGTGAGCTCGCCCGGCGTGTGGGCGACCGGGTCCCGGTCGAATCCGAGCCGGCGGGGGAACCGCTCCTCATCACCGGTAGCGGTACCCAGATCGCCCGCGTGCTGGGCAATCTCGTCGACAATGCACAGCGCCACGCGGCGACGGTGGTACGGGTGACACTCGGGCAGACGGCCGGCCGGGCCGTCCTGGTGGTCGCGGACGACGGCCCCGGCGTGCCGGCGGAGGACCGGGATCGGATATTCCGGCGTTTCGTGCGGCTCGATGATGCGCGCAGCCGCGACGAGGGAGGTGCCGGCCTGGGCTTGGCCATCGTGCGCGATGTCGTCGAACGCCACGGTGGCGTGATCCGCGTCGAGGATGAGGCGTCGGGGGGTGCGCGATTCGTGGTCGAGCTGCCCTTGTGCCGGTGATACACGAGATCCGGGCTGCCGGCGCCGGCCGAAACGCACGGTCGGGTTGCCGCGTCGACCGTGCGTTCGGCCCGGACCCCCGCGCTCCGCTGCATTCGTGCGGGTGTTCTGTCGTCATCGGGGAATGCGTCGGGGAAAGTTGACATGTCGGGTACTTCCGACATAATTGGGGTCGTGGCCCACGATGAGGTGTTTCTCGCGTTGTCCAACCCGGTACGCCGGCGGCTGCTGGAGGTCCTCGCCGACGGGCCGCGGACCGCCGGGAGCCTGGCCGGCCTGTTCGACCTGAGCCGTCCGGCCGTGGCCGAGCATCTCCAGGTACTGCGCCGAGCCGGGCTCGTGCGGGACGAAGCGTCCGGCCGGCACCGGCACTACCACCTGACCGCGGGCCCGCTCGCCGAGGTCAGCGCGTGGGTCCACCCGTTCGAACGTTTCTGGCGCAGCCGGTTGCGTACCCTTGCCGACCTCGTGGAGGAGAACCCCGTGACAAGTTCCGACGCCGATCTCGCGACCATCTCGCTGGACCAATTCGTCGCCGCCCCGCCCGCGAAGGTGTGGCGGGCGCTCACCGACCCGGAACTGCATGGCAGGTGGTGGGCTCCCGGTGATATCGCCGCGACCGTCGGCCACCGCTTCCATCTGGACATGCCGGGTTGGGGTTCTATCCCTTGCGAGGTCGTCGAGGTCGAACCGGAGCGCCGTTTCGTCTACACCTTCAACGAGAACTGGACCCTCGCCTGGCAGCTGACACCCGAAGGGGACGGAACACTGCTGCATCTCGACCACTCCGGCTTCGACCTCGACGAGCACAAGAGCCGCGACGCCTACGGGCGGATGGGTCCCGGATGGCGTGACAAGGTCCTGCCGGGCCTGGCCCGGCTCGTGGAGGGACTGTCCGACTGACCTGCCGCGGCTCGCACCTCGTGCGCTACCCCTGACGGCCGAGGTGCGGTGCCTGCGCCGAGCATTCGAATCGAGGTGATCGCAAACCCGCCGGTGGCGGCGCGGGTGGCGCAATAGCCGCGGCCGTCCGCATTCACGCTGGTCGCGCCCACCGCGCACCCGGCGGATTACACCCCTGCCGAATTCCTTGCCCTCCCAGCCGGCTGGGAGCGCCGCGAAACGCCACTATCGTCACCGTTCATGCAGGTCAGCGAGACGAACACCGATAAGGCGGGCGGTGCGGCCACGGTCCGGCGGGTCCGCGCGGACCAGGCTCGGCGGGTCGCCGATATCCTGCGCCACCAGATTCATGCGGGAACCGTCGGCGAGACGCTGCCCAGCGAACAGCACCTGGCCGCCGAACACGAAACCTCCCGCAACACCATCCGTGACGCCCTGACGCTGCTGCGCGACGAAGGGCTGATCGACCGTGGGCCCCGGGTCGGAACCCGGGTGGCCGCCCGCAAATTCGACCACGGCCTCGACGCGTTGCTCGGCCTGCAGGAAACCCTGGAGGGCCGCGGCACGGTCCGCAACGAAGTACGGGCCGGCCAGCGGATCACCGCACCGCCCGTGGTGGCCCGGCGGCTGGGCCTCGACCCCGGCGAACAGGTCGTCTATCTGGAGCGCCTCCGCTACCTCGGCGACCGGCCGCTGAGTCTCGACCTCACCTATCTCGCGCCCGAGATCGGTGCCCGGATCCTCGACCACGATCTCGCCCACACCGACGTGTTCGTGCTCCTGGAACAGCTCAGCGGGCAATCGCTGGGCTCGGCGGACCTCACCGTGGAGGCGATCCCCGCCGACCGGCACACCGCCGCCACCCTCGACGTCCCCGACGGCGCGCCGCTGCTCATGCTCGAACGCCTGACCCGGCTCGATGACGGAACACCTGTCGACCTCGAATACATCCGGATGCGCGGGGATCGGATCACGCTGCGCGGCAGCCTCTCCCGCGGTATCCCCGAATGGAAGGTCCTGTAGATGGCCCTGGCGAACCAGCGCACCGATATCCCGGTCACCATCGACGAATCGCTGTGTATCGAAGGGTGCACGCTCTGCGTCGAGATCTGCCCGCTCGACTCCCTGGCGATCAACCCGGACAACGGGAAAGCCTTCATGCACGTCGATGAATGCTGGTACTGCGGCCCCTGCGCCGCCCGCTGTCCGACGGGCGCCGTCACCGTCAATATGCCGTATCTCCTGAGGTAGATCCCACTATGCCCACACTGAAACGCCTCGCCGCGGTGCTCGCCGCCGGCGCGCTCGCCCTGACCGGATGCTCGCTGGAAGACGCCACGGCCGGCGATACGGTCCGCGTCGTCATCGGCTACCAGTCCAAAACCATCAACACCGTCACCGCGGGCACCCTGATGCGTGCCCAGGGCTACCTGGAACAGCGGCTGGCACAGCTCACCGAGGACGGCGGCCCGGCCTACGAGGTCGAATGGCAGGACTACGACACCGGCGCCCCGATCACCGCGCAGATGGTGGCGGAAAAGATCGATATCGGGTCGATGGGTGACTATCCGCTGCTCATCAACGGATCACGGACCCAGGCCAACGAACGTTCCCGCACCGAATTCCTGTCGGTCACCGGCTACAACCCCAAGGGCGCGCTGAACATGGTGGTGGTGCCGCCGGATTCGCCCGCGAACGGTCTGCCCGATCTGGCCGGGAAGAAGATCTCCGCCAGTGTCGGCTCGGCCGGGCACGGCACGCTCGTGCAGGCCCTGACCCGCGCGGGTATCGACCCGGTCGGTGGGGTGGAGGTCCTCAACCAGCAACCACAGGTCGGGGCCTCGGCTCTGGAATCGGGACAGGTGAGCGCGCTGTCGCAGTTCGTGGTGTGGCCGGGTCTGCTGGTGTTCCAGGACAAGGCGAAACTGCTCTACGACGGCGCCGAGTTGAATGTCCCCACTTTCCACGGGGTGGTCGCCCGCCAGGACTACACGGCGCAGCATCCCGAAGTGGTGGACGCGTTCCTGCAGGCACAATTGGACGCCACCGAGTTCCTGTGGCGCGAACCGCTGGAGGCGGCACGGATCGTTGCCGAGGGCTCGGGTCTGCCGCAGGAGGTGGTCTACCTGTACAACGGCCCCGGCGGCACCTCCTTCGACACCACCCTCAAACCGAGCCTGCTCGCGGCATTCAAAGACGATGTGCGCTACTTGAAGTCGATCGGCGATTTCGCCGACCTCGATACCGGCGCCTTCGCCGACGACCGGCTGATCCGCGCGGCCTTCGCGGCCCGCGGCCAGGACTACGACACCGCGCTCGCCGACACCACCAACCACACGAGCGGGTCCGGGACCGAGCTCTGGTTCGCCGGCCAGGACACCACCGAGCCGGCCGGTTCTCCCACCGAACTGCTACGCGCGGTGAAAGCCGCCCGTGCACAGGGGAAAACGGTCCGTGCCGCCTATGTGACCGATTCCGAACTGGGCACCCGCTGGTTCGCCGACAAGGCCGTGTGGTTGCGTGACGGCGACACCTATCCGGCGTTCACCACACCGGCGGCCGCCGGGCGGTACCGGCAAGCCCATCCCACCGCCCAGCCGATCGGTTACGACCAGGCCGTCGCGGAGGTCCGGTCGTGACCGTCGCCGCCCCCGCCGACTCCGGCGCCGCCCTGCACAGCGACCGCACCCGCGCCCGGTACCGCACCCGTTCGGTGTGGCCGGGCCGGGCGCTGCGGCTGGGTTCGGTGGCCGGCGCGGTACTGATCTGGCAGGTCCTGACCGCCGCCGATGCCCGGTTGTGGCTCCGGTTCGACACGCTGCCCACCGTCACGGAGGTGGTGACCGCCTTCGGCCGGCAGCTGGGTACCGACGTCTATTATCTGGACCTAGCGCAGTCGCTGATCCGTATCCTCACCGGTTTCGCGATCGCGACCGTGCTCGGTGTGGCCAGCGGTATCGCGCTCGGCAGGTCGCGGATATTCGCCGGGATTCTCGGCCCGCTCACCGAACTCGCCCGCCCGATCCCGGCGATCGCGGTGGTGCCGATCGCGATCCTGCTGTTCCCCGACGACGAAGCGGGGATCGTGTTCATCACCGGCCTCGCCGCGTATTTCCCGATCATGGTCAGCACCCGGCATGCCGTCCGTGCCTTGCCCACGCTGTGGGAGGACTCGGTGCGCACCCTGGGCGGCAGCCGCTGGGATGTGCTGGTGCGCGTGGTGTTCCCCGGTGCCCTGCCGGGGATTTTCGGCGGACTCTCGGTCGGGCTCGGGGTCGCCTGGATCTGCCTGATCTCCGCGGAGATGATCTCGGGCCGTCTAGGCGTGGGCTACCGCACCTGGCAGGCCTACACCATAGTCGACTATCCGGGTGTGTTCGTCGGGATCATCACCATCGGCATCCTCGGTTTCGGCACGTCCGCGGCGATCGAACTACTCGGCCGCCGGGTCACCCGCTGGCTGCCCAGGGGAGAGGAAGACAATCGATGACCACCACCCTCACCACCCGGGAGGCGCGCCCGGACACCGGCGAGCACGGGATGACCCTGCGGCTGGACGGTGTGTCCCTGTCCTACACCGGGGACCCGGTGATCGACGACTTGTCCTTGGATGTCCGCCCGGGCGAGATCCTCGCCCTCACCGGACCGTCCGGCTGCGGGAAATCGACCGTCCTGCGGGCCCTGGCCGGTCTGCTGGCACCCGACTCCGGCCGGGTCCTGGCCGACGGCGACCCGGTCACCACCACCTCCCGCGACCGCGCCGTCGTCTTCCAGGACAACGCCCTGCTGCCGTGGCGCAGTGTCCGCGCGAATATCGAACTCGCCCTGCGATTGCGCGGCGAACCGAAGGCAGGGCGCCGGGCGGCCGCCGACCGGTGGATCGAGGAGGTCGGGCTCACGGGGTTCGGCGATTTCCTGCCCAAGAGCCTGTCCGGCGGGATGCGCCAGCGTGTCCAGCTGGCCCGCGGTCTGGCCGGCGCGCCGCGCGCGGTGATGATGGATGAACCGTTCGGCGCGCTGGACACCCAGACCCGCGCCACCATGCAGCGCCTGCTCATCGAGACCTGGCGCACCCATCCCACCACCATCGTGTTCGTCACCCACGATGTGGACGAGGCGCTGCTGCTCGGCGACCGGGTCGCGGTGCTCGGCCGCGCCGGGCAGCCACTGCGCGCCCTGATCGATGTTCCGAATCCGCGCGAAACCGCCGACCGGTCGGCCGACCGCGCCCGACTCGTGGAGGCCCTGTCGTGACCGCACCCACCCTTTTCGCGGCACCCGATCTCGCCGACACCGTCCGCCTGGACTGCGATGTCCTGGTCATCGGCGGCGGCACCGCCGGGACGATGGCGGCGCTGACCGCCGCCGAACAGGGCGCGAACGTACTGCTGCTGGAGAAGGCGCATGTGCGGCACTCCGGCGCGCTGGCCATGGGGATGGACGGGGTCAACAACGCGGTCATCCCGGGGAAGGCCGAACCGGAGGACTACGTCGCCGAGATCACCCGCGCGAACGACGGAATCGTGGACCAGCGCACCGTCTATCAGACCGCGACCCGCGGTTTCGCCATGGTCCAGCGGCTCGAAGGCTACGGGGTCAAGTTCGAGAAGGACGAGTACGGCGAGTACGCGGTGCGCCGGGTGCACCGGTCGGGGTCCTATGTGCTGCCTATGCCCGAGGGCAAGGATGTGAAGAAAGCGCTGTACCGGGTGCTGCGGCAGCGCAAGAACCGGGAACGGATCCGGATCGAGAACCGGCTCATGCCGGTCCGGGTACTCACCGCGGAAGGTCGGGCCGTCGGCGCGGCCGCACTGAACACCCGCACCGGCGAATTCGTCACCGTCGGCGCGAAAGCTGTCATCCTGGCGACCGGCCCCTGCGGGCGGCTGGGGTTACCGGCGTCCGGATACCTGTACGGCACCTACGAGAACCCGACCAACGCCGGCGACGGCTACTCCATGGCCTACCACGCCGGTGCCGAGCTGAGCGGGATCGAATGCTTCCAGATCAACCCGCTGATCAAGGACTACAACGGCCCGGCCTGCGCCTATGTGGCCAACCCGTTCGGCGGATACCAGGTGAACGCCGAGGGTGAGCGGTTCGTGGACTCCGACTACTGGTCGGGGCAGATGATGTCGGAGGTCAAACGCGAGATCGATTCCGCGCGTGGACCGATCTACCTGAAGGTGTCGCATCTGCCGGACGAAACCCTCAGCACCCTGGAAGGGATCCTGCACACCACCGAACGCCCCACCCGCGGCACCTTCCACGCCAACCGCGGTCACGACTACCGGACCCACGATATCGAGATGCATATCTCCGAGATCGGTTTGTGCAGCGGACACTCCGCCTCGGGCGTTTGGGTCGACGAGAACGCCAGGACCACTGTTCCCGGCCTGTACGCGGCCGGTGACCTGGCGTGCGTCCCGCACAACTACATGATCGGCGCCTTCGTTTTCGGCGAACTGGCCGGTGCGCACGCCGCCGCCGGCCGCGCCGAGGTGCCGGCCCCCGGCGAGCTGCCCGCCGACCAGATCGCTGCCGCGCACGAACTCGTCTACCGCCCGCTCCGCCATCCGGACGGGCCACCGCAACCCCAGGTCGAATACAAGCTGCGCCGGTTCGTCAACGACTATGTGGCGCCCCCGAAAACTGCGGCCAGGCTCTCGCTGGCGGTGGAAACCTTCGAACGGATGCGCGGTGATATCGCCGAGATGGGCGCCCGCACCCCGCACGAACTCATGCGCGCCGCCGAGGTGTCGTTCATCCGCGACTGCGCCGAAATGGCCGCCCGCAGTTCCCTGACCCGTACCGAATCCCGGTGGGGCCTCTACCACGAACGCGCCGACCTCCCCGAACGCGACGACCAGAAGTGGCGCTACCACCTCAACCTCCGCAAACGCGCCGACGGTGAGATGGAGTTCCTGAAGCGCCCTGTCGCACCGTATCTGGTGCCTGTGCCCGGACTGGACGAGCTGCCCTCACAGGAAGAGCCGGTCGTCGTCGCCCAACCCGAACTCGTCGGGCACCGCCGCGCCCCGGATACCACCACACCTGCGCCCCGCACTGCCACGGAACCTGTACCGGCCGCCTCGCCGCGCCTCGTCGCGCTGCTCGCCCTGGACGCACCCACGGCCGCGGACCTCGCAGATTACCTGTCCGACACCGACGAGCGGGTGCGGTCGGCGGCGATCGCGGCATTGACCGAGAACACCCCGGACGGATACGCGCCGCTGCTGGTGTGCGCCCTCGACGATCCGGCAGCAACGGTGCGCGGCGCTGCCGCGGCCGCGCTGCGCGAACTGGTGGAGGTCCTGCCCTCCCCGGACGGACTCGTCGACCGGCTCGGCTCTCCCGACCCGGTTGTCCGCGCGGTCGTCGTCGACTTGCTGCGTGCGCTGCGCGCCGGATCCGCCGCGGACTACAGCGCCGCTCTCGACGATGTGGACCATCGTGTTCGCATCGAGGGCGTGCGAGCACTGGTTTCGTTGGACGAGCGGGACGCGATCGCGGCCGCGGCCACCGATGCCAACCGCGAGGTACGGATCGCGGCCGCGCAGGGCCTGGCCACCATCGGCAACGGTGGCGCCGGCACAGTGCGGATGCTGGCCGGTGACCGCGATCCCCTGGTGCGGGCGGCGGCGTTGGCAGCGTTCGCCGGCACCGGTGCGGCGGCGGCGGACGTCGACACCTGTATCGCCGCGCTCCGGGACACCGCCTGGCAGGTCCGCGTCGGTGCGGCGCGGGGTCTTGCCTCGGCCGAGCCGGCGGTCGCGGTTCCCGCACTCGCCGAAGCCCTCACCGATCAGCACCTGGATGTGCGCAAGGCGGCGGTGCTGACCCTAACGACGTGGTCCGGGTACGAACCGGCCCGTCTTGCCCTGAAAGAAGCGATCGACGACCCCGACGCGGATGTCCGCGCCTACGCCCGCCGTGCCCTGACAAGCTGAAGGATCCGTCGTTCGATCCTCGACGAACCCGCTGAAGAGGTCTTCGCGGCTCAGCTGCAGCGTTCGTGGCGGCTCGCAGCCTCGATCCGACGTTCGTCAACACCGGACCGGCCGTCGGCGAGGCTCTTGCCCTCAGACCGCGACGCGCCCGACCATCGACGTCCCCTGAGCCCGTCGATGGTGTCGCGGCGCGCCCGTTCGAACCGGCAGCAGGTCCTGGATGCCCGGCGGCGGACCTACTGCCGGGCGAAGCGTCTCAGCCGCGGCGTGCGGTAGCCAGCAACTGTTCGGCGGTGGCGAGTTTGACCCGCGGTCGGTCCGTGGCGGCCCCTGCGGCCCGTTCGGCCCGGTCCACTGCCTGCCAGGCGGTGCGATCCAGCATGTCGGGTTGCCGCTGCCGGACGAGGTCCAGTAGCGCGGCCCGGTCCCGGATCGGGGCGGGTAGTGCGCCGGCCCGGAAGTCGGCGAGTATCGCGGCCACGGTTTCCGCGGCGTCGGCTCGGTTGGAGCCGATCACACCGCGTGGTCCACGTTTGATCCATCCGGCCGCATACACCCCCGGCACCGGAAGTCCGGCGGCGTCGACCACCCGGCCCGATTCGGTGGGCAGCACCCCGCGCCGGTCGTCGAACGGCAGATCCCCGATCGGTTGCCCGCGGTAGCCGACCGCCCGCACAACCAGGGAAGCCTCCAATTCACCGCTGTCGGTGGTCGGCCGGGCGGTGGGAGAACCGGCGGGTCCGGTGAGTTCGTTGCGCACGTAGCGCACGGACCGGACCCGGTCCTCGCCGGTGATCTCGGTGGGGGATATGCAGTACTGGAACCGGATCCGCTTGTGCCCTTCACGTGGCGGGCGGGACGCGTACTCGCCGGCTGCGGCGATTTTCAACCCGAGCTCGTACGGTGCTTCCGGGCCGTCCAGGAATTCCTGTGCGGCCTCGTCGAGTACGACATCCGCCGGGTCGATGGCGATATCGATCCCGGACAACCGCCCCAGTGCCCGGAATTCCGGTGCACTGTAGGCCGCTTGGAGCACACCGCGCCTACCGATGATCACGACCTCACGGATTTCACTGCGCCGCAATGCCGCGAGTGCGTGATCGGCGATATCGGTGCGGGCCAGTTCGTCGGGGTCCATGGTGAGCATTCGCGCGATATCCAGGGCGACGTTCCCGTTGCCGACGATCACCGCCCGCTCCCCGGACAGGTCGAATTCCCGGTCTGCGTAGTCGGGGTTGCCGTTGTACCAGGCCACGAATTCTGTCGCGGAATGGCTGCCCGGTAGCTCTTCGCCGGGAATATCAAGGCGGCGGTCGGCGGGGGCGCCGACCGCGTAGACCACCGCGTGTGCGCTCTCCCGGAGTTCGGCGTGCGAGATATGGGCACCGACCTCGGTGTTCAGATACATCTGCAGGGTGTCGCGTTTGAACGCGGCCGTGAACATTTCGGTGACCCCACGCGTCTGCGCATGGTCGGGCGCCACGCCGTAGCGGGCCAGCCCCCACGGCGTGGGCAGCCGGTCGAACATCTCCACTTCGACCGACCCGGCGCCGAGCAGCTGCTCGGCGGCATAGCAGGCGGCGGGCCCGGTGCCGACGATCGCCACCCGCAGTGTGCCGAGGTCCTTGGCGAGCCGCTGCACCGGCGGTGGTGGCGACATATCCGGTTCCAGCGGATGTTTCGCGAACCAGCCGGCGTTGACGTCGCGGAATCCGTCCAGGTGTGCGGGCAGGTCCTCTTCGGCGTAGATCGCGTCCACCGGGCAGGCTTCGTAGCAGGCGCCGCAGTCGATGCAGGTATCCGGATCGATGTAGAGCATCTCCGCGGTCGTGAACTGCGGGTCCTCCGGGCGTGGCCGAATGCAGTCCACCGGGCATTCGGCCACACAGCTCGCGTCGTTGCAGCAGCGCTGCGTGATGACGTAGGCCATCAGTTCTCCCGGCTCCTGCGGCGGTAGCGCACCCGGCACGGCTGCTGCAGTTGCACGACCATCTTGGAGTGGTCGTTGCGGTAGGTCTCCGAGGGCTGCACCATCTCGAACTCCCAGTCCCGCAGCAGCACCGAGAAGATGGCCTTGAGCTGCATCAGCGCGAACGCCGCGCCCACGCAGCGGTGCCGGCCGGCGCCGAACGGGATCCAGGTCCAGCGGTTGACCAGATCTTCCTGATTCGGGTCGATATAGCGGCCGGGGTCGAAGCTGTCCGGGTTCGGGAAATCCTCGGGCAGCCGGTTCGAGATCGCGGGGGTCGCCGCGACATGGTCGCCGGGGGCGATCGTGTGCCCGCACACCTCGAATTCGCCTTGCGCCACCCGCATCAAAATGATCAGCGGGGGATGCAGGCGCAGCGTTTCCTTCAGCACAGCCTCCAGCTGCGGGATCTGCCGCAGCGCGTGGAAGCTGACCTCCTGCCCGTCGGCGTAGAGCTCGTCGAGTTCCTTCACCACGCCCGACAGCACTTCGGGGTGGCGCAGCAGTTCGATCACCGACCACGCGGCAGTGCCGGAGGTGGTGTGGTGACCGGCGAACATCATCGAGATGAAGATGCCGGTGACCTCGCTGGCACTGAAATGCAGGTTGCCGTCCTCGCCTTTGACCGAGACCAGGACATCGAGCAGGTCGCGGTCTTCTTTGTCGGCGGGCGGGTTCGCGATCCGGACATCCATGATCTCCTGGACGAGTTCGACCAGCTTCGCCCGGGATTCGTCGCGGATCCGGAAGCTCTCGATCGGCATGTACGGGTCCACGTAGGCGAGCGCGTCGGTACCACGTTCCAGGTTGTGGTAGAGGTGCGCGAACCGGCTGTCGAGTTCCTCGCGGAATTTCGTCCCGATCAGGCAGGCCGAGGAGGTGTAGATGGTGAGTTCGGCGAAGAAATCGAGCAGGTCGATCTCGCCTTCGTCGTCCCAGTTCGCCAGCATCCGATCGACTTCGCGTTCGATGGTGGCGGCGTGCCCGCGCATCTGGTCGCCGCGCAACGCGGAGTTGTGCAGCATCTCCTTGCGGCGTTCGGGGCTGGCGTCGAAGACCACGCCTTCGCCGAAGATCGGTTTCATGAACGGGTAGGCGGCGGCCTGGTCGAGGTCCTCATCGGCGGCCCGGAAGAAGAATTCGTTGGCTTCGGCTCCCGTGAGCAGGATGACGTGGCGGCCCGCGAGTTCGAACTCGCCCACATCGCCGCATTCCTCCCGGACCCGGCGCATCAGCGCGATCGGGTCGGTGCGGAATTCTTCCAGGTGGCCGTGTTCGTGCTCGCCTCCGGACACCCGCGGCGGTTTCACCGAAGTCATGTGGAAATCCTTCCCCAGATTACTGTCCAGGATCTATGGTAGACACCTGTCCAGACAGTACTACGGGGTGTTGATTCGAGGCAAGGTCGTACGCATTTCCTCAACTCGACGATCCGCTGACGCAGTACCGCCAGGGTGCCATACTGTCCGGACACCTGTACGGAATAGTGTTCGGCGGTCGGTCGCCGGCACCGGAGACGAGAGCAGGTCCATGAGCGGGCAGCACACACTGTGGGGACGCGGAGCCGTGGTCGTCGGCGCCACCAGCGGTATCGGATACGCCGTCGCCCACGCCCTGGCCCGGCACGGCGCCGGAGTCGTCGTCAACGGCCGCAACGAATCCGCCGTCGAACGCACCGTCAACTCGGTGACCCTCGCCGGTCAGCGGGCCGTGGGCGTAGCGGGCAGCGCGGCCGACGAAGCGATCGCCACCGAACTCGTCGACACCTGTCTCCGCACCTTCGGCACCATCGACATCCTGGTCAACTGCGCCGGTATCGCCGAACCCGCCGAATCGTCGATCCTCAACGTCACCACCCGCGACTGGCGTGCCCTGCTCGACTCCCATCTGACCACCACGTTCAACACCTGCCGCGCCGCCGCCCCGAAAATGGTCGCGCAACGGCGCGGCAGCATCGTCAACACCAGCTCGTTCGCCTACCTCGGCGACTACGGCGGCACCGGATACGCGGCCGGAAAAGGCGCGGTCAACAGCCTCACCCTCGCCATCGCCGCCGAACTCGCCGAACACGATGTGCGCGCCAACGTCGTCTGCCCCGGCGCCAAAACCCGTCTCTCCAGCGGTTTCGCCTACGAAGCCAAGATCATGGAGCTCTACCGCCGCGGCATGCTCGACGAGATGAGCAAGAACGCCGCCCTCGACGCCCCACCGGCGGACTACGCCGCCCAGCTCTACCTGTACCTCGCCGGCGCCGCCGCCGAAAAGGTCACCGGGCAGATATTCGTCGCCGCGGGCGGGTTCCTCGGCCGCTACGACCGCCCGACCCCCAGCATTCTCGGTTTCCGCGACCACAACGACACCCCGCCGTGGACCCAGGACGAGCTGCACGCCATGGTCAGCGGCAGCAACGCCCAGGCCGGTGACCGATGAGCGAATTCCCCGAACTGGGCTGCTACGGCCTCGCCGGGCACGCCATCGACCCGCATATCCTGCTCGACGAAGCCCGCGCCGCCGAAGAACTCGGACTCGGCACGCTGTTCCTGTCCGAACGTTTCAACACCAAAGAAGCGTTCACCCTCGCCGCCGCCGCGGGCGCCGTCACCCGCGACCTGCACATCTGTACCGCCGCCACCAACCACAACACGCGCCACCCGCTGGTCACCGCGGCCGGCGCGGTCACTCTGCACCGGCTCACCCGGGGCCGCTACAGCCTCGGCCTGGGCCGCGGCTTCGCCGCCCTCTTCGACGTGATCGGCCTCCCACGCATCACCTCCGCACAGATCCGCGACGCCGTCGGCCTCTACCGCCGCCTCTGGCACGGCGACACCGTCCTCGGCCACGACGGCCCCGCCGGCACGTACCCGCTGCTGCAACTCGACCCCACCTACGACGAGAACATCCCGATCACCCTCACCGCCATCGGGCCCAACACCCTCCGCCTCGCGGGCGAGATCGCCGACTCTGTCGTCCTGCACACCTTCTTCACCGATGACACCACCGCCCGCGCGGTCGAGGCCATCCGCACCGCCGCCGAAGCCGCCGGCCGCGACCCGCACAGCGTCCGCATCCACGCAGTGCTGGCCGTCGTGGACGACACACAGGGAGACACCGCCCGCCTGCGCAAACTCGTCGGCCGCCTCGGCACCTACCTGCAGGGCTACGGCGACATCCTGGTCCGGGTCAACGGCTGGGATCAGCAGATACTCGACGACTTCCGCGCCCACCCGCTGGTCACCGGCGCCGGTGGCGCGCTCGACGCGGTCGCCGACCCGGACACCCTCACCGCCGTCGAGGAACTACTGCCCGCCGAATGGCTCGCCGCCTCGGCCACCGGCACCCCCGCGCAGTGCGCGGCCCGGATCGCCGACCAGTTCACCGCCGGCGTCGACGGCGTCATCCTGCACGGCAACACCCCTACCGAACTGGAACCGGTGGTCGCGGCGTGGCGCCGGCACCGCACCCCCGACAGGAGCTCCCGGTGACCCCACCCGTCGACATCGGCGACCTGACCCCAGGATGGCTCGCCACCGTCCTGGGCCGACCCGTCCGCGAAGTCACCGCCGAACCCGTCGGCACCGGCCAGATCGGCTCGGTGTACCGGCTAAGGCTCACCGGAGACGGTGTACCGGACCGGTTGCTGGCCAAACTCCCCGCCGCCGACCCCGGTACGCGCGCCATGCTCGCCGGCGCCTACCGCCAGGAGGTCCGCTTCTACACCGAGATCGCCGGCACGGTCACCGTCCGCACGCCCCGCTGCCATCACGCCGAAATCCACGGTGACGGCGCCGAGTTCGTGCTCCTGCTGGAGGATCTGGCCCCGGCGCGCCAGGGCGATCAGATCGCCGGTTGCCCGGTCACGGAGGCTCATCCGGCCGTCGCGAACCTCGCCGGGCTGCACGCACCGCGCTGGTGCGACGAGACCCTGCTGGATATCGAAGGATTCAGCCGCAACGGTCCCGAGGAAGCCGGCACGCTGGCCGAACTCTACGGACCGACCACCGAGATCTTCCTCGACCGGCTCGGCGACCGGCTCAGCCCCGAGGATCACGACACCGTCCGCGCCTGCGGCGACACCATCGCCGACTGGCTGATCGCGCGCCCCGAACGCTTCGGCCTCGTCCACGGCGACTACCGCCTGGACAATCTCCTGTTCGGCGCGGGCGAACCGGCGCAGGTCACCGCCGTCGACTGGCAGACCGTCAACCTGGGTCTGCCCGCCCGCGACCTCGCGTACTTCATCACCACCAGCCTCGACCCGGACGCCCGCCGAACCGCGGAAAAGGCCCTGGTCGCCACCTATCACCGGCGCCTGGTCGAACTCGGTGTCAGGGACTACCCACTCGACGACTGCCTGCAGGACTACCGGTTCGCCGCCCTACAAGGACCGCTCGTCGCCCTCTTCGGCGCCGCCTACGGAACTCCGACCGAACGAGGCGACGCCATGTTCGCCACCATGGTCCGGCGTAGTTGCGCCGCGATCCGCGACCTGGACTCGCTGTCGGCGCAACCGGCCCCGATCCGCTGACCTGCCACTCCGGTCCGTCACGGAACAGCCAGCGCCACCCTCCGGCTGTCGGAGCCCGCGTGTGGCGACACCCGTTCCGAGTCGAGGGCGCGGGCGCGCGTCGGGGGGCGTCAGTGACGTAGCCGGGCGGCCGCGGCCAGAATCGGGGTGCTCGCGGCGGTGGCCGCCGCACCGAGTGTGGTGTCGGTGGCCAAGATCCACCGAACGGTCTTCATGGCCAGGGTGAGAACTTCGCTGCCTCGCCGGCGCATACCGGTTTCGAAACGATCCACGGCATCGGTGAGGACAGCGGTTCCGGCGGCGACAGTACTGAGGTGTTCGAGCAGGTCGGCGGCGTCGCGGATGGCCGCGCCCGCACCCATTCCGGCGGTCGGTGGTGTGGCGTGCACAGCGTCGCCGAGCGCGGTGATACGACCCGCAGGCCAGGGCGCGAGATCCGCCGCGCGGGTGGACGCGGCGTTGAAACGGAACGCGGCCACACTGTCCGGGTCGGCCCGGGCGATGACTTCCAGTGTGTGCTCGGCCCAGTGATGGGCGCGGAACCGGGACAGCAACGCGTCCCGCAACTCGCCACACGGCAGGTCGCGCAGCGAATCGGTCGCGGCCGATTCGGGGAACATGGCGCCCCAGATATAGGTGGGCCCGGTCGTGACCGACATCCGCAACTCGGGGGCGTCGAGCGCGGCGTTGCCGACCGGGTCGAGGAAACCCAGATAGAGCGCCGCGCCGCGCGGGCCCACCGCCAGCCCCGACCGGGGTCGCAGCCGCTGTCGCTCACCCGGGCCGAGGTCTCGCAGCAGGGTGCGGCCGGAGAACCCGATGATGCCCGCAGGGCTGTTGGTCGGGCCTCCCGCGAGGTGGCGGGCGACCACCGAGTGGGTGCCGTCCGCGCCCACCACCAGATCCGCCGAGACCGGTGCCCGGTCGGTGAACAGCACCTGCGGCGCGCCGTGGTCGTCCAGCCCGACCCCGGACACACTGCACCCCAGGTGTAAATCCTCGCCGACCGCTTCGGCCAGCAGCATCCGCAGAGTGACCCGGTCGACGTCGATACTGCCGCTGTCGCCGAGATCGGGCCCGTGGCCGAGCAGCCGGCCGCGGCGGTCCCAGAACGCGTCCCGCTCGCGCAGTCGCAGCGCCGAACCCGAGGCCAGCAACCGCTGCATGATCTGTGGTTCCACCAGCCCCTGCAGCGCCGACTGCGCGCGCTCGTCCAGCGTGATGTGGTAACCACCGGTCGCCGCCACATCGGTGTCGCGCTCGAATACCGCCACCTCGAAGCCTCGGCGACGCAGACCCGCCCCCAGGGCGAGCCCGCCGATCCCGCCGCCGACCACCACTACCCGCATATCCGAATGTCCTTCCCGCCGCTGTTCGTTCGAGACCCACCCTGACACCGGTAGTGGACACCGAATGGCCACTACCGGTCATGATGGGACGATGGCGAACACCTCACACCGAGCGTTGCGACTGCTGTCCCTGCTCGGATCGGGGCGGCAGTGGTCACTGCGCGAACTCGCCACCCGGCTCGGGGTCAGCGAGCGCACCGTCCGCCGCGATATCGACACCCTGCGCCGGCTCGACTACCCGATCACCACCGTCCACGGCCCCGACGGCGGTTACCGGCTCGGCGCCGGGCGCACCCTGCCGCCACTGCAGTTCGACCACGATCAAGCCCTCGCGATCGCGGTGGCCCTGCAAACCGCGCCCAGCACGATGTTCGGTCTCGGCGACGACGCGGCGCGGGCACTGGCCACGCTGCAGCAGGTCATGCCCCCGGCGCTGCGGGCATCCATGGAATCCCTGCGCCTGACCCGGCTGCAGAACTACTGGGAGTTTCCCGCGCCCCCGATCGATCCGGCCGCCCTCACCGCCGTCGGCACCGCGGTGCGCCACCGCCATCTACTCGTCACCGAGACACTGCGCCCCGACGGCACCCGGCCCGAACCCGGCGACCACGACTTCCGGCCGCCCCGCCGCATCGAGCCGCATCACCTGGTCGTCTGGGCCGCCCGGTGGTACCTGGTCGCCTACGACCTCACCGACCATCGATGGCGGGTGCACCGTGTGGATCGACTGCACCCCCGCCGCACCACACAGCCTTTCTCGCCCCGCACGCTTCCCGGCGACGACCTCGCCCATTTCGTGATGAGCACCCACGACCGCGGCGACACCCCCGCCGACTGGCAATGCACCGGCACCGCCCGACTCGGCCTGCCCGCGCACATCGTGGCCCGCTGGGCACCGGGCGGCTCCGTCGTGGAACACCTCGACACCGAGCACTGCCGGCTCACTCTCGGCGCCTGGTCCTGGGCGGGCGTCGCCGGGATCCTCGCCACCTTCGACACCGAACTCACCGACCTGCACCCAGTCGAGCTCGTCCAAGCCTGCCGTCGCCTCACCGACCGCTGGGCCGGTATCGCCGGACCCCTCGCGGAATAACCCCGCCCACCCCGCCGTTCAGGTAGATGCAAATGCATAGAAATCGATCGGTGGGAGTGACATCAATGCAGTTCGGAATCTTCTCGGTCAGCGACATCACGCGCGATCCCGTGACCGGCGTGACACCCAGCGAAGCCGAGCGAATCGACGCAAGCGTGCAGATCGCGAAGAAGACCGAAGAGGTCGGGCTCGACGTGTTCGCCATCGGCGAGCACCACAACCCGCCGTTCTTCTCCTCCTCGCCGACCACGCTGCTCGCGCATATCGCGGCCGCCACCGAGCGGCTGATCCTGAGCACCGCGACCACCCTGATCACCACCAACGACCCGGTGAAGATCGCCGAGGACTACGCGATGCTGCAGCATCTGTCCAAAGGCCGGATGGACCTCATGCTCGGTCGCGGCAACACCGGCCCCGTCTACCCCTGGTTCGGTAAAGACATCCGCGCCGGCCTGCCTCTCGCCCTGGAGAACTACAACCTGCTGCACCGGCTGTGGCGTGAAGACGTCGTCGACTGGGACGGTAAGTACCGCACGCCGCTGCAGGGTTTCACCGCCACGCCGCGCCCCCTCGACGGTGTGCCGCCGTTCGTCTGGCACGGCTCCATCCGCACTCCGGAGATCGCCGAACAGGCCGCCTACTACGGCAACGGATTCTTCGCCAATCACATCTTCTGGCCCACCGCACATTCGCTGCAGCTCATCGAGTTCTACCGGCAGCGGTTCGAGCACTACGGCCACGGCACCAAGAAACAAGCCATCGTCGGGCTCGGCGGTCAGGCCTACATCGCGAAGAAATCCCAGGACGCATGGAACGAATTCCGGCCCTACTTCAACGAGGCACCGGTCTACGGCCACGGCCCCACCCTGGAGGATTTCGCCGAAATGACACCGCTGTCGGTCGGCAGCCCGCAGGAGATCATCGACAAGACCCTCACTTTCCACGACACCTTCGGCGACTACCAGCGTCAACTGTGGCTGATGGACCATGCCGGGCTTCCGCTGAAAACCGTGCTGAACCAGCTCGACCTGCTCGGCGGAGAAGTCGTTCCCGTGCTGCGCAAGGAACTGGACGCCCGGCGTGACCCCGAATCCGCGGACGCGCCCACCCACCAGTCCCTGGTCACCGCACAATACGGCGACGCCGCACCACGGCAGGCCCGCCCGAACGCCAACCAGGGCGACAACCTCGCCGGCGCCAGCCCCTACCAGGACGCCCTGGCGTGAGCGGGTCAGCCCCGGATAAGGCAGCGGAGCGTAACCACGGAGGGCCCTCGCTCACGCCAGGAAGACAGAGCGTGAGCGAGCCGGGCCCGGAGGCGGGAGTGGAACGTCGAACCAGTAGCCGGCTCGCCAACGATGCCTGGGAGTCGCTGCTGACCGCGCACGCTCTGCTGATGAAACAGTTCGCGGCCGAAGACGTCTGGCACGGCCTGACCATGCGGGAATACGACGTCCTCTACACGCTGTCGAAATGCCCCGAACCGATCCGGCCCGCCGAGCTCAACCGGCACGTCCTGCTCACCCAGCCCGCGCTGTCGCGGATGGTGGACCGGCTGGTCGACCGCGGTTTCGTCCAGCGAACCCGCGACAGCCGGGACGGGCGCGGGGTCCGGCTCTCCCTCACCCCCGAGGGCCGGACCCGGCAGCGCCGGATCGGCGGCCGGCACGCCGTCGGTGTCGCGCGGGCCCTGACCCGCGCGCTCAGCGACGACGACCTGCGCCGCCTCGAAGAAATCTGCGGAAAACTCGCCGACACCACGAACAGGAAGCAACCATGAACACGAACGGGCAGGTGCACGACCCCTACCGGCTGGTCGTGGTCAGCGGCGGAACCAGCAACCCGTCGTCGACCCGGATGCTCGCCGACCGCACTGCCGCGCGAGTCGGCGCACTGGCCGCCCGCCGCGGCGCGGCCGTCACGGTCAGCGTGATCGACCTCCGGGAACTGGCCACCGAGATCACCACGGCCCTGGTATCCCAGCTCATGGGCCCGAAAATGACCGCCGCCGTCGAGAAACTGGCCGCAGCCGACGGGCTGGTTGTCGCCGCCCCGGTCTACAAGGCCGCCCCCAGCGGCCTGCTCACCTCGTTCTTCCACGTCCTCGACAACGACCTGCTGATCGCCAAACCGGTGATCCTCGCCGCGACCGCCGGCACCGCCCGGCACGCCTTGGTCGTCGACGAACAGATGCGGGCCCTGTTCGCCTACCTGCGCACCATGACCGTGCCCACGTCCCTGTTCGCCGCCTCCGAGGACTGGAACGACACCGACCTGAACAAGCGCATCGACCGCGCCGCCCTGGAACTGGTCCTGCTGATGCAGAGCGAATTCGCCCACCAGGTCAAGAACGAATCCTGGGACAGCTACCAGCACACCTTCGGCAGCGCCGGCGGCACCGAAACCGGTGTCGACCTCGACACCGATCTCATGCGTCTCGCAGCCGGCGGCGGGAAGTAACCACGCCGGGCGGGAAGCCGGGGCAGCGGGGGAGAGCCGATACGAACCCAGCCCGCGCCGCTGCCCGGAGCAGCGGCGCCACCCGTCCGGCTGTGTCTCCGGCGAACTGCCGGGTCTGGGCAGCCGACCGCCCGGTATGGCACGATTCTCCAGTGACCAGCAAACCGGCAGCCGATCCGCGTCTGCGTGACCTGGCGCTGCTGCGGCGGGTCCGCGACCGGATGGACCGCGAATACGCGCAGCCTCTCGACGTCGCCGCGCTCGCCCGCGGAGTCAACATGTCCGCCGGTCATCTGAGCCGCCAATTCCGCCTCGCCTACGGCGAATCGCCCTACGGGTACCTGATGACCCGGCGGATCGAACGCGCCAAGGCCCTGCTGCGCCGCGGCGATATGAGCGTCACCGAGGTCTGCTTCGCCGTCGGCTGCTCCTCACTCGGCACCTTCAGCACCCGGTTCACCGAACTGGTCGGCGTACCGCCCAGCACCTACCGGCAGGAAGCGGCCGGCGAAGCGGCCGGGATGCCGAGCTGTGTCGCCAAACAGGTGACCAGACCGATCAGGAATCGAGAAGCGCAGGTCACCGCGACGCGGCTAGCGTCGTCGTCATGAACCTCACCATCCATTCCAGCTACCTCCCGCACGACGATCCGGACGCGGCGCTGGCCTTCTACCGCGACCTCCTCGGTTTCGAAGTGCGCAAAGACGTGGGCTACGAAGGGCTGCGCTGGATCACCGTCGGCCCCGTCGGTCAGCCCGGCATCTCCATCGTGCTCACCCCACCGGCCGTGGACCCGGGCATCACCGACGACGAACGCCGCACCATCACCGAGATGATGGCCAAAGGCACCTACGCCGGGATCAACCTCGCCGCCGCCGACCTCGACGCCACCTTCGACCGGCTGCAAGCCGGTGACATCGACATCATCCAGGAGCCCACCGATCAGCCGTACGGAATCCGCGACTGCGCCGTCCGCGATCCCGCCGGGAACATGATCCGCATCCAGCAGGCCGGCTGAGCACGACAACCACCTCGTCGCGCCGGTCGTAGCGAAGCCGGCGCGACCTTCGATACACCACCGGGCAGGCGCCGGACACTGTCGGCGCCGTCTGGTTGGATCGACCGGACGACGGCGGTGAGGACCGCACGCACGGGCCCGAACAGCAGAGGGAGAGCAGATGAGCACGGCCACGAAGTCCGGCACACGATCGGCGGAACCGCACGTCGCCGACACCCACGACCTGATCCGCGTCTACGGCGCACGCGAGAACAACCTCAAAGACATCAGCGTCGAAATCCCGAAACGCCGGTTGACCGTATTCACCGGGGTTTCCGGTTCGGGGAAGAGTTCCCTGGTGTTCAGCACCATCGCCGCGGAATCGCAGCGGCTGATCAACGAAACCTACAGCGCGTTCATCCAGGGTTTCATGCCCAACCAGGCCCGCCCCGATGTCGACGTCCTCGACGGGCTGACCACCGCGATCATCGTCGACCAGGAACGGATGGGCTCCGATCCGCGCTCCACCGTCGGCACCGCCACCGACGCCAACGCCATGCTGCGCATCCTGTTCAGCCGGCTCGGCACACCCCATATCGGTTCACCGCAGGCGTTCTCCTTCAACGTCGCCTCCATCAGCGGCGCCGGCGCCGTCACCGTCGAAAAAGGTGGTCAGACTGTCCGGGAACGGCGCAGTTTCAGCGTCACCGGTGGGATGTGCCCGCGCTGCGAGGGTCGCGGGTCGGTCTCCGATTTCGACCTCACCGCCCTCTACGACGACAGCAAATCACTCAACGACGGCGCGCTCACCATCCCCGGCTACAGCATGGACGGCTGGTACGGCCGCATCTTCCGCGGCTGCGGGTTCTTCGACCCGGACAAACCGATCAAAAAATTCACCAAAAAGCAGCTGAACGATCTGCTGTACAAGGAACCCACCAGGGTCAAGGTCGAAGGCGTCAACGTCACCTACGAGGGCCTGATCCCGAAGATCCAGAAATCGTTCCTGTCGAAGGACCGCGAAGCGATGCAACCCCATATCCGGGCGTTCGTCGACAAGGCGATCACCTTCGACACCTGCCCCGACTGCGACGGCACCCGGCTCAGCGCCGAAGCCCGATCCTCGAAGATCAAGGGCATCAGCATCGCCGACGCCTGCTCCATGCAGATCAGCGATCTGGCCGGCTGGGTGCGCGGCCTCGACGAACCGTCCGTCGCCCCGCTGCTGACCGCCCTCGGCCAGACCCTCGACTCCTTCGTCGATATCGGCCTCGGCTACCTGTCACTGGAACGCCCCGCGGGCACCCTCTCCGGCGGTGAAGCGCAACGCACCAAAATGATCCGCCACCTCGGCTCCTCACTCACCGATGTCACCTACGTCTTCGACGAACCGACCATCGGACTGCACCCGCACGATATTCAGCGGATGAACGAACTGCTGCTGCAACTGCGCGACAAGGGCAACACCGTCCTGGTCGTCGAACACAAACCCGAGGTCATCGCGGTCGCCGACCACATCATCGACCTCGGCCCCCGCGCCGGCACCGACGGCGGGCAAGTGATGTTCGAAGGCAGTGTCGACGGCCTGCGCGCCAGCGGCACCATCACCGGACACCACCTCGACGACCGCGCCGCCCTGAAACCGTCCGTGCGCACCCCCGCGGACACCCTGCAGGTGCGTGGCGCCACCTCGCACAACCTGCGCAATGTCGACGTCGACATCCCGCTCGGCGTGCTGGTGGTCCTCACCGGCGTCGCCGGTTCCGGTAAGAGCTCACTCATCGACAGTTCGGTGGCCCGCCGCGACGGCGTGGTATCGGTCGACCAGACGCCGATCAAGGGCTCCCGGCGCAGCAACCCGGCCACCTACACCGGGCTGCTCGACCCGATCCGCAAAGCCTTCGCCAAAGCCAACGGTGTCAAACCCGCCCTGTTCAGCTCCAACTCCGAAGGTGCCTGCCCCACCTGCAACGGCGCCGGCGTGATCTACACCGACCTGGGTGTCATGGCCACCGTCGAATCGCCCTGCGAGGAATGCGAAGGCCGGCGGTTCCAGGCCCAGGTGCTGGAGTACACGTTCGGCGGCCGCAATATCGCCGAAGTGTTCGCCATGTCCGTCGCCGAAGCCG
Source organism: Nocardia sp. NPDC051750 (assembly GCF_044453135.1). Classification (NCBI taxonomy): domain Bacteria; kingdom Bacillati; phylum Actinomycetota; class Actinomycetes; order Mycobacteriales; family Nocardiaceae; genus Nocardia; species Nocardia sp. NPDC051750. The sequence goes on along the minus strand of NZ_JBITCK010000006.1, from coordinate 151,699 downwards.
AAGAGTTCTTCGGCGCCGGCGACGCCCGTATCCCGGCCGCGCACAAAATCCTCGACCGCCTGGTCGACGTCGGCCTGGGCTACATCAAACTCGGGCAACCGCTCACCACCCTGTCCGGCGGTGAACGGCAGCGGCTCAAGCTGGCGACCCAGATGGCCGATACCGGCGGCATCTACGTGCTCGACGAGCCGACCACCGGCCTGCACCTCGCCGACGTCGAAAAACTGCTGGGCCTGCTGGACCGGCTCGTAGACTCCGGCAAATCCGTGATCGTCATCGAACACCATCAGGCGGTGATGGCCCACGCGGACTGGATCATCGACCTGGGGCCCGGCGCCGGCCACGACGGCGGCACGATCGTCTTCGAAGGCACCCCCGCCGACCTGGTCGCCGACCGCTCCACCCTCACCGGCCAGCACCTCGCCGACTACGTCGGAGCCTGAAACCGATTCGGGCACAACGATTTCGGATAAACTTGTACGGCCGGGAGGTATTCTCCCGGCCGCACAGGTTCCGCTACTTACCGCGGAGACCGAACGCGTTCCCGTCGCCGTCCTGCAGCACACAGACACGCACCCCCGGGGCGACCTCGCGCGGGGCACTGCGCTCGGTCGCACCGGAAGCCAGGAGAGTGGCGCGAACCGCCTCGACATCGTCGACATCGGTGTAGGCCACCGGCCCCTCCGCCACATCACCATTCGGGTTCAGGCCGATCTCGAACCCGTCGGCGGAATAGCCCACGTAATACGGCTGGTCGGTATGCGGTGCGCCGAACAGCGCCGAATAGATCGACTTCGCGGCGGCCAGATCGGACACCGGGATGACAACGCTACGAATCGTAGAACTCATCTGCTCTCCCTCTCGCTGCAGCACGGTCGCCTCCGGGACCGAAACGACCGAGCGGAATGTGACCGCGATGAACGAAAGACCGTGCCATTCGAAGCGCAGCCTACCCACCCGCCGATAACGCTCCCGGCCACCGGAAACACCGTGTCGAAATCGGGACGCGGCGGTGACCTGCAAACCCCCCGGGGGAGCGCCCGGCAGGGTCAACGGACGAACGTACCGAGCCCGTCGGTGTCGTAGAACTCCAGCCACAACCGGTCACCGTCGAAACGAGCCTGCGATACCGTCCCCGGATCCGCGCTCTCGCCCGACGGGGTGAACACGAACGTATCGCCGTCCCAATGCCGCAGCGGTGTGGTCACCTTTCCCGGCCCCAACGTCAACATCAACCGGTCACCGTCCACCTCGACCGTCGCCGGACCGAAATAGTCGTTCCCGTACACACCCGCATAACCGTCCAACGGACGAGCGGGAGCCGGCGCCGGGGGAGGCACCTTACCGGCCAGCTCCCCGGAAGGCGCGTCCATCTGCGCGAACGCAGCCCGGTACAGGTTTTCCCAGTCCTCCCGGATCTCCCCGAACTGGACCAGGTCGGCGAACTCGGCGTTCAACGTCTCGGGCACCCCGATCGGCGCCGCATTGGTCAGCGTCACGATCCCCACATCCGCCGACGGGATCAGCGTGAACGCCGTCGCGGCACCCGCATTGAACGCCCCCGAATGACTCAGCACCACCCGGCCCGCCGCCGACGTACCCACATTGAAACCGAACCCGTACGACCCCGCCCGCGCATCCGGTGCGGCCGGCGGGGACGACACCGCCTGCGGTGATATCGCGGGCTGCAACGCCTCCGGCGCCACCACCTGCCTCCCCTCATACGATCCGTCACCCAGCACCATCGTCATCCACCGCGCCATATCCGCCACCGAGGAACTGACCCCGCCCGCCGGCGACTGCGCATCCGGTTGCCGCCCCGGTTCCGCCCGCCGGTACGAATCGTCCACCAGCACATGTCCCACGGCCCGATCCGGCGCCGCCGCGAAATCTGCATATCGGGAACTGGTCGCCGTCATCCCCAGCGGCTCGTAGATATTCCGCTCCGACAGTTCCGCCCAATCGAGCCGAGCCTGCTCGGCGACCGCCGCCGCGGCCGCGGTGAGCCCGAAATTCGTGTAATCGTAGGACGCGCGGAACGGCGACAACGGAAGCAACCGCAACCGTTCCAGCACCGCCGCCCGGTCGAACCCCAGATCCTCCAGCCGATCCCCGGCATGCTCGGGCAACCCCGATCGGTGCGCGTACAGGTCACCGACGGTCACATGGTCGCTGACATAGGGATCCTGCAATGCGAAACCTGGGTCGGACTGACGCACCGGGGTGTCCCAAGCGACCGCCCCGTCGGCGACCTGCCGCGCCACCACCGTCGCACCCACCGATTTCGACACCGACGCCAACTGGAACACCGTGCCCGGACCGACCGGCTGCTCCGTGTCCACCTCGCGCACCCCGAAGCCCTTTTCGTACACGACCTTCCCGTCGTAGACGACGGCGACCGCCATACCGGGAATACCCGTGGACTGCATCAACTCCTCGGCGCGCTGTTCCACCCGGCCCAGAATGTGCTCGACCCGGCCGTCCGGAATGGCGACCCCCGCCGCCCGGTCGGGATGCGGCGGCCCGCTACTCGTTCCCGCCGTCGCCCCGGACGGCACCGGTTCCTCGATTTCACCGCACCCCGCGAGCAGCCCCGCAGCGGTCACCGCCGCGACACCGAGAACCATCAACCGACGTCCGCGCATAGCCCGCCTCCGAGAGGTCATCGCTGATACGAGCCCAGAACCCCGAGCGTATCGCCCGCGGAGCGTTCTGCCGCGTCACCGCGTCACCCCTGCGGGTCGAACGGCCACCCGTGCCCGTTCACCGACGCACCACATCGATCCGGCCCGCCCCGCGCCCGGAACCCTCGACCCGCCGTCGCCGCATTGTTCGCCGCCCCCGCGGCCGGCGCCGTGCGCCGAGACATCTCGAAGCCTGCGTCGCCGGCGGGTTCAATCCTTCCCGCGCGGATCCAATACGTCACAGTGACGCTTATGGGTAGTCTTGTTCTATTGCGGAGGCTGTCAGGGGAGGGGGGCGTCGGCGGGCGGGGATCGGCGATATTCGACAAAGCGGGCTGCTGTTGCCGATGGGCTTCGAGGTCGATACGCGGGCAGTCGCCGGGGATCACGAGAATTCGGTGAAGTCGACATCCGGCATGTCCACCGTCCCGAACCTACTTGACATAATCATGTGGCAATCAGGGCGTATTGCCGCGAGTGGCCGGGAGTGTGCGGGACTCGGTCGCCGCGGCAGGTACCCGCTCGCAAGGGGTGGTGCGCCTGGTCGCCGAGAATGGTTTGTGCGTGGGAGGATTCGAAACTCCGTTGCTCCGATCCGGGCCTTCCGAAAAATGCCGATAATCTACATTACGTAAACTTGGCTGCTTCTGGGCACTGTGGCGGTCCCCTGCTCGCTACCGACCGAGCTGGAGCGGCAGAAGAACGCCGGACCTCTGTGCGTTTGTCTCTCGGCCGGTTACCGATCGAGGTGTTCGTCGAGGATGCGGGCGATGCGGGCCAATACCGCGGGTTCGGTCATCGCCAGATGGGTTGCGTCGATGGCGATATCGGTGACCTGCCCGCGGACCAGCGGCTCCCAGCCGCGGTGGCCGGTGCCGTCGGCGCGATGTTCGCCCGCGGCGGTGAAGTACAGCAGGTCGCCGTCGAGGATCTGGGGTCGCCAGTGGGCGGCGGCCCGGCTGGACTCGTTGTAGGCGTCGGTCATGCGCTGGATCAGCGCGGCGTCGATACCGAGCCGGTCCCCCAGCTGCTCTTCGATCAGTGCGGCGGCTTCCTCGGCGGTGGCCTCGGGGGGCACGACCTCGATACCCATCACCGGGCCGAGGTTGCTGACCAGTTCCCCGGCGGTCACGGTGGTGACCGCCGACTCGTCGATACTGTCGGCTTCGGAATCGAGCAGGGCCAGTAGCGCGACCTGTTCGCCGGCGGCGCGCATTTCGACGGCGACGGCGTGGGCGATCTGGCCGCCGAGCGACCAGCCGAGGAGATGGTAGGGGCCGTGCGGCTGAACCGTGCGGATTTCGTCGAAGTAGCGGCGGGCGGTGTCTTCGATACTGCCCGCCGGCTCGGCGGCGCCGCTGAGCTGCGGGGCCTGGATACCGTAGATCGGCCGGTCGGCGGACAGGTATTCGCCGAGGGGGCGGTAGCTCCAGGCCAGGCCGGACGCGGGGTGGATGCAGAACAGCGGGGGCCGCTGCCCGGCAGTCCGGATCGGGAGCAGGACATCGAATCCGGGGGCGGTGGGTTCGGTGCTGACCTGCCCGGTGCGCATACCGGTTTCGATCCGTTTGGCGAGATCGGCGGGGCGCGGATCGGACAGGATCCAGCTGACCGGGACCTCGTAACGGAGTTCCTTCTTCAGCTCGGTCACCACCTGCACCGATTTCAGCGAGTTGCCGCCGAGGGCGTAGAAGTCGTCGTCGGCGCCGACGCGGTCCACGCCGAGGACGTGCCCGTAGGCGCGGGTCACTTCCCCTTCCAGCCACGACGACGGTTCCCGGAACTCCCCTACCGCGAACACCGGCTCGGGCAGTTGTTTGCGGTCGAGTTTGCCGGAGGCGGTGAGCGGTACGGTGTCGAGCACCATCACGGTGGACGGCACCATGTAGTCGGGTAGTTCGGTCGCGGCGTGTGCCAGTACGGCCGCGGTGTCGAGGGTGGCGCCGGTGGCGGGGACGAGGTAGCCGACGAGCTGGTCACCGCGTACGGCGGCGATGGCGCGGGTGACGGTGGGGTGCTCCGCGAGGACGGCTTCGATTTCGCCGAGTTCGATGCGCAGGCCGCGGAGTTTGACCTGGAAATCGGTGCGGCCCAGGTATTCGAGTTCACCGTCACGCCGGTGTCGCGCCAGGTCGCCGGTGCGGTACATGCACTGGCCGGTGGCGTAGGGGTCGGGGACGAAACGGTCGGCGGTCAACCCCGGGCGGGCCTGGTAGCCGCGGGCGATCTGGATGCCCGCCAGGTACAGGTCCCCCGCGACTCCGGGCGGTACGGGTTGCAGCCGGGTGTCGAGGATGTAGGCCCGTACGTTCCGCACCGGTGCCCCCATCGGGACGCTGCCGGTGTCGGCGTCGGTCACGGCATGCGCGGTGGCGTGCAGGGTGAATTCGGTGGGGCCGTACAGGTTGTGCAGGTCGACGTCGGGCAGTACCTGCTGCGCGGTGGCCACGACCTCTGCGCCGAAGGCTTCGCCGCCGACGAGCAGCGCCCGGAGCGAGTGCAGCGATTCGGTGGGGGCCGCGTCCGAGAAGGCGGCCAGCATCGAGGGTACGAAGGAGGTGACCGTGATCTGCTCGGCGGCGATGGTTTCGGCGAGGTAGGCGGGATCGGTGTGCCCGTCGGGCCGGGCGATCACCATCCGGGCTCCCACGGCCAGGGTCGCGAACAGTTCCCATACGGAGACGTCGAAGGTGGCGGGGGTTTTCTGCAGTACCGTGTCGTCCGGTGTCAGCCCGTAGGTGTCGATGATCCAGTGCAGCTGGTTGAGTACCGCGCGGTGCGGTACGGCGACGCCTTTGGGGCGCCCGGTCGAGCCGGAGGTGAACAGGACGTAGGCGAGGTTGTGCGGGCGCAGGGGCGCGCTGCGGTCGGTGTCGGTGACGGGTGTGTCGTCGAATTCGGTGAGGTCGATCCCGTCGAGGGAGGACAGCATCACCACCGGTGCGGCGGTGGCCAGCATGTAGTCGATCCGTTCGGCGGGGTGGTCCGGGTCGACCGGTACGTAGCCGCCGCCTGCGGCGTGTACCGCGTACATGGCGGTGACCTGGTCGAGGGATCGGCGCATGCGCAGCGCGACCAGGGTGTCGGGGCCGACGCCGCGGGAGATCAGCCAGCGGGCCAGCCGGTTGACGCGTGCCGCGAACTGTGCGTAAGTCAGGGCTTCGGTGCCGGATTGCACTGCGGGCCGGGCGGCGTGGGCGTGGACGGCGCGGGTGAACAGTGTGGCGAGGGTTTCGTCCGGGTCGTAGGGGTGGTCGGTGGCGTTCCAGCGGTGCAGGGCGTCTTCCCGTTCGCCGGGGTCGAGCAGGTTCACGTCGTAGATCTGTTGTGCGGGGTCGGCGGCGAGTGCCTGCAGCATCCGCTGCAGGCGGTCGACGATGCCGGTGGCGGTTTCCGGGTCGAAGAGGTCGGTCGCGTAGGTCACGCCGCCGGTGATGCCGGTCGGGGTGCCGGTGTCGTCGTAGGAGTCGGACACGGTGACCTGCAGGTCGAACAGGGAGGTCGCGGTGTCGGCTTCGACGGCGGAGGCGGTGAGGCCGGGTAGTTCGAAATCGGTGGTGGTGAGGTTCTGGAAGGAGAGCATCACCTGGAAAAGGGGGTGGTGGGCGTGCGACCGCACCGGGTTGAGTTCCTGCACCAGTCGTTCGAACGGTACGTCGGCGTGCCCGAAGGCGGCGAGGTCGGTGCCGCGGACGTGTTCGAGCAGCTGGGTGAACGACATCTGGCCGGTCAGCCGGGTGCGCAGGACGAGGGTGTTGACGAACATGCCGACGAGCTCGTCGAGTTCGGGTTCGCCGCGTCCGGCGTAGGGGGTGCCGATGGCGATGTCGTCGGTGTCGGCGAGCCGGGCCAGGGTGGCGGCGAGTGCGGCGTGGAACACCATGAACAGGGTCGTGTTGTGGGCGCGGGCGACGTTCTCCAGTTGTGCGTGCAGTTCGCCGCCGAGGGTGATCGACACGGTGTCACCGGCATAGGTTTGGATCGGTGGCCGCGGCCGGTCGGCCGGTAGTTCCAGCTGTGGCGGCAGGTCCGCCAGCTGGGTTGTCCAGTAGTCGATCTGGGCGCGGAGCAGCGATTCGGGGTCGTGTTCGGCGCCGAGCACGGTGTGCTGCCAGATCGCGTAGTCCGCGTATTGGACCGTCAGCGGTACCCAGCCGGGTGCCCGGTTGTGGACCCGGGCCTGGTAGGCGGTCATCATGTCGCGGGCGAGCGGGGCGAGCGAGGAGCCGTCGCCGCAGATGTGGTGCATGACGACGGCCAGCACCCAGGTGTCCGGGGCGAGTTCGAACAGCCGCACCCGGAACGGGACCTCGGCGGTCACGTCGAACACTGTCGAGACGAAGCCGGCGATGGTTTCGGGGAGTTCCGGTTCGGTGACCGGGGTGACGGTCATCGGCGGTGTGCCGGCGGCGGGGAGAACTACCTGGGTGGGCTCACCGTCGACATACGGGTAGACGGTGCGCAGGACTTCGTGCCGGGACACCACGTCGCCGACCGCGGCGTGGAGTGCGTCGAGGTCCAGCTGCCCGGACAGGCGGATGATGATCGGGATGCTGTAGGCGGCGGAGTCGGGTTCGAAGCGGTTCAGGAACCACATCCGCTGCTGTGCGTAGGAGAGCGGGATATGCGGGGGGCGTGGTTGCGGGGTGAGTGCGATTCGGCCGGTGTCGGCGTGTGATTCGGCGCGGGCGGCGAGTTTGGCGACGCTGGGGGCGTCGAAGATCATCGACACCGGCACGTTTGCGTCGAGCGCGGCACCGATCCGGGCGGCGACGCGGGTGGCGACGAGGCTGTTGCCGCCGAGTTCGAAGAAGTCGTCGTCGGCGCCGACGAGGCGGTCGAGGCCGAGTACTTCGGCGAAGACTCCGGCCACGATTTCCTCCACCGGCGAGGCCGGTGCCCGGAACTGTTTGGCCTGCAGGACGGGTTCGGGTAGTGCTTTGCGGTCGAGTTTCCCGTTGGGGGACAGCGGGATTTCGTCGAGGACCATCACGGCGGAGGGCACCATGTAGGAGGGCAGTGCCTCGGTGAGTTCGGTGGTCAGCTCTTCGACCGGTATCTCTGTGCCGGCGGTGGGCACCACGTAGGACACCAGGATCACGGAACCCGCGCCTTCGCGGCGTGGCACGGTGACCGCGAATGCCACGTCGGGGCGGGCGCCGAGGACGGTGTCGATTTCGCCGAGTTCCACGCGGTAGCCGCGGATCTTCACCTGGAAGTCGTTGCGGCCGATGAACTCCAGATCGCCGGCGGTGTTCCAGCGGACGACGTCGCCGGTGCGGTACATGCGGGCGCCGGGTTTGCCGAACGGGCAGGCGACGAAGCGGGCGGCGCTGGTGGCGGTCCGGTGCAGGTATCCGCGGGCCAGTGCGGGTCCGGCCAGGTACAGCTCGCCGGTGACGCCGACGGGTACGGGTTGCAGCCGGTGGTCGAGGACGAGGGCGTGCATACCCGGGAGGGGGGTGCCGATGGCGGGCCGGTCGCCGGGCCGGATCGGCCGGGTGGCGGTGGCGACCATGGTGGTTTCGGTGGGTCCGTACAGGACCCGGAATTCGCGGGTGCCGGCGGTGTCGGTGGCCGACCATCGGGTGATGAGGTCGGTGGGGACTTCGTCGCCGCCGGACAGGACGACCTGGAGGTCGTCGAGGTCGGTGGGGTCGACCGAGGCCAGCGCGGCGGGGGTGACGAATGCGTGGGTGACGTGGCGGGTCCGGAGGAATTCGCGCATCTCGTCGCCGCCGTACATTCCGGCCGGTGCGATGACCAGGGTGGCGGCGCGGCTGACGGCGAGCAGGATTTCCAAAAGTGAGGCGTCGAACGACGGGGAGGCGAAGTGCAGGACGCGGGAGTCGGTCCGGAGTTGATGTTCGGCGCGTTGCGCGGCGACGAAATCGGCGATTCCGGTGTGGGTGACGGCGACGCCCTTGGGCACACCGGTGGATCCGGAGGTGAACACCACGTATGCGGTGTTCGTAGCGCGTAGCGGGCGCAGCCGCTCGCTGTCGCTGATGGCGGTGTCGTCCTGGGCGTCGATCTGTGCGGCCGTGCCGGTGTCGTCGAGCACGATCCAGTCGAGTGATCCGGGGAGTTGATGGTGTGCGGCGGTGACCGTCACGCCGAGCGCCGCAGCCGAATCGGTGATTATCTGTTCGATGCGGCCGGCGGGATAGCGGGGGTCGACGGGGACGTAGGGGGCGCCGGTTTTGACGACGGCCCACCAGGCGGTGATCGAGGCGATGGACCGGCCGGCCGCGACGAGTACCGGGTGTTCGGGTCCGGCGCCGTGGCGGATCAGTTGCCGCGCGAGCTGGTTGGATCGGGCGTCGAGTTGTGTGTAGGTGAGTTCGGTGTCGCCGGATAGGACGGCCGGGCCGGCACCGTTGTCCGCGACGGCGGCGGCGAACACCTGCGGTAGCAGGACGGGTGATGGTGGGGTGTCTGCGGGCCGCTCGCCGATCCGGGTCACCAGGTCGACGTGTTCGGTGGCGTCGAGCCAGTCGATATCGCCGACGGCGGTCGCCGGGTCGGCGGTGACCGCTTCCAGGACGCGGAGGAAGCGGTGCACGAATCCGGTGGCTGTTGTTTCGTCGAACAGGTCGCGGGCGTACATCATGGTTCCGGAGATGCCGTGTGCCGCTCCCCCGTCGCTGTAGCTGTCGGCGAGGACCAGTTGCAGGTCGAACTGGGACAGGCCGGTGTCGACGTCGGCGCGGGATACCACGACGCCGGGAAGTTCCATCTGTGCGGCCGCGATGTTCTGGAAGGCCAGGACGACCTGGAACAGGGGGTGCTGGGAGGAGGATCGTTCCGGGTTCAGTTCCTCGACGACTCGTTCGAACGGTACGTCGGCGTGTTCGAATGCGCGCAGGTCGGTGTCGCGGGTGCGGGTGAGCAGGTCGGTGAACGGTGCGCCGGAGTCGATCGGGGTGCGCAGGGCGAGTGTGTTCACGAACATGCCGACCAGTTCGTCGAGTCCGGGTTCGCCGCGGCCGGCGACGGGGGTGCCGATCACGATGTCGTCGGTGCCGCTCAACCGGCCGAGGACGGCGGCCAGGGCGGCGTGCATCGCCATGAACAGTGAGGAGCCGCGGGAGCGGGCCAGTTCCAGCAGGCGGGCGTGCAGTTCGGGGCCGATCTCGATCGGTATCCGGCCGCCGGACAGGGAGGCCACGGTGGGGCGGGGCCGGTCGGTGGGTAGGTCCAGCCGGTCGGGGGTTTCCGCCAGTGTCGTGCGCCAGAAGTCGAGTTGGGTGGACAGCAGCGACTCGGGGTCGTCGGCGGCGCCCAGGACCCGGCGCTGCCACAGTGCGTAGTCCGCGTATTGGACGGGCAGGGGTTCCCAGTGCGGGGCGTTGCCGGTGACGCGGGCGGCGTAGGCGGTCATCACGTCGCGGGCCAGCGGTCCCATCGACTGTCCGTCGCCGGCGATGTGGTGGACCACCAGGACGAGGACGTATTCGCCGGCGCCGAGGTCGAACAGGCCGACGCGGAGCGGGACCTCGGTGGTGACATCGAAGCCGGCGCGAACGAATTCGCCGACGGTGTCCAGGGCTGTGCTCGCTTCCAGCCGCCGTGTCTGTAGCGGTGCCGGCGGGTCGTCCAAGATCACCTGGCGGGGTTCGCCGGCGGTTTCCGGGTAGATGGTGCGCAGCACTTCGTGCCGGGTGACGACGTCGGTGAGTGCCGCGTGCAGGGCGTCGGTGTTCAACTGTCCGGTGAGCCGCAGCATGACCGGGATGTTGTAGGCCGCCGAGTCCGGTTCGAACCGGTTCAGGAACCACATCCGCTGCTGTGCCAGCGACAGCGGTACCGGTTCGGGGCGCGGGCCGGCGGTGAGCGGTATGCGGCCGCCGCTGCGCAGCGATCCTGCGTGCCGGGCGAATCCGCTGACGGTGGGTGCTTCGAACAGCGCCCGGACCGGGACTCGGACGTCGAGGGCGGCGCCGACGCGGGCGACCACCAGCGATGCGCTGAGGGAATCGCCGCCGAGGGCGAAGAAGTCGTCGGCGGCGCCCACCCGGTCCATGTCCAGGACCTGCGCGAACGCCTCCGCGACCAGATGTTCCAGCGGGGTGGACGGCGCCCGGAATTCGCGGCCGGCGAACACCGGTTCGGGGAGCTGTTCGCGGTCGAGTTTGCCGTTCGAGGTGAGCGGGACCTCGTCGAGGATCATGATCGCGGCGGGCACCATGTAGGTGGGCAGCGCTTCGGCCAGCGCGATATGCAGGTCTTCGACCGCTACGTTCGTGCCCGCGGCGGGGACGACGTAGGACACGAGCCGCACCGGATGTCCTTCGGCGCTGTGTCCGATGGTGGCGGCGAAGGTGATATCGGGGTGTGCTGCCAGGACGGTGTCGATCTCGCCCAGTTCGACTCGGGTGCCGCGGACTTTCACCTGGAAATCGTTGCGTCCCACGAATTCCAGTTCGCCGGTGGTGGTGCGGCGCACGATATCGCCGGTGCGGTACATGCGGTCGCCCGGTGTCCCGAACGGGCAGGCGGCGAACCGTGCGGCGGTCGTGCCGGTCCGGTCGATGTAGCCGTCGGCCAGGCCCGCGCCGAACAGATACAGTTCGCCCGCGACACCGTCGGGCACCGGCCGCAACCAGGTGTCCAGGACGGTGGCCGCGACGGGGCCGACGGGCCGGCCGATCGTGATCGGTGTGCCGGCGCCGACCTCGCCGGCGGTGGCCCAGATCGTGGTTTCGCTCGGCCCGTACAGGTTGATCATGCGGCGCCCGGGCGCCCACCGTTCGACGAGTTCCGGGCCGACGGCCTCACCGGCGGTGGCCAGCACGTGCAGGGCGTCCAGACCGTCGGCCGGGACGGTGGCCAGCGCCGACGGTGTGATCACCACATGGGAGATGTGTTCGCGCCGGATCAGCTCGGCCAGTTCGCGGCCGCCGTACACGTCGGGAGGTGCGACGACCAGCCGGCCGCCCGATCCGTGCGCCATCAGCAGTTCGAACAGGGAGGCGTCGAAACTGGGTGAGGCGACCTGCAGTACCGCCGATTGTTCGTCGACGTCCAGGGTGCGGCGCTGGGCCGCGACGACGTCGGCCAGTCCGCGGTGGCCGACCAGGACGCCCTTGGGGGTTCCGGTGGAACCGGAGGTGTAGATCACGTAGGCGGTGTGGCCGGGCCGGATGGGTGCGCCGCGTTCGGTGGTGGTGATCGGCGCCGCGGATTCGGCGGCGACGGCGCGGCGGGTGTCCGCGTCGTCGAGGACGAGCCAGTCGATATCGCCGGGCAGTTTCTGGCTGGTGGCGGTGTCGGTGACGCCGAGGGCGGCGGTCGAGTCCGACAGCAGGAAGTCGATGCGCCCGACGGGCAGGTTCGGGTCGATCGGCACGAACGCGACCCCGGCCTTCGCGGCCGCCCATACCGTGACGACCCACTCCGGGGAGCGCGGGAGGGCGGCGGCGGCGATACGTCCCGGCCGGGCGCCGCGCCGCAGCAGCAGCCGGGCGAGCTGGTTGGATTGTTCGTCGAGCTGCCGGTAGGTGAGGGTTGCCGCCTGGTGCCGGCCGAATTGCACGGCGACCGCGTCGGGTGTGGCGGCCGCGGAGTTCGCGAGGATATCGGCGAGGGTGTGCGACCGGTCCAGGTGTTCGCCGGTGTGTTGGGGGTGGGCGGGACCGGGTTCGTCGGGGAGTGCGAGGTCGCCCAGCTGCAGGGACGGTTCCCGGGCGACCCGGTCCAGGAGCTCCACGAAGCGGCCGAGTATCCGGTGCGCCCGGTCGGCGTCGAATTCTTCCTGCAGGTATCGGAGGGTGATCTGCAGGCCTTCGGCTCCGTCGCGTTTCGGGGCGACGACCAGGCTCAGCGGGAACGGGGTGGCGTCGACGCCGGTGACCTCCTCGACCTGCAGGCCCGCCGATCGGACGAGCTGCTGCAGGGCGGGGCGATCCAGCGGGAACGACTGGAAGGCGATCGCGGTGTCGAACAGTTCGGTGACTCCGGTGCTGCGGTGGATATCGGGCAGGCCGACGTAGTGGTGGTCGAGCATGCGGGATTGCTGGTCCTGGATCCGGGTCAGCAGTTGTGTCAGTGTCGCGGTGGGATCGAGCCGGACCCGCACGGGGACGGTGTTCAGGAACATGCCGAGGGTCCGGTCCACCTGCGGGAGTTCCGGGGGCCGGCCCGATACCGCGGATCCGAAGATCACATCGGTGTCGCCGGTGAGTATCCGCAGGTTGACCGCCCAGGCGGCGGCGACCGCTGTGTTGACGGTGACGGCGGCGTCCGCTGCGACGCGGCGCAGGTCACCGTAGCGGTCGGCGGGGAGTTCCGTGTTGACCTCGGCTGCGGTGCTGGCCGCGGCGCCGGTTCCGCGGGCTACCCGGGTGGGGGTGTCGACGTCGGAATAGGCCTGTGCCCATGCGGCTTTGGAGGTGGCGAGGTCTTGGCGGTCCAGCCAGATCAGGTAGTCGCGGTAGGAGGGGGCGGGTTCGGCGGTGCCGATCGTGTCGGGTGCTCCGTAGTATTCGAGCAGTTCGCGCATCAGCAGTGGCATCGACCAGCCGTCGAGGATCACATGGTGGTTGGTGACGAGCAGCCGGTACTCGCCCGGGCGCAGGTGCAGCAGGGTGAACCGGATCAGCGGCGGCGCGGTCAGGTCGAAACCGGCGGTGGCGTCGGCGCCGGCGATATCGGTGGCGGTGCGCGGATCGTCGCCGTGGGTGAGGTCGATATCGCGGAAGTCGACGTCGGCGTGGTCCAGGACGATCTGGCACGGGCCGTTCGCTGTTTCGGCGAACGCGGCGCGCAGAATATCGTGGCGGTCGATCAAGGCCTGGGCGGCGCGGCGCAGGCGCGGGCTGTCGATACGGCCGGAGAACCCGATTGTCGTCTGGACGGTGTAGTTGTCCGCGGTGTCGGGTGCGAAGGTCGAATGGAAGTGGATACCGGACTGCATCGGGGACAGCGGCCACACTTCGGACAGGGCGCTGTACTGCTGTCGTAGCGCTTCGATATCGGGTGGGGTGAGCGGAACGCGCGGGGATTCCGTGTGTTCCGTCTCGCCCGCCGGCGGGCGGTGGTCGTCCGTCGTGGTTTCGGGGCGGGCGGTCGTGGCGAGGGCGGCGACTGTTTTCCCTTCGAATATCTCGCGCGGGGTCAGGATCAGCCCGGCGGATTTGGCGAGCGCCACCAACCGCATCGAGACGATGCTGTCGCCGCCCAGGGTGAAGAAGTTGCTCTCGGCCGAGACGTTCTCCAGTTGCAGCACCTCGGCGAACAGGCGCGCCATGAGCTGCTCGGCCGGGGTCTCGGGCGGCCGGCCCGCGGCGGCCTGTGAGCTGAAGACGCGCTGCCGCAATGCTTTCCGGTCGATTTTTCCGGTAGCGGAGACCGGCATCGCGTCGAGTTCGACGATGGCCGCAGGATTCATGTAGTGGGCCAGGGTGCGTTCGAGATAGTCGTGCAGGGCCGGCACATCCACCGTCGCCTCGGGTGCGGCGACGATATAGGACACCAGAATCGGTTCTCCGGCGGGACCGGTCCGGGCGACGGTGGCGGCGGTGGCGACCGCGGGATGCTGGGCCAGGTGGGCGTCGATCTCCCCCGGTTCGATCCGCAGCCCGTGGATCTTGACCTGCTGATCGTTGCGGCCCAGGTATTCCAGTTCGGGTCCGGTGCGGCCGTGGACCCAGCGCACGGAATCGCCGGTGCGGTAGAGGCGTTCGCCGCCGCCCGACAGCGGGTCGGCGACGAAGCGGGACGCGGTCGTTCCCGGCCGGTCGAAGTAGCCGTGGGCCAGTCCGGGCCCGCCGAGATACAGTTCGCCCGCGACTCCCATGGGCACCGGTCGCAGCCACATATCGAGGACGGCCACGGACACACCGCGGATCGGGCGCCCGATCGTCACCGGTTCACCGGGTGACAGCGGATCGGAGCCGGTGGCCCAGATCGTGGATTCCGTCGGCCCGTAGTGATTGAGCAGCCGGCGTCCCGGCGCCCACCTGTTCACGGTGTCCGCGCCGGTGGCCTCACCGACGACCGCGACCGTTTCCAGCGACGTCAGGGCCGCCGGGTCCATCGTGTTCAGCACGGACGGGGTGATGATGGCGTGGGTGACCGGTCCGGCGCGCAGCAACTCCGCCAGACCTGTCCCGCCGTACACGTCGGGGGGCGCCACCAGCAGGCAGGCGCCGTTTCCGTGGGCCAGCAGTAGCTCCGAGACGCAGGCGTCGAAGCCCGGTGAGGCGACCTGCAGGACCGTCGACGTCGTATCCGCGCCGAAGGTTTCGGCGTGGGCGGTGACGAGGTTCGCCAGGCCGCGGTGGCTGACCTGGACTGCTTTCGGGGTGCCGGTGGAACCGGAGGTGAAGATCAGGTAGGCCGTGCCGGCGGGCAGGGGCCGGCCCGCCGGAACGGCCGGCTCGGCGGCGGTCGTATCGTCCACCAGCAGCCAGTCGACCGTGTCCGGAAGGTGTTGTGCGACGGACTCGGTCGTGACACCCAGACGGGCCCGCGAACTCGCCAGTAGTTCGGCGAGCCGGTCGGTGGGATTGGCCGAGTCCAGCGGGACGAACGCGGCACCGGTTTTCGCGACCGCCCAGATCGCCACCACCAGTTCGATCGAGCGCGGCAGGGCCAGGGCTACGAACGATTCGGGGTGGGCTCCGCGCGCGGCCAGCCGGGCGGCGAACGCGTCCGCACGCTGTTCCAGGTCACGGTAGGTCAGGGTGGTGTCCCCGTACCGGACCGCGGCCGCGTCCGGATAGGTGCGCGCGGTCGCGGACAGGATGTCGTACAGCGTCCGTTCGGCGGCGGGCGGGTCACCGGCGATCGACAGCAGCTCGGCGCTTTCCCGATCCCAGCACGACGCGATGGCGGCGGACCGTGCCGCGGGATCGGTGACCAGCTGGGTCAGGATCAGCTCGAATCGTTCGAGCAGGGTGCGGGCTTCGGCGGCGCCGAAGCGGTCGGTGGCGTAGCGCAGGGTCACGGTGTAGCTGCCGGATCCGGCGGTGTCGCCGCGCCCGTCGCGGGCCGGCCGCGGCGGGGTGACCTGCAGGCTCAACGGGTACGGGGTGGCGTCGTGGGCATCGACGTCGACCAGCCGCAAACCGGCTTCGTCGAGGTCGCGGGCCAGGCCCTCCCGGTCGAGCGGGTAGGACTCCAGCACCGTCACCGTGTCGAACATATCGCCGACGCCGGTGGCCTGCTGCAGTTCCGCCAGGCCGATATGGCGGTGCTCCAGCATTGCGGCCTGCTCGGATTGCACCCGCACGAGGAGGTCGGCGACGGATTCGCCGGGGTCGAGGCGGACCCGGACCGGGAGGGTGTTGATGAACAGGCCCACCATATGCTCGACGCCGAGGATCTGCGGCGGGCGATGCGACACCGTATTGCCGAACACGACATCCGAACGGCCGGTGAGAGCGGTGAGCAGTAACGCCCACGCCGCCTGGATGGCCGTGTTGGCGGTGACACCGTGGGAGCGGCCCAGATCGCGTACGGCGGTGGCGGTCACGGTATCGAGCTCCAGGCCGACCTCGCCGCTGGGCGCGCTGACCGTCCGGTCCGGTGGGCCCGCGACCCGCGTCGGGTTCTCGACCCCGTCCAGCATCCGCTGCCAGGCGGCGACGGCGGTATCCCGGTCCTGGGTGTGCAGCCAGTGCAGATAGTCGCGGTAGGAGCGCGGCGCCGCGATATCGCTCGCGTCACCGTCGGAGGTGTACAGCGCGAGCAGCTGGTGGATCAGCAGCGGCATCGACCAGCCGTCCAGCACGATGTGGTGGTTGGTGACCAGCAGCTGGTATTCGCCGGGGCCGGTGCGGATCAGGTGGAAACGCAGCAGCGGCGGGCGGGCGGGGTCGAACGGTGCGGCCGCCTCTTCCGCGAGGCGGCGGAGTTCGCGGGCGCGTTCGTCGTCGCCGAGACCGGTGAGGTCGGTGTCGCGCCAGTCGGCCGGGATCTCGGCGGAGACGATCTGGCGTGGACCGTCGGCGCTTTCGACGAACGCGGTCCGGAGACTGTCGTGCCGGTCGATCAGGGCCTGGGCGGCGTGCCGCATCCGCCGCGTGTCGACCTGGCCGGCGAGGGTCAGCGCCGCCTGGACGATGTAGCCGTCGTCGCTGTCGCGGTCGTAGACGGCGTGGAACAACAGTCCGGATTGCAGTGCGGTCAGCGGCCACACATCGGTGAGCGCCGGATAGTCCCGCAGCCAGTGGTCGATATCGTGCTGCGACACCTCGACCAGCGGGAAATCGGACGGGGTGAAACCACCCGCGGATTCGGTGCGGGCGTGGGCGGCCAGGCCGCGCAGGGCCTGCACCCACAGCCCGGCGAGTTCGTCGATATCGTCGGCGTTCACGATCTGCGCGGCGAATTCCCAGGTGGCGTCGAGTTCGAGCCCGTCGGGGCCCGGTTCGGCGATCGCGTTGACATCGATCACGGCGGGCAGCGCCATCCGGGGATCGCTCGTCGCGGTCAGCGACGTGAATTCGGTGGTGGGTGTCCACGCCCCCGAGAGATCGCGGACACCCACCCGCCCCAGATAGTTGAAACTGATCTGAGGCTCCGGTGCTCCCCCGAGTTCGGTGCCGCCCACGGGGTCCAGGCAACGGAGCATTCCGTAGCCGATCCCGTTGTCGGGCACCGCGCGCAGCTGTTCTTTCACCCGTTTGACGGCGAGTCCCGCGGACGCGCCGCCGGCGAGGGCGTCGCCGGTGTCGACGTCCGGCAGTTCGATCCGTACCGGGAAGCGGGTGGTGAACCAGCCGACGGTGGCGCTGAGATCGGCGCCGGGCACGGCCTGCTCCTCGCGGCCGTGCCCTTCCAGCGAGATCAGTGTTCCGGCGGCGGGCATACCGCGGCGGCGGCGCCATTCGCCCAGCGCCAGGGCCAGGGCCGCGAGCAGTGGGTCGTTGGCGCTGCCGTGGAAGCGGGCCGGGACGGTGGTGAGGACGGCCTCGGTGATATCCGCCGGGATACGCAGCCGGATCCGTTCGGCGGTGGCCGCGGTGTCACGCTCGGGGTCCAGCGGTCGCGACCCGAGCGGCGGGTCGTCTTGGGCGAGAACGTCTTTCCACCGTTGTAGTTCCGTGGCGCGCCGATCGGGTGCCTGTTCGACCAGCCCGTGGACCCAGCGCCGGACCGAGGTGGTACCCGAACCGATCCGCGGGTCGGTGCCGGCCGAGATCTGCTGCCAGGCCTGGGCGAGGTCGGCGAGCAGGATCCGCCACGACACCGCGTCGACAGCGAGATGGTGCACCACCAGCCACATCAGGTCCGGTCCGGTGCCGGCGGGGTCCCGCATCCAGACGGCCCGGACGAGGGCGCCGGTGCCGGGGTCGAGCCGGTCGGCGGCAGCCTGTAGGTGCCGGTCGACTTCGGTGGCGTCGCGCGCGTCGAGCGTTACCCGGGTGAGGGTGGTGGCGGCGTCGACGGCGCCGGGGTCGAGGACCTCGATCTGCGGGGTGCCGGGGGTGGTTTCCCGCAGGACCGCGCGCAGGATGTCGTGGTGGTCCAGCAGCGCTTGCAGGGCACGCACCAGATGGGTTTCGTCGAGGTGGTCGGGCAGCTCCACAAGGGTCGCCTGCGCGAACCGGTCGAAATGCCCGCGCCCCAGCATGGCGTGCACGATCGGCGACAGCGGTACCGGCCCGGCACCGCCACCGGGGAGCTCGGCCAGCCGCGGGGTGCCGCCGGCCTCGGTGGCCATGGCAGCCAGGCCCGCGACCGTTTTCTGCTCGAACACGTCCTGGGTGGAGAACCCCAGCCCGACGGCCTTGGCGCGGGTCACGAGTTGAATCGACAGGATGCTGTCGCCGCCGAGCGCGAAGAAGCTGTCGTCGGCCCCGACCTGCGGCACACCGAGTACTTCGGTGAACAGGCCGGCCATCAAGATCTCGCGGGGGGTGGCAGGTGCGCGGCCGACCTGTGCGGAACCGAATTCGGGCTCGGGCAGGGCACCTCGATCGAGTTTGCCGAACGCGTTCACCGGAAGATGATCCAGCGGCATGATCACGGCCGGGACCATATGCGGTGGCAGAGAGTTGCGGGCGTAGCGCTGCAGGTCGAGCGGATCGATCACCCGGCCGTCGACCGGGACGACGTAGGACGCGAGAACTGTCGCCCCGGCGTTGTTCTGGACCGGGATCGTCACGGCGAGGTCCACGTCGGCGTGGCCGGTGAGCGCCGCATCGATTTCACCCGGTTCGATCCGGTAGCCGCGGATCTTGACCTGGAAGTCGCTGCGTCCCATCAGTTCCAGCGTGATCCCGGAGCCGTTGCCGGCCCAGCGCGCGATATCGCCGGTGCGGTACATCCGGTCGCCGGGTTCGGCGTAGGGGTCGGCGACGAACCGGGCGGCGGTTTCGGCGAACCGGTGGTTGTAGCCGCGTGCCAACCCCGGACCGGCCAGATACAACTCTCCCGCGGTGCCCACCGGCACCGGCTGCAGGGTCCGGTCCAGCACCATCGCGGAGACGCCGCGGATGGGGCCGCCGACGGTGAGTTCACGATCGGGCCGGATCGGGGCACCGGCGGCGGTCACCGTGGCCTCGGTGGGCCCGTATTCGTTGAACATCGACCAGTGCTGGGTCCAGCGTTCGATCACATGCGGTGGGCAGACGTCACCACCGACCACCACCACCCGCAGGTCGGTCAGTGTGTGCGGGTCGACGGTGGCCAGCATCGCGGGTGTCAGGGTCAGGTGGGTGACGTGCTGGCCGGCGAGCAGATCGGTGAGCCGGTCCCCGCCGATCACCTCCGGGGGGACGACCACCAGGGTGGCGCCGTTGGCGAAACAGGTCAGGAACTGTTCCAGGGAGGCGTCGAAACTGGGCGAGAGCGCGTAGGACACGCGGGAAGCCGCGTCGATACCGTAGGTTTCGCTGCGGTCGGCGATGAGATTCGCGAGCCCGGTGTGGGTGACCTGCACACCTTTCGGCACACCGGTGGAACCGGACGTGTAGGTGGTGTAGGCGAGGTCGGCCGCCCGCAACGGGCGGGTCCGCTCCGTATCGGTGACCGGCCCGTCCGCAAGGCCCGCGCAGGCCCGCTGGGTTCCGGGATCGTCGAGGTCGACGCGGCGCACGGTCCGCGGTAACCGGTCACCGGTGGTGCCGGCCGTGAGGGCTACGCGGGCGCCGCTGTCGGTGACCATGTGCTCGATCCGCTGCGGCGGGTATTCCGGATCGATCTGCACGATCGCGGCCCCGGTTTTCGCGACCGCCCACGCCGCCGTGATCGATTCGACCGAGCGCCGCAGCACGATCGCCACCGAGGTCTCCGGGCCGCAGCCCAGTGCTGTCAGATATCGGGCCAGCCGGGACGACGCGGTGTCCAGTTCGCGGTAGGTCACCGTCGTGCCGTCCGCGGCGATCGCGCTCGCTCCGGGGGTGCGGCGTGCGCTCTCGCTCAAGATATCGGGCAGCAGCCGGGTGCCGACCCCGCCGGGCCCCCGCACGGGAAGCAGCGCGGCCCGCTCGGCCTCCTCAAGGAGCGGCAGCCGGCTGACCGGGCAGTCCAGTCCCCCGGCCAGGAACTCGTGCAGGAACCCGAGGAACCGGCTGTGGTGGCCGGTGAGCTCGGACCGGCTGTAGACGTTCGGGTTGCCCTGGAAGTCGATATGGGTGCTGTCCTTGCCCGCCCCCGGGTAGATGTTGACGAACAGATCGGCGGTCGGGCCGGAGGTCAGCACGTTCAGCCGCCCGGTCGTCGGGCCGAGCACCACCTCGTTCTCGACCATCATGAGGTTCACGGCCGGGCCGAACGACGCCGCCTCGTCGCGCGCGATCCCCATATCGTGGAATATGTCCTCCTGGCGGTAGCGCTGACGGCGCAGCGCGCTGGTCAGTTCGCTCTGCGTCGCATCGATCGACTCACCGACCGTGCGGGCGGCGACGGGAACCCGCAGCGGGACCACATTGGCCACCATTCCGCCGGACCGGCGCAGCACCGCGGAGTGCCGCCCCGACACCGGCAGGCTCAGCAGCACCTCGTCACTGCCGGTCATGCGGGCGAGGTAGGCGGCGAAGGCCGCGACGATCACCGGGGTGACGCTGGTACCGCGCTGCAGCACGATGCTGTCCAGCAGTCGTGCGGTGTCCGCCGGAACCGCGGCGCTGACGAGCTCCGGGTGGATGGTCGGTTTGCTCACTCGTCCGCCGAGGCTGACGACGGGTGGCGCGCCGGCGAGGTGCTCGGTCCAATAGTTGCGGTCGTTGTCGAAACGGGTGGAGCCCCGGTACGCCAGATCCTGGTCGATGATCTCGCTGAGGTCTTTCGCTGTCGACGCCGACGGTTCTTCCTTGTCGACCCGGGCGTTGTACAACTCGGTGATCCGCTGCAGCATCGTGACCGCGGCGAAACCGTCGAGAACAATATGGTGGGCGCGCTGATACCACAGGTAGTGGTCCGAGCCGACCTGGAACACATAGCATTTCATCAGCCGGTCGTGCAGGAGGTCCAGCGGGGCGGAATAGTCCTCGGTCATCATCCGGTGCGCGGTCGCGACCGGGTCGGGCCGATCCCGCAGATCCAGCACCGTTACCGGGGAAGGGAGATCTTCGTCGACGACCTGATAGGGCTCGCCGTCGATCTCGACCAGGCGCACGAACGCGGAGCCGAACTCGTGCCCGACGGCCTCGGAGGTCGCGACGAGCGCGTCGACGTCCAATTCGCCCTCGATCTCGACGTACTGCGCCACCGAGATCGGCGACGACCCCGCCAGGTGCTGGGCGAACCAGATCCCCCGCTGCGCCGCGGACAACCTGAGCAGGTCGCCGGTTTCGGTGTGCGGCCCGGCCGGTCCGTCGCCGTTGTGCGCGCGCGAACCGTTACCGGGAACCGGGTGACCGGCGAACTCGGCCGAGCCGATCGGCGTCTGCGCCGAGGGTTCCTGCTCGTTGTCGAGGTTGCGCTTGGACTGGGTCACCTGTGACCTCCATGGATTTCGTCATATCGGAAACCGGCCGATACCTCGGTCCGACCCCTGTACCGCAAAGAACGTGCATCACCGCCAAAAGAAGTGGTGGTTTTTTGTCCATGGCACCGAATACCGCGCCCACCGAATGGATTCGTCTTTTTGCGGTCATTTATGTGGGGTGCTGTGACAATTTGTGGTGAATCCGTGATAAATCACCTTCGAAAATTGAGACCTTACGGTGACGAATACTGTGTAGCCGCCGTCGAAAACCCGTCCCGGTTACCGGCGCGAGCCGGCGCCGGTCCGAGGGCGCCGCGTGTGGGCACCCTGAACCGCACCGGCCTCACAGGGCGAGGTGCCGGTGCCGGACCCGAGAGTTCCAGGGCGGCCGCGCGCCGGACCCGGAGCCCGCGAGCATTGCGTTTCGGGTGCTCTCGGCGCGGACTGTGCGCAGGTCACGGCGGCGGCTCGGCCCCGTGTCGGGTGTGGCGAGCAGGAAGCGGACGTGGATGGAATTCATTGGTTGCACTGGATCGCCTTCTGGGATGTGGCGCCTCTATGTACCAGTTTGTTCCCGTCGGAATTCGGCGGCAGCACTGTCGCCGAATTCGCGCTGTGGATTCCCCGCAACCCCGACAATTGGAGGATTTCTGTGCTGCCCGATCGGTCGTATCGACAATCGGACCGGCGGTCACCGGAACGTTCACGCGGTCTCGGTGACCAGCTTGAGAAGGCAATGATAAGCAAGTTTCGGCGAAGGACGCAACGGGTATTTATTCGCTGAGTTCTGCTCGTAGGTGGTGGCGGAGAATTCTTGACGCACCTGTGACCGCACCCCGGCCGACATCCGGCAAACCTCCAGTAACCTGGCGGCCGGTCGTGCCCCCGTGCCGCCGGCGAACTGTCCGAGGTGCGCCTGGCGCGTTCCATGAGGCCTGCGACCGGCCGACGCCCGTCCCGCCCACCGTGGTCCGGTCGCCCGGCGGCGCGGTCCCGTAGCCGGGTGGATCCGCTGGTTCGCGGGTGCGGATGATCCTGATCGGCGTTGTTGTTTCGGTTCAGCGGCGATCGGACAATCGGCCGGGTCTCAGAGCTGTTCGAAGGGGATCGCCGCGGCTACGCGGGCACGCGCCGGCCGGCTTTGCCGAGTTCGCGGCCCGGGCCCCGCCTCGGGCGAAATCCCGTGCCGGGGTCAGCGCCAGTGCGCGGCGTCGGGGATGCCGGTGGTGAAGACACTGTAGAAGAACTGACCGGGGGCCAGTTCGTTCATATCGTGCCAGGCGCCCCAGGGGTCGCGCTGGTAGTAGTCGGCGAGCCCGGTTCCGTTGTCGTAGCAGACGATGCCGGTGGCGCCGAACGGGCTCCAGTAGACGGCGGTGCCGGGGCGGGGTGCTGTCAGCGGGCCGCGGAACAGGTGGTCGCAGGGGGTGATCTCGGGGTTGTAGTACGAAGGCTGGGCTGCGGCCGGTGCGAGGGCGGCACCGGAGAGCGCGGCGAGGGCGCCGATTGCCGTGATTACCGTGCGTCGGACCGTGGAACGCATATATTCTCCCCCTCCTGGGCGGGATCGGTTCTGTCACGATGTCGTCGGTGCTGCGCGTATCGTACCGGCGACCGCACCCATCCGCCGGTTATCTGGAGAAATACTGAGACTTGATTGATTCCAGAAAAGCGGTAAGCTTCCTGGCGTGACCACGACCGCGGAGTTCGAGAACATGCTGCGTGATGCCGCGCTGCGTGTGACAGCACCCCGGCTCGCGGTATTGACCGTGGTACACGACCACCCCCATTCCGATACCGACACGATCATCGGCCAGGTACGCGAAACCCTGGGCGCGGTCTCGCATCAAGCCGTGTACGACGTGCTGCGCGCACTGACCACGGCCGGCCTGCTGCGGCGGATCCAGCCCACCGGATCGGTGGCCCGCTACGAAACCCGGGTCGCCGACAACCACCACCATCTCGTCTGCCGGTCCTGCGGTGTGATCACCGATGTCGATTGCGCCGCCGGCCCCGCGCCCTGCCTGACCGCCGCCGACGACCACGGTTTCACCATCGAGGAAGCCGAGGTCATCTACTGGGGCCTGTGCCCCGCCTGTTCGTCATCTTCCAGCCCGACATGACCCCTGTTACCGGAAGGAATGCAGTGTCCGAGACCACCACAGGCCAGTGCCCGTTCGCGGCCAAACACCCCACCACGGGTGCCGGCAACCGTGACTGGTGGCCCAACCAGCTCAATCTGAAGATCCTGCGGAAGAACGCCCCCGCGTCGGACCCGATGGAACCGGACTTCGACTACGCCGCCGCCTTCAAGACCCTCGACCTGAACGAGGTCCGCAAGGACATCACCGAGGTGCTCACCACCTCGCAGGACTGGTGGCCCGCCGACTTCGGCCACTACGGCCCCCTGATGATCCGGATGGCCTGGCACAGCGCCGGCACCTACCGCACCATCGACGGCCGCGGTGGTGGCGGGGGCGGCCAGCAACGATTCGCGCCGCTGAACAGCTGGCCCGACAACGGCAACCTGGACAAGGCCCGCCGCCTGCTGTGGCCGGTCAAGAAGAAGTACGGCAAGAAGCTGTCCTGGGCCGACCTGATGATCTTCGCCGGGAACGTCGCGCTGGAGTCCATGGGCTTCCAGCCCTTCGGCTTCGCCGGCGGCCGCGCCGACGTGTGGGAACCGGACGAGGACGTCTACTGGGGCCCCGAATCGGTATGGCTGGACGACGAGCGCTACACCGGGGAACGCGATCTGGAGAACCCGCTGGGCGCCGTCCAGATGGGCCTGATCTACGTCAACCCGGAAGGCCCGAACGGTAACCCGGATCCGCTGGCCGCGGCCGTGGACATCAAGGAAACCTTCGGCCGGATGGCGATGGACCACGAGGAAACCATCGCGCTGATCGCCGGCGGCCACACCTTCGGCAAGACCCACGGTGCCGGTGACGCCGACCTGGTCGGCGCCGAGCCCGAAGCCGGGGCTATCGAGCAGCAGGGCCTGGGCTGGAAGAGCGCGTACGCCTCGGGTAAAGCCGGCGATGCCATCACCAGCGGCCTGGAGGTCACCTGGACCACCAAACCGGCCCAGTGGACCAACGATTTCTTCGAGATCCTGTTCGGCTACGAATGGGAACTCACCAAGAGCCCCGCCGGCGCCAACCAGTGGGTGGCCAAGGACGCCGAGGAGATCATCCCCGACGCGCATGATCCGGCCAAGAAGAAGAAGCCGATGATGCTCACCACCGATCTCGCGCTGCGTTTCGACCCGGAATTCGAGCCGATCTCGCGCCGGTTCCTGGAGAACCCGGACCAGTTCGCGGACGCCTTCGCCCGCGCCTGGTACAAGCTCACCCACCGCGATATGGGCCCGATCGAGCGGTACCTGGGCAACGAGGTCCCGTCCGAGGAACTGCTCTGGCAGGACCCGATCCCCGCCGTGGACTTCGAGGTGGTCGACGACGCCGATATCGCGGTCCTCAAGGAACAGGTGCTGGCCGCCGGCCTCACCGTGCCGCAGCTGGTGTCCACCGCGTGGGCGTCGGCCTCGACGTTCCGTTCCAGCGATAAGCGCGGCGGCGCCAACGGTGCCCGGATCCGGCTGGAGCCGCAGAAGAGCTGGGATGTCAACGAGCCCGAGCAGCTGGCCACGGTGCTGAACGCGCTGGAGAAGGTGCAGGAGTCGTTCAACGCCGCGCAGTCCGGTGGCAAGAAGGTCTCGCTGGCCGACCTGATCGTGATCGCCGGCGCCGCCGGTGTCGAACAGGCCGCGAAGGAAGCCGGCGTGCAGATCACCGTGCCGGTCACCCCGGGCCGCAACGACGCCCGGCAGGAGCAGACCGATATCGACTCCTTCGCCGTGCTCGAACCGCGGGCCGACGGTTTCCGCAACTACATCGGCAAGGGTCACCGGCTGCCGTCGGAGCACCTGCTGATCGACCGCGCGAACCTGCTCGGCGTCACCGCGCCGGAGCTGACCGTGCTGGTCGGCGGTCTGCGGGTGCTGGGCGCCAACTACAAGCAGTCGGCGCAGGGCGTGTTCACCGACAAGGTCGGCGTGCTGACCAACGATTTCTTCGTGAACCTGCTCGATATGGGTGTCGAGTGGAAGTCCACCGACGAGTCGCAGGAGACCTTCGAGGCGCGCGATACCGCGACCGGCGAGGTCAAATGGACCGGCACCCGCTACGACCTGCTGTTCGGCTCCAACTCCGAACTGCGCGCGGTGGCCGAGGTCTACGCGGCCGACGACGCGAAGGAGAAGTTCGTACGCGACTTCGTGTCGGCGTGGGACAAGGTGATGAACGCGGACCGGTTCGACCTGGTCTGATCCCGTTCACCCGGTACGCCGGGTAGCGGTTTCGTGTGCCCGGGCGTCAGTGCGACGCCCGGGCACACCGCTGTCCGGGGCTCCCGTCACCGGCGCCAGAACAGATGGTGGACCACACCGCTCGGGCTGGGCACCTTCTCCAGATGAAACCGGTCGAGTAGCTCCTCCGGGCGTTCCCAGAGTCGCTCACCCTCGCCGAGTTCGTTCGGTGCGACAGCGATGTGCAGGGTGTCGATCAGGTCCGCGGCCAGGAATTCGCGAACAGTGGCGACACCTCCGCCGATCCGTACGTCCTTGCCGTTCGCGGCGGCGAATGCCTGCTCCAGTACTTTTTCCGGGGTGGCGTCGAGGAAGTGGAAGGTCGTATCGCTCAGGGTGAACGCCGGCCGCGGGTGGTGGGTGAGGACGAATACCGGAGTGTGGAACGGCGGTTCCTCACCCCACCAGCCCCGCCAGTCCTCGTTCTCCCACGGTCCGCGCTGGGGCCCGAACTTGTTGCGGCCCATGATCTCCGCGCCGATGTTGTGGGTGAAATCGCGGGTGAAGTAGTCATCGAGGCCGCGGGTTCCGCCGGGGTCGGTGCGGGTCGGCCAACTGGCGGTGGCGCCGGCCCAGGTGAGCATGGTCCCCGGATCAGCATGGCCGAACGGCCGGTCGAGGGTCTGGCCGACACCGGCTCCGTAGCCGTCGCTGGAGACGGTGAAATTCTGTACACGCACGAGCTGGCTCATCGAATTCCCTTTCCGATTTCAATATGCAACCAGTTGTGGAACCTATCCTAGACTGATCTCATGACGCAATCAGTTTCACCGGCGCTGCTGCCCGTCGAACCCGGAAAGTCCGGGTGCCCCATCAACATGACCATGGAACTGCTCGGTGACCGCTGGAGCCTGATCGTGCTGCGCGACCTCATGTTCAGCCCGAACACCCACTTCCGCGAACTACTCGGCGCATCCATGGAAGGCATCGCCTCCAATATGCTCGCCGCCCGGCTCGCCAAACTCGTCGACGCCGGGCTGCTCACCCGCGACAACGACCCCAGCCACCGGCAAAAGGTCGAATACCACCTCACCGAAGCCGCGATCCAACTCGTACCGCTGATCACCGAACTGGGCGCCTGGGGTGCGCGGTGGCTGCCCACCAGCCCGGAACTCGCCATCCGCGCGCGACTCCTCGCCGAGGGCGGACCCGAACTCGGTGCCCGCTTCATGGCCGAACTCCGCGATATCCACCTCCGGCGCCTTCCCGCACCCCAGCACGGCGTGCTCGCCGAACTGACCGCGGCCTACGCCGAACTCGCCCGAGCCGAGGAAGAATCGAAACAGGGTTCCGGGGACGGGCCGCCGGCGGGAACCACTACACCGTGACAGTCGGCTTCGGTTCCCGGGCACGATGAACGCGGGGCTCCCGGCCAGTAGCGTGGCGGATATGAGCACCCCGCTTCCCGCGTTCGCCCGGCAGGTATGGAGCCTGCTCGAACCGTTACACGCACTCACCTACTTCTCCCCCGAGCCGCTCCAGGCCCTGAAAACCGCAGGCTACCGCGGGTTCTGGATGGGATACTTCGCCGGGCGTGCCGCCCCACTCGGCCCTGTGGGGCCCGAAATCGTGCAGGCGTTGTTCTACAACTTCACCATCGACCGAGTAGCGAAAGCCCTCCCCTCCGCCTGGGATTTCGCACCGCCCGCCGCAGCGCTCGCCGCCCGGGAACAGGGTGCGACCGCAGCCCTACGCCGGCAGTTCGGAGAACTCGCCGACCACCCGGACCTCGCCACCGCCGCCGAACTGGCCTCCCGGGCGGCCGCCGTGGCGCCCCTGGAGGGCCGCGCACTGTTCGCCGCCAACCGGGCCCTCCCGGAACCGACCGACCCGGTCGCCCGCCTGTGGCACGCCGCCACGCTGCTGCGTGAACATCGAGGCGACGGCCATATCGCCGCGCTGGTCGCTGCCGGTGTCGGCGGCCGGGAATCGCATGTGCTGCAGGCGCTCGCCCACGGGACCGCCCGCGATATCTACACCGTCTCCCGCGACTACGGCACCGAGGAATGGGACAACCGCCTCAACGGACTGCGGGACAAAGGCTGGGTCGACGGTGACGGGCTCAGCGAGACCGGGGCGCGGATCAAAGACGAGATCGAGGCGCGGACCGACGACCTGGCCGCCTCCGCCTACGACACGCTGACCCCGGCCGAACGCAACGAACTCGTCCGTGTCCTGCGCCCGCTGACCCACGCGGTGATCGCGGCCGGGGAAATACCCCCGGTCACCCCGATCGGGCTGGACCTCCGGGAGGCAGCCGCCCCGAACTGAACCGGACACAATCCGGTCGACGGCCGATACGACCGGCGCTACCAGACCAGGGTGAACTCGGGAACGCGGACACGGCCGAAGAACCGTTTG
This sequence comes from Nocardia sp. NPDC051750, assembly GCF_044453135.1. Lineage (NCBI taxonomy): Bacteria > Bacillati > Actinomycetota > Actinomycetes > Mycobacteriales > Nocardiaceae > Nocardia > Nocardia sp. NPDC051750. The sequence goes on along the minus strand of NZ_JBITCK010000006.1, from coordinate 123,402 downwards.
GCGATATCGCTGCCGTCGAAGTTGTAGCCGTTCATGAGGTCGGCGAGCTCGGTGGCCAGTTCCTGAAGTTGCGGGCTGACCCGCTCGATACCGTCCTCGATCACCCAGCCCCAGTCGCGGGGAACATTGTCGATCGTGATGTCGATACAGCCGTGATGTGGTAGATCGACCGTGATCTCGATCTGCACCGGCGCGTCACCGAGCGGATCCCGGACCGCGGGCTCACCCAGCCGGGTCTGCGGGGCGAACATGATCCGGCCCAGCGCAATATCGGCCCGGATCATCTCCGCCACCGACGGCAGATCGGCATGTTTGCCGACCCGATGATGACGATCCCCGTAGGTACGGTCACCGACCGGCGATCCGCCGCTGCGGGCCAGCATCCGATCCAGCATGCGCTGGGCCGTCGCCCGTTCGTCCGCCCCGGTATTGGGATGGTCGATGAGGGCACGCAGGCGCATGATCCGCTGGCTCGTAATGGTCGCCATAGCAGCAAAGAGTAGCGAAACCCGGACCGATCCGGCGGTTCAGTCGGGCGCGCGTCCCCCGGAACCTCCGGCGCTCGCGATCACCGAGGTCAGATGCTCGTCCGGGGTCAGTGCCTCCGACTCCGCGGACCGCACGGCCAGCGGCGAACGCGCCGCCGTCCACACCTCCAGCACGCCGAACACCGTCATTCCGCCGCCCGCGACCACGGCCAGCATCTCGATACTGCCGAACGGGGCGATCGCGATCACCACACCGGCCGCCAACGTCACCAGCCCGAACAACTCCTGTTTGCCGCGTCCGGTCACCTCGTCGTCGTCCCACACGCCCGCCACCGCGTGCGCGATCCCCCGGACCGACCACGCCAGACCCAGCCACATCGCCAGCAGCAGCGTCCAGTTACCCGCCCGGAAACACAGGGTCGCCGTCACCAGCGACACCACCGCGGCGAACAGGAGCAGCGCGCGGGGAAAACGACTCAGGTTGCTACCCAACGCCACCGCGGCCAGCGACACCGCACCGCACAGGAGCGAGAACATGAACAGGTTGCCCACCGCTCCCAGCGATTTATCGGGCCAGGTGACCGTGGCGACCCCGATCACCACCGAACAGCCCCCCATCGCCAGCACAGTTCGGCGCACTCCACGACCGAGCACCGGAGCGTCCCCCGTTTCCTCGTAGGTCGGCATAGCTGAATGATATGGGTCAGCGGCATCGATTGCCGAATGGTTGCCGTCAATGCCCGTTCACCACCGCCTGTCGACCCCGGTAGCGCCGCGGCGACACCAGCCGCGCAGTGACGTCGCGGCGAGCGGCTCCGGCACTACAGTCGCACGCAGACCTGTATCGGGGGGCACCCACCAGTCAGGAGGGCCGTCGTGACCGTTCCCGCGCTGGCATGGGGGTGCACTCTCGCCCTGATCGCCGGACTGTTGCTGTTCGACTTCTTCTTCCACGTCCGCAGCGCGCACACCCCGTCCCTCACCGAAGCCGCCGTCTGGTCCGCCGCCTATATCGGCGTCGCCGTAGCCTTCGGGTTCGCGGTCTGGGGGTTCGGCGGAACCGGCATGGGCGTCGAATACTTCGCCGGGTACATCACCGAAAAAGCGCTGTCGGTCGACAACCTCTTCGTCTTCCTCATCATCATGACAACCTTCCGGGTGCCCAGCGCCGCACAGCAGAAAGTGCTGCTGGTCGGGATCGTGTTCTCCCTGATCGTCCGCACCGGGTTCATCTTCGTCGGCGCCACCCTCATCAGCCGGTTCGCCTGGGTGTTCTATATTTTCGGGGCCGCGCTGCTGATCACCGCCGGGAACATGCTCAAACCCGAAGGCGAGGACAGTCACGCCGCCGATAATTTCGTCCTGCGGCTGGCCCGCCGGTTCCTGCGCACCAGCGACCACTACGACGGGGACAAACTGTTCACCGTTGTCGACGGCCGCCGCCATATGACACCCATGCTGCTCGCCATGGTCGCGATCGGCGGCACCGACGTCCTGTTCGCCCTCGATTCCATTCCCGCAATCTTCGGGCTCACCCAGAACGTGTTCATCGTCTTCACCGCGACCGCATTCTCCCTCCTCGGCCTGCGTCAACTGTTCTTCCTGCTCGAAGGACTGCTCGACCGCCTGATCTACCTCAGCTTCGGCCTGGCCGCGGTCCTGGCACTCATCGGAGTCAAACTCGTCCTGCACGCCCTGCACGAGAACAACGTCCCGTTCATCAACCACGGCGAACCGGTGCCGGTCACCGAGATCTCCACGGGTATGTCGCTGGCACTGATCGTGCTGATCCTGCTGGTCACCGTCGTCGCCTCACTGCTCAGCCCCGCCGGGCGCGCGCAGACCGCGATCGGCAACGCCCGGCGCCACGCCACCCGCTACCTCGACCTCGGCTACGAAGCCGACCAGAGCCTCCGCGAACGCACCTACGCCCGGATGCTGGAGGAGGAGAAAACCATCGCCGTCCTGCCGCCGAAATACCGGCGCCGCATCCGGGAAGGCGAAACGGAACTGGTCGCACTGCTCGAACGCTCGCATATCGTGCACGCCGACCGCGTCGCGCGGGTGGAAGCCGGGCTGCCGCTGCGCATGTGACCCGTCGGCAGTCCGCTAGGGCTCGTCCAGGCGGGCCACCAGCGTCTTGGGAGCTACGGCGCGGTAGGCGTCGATGACGATTTCGCCGATCTCCGACCAGTCGACCGGGACATCCAGGTAGATACCGAGCCAGCCGCGGTGGCCGACATAGGGCGGGCGGAAGAACCGGTCCGGTTCGGCCGCGACCAGCGCCTCCTGCGCTCCCGGCGGGGCGGCGCACCAGAATCCCAGCCGATCGTCGTGGTGATGATCGGAATAGGTGACGAAAGTTTTCTTCCCGCGAACGAACCAGGTGGGCTCGCCGTGGCTTAGCCGTTCGGAAGTCTCCGGCAAGGCGATACATAATTCCCGCAACCGCTCCAATGGATCTTCCGGCATGCGGTCACCGTACCGGTTCGGTTTCCGGCGAGCCTGGTACTACCGGGCATTCAGAGGTTCGATCCGCTGCCCACCGGGCCGGACCTCATGCGGGGTCCGGCCCGGTCATGGCGTGAGAGTAAGCGTGGGGTGGATCAGCCGGCCGACGCCGTCGCAGAGGTAGTCGTCTCGGGTGTTCGCTCGGCGAAGAGGTCGTCGAGCTGGCGTTCGGCCCGCTCGGCACGGATCAGCGTTTGTGTGCGGGCATGTTCGAGCGCCTGGATACGTTGCGCCGCCTCTGTTCGGTCTTTCTCCAGCCGGTCCGCGGCTTCGGCGCGGACGGACGCGAGCTCGTCGGCGGCGTGGAGCCGGTATTCGGCGAGTTCTTTGCGGACGGTGTCGGACTCGGCTCGCGCTCGCTGCAACTCCGCGCGCATCTCCTGGGCCGCCTCGGCGCGTTCCGCGGCGGACTGTTCGGCGCGTTCGAGGGCCCGTTCGATATCGGCGGCGCGCTGAACGGCCATATCACGTTCCGCTGTTGCCGCGGACTCCCGTTGCGCGTATTCCCGGCGCAACCGTTCCGTGTCGGCGTCGGCGGCCTGCTGTGCGCGGGTGATCTCCGCGGCGCACTGTTCCCTGATCCGCGTGATCTCCGCGGCGGTTTCGTTCTGGACATCGCGGATCTTCGCGTCGGCCGCGCTGTGGGCGGCGAAGACATCCTCGGCTGCGCGGGTGGTGACATTTTCGATTTCGCGCAGCACCTCCTCGCGCGCCCGGAGTGCCTCGGCCGTCCGTGCCTCGGCGGCAGCGATCCGGGATTCCGCGGTCTCGGCGGTCAGCGCCGCGTCCTCCGCCGCTTCCTCGGCGTGCTTCCGCGCCTCGTGTGCCTCGCGGCGTGCCTGTTCGGCCGCGGCCGCGGCCATTTCGGCTTCCGCTATGCGGCGGGAGGCGTCGGCCTGGACGGCCTGAACCTGTGCTTCGGCGGCCGAGGGGTCGGCGAGGGTGGACATTTCGGTGACCGCGGCGGTCAGGGTGGTGCCGAGTTGGTCGGCGAGAGTGCGGAACTGGGCGAGCAGTTCGTCGGCGCGGAGCCGGGCGGTAGTTACGGGGCCGGGGTTCGTCACAGTGACGTTCTCTGCCGGGGCGGAGGACTCCTGTTGGAGGCGTTGCCTTTCGCGCCACGCGCGCCAGCGGGTGTGGTCGGGAAGATCGCAGTACTCGGCGGGCCGGCCGGGTCCGGTGGGGCGTGCGAGGGGGCGGGTGCAGCCGGGGTAGTTGCAGACTGTTGGCACCGTGGAATCGTAGCGTTGTTTCGTTGTGTCGCTACGTATTTATACGAAACGAAATCGGAAGTGTCGCCTGGAGTGGCTTCGGTATGGCCTCAGTTCTGACCACCGATAAGTGAACATTATCGGCGGTCAGCCACGTAGAGTGTCAGGAGAGATGTTCCGGAACAATACGTTTCGTTACGTCACCCGCAACCAAACGTATTTTGTGACTCAATTACCGAGGAGACGCCCAGTGGCCGACCACGCCGTGGACCTACCCGACACCGTCCGCACCGAACTACGTCGCGGCGTCACCAGCGTCCTCGTCGACACCGCCGCCCTGCGCAGCGTGCGCGAACGGTTCGACAGCGAACAAGCCACCGCACTCGGCCGCTACCTCACCGCCTCCCAATCACCCAACACACTGCGCGCCTACCGCACCGACTGGATCGCCTGGACGGCCTGGTGCGCGAGCGAAAACCGCCAGGCGCTCCCCGCCGACCCACTCGACGTCGCCGTCTACCTCGCCGCCGCCGCCGACACCCGCCGCGCCGACGGCCGGCACGCATACAGCCCAGCCACCCTCGAACGAAAATCTGCGGCCATCGCCGCAGTCCACGCCGCCAACGGATTCCCCGCACCCACCCGCAGCGACGTCGTCCGGCTGACCCTGCGCGGTATCCGCCGCACCCGTCGCACCCGCCCCGACCGCAAACGGCCGATCCTGCTGCACACCCTCGGCGAACTCCTCACCGGCCTACCCGAACCCGGCTGGCCCGGCGAACCCGCCCGCCGCCGCGACACCCTGCTCCTACTCCTCGGCTTCGCCGGAGCGCTGCGCCGCAGCGAACTCGCCGGACTGCGCATCGCCGATATCCACTTCGGCACCGACCACGGCACCGGCGAACCGCTCCTGCTGATCCACCTGCCCACCACCAAAACCGACCCCACCGGCATCACCGAACAACACGTCGCCCTCCCCCGCGGCCGGCAGGCGCATACCTGCCCCGTCTGTGCCTGCGCCGAATGGCTGCGACTCCTGGCTGTACACACCGAGAACCCGCGAAACGTCCCGGCCTGGATCGACGGACAGTCCGGCGGCGACACCCACATCCACCGCTGCCACGGCTACCACCCCGACCCGCGACTTGCCCCCGAACAACCCCTGTTCCCCGCGATCAACCGGCACGGCGGTCTCGGCGGAACCGCCCTCTCCGGGCGCGCCGTCGCCGAAATCGTCAAACGCTACGCCGCCCGCGCCGGACTCGACCCCGCCCTCTTCTCCGGCCATTCCCTGCGCGCCGGATTTGCCACCCAGGCCGCACTCGGCGGCGCCGCCGACCGGGAAATCATGCGCCAGGGCCGATGGAGCAACCCGCGCACCGTCCACCGCTACATCAGAACGTCCGACCCCCTCGCCGACAACGCCGTCACCAAACTGGGGCTCTGAAGCGATCGCGCGATGAATTGCCGTGGCGTGCGGTGCCTTCGGTCCTGCGATCCGGCGAACAGGACTTCGCCATCTATTGTGACGCCGGAACCCACTGTCTACTATCATCTGTAGTAGACAGTGGGAGGGTTACGGCATGCACACCATCACAGTCGAGCGGACTATCCCCGCACCGATCGACAAGGTCTTCGACTGGTTCGCCGATTCGCGCAATTACGCCCGATCACCGTTCGTACTGCGCAACCGCTGGGCCCGGCCGGGTGACGCCGCACCGTACGGCATCGGCGCCGTCCGGGTTCACCTCTGGGTGATCGGATGGTTCCGCGAACGCATCACCGCATACAACGCACCGCACAGCTTCGAGTATCTCGTCGAGCGCAGCGTTCCTCCCGCCCGCCACGGCGGCGGCAGCATGACCTTCACCGAAGTGCCCGGCGGCACGCGAGTCGTCTGGAGTACGGCCTCCGAACTGCCGCTGCCCTTCGCGGCCCTGAGAACCGCCGCGATGAAGCTCTTCGGGCCGGTGATCGCCAAGGCCTTCGACACCATCCTCGATACCGCCGCAGCCGCAGTCGGCTCATGACGGTGCGGTCTCGATCCGGCATCGCCCGGCATCGGGGGCGAACACATCGGCCGCCGTCGCGCCGCGGTCACGTCCGATAACCGCGAGCGGCGCTCCGACCAGCGCATATCCCGCGGATTCCGGGTGAAATCGGAGGGGTCCGCGGGAGCCGGACTGTGCGAGGATATTGAGCGCTCCACGAGTCAGTCCGTTTCAAACCCACTTTGGAAGGATGCTCAGATGGCGCAAGACACCAGTACCGCTGCTCCCCGTACCAGCACCAACACCAGCAATGGCAGCGGTCAGCAAGTCCAGAGCCTGGAGATGCTGCGCATGGGCCTGGACGAGATCCGGCAGGAAGCGCAGAGCGCGCGGCAATACGCCCAACAGGCACAGAACCTCGCCCGCCAGGTCCAACAGCAGGCCCGGCAGGTGCAGCACCAGTCCCAGATCGCGCAGAGCCAGGCCAACCAGGCCGCCCAGCAGGCCCAGCAGGCCCGCCAGCAGGCCCAGCAGGCCCAGAACCAAGCCCAGCAGGCCCAGAGCGAAGCCGACCGGTCGCAGAGCCAGGCCCAGCAGGCCCAGGCCGATGCCAACCAGGCCAACCAGCGCTGTCAGTCGGCGCAGGACCAGGCCGACCAGGCCGCCTACCTCGCCCAGCAGGCCGAGGAACAGTCCAGCCGGGCCCAGGACCGCGCGATGCAGTTCGAACTGCAACTGCATCAGGTTCGCCAGCAGGTTCGCCAGATGTAGTAAGTACCGAGCAGTCGCAGGGCCAGCTCCTGCACGCTCACGCGGGGCCCGGCGGACTCGAACGAGTTGCCGGGCCCCGCATCTGGGAATCGGCCAGGGACGGGAGTAGTGGTGTAACTGGCCGGGATCCGGCGCTGAGGCGATTCGGCCGGGTTGTCCAGATTCGTGAGTGGTGCGGTGCAATTGGCGACGGAAGGTCCAGCGACGAGGAAAAGTCGCGCTTAGCGGGTGGCGGCGTTACGGTGCCCTGGTCGCCCCGGCTGAGATGCTGTGACACGGACCGGGACGGCGGGCAGGCGCAGTATATCGAGCGGCCGCTGCCCCCGGGGAGCGGAAGCGGCACCGGGCCGACCCGCGATTGGGCGCTGCAGCGGCTGGAACTGCCCTTGTCGCTGGACGAGCTGGCCGCGCACGCGGCGATGAGCACCCGCACCTTCGCTCGACGCTTCCGGGAGGAGACCGGTCTAAGTCCTGGCCGCTGGCTGACCCAACACCGGCTGCGGCGGGCACGGCACCTGCTGGAGTCCAGCGACCTGCCGGTGGATCGAGTCGCCCATGAGGTCGGCTTCGCCACCGCCACCTCGCTGCGGCGGCACCTGGCGGCGGAAGCGGGGGTCGCCCCGTCGACGTACCGGCGCACTTTCCGTGCCTCGGGCCCGGTCGCGGGCGACGTCAACGACGCAACCATGCCTGGGAGCTGAGCCCGTTTCCCCTGATGCTCCTGACCATTCGACTGGTCAGCAGTCAACTCCCCGAGTGCATCACCGCGTTGGCGCCGGATCCCAGCCGGTTACACCACTCCCCCCGGGACGAAGCCACGAAGAGAACCGCGGATTCCGAATCAGATAACCAACGCAACTCACAATTGCACATTTGATAATTACCGCGTGTCGCCATCGACTGCCGGACCGCTCGCCCCCCGCAGGAAAATGGGTCGCACCACTGTACTTTCCTCAGTTCTACTGCTGAACGGACGGACGCGATGTCCCACCACAGCACCCGGACCCCGGCCCGGGTGACAAACCATTCGCCGTAGACCTGGAACGAGATCTCATGCCCGCACGCCCAGCCCATATCGCCATGGCCGGCGTACCCGCCGTCAGCCACATCCTGCCCAGCCTCGAGATCATCCGCGAACTCGTCGCCCGCGGCCACCGGGTCACCTACGCCAACGATCCCGCCGTCGCCGACCTGATCACCGCCACCGGCGCCGAACTCGTCCCCTGCGACTCGACACTGCCCACCGCGGACAACAACTGGCCCGACGATCCCATCGCCGCCATGAGCCTGTTCCTGGACAACGCGATACAGGCGCTTCCGCAACTCCGCGCCACCTACGACCCCGACCCCGCCGACCTGTACCTGTACGACATCGGCGCCTACGCCGCGCGAGCCCTGGCCGAAACCCAGAACCGGCCCGTCCTGCAATTGTCCCCCACCTACGTCGCCTGGTCCGGCTACGACCACGACGAGCTCGCCACCCAACTCTGGCAACTTCCCGGCGCCGACACCTACCGTTCTCGGTTCTCCCGATGGCTCGCCGACGCCGGCGCCACAACCACCGATGTCGACACCTTCTCCGGCCGGCCCGCCCGCGCCCTGGCCCTCATACCCCGCGCGATGCAACCGCATGCCGAACAGGTCGACACCGACGCCGTCACCTTCGTCGGCCCCTGCTTCGGCGAACGCGCCGCCCGCGACACCTGGACCCGGCCCGCCGACGACGGCAACGTGCTCCTGATCTCCCTCGGCTCCGCCTACACCCGGCAACCCGAGTTCTACCGGCGGTGCCTGGCCGCATTCGGCAACCTCCCCGGCTGGTATGTGGTCCTGCAGATCGGAAAATACACCGACCACGACGAACTCGGCGATATCCCGGCCAACGTCGACGTGCACTCCTGGGTACCGCAGCTCGCCATCCTCGAACAGGCCGACGCCTTCGTCACCCACGCCGGAATGGGCGGCAGCAGCGAAGGACTGTTCACCGGCGTCCCCATGATCGCCGTCCCCCAGGCCGCGGAACAGTTCGCCAACGCGGACCGGCTGGTAGAACTCGGCGTCGCCCAGCGCATCGACACCGGCGACGCGACCCCCGAAACACTGCGCGCCGCACTGCTCGACCTGACAGGCGACCCCGCCGTCGCCGAGCGGTCGGCCCGGCTGCGCGACGCCGCCCGCGCCGAAGGCGGAACACGGCGCGCAGCCGACCTGATCGAAGAAATGCTCCCCTGAGAGTGCAGCCTTACGTCGGCGCCTGAAAACCGCCGATCTTCTGCTCCAGCAGTTCGGCCAGCAGCAGCGGGGTGCGGTCCTCGAACATCGGACCGATGAGCTGCACTCCCACCGGCAGCCCCGCGGGCGAGCGGCCCGCGGGGATCGCGGTGGCGGGCAGACCGGGCATGGAGGCCACCCCGGCTCAGACGAGCTGATCGAAGTACGGGTAGTCGACGCCGTCGATATCGATGTGCCGGTCCTCCAGACCTCCGTTGTGGTCGTGCGGGAAGGCGGGAGTGGGCGTGATAGGGCACACCACGACATCGAACTCGGCGAACAGCTGCCGCCAGCCGCGGCGGTGCAGTTCACGACCATTGTTCGCCTCGACCCAGCCGCGGTGGCTGAGCACCATGCCGCGCAGCCGCGCCGCATCGAGACTCCGGTCATCCGCGCTCAGTGCGGCGGCGTGGGTCTGCAGCTGCTCGTACACGTCGACGGGAAGACCCGCGGCGGCGTTCGACAGCATCAACAGCATGTAGAGCGACGCCGCTTCGGCCGGATCGGGTAGCAGCGGACTGTGCCGTTCGACGCGGGCGCCCTCGTCGGCGAGCGCCTCGGCGACCCGGTTCACGCCCGCCCGCACCGCCGATCCGGTCGGAATGAGCGGATGGTCCTCGATGATCAGGACCCGGAAGTCCGCCAGCCGCTCGTGGCGCGCGGGCGGCACTGCGACGTCGTAGGCGACGCCGTGGGTCAGCGGGTCCGGTCCGGCCATCACGTCGAGCAGCAGCGTGAGATCGCGGGCGGTGCGCGCCATCGGGCCGACGACGGCGAGGTCGAGGTCGATCGGCAAGGCCGGTGCGGGCGGTGCGACCATGCCGCGGGTCGGCGCCAGCCCGAGTGTCGGCTTATGCGCGTAGACACCGCAGAAATGCGCCGGAGTCCGCAGCGAACCGGCGAGGTCGGAACCGATGGACAGCGCACCGAATCCGGCCGCCAAGGCCGCCGCCGAACCCCCGGACGACCCACCCGACGTGCGGCCGTGATCCCACGGATTATTGGTGGTGCCGTAAATCTCGTTGAAGCTCTGGATATCGCGCAGCGTCAACGGCACATTGGTCTTACCGAGCAGCACCGCGCCGGCCGCCTTCAACCGCGACACCTGCACCGCGTCCTCGGCCGGCACATGGTCCCGGTACTCCGGCATGCCCCAGGTCGTCGGCAGACCGGCCATATTGTAGGACTCCTTGACCGTCACCGGGATACCGAGCAGCGGCCGGTCCACGCCGCGGGCGCGCGCCTCGTCGGCATCGCGCGCGGCGGCCCGCGCACGGTCGAAGTCCGGCACACAGATCGCGTTGATCACCTTGTCGTCGCGCTCGATCCGGGCGATCGCCGCGTCGGTCAATTCCACCGAGGTCACCGCACCGACACGCAAAGCGGCCACGAGCTCTTCGGCCGACCGATAATTCCACTCCATGAATCGGACGCTATTGGCCTCCCGCAGAGGGCATAAAACGCCGCTTCGCACAACGGACAGTCGAACGGACCACCTGCATCGGAGAAATCACGCAGTCGTTCTGCCGGCGAAGACGGCCCACCCCAGGTCACAACGCCGGCCGCGGGAAAACTCCCCTGGCGCAGGGCATGCAATGCCGCTTGGCGCAATGGGAGGGATGTCTCAATGCGTTCCTCCCCGCCTACGGACTGTTCGCCCGACCGGCCGGCCACGGCGACACGCGGCCCGATCGATCTCGGCCCGGACGTTCGGGAGGACTTCATTCTTCGGGCGGTGCGGGTATCGGCCGAAGTCCGGAGAAGGTGCTGGACAGCCGTATAGATTCGTGTCCGAACCGAGTCGGCCGGGACACGCGGCCGAGAACAGTTACGGAGGCATGGCTATGAGCACACAAGGACAGGTCGCGGTCATCATCGGCGGCGCCTCCGGAATCGGCTGGGCCACCGCTGCGCTCATGGCCGCCCGCGGGGATACGGTGATCATCGCCGACCTCGACGGTGCCGCCGCGACCGCCCGGGCCGGCGAACTCGGCGGATCCACTGCCGGCCATCAGGTACAGGTCACCGATGAGACCGGTATGCGCACACTCTTCGACACCGTCACCGCCGACCACGGCCCGGTCGGCGCCGTCGTCGACTGTGCCGGGATATCCCGCCCCGGAACCATCGCCGACCTCTCTCTCGCCGATTGGCAAGCCACCGTGGATGTCTGCCTCACCGGGGCCTTCCTCTCGGTCAAAGAAGCCGCACGAAGCGTGCGTGAGGGCGGCTCGGTGGTACTCGTGGCCTCGCTGAACGGGCGACAGCCGGGCGTGGCGATGAGTGCATACTGTTCCGCCAAGGCCGGAGTGCTCATGCTCGCCGAGGTCGCGGCCATGGAACTGGCGCCGCGCAGGATCCGCGTCAACGCGGTCAACCCGGGGTTCGTCCACACGCCGCTCACCTACGGCGCGACCTTGGTGCCGGGACTCGTCGACGAATACGTCGAAAACACACCGCTGGGCCGCCCGGGCACACCCGAGGACATCGCGCAGACCATCGGCTTCCTGACGTCCGATGCGGCCGGCTGGATGACCGGCGCCGCGATCGATCTCAACGGCGGCGCTCATACGATGCGATACCCGAACATCGTCGACCGGCTCGCCGACATGACCGCGGCGAGCAGCACAAACGACGGCTGAAAGATCCTCCCCCAGTCCGTTGCTTGTTTTGGTCAGGAGGTTGTCTCTGTAGGTGGGGCGATAGTTGGAGCAGACCTATATTGTTAGATGCGCATATCGCCGTATCTATCTTATTTTGGTAACCATATCCCGAGCAGGAACGAAACACCGACTGCCGGTCGCAGTGAACCCCGGTCCCCGGCGACGGCCACGCGGACTTGCCCGGGCAACGCTGGGGGCCTCCGGACCGCACACTCCCCTACCCCGGCGTCACGCGGGGGTCGAAGTCCTCAGGGCTCGGTCCAGATGCTGCGCCAGCACATCGCGCAGGCGTGCGACAGCGTGCGTCGGGCGGTGGTTCCCGGAGACCAGGCCGATGCTGCGTTCCGGCGGATCGGTCAGGAGGATCCGGTGCAGATCCGCATGCGGCGTTTCGGCTTCGGGTAGCAGGGCGATGCCCAGGTTGCGCGCGACGAGCGCGCGCAAGGTTTCGAACTCGGTGATCTCGAACGCGACATTCGGAGCGAACCCTGCGGCGGCGCAGCAGGAATCCAGCAGTCGGCGCAAGTGGTAGGTGGCCGGGTTCGCGATGAACGTCTCGTCGGCGAGCTCGGCGAGGCCGACCGTGTCCCGTCCGGCCAGCCGATGGTGGTGGGCGACATACAGATGGATGCGCTGGTGTCCCAGCGTGATTGCCGGGAGGTCGGTGGGTGCGGGAATCACGACAGCGAGATCGAGTCGCCCGTCTCGGATCATCTCGGCGAGGGCTTCCCCATGAGCCTGGACCAGATGCAGCCGTATCCGTGGTGCAGTCCGGTGGAACTCGGCCAGCAACGAAGGGATGCTGACCGGCCCGAGAGTGAGCGGGAATCCGAAACGAACGAGCCCACTGTCCGGATCGGCCTGACCGCGCACCACCGCGACGGCGTCATCGAGGGCGCGGACCATCCCCCGCGTACGGTCGAACAATTCGCGTCCCGCGGCCGTGAGTGCGATACCGCGGCCGACCGGCTGGAACAGCGGAACGCCGATCGCCTGTTCGACGGTTTTCAACCGCCTGCTCAATGAGGATTGCGGGACGCCCAGCCGATGAGCGGCGCGCGTGATGTGTCCCTCACCAGCCGCCGCCTCGAACGCCGCCAGTAGCGGTGCGAGGGCCTCGACCTGGGCAGACGGAAATTCATCCATATATGGATCATATTCTCCCGTTATTGCTTGTAGACGCATGAGTTGCCGGGCGGCCACGATGCCATCAACACCGACACAGGAGGCATCGGATGAAGCCCTCAGCCGCCGGCGACCCGAAACCGGGTGCACCGGAAATTCTCGACGTTGCGCTCATCGGGGGCGGCATCATGTCCGCGACACTGGGCGCGTTATTGGCCCAACTGCAGCCGGACTGGTCGGTGACCGTGTTCGAACGGCTCGGCAAGGTAGCAGGTGAGAGTTCGAGCCCGTGGAACAACGCGGGCACCGGTCATGCCGGGTTCTGCGAGCTGAACTATATGCCCGACCCGTCCGATCCGGAGAAGGCCGCGCAGATCGGGCGTTCGTTCCACCTCTCGCGGCAGTTCTGGGCGGCACTGGTAGAGAACGGCGACCTCACCGACCCCGCCTCGTTCATCCGTTCCGCACCGCATATCGACGTCGTATTCGGCGAGCGTGACGTCACCTACCTGCGCCGGCGCTACGCGACACTGCGGACGCTGCCGCTGTTCTCCGCGCTGGAGTACACCGAAGACCCGGGCACTCTCGCGGAATGGGCGCCACTGATCATGTCCGGCCGCGCCCACACCGGACCGATGGCCGCCACCCGGTACCGCGCCGGCACCGATATCGATTTCGGCGCCTTGACCCGGGCACTCACCGCGATCATGACCGCTGCCGGTGCCCAGGTCCTGGTTCGGCATGAGGTCACCGGGCTGCGGCGCGGCCGCGATGGGCTCTGGACCCTCGACGTGCACGACCGCGATACCGGACGGCGCCATGCGATCCGGGCCCGGTTCGTTTTCGTCGGGGCGGGCGGCGGCGCCCTCCGGCTCCTGCAGAAGGCCCGCATTCCCGAAGTCCGCGGCTATGCGGTGTTCCCGTTCGGCGCCGAGTTCCTGCGCACCGACAATCCCGATGTAGTCGCCCGCCACGACGCGAAGGTGTACGGCCAAGCCGCGCTCGGCGCCCCGCCCATGTCGGTGCCGCATCTGGACCGGCGCGTCGTCGACGGCCGCGGATCGCTCCTGTTCGGGCCCTACGCCACCTTCGGTACCAGACTGCTCACCCACGGGCGGCGGACCGATGTGTTCACCACGATCCGCTGGTCCAACCTTGCCGTACTCCTCGCCGCCGGCCTTCGGAACCTGCCCCTCGTCCGCTATCTCGTCGGACAACTCCTCTGCACCCGCCGCCGCAAATTCGCACAACTCCAACGCTTCTACCCCGACGCCGACCCCGCCGACTGGTATCCGATCCGAGCCGGCCAACGAGCCCAGCTGATCACACCGGATCCACACAAGATCGGCATCCTGACCTTCGGCACCGAACTGGTCGTCGGAGCCGAAGGCACCATCGCCGGACTGCTCGGAGCCTCCCCCGGCGCCTCCACCGCCCCGGCGATCATGACCGACCTGCTGGCGCGATGCTTTCCGCAGCATGCCACGCGGTGGGAGCCGGTGCTGACCAGGATGATGCCCGCGCTCACCACTCCGGTCGATACCGACCAGCAGACCGTGGACCACACTTTCGCCCGCACCGGCCGGTTCTTGGGCTTGAACCACGGGCAAAGCGGCATTGAGTGAACCGGCGGCAGCGCGGATTCCCGAGCCCGCTCAGCGCCTAGAACGACCTCGGTGACACGGCTGGGCCCGACCATAGACGCCACCACTCCCCCAGGTCGGGGTCCCGGTAGTAACGGCGCAGAGAACAACGGAGGGGGCGCGGCACCCTGGTCTGACTACGCCTTCCCGGAATCACGGGTCACCGATCCCCTGCAGCAGATTGATGAGTTGGCGGCGTTCGGCCGCGCTGAGCCGACCGGTGATCACGGTTTCGGCGTCGCGCCACGCGGCTCGCACCGGCTCGACTGCCTGTTCTCCTTGCGCGGACAGACGCAGTCGAATGACTCGCCGGTCGGAATCGTCGTGGGTCCGCTCCACGAAGCCGGAGCGCTCCATTCGGCTGATGGTCTTGGCGATCGTGGGCTGCTCGATTCCCATGCGATCTACCAGCTCGGCCTGCGTCGACCCGGGGTGCTCATGGAGGTCGACCACGATGAGCTCTTGGCCGGGATGCAACCCTAACTGGGCAAGCCGCCGCGTCAGATCGGCCCGGTGTGCACGCGCGGCGAGTGCGAGGGCGTAGCCGATCGGACCTACGCCGCGAGCGATGTCGCGGCCTGATCCTGGTCGAGGCAGTTCCATAGCCGACTATTATACAGTCGGCTATTATATGGTCGGCTATATAATCTGAAGATCGGAGATACCGTGGCACATCTGCTGCACATCGACTCAAGCGTCAGGAGGGCGTCCTTCTCCCGCGAAGTCGCCGGAGTGTTCGCCGCCGAATGGCGCACCGGGCACCCCGACGACGACTACACCTACCGGGATCTGGCTGCCGATCCCGTGCCGCCGGTCGACGAGGCGCGCACCGAGATCGCGATCCAGGCATCCGCAACAGAGATCCGGAAGCTGGCCGATATGTCCAGTGCGGTGCGAACCCCGGCACAGGAGAGAAGCTGGGCGGTGAGCCGGCCGCTGATCGAGGAACTGCTGGCAGCGGACGTGCTGCTGATCGCGAGCCCGATGTACAACTTCTCACTTCCCTCGACGCTCAAGGCGTGGATCGACCAGATTTCCTTCCCCTGGCTGCCGCTGACCGGGCGGTCCGCGGTCGTGGTTACCGCCCGGGGCGGCTCGTACGCGCCGGAAACACCACGCGCAGCCCACGACTACCAAGAGCCCTACCTACGGGCCTACTTCGAGACACTCGGGCTCACGGATCTGCACTTCATCCATACGGAACTGACCAACGCACTCCACGTCCCGTTCCTCGCCGAATTCAAGGACTCTCACCAGAGGTCGCGAGCCGCCGCGTTGGAAGCCGCCGCCGCGCTCGCCACCTCGATCGGACGACCACTGCAACCGTCGAGCTGAGCCAACTCCTGCAACAACTTTCGAGCGGGCGCTCACGAGCCCCGGGAAACACCGGAAATCGGAGAAACATGGATACAGGAATGAAGGGCCGCGTGGTACTGGTGACCGGAGCCTCCAAAGGCATCGGCGCTGCCACGGCTCGCGCGTTCGGGGCCGAGCAGGCCCGGGTGGCGATCACCTACCACACCGACCGCGCGGGCGCGGAAACCGCGGCGTCGTCGGTCGAGGCGGCCGGCGGGGAGGCGATGGTCGTGCCGTTGCGGCTCGCCGATGCCGCCACCGCAACCGCGGCGGTGGGAGCGGTCACCGAGCGCTGGGGTGATATCGACGTTCTCGTCGCCAACGCGGTCGACTGGGGTGGGGACGCCCCGCCCGACCCCAGCATTCGGTTCGAGGATGTGCCGCTCGACCACTGGCACAGGATGATCGGCGCCAACCTGATCGGCACCGTGGCGGTAATCCGGTCGGTACTGCCAGGCATGCGCAGGAACGGCTGGGGGCGCATGGTGCTGATCTCCTCCAGCGTGGCCGAGGAAGGGATCCCCGGACCCGGCCCGTACGGCACGGCCAAATCGAGCCTGTACGGTCTATCGCGCAGTCTCGCCTGGGAAGGCGGCCGGGACGGCATTCTCGTCAACGTCGTCGCCCCCGGGTTCACACTCACCGAAACCAGAGCGGCGTTTCCCGAGGCCGTGATCGCCGAGCTGGCCGCGGGCACCCCGACCCGGCGACTGTCCGATCCTGACGATGTCGCCCACCTGATCGTGTTCCTGGGATCTGACGCCAACCGGAATCTCACCGGAGAGGTCCTCCGAGAAGGATCCTCCGCCGCACGCGCACCACACGCAGGCGGATAGCGCGCCGGGATAGGGAGGCTTTGCTGGTCAACTCCAGCGGAGAGGGCCGGCTCCAAGTCGCCACGACATCCTGAGCTGTTCCGTAAGCCGATCGAGCAACGGGACACCTCACCCGACCGACGTTGCCCCGCTCGCGGATATTCCGTAGAGGTGTTCTGCGAACTGTTCCGGTGATTCCTCCTTATCCTGACCGGCCTGCGCGAACGTGAGAACCGATCGATCCACGCGTTGAGCGTCGAGCTTTCGTGGTCGGAGTCGGATTTCACCACACATATTTTGATGCGCATATAAACGTATCACCGTTTGCTCTACGGATGGCGACTTTTGGAGTCCTTCAGCTCTCGATGCCGACGGGTCCGCACGACGGATTATTGCGGGAATCGTTGCACCCGAGCGGGTTCTGTGACGGCAGGCCTGGGCTGTCGCTCCGAATCCCCCCTCTGTGAACGGGCTACGCCCGCTAGGCTGGTGCGCCGGGACCGGCGCCGCCTCGGGCCGGTCGTGGCAATGCCGAAAAGGAGGCCGAGTCGATGGGTCCGCTGAACCGTCGCCGATTTCTGACCACCGGCGCGCTCACCGCCGGCGCTCTCGCGCTCGGAACGGCCACGGCCGCCGGCCGCCCCGCTCCCCCGCTGGAAGTCGCACCGCTGGGACGCGAATTCCTGTGGGGTGTGGCGTCCTCCGGGTTCCAGTCCGAGGGCCGGGCGCCGGACAGCAACTGGACCCGTTACATCGCCGCGGGGAAAACCGAGGATCCCTACCTCGACTCCGTCGACTTCTACTCGCGCTACCGATCCGATATCGCGCTCGCCGCCGGCCTGGGTGTGCGGGTGTACCGGATCGGAATCGAATGGGCGCGGGTCCAGCCGCAGCCGGGTGTCTGGGACGAGAACGGATTCCGGTTCTACGACGACGTGATCGCCACGATCCGCGCCGCGGGCATGCGGCCGATGCTGACCCTCGATCACTGGGTGTACCCGGGGTGGCAGGTCGACCGGGGCGGCTGGCGGCGCGCCGGAATGGTCGACGACTGGCTGGCGAATGCGCGGACCGTCGTCGAGCGATATACGGCTTTCGATCCCCTGTGGATCACCTTCAACGAGCCCGCGGCCTACCTGATGAACGAGGTGCGCCACGGCGGTATCGGAATCGCCGATATCCCGGTGATGCAGGAGCGGATGGCCCTCGCCCACAATGCCGTCTACGACCATATCCACCGCATTCGGCCCGGCGCGATGGTCAGCAGCAACGTCGCCTATATCCCGGCCGCCGAGGACGCCGTCAACGGTGGTTTCATCGACCGTGTCGGTGCGAACCTCGATTACATCGGGATCGACTATTACTACGGGTTCTCCCCGCACAGTGTGCTCACTCAGTTCCCGGACCCCGGCAAACTGTGGACGCTGTCCCTGCAGTCCGAGGGGATCTACTACGCGCTCGACCATTACGCGCGGCGTTTCCCCGGCACACCGCTGTACATCGTGGAGAACGGCATGCCGACCGAGAACGGGCGCCCCCGGGCCGACGGCTATACCCGCGCCGACCTGCTCCGCGACACCGTCTACTGGCTGCAGCGCGCGGCCGCCGACGGAATGAATGTGATGGGCTACAACTATTGGAGCCTGACCGACAACTACGAATGGGGCTCCTACACGCCTCGATTCGGGCTCTACACAGTCGACGTCCTCGGCGATCCGGACCTCACCCGCCGGCCCACCGACGCGGTCGCCGCCTACTCGGCGATCACCCGCCACGGTGGTGTGCCGGGTGACTATCGGCCGACCCGGGCACCCGCGGCATGTTCGATCGTGGACGGGACGTCCAGCTGCACCGATCCGGTGACCGTGCCGCACTGATCCGGCCACCACGAAACGTTACATCGAGCCGGTGCACTGCCCCGGTCGAACCCTCGTGCGAGACTGGCCGGGTGAACGGGGAGAAAGAGATCCGCGACGACATCTCCGGCCCAACTACCTCCGCCCCACGGGACCGGGGGGATGTGATGGGATCCGGGGTGCTGTGGCTCGCGAAATGGGCCTTGTGCATCGTTGCCATAGCGGCGGGCGCGTGGGTGCTCGGGTTCGTGGCGGCGAGACTGTGGGTGGTGCTGCTGCCGGTGCTGCTGGCCATCGTCGTCGCCACCGTGCTGTGGCCGCCGACCGGGCTGCTGATGAGAGCGGGCCTACCGCCCGCTGCCGCGGCGTCGCTGACCCTGATCGGCTTCATCGGGGTGTTGTCGGGCGGGATCGCGTTGATCGTGCCCTCGGTGGTGGATCAGGTGCCCGAACTCTCCGACAAAGCCACCACCGGTATCAATACCGTGCGGGATTGGCTGCAGGGGCCGCCGCTGAACATCCGCGACGAGCAGCTGGATTCCGCGGTGGACGCGGTGGTGTCGCGGATGCAGTCCAGCGCCGAGCAGATCGCTTCCGGGGTCTTCACCGGGGTCAGCACGGCGACCTCGGTGCTGATCACCATTTTCCTGGTGCTGGTGCTCTCGTTCTTCTTCATCAAGGACGGCCCCAAATTCCTGCCGTGGCTGCACAAGTTCGTGGGCGGAAGCAGCGGACGTCACTTCGAGGAAGTGCTGGTCCGGGTGTGGGATGTCCTCGGCGGATTCATCCGCACCCAGGCGGTGGTGAGTTTTATCGACGCCTTCTTCATCGGCCTCGGACTGGTGATACTCGGGGTGCCGCTGTGGGGCGTGCTGACCGCGCTGACCTTCCTCGGTGGGTTCATCCCCATGGTGGGCGCTTTCGTCGCCGGGGCGCTCGCGGTGCTGGTGGCGCTGGTAGGGAACGGGTTCACCACGGCGCTGATCGTGCTGGCGATCATCATCGCCGTCCAGCAACTCGAGGGAAATGTGCTGCAGCCGGTGCTGCAGAGCCGGACCATGAAACTGCATGCGGTGGTGGTGCTGCTGGCCGTCACCGGCGGCGGCACGCTGTACGGCATCACCGGCGCGTTCCTGGCGGTTCCGGTGGTGGCCGTGGTGGCGGTGGTGATCCGGTACATCAGCGAGCAGATCGATGTCGCCGTCGCCCGGTCGGGTGGGGATCCGGGCAGTGACGCGGAGCCACCGGTGGCCGGCACCGAGGCCGGGCTTGCCGAGAAGTAGGCGCCCTCAGCAGCCGAGCAGCGACTCCAGGGCCGAGATATGGGCTTCGAACACCTGCGCCCGGTCGGTGAAGGTGTCGGCGCCGTACATATCGAAGACGTCGAAACTGACGGCACCGAACAGGGTGCACCACACGGTGAGCGCACGGGCGAGTGCCCAGTCCGGTAGCTCGAGGCCGAGGTCGTCGCGGATCCGGGTGAAATCGCGGGCCAGGCCCGTCGGCACCGGAGGGTCCACGGCCGGACGAGTCAGCAGCTGCCGCCGGTGTGCTTCGGCGACGATACGGACCAGGGTGATGATCACCCGCGTACCCGGGATCTCGGTACGGTCGGCCGGGGCGGCGTAGCCGGGTACCGGGGTGCCGAACAGCAGTCCGTACCAGGCGGGTTCGGCCAGCGCCCAGGTGCGCACGGCGCGGGCGGTGATCCGCAGCCGCTCGATCGGGTCGTCACCGGCCTCGGCCAGGGCGGTGTCGACCGCGTCGCCGAGGGCGTCGTAGCCGTCCACCACGAGCAGGGTCAGTAGTTCGTCCCGGCTGCGCACGTAGCGGTACACCGCGGAAGAGACCACTCCCAGATCACGCGCCACGGCGCGCAGCGACAGAGCGGAGGCGCCGCCGGTGGCAAGATGTTCGCGCGCGATACGCACGATATCGGTCATGGTCTGAGCGCGAGCGCGGGCACGAGGGGTCGTCACCGGCCCAGCCTGGCCATTGACGAGAGCAGTGTCAACAAGAGTGATCGCCGCTTCCATATCCCTGTGTTAATGTTACCGCCAGTCACTGATGACCTTCCGAACCAAGGAGTAGCCCCATGTCCGAGGCGGCCACCGATTTCGATGTACTCGTCGTCGGCTCCGGGTTCGGTGGCAGCGTCACCGCCCTGCGACTCGTGGAGAAGGGCTACACCGTCGGTGTCCTGGAGGCGGGACGCCGTTACACCGACGACGAACTCCCCAAGACCAGCTGGGATCTGCGCAAGTTCCTGTGGGCACCGAAACTGGGCTGCTACGGAATCCAGCGCATCCACCCACTGCGCAATGTGCTCATCCTCGGTGGCGCGGGCGTCGGCGGCGGATCACTGAACTACGCGAACACCCTCTACGTTCCCCCGGAGCCCTTCTTCCAGGACCCGCAGTGGCGCGATATCACCGACTGGCGAGCCGAGCTCACGCCCTACTACGAGCAGGCGAAACGGATGCTCGGGGTGGTGCAGAACCCGCACATCACACCGGCCGACGAGGTGTTCCGTCAGGTTGCCGAGGATATGGGCGTCGGCGACACCTTCGTGCAGACACCGGTCGGCGTCTTCTTCGGCGAACCCGGAGAAACCGTGGACGACCCATATTTCGGTGGTGTGGGACCCGCCCGCACGGGCTGCGTCGAATGCGGCGACTGCATGGTCGGCTGCAAGTTCGGCGCCAAGAACACACTGGTCAAGAATTACTTGTATCTCGCCGAACAGGCCGGGGCGCGGGTCGTGCCGATGACCACGGTGACCGAACTGCAGCCGCAGGACGACGGGAGCTGGGTCGTCTCGGCGGAACGAACCGGTGCGTGGATCCGGAAACAACGGACAACCTACACCGCACGGCAGGTCGTGGTCGCCGCCGGAACCCTGGGGACCCAGCGGCTACTGCATGCGATGCGAGATCGCCGAGTGCTGCCGAAGCTGTCCGACCGGCTCGGATTGCTCACCCGCACCAATTCCGAGTCGATCGTGGGCGCCGCCACCAAGAAACTCGCCCCGGGACAGGATTTCACCCGCGGCGTCGCGATCACCTCGTCGATCCACCCGACCCCCGATACCCATATCGAACCCGTCCGCTACGGGAAGGGTTCGAACGCGATGGGGCTGCTGCAGACGCTCATGGTCGACGGCGGTGGCCGGATTCCGCGCTGGCTGCGGTTCCTCGGCACCGCCCTGCGCCATCCGCTGCTGCTGCTCAGTTTCCTGAGTGTCCGCAACTGGAGTGAGCGCACCATCATCTCGCTGGTGATGCAGCATCTGGACAACTCCATCACCACCTACACCACGCGCGGCCTGTTCGGCCGGAAGCTGACCAGCCGGCAGGGGCACGGGGAACCGAATCCGACCTGGATCCCGGCGGGTAACGAGGCGACCCGCCGGGTCGCCGAACAGATCGGCGGAACCGCGGGCGGTACCTGGGGCGAGGTGTTCAATATCCCGCTCACCGCGCATTTCCTCGGCGGCGCGGCCATCGGCGCCGACCGCGACACCGGGGTGATCGACGCCTATCACCGGGTTTTCGGCTATCCGACGCTGAGTGTGGTCGACGGTGCGGCAGTATCGGCGAATCTGGGCGTGAACCCCTCGCTGACCATCACCGCTCAGGCAGAACGGGCAGCGGCGTACTGGCCGAACAAGGGCGAGGACGATACCCGGCCCCCGCAGGATGCACCGTATCGCCGGATCGCGCCCGTATCCCCGAAATCGCCGGTGGTTCCCGAGTCGGCACCGGCCGCGTTGCGGCTGCCGATCATCGCTGTCACCGACCCGGCCGCCGGCTGAACCTGCGGCCACGGCCGGCGATGGACGTCAGCTCTTGAAGTAGACGAGCTGGTGGCTCGTCGCCAGCAGACTGCCGTCGTGACCCCAAAGCTGAGCGTTCTGGTCGAAATGACCATGTGTGAAACGGTTCGCGCGGGCGCTGCCCAGTAGGTACTCCGTGCCCTGGGCGGCCAGTTCAGCGGCCGTGGCGTGGTAGTACACGGTGAGCGAAATGGTTCCGGCGGGGACGTACTGACCACGACGCAGGAAGACCCGTGGGTAGAACGCGTCCGACATCGCGGTGAGCGAGGCGAAATCCAGGGGCCGGGCCGGCTGGTCGCGCAGCCACAGTGTGCTCACCGAATCCGGATTTCCGGGCTGCGGTTCGGCCGGCGCGACCTCGGGGACGGCGCCGGTGACGAAACGCAGATCGTAGTTGCGGCCCCAGGCGATGAATTCCGGGAATTCCTGCGGTACCGCCTGTTCGGGACCCGGCACCGCCGGCCTGGTGAGTTCCAGATCCGCCCAGGTGTCGCGGCGGATCCCGAACACCGCGGTCGCGGTGGTGGTGATCGCGCCGTCCTGGGCGAGTTCGAGCTGCCAGTGCTGATTCGTGCGGTTGGTGCGGACCGGACGGGCAGTGATCTCGAACGGACCGTCCGCGATCGGGCCCGCGTAGTTGACGGTGAGCGACAGCGGGTCGCCCAGCCTCTCGGGATGTTCTTCGACCGCCCGCAGCAGCGCCGCCGCGGTGACACCGCCGAACGGCCCGACCATATTCGCGTAATCGGGGCAGGTCCGGCCGGTGAGACGGTGCGTATCGATGTATTCGGTCGCGATGGCGGTATCGAACGGATGGGGTGGCGCGTCGATCCCGGTCACGGGTCCTCCTGCGAATTGTGCCGATGTTCGGGTGGTGGGACGAATATAAGTATGACAACATACATAGAAATGAGAGGCAACCGGGAGCAGTGCGATGCCACGACGTAAGGATCCGGACGGACCACGGGCGGCGATGATCCGCAGCGCGATCTCGCTCATCCGCCGCCGGGGCGTCGCGGCGGTCTCGTTCGCCGATGTGCTGAACGCCAGCGGTGCACCCCGCGGCTCGGTCTACCACCACTTCCCCGGCGGCCGGGCACAGCTGGTCACCGAGGCCACCCGGGTGGCCGGAGACCGGGTCACCGGTCAACTCACCGAAGCACTGGGCATCCCCGACACCGCGGCGGCGTTACGGGCGCTCGCCGATACCCTCGCCCGCGGGCTCGACCGGGGCGACTACGCGGTCGGCTGCCCCATCGCCGCCGCGGCACTCGGTAACGAGCCGGATGCCGTCACCGCCGCGGGGGCGGCCTTCGACACCTGGCGCGACCTGATCGTCGGCAAGCTCGTCCGCGACGGGGCCGCGCCGGAACGTGCCCGCTCGGTCGCCGTGCTGGTGGTCAGCGCCTTGGAAGGCGCCCTCGTCCTCGCGCGCACCGAACGCACTCCCGCCGCGCTGGACACCGTGGTCGACGAGCTGAACGTACTGTGCCGCTCAGCGATCGGCACGGCCCCCGTCCCGTGGCCGGTTACGGCACCGGACGCGTCTTGATCGCGTCCCGGGAGATGTAGACGTCGTACTCCCCCGGCATCGCGATCACGGCGTTGCCGTAGGCGGAGCGGACGAACGGCGAGGTGAACCAGCGGTCCTCGGTCATCTCACGGAAGAAATCACGATCGCCGCCGTTGAGGAAGATGTGATTCTGCCCGGTGGCGACACCGTCGAGCCGTTGCCCGTACAGGCGAGATACCTTGTAGCCCGAATGGAAGCCGAGTGCGTTCACCCAAGGTTCCAGTTCGACGATCTGCGCCTGCAGCACCCACAGGTCGCCCTCGACCCGATGGGTACTGCGCTCGGTGGTACCGCCTTCGGCGTCGTACAGGGTCAATTCGACCTCGAGCTGATGCTCCGCGTCGGGGACCGGGGAAACCACCACATGGGCGGCGCGGATCTCCCCCGTCAAACCCAGATATGTTTGCAGGAGAGTGGCCGTCCACAGCACCAGCGTCGCGGCGAGCAGCAGCACCAGACCACCCCCGCCCCGCGCGATCGACGCCCCGGGCCCTTTCCTGCGCAGCGCGATCAGCGCCGAGATCAGCAGGGCCACACCGAGAACGATCGCGACGATCGCACCGGCCTGCAGCACCCCGAGGTCCACCGGGTAACTCATGGAGCCGGTTATACCTCGCCCAGGGCTCACCGGCCTGACCTATCGCCATTACCGCAGGTCGGGAAGGTGCCCGGCGAGCACGGCGGGCGGTCGGGAACCCATCTCCGAGCAGCCGTCACATCATCCACCGCCGGTGTCCGGGACACCGGTACGAACCCACCCCATCCCCGCACCGACTCTCGTATGTTTGCCGTACGCGATATCGAAAGGTGCGAAGGTGACAGAAGTCAGTGCGGACTATGTGATCGTGGGTTCGGGGTCGGCGGGCGCATTGCTCGCGAGCCGGCTCAGCGCGGATCCCGGACGTTCGGTGATCCTGCTCGAGGCCGGCCCGGCCGACAAGGACAAGTTCATCCGGATCCCGGCCGGCTTCTCGAAACTCTTCCGCAGCCCGTACGACTGGGACTATCTCACCGAACCGCAACCCGCACTGGACAACCGGCAGATCTACTGGCCGCGGGGCAAGACATTCGGCGGATCGTCCTCGCTCAACGCTCAGATGTGGGTGCGCGGCTTCCGCGCCGACTACGAGGAATGGGCCGCGGTGGCCGGACCCGACTGGGGGTTCGACAAGGCAGTCGAACAGTTCCGCGCCATCGAGGATGTCGAGAGCCCCGCCGGGGCCGATCACGGCATCGGCGGGCCCCTGCACATCTCCCATCAGCGCAGCCCGCGGCCGTCCACCGCCGCGTACCTGCGGGCCGTCGCCGAGCTCGGTTACCCCGTCGAAGCCGCCAATCTGCCGGAACCGCAGGGCTTCACGCAGACCATGGTCACCCAGTACCGGGGTCGGCGCTGGAGCACGGCCGACGCCTACCTGCGTCCCGCGATGAAACGCCGCAACCTCACGGTGCACGCCGAGGCCACCGCCACCCGGGTGCTGTTCGACGGGGACCGCGCGGTGGGTGTCGAGTACTCGCGGGCCGGGCGCCTCGAGCAGGTGAAGGCCACCGGCGAGGTGATCCTGTGCGGTGGGGCGATCAACAGCCCGCAGCTGCTCATGCTCTCCGGAATCGGCGACCGCGCCGAACTCGAACGGCACGGGATCGAGGTACGCCATCATGCTCCCGAGGTGGGCGCCAACCTGCAGGACCACCTCGTTGCCGGGCTCGGCTACTCGGTGGCCGCCGATTCCCTGTTCGCCGCCGAGAAGCCGGCCCAGCTGGCCAATTACCTGCTGCGGCATCGCGGGATGCTCACCTCGAATGTCGGCGAAGCCTACGGTTTCGTGCGCAGCGCCCCGGAACTCGAGTACCCCGACCTCGAACTGGTCTACGCGCCCGCGCCGTTCTACAACGAAGGCCTGATCGACCCGACCGCGCACGGGGTCATCCTGGCGACGGTGCTGTTGCGCCCGCACAGTCGCGGCACGATAACCCTGGCATCGAAGGACCCTCTCGCCAAGGCCGTGATCGATCCGAAGTATCTCTCCGATCCCGACGGCGCCGACCGGGCCGCGGTCATGGCCGGCTTGCGCTACTGCGCCGAGATCGCGGGCACCGAAGCCATGAAGGATGTTCTCGGCCCGCTGTGCTACCCGCCGGACGTACCCGGTGACGGATTGTCGGAGCAGACCCGGGCATCGGCACTCGACGGGTACTCCCATACGCTCTACCACCCCGCCGGCACGTGCCGGATGGGATCGGACGACCGGAGCGTGGTGGACCCGAAGCTGCGCGTCCGCGGTGTGCAGGGGTTGCGGGTGGCGGACGCCTCGATCATGCCTGTGCTGGTGCGTGGCCACACCCATGCGCCGAGCGTGTTCATCGGGGCCCGGGCCGCCGATTTCCTGACCGGGGACTGACTTCCGGAGCTGCCGGTCCGGACGCGGTTCGGGACCGGCAGCTCCGATGGGTGTCCTCGTGAGCCCACCGGTGGCGGTTGTGCGGTGACGCCACCGGTGGGCTCATTGCCGCCGGACCGATCCGCGCAGAGCACGAGGACGAACCCCGGACACCGCGGCCGGACCGGCGGCCGTGCGCACACCGGGCGGCACAGTGGAGTCGGACTGCGACCACCCGATGTGCACCCGTCTACGACCGGATCACGGCGGCGTGCCGACGTCTCCGCTCGGCCGGATCCGGTGCAGGGGTGCCCCCTGCTCCGGAGGCACGGTGGCGGGAACATACGCGCGCGGCCCGCAGCCGGCCGGAGGTGGGTCGAATCATCGAGGACCTTTCCACAGTCCGATTCTTTTGCCACAAAAGGTATTTCGCGGCGGGGACACTCTTCACAGCCTACGGTTCCCTGTCGGATATCCAAGAATTCGCGGCTCGGAACTGGAGACATCACCAAACCACGAAAATCGTCTTGGTGCCGTTCACAGCAGGATTGTGAATCGGACCCATAAATTTCACTCGCCACGCCGGAGCGCACCGTTGCATGCACTAACGCGCCCTGCCAGGATCCGTGGAATCTCCAATAAATCAACAGATCACAAATCGATCACGCATTTCTGGCGGAATATGTAGTTGCCGATCTTCGACACCCGGCCTATCCGGCCCCGTCCCTTCGGAGCACCGATGCCCGATTCACATTCCGGCCGCACCCGCCCACGGAGACGTCCCCGCCGGAGCAGCCGAACCCGGCCGCTACGGACGGGACTCACCACCGCTCTCACCGCCGCCGCGATCACCGCGGGCCTGTGCGGCCAGGCCGGCGCCGCGCCTCCCACCCCGGACCGGGTGGCCGCCGGGCTCACCGAATTCATGACCGGCCCGCTGGCGCGGATCCACGGACCCGGCACCGCGATCGTCATCCTCGGCTACGGCCTCCTTCCCGACGGCAGTATGCGTCCTGAGCTGGTGGATCGGCTCCGCGCCGGATATATCCAAGCGCTGCTCGCACCGCAGTCACCGGTCATCGTCACCGGCGGCAACCCGCGCAACGGCATCACCGAGTCCGCCGCCATGGCCGATTGGCTGATCCGCCACGGCCTTCCGGCACACCGGGTGCACCAGGAGCCCGCGGCCGCGGACACCCTGCAGAACGCCGAGCGCAGCGCGCCGCTCATCTTTGCCCTCGGCGCCCACGACGTCGTGGTGGTGACCTCGGAGAACCATATCGGCCGCGCGGCGGACAGTTTCGCCAAGGCGGGGGTGCCGGTGGTGTCGACACTCACCCCCGGGCAGATCCCGGAATTCGTCACCGTTTTCGGTCCGTGACGGGCAATGCCGGAACGAGGGAGCATCGGCAAGAATCACCGGGCGGGCGCTGCGGAATCCAGTTTCCGGCATGATGTTCCAGATTCCACGAAACGGGATACGAGTCGCTGCACAGGATTTCCGCGAAACCGAACCGGTTGCGTATTGCCTTTCAGGGCCGACCCGTAATTTCCAATGCCCTGCTCAGGGTCGGCCAGCTGCGGTGTAATTGCACCTCGAAATCGGGCCAGGAATGCATACCTTCGGGTAGATAATCGACCACCGCGGGAATATCCAATTCGGTCAGCCGGTCGGCGAGCCGTTCCGTACACAGCCGTGCGCCCTGTTCGAGCAGCGAACCGCCACCGAGCAACACGGCCAGAATCTCCGGGCTGTCGCCGATCGACATCAACGCGGCACCGCTCGGGGTTCCGTTGGCGACGGAAAGATAGATTTCGGTACCGCGCAGCCGGTCCGCGCCCAGCAGACTGTCGTGCTCGAGCCATTCCGGCGAGGCCGGTGGCCCGAAGAGATTCTCCGGGTTACCGCCCCGTGAGGCCACTGTCATCACGGTGACCGCCCGGCCGAGCTGGTCGGCGGTGGAATAGCAGCCGCTCATCCCGGCGACGCCCCGGTAGAACCCCTGATGCCGCTGGGTCAGCATCATCGCCGCCTGCGCGCCCATGGAGACACCGGCGATCGCGCGGACCCCGGTGGACCCCAGATACTTCTCGACAATGGGCGGTAACTCCTCGGTGAGAAACGTTTCCCACCGGTTGAGCCCTAGTGCGGCATCCACCCGGATCCAGTCCGCGTACATACTGGCCGTCCCGCCCGTGGTGAGCACGACATCGACCGGTTTGTCCGCGAAGAATTCCGCGGCACCACCCTCGGTCAACCAGCCCGAGGTAGGGCCGCCGTCCACCCCGTCCAGCAAGTACAGGGTGGGCCGCGGCGCCGGACCGGAACCGATCAAGGTATCGATCGCGATCTCCCGGCGCATGGCCACCGAGCGGATGTGCAAGCGGATCCGCTGGTCTCCCAGGACCTCCACACGCAGCAGCCGTGGACCGGCCTGCTGCGTATCGGTCGTCGCCGGCGGGGCCGGGGCGCCGGGCGGTGCCCCGCTCGCCGGGGTAGCGGTGGCAGCGACGCCCATCACTGCCAGTGCGGCCAGAACAGTCAGCCGGGATCTCATCTCACACCTCGCCGAAACGCTGCCACTCGTCCCCACCGTCATGCCGCCCCCGGTTTGCCCGGCCGCGACCGCAGCCCGGGCGCGACCCGCGGCAGTCGCCGCAACCGCATCGAATCCCTCGCGAAACCGTCCGGCTCGAGCACTGCGTCCTCGCCGATCCGGTACAGGCCGGGAGGCCGGCCGCCGGCGCACAGCCGGTCCAGCGCCTCATGGGTGCGGCCGGCCAGCTCCGGTACCTGCGCGGTCGCCCCGGCGGCGACGGCGGCGGTCGGCTGGACGTCCGCGGCCTCGGCCACCAGATGCAGAACCTCCGCGCTCATCACCCCGGCGGCCGCCGGTCCGGCTCCGCTGTCGTGCGCGGATTCCAGGGGAATCAGCACGGTGCCACCGTCGGCGCGCAAGAGCGAGAGAGAACGGGAGCCGAGCGGCGGTCCCAGCGCCGCCTGTACCCGGCGCAGTTTCCGGCGCGCCGCCGAGACGACACCGGGGCCGCCGGCGTACTCCTCCGCGTTCGGCGGGATCGCCAGCGCCACCACCTGATATGCCGGAGCGACCCGAAGGCCGGATTTCCTGGCCAGCGCACTGACTCCATGACCACTCAGCAGCGCCGCGACCATTGTCTGCGCCGATGTCTGATGTTCGCGCGCGACGATCCGGTGCTCGTCCAGATACGCGGTCGCCGCCGCGGTCGTCACCACCTCGACCACCCGCCCCAGCAGCCGGGTGGCATCGGCCAGGGTCTCACCCCGTGCGGCCGCGCCGGCCATTCGCGCGGCGAGGAATTCGAACGCGCCACGGGCACTGTCGTGACAGGCCGTGAGCACCGATTCCAGTGCGACCCCTTCGCGTGCCCACCGCGCGGCCGCGGCGCTGATCGCGGCCGGCGCCGCGGCGGGCCGCGGGCCGAGATCCTGTGCGGCCGCCGCCAAGCAGTGCCGGACCGTGGTGACCATATCGGCCGTTTCCGAGCCCGGTTCGGGGCACCGGAAATGTGCCACGAGTTCGGCCTCCAGGTCTGCGCTCCCGGAGCCGGCTGCCTTACTGCCCACCATAACTACTGGACAGTAACCTCGAGTTCGGCGTGTGGGGCCCATCCACCGCTAGTCCGGACAGTTCATCAGGGGACCGACCGCGAATTGGGTTCGATCACAAGGAGGTAACGCTCCGGCGAACGGTCGACGCCGGAACGTCAGTGACCACCGCGCCCGGGCTCCCGGCGCACCGGATGGTCCAGGATCCGCGGCTGCCGGCGCCGCAGCGCCGCGAGCAGGCCGGGAGTGTGTTCGGGTGGCGCGGCATGCACCGACAATTGGTTGGCCACCGACCGGTAGGCGTCGAGATCCGCCTGCTTGTCCAGGTACAGAGCACCGGTGAGCTGCTGCAGGTAGACGATATCGGGTAGGTCCGCCTCCGCGAACCGCAGATAGGTGAAGGCCCCGTCGGCGAGCGCCGGACCGCCGACATGATCGGCCAGCACCTGCACCGTGACATGCGGCTGCCGCGCCGCGGCCAGCAGTTGATCGATCTGGGCCGACCAGATCCGCGAACCACCGATCCGCCGGGTCAGCGCCGCCTCCTCGACGATCAGCCAGAGATGCGGGGGGTGCGCCCGGTCCAGAATGTGCTGCCGGCGCATCCGCAGCGCGACCCGGCGTTCGATCGCATCCTCTGCTTCCGCCGGATGTGCGAGCGTGAGCAGCGCCCGCGCGTAATCCGGCGTCTGCAACAGTTCGGGTACCGTGCGCGGCTCGTAACAGCGGATCACCTGCGCGGCCTGTTCGAGGCCCAGATACATGTCGAACCACTTCGGGAGCCAGTCGTTGTCCCGATGCCACCATCCCGAAGTGTTGGCCTGACGGGCCAGTTCCTGGAATGCCGCGAGTTCTTCGGGATCGCTGACCCCGTAGAGCTCGAGCAGATCGACCAGGTCGCGTTCGCGGATACTGGTACGCCCGAGTTCCAGTCGGCTGATCTTGGAATCCGACCCCCTGATATGGTCCCCCGCCTGCTCCCGCGAGAGCCCGCTGGCTTCCCGTAACCGGCGCAACCGCCCCCCGAGGACCATCCGCAGCACAGTCGGGCCTCCCTCTACCCCGGCACGTGCCGAGGGCCCCGATCCGGTCGAGGCAGCCGTTTCCAACGCCGATCGCATCCCAGAAGCACCCATTATTCGAGTTTCGCATGGGAGCGGTACGCGAGACCAAACGAATCACTCCCGCCGTGAACGAAATTCGCGTATCGGCACACATCAGCGGTCCCACCGCGGCACACATCAGCGGTCCCACCGCGGCACACATCAGCGGTCCCACCGCGGCACACATCAGCGGTCCCACCGCGACGGAGATCCGGCAACGGGCCGGTACCACACAAGTATCGATTTCCGGCCCCCGCCCTGCCGTCGCCGCGTTCGTGACCCAGCCCGAGGCGATCGACCGCCCGCTGTGAATCGCCCAAACCCGATTCCGGAACATGTTCTCACCCATGGTGCGGACTTAGAGTTACACACATCGGCGTCAACGGTGACGCTATCCGGAAGGAGGCGCGACAGTGGACGCCACGACATCGGCCACGGCCGACCGCGACAACAGCACTCGCGACAACCTCACACGCCGGGTGACGGTCTACTTCGACGGACCGGCTCCGGATAATTCCCTCGTCCTGGAATATGCGGCAACCAATACCGAAGCCTGGGAGTTCACCTCCGCGGCAGTCCACGCCGGGCTCACCGTGACCGTGGACAGCAAGATCAGGCCCGGACTCCGCCGGCTGCCGTGCCACATTCTGTGGCGCTGATCGGCCTACCCGCCCTCGCCGCGCCGCAGGCGCACAACCGGCCGACTCCGCCACACACACCGGGACGGCCGCACAACCGAGGCCACGCCCTCTAAGCTCGGGAGCACCGGGGCCACACCAGGTCGCCGGACCCGACCGCAGGAGCGTGTATGCCGACCGAATCCGCGTCCCGTGCGGCCGGCGCGCTCGCTCTCCTGTCCGCGATGATGGTCGCCGGTTGCGGGACGACGGAGCCGCCGGCCCCCGGCACCTCGGCGGCGGCCCGGACAACGATGACCCTCCCGAGCGCATCCTCCCCGGTCACAGCCACACTCTCGGCCACCCCGGTGATCGATCCCTATGCCGGAATACCCTTGATCGATCAGCTGGAATGGACCACCAACGTCGACGGCCCACGCCTCATGGTTCATCCCACCCGCGCCGGGCGCGATACGACATTCCCTGGATCCGATCTGCGCGCATGGCAGGAGATCCGCTCCCGCGATCCGGCGGCCGACGCACCCGGAATGTGGGACCAGTTCCGCTGCCACTGGGAGTGGGCGCGGCTCATCGCACCCGATAAACCGACCTGGAATCTGGAACCCTGGCGGCCGCCGGTGGGGTACGACGCAACCGTCGACGCCGCCTGCAATCCCGGCGGACCCGAACGCTGAGCTACGAGAGGAGCCCCCTATGCGCATCGTCATCGCCGGCGGACACGGCAAGATCGCCCTGCTGCTCGCCGAACAACTCACCGGCCGCGGGCACAGCGCCATTGCCCTGATCCGCAACCCGGCCCATGCGCCCGAGGTCTACGCCACCGGTGCCGAACCCGTGGTCCTGGACCTGGAACAGGCGGTTGTCACCGATCTCGCCGCGACCCTCCAGGGTTCGGACGCCGTGGTTTTCGCGGCCGGAGCCGGGCCGGGCAGCGGCGCCGCCCGCAAGTACACCGTCGACCGTGACGGCTCGGTGCTGCTCGCCGAAGCCGCCGAACGGGTAGGAACCCGCCGCTTCCTGCAGATCTCGGCCATGGGTACCGGATTGCCCCCGGCACCGGGTACCGATGAAGTCTGGGCGGCCTATATCGACGCCAAAACGCAGGCCGAGGACGATCTGCGCAGCCGCGACCTGGACTGGACCGTCCTGCGCCCGGGTCGCCTGACCGACGAGCCGGGCACCGGTTCCGTGACGCTCGCACCACCGCGACTGGACCGCGGCGAAATCCCCCGCGCCGATGTGGCCACCGTTGTCGCGGCACTGCTCGACGCGTCACATACGGCCGGCCGGACCTTGGAACTCGTCTCGGGCAGCACGCCGATCGCCGAGGCGGTCACCGCCCTGGCGACCTGACGGATCGTCCGAAATCCCTTAGGACACAAAGAATCGATCGTGCAGATGTACTTGCATTTGAAAGCACTACCGACCTAGACTCATCCCACACCGCTATACAGGGGAAAACTAGGGGAGGCCGCGTGAGTGAGCCGACAACAACATTCGCCAGTGGTTTACCGCCACAACTGCGGGACAGCCCGACGGATCCGAACCGATTCGGTAGTAGTTCGGCCCGAATGGATCCCGCCCCGATCGGCAAGTCGGCGAACGGTATTGATATGAGTACATTCAGCGTCCGCGGCAGCCGCCCGCGCACCGGTTCGACGCGCGAGACCGCCGTCGAATTCGTCATCGACGCAATCGAATCCACCGGCGCGGCGACACGTGACGATTTCGATATCGACCAGATCGTCGCCACTGTCCACGCCCTCGCCGACGACTGGGACTTCCGCGCACTGCAGCCGGATACGTTCTGGCGGGTGGCGTCGACCTTCATCAGGGCCTGACGGCAGCGACATTCACCGTCTCGGCGGCTCGGCGCCGGGACGGAATAAACGCCCCGCCACATTCACCCCCGCACTACATGCCTGCTACGACAGGCCTTTCGTGTAGTCGGCGATAATCGCCCGCGATTTCTCCGGAGTCGCGGCCTGCACGCTCAATCGGTCCATCACCGACAGATACAGTGCCAAGTCTTCACGCCGGTCCAGATACAGCGCACTCGTCAGCTGCTCCAGATAGACGATATCGGGCAATTCCGCCTCGGCGAATCGCAGAATGGTGAAAGAGCTTCCCGCCGCGGGATGTTCACCGGCGGAGAACGGGACCACCTGAATGGTCACGTTGGGAAGCTGTGTCAGATCGAGCAGATGTTCCATCTGCGCACGGTGCACCTCCGCCCCGCCGACGGGGCGATGCAGGGCCGCCTCGTCGATGACCGCCCAGACGACGGGCGGATGCGCCCGGTGCAGAATCTCCTGCCGGCGCTGCCGGAACGCCACCCGGCGGTCCGTATCGGCATCCTCGTAGCCGAGGGTTACCACAGCCCGCGCGTAGTCCGGGGTCTGCAGCAGACCCGGCACCAGATGCGATTCGTAGGTGCGAATCTTGCTCGCGGCCTGTTCCAGGCCCAGATATGTGCCGAACCAGGACGGCAGCAGATCGCCGTAGCGATGCCACCATCCCGGCTCGTTCGCCTTGCGTGCGAGATCGAGAAAGCTTTCGCGTTCCTCGGGATCGGTGACGCCGTACAGCGTCAGGAGATCCCGGATATCCCGCTCTTTGAAGCTCGTGCGGCCCAGCTCGAGCCGACTGATCTTGGCGTGGGAGCCGCGGATCGCCTCACCCGCGGCCTCGCGGGTGATCTTCTTGCTCTCACGCAGTTTCCGTAACTGCCCGCCGAGTGCGATACGTAGAACCGTGGGGCCACGTTCCGCCTCGACGGAACTTCTGCCGCCACGATTCTCGGGCTCTGCGATCATGGAGTCGTCTCCGCTTTCGGGTTAACCCACGGTGCGCCACAGTGTATTCCGCAGCGCACCACGCCGACGGCCCATGCTACCTCTCAGACGGCCAGATCGTCGAACTCTCCCGCTTTCGCGCCCTGCAGGAAGGCCTCGATCTCGGGGCGCGTATAGAAGAGCACACCACCGTCCGGGAAACGCGAGTTACGGACGGCCACCTGGTTGCCGGCCGCTTCGGCGAACTCGACACAGTTCCCGCTCGGATTGCTGAAGGTGCTCTTCCGCCAATCTCCGATCACCTGATTGGTCATTTCCGACATAGGACCTACTCCTTGCTCATGGTTGCTGATCACCACAGTCGCATACGCCGGTCCTTACAGATGCACTCGCAGGTGTTCTTGCATCTGCACCGACATCAGGACGATAGCACGAAGTTCGCCGACGCGCGTCCACGGATCCCCATCGACCGGATCGGGCGCCCCGCGACCCGGATCGCCGGGGCGGTTTCGGTCACGCCACGGGGTGGTAACCGGCTGGCGCGTCGGCTCGGGTGACCGTCGGCGAGTCTTGTACCGTCCCAAGACAAGATCGGTTCCACCCCCTCGGGAGCCGGGCGCAGCACACCCTCCGGCACGCTTCCGACACCGCACCGCCGAGGAGCCCACAGTGCCCGATGATCACCCTCGAACCACCCGGACCGATATCCCCCACCCCGCCCGCATCTGGAACTACTGGATGGGCGGCACCGACTACTACGACGTCGACCGGATCGCCGGCGACGCGGGTATCGCCACCTACCCCGGGATCATCGCGATGGCGACCCAGTCCCGGCGATTCCTCCTCCGCGCCGTCCGATACCTGGCACAGGAGAAGGGAATCCGCCAGTTCCTCGATATCGGAACCGGATTGCCCACGATGCAGAACACACACGAGGTCGCACAGGGCGTAGCGCCCGAGTCCAAGGTTGTCTATGTCGACAACGACCCGCTCGTCCTCGCGCACGCTCGCATGTTGCTGACCAGTGGCACCGACGAGGGCGTCACCACCTATATCGACGCCGATTACCATCACCCGGAGCTCATCGTCGCCGACGCGCGGCACATTCTGAACTTCACCGAGCCGGTCGCGGTGATGTTCATGGGCGTCCTCGGCCACGCCCGTTCCTACGCCGACATGCTGCGGATCGTGCGTACCGTCCTCGAGGCGACGCCCGCTGGCAGCTACCTGATCCTGTGGGACGGAACCGACGACAGCGAGGCCTACGTCCGCCTGTGCGCCGGCTACACCGATACCGGCGGCGCCCCCTATATACCGCGGCCGCGCACCGAGATCCGGGCCGTGTTCGACGGGTTGGACCTGGTGGAGCCCGGCTTCGTCTCGGTAGCCCGGTGGCGCCCGGAAACCTCGGACCCCGGGGACATCGAGCCGATCCCGGCATACGGCGGTGTGGCACGCAAACCGTGACCGGTCCCCGCGGGCGCCCACGCGCCCGGCCGCCGAGAAGGACAGTGCCACTGCGGCGGTCGCGCCGGCCGGGCACACAACCGCCACAGATAGTTTTTCGTCTGTTGTTTACAGATGTACTTGCATTTGCAAGCTACGGCAGCCTAGACTCGGTCCACCAAGAGGGGCGATACGCAGTATTTCCAGTCCTTTTCACCGGCTGGACCGTCGTCCCCCCGCAATATCGCACGTGAGGGGCAACCGAATGATCCAGCCATTCCGAAGTCCCCCCCGGAACGCCGTCGCCGGTGCGGCCGGCGCCCATCCTCTGGGGCAGCACACGGAGCCGCTGCATCACATGGCAGCACCCGAGGTCGGTGCCGATTGCAGCGCCGAACCGCCGGTACTCACCTACCGGCAGGCCCGGGCCATCCTGCACGTCCATGATGTCCACGGCCCGCAATGCCGGCAATGGCTCGCGGCCGCCGCCTACCTTTCCGCCGGGCTCGATGACGAGTAGGGCCCGCGGCGCCGGCGTTGTCCGAGCCGATATTCCGGCGGCCGGCCGATGCCGATTCGTGCTGGTATTCCGGGGCCGGCCGCGAGATTCTGTAATCCCGCGCTCATGTGGATGGTGACCATGCGAATCGCCGAAATCCTCAATACCAAGGGCAGCGCCGTTGTGACTGTCCGGCCCGAAACGGATATCCGCGCTCTTCTGGCGCTGCTGGCCGAACAGAACATCGGCGCCGCCGTCGTCTCGCCGGACGGTAACCGTATCGCCGGAATCGTCTCCGAACGCGATATCGTCCGGGCCCTGCACCGGTACGGCACAACGCTCCTGGAATCGCCTGTCGCACGGATCATGACGACCGCGGTCCGGACCTGCACCCCCGACGATCGCGTCGACGGGCTCCGCGGGATCATGACCGAACATCGCGTGCGCCACCTCCCCGTCGTCGACAACGGCCGGCTGGCCGGAATCGTCAGCATCGGCGATGTGGTCAAAAGTGCCCTGTCGGAGCTCACTACCGAACGCGAGCAGCTGGTGGAATATCTGCAGGGCGGGTACTGACCCGATCAGCCCAGATCTCCGGACAGCCAGCGCTGCGGGTGCATGGAAACCATGACGTGTTCACCGAGTTCGGCGGCGGCGTAGGCGAGGTAGCCCTCGACCTGCTCGGCCGGAAGGTAGCGCTCGACCATCTCGCGATGCCGGCTATCCGACACCGGGCCGATGCCGGTCACCGGACCTTCCACGCTCACGTAGCGCACCGTGGGCTGCACCCGCTCCACCATCAGGCTGAATCGTCCCGCCGCCCGGATCCGGCGCATCTTCGCCGATTCCGGGCCGGTGAGCACCCACAACTCGCCACCGGGGATGTACTGATACCAGATCGGAACGGTGAGCGGGCCCCGATCCGGGCCCGCGGATACCGATAGCGCACCGATATGCGGTTCGGCCAGAAACGCCTGACGGTCTTCCGGAGTAAGGGGCATACCGGCAACGTAGTACACACCACCGACATATCCGGCGATCCGCACGCACCCGATCAGCAGTTTTTCCAAACTTCTTGCGGGCCAATAATACTGGGCGAAACTCCGGGCCGTGGGTATCGTTGATCGCAGTCCGGCGTACGAGCGGAAGGAGCGATCGCGATGACTTCCCCGCCGTATCGGCCGGATCGCGCAGCCCGCCCGGCCGCCACCGAATCACAGGCCTCCGCGCCCGCCGAGCTGTTCCCGCCGCAGGTACGCGAGTCGTTTCCCGCCCTCGTCCAGGCCCGCGAGCTCTACCTGGACAGCGCGGCCACGACACAGAAACCGCGCGCGGTGATCGACGCCGTCCGGAACTACCACGAGTCCGCCACGGCCAATGCCGCCCGCGGCACCTATCCGTGGGCGACAGCGCTCACCCAGCGAATCGCCGCGGTGCGGGCCCGGACCGCGCGCTTCGTCGGCGCCGCGTATCCCGAGGAAATCGTCTTCACCGCGGGAGCCACCGCCGCGCTCAACGCGGTCGCCCTATCCTGGGGCCTCACCGCCCTCCGCGACGGCGACGAGATCCTGTACAGCCCGGCGGATCACGCGACGAACGTCCTGCCCTGGTATCTGTTGCGGGATACGCTGGCCCGGTTCGGCCGGCGGATCGAACTCGTTCCGTACCGGACGACACCGTCGGGGCATGCCGACAGCGCCGATATCGCCGATAAACTCGGTCCCCGCACCAGACTGCTGACCGTCACCCATCTGCACCATGTATTCGGCGGCCTGACCACGCTGGCCGATATCCGCGACCGCATACCCGGCCGGGTGCTGGTGTGTTACGACTGCAGCCAGAGCGGCGGCCACCTGCCGGTCGACGTCACCGCGCTCGGTGCCGATTTCGCGGTGT
This sequence comes from Nocardia sp. NPDC051750, assembly GCF_044453135.1. Classification (NCBI taxonomy): domain Bacteria; kingdom Bacillati; phylum Actinomycetota; class Actinomycetes; order Mycobacteriales; family Nocardiaceae; genus Nocardia; species Nocardia sp. NPDC051750. Next base: position 84,946 of record NZ_JBITCK010000006.1, on the reverse strand, counting down.
TCGCGGCGCACAAAATGTTCGGCGCCCCCGGCACCGGCATCCTCTATTGTCGTCGCCGCGTGCACTCCGAACTGCGCCCGTTCCTGCCGGGCGGGGGGACGGATGCGCAGCTCACGGCCGGCGGATTCGGTACCGGGCAGATGCCGGGTCTGCTGGAGGGCGGCACCCCGAACATCCCGGGCATTCTCGCCCTCGGCGCCGCGATCGAGGTCCTCGACTCCTACGGTATGCCCGCGATCGCCGCCCACAACCGGGTTTTGACCCGGCGCCTGCTGGCGGGATTACGCGGTGTGCCCGGCGTGGATTTCCTGCCCGGGCCCGCCCACGCGGGCGATACGGGGCACGGCATCGTCTCGTTCACCCTCGACGGAATCTCGGCGGCCGACCTGGGTTTCGTCCTCGCCGAATACGGCTTTCTGGTCCGCACCGGCACCCACTGTGTTCCGGAGACCGCCGGCGACGCCGAATCGGTGCGGGTCAGCACCCATATCTACACCGGACTCGACGATATCGACCGATTCACCGACCGCGTCCGCGCCCTGGCCGAGGAGTTCGCATGACCACCGAGACCGGAATACCCGCCGGCAGCAGCCGGACGGCCCACTACGATCGGCGGGCCGCGTCGGAGATCCTGTCCCGGCTCGCCCGGCCCGGCCTGTTCGGCACCGCCCCACCGCGACCGGCGCGGCGTTTCGACTACACGGCCACCGAGTTGCGTCCCGAACCGGGAAGTCACCTCACCGTCTCCCAGCAGCTGTACCTGGACCGGTTCATGCGTCCGTGCCGGGCCGATGAGGTCACCTCCGCCACCCACCGGATGACCTGGACCGACAGTTCGGGCATCCCCAATACCGGCTTCTACCGCGCGGACGGGCTCGGGCCGCGGGTGCCGATCGCCGTCCGTGAGGCGGTACTCGCGCTCTGGGAGGAGATCGATGCCGAGACGGCGCTGACCGAACGGATCGCCGGACTCGGGCCCGGCGAACGCACGGTGCTCGAAGCGACCACCACCGATCACGAGCCGATCGATATCTTCCGGGTCGGGATCGAGTCCGCGGGGCGCGCGCTGGCCCAGCACGCCCTGCTCACCGACCGTCTCCCGCACCGGCCTGCCGCCGAATTCGCCCGTGGACTCCGCGATTCCGGGATATTCACCGCGGTGGCGACCCGCTGGTTCTGGGAATTACAGGCCTCCACCTACCGGCGCGGCATGATCCCGGTGACCCTGCAGAGCGCCGGAGACGGAACGCTCCGCTACTCGTCCGGGACCATCGCGACCCTGCGCGCGATGAAGGAGGCCACGATCGGCGACGCGCACCGGATCATGCACCGGGCCACCACCGGCGAGGGCCTCTCGGTGCCCGACGCCATCGCCCGCTATCACGACGACCTCGACCTCATCTCCCGCCAGTACGCGCTGCTCCCGGCCGGGGCGCGGCCGTCCTGCCTCGCCGCCGTCACGCACCGGATCGACGGTGCGAACTACAGCCTGCTCCCGGTGGTCGTCCAGCGGTTCGTCGAAGTGTTCACCGAACTCGCGACCCGATGCGAACCCGTGGCGGTCCCGCCGGAGACCGAAGGTCCCGGCGATCACCCGGTCGCCGCCGAGGACCGGGTCTTCTACGTGCCCGATATGACCTGTAAACACTGTGTGCGCACCATCGGCGGGGTACTGGAGTCCATGGAGATCCGGGTGGTCGAGATCGACCTGGACAGTAAACGGGTGGTGGCCGAATTCCGCAGCCCGCGCAATCGGGCCCGGGCCTTCGAAGCCCTGCGCGACGGCGGCTACAACCCGGTGGGTGAACGACTCGACACGTCGCCCGACGAGCCGGGGCAGTGATCGTGCGGCAGCCGTCGATCCCCACCGGCCGGGACACACCGCCGCGGGACAGCGAGCCGCCGGCGTTACCGGCGCGCTGGGATCCGCTGGTCCGCGCTTTCCTGAACGACCGGGCGGCGCTCGACCGGGCGGTGGCGCGGTTCGGTACTCCCCTGCACCTCGTCTTCCCCGCGGTGTTCGGCCGGAACCTCGAGCGCCTGACCGATGTACTCGACGCGGCTCGCGTACCGTATCGGATCTGCTACGCGCACAAGGTCAATCGATCCCGGGCATTCGTCCGTACCGCCGCGGCGCTGGGCGCCGCCGTGGATGTCGCGTCGGCCGGCGAACTGGAATCGGCCCGGCAGGCCGGGTTCCCACCCGGCCGGATCGAGGTGACCGGCCCGAAAGGGGAGGCATTCCTTCACGTTCTGGCCGGCAGCGGCGTGACGGTCAATGTCGACAACCACTGGGAACTGCGGACGCTGGCCCGGCTCGCTGGGGCGGCACCGGTCCCGGTGCTGCTGCGGATCAGCGGATTCCCCGGCTCGCAGGTCAGCCGGTTCGGGATCGCGGTGGACACCGTGGACCAGGCGTTCGACGTCCTCGCGGACAACCGTGACCGGCTCGATTTCCGCGGTCTGGCGTTCCACCTCGATACCGGTGACACCGCGGAACGGGTGCGCGCGGCCGATACCTGTCTCACCTTGCTCGAACGGGCCTACGCCCGGGATCTGCTGCCCGCCGTGCTGAATATCGGCGGCGGCCTGCGACAGGTCTTCACCGCCGACGCGGACCGGTTCGACGACTATGTGCATCGCCTGCGTGCGGGACTGACCGGCCACGGGCCCCGGATGAGCTGGGGCACCGATACCTTCGGATACCACGTGGACGGCAGCGCTGTGCGGGGCACACCGGTGTTCCACAAATACGCCAACACCGTCCCGGCCGACGAGATGCTGGCCGAATTGCTGGCCGCCCCGCTCGACAGCCAGGGCGGGCGCAGTATCGGCCGGGTTGTCGCGGACAACCTGCTGGAGATCTGGCTGGAACCGGGCAAGGCGCTGACCGATCATGCCGGGATCACCCTGGCCCGGGTGGAGTTCGTGAAGGAGGCCGCCGACGGCAGCGTGCTCGTCCATCTCGATCTCAGCCGGGATACGGTGACCCCGGCGGATCAGGAGGTGATGGCCGATCCGCTGCTGCTACCGGGCCCCGGGCCGGCACCGTCCGGCAGTCCGATCGGGGTCTATCTGGCCGGGCGGCTCTGTCTGGAACGCGATCTGGTCAGCACGCACAAGATATGGCTGCCGTGGTATCCCCGGCCCGGTGATCTGATCGTCTTCCCGAACACCGCCGGCTATCACATGGATCTCTCGGCCGGTCCGGCCGCCATGCATCCGCCGGCCGAGAAGGTGGCGGTCGATCTCCGCGACGGCCGTTTCGGTATCACTCCGGACGACGAGTTCCGTCCGGTTCTCCCCCATCCCGGATCTGCATCTCCCGAGGTTTCGTGACGATCTACCAGCACATCACCGAACTGATCGGTGACACTCCTCTGCTCCGCCTGGACCCGGCCGTCCACCGGCTCGACGGCGTCGAACTGTACGCGAAACTGGAATCGCACAATCCGTTCGGCTCGGTGAAGGACCGGGTCGCCTGGGCGATGCTGCGCGACGAACTGGATACGCTGCGTGACCAGGGCCGGGCCCTTATCGAGGCATCCAGCGGAAACACCGCCAAGGCGCTGCGCATTCTCGGCGCGGTGCACGGGATCGGCCTGCGGGCCATGACCAACCGGATCAAGGTCGGCGAGGTCCGCGATCTGCTGCGACTGCTCGGTACCGATATCGTCGAATTACCCGGGCTGTCGGAATGCCCCGATCCCACCACCCCGAACGATGTGTACTCCGCGATCGAGCGCGCCATGGCGGCCGAACCAGCGCGGTTCCGGCATCTGTCGCAGTACACGAGCGAAAAGAACATCGCCGCGCATCACGACGGCACCGGCCGGGAGATCCACGAGGATCTCGCCGCCGCGGGCGTCGACCGTATCGACTACCTGTTCGGCGGCCTGGGCACCACGGGGTCGAGCCGGGGCGCGGGCAGTTATCTGCGCAAATACCATCCCGACCTGCGGACGGTGGCGGTGGTGTCCGATCGCAGCGATTTCGTCCCCGGTATCCGCTCCGAGCGGGAGATGTGGGAGGTGGGCCTGTTCCAGCCGGATTTCTACGACGAGATCGTCACCGTCGAATCCGGGCCGGCGATCGACGCCACGCTGGAACTCGCCACCGGATACGGGGTTCTCGCCGGGCCCACCAGCGGTGCCGCCTACGCCGCCGCGCGCGAGGTACTGAACCGCCCCGGCCGGGGTGGTTCCCCGCTGGTCGCGGTGGTCATCGTGTGCGATCGGCTGGAACCGTACCTGTCGTATATCAAACAGCGGCGTCCCGAACTGTTCGGCCGCGAGACCCGGGCCGCCACGCCGGGACCGGCCGAGGTCGCCGCGGCCGCCGTGCTCGACCCGGCCGGACTCGCCGTCCTGGTGGACACGCAGCGGCCCATCATCGTGGACACCCGGGGCGCGATGGCCTACCGCGTCGGGCATATTCCCGGCGCCGTCAATATCCCCGATGACCGGCTCACCGATCTGTTCGCGCACGGCACCCCGTTCTCCCGGGCACATCCGGTGGTCTTCACCTGCCCCACCGGCGATATCTCCCGGCACTTCGCCGCCCTGGCACAGCGCACCGGGCACACCGCCTATAGCCTCGACGGCGGGATCGCGGGCTGGCGCGCGGCCGGGATGGCACTGGAACGAGGTGGCTGACCGGCGGATCAGCCGCGGGTGCCACCCGGCGTGGACGTGGCAGAGACCGCGGATCCGGAAGGATGAGCAGTCCCCGGTGATGGCTCCCCGCGTCCTCGCCGGGACCCCGGCTCGCCGAATCGGCCACGCACCAGCACACCGAGCACCACCAGCAGGGCGCCGAGAGCCCAGCCGGCGAGTACGTCGGTCGTCCAGTGCACACCGAGATAGATCCGGGTCAGGCCCACGAGGGCGACGAATACCGCGGCGCACACCGCGGTCATCCGGGCCGCTGTCCGATGGCGGGACCGCAGGTAGACGACGGCGGCGAGCACACCGATCACGGCTGCCGCACCGGTGCTGTGCCCGGACGGGAACGACGGCTCGCCGACCTCCACCAACCGGTTACCGACCGGGGGCCGTGGCCTGTCGATCAAGTGTTTGGACACCGGCACCAGGATCGCGGAGGACATTCCCACACCGGCGACGAGGGCCAGATTCCCGGTGTCGCCACGCCACAGCAGCCATCCGCAGGCCAGTAAGGCCAGCGCCCACATCATGACGGATCCACCGGCATGGGTGATCACGGTCGCGGCTGTGGTGAACGGTTCCTCCCGCCGCCCGAGCACCCATTCGTACACCGGACGGTCGAGACCGGTCAGCGCGTCACCGGCGAGCACGAACCCGGTGGCGGCCATGAACCCCACGAACAGCAGCGCAGCGAGGAAGACCATGCGTTTCACGATAGTCGCCACGGATTTGCCGGCAGTCGGACGAAACGGACAGGGACGGCTCAGAGTCATGCGGGAGGTCCCCCCGGGCAGCCGGTTCGGCCCGCAAGTGGCCACGGCCAGGGAAGGTTCGCCGCCCGCACCGCTGGAAATACTCAGGCAGCGTGCCCCTGTGTCCAGCACAATTCGAACGCGGAGGCCCGGGCCGGGCGTGCTCCGGGTGCACTCCGCGTTCCGTCCGCGACCGGTATCGTCGGCCTGTGGAACTCCTTTTCCTCGGTGCCCCGGCTTTCATGCTGTTGCTCGGCGCCGCGGCAGCGACCCGGTGGGTCTATTCGCGGTTCCCGAAGACCGGGCAGGCTCCAGCAGCGCACACATCGACCCGGCTCGCCGCGGCCGGGGTCGAGGAGATCACCGCGTTCTGGTACGGGACCAAACGCCGCGAACTGGACGACCGCGCCGAGCAGTCGATGCTTCGCGACGACCACAGCGACGGCGCGCCACCGCGCGATCGGGTCGATCTCGATCGCGGCCACGCCGTACTGATCGCCCGGCCGCCGGAGCGTGCTACCGGCACCCCACCGCCCGGCCCGGCCGACCACCGGCAGGCGAGCGGGCAGGCGGACACTACTGTGAACGGGTGCGTGCAAACCAGCGATCGGACGACGGCGGACCCCGGATCTGGGGTGGTACCACGCTTTCGGAGCGCAAGCAGGCCCGGCGGGGCGCCCTGCTCGAAGCCGCGCTGGACCTGATCGGTGAGGCCGGCGCGGCCGGCGTCACCATGCGCGCGGTATGCCGCCGGGCCAATCTCACCGACCGGTACTTCTACGAAAGTTTCGCCAGCCGCGACGAATTGCTCGATGTGCTGTATCGGCAGACCGCCGACGATTTCCTGGAGCCGATGACCGCGTTCGCGGTCGCCGACGATTCCTCCCGGGACCGGGCGCTGTCGGAGGCCTTGGTGGACAAGGTGCTCGCCGATCCGCGGAAATCACGCCTGTTCCTGGTCGAGCCGTATTCCAGCACCGGACTCGGCCAGACCACCATTTCGGTGATGCCCGCCTTCACCAGGCTGATCCAGGACCATCTGTTCGCCCGGATCGACGACCCCGTGCGGCGCCGCCTCGCGGCCGTCACCATGGCCAGCGGGAACGCGGGCATGTTCTCGGCGTGGTTGAACGGTTCACTGCGCGCCACCCGCGAGGAGATCGTCGATCACCTCGTCGCCATGCTGGGCGCGTACCGCACGCTGTACCAGTAGCCTCGCGCGTGGACGGAAGCCACGGCCGGGCAAGGAGGTTCACGATATTGCACGACGAAGTCGTCGGGTCGACAGGTAAGCTGACCTCGCCGATCCGAGGCCCCGGGACGCTGGGAGAGGTCCTGGTCGCCGTACGAGGGGGAACCGAGGGGTACATCGCCCGCGCCGCCGAAGCCATCCCGGCCGGTAGCACTGTGCTGGTCGTCGGGGTCGATTCCGGCCGTATCGCCGATGTCGTGCCCTGGATACCCCTCACCCCGGACCCGGCACCGTAGCATTTCGACGCGAGGAGTCATTACGTGCTGGGTTATCACGTCCCAGATCCCGACGAGGCCATGCTGGTCAGCGGTGCGAAGAGCCGCGACGCCACACCGTTCCGGGTGATCATCGGCCGCGGCACCTGGGTGATGCCGTTCTTCCGCAAGGTCCGGTATCTGTCGCTGGCCATGTTCGAAGCCGAGATCACCGAACGCTGCGTGACGAAACAGGCCATCGTGCTGCAGGTCCGTGCGGTGATCGCGTTCAAGGTCGCCAACGACACCGCGTCGATCGTGAACGCGGCGCAGCGTTTCCTGTCCGAACAGGAACAGGAGATGTCGGTGCTGACCGGGCGGATCTTCTCCGGCCATCTGCGCTCCATCGTCGGTTCGATGACGGTCGAGGAGATCATCCGGGAACGCCAGCGCCTGGCCGACGAGGTGCTGGTCGCCTCGAAGGTGGAGATGAGCAATATCGGGCTGTGGGTCGACTCGTTCCAGATCCAGTCCATCGACGACGGCGATCTCGGCTATATCTCCGCCCTCGCCGCCCCGCACAACGCGGCGGTGCACCGGGATGCCCAGATCGCGAAATCGCAGGCGGCTCAGCGGTCGGCCGAGGCCGAACAGGAATCGCTGCGCAAACAGGCCGAATACTCGCGGGAGACGTCCATCCTCAAGGCGAGCTACCAGCGCGATATCGACAAGGCAGAGGCGGAAGCCGCCGCGGCCGGTCCGCTGGCCGCCGCACTCGCACAGCAGGAAGTGCTCAGCGCCCAGGCGGCCCAGGCACAGAAGGAAGCCGAACTGCGCGAACAGCAGCTGCAGGCCGAAGTGGTGAAACCGGCCCAGGCCGAAGCCGACCGGGTGCGTATCCTGGCCGAGGCCGAAGCCAACCGCACCCGGATCCAGGCCGAGGCCGCCGCCTCCAACAACCGGATCGCGCTCGACCAAATGCTGATCGAACAGCTCCCGCTGATCGTGGAACAGGCCGCCCGCGGGCTGTCCAATGCGAATCTCACCGTGCTCAACGGCCCGGACGGGGTCGGCGAACTGCTCAACGGAATGGTCGGGCAGGGGCTCACCGTATTCAACTCGCTGCAAAAGGCCCTGATCGCCGACAACGAGGAAAAACGGGATATAGAGTGACCGCGTAACTGCGGCGAGGAGCGGTGTGGTGGCCAGCGGGAAATTGGTGTCGTTCGACGGAACGCGGGGTTTCGGTTTCATCCGGCCCGAGGACGGTGGGCCCGACGTATTCGTCCACGTCAACGATATAGGCCTCGGTGAGGACGAACTCCGGCAAGGCCGGGTGTTCGAGTTCGACGTCACCGAAGGTGACCGTGGCCCGAAAGCGATCAATCTCCGGTCGCCACGCATGCACAGCGCCCGGCCCGATACCGCCGCTCCGGCGGGGGTCCGCCTCACCGCCGGCGAATACCTCCGGCAGGTCACCGAACTGCTCTTGGACGCCTCCCCGGCGCTCACCGCCGGGGAGATCGTGGTGATCCGGGAACGACTCACCGATTTCGCCGCCGACCAGGGCTGGATCGCGGACTGACGCGGCGGATCCATCGATCTGTCGGGGTCGGCTCCTAGTATCGGGAGCGATGAATCGGCGCTCGCCGCGACGTCGATACGGGTGAGGATCGACCCGAGGAGGATCAGTGGATCTGCCGGTGATGCCACCCGTACGGCCCATGCTGGCCAAAACGGCACCCGATATCCCACCCGGCCCGGGGCTCAGCTACGAGCCCAAATGGGACGGTTTCCGGTGTGTGGTGTTCCGCGACGGCGCCGAGGTGGAACTCGGGTCACGTAACGACCGGCCGCTGACCAGGTACTTTCCCGAGGTCGCCGAGCTGCTGAAGGCGGCGCTGCCGGATAGGTGTGTGGTGGACGGGGAGATCGTCGTGGTCACCGAACACGGCCTCGATTTCGACGTCCTCCAGCAGCGCCTGCACCCCGCGGCGTCCCGGGTCACCAAACTCGCCGCCGAGACCCCGGCCAGTTTCGTCGCGTTCGACCTGCTGGCACTCGCCGACCGGGATCTCACCGCCGCGCCCTTCGCCGAACGCCGCGGTTTGCTCGAGTCGATCCTGGACACCGCGCCCGGCCGAGTGCACCTGACCCCGCTCACCGGTGACCCGGCCGTCGCCCGGGACTGGTTCACCCGGTTCGAGGGCGCCGGTTTCGACGGGGTGATGGTGAAGGCCGACGACCAGCCGTATCAGCAGAACAAACGGGTGATGCTCAAGGTCAAACACGAGCGCACGGCCGACTGCGTGGTCGCGGGATTCCGCTGGCACAAGGACGGGGCCGGGGTCGGCTCACTGCTGCTCGGCCTCTTCGACGACCAGGGCACCCTGCACCATATGGGGGTGGCCAGCAGTTTCGCCGCCGCCCGCCGCGAGGAGCTGGTCGCGGAGCTCGACCCCTACCGCGAGAACGCCCTCGACCACCATCCCTGGCGTGAATGGGCCGACACCGCGGCCCAGGCGGCGGCGGGCGGCTCGATGCCGGGCGGGATCAGCCGATGGAGCGCCGGTAAGGATCTGTCCTGGGAACCGCTGCGCACGGAGCTGGTGGCCGAGGTCCGGTACGAACACCTGCAGTCCGGCCGGTTCCGGCACGGGGCGCGGCTGGTCCGGTTCCGCAGCGACCGCACACCGGAATCGTGTACCTACGCGCAGCTCGAGGAAGTAGCGCCCGCCGAACTGCACGAGATCTTCGGGACTCCGGTGGCGAAATGAGCGAATCGATAGAGATCGAAGCGGCGGGCCGCGTGCTGACCATCAGCAATCCCGGCAAGGTGTACTTCTCCCGTCGCGGCGAAACCAAACTGGATCTGGTGCACTACTATCAGAGCGTCGCCGAGGCGTTCCTGCGCGTCAACGGCGGACGGCCGCTGCTGCTGGAACGCTATCCCGACGGCGCCTCGGGCAAATCGTGGTTCCAGAAACGGGTCCCGAAATCGGCGCCGGACTGGCTGCGGACCGTCGAGGTGTCCACGCCGAACGGCACCACCAGCGATGCGCTGGTGGCACACGATATGGCCCATGTGCTGTGGGCGGTGAACCAGGGCTGCCTGGGTTTCCACGTCTGGCCCAACCACGCCGCGGACCTGCGGGTCGCCGACGAACTCCGGATCGACCTCGACCCGTCACCCGGTATCGGCTTCGCGGAATTGCGGGCCGCGGCGCTGCGCACCCGGGAACTGTGTGCCGAGTTCGGTATCGACAGCTGGGTGAAAACCTCGGGGTCCCGCGGCCTGCATCTGTACATCGCGCTGGAACACCGCTGGGACGGGTACCAGGTGCGGGCCGCGGCGGTCGCCCTGGCCCGCGAGCTGGAACGCCGGTACCCGGAGGACATCACCGCACACTGGTGGAAAGAGGAGCGGGGCCGGCGGGTGTTCGTGGACTACAACCAGAACGCCCCGCACAAAACCGTCTTCGGGGCGTGGTGTGTGCGGCCCAAGGTCGGCGCGCAGGTGTCCACGCCGCTGCGCTGGTCCGAGCTGGACGCAATAGTTCCCGAGGACCTCACGATCGCGACGGTGCCCGCGCGGCTGGCCGCGTTCGGCGATCCGTGGGCGGAACGGGCGCCGCAGTCCATCGATGTACTGCTGGAGATGTCGGAACGCGATCTGGCCGCCGGTCTCATGGACGCCCCCTGGCCGCCCCAGTATCCGAAGATGCCGAACGAACCACCGCGGGTCCAACCCAGCCGGGCCCGCAAACCGGACCCGGCCGGCTAGGCCGTCCGCAGCGCGAACGCCGCGGATCACCGACCACAGCCGGGGCGCGCCCCGGCTCGGTAGCGCACGTCCCCGAGCGGTAGACCCAGGTACCGAGGTGGGCGGTCGCCGTCGAGCGCCGGGCAGGACATTCCGCCCGCGCCGCGGAACCGATCCGGATCACGGGCCTACCGGCATCCACTGGATCACGAGGTCCACAGGACCCATTCGCCGCGCTCGCAGACCAGCGCATAGCCGGCGTCGGTGCGGGCCGTCGCTCCGCCGGGCGTGCACTCACCGCCCGCCTCGCGGATGTCCTCGGCGATTCGGTGGGGGCCGGACCACTGATAGCCGGTGACCGACGCGGGGTCGGCGAGGCACAGCAGGGTGTCACCGCGAGCGGAAGCGCCGAGCAGGCCCGCCTCGGGGCAGGCGGTATCCAGCTCGGCGGCCGGCGGGACAGGGGCCGGGACACTCCGGGGAGTCGAGGGTGGCGGACCGGCGGGAGTGGTGCGGGTCGGCGGGGACGGGATCGAGACAGCGGCACTCTCCACCACCGCGCCGGGCACTGCCGGAGCAGCGGGGTCGTCTGCGGCGGACGGGGAACCCGCCGCTTCGCTCACGGCGTCACCGACCCGGGAGAACATACCGGCGACGCCGTCGTGCGGTAGTACGACCAAGGCCGCCAGCAACGCTGCCTCGACGACACCGAGCACGAATGCGCCGAAGGCCATCACCCGGCCCCGCGGGTGCGTGAACGCGATCAGCCCGAAGACGATCGCCACCGGGAACAGCAGGATCAGGGCCGCGACCAGTGCAACGATCGCATACGGGTTGACGATCGGTCGATCGGTGTAGAGCGGTTCGTCGAGGTCGATCTCCTCGGGTTCGTCGCGCTGCCCGGGTCTTCGGCGGCCGGGTCGCGGTGGCGGCTCCTCGTCCCGGTCCGCTGGTACTTCCGGCCAGCGCTGCTCGCCCCAACGCTGTGAATACGCCATGCCCGATCCCTTCGCACTGCTGCCGGGAGACCCCGGAGCAGTAGACCCCGCCCGGCACTTCGCCAAATATAGGCCGGATCGCCGCGACAGTCCCGGGAAACGGGAGGGGTTCGGATCACATGTGTCCACCCGACACGCCGTGCTATCTCATAACGAGACCCGATGTGCCCGGTCAATTCTCCTCGGGCACCCGGGGCAGGGATTCGGTGACGAGGGTGGTCAGCACATCGACCAGGAGTGCGTGGACCTGCGCCCGGGTCATCGTGCCCCGGGTGAGCCATTCCCGGCCGGCGACCTTCACCATTCCGCCGTAGGCGCGGACCATCGCACGGCGCGGCTCCCCCGCCGCGGCGCCGGACAGTCCGATCATCGCCAGCAGGCGCTGCGCCGCCGCATCGTCGGCGGCGTCGAGAATCTGCTGCACCTCGGGATCGTCGCCGACTCCTTCGTGACTGGTCACCTTCACCCAGGTGCTGCCGTGTTCGGAGATCGTATCCAGCAACCACCGCACACTGGCGTCGATCCGTTCCCGGGTGCTGCCCGCGGGCACCGCGAGTTCGCCGGCGCGGGGCAGGGTCACCATCCGGCGGACCACCGCGAGGTAGAGGTCGCGCTTATTGCCGAAGTAGTGATTGATCAGCCCGCGGGCCACCCCGGCGCGCTGGGCGAGTTCGGCGGTGGATACAGCTGCGTACGGGCGCTCGCCGAACATATCGATCGCCTTGGCCAGGATCTGGGCCCGGCGCTCGTCGGGTTCGAGCCGGCGCCGCCGCGCCGGTACCGCGGCCCCGGCACCGGCCCCGTCCGCCGCGGTGCCGGACCCGATGGCGCGTTCGAGGTCAGAGCCCACGCGCGATGAGGTCTTTCATGACTTCGTTGCTGCCCGCGAGGATGCGCAGAACGCGGGCGCCGGTGTACAGCTGAGAGATCGGATATTCGGTCATATACCCGTAGCCCCCGAACAACTGCAGGCAGCGGTCCACGACGACACCGAGCTGATCGGTGGACCAGTACTTGGCCATGGCCGCCGACTGGATATCGAGTTCGCCCTTCAGATGGCGGGTGATGCAGTCGTCGAGGAAGACCCTGTTGGTCCGTGCGATGGTCGCGCATTCGGCCAGTTCGAATTTGGTGTTCTGCATCGCGAACAGCGGTTTGCCGAAGGCCTCCCGGCCCTTGGTGTACTCGACGGTCAATTCGACCGCACGCTCCATCATCGCCACCGCCATGATCGCGGTGACGAGCCGCTCCTGCGCCAGCAGTTGCATCATCTGATAGAAGCCCTGGCCTTCTACCCCGCCGAGCAGATTCCCCGCGGGGACCCGCAGGCCGTCGAAGAACAGTTCGGCGGTGTCCTGGCCCTTGCCGCCGATCTTGGACAGGATCCGGCCGCGGGTGAAACCCGGGGTGTCGTCACTGACCTCGGCGAACAGCAGCGATACTCCGGACGCCCCCTTCTCGGGGTCGGTTTTGGCGGCGATGATGATGCCGTCGCAGAGCCAGCCGTTGGAGATGAAGATCTTGGAACCGGTGATCACGTACTCGTCGCCCTCGCGCACGGCACGGGTCTTGATCGCTTGAAGATCCGAACCGGTCCCCGGTTCGGTCATCCCGATCGACAGCACCATCTCGCCGCTACAGGCCTTGGGCAGCACGCGCTTCTTCAGCTCGTCGGAGCCGAACTCGGCCAGATACGGCGCGATGATCGAACTGTGCACCGGAATACCGAGGGCACCGTCGCCCGCCCGCACCTGCTCTTCGATGATGGCGGCCTCGTGGGCGAACGTGCCGCCGCCACCGCCGAGGTCTTCCGCGACCGCGGGGCAGAGCAGGCCGAGTTCGCCGGCCCGGCGGTACAACGCCTTGTCCGGATGACCCTGCTCGATGAACTTCTCCTCATGCGGCACCACTTCCTTGTCGAAGTAGGTGCGCGCGAGTTCCCGAACCGCCTCGACCTCGTCGTCGCTCCACGCGGGGCGTGCCATATCGCGTCCTCTTTTTCGTGATCACCCAGGCCGGCACACCGGTGCCGGAATGTCCGGAGTCGACTTTCCCGCACTATTGGCGCTATGTCAACGAAGGGATCGCACCCGGCCGCCCCGCCCGGCGGCCGGGTCGCTCCCGCCCCTTGCCACAATGGTGGGCACGCTTGCCCAGCTCACGAAGGAAATCCCCCGCACCGATGGCCGAGACCAGTATCGATCCGAACGACCTCGCCACCTGCCTGCGCGTACTCGAGCACGCCGGACAGCTGGACCCCGGCCACCCGGATTCGGTCACCGTGCAACGCGCGGTCGGTGGCATGTTCAAGGAACTCAAACGTCAGCGCCGGACAGCCGCCCGGCAGGCCAAATCGGCGGCCGACCGCGCGGTGGTGGCCGCCACGGCCACCGGGTCGCCGAACCGGATCGACGACGAGACCGCGGGTATCCCGATCAGCTCGGCCACCTCCGGCGGCTCGGCCGGGACCTTGCTGCGGGCCCGCGGCTGCTATATCTGCAAGCAGAAGTACACCCGCGTCGACGCCTTCTATCACCAGCTGTGCCCCGACTGCGCGACGATGAGCCACCGCCGCCGCGACGCCCGCACGGACCTGTCCGGCCGCCGGGCGCTGCTCACCGGCGGTCGCGCGAAAATCGGCATGTACATCGCGCTGCGGCTGCTGCGCGACGGCGCGCACACCACGATCACCACCCGTTTCCCCAACGATGCGATCCGCCGGTTCGCCGCACAACCCGACAGCGCCGACTGGCTGCACCGCCTGCGCATCGTCGGTATCGACCTGCGCGACCCCGCCCAGGTCGTGGCGCTGGCCGACGATGTCGCGGCCGCGGGACCGCTCGATATTCTGATCAACAATGCGGCGCAGACCGTCCGCCGCTCCCCCGGTTCCTACAGTGCGCTGGTCGCCGCCGAATCCGACCCGCTGCCCGCGGGCGCGCTTCCCGACACGGTGACCTTCGGCCAGACGACCCGGGCCCATCCGACCGCGCTCACCGCATCGCTCACCCCCGATCTCACCGGCGCCGATGTGGCCGAGCTGGCCCTGGTGGCCGGTTCGGCGACGCCGGACCGGATCGCCCGCGGTATCGCGATCGACGCCGGCGGGCTGGTCCCCGATATCGCCCACACCAACAGCTGGGTACACACCGTCGGCGAGGTCGACCCGACCGAACTGCTCGAAGTACAGCTGTGCAACTCCGTCGCGCCGTTCATCCTGGTGTCCCGGCTGCGCCCGGCCCTGGCCGCCGCGGCGGCCCGCCGCAAGTACGTGGTGAACGTTTCGGCGATGGAGGGCCAGTTCTCCCGCGGCTACAAGGGCCCCGGGCATCCGCACACCAATATGGCCAAAGCGGCACTGAACATGCTCACCCGTACCAGCGCGAACGAGATGTTCGATACCGACCGCATTCTCATGACCGCGGTCGATACCGGCTGGATCACCGACGAGCGCCCGCACTACACCAAGCTCCGGCTGGCCGACGAGGGCTTCCACGCCCCGCTCGACCTGGTGGACGGCGCCGCCCGGGTCTACGACCCGATCGTGCGCGGCGAGGCCGGCGACGATGTGTACGGCTGCTTCCTCAAGGACTATCAGGCCTCACCCTGGTAAATTCCTTCGCCGCCACCCGAATCAGGACATACCCTGGAAGGGTGTGGTACCGGCTGCTCGCCGATCTGACCGCCGCCGCGCATGTGCTGTTCATCGGCTACGTGGTGGTGGGAGGTTTTGTTGCCTGGCGGTGGCCGCGCACGATCTGGTTCCACGCGGGGGCTGCGGCCTGGGGTTTCGGCACGGTACTGATCGGCTACGACTGTCCGCTCACCTATGCCGAGAACTGGGCCCGGCTGCGTGCCGGACTCCAGGGCCTGCCCCCGGAAGGGTTCATCGACCATTACCTGACCGGCGTCATCTACCCGGAGAGCATGCTCGTCGAGGTGCAGATCATGGTCGCGGCGTGTGTCCTGGCCTCGTGGGCGGGCTGGTGGTGGCGCGCCCATCGCGATCCCGGCCGTTCCGCCGCCCGGATCACCGGCTGACCGCGTACACCCGCGGTGACCATGTGATGAAAATCGCTGTGCCAACGGGTGACCCGGGGATCACCGGCAATCCGGGCCAGTAGGCTCGGTGCGGTGGACGTCGGTGCACGGCTTGTTCGTGATTACGAGGACGGTGCGGGTGTCGCCGGATCGGCCCCGGTGGATTGGCCCGACCCCGCGCAGTACCTCGCCGCGACCCTACCGGTGTGGGGTCTAGCCGCCGGATCCGTCCAGGCATTCCTCGCCGCCACCGACCGCTACCGCGCGGCCGCGGGCACGGCACCCATCCGGCACCGCCTCGACCCCGAACGTATCGCGGCATCGTTCACCAGCGACCGGCTGCTGCGGATCGACGGCGCGGCCGTCGGCGGATTCGCCGATCTGTCCGGATTCTTTCCCACCTTCGACGGCTGGGTCCGCACCCACGCCAACTATCCGCACCACCGTGCCCGGCTCCTGGCCGCACTCGAACTGCCCGCCGATGCCCCCGTGGAACAGGCCGAATCCCAGATCGCCATGATCCGCGCCGCGGACCTGGAAGAACTCGCGGCGGCGCGCGGCGCGATCGCGGTCCGGGTCCGTGACGAGACACAGTGGCGCGCGCACCCGCAGTCCGGTTCGGCAGCGGCCGGACCGCTGGTGGCCGTGGTCGAACGGCGGGACCGCCGGCGCTATACGCTTCCGGTCTCCGGTACCCCGTATCAGCCGCTGCGAGGTGTGCGGGTGCTGGACCTGACCCGGGTGATCGCGGGCCCGGTAGCGACGCGGGCACTGGCCCTGCTCGGCGCCGAAGTGCTGCGGATCGATCCACCGCAGCTACCAGAGATTCCGTGGCAGTACACCGATACCGGCCAGGGAAAGCGCTCCACGCTCCTGGACCTCCGCACTCCGAACCCACAGTGGGAGGGGCTGCTGGATACCGCCGATGTCCTGGTCACCGGCTACCGGCCGGGTGCGCTGGAACGTCTGGGGCTGGCCGGCCGGCCGGGACTGGTGCATGCCCGGGTGAGTGCCTGGGGTTTCACCGGGCCGTGGGCCGGTCGGCGCGGTTTCGACAGTATCGTGCAGGCCGCCACCGGGATCGCGGTGATCGAGGGAGCGTCCTCGATGCCCGGCGCACTGCCCGCCCAGGCACTCGATCATGCCTCCGGCTACCTGCTCGCGGCCGGTATCGTCGACGCACTCACCGCCCGGACCGGCGACGGCCGCGGCCGCGATGTCCGGGTATCGCTGGCCCGTACCGCCATGTGGCTGCTGTCCGAACGGGGCCGGACACCCGAACATCCGGCCCCCGCGGTACCGGGAGCCGGTACCACCGTGACGCATGGCAGTGTCACCACCGCGGCCCCGGCGCTGGCCGAATTCCCCGACTATCCGTTCCCCGCGCCGGGCTACGGTCGCACCGCACCCCACTGGGAAGAGACCCCGGTACGCGAACCCGGGTGAGCCGTCGGCCCGCCCGGCCCGAATGCGGGCAGCGGCCGGACTGCCGCATGCGGGCAGCGGCCGGACTGCCGCATGCGGGCAGCGGCGGTCAGAGCCCGGTGGACAACTGCACGACGACCTTCTCCTGGGTGATCTCACGAACGGTGAGGTCCAGACCCTGCGTCGTTTCGGTCGACCCCATCGGTACAGTCACCTCCTGGCCCGCGACCTTCAGCGTCACGATATCGCCCTGCACCGCCGCGAGCTCGACATCGACGCCCAGGACGCTGATCTTCGCGTCCACGCCCCGGTCGAAGGTCACGGTGCAGCCGCTGACGTCGCATTGGCTCGTCGCGCCCGCGCCGGTGGCGGTACAGGCGGAAACACCCAGGGATGCGGTGGCTACGAGCAGAGCAGCGGCGATGAGCCGTCGAACAGACATGCGCCCAGTCTAGGGAGCGGACGCGGTACCGGCCCCCGGTTCGGCGCCGGTGCGGTCACCACGGGGCGCGGGTGGCCCGGATCTCGGCCAGCGACATCCCGCGGCGCCGGCGGGCCAGCGCTCGCAGCGCACTGGCATTGACGTAGCCGACCTCGCGGGCCACCGCCTCCACCGTGAGCCCGGTGGTGCGGAGCAATCCGGTGGCCCGGTCCAGCCGGATATCGTCGGCGAAATCCTTGGGCGACATACCGAGCGCCGCGCGGGTCGCCCGCTGCAGGCTGCGTTCGGTGACGCCGAGTTCGCGGGCGGCGGTGGTGATCAGGAACTGGTCCGAGATGTGCTCGCGCACCCACCGCTCGTAACCGACTATCAACGGGTTCCCCCGGGCCACCACCTCGGGGATGATGTAGTCCGCCTGGCTGGTCCGGTCCTCGATCGCCAGGTAGCGCCGGGCCCGCTCGGCCAGCTCCGGACTGGTCCGATATACCAGCGACAGCGCCATATCCATATGCGACAGCGAGGCGCCCGCCGTGGTGATGCCGTCACCGTGACAGACGATGCTCCGCTCATCGAGGTCGACCCCGGGATAACGGCCGCGAAAACTCGCTCCCAGCCACCAGCTCGTCGTCGCCGGTGAACCGTCGAGTACGCCGGATTCCGCCAGGAAGAACGTCCCGGTACAGGCCGCGGCGAGGTGCACGCCATGGGCGTGTGCACTGCGGATCCGGTCGAGGAGCCACGCATTGCCCGGATCCGAGACGAGTTCCACCAGGGGGCCGGGCTCGAAGACACTGACGGCGGCCACCGCCACGGCATCGAACGGTGCGGACACCTGACTCAACGGAACGGTCGGCACCAGCTTGCCACTGCCCGAGAGGACCGAACTACCGAGGGATACCGTGCGCACATTCCACGCAGCAGGTGGATGGTCGAGTTCTTTGCGGAGAACGTTCGCTGTGCTGAATGCCCCCAGCAGGGCACCCAGGCCGAGGTCACCCACACCGTCCACGACGAAAATGCCCACATCCACGCTGGCAGGATACGGACAGGCACTCAACCATGGAAACCGAGCGGTCTGTTCAGCCCCCTTGCGTCGCAGTCACGAACAGTCGGGCACATGTCGCAAACCGATCGCATCCTGTCGCTTCCGCCCCTCCGCTCGATGTGTCCCACCCAGTAACGTCGAGCCACAGCGGTGCCGTCGCTTTCGGTGACGGCACCGTATTCGTGTGAACATCGGAGACCAAGGGTGAACGGCCGGCTATGACCACTGCGCAACTCGCGCCCGCGACGCACGGACCCGCCGCACCTCGCCCACACCTCCGCACCGCGCACCCCGCCGAATATCCGGCTGGATACCGCGTATAACGCGAAGGCGATATAGCACCTCGCGTCGGTCCTTCGCTGATCCCGCTGTGGAGGCTTCTCCGGATCCGGTGTGTACGAATATATGGTTGCGGCGCTGCGGGGTGCGCCGCAGCTTTACCTTCGTACACACCCGGATCCGGAGGATGTAGCCATCTGGTCAGCGCACGGCTCGGAATCCTCGCGCCCCGCCGGTCACTCGGCACGCATCGCGTGCCCAGTCGGCCCCACTGATCCTTCCGGTGCACACCACCTCAACAACCTGTAAGAACTGTTCGGCGACGGCCTCTTCCGCGCACCGAGATATATCCCGTCGACTCGGATCCCACCTGCACGGCGCCGAGCTCGGTCCCTACTCCGCCCGATCGCCGCCCGGATCATCCCCATCGGTGAACAGTCGGGGCACGTGACCTAGGGATACTCGAAAAAACTTCTCGAACAACCGAACCGCGTGAAACCGAGGAAAGTACCGGAATGACCAGCACCACCGAAACCACGTCGGTCTCCGAGAAACCGCCTGCCGCCGGTGTGCGCGCGGGTCTGTTTCGAGATCCCTTCCGGTACCTCATGGATGCCGCCGCCCGGCACGACGGCCTGGTCCGCATAGGCCCCGCCCTGCTCAACGTCTACGTCGTCAGCCATCCCGACTACATCCGCCGGATCCTGGTCACGAATGCGGCCAATTATCCGAAAGGCTCGATGATGGCTCCGTTCCGGACGGCATTGGGCAACGGCCTGGTGACCAGTGAGGGCGATTACTGGAAGCGTCAGCGGCGGCTCATGCAGCCCGCGTTCCACAGTGAACAGTTACAGGCCATGGAAGCCCACATCGCCGGATGTGTCGAGCGCGCTGTCGAGCGCTGGCGGCGCGCCGCCGCACAAGGCACACCGCTCGACATCATGGAGGAAGGGACCCGGCTCAATGTCGAGATCGTGCTCGGCACACTGTTCAGCACCTCGCTCGACGTCGAGCGCGCCGAGCGCCTGCGCGCACTCACCTCCCAGGTATTCGCCGGGCTGGCGTCGAAGGTATGGACCTTCTTCGTCCCGGACCGGCTTCCGTTGCCGGGTGCGACGGCCTATCGACGGGCCGTGGCCGAGCTCGATGCCGAGGTCTACCGGATCATCGCCGAACGACGGACCGCCGCCACCCGGCCCCGAGATCTCCTGGGCCTGCTGCTGGACGCCGAGCATGCCGACACCGGAGAGCGGATGAGCGATCTGCAATTGCGGGATGAGGTCTTCACCTTGTTCATGGCCGGCTACGAAACAACGGCCACCGGGACCACCTGGATCTGCTACGAACTCGCCCGGCACCCCGAAATCGCCGATGCCGTGGCCGGCGAACTCGACCGGGCCGGCGTGCGGACACTTCCAGCCTTTGCCGAGCTCTCCCAGCTCGGGTATCAGCGCCGCGTGATCGACGAAGCGTTCCGGCTCCATCCCGCATTTCCGATCTGGTTCCGCACTGCCGTCGACGCCGACATCCTCGGCTCCTATCGACTGCCGGAAAACGCGAAGATCATCGTCAATCCACATATCACCCACCGTGATCCGCGGTTCTGGGAGGATCCCGAAGCGTTCGACCCCGACCGGTTCACTCCCGACCGCTTCGACTCCGCCCGTCGGCACGCCTACTACCCGTTCGGGAAAGGTAGCCGGGTATGTATAGGGGAACGGCTGGCGGTCACGATCACGCAAATGGTGGTCAGCGCACTGGTTCGCAACTTCGAGTTCACGATAGTGGAGGGCTTCGAGGTGATCCCGCGATATGTGGTCACCTGTCAGCCCAAAGGAGGACTGCCGCTGGTGCTCCGGGAACGCTGAGTGGGAAAGCGCGCCGCCACAGACGACCTGCTCGTAGCAACCACCGATATCGCCTGGCGGATCGGGTACTTCACCGAGAGTCCGAGCCGAAGGGCCTGCGCAGAACCCCGGAGAGCAGGGTACGTATCCGTGTTCGTCTCCGGCGATTTGACTCCCGATCCGACACGGTTAGGATCCCCTATCAGAGCATTCGCAGCGGCGAATGCCGGTTGCCGTTCGGCGGAGAGCCCGGAGAAGCAGGTCTAGGAACGCGGATATATGTACGGCAGCGCGCCCCGGTCGCGTTTTCCCTTTTCCCACCCGCACTCGAACAAGCCTGGCCCGCGGTGAACACAGCCCCCACCGCGATCTCGCGCGATCCCGGGTTCACGAAGCGGATCAGCAGGCGCGGAGTCCTGGCCCTTTCCGCAGCTGTGGCGGCGGGCCTGACGACCAGTGGCTGCACCGGCAGCGCAGCACGGGTCCGGCTGGGTACCGCACAACCCGGGGGTCAATTCCACGAGTTCGCCTCCGCTCTCGCCGCCGCGGCGGAGAAGTACAGCCGATTACGGATCGAGCCGATCGTCACGGAAGGTTCGTTCACCAATCTGAGACTGCTGGCGCGCGGGGAGATCGATGCGGCACTCACGCTCGGTGACGCAGCGAGCCCGCACGACAGTGGTCTCGCGATCGGGCGTGTGTACGAATGCTATATCCAGGTCGCGGTCCGGCCCGATAGTCCGGTCCGGCACTTGGCCGACCTCCGCGGGCAGCGAATGGACCTGGGGCTGGTCGGGTCAGGTTCCGCCGTGACCGGCGAACGACTCCTGCGCACCGCGGGTATCACGCCCGGGACCGATATCACGATCGAGCACCGGAACCTTTCCGCAGCAGTGCGAGCCCTCCAGCGCCGGGAGGTGGATGCGATTCTGTGGGGCGACGAGGTGCCCACCCCGGTATTCGAGCATCCGACACGGCTGCGCTTGCTCGACCTCTCCGAATGGGTAGCACCGATGTACGAGCGGTCCGGCTATCCGTACGACACCGTTTCGGTTCCCTCGAATACCTATCCGGGATCCGGTGCCGTGGACACGGTCGGCGTACCGACTCTGCTGCTGGCGTCACCCGATCTGGCAGACCACGCGGTAACCGGTATCGCCGAGCTCCTGCTCGGTCACGGTGATCTCCTCGTACCCGCACAAACCATCGGTTTCCAGTTCCTGGACCGACGATGGCTGGTCGGTACCGGTCAAGTACCGCTGCATGCCGCCGCGGCAGCCTACTATCGAGCCGAGCACGGATGATCAGCGTTTCTCATGCGGTGTCGCGACGGGCACACGGACAGCGATCCGGAGCCCATGCGGTTGCGCCGACTCGACGGACAGCTCGCCGCCGTGCCGGGTCGCCAGGGCAGCCGCGATCGAAAGTCCCAGTCCCGTCCCGCCCGCCGCCGCCGAGGCCCCGCGGAAGAAACGGTTCACCAACTGGTCCAGCTCGGCCGGAGAAACCCCCACCCCGTCGTCGGTCACCGCTATTCGCACGCATTTCTGCACGATCTCGACAGTGACCCGGGTTGCTGTGCCCGCGCCGGCGTACCGCGAGGAGTTGCTCAAGGCGATATCGAGTATCTGATCCAGTACCTGGCCCGGTATCGCGGCCACCAGATCGTCCGGCACCGGCGAGGGTTCGACGGCCAGCGTCATTCCCGCCGCTTCGAAGGCCGGTTGCCATTCGTCCACTCGATCGGCCACCGCAGAACGGACCAGGCATTCACTCGGCCAGTCCCCGTCCGGGTGTGCGGCGGCGAAGCCGGTGGGCGTCTCGGCCACGGCCAACCGGAGCAAACCGTCCAGCACCGACGAGAGCCGGTCCACTTGATAGCTTGTGCGACGATACGCGGCGGCACCTTCTTCGGGAATGAACCGCTCCAGCGATTCCAGCCGGATCGCCAAGGCCGCCAGCGGGTTACGGATCGCGTGTGCGGTGTCAGCGACCAGCTGCCGCTGGGCATCGACCGATTCGGTGACCGCCAGCGCCATCGAGTCGAACGACTGCGCAAGCATCCGGACTTCCGGCGGCCCGCCGTAGTGCCGCTGCATAACACTCGGCGCCGCCGCTGCGACAGGTTTCGGTAGCGAGCCGGTCAACTGGCGCACCGAGCTGGACAACCGCATGAGCGGACCGAGGATCCAGCGGCTCAGCAGCACCGCTACCACCGCGAACACCGCCAGCGCCGTCCAGGAAAGGAATGTGATGACTGCCAGACGGTTCTCGATATCTTCGATCGCCTCGCCGGTGGAGGTCTCGATGAGCACTGCGCCTTCGATTCGTACCCCGCGGCCGACGGGAAGCGCCACCAGCATCGTCTCCGGATCCCACGGACGCAGCCGGTGCGGTGGCTGCCGAGCGTGCCTGTTCCGCCGTGCCTCGGTCAGCAGTGTTATCACGGCCGGATCGTCCGACGGCACGCCGGAGTTCGCCACTTCCCGGCCCGCGGCATCGACCACGATCACCGAATCTCCGTAGAGTTCGTGGTACCGATTCATGGCCAGCAACAAGGATTCGGTGTTGCCCGTGGTTATCGCTTCGGCAGCGAGATCACCGAACCATTCGGCATCGACATACCTGCTGAACCATAATTCCTGGGTACGCCCGGTCGCCGACGACGCACCCAGCGGAAAGGCCAGCCCGGCGACGGTCAGTGCAGCCATGACCACCAGGATCGCGACTAGTCGGTTGCGCATGCCCACCGGAACTCACGAACCCCACCGGTACCCGAACCCCCGGATCGTGGTGATCAGTCCCGGCCGCCCCAATTTGCCGCGCAAAGTGGAGATGTGCACGTCCAGTGATCGTGAGACCGCAAGAAAGGCATCACCCCACACCTGGTCCATCAACATCTCCCGGCTCACCGCACAGCCCGGACGGCTGACCAGAACCTCCACCAGTTCGAATTCTTTCTGGGTGAGATCGACGGGCGAATCACCGACAGTCACCTCTCGTGCGCCCAGATCCACTCGAACATCGCCGGTGACGACAACCCGGTCCGCGCCGGCACGGTCGACGGGGTTGGCTCGCCGGACAACGGCCTCGAGCCGGGCAATCATCTCGGCGACCCGCGGTGGTTTCACCAGGTAGTCATCGGCGCCGATGCGCAATCCTCGCACCACACTGCGCTCATCATCGCGCGCGGTGAGAATGACCACCGGGACCGAACTCACCTCGCGTAACTTGCGCAGGATGTCCAGCCCGTCACCGTCGGGCAAACCGAGGTCGAGGATCACAGCATCGTAATTGCGGTGACCGAGCAGGAGATCCGCGCCGCGAGTCTTTCGCTCGGCGTGGTATCCGCACTCCTCCAGCACCTCGACCAGCGCATCGCCCACATCGTCGTCGTCCTCGACCACCCCGAATCGGATCCGCCGGCGTTCTGGCTCCGGCCCCACACCACTATCGGGCCTTTCTACCTCGTCTCGGGTCACGAACACATACTCCTTCAGGCCGGGACGACCTACCGTAGGGCCAATCGAATGCACTGGCACACCCCATCTTTGCCGATCAGCGCTACTCCGGAGCCGGTGGACCCCACCCATCCCGATGATCGAGCGTGCAGTGAACCGCCGGATAGACGACGGGCGCGGGCCGGTCGGTTCCCGACCGAGGACGAACTGTCGGGCTGCACTATCGAACACCACACTGCGCCCTCATTTCGGGATCTCAACCGGAGCTTACCGGTCGTTGATATCCATACGGAGAAGAAAGCCGAGGTCAGGCGATCAGAGTGCCGCGTGCGGTATCGGTGACCCACAGCGGCAGACGTGGAGCGATCCGATCCAGCAGGATCCTCGCACGACCGTCCTTGGCCGCGGCGAATTCATCCGCGGTAATTCCGACCACCTGCAGGAACTGCAGTGCTCCATGCGGGGTGTCGATTGTCGCGAGCTCGGGGTCTTCGACAAAGGCGAGACCCCGAATGGCGCTTTCCGGGCGATCCGGGTCGATCCCGGCACTCACCTTCATCGTATGTCCCGGCGCGAACCATTTGCCCGAATCGAAGACATACCGGCCGAGCTGCTGCAGTAACCCGGCCGGCCACACGGGCGGCGGCGAGCCATCCACGATGCGGGCAACACGAACTGTGAATTCGAAACCCCAACCGGATATCTCCGGGTTCGTGGATTCTTTCTCGTACAGTTCCGACATCCCGTATCCGACATAGTGCCAATGCGGGCGGGGTGATTCCCTCGGGTAGACGCTGATTCCGTCGAGCGGATCCGGACCACCGAGTCCCCAGGGATGCTCCGTTCCCAGATGAAATGGCGCGTCGTGGCCGTACAAGCCGGACAGGGCTTCGTCGATTGCATCCCAACCTTGCGAATCACTCACCGGCAGTAGGTTACTCGTTTTCGCGCGCATTCCCGAGAGGCACGAGATCAGCCCTGTGTAAATCCACGTGCCGTCCGGGAAGAGAATCTCGCCGAAGATGTTGAACCGGTTCGCAGGCAACAGACATCGTTCGATCGACACGGAGCTGAATCCGGACCGGTCACAACGGGTATCGACCTGCCACGGCAGCCCTCGGCCGGTTCGGATGTTCCGGCCCACTGAGATCGCGGCACCGACCGGCGACACCTCATCCGGACTGTCGAACCACCTGCCAGTTGCATAGCAGTACCATTCTCGGCAATCAATAGGCAACCCGCCAGTAATACGCTAACCTCTGTCTGTTCGTCACACGGCATGTTCCACGTCATGCGGTAACAAGCCGGTTCGGTTGATATCGAGGAGTGCAGCGTCCAATGTTCGGTAGCGCTGCCGGCGCGACAAATATCAATCGGCGCAGAATTCTCCATCTGGCGGCAGCGACTGTGGCTTTTGCCGTAGCGGCATGCACCACCCCACCCCATCGCATCCGCCTCGGCTCCGGGCTCGAGGGCGGACTGTTTCACGAATTCGGCAGTACGCTGGCCGAGGCGGCAGAGCGTTCGACAACCGTCCGGATCACCCCGGTACCGACCGCCGGATCGGTAACGAATCTGGATTTTCTCGACGCCGGCACCATCGACGCGGCCCTCACACTCGGCGATACCGCCATCGCCATCGGCACTCGCGGGCTTGCGATCGGCCGGCTCTATGAGAGTTACATCCACGTGGCTGTTCGCGCCGAAAGTCATATCCGGCAGATGAACGATCTGCGAGGCGCCCGAGTGGATGTGGGTGTGGCAGGGTCGGGCGCGGCACTCACCGCAGAGCGGTTGTTCCGCACGGCGGGGCTGGAGCCCGGCACCGATATCACCCTCTACCACCGAGAGTTGTCCGAAGCGCTCCCGGCGCTGCGATCCCGAGCCGTGGATGCGATTGTCTGGGGCGCCGGCTTGCCGACCTCCGGAGTCTCAGCGCCCGCCCCGATCCAGCTCCTCGATCTCGGCGACTGGGTGCAGCCGATGCGAGAACAGTTCGGTTACCCCTACGACCGGGTGCCGGTTCCCGCCAACACATATCCCGGAGTTCCCGGGTTCGAGACGATCGGCGTGCCGGTTCTGATTCTCGTGGCGCCCGACGTCGCCGACAACATCGTCGTTGCCCTGGCCGAACTCCTTCTGCACGACAGCGGCGCGCTGGTTCCCGAACGCGCGCGCGGATTCCAATTCTTCGACCGGCGCTGGCTCGTGAGCACCGGCAACATTCCGCTGCATCCCGCCGCAGCCGCCTACTACCGCAGCCAACACGGCTGAAGCAGATAGTGCCGGTCCGGACCATTACTGTCGCTCATCGCGACGCCGGATGACCCGCAGGCCGTTCGACTCACCGATTCCGCCGCCGTCCTGGGCGAGCATCATCACGCCCAGGAGCACAAAGCCGAGCAGCCACCGGCCCACCGCACGCCAGAAACCGGACCGGGCCCCGGTGGTTGCCCGGACCACCCGGAGACCGAACACCAGTTTACCGAGACTGCCCCGGAACAGCACAGTGCCGACTACATGGTTGACGAACGAGGCGGCAAGCGCGATACCGAAGACAGTTGGGGCGAAGACCAGGTCGGTCAACGAGTATTGCAGCAACCCGGCGACGGCTGCGATACCGATCAGTGGGGCCAACAGGAAGTCGGTCATTGCTGCCCAGATCAGCCACCCCTCGCCCGCCTCCTGCGGCACGCGCACAGGTGTGAGCCCAGGGCGGAATCGGGCCCCGGCGGCGGGATCGTAACGGTATGCGTTCACAAGGCCCGATTGTGACCGATTGCCGGCGAAACGTACCCCTGGGCGATGCCGAATTCTTCTCCACGTCGCTATCACCACAGGCCGGAAGGTGGATCAAGGAAATGTAAAACCACCGCGCCGGCCGGTGTCGGTGGTGACTACGACGCATTCCAGGAAACCTACGGCCCCGAGGACGGCGGATACGCCTTCCCTGGGGGCCCGGGCCCGATCGATCGGCTCGATGTGCTGGTCTATCGGTCCGATCCGAACGATGTGATGACATCGTTCGTGACCGTCGGGTTGTCGGTCGAGCAGATGCCGGTCGGCGATACTTCCGGCCGCGCCCATCGCGCCGAGCTTCGTCTCGCGCGGCGTGGCACGGTGAGCGAGGCCGAAGAAGCAGCCATCGCGAAACAATTGGCCAATATCGCCGCACACCCGTGGACCACCGGAAATCAGCTCGACTGGGAAAAACCCTCGACGTCGATACCGAGTTTCCTGCCTTTCCCGGCTGCCGATCGGTCCTCCTGGCAGGCCCGCACCAGGCAGGTGTGCAGATCATCAACGTCGTGCCCCTCACCGACGGTGAGCGGGCCCGGGCCCGCACCATGCGCCCGTTCGACTTCGTCACCGAGCTCATGGCCGAAGTCGACGTATTCACCAGGCGTTCCGGGATGACCGCGGACTGAGGTCCCCTCTGCACAGAGTGGCTGTCCCGTCCGTGAGTTACTCCGGCCGCGGAACCGTCCCGCCGCGGACGCGATCGACCAGCGAGTCCGGCCGGGCGGGCAGCGCATCGCCACGCCAGGCGATGCGCTGATCGGGACGGACCAGGATCAGCCGTTTCCCGTACCGCTCCACCGCGGCATCGGACGGGAGATCCAGGATGTCCACCGGCACGGCACGATCGGCGGCCGCGCCCACGAACGGGCCGACATCGGGGAGATCCGGGCCGATGCGCAGGAGCGTGAAATCCCGGCCCAGGT
Source organism: Nocardia sp. NPDC051750 (assembly GCF_044453135.1). Lineage (NCBI taxonomy): Bacteria > Bacillati > Actinomycetota > Actinomycetes > Mycobacteriales > Nocardiaceae > Nocardia > Nocardia sp. NPDC051750. The sequence goes on along the minus strand of NZ_JBITCK010000006.1, from coordinate 57,058 downwards.
GATCGTAGACGGAGCCGCCGTCGGCGAAGGTGAGATGCGGCAGCCGGGCTCCCGGTGCCGTGGAGGGCTGGTAGATGGAAATGGTGAAGTCGGGTGGTGGCCGATCGTCGGCGAGCAGCGGCGAACTGTAGTAGTGATATCCGAAGCTCAGTCCGATGGGTTTGTACTGGTCCTGATCCGCTTTCTCCGCGGCGCGTGCGAGCTGTTCGCGGAAGGCAGCACCGGCGGGGGTGTCTTCCTCGTCGACATCGGTTGTCACCAGACCGAGCAACGCCTCCCCGATACCGGTGGCGAAACCGGAGATGGCTTCGGCGACGGGGCGCCGTTCGGCCTCGTAGGCCGCCAGCAATCCCGGGCCCGCCCAGCCGTCGTACACCGCGGCCAGCATCCAGGCCTGATGCGCCGCCTCGCTGATTCCGGTGTTCATCCCCATTCCAGCCATGGGTATCCACAGGTGGGCGGCGTCACCGGCGAGGAAGGGTCCGATCGCTGCCGTACCGGTCGGCGACGAGCCGTCGGTCGGTCCACCGCTCGACGCCGAGGATCTCGAACGGCACCGGGACGCCGGCGGCCTGGGTGATCAGTCTGCCCGGATCGACGAGAGAGGTGTCCGTTCCAGCGGGCAGAAAGGCATGCAGCAGCCACAAGTCCTCGCCGTCGATGGCGACGCTGACGCCCAGCACGTCACGATTGACCGACCAGGTCATCCAGGTGTGCGGCTGGATGACGGCACCCAGTTCCGGCGCCCGGAAATACACCGACACCGCTCGGAGTACGGTGTCGGTGCCGACGCCCCTACGACGGTAACGTGATCCGGTACGGCTCCGGGCCGCTGATCCGGGTGCGGTAGCTGACATCGGTCGGATAATCCGCGGGCAGCCCGGCCGAGCGGAGTCGCTCGGCAATTCCCAGCCGACGGAAATGTTCCATCGACCTTGCACTCACCGAGCTGGCCCGCCGGGACGGTCAGCGTCCGATCGGATTCCTCCACCACGAGGCACGGAACCCCGTCCCGCGCAATGTCGAGGTAGGCGCGGCTGTACCCGGTCCGATGGAAGTGACGGCACCACGAAGCCGCTCACCGACAGGGATCGACTCACTCACCGCGCACCGTTCCCGGCCGCGGGGCCAGCCGGAGCGCGAACAGCAGGTCGGTATTGCGAACGTACTCCGGTTGTTCGACGCCACGGAGCAGCCCCGCCCGGCAGATCCAGCTCCGATGCCAATGGTGCTGCTCGGGCAGAGCCACAGCACATTGCGCGGCGGTAGCGCGGAGCACACGGCCGGCGCCTCCGATGGCACCGGCGAACAGTTTCGGACCGCGCTCCGCCCGGTTCTCCTGATACAGGTAAGCCTCGCGCAGCAAGGCCTGGGCCGAAGGCGGTACCACCCACACGTACGCATCGGCGGCCCGGGCATAGCCGACCGGCCCGGTGAAGATCAGCGCATCGCCGGTCAGGGCCGTGCGCGGCACAGAAGCGAGTTCGACCATGGCAGCACCGGTGAAGAGCGCCGTGGCCAGGGCTGCGGCATCGACCGGATCGGAAACGCGGCTCCGGATGCACTCGACAGTCCGTTCGTCGAGTCGCACGGTACTCATCCCGGGGCCCACCGAAGCATTGAGGTCCGCGGGCAGATCCAAGCGCATCCCGTGCAACAGGAAGGCCGCCTGCGCGCCACGCAACCGGACAACCGTGTGACCGCGCCCCGGGCTGCCGGCCACGAAAGCGCCGAGGAAGCGATAGAGGCCCACAATATCCAGCCATTCGTCGATCCGGCCCGGCCCGGATCCCCCGGGCAGGAAACGCCGGGACGGGCGCAGCGGGCGCCGCGGGCGCAGCACGGTACGCAGGTATTCGGCCTGCGCCCGCTCCTCACCTGTCAGCCAGACGGGGTCGACCCGGCGATCCAGGTCGTGCCGGCAGGGGTGACCGGTGCGTGCGGCGAACCATCGGCAGGTCGCTTCGAGACCCGCCGCGTACACGGCGTCGACGCGCGCGAACTCCTCCGGTGTCAGACGGCGGTACGCGTCGGCGCGGAATGTGGCGACGTCGCTGTCGGGGATGCGGGACAGTAGATGATCGCCGGTGGTCATCGCTACCTCGATGCGAGACGCACGTCCGGCGTCGCGATATCCCATCTGGCGGGTACCGGGTTCCGGTGGCTGGTTCCGGGCAACCCCCGCACCGGGCGCCGGGCGCCCGGTAAGCCACTGTCGCAGTGCCGGTTCGGGCATCCCCGGTCTTCGCGACGCCGACCGGACGTCCTCGACGGACAGCTCCTTGTTCTCCTCGGGCTCGGCCAATCGGTCCAGTGGAGACGGACGCAGCGTCGGGCCGCTCGTCTCGGTCACAGCAACGACCTCCTCGGCCCGGGGTCCGGACTATAACGTTTCGCCGGTGCGATGCAGCACATTCGATCACCTATCCGGCCCGTTCGACAGCAAATCAACCAGAACTTAACAGCTGTTGACAATTCAGCATCCGCTCGGGGAGTTGCGCGATGTTGGCAGTTCATCCGCTACGAAATCCCGCCGGCAGGGCATTATCCGCATCCACGCTGGAAGCGAGGCCGCTCCACGGAGCCGAGCTACCGCAGAAAATGTTGGCCGGTCGATTGCCAGACATTGTGAAAACCATAAATTCAGATATATGGATCGAGCGGAGTCCCGGACACCGGCAAGCCGGCCGAGCCCACCACACCGCCGTCTTCGCGCTCTTCGTAGCCTGGAACCAGGTCGGTCAACGAGTACTGCAGCAATCCCGCGACCACCTCGACGCCGATCCTCGGAGGCCGGCAGTACATCGATGACGGCAGACTGGATCAGCCAGCCAGCAGCAGCAACCGCCCCCCGGCCACTGCCGACATCGACGACAGGGCGCAAATCCGAGACAACGAAGGTGCTGGCGATCATGACTCCCGCTCCGCGGAATAGCCCCAATACTCCTGCCTGCCAGCTAATTTCACACGGCACGTATCCGTACAAAGCACTTGTTTCGGAATTGCCGGAAGCACGGCCTGCCGGGGGTCCGTCGCAAACCCTCCCACGGCCCGCAACACCGGGCCGGCGCTCATCGAGCCACGAGTGTCCGATATACAACAACGAATAATGCGTAATCAACTGTCGATCAATATACTCGGCTTGCGTCGGGCGAATTATGCCGTCGATCATAATATTTCGAGGTATCACAATTGTCCACCGCCCCGGAAATCCCGGCCCGGAATCCCTGGAATAAAGTCAAAGGATAGTCAAGATTGCCTGCGGAAATGCACAAGACGGTCCGTTGTGGATAGTCTGTCACCGCGACCACCGCCCCCCGGAGCCGGGGGCTCTTCGGGAGGTGGTGGTCTCCCGCAGCCGGCAATCCAAGCTGGCAAACCTGCTGTTCACGTTCGAATTGCAGCGGCGACTCACCGCATCCGGTGCCGCGACCCGAGCAGTGGCAGCGCACCCCGGTTCGGTCCAGTCCGCGTTCGGTAGCATATGAATGCGATCTCAGGAACCTTCACCAGAATGTCCTGGTATCTGCTCGTGTCCTGGAGCCAGCAGTCTGCCGCCATGGGGGCGCTGTCCACCCTGCGGGCCGCGGTCGGAGACGAGGTAAAGGGCTGTGAGTTCTACGGGCCGACCGGGCTCTTCGGATTGAAGGGATACCCGAAGCGGGTCGCGTCGGCCGCACAGGCTCAGGATGCGGGAGCGCAGGCCGGTTGTGGGCCGAATCGGAACGACTCACCGGTGTCGAGTACGCGAGCGTGCTGTCCGGTGCCGCGGACAACTCAGGATCGAGGTAAGTGCCGTCCGAGCCGGGAACAGCGTGGCCGGACACAGCCGGAACCGGAGAAACGGGCCCGGATACCGCCTAGCTCGCATCACCGGATGGATTCCCGGCCGGACCGTCCAGCCGGCTGTCCGGAGACAGCCCCGGCTCCTCTCCTCGGATATCCGGCTCCGCCACCGGCCGACCACCGGATGAGTTCTCCTCGGGTTGGCCGATTCGCTGCCGGTTGTGTTGCGCCCATTGCCCCGCCAGAATCGGCAGACCGACCGGCAGGTCCTTCAGCCGCGTGAAATCCAATTCTCCGATCCGGTCCGGGGCCACGGCCTCGATCGCCGTCTCCACCGGCGCGAATCGGCTCCGCATCCCATAATCGGCGCCGACCCGATCCATCACGGCCACGATGGACCGCACCGCATCCTGTGCTGCTTCCGCCTGAGCCCTGGTTGCGCGCTCCGGCAGCTTCCGGATATCGAGAAGCCAGGTCACCTTTCCCGCACCCGCGAGCCGAATCGCCTGTTCCAGCGTGGTATATCCGGTGCTGAAGCGGCGTTCCGTTTCATCCATCTGGTGGAAGTAAGGAAATCTCGACACAACCGGCACACCATCGGAGGTCACATCGATCTCGAGCACCAGTTCTGTCGCGCCGAACTGAATCGCGCACAGCGAATCCCAGGTATACCTGCCCCGGTACTGAATGCGGCGCGAACCAGAGCGCACTGTATCCGGTGAATCGCCGGGACCACGCCCACCGAGAATCTCGCTGAGCCGGGCTCCGGCCTCCTGCAGCTCCCTCCAGTCGCGCTCGCCTCGCGGCGCGGAAGCAGGTTCGAACGCCATGGCCCGCTGCGTCGATTCCAGATCGCCCGTGGTGATCCCGTCGACCGCCAGGGCGAGCTGGCGACCGACCGCCGTCTCGCTCGCACCGGCCCGGCCATACACCGCCAGCGCGGATACGCCCTCCTCGGAGTATCCGCGAGCTGCCAGAAGCAGGTCCGCTGTGATCAGCTCACCCGGCAGCGAGAGTTCGCGGACGCCGAGCTCACGGGCGGCCCGCACGATACCCCTGCGACGTACCTTCGCCGACCATTCCGCGCCGATCGCTCGCGCGGCCTCACTATTCTTGTGCGGAAACGCGTCGGCAATCACCACCAGTGGCACACCGGGCAGGGCCTGGGCTGTCCGGGCCAGGAGATCCCACCGGCGGCTTGCCAGCCGATAGTCTACGACGGAGTCCCGGACTGCCTGATCCGCCGCGACCGCGAAAGCACCAGCGCGCGCGACACTCATCTCGGAGTCGACGTCCAGCCGGACACACAGGCTCGCCGGTCGGTCCAGGTGCGTGGCGAGCTCCCGCAGTCCTACCACTCGGATACCGGTATCGCCGACCGGCACCGACTGCAGGGTGCCCGGCAGGCCACGATGACCGACACCGTGGAAGTGCAGATCGGCTGCCGAGTACCGGAAAACGGTCCGCGCGACCTCGGCCGTGGTCACGGTCGCCGGTGCCCGATACACCACTGGCACTCCTTCGGCAGTGAGAACGACACCCACCTCGATAGATGTCGTTCCCTCCCGGAGGGCACGCAACATTTCGGGAATGCTGCCGACCTCGGCGCGGAGGTCGAAGGGATAGGTGCGGGGCGATATCCACGAGTCCCGGTCGAGGCCGAGAACGGCCGCCGGATGCCGCGGCCGCTCCTGACCGGAAAATGCTCCCCGGTCATACGTCGGTTGTTCCAGTGCTTCCCCTGTCGCGAGTTTCGCAATGACCTCGGCGCCACCCACCAGCGGGCGCATCTCGGCAGGCCGCGAGGTGCGCACCCCGACAGCACCTGCCTTCGCCAGTTTCCGGGCTCCTTCCACGGATACCTCGCGCTCGACGACGACCAGAAGCGGGCCCTTCCGGCGGGAGCGAATTCGGCGAAACGCACTGTGGTCGAGGAGTTTCCCGGTGACCACCATGGTCGCCCCGGACGCCCGGGCGCAGGCGAGTGTGTCTGTGGACCCGGCGGCCGCTACGCAGGCAATGCCCACCTCGGCCAGCCGTTCGTCCGCGGCCACCCGGCTCATGATCTCCGGTTGGGACTCCGGGATCTCGAATCGCACCGGCACCTGGAGGTTGCGAGCCACGGCTGCGGCGCCGAGGAACAGATCACCGGGAAAGTCACCGTCGAGCAGTGAATCGCCGGGCGCACAACGCAATGCCAGCCCGGCTCCGCGCCCGGCCACCAGTCGCACCAGTTCGTCCAACGGCATATTCCCGAACGAGGAGACCAGCCCATGGGGTTGGTCGTCGTAGAGCAGGCGCGGCCGGGCCGCGTCTCCGACAAGGGGTGACACCCACGGCACCCCCTTGTACCACCACAATTGCGCACCGATCACGTTGGCCCCCGCGCTGATCGCGGCACCGACGATATCGGCCGTGATCGCCTGCGGCGCGTATCCGTTCTCGAACGGAGCCAGCTGTCCCGCCGCCAGGCGAGCGGGGTCCAGGAGTGTCGCCGCCCCGGCACCGGACGGCGGATCGAGAGTACCCGGATCGGTGCGTTGGTACCGATCGACCGCCCCGAGTACGGCATCCGGGCAGCCGGTGACGAGCCCGTCGACGCCGAGCGCGACAGCGAGATCCAGGTCCGGCTCGGAGGCGACTTCCGCGACCACCGCGATACCGTGCCGGCGGGCGCGGAGCAGGTCGGCATAGGCCACGGCCGGAGTCTGCGCACCGAATGCCCGCAGGTCGAGACGCAGCGACCGTGGCGCCCCGGGAGCTCTCGCCGCCACTGCCTCCAGTACGGCCGGGTCGCCGCTGGTGAAGCCGACATCCACCCCGATGCCGCCGAACGCGCTGACGCACGCCGCTATCGCGGCATCCGTTTTCTGCCCACCGGAGTCCGCACGCCGGGACGGATCAGGATCGACGCGCACGACGAGAGAGCGCACTCCGTATGCCGCCGCGCAGTGCGCGACCTCGGTTACCGTCGCGGTGGTTCCCCGCAGCAGCACACGGCCATCCGCCGCCAGGTAAACCGGGATCTCGGCCCCGCCGGTGGCCGCGGACTCGAGGAGGTCCTGCCATCGCTCACCCGCCACGATGGGCAGGACCGGGACCGGCCTCCACCCGAGATCTGCGGAGTTCGAGCGTGCTGCCCGGGGAGCGAATTCGGACTCGTTCAGTTCGACGGCCTCGTCTGCCCACGGTGCGGGTACCACCCTCCTACCCCACGGGCCGCGCCCGTTCAACACCGTTTCCGTCAGATCGACCAGGGCGCGGAGTTCCAGAGCGCAGTATTCGGCGGTGCCCAACGGCCCGGGATCGTAGCCGTTCGAGGCGACGGCGGCTTCTACTTCCGTCGGGGCCGGCCCGAAGCGAGATTCCAGCACACCGCGATAATGCGGATCCATCAGACCGCAAGCGGCGCCTATTTCGGCGGCTGAGGCCCGCGCGATGGTCTCGAAGACCACACCTGTGGAGAGTCCGTGTACCTCGAGCAACCCCGTCAGCATCCGATCCCTCGAAAGGTCCGCGGAGAAGTTGCCGGTCCAACTGTTACCACCAGGGCCGGACGCAGCACGTGCGGTCTCGCTGACCACTACCGGATCGCGGTGGTCGCCCGCATCGGGTCCGCGAAGCGGGCGTCTGCGGTTTCCCGCCCTGCCACGCGAACCGGAGCCAGGACTGATCGGGCCACGGTGCCGACCGTCGACGGGGCCCAGGTACTCGTTGAAAACAGCTGGGGCCACCGTGTACTTCAGCCAATCACCGGCTTCAGCTGGGTCGGCGGGAAACTCACTGCCGCTGACGCGAACCCGAATCTCAGCCAGCACTGCATCAACGCTCACCTCGGACCCCCTGGTCCGCGCCTGCAGTTCCGCTACTGTCCGCGCCCGCAACGCCTCCTCGTGCTCAGTCATCAACGCCTCCACACGCCGGCCGCTACTGTCGACCGCAGCATCGACATCAGAGACGGCCGGTGACGCGACCAGTTCCCAGACGCTGGGCACCGCTGCCTCAGGACCACGGTCCACCGTCCCCGGACCCGAGGCGCCCAGGTCGGCAACGGCCAACTGAACGGTCCCGGCATTCGGATCCGACAGACACTGCGGAACAGCGGCCATCGGACTCAACGGACCCTGTGGTGTTCCGTTGGGCCGAGTCGCGTTGGGCATGGGCAAATTCGACGCCGGCACTTCCCCTGGCTGCCCGGCCACCATCGAGGGGCTTGCCACCGCCGGTTCCGGAGCCCGAACCAGGTCAGCACCGATGTACATCTCTGTCGGCTCGTTCCTTCCGGGCGCTGTCGAGGCACCGCCGGGGTGGCCGTCAGGGTGGGGCGTTGGCACGGTCGGTTGCGAGAAACCGGGCACTGCGGCCTCGGGACCACCGTCCACGGTTACCGGCTCGAGGGCGCCCGCGAGCGGGCGTGGTCGATACATCTGGTGTGGGGCAATCTCCGGCTGCGGTTCCTCGCGATCGAGTTCGAAATCGGATTCGCCCAGCCCCGGTTCCGAGTCGGTGCCAACGTCGATCCTCCGGGCATAACCGGCGTAATGTTCAGTGGCCGCTGCCAATACCTGCTCGGCGACTCTGGCCTTGTCCCCCCGGCGGCGTACCGCCGCCCGGGCTTCGGCTACTGCCTCACGAAGCACCAGGCGCCCGTTGTCGAAGCTGTATCCACCGAGTTGGCTGCGCAGCCACTGCCCGAACGTCATTGCGGGATCGGTGACCACGCCCCGGTAAGCGTGATGTAGCGCGAACAGTAGTCCCGCACGCACTATCGCCAGCCGCTTCAGGCGTGAGCGTTGCAGCGCCGACATTCGACCGTAGCGTGCCTCCCGCTCATCGGGCGGCATTGCCAGCAGCTTGTCCAACTCCCGGTCCTCATCCGAGAACAGGATCAGCAAATGGGTGACTTCGTGGTCGATATAGAAGGCCACTTCGTCACCCGGCACCCCTGGATGGAACCCGGTATGTGGGCCCGCGGAAACCGGTTCGAGTTCCTTGTCGACGGAAAATCCGTCCCAGACTGCATCGGTGTACGAGGCCCGCAGATACTCCGCGTCGCGGGCAAATCGCTCATTGAACACCAGGGTCCGCGCACCCGCCGAGTCCACGCGCACCATGGCGACCACGGGTACGCCGGTCTTCCTGTCATCCGGTATCGGCTCGATCACGACGGCGGACACATCGACGAACGGATACCCGTCCACGCTGTCACGAAAGCTTTCGGCGATCCTGCGTAAGATGCCCCTGTCCAGGCCCGGCCCGGCGAATCCGCGGGTAGCGACATGAAGACCCCGCAGGGTTTTCCTGGCTTCGCGACGCGCCTCCCTTTCCGCGGCGTTGGGCGGCTTCCCGACGCGACGGCGTCTCCACACTTGCGCCTGCTCGATCAGCAGAGAGTGAAGGACACGGTCGATATCGGTGCCGGGCGGGAGCCGGTGATATTCCCGAAATGCCGATCGCAAAGCGTACCGGCCGTCCAAGGTTCCGTTGCGATGGAAGCAGCTGGAGCCCAACCGGCTTTCCATCCAGTCCTGGAACCCCAGCTCGAACTGGTACTCGCGCTCGTCCTCGTCGACCGCGTCGTCATCCGGCCGGTGATGGTTGTCCGCGTATTCCTTTCGCAATGCGTCCTGCGCGCCGGTCTCGGCGCGCCAGCGCCCCGCATAGCCGAGCGCGTCGCAGAAAGCGTTCAGCAGCTCGGTGTCCACCTGGTCCACGGTGATGTCGGGGCTGATCCGGATTCCGGTCGCGCGAAGCTTCCCGTAACGGTACTCGGCGTCAACAATGACGAGTGGCTTCCGAACAGCTACCCCGCTGGCGTTCCTCGACACCGCGAGGTTCCGGTCGAATTCGATCTTCCTCAGGCTCAGCAGGCCGGCATACTGATCGAGCATCTCCTGCACCGTCCCGGCGGCGCGCCCGGCCACCTGGGCCGACACGGCACCGAACTCGGTGAACACGATCTTCCGGAAGCGCTCCCGCAATCTGTCGACAATCTGCTCCGCCGCGACGTCCGGTTCCCCGTCCATGTCACCCTGCCGGTCGTGTCTGCGGAGACCCTGGCCTTTTACGTCCCGCCTCCTGGACGGTGCGGGCTCATCGCTGTCGGTCAGACCGATCCGGATATCACCCAAAACGGCCCGGCGGCCCGGCGGCCCGGCGAAGTCCCGGGGCGACGGGAATACCGTACCGACGGTGCGTTCCACCTGTACCGGTCCGTTCCGGTCGTTCTCCCGGGCTTCGAAGTCCTCCCAGCTCAGCCACTCCATCCGCACGGTGTCGTAGAGCCGTACTTCGTCCGCACCCACCCTGACCATGACGTAGGCATGTGCACCGACCTCATTCCGCTCCGTCCTGTACACGTCCACGGCCAGGGCGCATCCGCCGATCGGAATCCGGTCGGCCAGCGTTGTGCGGGTGCCGGGTGAACCGTCAGCAGCGGGATACTCCATCAGCTCCCGGCCGCCCATCGCCACCTCGAGCGGCGCCTGTCCGTGTCCGGGCAGTGTCGGATCATCCTTGCGGAGGTCGGCTCCCGATATACCTGGTACAGGCAATGCGTCCAACGCCCGCGGGGCGCAGACATTGCTCAGGCCGGAACCCTCCGGTGTCGCCTGGGACGACGGCACGGATCCGTCATCCCAGGTCACACCGGAGGGTTTCGAAGTCACACCGTCTTCGTCGGATTCGCGTCCCGACCGTCCGGTCACCGGAGCTACGGAACCCGATGAATTCGGTGGTGTGGGGTCGCCGACGTACTTGTCCAGCGAGTCCGGCTCCGGGGTATCCGGGGTATCGCCCGCTGGTTGCGCCGAATGCGGTGACGCACCGGGCGCGGTCCTCGATGCTGTCGCGAGCACCTCACGCCACTGCTCGAGGGCTTCCCGCCGAGCCCGCATGACTTCCCGCCACTCGATATCTGCCGGACCGCCCCGGGGTCCGATGTCGTCCGGCGCCCCGGATTGCGCCAGCTGGTCGAGTGCGGCCGTAACTTCGTCCGCCCGCTGAGCACCGACCAGGGCCAGCAGGCGGGCGGGTTCCTGAGCGCACACCGTACGGCCGGCGGAATCCAGCCTGTTCCACCATGTCACCAGTACCTGAACAGCTCTGCTGCGGTCCTCGACTCGGTCGTCACGCGGCACGTCCCGCGGTCGGCCTGATGCGGGCACCGAGCGGCGCATCGGTCCGGGGTGCTGGGCCTCCGCCAACTGCCGCCGCAGTGCCTCGATGACCTCGTCCTTGGCTCGGTTCGACGCCTCGAGCCGGGCAATACGTTCTTCGGCATCTATCTGCTCCTGCTTTTCTGCCACCTCCTTCCGGAGCCGCTCATACTCCTTCTTGTGTCCCTCTTTGTCCATCGGCTTCGGTGATACAGCTACCTCCCTGATCATCTCGGCGAACTTCTCTAGATCGCGAGCCATTTCCTCTGCCAGCCGCAGCTCACGTATGAATTCGTCGCACACGAGGTACCGCATTCCGGAAATCAACTGCATCCGGGGCGCTTCTTCGTTCATATCGAAATTCATGGCGTGATAATCGAATCCGAAGTACTGCATCGCGGTGGCAACCGGAATCATCTGCTCCTGCATGTTCCGGAGAATGACCACCGTCAAGATATTGAGGTTTCGCAGTAGTGCCAATGGATTCAGCAGGTACGCGCCGATGTCGAGACCCTCGCAGGTACCATCCCCTCCTTCGTTCTGAATCTCTATATGCATGTCTCCGAATCTCACATAGAAGCTCCGGTTCCTTGTGCATTTCTTCTTGTCGTCCGCATCGTCGAGTCGTGCACCGCAGGCCCTGGGATCGTTCGATTTCGGCGATGCCGGGTGTTCCGTGTCCGGCGAATAATGCTCGGCGCACGCGTAATAGACTTCGAACACTTCGGGATCTGCCATTTTTGCAACATCTTTGAGGTATTGCAGGATCGACTCGATGGGAACGTTCCCCTCGTCGACCTCCAGCTGATGCTGGGGCGCCACTTTCAGCAGATAGGTGTAGAAGAGGTGCAGTTGGAGCGAGTACGCCTTGGCTCGATCGGTGTAGTCGCGCTTCCCATCGACCTTGCTCTTGACGAGAAGCCGCTTTCCCTCTTCTTCTTCCATATCCTTACGAAGAGCAGGGTCCAGGAGGACACCGTCCAGTGCAGGGTGCTCGTTCAGCAGTTCGCTGTGTGGTTCACGCAGTTCGGTGTGCTGCTCCATCAGCGCCGTCCGCCCGGGATCCAGGTGCATATGGTCCTGCAGGTACACGATGTGGATGCGTTTGCCCGACAGGATCTCGTAGATCGTCGCCGCAATCACGGCACCCATTATTTCGTCGAGTGGCGCGTCCGCGAGGTTGATCGTGATGGTGCCGTTCTCATCGATTCGCATCGCTTTGCACGTGTACGGGCCGGCCCCTTCGATCTCGATCTGTTTCGCCGCCAGCAGGTAGTTGAGAACGATCTGACGAAGGGGCTGGTTACCGATCACCACGTCCAATTCGAGCCCGAGCGCTGCCAGGCATTGTTCGATGTCGAATTCGCCGTCCCCAGCGGCGGCCCGGTAGAGCAAGTACTCGTAACGCGCACGACGTCTCTCGACGTACTCGCGGCGCTTTATGACCTTGCCGATGAATTCCTGCTGCTTTTCCTTCGCTACGCGCATCGACCACGCTTGATCCCAGTCGCCGGTGTCGTGTGCCTGTACCGCCCCGAGGTATTTCTTACTCACGGTGTCGATGGATTCGCCGATCCAGGTGTCTACCGTGCCCTGGTCCCCGAGCGCGGCGAGAAGGTGGGCTTCGATCGCATCGAAGTCGACCGACATAGCGTTCTCGGCAGGTTTCAGCAGATTTCCGGTGGGTGTCTTACGAATATCGTTCACGCATTGTTCGACGAAGACTGCGTGCACGAAACGGTAGATGTCGCCGGCGTCGAGAAATTCCTGAGCCTGAGTTTTCCGCTTTTCCCTCTCCGAATCTTCCCACGCCTTTTCCTGAATTCTCCGCTCCTGACGCTGCTTCCTCGACAGATTCTCACCCGGGTTCTTGACAGAGTCGGGATACAGGATGTCCCCGTCGGTGAACCAGTTCGCTACATATCCGGCCATCCGATCGGGGTCGTCCAGTCTGCCCAGAAGTTCATCCGGTCCGCGGCCCCTGATGACATCCATTGCCGCACCGATGATCTCGGACCTTCTTCGCGGGTCGGACACCGCTGTGCGAAGTTCATCGATAATCCGCTGACGACCGTGCAGGTCTTCGGACGATCCGCCTCCCCGCGCCTTCTTGCCCCGGCGATTCTTTCCGCTGGAGCCGTCCTGCTCCGGACGTTTCCCGCCTGCCTGGTCACCATTGGGTACCCGGTCGAAGAATTTCCGGCAGGCTTGTTCCGCCTTCTCCCGGTACCCGATCGGCCCGAGAATGTATTCCGACCGCGTGAGAATACTGTCGTACTGTTCCGGCCGGTGTTGTTGACCGCGAGACGACCACTCGTAGAACCGGTCGAGGTGCGGGTCGGCCAGATCCGTCCGATACAACGGAATGCCGTTCTTCCGGCCGGTCGACGCATCGTGGACCAGGGCGGCCATCTCCGCAGCCTCAGGATCGAGACCCAGAGTGACGGGGTCCGCCGGTTCGGGTGATGCCAGTTCGTCGTCCGCGTCATCTTCCGGCCAGTGCGGCGCATACATCCGGGTGAACTCGTCGAGCTTCAGTCCCGGTGCGTCGCAAAGAATTTTGTGTCCCCGCACGAATTCCAGCATGCGACGATACTTGGCGACCGCAAACTCGGCCGATTCCCGTGCCTCCCCGGACGCGTCGCCGGCCACCAGTTCGAGTGCCTCTTCGGCCAGCGCCAGCTCGTCCTGCACCAAGGCGAGCACGGTGGGTGGTGGTTGATGATAACGCCGGGCGTCACCGCCCGCGCCACCGAGAGTCACGTCGCGCCGGTATTTCGGCGGGCCGTCGATCAACTCGGCATGGACCTTGCCTCCCCGGCCGGCCATCAGGCCGGGAAGAAACTTCGGCAGTGGCGGATCCGATTCGTCGACAACGACGAGTGCGCCGTCACCCCAGATCTCGGCCAGTTGACGCTGTGCGATGTCAACGGCAAAGGCAACTCCATCGGCCGTCTCCGCGGACCACGTCGCCAGCCACCGGTCGTTTCCGGTGTTCGCCCCGGAATCCCCGGATCCGCCGGTGTCGCCGCGGGAGCCGGCCGCGGCCGGCAGTGTCACGGAATGCCATACCGGCCCTCCGGGGCGGCGCAGACCGATCGTCACCGTGCCCTCGGCATCGACAGTGATCTGCACCGCAGTGTCCGGGGTGATCGCCACCATCAGCCACTCGGTCAACCGTGTCGGCCAGGTTCTACCGGGGAGGGCCTCCAACAGCATTTCCGCATACGAACACAGGTCCTGTGCAGTAGTTCTCTCGCTGACCCGGCCGCTGAGTTTCGCGGTACTACCGTCGAGGTCGATCGACATTGTGGCCGTTTCCGGTGTGGCTCCGTTGCGGAACCACACTGTCTCCCCGCCACGGTTCACGCCGACCCGAATCGGCTCAGATTGCGCCGCAACGACCGAGCCCAGCCAGGACGTCACCCCTTCCGGGGGCTCGACAGCCAGCTTCGCGGCGAAGGCCGCGGCGGTACGACCACGGTCTTCGGGCTCCATCGCGGGGCCGAGAGCCCCGTCGAAACAGTGCGCCGGCGTGAGCCGCTTCTCCGCCGGAGTCGCCGACTGCTGCCACGGCCGTTCCTCGAACCGGAGCCAGTCCCCCGTGCCGCCGGCCGGGTCGGAGACTTCGACGCACAGCCCCTGCCCATTCCGCGTCTGAGCGGCGATCCGGGTATTCCCGCCGGACAGCGGAGCTGCCTGCAACAGACATGTGGATATACCTCCTGGCAGGGAGAAATCGCCGTGAGGGAAACGCGGCCGCTTGATCCCGGCCTTTCCGAGCCGGACCAGCTGCCGGCCGAGATCGGCGAGGTCCTCGGTGCCGGCACCCGGAACTGTGGCCGCCGGAACCGACCGGACAATTCGCGGAGGGTCCGCCGGACCCACTGCCGCGAGCGTCATCCGGCGGGAGCCGCGCGGATCATCGATCTCGACCAGTAGCAGCTGCTCGTGCCCGGTATCCCATACCGAGGCCGTTACCGCGGCGTCGGGCCGGTCGGTCAGAACAGCTTCGGCTTCTGCGCTCACAGTAGTGAAACCACGATCATGCAGCCACCCGCCGATCTGCGCGGCGGTGTCGCCGGAACCGTCTCCATGCACCGATATCCACTGTGCGGGCCGCGGACCCGGACCCTGCCACTCCGACAACGGCTCCACGTCGTACGCCTGGAATCCCGCTCGCGCGGCCGAGATCTCCGACAGGGCCTGATGTCCGGCGATCCGGCCGGCCTCGAGGCGCACCGGAACACCTCCTGTCCAGGACATCGCCGCTGGTGTTGCGGCAAACGGCTCTGTCCAGTTCTCACCGGCACGATCCAGATGGCCCCCGCTGCCTCCGATTTCCCTGCCCCAGATCCGCAACTGCGTTTCGTCCGACCGCATCACGTCCTCGAACGGCCAATCGGCCCGAGGCACCCGGGCAGGGCGGTCCGCGGCGCGGTGGGCCGGCCTGTCAGGACCGAGCGACGTACCCCGCGGCTGCCGCTTCGCCCGCAGCTCGCACCACGGACGGACACCGTCCCCGATTACCAGCGACAGCCCTTGATCATCGGCGGCGATGCGGACCTCGAGTGCCTTCCCTCGGGTGGCGACCACATGGCGCACGGCCGCATCGACTCGTCTCCGCACGAACTTGTATTCGTCGCCGGTCTCGGTGAAGGAACGAACGACCTCGCCCAGACACCGATCCAGCCACCGGAATTCCTGCACCGTGCCGTGTGCCAGCACCACATCGACCTGCTGTTCGCCGAGATTGGCAATGAGGTCGAGGTAGGCGTTTCCGGTGTCCGGCCGCCCCGCCGCCGGATAATCGGTCGGGTCCGGATCCAGCCCGATCACCCGAAGCCCGGTCGCCGTCCAGTTCACACCTCCGTCCGCGGGCCCAGCAGCCTCCGGCTCGCTTACGACCAGGTCCGGGTCCAGCGCCGGCGCGTTCGCATCACCCAGTCCGGCCACGACTCTGCCGTTGCGGATCACCGCCGCCCGCGTACCGGTGGGCACTCCGTGCGCCGCGCCGCGGAACGGCGAACCGGGGACATGCTCATAGGGCACCCACTGGCCCGCACACCATTCCCACGCCACCACCGCGGGCCCGGCGACCTTCATCACCGCGTATACGCGCACATCCGCGCCGAGGTCGCGCGCCGGGTCGGCGGACCGCTCGTAGCTGTCCACCACGACCGCCGTATCACCTACCGCGAGCGCCGCCGCGATCTTGTCGTGTGCGATTCCGATCTCGTCGCTGGAGAACCCGTCGAACGGGTCGGTCGCACCGAACGCAGCGTAGACATCCCCGACCTTCGCCGGATCCCCGCTGTGCTCGGTGTGCACGACGCCCGGATGAACAGCCTCGATCAGCCGGCACACCTGCAGTACGGCATTCCCGGGCGACGTACGGCCCGGCGCCTGCCCGGACCGTTCCTCGGTCTCACCCGCCGAGTCGACCAGATAGTTCCGGGCGATCGCGTAATCGATCGACGCCGAGTCGTCGTCGGTGAGGTCGGAGCGCCCCTCGGTCTCCGCGAGTGCGCGCCTTTCCTCACTCAGCGACTCGGCATCCCGGGAGCCGGGACCGAAGACAGCCATGCTCTCGAATTGGCCCGGCGTACGAAGTCGCTTCGCCATCGCTTGTACGGCGAAATTGAGCCCGGGACGTCGTCCTGCCAGCTGATCCCGCTGGGCAGGCGAGAGTTGAGCATATGCGGCCGGGTAGGTGCCGGTCGGGCGGCGGCTGGCTGCCTCGACCACATGGCCGGCTTTCACCGGCGTGGAGTCCCGCCCGGACAACAGGTCCGCAGCACTCTTCATGATGTCGCCGCCCGCCGAGATGTTCTGTCCGGCAGAGCCGGAGGTAGTCGCCAGCTGGTCCAGCGTCAGCTCACCGTTACACCATTGATCGAATGCGTCCGCGCCCGCGGCCCCTCGCTTCCGAAGCTCCATGGACACAAGTGACAGCAGTTCCGGTGCGTGCTCCTTCGCGGCCGTCAGCAATCGCGAGATCCCCGAACTCTGCGCCTCCGGCGCGACGGCCACCGGCGATCCTGCCTCGGGACCCGCGAGTCCGGCGCCGGCGGAATCCGGCCGTAGCTCGTTCGCGCCGTCCCCGGTGCGAGCGATCTCCTTATCCAACAAGAACTCTGGAGCATCCTCCGGCACCGGCACCGCTCTGCCCCCGACATAGGTGGCGATGCCGGTCTTCTCAGCGCCGTCGTACTCGCCGTCCTCATACGGACGCCACCCGCCGTACTCCTGAGGTCCGGGGTTCTCCGGGTCGAATACCCACACCTCTCCATGTGGGACACCCGTACTGGTCGGCCCGGAACGCCCGAGCGCATGATCCAGATTGTTCGTGAACAAGACCTCGTGGGCGAGATCGCCGCCGTTGTCGATAACGGTCTTGACATACGCAACCTCATCCCGCGCCCTCAGCGATTCGACGACAGCGTGCGGCCCGGGAGCCCCCTGCAACCGGCAGCCTCCCGCCTCTTCGTCATCGGCCAGCAAGGTGCCGCCGAGCGGGGTGGTAAGCGGATCCTTGATCAGCGGATTACCCGTCACCCGCTGCAGTTCCCGGTGCACCTGTACCGAGCAATTGTTCACAGCCGTGCTCGGAATCGGGGCAACATAATCCGCCGCACCATCCATGGCCTCCGACCCAAGAGGCTGGCCCGGCCCGGCGGTCCCGGTCTGCCTCCCGCTCGGGCCACCGGTCCCGTTCCCCACCGAACCACCCGGCGCCTTCCAGGTCGACGGCTCGCCCCCCGGCACCGTCCCCGCGCGGCCCGGGGTCGTGCCATCGTCCCACGAACTCGAGCGCAGATCGTCGTCCGGCAGGCCCGTCCGCACCCCGGCCGGGGCTTCTTCGTCGGTCGAAAACGGTGGAATTCCGAATATTTCGTCCGCGGCGCGGTACAGCTCCTCAACGTCCACATCAGGACCGGAGAAAACGGATTCGTCCGCTATCGTCACACCGACAATTCGTGCTGCCTGCATGACCTCGTACAGTGAATGATGCTGGGGAAGCAGGGTTGCGATCAAGGCCCCAGCGAAACCGCGCCCCAGATCGCGGGCGGAGTTGTCGGGCAGATTCAGCCAGGCGAAACGTGCCATCATTCGAGCCGTCATGCCCGAAATTCCTGCAGTCAGCGGGATTCCACCGGCCAGGGCAACGGGCTGGAACCACTGCCCCGACGTATCGAATTCGATGGTGACCGAGCCGGGTGGATACGGCAAAGGCACTGCGTAATGGTCAGGATCGAGCGCCAGAGCGGTGTCGACGTCGACAGGTCCTTCGTCGCGATAGACCAGCACGGTGCGCACAACCGCGTTCCCGGTGTCGTCCCGCAATCGCCGGCCCTGCGGGTCGTAGCGGTAGACGGGCAGGGCGTAGCTGACCGTGTCGTCGTCGGCCTGTAGCGCGGCCTCGAGTGCCACGATATCGACTATGCCTTCGTCGTCGCGGGGCAGCAGTGGGAACTCACCGGGATCCAGTCGCTGCTTGCCGAACTTGTGCAGTGCGCCGTCGGGGAACGCCTCGAGCTCCCGGCGTGACAACTCCATACCCAGCAGCGCAAAGTCCTGGATCGTGAGATGCCAGCGCGCCACCTCCTCGAGCGGCCGCCGGGGAGCAGCACGGCCGAGATCCCATTCGATGGCCCGCCGAGCCGCCTCGGGGCCGGGCGGAATCGCATGCTGGGCGTCGCGGATCTCCGCTGCCGTAATCTGCGCCCCGCGACCGACGATCGACGCGCGGACCGCGACCAGCCGGTCGACGTCCAGCCCCATCCCACGGGCCCTGGTTTCCCACTCGTCCTGGTTCAGGAGTTTCGCCAGGCCCTCGTCCAGCGTCATGCCCACCGGATCGACGGACTCACGGTTGCGGAGCATGGCGCTGTACACCGCCGACATCAGCTCCCGCAGATTGCCGTGGGTTTTCAACTCGTTCAGCGTCACTGTCGACCGGACCATGCCGTCCCACCCGAGCTCGCTGTACGCGAAAAATGCGGCCTCAATCTCCGCTTCGGGCGCCGCAGGGTGCAGTTCCGCCAGAACTTTCCGCAATCGGTCCAGCACGGTCAGTACCGCAGCCCGGCATTCGTCGCTCTTGTAGAGCCGCCGCGCCAAATCGACCTCATCATGCACGCGCCAGTGCCGCCACCCTTTCCGAGCCGGGCTCTCCGAAGGCGCCGCGGGTGCGTCGGTGACGGTGCCGGCAGAATTATCGGCGTGAGATGCGTCCCCGGCAGGGGTTTTCCCGGGCGCGTCGACACCCGGCTCCGGGATATCCACTTCGATGTCTTCCGGGAGAGATTCGAGCAGCTTTCGCAGGACGTCGTATTGCGCGATTTCGACCTTCTCGACCGAACAGTGAGCAGCTACCGCTACCTCGCGTACCGATCCACCGTGCAGAACCCGATGCACGGCACACGCCTTCTCCACAGGGTCGGCGAGACTGTCGAGCCACTTGCGCACACTCTCCGGATTACGGTCGGCGATCTTCGCGGCAAGATTTCCCAGCACGACGGGTTCTTCCGTGGGCACAGTGTCGGCCATCTTGCGAGCCGCGCGGTAAACTCGCTGCTTGACCGCCTCCGCACTCGGGTACTTGCCGTTGATTTCTATTGTTCGCGCAACCTCGGCCAGCGCATCGACCGACCCGGATCCCCGGCGCCGAAGCCGCAGATATTCCCGCACCAGCCAGGCATTCTCCGGCGATACCGCGCAAGCGCGAGCGGCGGCCTCGAACGAACCGTCGTCACGCACAATTGCGGCGGAAAGGCGAGTCATGGGCGGATCTTGGTGCCGGTAACCGGAGACAAGCCAGTCCGCCAGCAGATACTTGGTCCTCCCGTTGACCCCCGCGGATGGCACCGCGCCCGCGCCGTGCACCCAGTTGCGCGCGGCCTGTTCAGCGATGTAAGCACCGCGTTGCCCTGATGACTGGCCGACCAACTGCGTCAATATTCTCGGCACTCGCAACCGCGCCGCGGTCACCAGCCGTCGCGCGGCAGCAGCGGGGTTCTTCGACTTATCGATGCCGCCGTTCCCGCCATCGCTCGGCGGTGCACCGACCCGGCCCCACCGCGGATAATCCACGTCCGGCCGACCCGACGGCTGCTCATTGTCGGCAAGCCCGTCGAACGGATCACCGGCACGGTCGAACTCCCAACGATAACCGGACAAGCCCGGATAATGCTTAACCGGACTGAACGGCTCGTCCCGAACCACCGGCGGGCCCGCCACCCTGTTGCCGAACTCATCGACCGGATAGCTCAGTTCGTGAATCCACACCGGAGAATCGGAGGAATCCCCGGCAGTTGCCCCCGGCATCGCATCCCGCCGATACAACGTGACCACATGCCAGCCAGCCTCGCCCGGGACCATTCCACTCCCGGGCACCGTCGCGCGCGGCACCGCAACCACCGTGAAGCCGGCCTCGGGATCAGCATCGAGCGCCTGCGCGATCCCCGACAGCGCAACCGGCCCATCATGCGTGACATTCGCCCCCAACAACCGGGACACAGTCGGGAAGTTCACACCGAAATCGTGGGCCAACGCTGCATATGCCCACTCGAGCTCGAGATCCGGGCTCCTCCGCCGATTCCGTAGATACCCCGACAGATTCTGGCTGATGAAAGCAGCCTCCGTCGTGAAACACACGTTGTCCCCGTGACCACCGAACAGAGCCAGATGCGCATTCTGCTCCGGACCCATCGACGGCGCCGGCTCGTCCACGGCGACGGTGCCGGAAGCGGTGTCGAACATCCTCGTCGAGGGGTCGTCGACCACATCGCTCCCCGGCCCGTCGGAGCCCGACGGTGCATGAAGGTCGATGCCATCGCCGAGTTCCTCGGCGGTATCGATTTCTTCCTCGGCACCACGGCGGCGATTACGCCATCGGCCTGAGCCTCCGGATACCGGCGACGAGCCGCTACCAGTCGGGTCGCGCGGCACGACCTCGTCATCGTCCGGCAAATCGCCGACCCTGTCGATCAGTACGAGTGCCTGCGTGACCAGCCCGGGCTCCCCAATCACCTCGACAACACGAACCCGCCGAAATCCGTGGTCGCCGGCTACCGCAACGATGGCCGTCTTGCGTACTGCATCGTCCAGAAGCCCGGTAGTACGAGTGTGGTTATTGAACCGATCCAGTTCGTCGGTGTTGTTTTCGGTATCCCATCGGCAGTGGATCTCCGCGACTCGGTCTCCCAAGGTAGAGAGCATTGCGGCCAGCATCTGCTCGGAAGTAGTGCCCGGTCCGGGTGAGACCGTGTATTCGAGCACGCCGTCCGGATAGCTGATGGCGCGCACACCAGATGTGCTTCCGACCCGTTCCCAGCGGTAGTGGACGCGCCGCATCCCACGCTCACCGAACACGTCGATGAAGGTGTGCGCGGGTAGACCGGATCCGTCCTTACTGTGCAGAATCTCTATCCGGAGAATCCCGTCCGACTGAGCGATCCGAATGCGGCCGCCCTCGGCGCCCAATTGTTCGGCCAGCCATTCCGCAATCCACACAGGCTCCCTGCTGGGACGTCCGTTCGTCGCGATATCCCGATATCCGGCGCCCGCCAGGATCTCCGGAATTTCCAGGAAGGTCTCGATCCCCACGCCACCCGGGATATCAGCTTCGAACAGAACACCGTCGCCCAGTGCGGCATAGATGTCGAGCCCCACCGCCAAATCCTGCGGAAACCGGCGGTCCCTGGCCCCGCGCGGGCCACTGACGGTGACCACCCCACCCGTATCGCCGCCGTACAGCACCACCGTCCCGTGTTCTGCGCACACCGTGACTGCGTATTCGACGATTTCACCGATCGCAGCCGGATCCAGTGATGATGCTGTACAGAAGTTCTGGACCTGATGGGTGATCTGTTGCCGGAGGTTTCGGCCCTCGTCGAAGGCCCCGGCCTGCTCCAGTGCGACCCGCAAGCGCCGATCGCCGTGGCGGCCGACAACATCGATACGCACAGTCAGCGTGGCGTCATCACTCGACAACTGCACAGTCAGTGGCGGGTTGTCGGGATCTCCGCTGACAGTGACAGTGACACCGGTTGCCCGGGCGTCTTGCACCATGGCCAGCAAGTCGGATTGCACGTCGTCGAACCCGTGGGTTGCCAGCAGCGGACCGAGCAGAATGGTCGACCCGCTTGTCCAGGAATGCTGTTCACTCAGTTGCGATGGCCGGTAGTCGTGAAAGTCGCATCGAATCGAATGAACCGCCTGGGACATTTCGTATCCGGTGCGGCGTTCGACGATGCGAAGCTCGGCGCTCCACTTACCGTCGATAACGAACTCGGCCACCTCGACCTCGACATCCCCGGACCGGGTCGGCGCCGAAGCCACCAACCTCACCCGGTTCAGCGCACGGGCCACCTGCTCCGGTGTGAACCATCCGGGCAGCACGTTTCGGACCTGCCGATCGGTTTCGTTATCCGGTTTTCCGGCGGGAAGCAACGCTCGCGCGGGTTGTGGATACGGCAAGCCAGTCGCCGTTCCGCCGGCCTTCGCCGATTCCTGCTGTGCCGTGTCAGATGGTCCGGATGGATTCAGGCCCGGGGCCTGTTCTCCGAAGTTCGGATTCGCCAACCAGTAGCCCGCCAGTGTGTCCGCGAGACCGGCGACACCCTCGCGGTGTACCTTCAGGCTGTTCCAATCCTGCTCTGGAATCTCGAAGCAACCCGCAATGAATCGCCGGTCGATACCACCGGGGAAGGACACAAGGAACGGCCGCTGTTCAGCTTCGGCCGCATTGACGAAGCCTCCCGGCGCATCGATAACATAGATACGGCGCACCGAACCGCCGCCCTGGGCATATGCTCCAGCGACGCCGAACTGCCGGGTGGTCGACGGCCACGACCATTTCCGCGGAAACGGTTCGGTGGATGTTCCCCGCCACAATCCGTGCTCGAAGACCTCGCCGGCCGGCAGTTGGCTGCCCCGCAGCACCAGGCAGTCGTCCGTACGCCACCCAGCAAGAGGGGAGGGTTCCTCGCCGATAGCGATATCAGCGAGTATCGACCGTACCTCGTCGTCGGAAACCATCCGTCCCCGCGGAGCCGCCGCGACAACATCCCGATCCTGTTCCAGCGCATCCCCGTCCGACAATCGGATCACCGTAGAAGGGGTGCTTTCCTCCGCCGCGAGCCGACCGACAACCTCGGCGCCCGAAACGGGGCCAGGCCATGGTGCACGCCACCCCTCGGCACCGAACCCACCAGCGGCCCCCGCGGCTGCCACTACTTCGGGTAGAGCAGAATCCGTTGTGAGCAGGCTGTTCCCACCGGTCCTGCGCTCGTCAGGTGCTTCGGATTCGGACCACAACTGCTCGAGTTCGGCAATCGCGGAAGCCATCGGCTCCATATCGCGCTGCGTGAGCATCCGGTTCAACACGTAGTTGCGGGCCTTCTTCGGCACCGACCGGCCGGATTGGAGGGCGGCCGCGGCGTCCTCCTCACCGAAGGCGTCGGCGACACCGAATTCCCGCTCGGTGTACGAGCCGATATCGACCTTGCCTTCGGCATTGCGGATCTGCTGTCGAACCAGTTCGGCATCCAGGATTTCGGCGGCCACCAGCC
Source organism: Nocardia sp. NPDC051750 (assembly GCF_044453135.1). NCBI lineage: Bacteria > Bacillati > Actinomycetota > Actinomycetes > Mycobacteriales > Nocardiaceae > Nocardia > Nocardia sp. NPDC051750. The sequence goes on along the minus strand of NZ_JBITCK010000006.1, from coordinate 33,537 downwards.
TGAACTGCCGTCTCAGCACCTGCTCGGACCACTCGTCGAAAGTCATCGCCTCCCGGGGCGGCGCCGGCTCGCTATCCGGCCCGGACAGGCGAGCACGCGTCGCCAGGACCGCCAACTCCTGTACCACGATCTCGGGTTCGCCGCGCAGATCCGAGTCGATCACGAGGACGCGGGTGCCATCGCGCTCGACAGTCAGCTCACTGCGGGTGCCGTACTCGATCCGCCACGGCTGCTGGTGCACAGTCAGTGCGCCGTCGCGGCGGGTGTCGTCCTGGAGCGCGACTACCTGCTTCGACAGGAAGACCGAACGGTTCACCAGATCGTCGACGTCCTCCCCCAGACCGGTCACCACCGGTGTCGGGAGCCCGGGGCCCGGAGGGCCACCGTGGTCGGCGGCGGAATCGGAAGCGTCCTCTCCCAAAGCCGCGAACGCCGCGACAGCTCCTACACCGCCGGCCAGCGTCGCGGCACCTCTGAGGATTTTTCGACGGGTCCGGCCGTCGGAACCGCGGGGTCCGGGAACCTGGTCATCCGGATGTCCGGTGACCGGATCGGTCTCGCTCGCTTCCAGCAGACTCCCGGCCAGCGCGTGGTAGTGCTGCACTGCTGATCGGAGCCGCTCATACGGATCCCCGTGCTTGCGAGCGTTCTCGAATCGTCTGTGCCCTTCCTCCTGAAGGAACCGGTGGTACCGGTCCGCTATGACAGTCTCGAGGTACCGCAGCGCATGCTCCGGATCCATCAGCGGCGCCGGCCGTGCCCCCACCAGCTCCGCGGCTTCCCGCAGCTCCGCCTCGGCCTCGGCCCGGCCGAACGTACCGTCACCGGTTCCGGTCAGATTGTCCCCGTCGCCGCCGGATCCGACCTCCAGCGGAGCTGGATCCTGGGCCGTCCCACCCTCCGAAGCCGGCTTACTCGGCACCGTGATGCCTGCCCACGGGTAATCCGTACCCCGAATCCCCGGCAGACCCACGGTCCAGAATTTCCGTGCATATTCGGGGCTCGTGACGTCCGAGAACACAATGCCGGAAACCCATGGCAGAGCCGGTTTCCGCCGCCACCGCGCGAACGGTATATCGCTGCCCAACCCCTCGCCGGCCCAGATCTCGCACACGAACACCCGGCCGCCCACATTCCTGATGATCACCGGCCGGGCGGGCGTGCCCGTGTCCCGGCTCAGATCGTCCGGGGCCTGTTCGAAGGCCACCACCCAGGATCCGGGACCCATTTCCTCCGATAGCAGCAACGTTTCGATTTCACCGTAGGGGTCGGCGTCGGGATCGCCGGCATTACCGAAACCACCCGGATGGAAATGAGCACCCAACGCGGCTTCCGTCTGGCGGGGTGTCACATTCGGGTTTTCCGCTGAAAACTTTTCGAGGAACCTCTCGAACCGGTCGGCTATAAGGTCACGATCCACGTAGACATCCGGCCGAGTACCCTCGCGACCCGGATACCGCCCGGCCACTGGTTGGTCCGGTCGTGATTCGGCACCATCCAGTGAGATGTCCTCCTCGCCGAGGTGCGGCGCGGCCATGTCCTGGGCTGACGCCTCGGATGTCCGGGCAATACCGACACGCCTGAGTTCGCCCCGCCGAGCATCATCCTGCTGCGGCACACCCTGGGCGTCGTAGCGCGAGTACAGAACCTGCTCGGCATCGCCGAACTCGCCCGGCTCGTACCGGCGCCATCCGAAGCGCTCGTCAGCGCCCGGACGCTCCGGGTCGAACACCCACACCTCGCCATGCGGACGTCCTGTGCCACCCGGATACATTTCCGCGAGCGCATGATCCAAATCGTTCGTGAACAACACTTCGTGCGCCAATCGGCTTCCGTTGTCCACAACGGTTTTCGCATATTGCGCCTCTTCGGCCGCTGCCAACCCCACGACGATATCCTCGACCGAATCGGTCTCGAGCAAGGGCGCCTTACCCGCCGCTTCATCTTGTTCCTGCGTAGTGCCCGAGAGCTCATCCGACGGCGGAATCTCGATATCCGGGTTACCGGTGACCCTGTTCAACTCGAAATGCACCCGCGGCGAGCAACTGTTCGCGCCCGGGCCGGGCGCTACATCCGGCCGCACATAACCGGCCGTGCCGACCTGCTCTCCGGGCTCGGGCTCCGAGACACCGGCATCCCGCTGGTTCACCGGATGCCGTGCTGCGACCGCATCCGAATCCAGCCGGGAATCCGGATCGAACCTCGACTCCGCGACGAGAAATGGCTGACCGTTGTTGCTCCCGCCCCCACACAACACCAACGCTTCTACAGGTTCCCCGACCGGAATGTCGGCGAACCGCCCCAGCAACTCGAACGGATACTCGTAGACATGGGGGATCGCCACTCGGTGATGATCCGGAAGTGGGATCTGGGCCTCGTTCTCGTTCCATTCATGCACCCCCACCCGCCGATCGCCCATAAACCGCGGGGGCATGATGAAAAGCGACAGGACACGACCATCCGGCATGAACAGATGCACCACATCACCGGTGGACTTCACATGCCCCACCACGTCCTGAACCGATCGGAACCGTTCATCACCTAGCCGGAACTGCGCCTTCAGCACGTACGGCGCCGCAGTCAGGTCGTCGAAGTCCCCGGGCACCCGGGCACTCCAATCCATTCCGTGATGGCTCTTGCTGTCACTGAACCGATAGCACTCCGGAACAGGACCCGCCGCCCAGCGCCGCCCATACATTGCCGGTTTCGGCCCCGCCGCACTGCCTTTATCGACGGGAGCGGCCGTCGAGTCGGTGGCAGCGGCGAGGGGGCGCCCAATGGGAGGATCGGCGGCCGCAGCAGCTCCCGCTATCCCCGCTTCCGGTGCAGCCGAATCCGTAGTGGGCAGACTGTTTCCACCGGGGCCCTGCCTGTCGACTGATTCGAATTCCGAATATACGACTTCCAGTTCGGCAATCTCGGAAGCCATCGGCTCCATATCGGGTTGCTGAAGCATCTGAGCCAATATGTGCTCGAGGGCTTCCTTTCGAGTAATCCGGCCAGACTCGAAATCTGCCGCAGCGTCCTCCTCGCCGAATGCGTTGGCGACACCGAACTCCCGCTCGGTATACGAACCGATATCGATATTTTCTTCGGTGCTACGGACCTGCCGGCGAATCTGTTCGACGAACAGGATTTCGGCGGCCCGAGGACGAAGCCGGCTTTTCAGCATATGGTGGGACCACTCGTCGAAACTCATCCCGTCCGAGGGCGGCGCCGACCGCTGATCGGATTCGAACGGCCGAGTGCGTAAGGCGAGAACCGCCAACTCTTGGACCACGATCTCAGGTTCACCGCGCAGATCCGAATCGATGACGAGGCGGCAGGTTCCATCACGTTCGATTATCAGATCGCTGCGGTCTCCGTACTCTATCCGCCACGTCCGACGTCCGGGCGCAGGCATAGCCGGGTCCTGGTGCGTGTCTGTCTGAAGGGTGCGCACTTGCTCCGATAGGGTCGCCGACCGATTCACCAGTTCGTCGACTTCCGGTCCCAAGCCGGTCGACACCGGTATCCGGATCTGATCCCCCAAGTCCCTACCGGGGTGGGGGGCGGAGTCGGCACCACTTTCTCCAAGGGCAGATGTCAGTGCGACAGCACCGGCGCCGCCGGCCAGCAACGCAGCACCGAGGAGCACATTCCGGCGGGGCGGGCCGCCCGGGTGCGGAGCATCCGAGTTACCGGGATTCTCGGTAGCCCGCTCATCCGCGCTCGATTCCAGCCGGTTCCCGGCCAGCAGGTGATACCGGAGCACAGCCCGTTCGAGCCGCGCATACGGATCTCCGTCCTCATCATCAGCGCGGTCGAATCGCTGCCGGCCCTCCTCCGGCAGGAAGCGGTGATACCGAACGTCCCGCACGGTCTCGAAGTGATCCCACGCTCGCTCCGGATCCAGCAGGGTTCCGGGCAGGGCTCCGACCAGCCCTGCAACTTCCCGCAGTTCCGCCTCCGCTTCGACCAAGCCGGACGCACCGTCACCGGCCGCGGCCAAGCGTGCGGCGTCACGACTGGCGGCGAGAAGTTCAACGTCTCGGGCTGTCGGCTCCCCGCCGTGTTCGAAGGCGGAAACACCGAGGGAAACCAGGCGGGACAGTTCACGCGGATCGCGACCGTCCCAGCCGGCGATCACTGTCATGTCCTCGACAGTGTCCATGAATTCGGAGGTGATCTCGGAGCCACGGACCAGCACCGCCGTCGCGCCACATCGGATTGCCTCGTCCAGAGCTTGCTGCGGGTTCTTGTCCAGACCGAGCCACACCCGGTCGATACCGTCGGGAACCACATCGGCTATCGCCGCCATCACTTCGTCGTCGGCAGAGGCGAATCGGCATCGAGTGCCCCACCGCTCGACCGCCATGAACGACTCCGCCACCGCTTCCGCCGATTCGGGCACAACTGTCAGTGCCGTCCCCGAACGAGCGGCCAGCTCGGCCATTTCGCCGAAAGGCAGCAGCGCTCCCGGAACATCCCCTTCGCGGGTAGAGCTATTTCGGATCGCGTATTCCAGCTCGGCGAACGTCCTCTGCCCGGATCCGCCGCTGACGGGCCCGGCCGCGATCGGCACCCCGTCAGAGGTCAACTCCGCTGTCACCCGGCAACTGATTCCCGATGCACCACCGAATGGGGCGACCCGTTCCGGAAGCCACACCGTTTCCATCCCGAATCCGGGCTCGGCTTCCTCCCGGCCGAGAGACCGAGCGTCCTCGAGTCTCGAGATATCCAGCAACAGCAATAGCTCCGTGCAGGCGGTAGTGATGTTTGTCGGCCGACCTGCCGACCGAGATCCGAGAGCGCCGCGCCAGACCTCCAGGTCCTGTTCGGTGCGGTCGATTGCGGCGGCGATTTCGTCCAGATTTCCGTTCGCGGCGACGGTGGCGTTGTTCAGAACACGCCAGTCGACGCCGGACAGCTCCAAGGCCGAGCGCAGTTCCCAGGTCGGCTCGTCGGGCAAGACGACGAAATCGATGTCGTCGAGTGCGACGGCCCCGTGTATCTGCGCTTCTACGAAATTCGATCGCCGGAACGGTTGCCCCGAAGGGTCGATTGCCACGGAGTTCGTGTCCGCGGAAACGCAGAATGACCACTCGCGAGGATCGCGGAGAGGCGAAGGTATCGTGCGATGTTTGTCGACCATCGAATCGCCGACCGTGAACGTCGAACGTTCTCGAACCTCCGGTTTCAGAACGATCTGCACCTCGCCCCAGAAGCTCAACATATCGGTGTGGTACGACCCGACTGTGCCGCTCGGGCGAATTCCATCGACAGCAACGTATCCGTATACCACTTCCCGCCCGGGACCGAACCATTCCCTCTCCAGAGCTCGCCTTCCTTCGCCCGGATTCGGCCGATAGCGCCCCTCCTCGAGAACCGATATCAGTGTCTTGGTATCGACTCTGATGGCTATCGGCTTGTCGTGTAGCAACATGCTCAGCTCACGTTGCAGCATGGATCGCAGAACGTTGTTGTCCAGGTCGAGCCGGGCCGCCAGTTCGTCTATCGCCCTGTCGACGTGCGCGTACTGCTCCAGCAGCGACATATCCCGCTGATGGAACTCCTCGAGCTCGATTTCGCTCCGCCCGTCTGCCTCGAACTTCGCGAGCGTCTTCGCGAGCTCCAGTTTTGCCCGGTCGATACGAACCCTGTCGGGTGGTTCAACCGTCAAGCCGTCGCTCTGCGCTTGGCCGGCAAAGGAATCGGCCGCTACCGACTCCAGCGACCCCTGCCCGGGACCAAGTTCGTCGCCCGGGGGCGAGACACCCCTGAGCAATCCCGGGATCTCGTCGCCGGCCAGAAGTCTGAGCCCGGGAATCGCGGTGGTCGGATGGCTGTCACCGGCGTGCCGAACCAGCGGACGTCCGTCGCTTTCGAAGATCAGCGCATCGACATCCTCCTGGTCGTCGAGCAGGTTACCGAGTGGACGGCTGTGCCGGTCGAACAGTTCTCGGTACGCCCGTTCCGGATCGGAATGGCCTGCCACGAAATCGATATCGGTTCCGGGTAGGTCCGCGGGGTCGAGTACTCGGATTTCACCGCCGACGTTCCGCAGGAAAATGGTGTGCCCCTCCATCGCGACGGCCGCGAATCTGTTCTCCATCCGGTTCATCCAGTGCACGAGATCCCTGCCACGGGAGATACTCACCCACGCCGAGTGCACCTCGTCGGCCAGAACGACTCCGGCCAGTTGCGTGTCGAACCGATGCGGTTCCGGTGCCTGGACGCCGAGATCGCCGATCTGCTGCGAGAACCCGGACACCGCGCCCCATACCACCAGCGCACAGCGCTGCGGCGTGAACATCACCGCTTCCAGGAAGCGCCGTTCTTCCTCCGTCGACGAAATTCCACCGGCGGGCGGACGGAATTCACCGCCTCCTGATTCCGGCAGCCCCGATGCCTCTACGATCTGCTGTATTTCACCATCGCCGATCCAGAACTCGGCAGTATGAGCGTCGCCTCGAAAATTCGTGATTCCCGCGGCCGCGGCAGCCGCAGCAAACCCGTTTTCTCCGGCCGCGTCACCCGAGTCTGTGGGCGACGCCGAGAAGCACTCGCGGGTCGCGACAATTTCTGCGAAATTCTCATTCGCCCGCTCAGCGATCGGCGAATCAGGATTACCGATATTGAGTCCGACCTGAACAACGGACAGTCGTCGTGGTGCCCCCTGCGCTGACCGCTCCATATGCCGCGCCGCCGCAACGGCCAACGCGGGCGAGATGTCCAGTACCGATGCGTCGGCCCGGTAGTTGTCGATCTCGTCGGCGGTCTCCGCATTGCCCAGGCGGAATTGGGCGAGCCTCGAGTCGGGATCCAGTCGGTCCAGGTATACCGGCACATTCGCCAGAGCCCCCCATTCGCAGAGATCCACCCATGACCGCAGAACCGACTGCCACCACAGCAGCCGATCTTCTATTTCCAGCTGCCGGCTCAGCGCCTCCTCCGGCGAGATCACACCCAACTGCAGAGCATGGTGGGCTACATGGGCGCTCTGCTCCAGTGCTCGGATTTCACGCAGGGTCCGGTATCGGTTCGCCAGGTCCGTCCACGTGCCGGTGATCCCGGGCAGGGCTGCCACCTCGTCCGGGGCTGCCCATGTCCACCGCCATTTGGCGCGCCAATCCAGTTCCTGCCATGCCTCCACGCGGTCCTGGATACTGGGCTGCTCGGCCCCGGAGAGCCGCAACCTGTGGGAAAGGATCTCCTCGTATCGAGATCTGGCAAGCACGGCGTTACTGCGGTCCTCTGGAGTGATATCCCGGAGGGACCGACCGGTCCACCGATGCGCCCAGGTACCCGGCTCCGAAATGTCATAGCCGGTCTGCGCCGCCCAGATGGCGGCGGGATCCAGGCCCGCCCAGGTGAGATGACTGCGGTAGTAGTCGGTGTCCAGCGGCTCGTGCAGATCCTCCAGCGGATCCGGCTCGGCGGGACCCTCCGAATAGAAGATTGCGAGGGAAAGCCCGTAGGCATCCCGGGGATCGTGATCGTACAGTCTTCTCACCGAAGCGGACTCGCCCAGAGCATCCCGCAACTCCCTGCCGACCTGGTCCAGACGCAGCGACCCGGGGCGCTCCGGGCTGCCGTGTTCTATCTGGACCGACAGCGGATCACCGAGTGTCCGACCGCTGGAGACGACCATTCGGAATGTGCCGTCGGTGGTGCGGTCGAGGAAGTGACGCACACCGCGCTTCGCGCGCACATCGTGGCCCACTCCGGCGCGGGTCTCCATGACGGCGACGCAACGATGTGCCGCGTTCAGCCAGCCCCCATTCGCACTACTGCTGACGGCAACGGTCATTTCGACCTCACCGTCCTGCACACGGGCCGTCACCTCGAGCTGATTGCCCTGGGCGTCCACGACGGCGACAGTCAACTCGCCCTCGCCGTCGATGTCCGGGTCCGGACTCCATCGCGACTCGAATCGCGGTAGATTCCCCGCCTCGACAGCAGGCACGATCATGTCCACAACATCGGCCAGTACCGCGTGAATGTCGTGCTGCCGCAGCTGCGCCGCCAAGAGGTGCATCGCGGCATCCGCGTCCACGGCGTCGAGCTCGATCACGGGCCCGGGCACCGGCGGCGGTTCCACCGCTGTAACGCTGGATATGTGGTCGCCCGTTGAGGAAGAGTCGGAAATTTCGCCGAAGTAACGCTGTCCGGTTCGCCGATCGATCAGGACGGCCGTGATGTCGTCGGTCTCGCCTTTTTCCAACGCCGTACGGACGAGTACATTCACGGCGTCCCGAGCGGTGGCCGCGTTCCGTACGATCTGTGCGATCTCCTGGTCGCTCAGCGTCTTCGTCACCCCGTCGCTGACCACGAGCACTTCGCTGATTTCGTCCGCGCGGATGGGTTTTTCATCGTCATTGCCGAAGGAGTCGATGTATTCCGTGTCATCGGCAGGGATACCGTCCCCGATGGATTTCAGGACGATATTGCCCACCCCGTGATCGCGCGTGCACCTCGCCACTGCACCGTTGGGGCCCAGAGCGTACACGCGGCTGTCACCGAGCCAGCCGACTGTCACTTCGTCGGGTTCGGAGACGGCGATCGCGATTGTGGTCCCCGGCGGATCAGGTTTGTGCGAGTAGAGGAGTTCGCTCACCGTCTGCACGATCTTCTCGGCGTCGGCAACAGCCTCTTTGATCGCCAGGTGCGCAGCCCGTCCACGCCCCAGCGCATGCACCAGGCCGGATCGCGCGGCCCGCGCCGCCAATTGCGATGCGACATGCGAGCAGGTCGTCCCCCCAATGCCGTCGCACACCACACCGAGTTGCCAGAGCGTGCCATTGCGCTCGACCTCGTCGTGCGCCCACGCATCCTCGTTGCGCTCCTTGCCGAGGCGGCTGCCCATCTGGGTGATCGAGGCCGACGATTCTGCCGCGCCGAGCGAAACGGACATCGAATCGGGGACGAGCGCCAGCTCCAGATACCTGCGGACCGCGCGGCGCAAGCGCTGCACCGGGTCCGGCTTGGCTTCAGCGAAAGCCCACAACTGCTCGTCGGCGGTCATCCGGGTCGTGGCGGGATCGAGGGCGGCCCGCAGTCTCGAGAGCACATCGTCGGGTGCCGCCAGCAAATTCTGGACAGAGAACTGCTCCGGGTCTTCACCCAGCGCCTCCGCTGCCTGCCGGACTTCGTTCTCCCAAGCGGCCAGCTCGGCCTCCGGACTGTCATCCTCGGGAATCGGTTCCGCGGCGACGGCCTCATACGCACGCCACGTCCGTTCGTCGTTCGCGTCCCCGGTCGGCCGCAGTGCCGACGTCACATCGATGCCGGTACGTTTCAGGACCAGCTCGGCGGTCTTGCCGGGGACTTCGTCGACGCCGTTCTCGAACTGCCTGTCCAAGCTCAACTGCAGGTCAGCACTGTCCCCCTCGTTCAGGCCGAACAGCTCTGGGCTGCCGGCCAGCTCGCCTGCCAGGTTGATCAAGGTTTCACTGTCGTCCCCGGCCCAGTCGCTCTCCCAGCGCAGCTTCAGCGTCAAAGACAGTGTGCTGCCATCGAAGCTCACCACCAACGCCATCTTGTTACCGTCGTCGTCCGTGGTGTTCACCCGGAAGACGGGACCGGTCGCCGCATCCTGCACTGTGAGGAACGCCCGCCCACCGTGCGCCCTCAGAGCGCACTCGACAACCGTTCGCGCCGCTTCGACCTGACGCGGGTCCAAACCCCATCCAGGTCCGGACAGCTCGCGGACCAGCGGACCATCGGGCGCCCCGGCATCGCCCACCTGAGAGACCCGCACACGCCGGTTCGGCTTATCAACCACCATGTCGCTGCCCGTGGCCGAATCTCCGGCGGCCGCGCCACCCGCGGCCATGGCGGCAGCGGGGGCAAGGTAGCCGCGCCCGGACCTGTCGTCCACCGGCCACAGCCAGTACACGTCCTTCGACGGCGCATTGTCAGCCACGGATTCCAGGTACTGGATGTATCGCGTTTCGGGGTCGCCCAGCATGTTCTCGACCAACTGGTCGACAGCGTCTTCCTCGGTGAACGGGGGATCCACCTCCGATTCCCGGTCAATTACCACATCGTCGTACAACTCATGCTCGCCGAACCCGCCGACGGCGCCGAAGTACCGCTCGCTGAAACTGCCGATGTCCTCGCCGGTGGCGCGGATCTCGCTTCGCACCCGGGCGTGATTCAACAGGCCGTGGGCATCCACCCGGCACCTGGTACGCAGAATTTCGACCGCGTCCATGAGCTCCAACCGCGCCGGAAGATCGTCGGAGGCATTCGGACCGTAGGTGGCGATACCCAGCAGGTAGGTGAGTACATACAAGGCCTCGGCCGGGTTGTTCATCAGGTTTTCGCCGATCCCGATTTTCCGGTCTTCGAAATCGACGTAACCGTTCGGGGTCGATGTCTTCTCGACGGTCCAGCTCTGTTCGACAACGAGTTCGTGGAGTTGTGTCCTCGCGGTCGTTGACGCCGAAATAAGTTCATCGATCTCCGTCCCGAACGGCAAGGGCGGGGCCTCCGGAACAGACGTGTCGGGGGCGACGGCGTCACGTACGACGTCGTAGATCCCTGGGGCCATACAAGTAATCGGCACCAGGACCCATGGGGCGAGCTTGAGAATGCTTCGCCGGGATGTGCCACCGGATCCGATCCGGACGGGTCCACGATCGAGTTCCAGCTCGCCACCGCCGGGCGGGCCGGCCCGCCCGGCGCCGGGCTGGGATTCCCTCGACCGATCCTTTCCCGCAATAATCAGATCATCGGGAATAGCCGGAGCATCCGCATCTCCGACACCGGTGACCACCACACCGTCACGGACCACCACCGCCCAGGAGCCTGCGATCTCATCGCCGCTCATATCACCGAACCAACCACCACGGGTGTGCTGGCTCCGAACCCAGCGACCGTTCACCCATTCCACAGCCACAACGGCGCCGCCTGCGACCTTCATCACGGCATAGGCGTGGCCATCCGCACCCGGCAGTCCGCCGTGATAACGGTCCACCACCAGCGCGACGTCACCTTCCTGCAAGGTATCCGCGATCTTGTCGTGCGCGGTCCGGGTTTCGTCGCTGCGGAAACCGGAGAAGATGTCTTCGTCCGAATCAGGGAAACGGCCGCGGATATCCGACACATATTCCCCGGCCAGCCCGGTATCAGGCCGGGGCTCGGTATTCACGCCGAGACCGGGCTGGACCTCATCGATGAACCGGCAGCCGTGCTGCGCGCAGTTGCCCGGCGGTTCCTCTGCCGCGGTGGGAGGATTCCAGCCGGACTCCCCTGTTTCGACGCCCTCCGGACCCGCGGTGCCCACACCGGCCAGGAAGTTCTCGATCGGATCGGCGGCGCTGAGGTCGGATCGCGCCTGATCCGGACCGACAGAATCGAATGCAGGCAACCGGATGTCGAATCGCGCTGTCTCCGCTTCGTTGGCATGCGACTCGAGGGTATTGTCAACAGAGCCCAACAGCTGAACCAGAGTGCGCCGTCGGGTTGCCGGATCGGCCGGCGCGAGTTCGATCCAGTCTTCGAACATCTCGTGCAATACCGGCAGCGCATCTGCGGCAGCATGTTCGACGGTGACCCGACCCTCGACAGCCGAGGCAAAGACAGTGATCGGATTCGGCCCGTCGGGCAGGTCGAGCCGCACAACTCCGGGCTGCGGGTGATCGACGATCGCAGTCCGGTGGCCTGCCTCGAACGCGGCCCGTACCAGAGTCGCGAATCGGGCGGCTACCGCAACAAAGTCGCCACCGAGCACCAACCGCACCGACGCCACCGCTTGATCGAGGACCGAATCGCCGAGTTCTGCGGGTAGCACCATTTCGAATCGCGGCTCGAGCGCAGGACCGTAATCCGGACACGACATGATCGAGTACGGCCATGCACGTCCAGTAAGTTCGCCGTCTGGCACCATCTCCTCGAACCGTGCCCGGTACCCCGGGATTTCGTCCGGCGGAGTCTCCAGCACGCCGAGCAATCGCTCCAGCTCGGCCCCACTTCGGCGGCGTGGCCCGGCCAGAGCATCCGGGTGCAGCCGTTCTCCCCGTCGGCCTCGCAGAACGGCAGTGGTCACTTGCGGGGAAACTATGGGCGCGGGGTCATCGCTTTCGCTGGGCGCACCCCAGAACTCGTGATCGTACGCGACGAGCGGATAGCCGTAGTTCCGCTTGCTCCGGTCCCCGTTGGGGCCCAAGTAGTCGAAGAACGCCAGAGTATCGTGTTCGGACAGCGGATAATCCGAAGCCGGGCGCCCGGGACCGCTGTCACTGTACTTCTGAAGTATTCCCTCGCCGAACGGGCCCTCGCACATGATCGTCGGTGGAACCAGCCCGTGATACCCCAGAAACTCGGCCAGGACATATGCCCTGACCTCTCGACGATGCTTCTCGGTCTCACCGCACAGCTTGTAGATCCATTGTGTGCCGTCCGGGAACGTCACCAGATACACATCGTTGTTGTGATCACCTGGCATCAGCTGGATCTGATCAGCCCGGATCGGTCCCTTTCCCGCGATCTCGGCGGCAACCTCCCGCACCGGTGCGAGGGCGGGATCCTCTCCCACAGCGAAGTCGGATGTCGTGAAAGCGAGGGAATTGTCGTACCCAGCCGGATCAGGGGCCCGCAGCGGAAGGTTCCACGGGGCGAGGTCGGCTACCGCACCCGCCAACCGGATCAGCGCGGACTGCTCCAGCTCGCGGAACCTTTCCGGCGAAATATCCAGCGCACCGGCGAGTTCTTCGTCGGACCTGTCCCGGTCACTCGAGTACTTCGCGTCCAGCACCTGGTACTCGTACGACGCCTCGTCCATCGACTGCGCCGCCCGGCGGATGAGATCGTCCGACGCCGTCGCCAATACTGCCCTCTGGTCGCCATTCGGCAGGACCCGAGCCATTCGCGAACCGATGGTCTTGCGCGGGCCGGGATCGCTCCAGCTCGTCCCGAGACGATTCAGCGAACCTCTCGGCCCAGGAGGTTGCGCAGCCCGTCGAATGGAGGTCCGGACCTGATCTATTTCGTCCGATTCCCCCACCGTGCCGTCGGATCCATACCACTGCCCCTTCGAACCCCGCACCAAGACTCGGCTGCCATCGACCAGAACCATGCGGAAGCCGGAACCACACTGCACGGGTATTCCGTCCACGTTGCCGGTCCGGACGACCAGCCATTCCTGCGCTTGCCGCAGTTCCCGGAGGCGGGCAGGGTCACCCTCGAGGATCTCGGCCAGCTCCGGCGGCGAAACCGAATCGTCCCCTACCGGATTCACGCGTTCATCATTCGAGGCAACTGCTGGGACACCGGCAGTGTGGTGGGTGAATCCGATGGCGACATCGTCGTCGGCGAGAAACCGTGCCCTGTCCAGCAGGGCGACGACCAGCTTGCTCATATCGTGGCCGTACTTGCCGTAGCACTCGAGGATCGTCTCGTCGTCGACCGCGCCGAATCCGTTCGTGGCCACGAAAATGAGGGAGTTGGCCAGAGGTGCGGACGAGTCGGCCGAGTCCGTCCAGGTCATGACGCAGTCGGTCGTCGGGAGCTCGTCCCCCAGACGGGCCCGCACCGGACGATCGTCGACGAAATAGAACGCGGGCATCAGTGGAACGTCCTGCAGCGTCTTCGTTTCCAGGTCGAGACACCGCACCGCGTTCCCGACACTGCCCACCGTGACCCGGCCTGGCTCGGTGACAGCTATCGCGATGGTGCTCAGCGGGAGTTTCTGCTGATCCGCCGGGAACAGCCACCGCAGGTCCCGCACCGCTTGGTGAGCTTTCGCGATCGCGGTCTCGATGGCCGTCTCGGCGTCGAAGGCGCCCGGTTCGCCGGCCGCGGCAGCCTGCCTCAGATACTCGCTCGTCACCGACATCGCAATGCACGAGGCGAGGTGGGATTCCTCGTGTCCGCCGGCGCCGTCGGCGGCGATCATCAGTGTGACCGGACCGCTGTCGCGGACGACAGTACCGGTCCACACGTAGGTCTGGTTGAACTCCCGCGAACCCTTCAGCGTGCCCCCGGCCAAATTCGGCGAGTTCCCCGGCAGCTCATCCCGCTTTCGTCCTTCGGCAGCAGCGTTGTAGTAGTCACGGACAGCTTCGGCGAGCGAACTGTTGTAGGCGGCAGGTGCCGAATCAGCCGACAGTTCACGAAGCTTCGCCGCCATCTGAGCGGGCGTTGTCCAGATCTCGAAAAGAGTGTCGACCTCGTCCGGATACTGCTGCTCGAGCACGGCACGCAGTTGCGCCGAGGCTGCATCGACGGTCAGGGCAGGCTGGTGTGCCGTGACCGTGGAAGCCGCCTCGGTGCGGGGCTGCGCCGATGTCGACTCGGGCACCGGGGTCGCGACCGTACGGGTGGCCGCCAACTCCCTGTGGTAGCGGTCCGCCGCCGCGATCAGCAGATCGACCGGGTCGGCGTCCTTTCGCATCAAGTTTCGCGGGCGGCGTTTGAGCGCGTCCCGCTCCGTCGGCCAGGCCCGCGGGTCCAACACGATATCCAGGTCCACGCCTGGGACCGCCAGCACAGCGGATTCCACCGCGGCGCGCAACTCGTCCAGAGGAGAATGCTCCGGCGCAGGTTCGCCGAGCGGATCGTCCACGACTCTCGCCCCTGTGCCGGCTGATCCGACCGGGACTCGGCCTACCGGCCATCGCCCTTGCTCGGCCCTCTTCGCGGCAGCGGCGACCCGAGCAGCTGCCTTGTCGAATTCCTTCAGATACTCCGTCAACCGGGCATACAACTCGGAGGCTCCGGTCCGGTGCTCCGGCGCCACCGCCAGCAGCTTCGTCTTCAACCACCCGAGTGGCTCGCCCCGATGATCACGATCGCGCAGGTCGGTCCCGAGCTTCGCCGTCGGCTCGAAACCAACCAGGCCGAGCAGATTCCGGAGGACCCCATCGATCTGGAGCCCCAGAGCCTCCGGCCCGATGGCATCGGACACCGCCTGTCGCGGCAGAGCCGAGGTGGGCGCCGGTGCGGAATCACCCGCCGGCGGACCGGGAGGTTGCGTTCGCCTTGACGCAGGCCGGCGTGACGCCGTTGCCCACCCTGTTCCGAGGGTGATCCCGTACTCTTCGAGCGGTTCGTCCTCTCTCTGCGGCGCGGACCGGTCCCCGCCCGACCCATCCTGGTACTGGGCGGTGCCGTCGTCCCACCCCGGCATCGCTGCGTCTGCGGTGATGCCGGGCAGCACCGCACGGAGAATCGGGCGGAAGACCTTCCACCCGAACGATGAATCACGAACCTCCGGAAACCCAGTCCCCATTTCCTTCATATCCGGTGATCGGATGCCGGCCGTGTCCGCATCCTGGATGAAAGAACTAGCGCGGGTTCCGTTATCTGACCACGCTCCCGGTCGCTGCGCTTCGAGCGGCGGATTCCCTGAGTGCCAGAAGCGAGCGACAACTTTGATGTAACTGCCGTCCGGACCGATAACCGACTGGTCATGGTCCAGCGATGCACGATCGAATCCGAGCAGCCGCTCGGCCATCTTTCCGGTGAACGAGTCCAGGAGCGCTCGAGTTTCCGATTTCCCCGACCGAAGCGCTTTGTTGAATGTTACAAGCTGGGCTCCGCCGAATTTTTCGGACCATGAGTCCTCGATCCCCTGAACGACGTCACCGAACTCGGCGAGCATCGCACGGAACATCTCCCCACCACGAGGGGTACCCGGTCCGGCTTTGATCCGATAGTTCAGGACTCCCCCGGAGACCCTACCGTAGATACCCTCGAAATCCTGTCCCGATCCGGACCAACCGTAACCAGTGACGTATCGCGTTCCATCCGGACCCGACGTCGCCAGCAAATCAGGTACCACGGGGGCGGTGGTCCCCGTGGCGGATCCACCAGCCCCTACAGCACCCAGCGCCTGCTCGAAAGCCTCTTCACCGCTCAGTTCCTGCTCGTACGTCTTCTCGAGTTCTCTGGCCCGGGCCGCTTCCACGGCAGCGATGTCGGAGTCGGAGGGCGAATCAGAGCCAGCCTCAGCTGGTCCCCCTGGCCGATCGGTTTCGTCCGGCCTGTCATTCATCACACCCAGATCAGGCGCACTCCCCACCGGTGCCGACTGTCCTGCAATCCCGCCTGGAGTCTGCGGATCCAACCCACGCGAAACCGGCTGGCCGTCCAAGGCCGCACCGATGACGACGCCGGGGTCGGGGCCACGTCCCGCGATGGGCGCCTCGCCCGGGACGATCGGTTCCGCGAAGCCCTCGTCGTCCACTCGCATGCTGTGCACCGGTTTGTCGGCGAGCGCCCCGAACCGGCCGTCGTAGGGCTTGAACCATTCAGGATTCAGCCACACCGACCCGCCGTCCATCAGCTGCTCTGCCTCGTCGGAGGGGATGTCCTCCGGGGCGAGCACGAGAACTTCCGCCTTCGGCTTGCTGCCGTCGTTGAGCAGCATCACCACGTGCGCACGGCCCGTTTCCGGATCCGTCACACACACCACCGCAGCCCCGTTGTCAGTGTTGCCGACCCACTCCATCGCCTCCGCCAGCGACCCGAACGGCTCGGCATCCCAGTTCGCCCCCATCTCCACCGCGAACGTCATCGGATCGACTCCGCCGGCCAGAGCCCTGTTGCCGAGCAACCGCGCCGCGCACTCCATCGGATCGACCGGTGCACCACGGGACTCGGCGAGATTGTCGTCATCCGCATCGCCGGACGTTTCAGCGGTCTCCGCATCCCGCTCGGCCACGGCTTCCCCCGATGCCTCAGCCTCGGCCGTCTCGCCGGCGACCATCACATCGGTCGATCGGTCATCCAACTGCTCGTCGTGATCGGTGCCGGACGGGGTGTCGAGGGTGTCGACCGCGGTGGCGACCCGGCCGTTAGGGGGTGTCCATTCCGTGGGCGCGTGCCATTGCTCCGGTGTGGTCACGCCGTAGTCGTCTGAGCCGGAGTTGTCGCCGAGCGAGTCCCGTCCATCCTGCGGTGCAGAGGTTACGGTGGTAGGTGCGGCGCCGGTGGCGGCGGGACCGAAGGACTTCACCTTGTCGAGACCGGCTTCGAGGAGCTGAAGCCGCTCGATTTCGGCACCCGCATCGGTACCGGGTACAGCATTCGCTGCCACCGTTGTATTCACGAAAGCGTGTCGAACAGCGGCGTATTCGTCTCTCGTCCGATGCGGCGGTTTCTGCTCGCGGGTAGACCGATGCAGGTCGCGACGCACCTGATTGCCCGCGATCCGAGCCTCGTCGGCCAGGACTGTCGGACTCGTGTCCGCGGCCGCGCACAGCGTGCCCAAGGTCTTCAACCGTGACAGACGCCGATCCAGCGCATCGGGTTCTGCAGGTCCCAGGCCATCCGCGAGTTCGGCCCGGCGCGCACTGAGCCGATCGTGTTCGGATTTCAGTTCCTCGAGCTCAGCACGGAGCCGGGCGTACTCGGCATTACGACGATCGGTTTCGGCCGTGGCCAGCCGCCTGGCCGACTTGCGATCGCCTCCGGTCCGTATCTGCACCGGCCCCAGCCGGTCCAACCCGGCCAACTGCGATTCGACCCGGTCGATTCCGGATCTGATCTCTTCGAGGCGCTCGGAGTCGGTATCGGTGTCGGTCAATCCGGCCACCAGCTCGATCGCCGGGCCGGCAGCCTCAGGTACAAGGCCCAGTTCGTGCCCCACCAGCACTTCGGCGACCACGCGGAGCGCGTACTTCTGCCGCAGAGCGGATCCGGTGGTCTCCGTCGGCGCCGCGATCTCGGGGCGGCCGCTGATCCATCTGTTTCCGGCCCGTTGTTCGAAGACCGGGGAGCCCGACGCGTCGATCCTGACCCGCCACTGCTCGACCGGAATTCCGTATTCGGCGATCGCCTGCTGGATCTCGGTGGATACCACTGGATCGGCTGTTCCGGCCGGCGCGATGACCACCAGTGTGCCCGCACACACCCGCGCATACGGTCCGGCCGGGGTACCACCGATCCGGGCCAGCTCCGCCTGCCTCGCCGCCTCTGCCACCCGGGCGATCAACTTCTCGTATTCGGCCGCGAGATCGGCCGGATCCTGCTGCCCGGGATCCTGGTCGCGCCCGGTAGACCGAGTACCCGCCATTGCTGCCAGGTCGCTCGTTGCCCGGTGAGCCGACACGAGTTCGGAATCGCCGCCGGCCTCCGCGAGCGCCGCCATCAAACGGCTGCGCAGCGTGAGCAGCTGCATCCGGGTGTCGTATGCGGTCAGCGCGGCGGCGATCCGCTGCCGCGTTGCGGCCGGCAGGTCGCTGTCGTCCTGCGCGGCGGCCCGGGCAAGTTCCAGCAGTTCCGCGGAGTCTTTTCCGGCCGATTCGACGCCGAGTGCCTCCGCGAGATTCTCGATTTCCGATTCGTTCGCTGCGCGCAGCCGCGCGTGGTGGCGCGCATCCTCCTCGTCGGCAGCCTGCGCGAGCAGTTGCTGCCGGGCCGCGGCTTCTTCCAGCCGGGTCAACCGCTCCAGCGGGTCGGCACTGTGTCCCATGTCGAAATAGCGCAGATCTTGTGCGGCGGTGGGTTGTGCCCGATGGCCGGTTCGTTCCCCGCCCGATGGCGGGGCGGCACCGTATCGGTGCGTCAGTCGCCGGAGGAGTTCGTCGCCCGCGCGGCCTGCCCTGTCGGTGATCCGGCCGCGTTCCCGGGCGAGCCGATCGGCGGCGGTCTCGACGTCGATCAGGGCTTGCAGCAGCGACGGATGGCCCGGTGTGCCGGTGTCGTGCACCGTGTTCGAGTCCGGGAGCCGGTTGCGACGGGTGTGCAGGACTCGCCGGCGCTGTACCAGTTCCTGGCTTTCGCTCTGTAACTGGTTGCGCTGCACTGTCTGCGCCCCGATTCTCGCTTGCAGCAGCATCCGCAGTGTTTCGCTGCCCGTGTCGGAGTGTTCCTCGAGGGTTTCGGAGAAGGCTTCGGCCTGGTGGCGTTCCGTGCCGAGTCCGGCGAGTTCGTTCTGAATGGCGGCGAGTCTGGCGTCGATCTCGGCGATCGCGGTACCGATTTCGTTGTCTTCGGCGATCATGTCGCCCACGGTTGCGGTGCGGTGGGCCGGATCGATATCCCCGAACAGGCGAGCGCCCAATACAGCACGCACCTTGCGCACTGTCTGCTGACGCCGCTGAATTCGGTTATCGGCATTTCGCAGCATGGCGGCGGGGGTCTTCCCGACGGCAGATTGCTGTCCGCGGACGCCGGAGCCGCTGCGCCAGGAATTACCAGACCAAAACGCCGACGCCACAGTGCCGTCGGGAGCGACGATCCGGCGTTCCACCGGCACCCCGGCGGATTCCAGCGCACCCAGGATCTTCGGGTCGGTGAGCGGGTTGTCAGCAGCGGTGGGGGCGACGATCACCACACGGTTACCGACGACCCGGCCCCACTGCCCGAGCGGCGTCCCGCCGAGCTTGCGCCGCGCCACCTCGACCGCCGCCGCATGTTCGGCGGTGACGAGGGGCGGCGCGGTGGGTTCGATGTCGGCAAGCGGCGCGCCGAAGCTGGATTCCAGTTCGTCACGGGCCTCTTCGAGGACCGTCAGGCGAGCGATTGCGGCGGGCGCCTGCGAGCCGTCGATATCGTCGGCCGCCAACAGCGCTTCGCCCCGGATCCGGTGGGCCTCGCGCTCCTGCATATCGATGACGATCGATTTCATCTGTGCCGACACGCGGATGGATTGCGAGTCGGCGTCGGTAGCGATCTCGTCGGCACTTCGCGGGTCGAGTGTTGACAGGGCCTCGATCGCCCGGCTGCGGGCGGTGCGCGCGGCCAGCTGCCCGGACTGCGCCTGGTGCTCGTCCAGCTGCTCCAATTCCAGGACCACCTGATCGTGGTCGGCCCGCGCCTGGTCGCGCTGCGCAGACAGCTCCCAGAGTTCCTCACCCAGCGCGCCGATTTCTTCCGCACGTTGCCTGGCGATGTCCTTGCTTATTGCGTCGAATTCGGCGCGCAGTTCATCAGCCGGTATGAGCCCTTCGCTGTTGCGTTCCGCTTCCTGCTGGAATTGCCGTTCCCGGCGCCGGTACTCCGCCTCCTCGGAATTCAGTTCGCCCAGTCGCTGCTTGATCTGCGCGATACGGTTTTCGGCCGAATCGATCCGGGCCTCGAGTTCGGCCGCCCGCGCTGCCAGGTGCGCCCGTCGTCTGGGTGAGCTGTCCGGTTTCGCAGAATCGGCAGCGGGATGTCCCGCCTGGGGTCCGAGGGCCGCGGAATCAACGACATCAGATGCCTTTTCCGCAGCGTTACGAGTGCGCAGGATATCCAGTGCCGTCCGCACTGCGTACTCCTGCTGCAACCTGGCGCTCGCCCGGTCCGTGCCGGTATGCCGTGCCGGTTGTGTGTGTTTCGATGACCGGACGTTGTTGTGCAGCGGCCGGTGCGTCGGCCGGCCGGATTCATCGATGAACACCTCCCACAGTTCGATCGCAACACCCTGCGCTGTGAGCGTCCGAAGTACCTGTTCGTCGAGCACCGGATCATCGACACCGGCCGGCGCCACAAACTGCACGACACCGTCGACAATCCGCGCCCAGCGGCCGATCGGCACCCCGGCATCGTGTCCCGAGGTGGCCGATCGTCCGGTGTTGTCCCATTGCTCCACAATCCGGTCGGCTGTCCACTCGACAGCCTCCGCGCGCAGGATGTCGAAGTCGGCCAAGGTGGCGGTGAGGTCCCGGACGGTGTCCGCCGGTACTCCGGGTGTGGTCAGTGCGGTACGCGCCAGCTGTGCGAGTTCGTCGAACGATTTCTTGTCGAGCGCCTGTTTCCACGCGGTGGCGATTTCCTCCCCCGAAAGTTCCTCGTCGTCGTCCTCGGAACCGCCTGCGGCCCCGGCACCACTCGCTACCCTGCCCAGGCTCTCCAACGCCCGCCGGAACCGTGGACCGATGTCGGGAAGGGTGGACAGTGCGGCCGACTGCCCCGGGCGAGCCGGTATCTCGAACCGGAATCGGTTCTTCCAGCCGAAATCCACGCTGTCCGCAATATCGGCATCGACTGCCAGACCGGTGGCATGCCGGCGCACCGCAGGACCGAACAGGCCACTGGGATCCGGTTGCTCCAGGACATGGTCGGGCAGCCGGTCCCCGAGATCGAACAACTGGACCCGTAGGCGTTGCTCTCCGGACTTCGGATCGGTGGCGATATCGGCTTCCATCCGAGCCCGGCGATCTCCCGCGCGCTGCGTGGCGTCGTCGAGTGCCTCACGCAGAGACTCGCGAGCCGCCTCCGCACGGGCCGGTGGCCACTCCGAGATCAGCAGGTCCAGCGCGCGCAGTGCCCTCTCGATACCCAGGCCGGTATCGGCACCGTCGATGGTCGTACCGAATGCCGTGAGGCCGGTGCCGCTGTCCACCTCGTTGTCGCCGATATCCAGGCCGTCTATCGCATGCCGCCCGCTGATCAGCTCGAGGTCGGCGGGGGTGGCGAGCTCGTAGATGCCCGTGTCACCGCCCATCGGAACCGTGTGGTCACTCGGATCAGCGGCGTCGGTCCCGGGGGTACCACCGAAAACGCCGCCCTGAAGCGCCTCGACGAACCAGGGCATCCGCTTCTCTTCCGACCAGGTGTGCAGATGCTCACGAAATTCGTCGATCGACTTGCCGGTGCGAGCGGACCGGCCACCACTCGATGTCTTCTTGCGGACCTGAGCCGATGCGACCGACACTGGGCCGATCACACCCTCCCCCACCGGGACGGATCCAGGAACCAGGCGGGTCCCTTCGAAGCCGGTATCCGCCGACCCGCCGGTCCGTTCCGCGAAACCCGCACTGGGTCCGGCAACACCGACCCAGGCATCGGATGCCGATCCGGCGTACGTCGTACCGGCGGGCCCGGCTCCGTCCGCACTCGGTGGCCGCGACGCAATGGTGAACCGGACCTCGCTGAGCCCCTCGGTGTTCCACCCGGTTTCCCAGTTGTCGGCGTGCTGCGTGACCGCGTCGAGCCGGCGACTGTACGAACGGCCCGGTTCGGTCCCGGCCTCCGCACGTGCCAACGATGACATCGCCCCACCGGCAGCCGGGAGATCGCTACCGGGAAGCCCGGCCGCGGCAGCGGGCGGAACCGCGCCGCGGGCGCTGTGCACACGACGTAACAACTCTGCCGCCCGCAATTGCCGGTCCGGGAGGCCATCGACCACCCGAACCTGTAGTTCTCCGTCGGCCGTAGCCAGCGCGGTCACGCGGACATCCGCCCCGGTACGGCGCACCGCATCCTCGATCGCTGCGGTAATCGCTTCCCGGGACCGCTCTCTGCGGGCCCGGTATGCCCGCGCCTGCTGCTGCTGTGATGGCGAGGCCGCGTCGGCACTGTCGAGGACCGGGATGAGCGCCATCACCTCGTCGACCGCCTCGCTGATCCCGGCGAGAGTCATGAGCTCCGCGAACACCGGGTCGACCTCGCGGCCGGCGTAGGGCAGCCAGCTGCCGATCACCCTCGAAACGATCCCGCCGGGCGAACTCTCGGGCTCTGCAAAATCCGCCGCCGGCGCTGCAAAATCCGCCGCCGGCGCTGCGGAATCCACCGCCGGCGCTGCAGAATCCGCGCTCTCGGAATCGCCGGGCGCGTCCTGCGGTGATATCCACGTCCGGACCGCTTCCTCCAGTTGTTCGAGGCGCGCCAGCCGCTGGGATTCGGTCAGTGGCCGCCCGGTCGGGTCGGAGCTGTCGACACCGACCAGCATCTCCGCGAGCAAGTGCCGCGCCACTGCCCGTTCGGATTCGGAACCCTCGAAGTGTTCGTCGACCTGGTGAAAGATCCTCCCGGCGACCTCATCGGCCTTGGCACGCACTTCGGCGATATTCACGTCCGGTTCGGGCGACACTCCCGCCAGTGACGCACCCTGGTCGAAGCGATCCGCAACATTGTTCGCGAGATTCTTCATCTGCATCAGCCGGGCGTGCTCATTCACCTCCGGTTCGGCAGTTCCCCCTTTCGGGGCCTCGTCTCGGAAGGTGACCTGCCGTCCGATTTCTGCCTCCGCGTCGGCCACGGCCGAGTGGGCGGCCGCCAGTTCGCCGGGCTGGGAGAGCGTGTCGTCGATATCGCTGTGCATCCGGTGAACGAGATAGTCGGCGCGGGCTTTCGCCTCCTCTTTGCTCATCCACGTGTTCATGTCGTGGAAGCGTTGCTGATCCGCCAGCGGCATACCCGCGAACTCGGAGGCACCGTGGTACCCGTAGATCATGCTCGATGGAGCGCCCATCAGCGCACCGCTGGTCAACGACAGCCAGTTGAATTCTCCAGCGGCCCACCCGCCGAACACAGCTCCCGCGATGCCCGCACCGGCGCCTTGGAGCCCGCCGCGCGTCATCGACGCCCACTTGTTGTCCAAGGGGAGCATGCCGGCCAGCCATGGTGAGCGGCTCATCACCCGGTGCAGGTAATGGCCGGCCCAACCACCTCCCATTCCACCGGCAGCGGACGGCCACAGACTTTTCACGATCGGTTCCCAGTCGATGTCCTCCTGACGGCCTCTCAACATCAGGGTCCACTGGATCAAGAGCTCTTCGAAAGTCCCCTGGAAAATCTCCTGCAACCCCTCCTGAACCATTTCGTACACAAAGCCCTTGGCGATGGCCTCGTAGATCGGCGCCTTCGGGAAACGGGTGAATATGGGCGCTTTCGCCAGCTTGTGCCCCAGCCAGCCAATCCCTTTCTGCAGCCCCCTGCCCAGCGCCTGGCAGGCCGCACGGCCTTTTACAATGGCACGCCATTTGAACGGCTCCCCGGCGGGACCCAGCGTCGAAGCGACAGCAACTTCGCTTGCCGTCCAGACCAAAGCCATGATCTGGCCCATCTTCGTGCTGAACACCTGGTTGCCGAACTGGCCGATGTAATCCACCAGCGCCTGTGCGCTCTCGGCGAGATCGTCCCCGATGAAACGAAGATCTCGAATGTGCTGTTCGAGAACCTCCGCGCCCTCCCCCTCCATATAGGCCAGGACGGTCTGCCGGGCCCACTCGAGAGCCTCGGCGTCATACTCGCCGCTGTCGATCTCCACCTGGAGCTCGTCGGCAATTCCCCAGACCGCCTCCTCGTCGGCCTCCGGCCAGGTACCCCCGACGACGACGGCCCACAACCACCCCAATCCCTCTGCCACCGATGATTACACCCAGTCGCGATCCAGGACCGCGGACCCCTCCGCGTCGCCGGACACGTTACCCAGATCGACCGCCTCACCGAATTCCATCACCGGAGCATCCTCGTCCGGGTGCGCGGCCACCAGCGAAGCGTTGTCCTCAACGGCCGATCGATAGACCGGCACCTCGACTGCAGAATCTTCATCCGATGTTGCGGATTCCGAGTCCGACCCATCTTCCAGAGCGTCGAGCACGGCTTCCATGCCCGGAAACCCGCCCACCAGTTCCGAAAGCTTCGGCATCTGCCCGCGTTGCTCGTTCAGCGGCGCGAAGAGTTCAACACTGCGGCGCTCGGCTTCGACGGCTGCCTCATGGACGGTATACAGGACTGCGGTCGCAATATCGGTATAGCTCAATTCCCCGATATCGGAGGAGAATTCCAGATCGACAAGATGCCCCTGTGCATCAACTGCGACGGTCACCCGCCCGTCCTCGGTCGCGGCACTCACAGTGAGTTCACGGCGCTGCCGCTCGAGATCGGCGATCACGCTCATCTGTTGCTGAAGACCACCGACAATGGCCTCCATCCGCGAATCACCCCCGTTGAGGCGCCCTTTCCACATTCTCCACTCCTGACCACCAGCGCCGTTCCCACACCTACCGCGGATATTCAGCCGAACGATCTGCTCGATGCCCATTCGGCCGAACTGAACTGTTCGACCTGGTCCGCCTGGGCACGGCAGATATCGTCGGCGTAGCGGTGCATAACATCCCCGCCGTCTGCCGTCGCCTCCACAGCCGTTCGAATACCCGGCTGGCCATTGACGCCTTCGAAGAAATCCTGTGCGTACTGATCGTTACCGCACGCCGCCGGCAGTCGGGACAGAATCTCCGAAATTCGCGATGTCCAGGAACCGACTGCATTCCGGGTATCACTGCCCTTCGCAGAGGCTCGCTGCAATGCGTCGAGGTCGACCTTGATATCCGCCACGGTGCCCGCTCCTCATCCGCTGTGACGCCATCCATACCACCGGCCGGATCCGAGATCCTCGAAGGTTCGGAAATGGCCCGAGTGTGTATCCGAAACCATCGTGGCACAAGACCATAGGAGCAGTCGCTCAAGAAGACGTAAACCCTAGTGGTACACCTGCACTGCCGATTTCCGGGCCGACCGGGAACCCGGATCATGCGGACCGTCACTCTCACGTGTACGGCTTCTCACCGCACAACCGCTCCAGCCCTTACGCCCTTTCTGTTCGGGGCACGACAACGGGCTCGCCGGGCCGGGCCGACCTCACCGGTTCCCGCGGTGCACCGGGCCGAGGAGTCGGCATCTGCTGGCGCTGAGGCTGCTCCGGAGCCGCCTGACGCGTTCCGGTTTCCCCGACCACCGGTCGGGTCATATCCACCGGATCACCCAGAGCCTCGTCCAGGTTATCGACCCGGTCCAGATATTTGGCCCGCTCAGGTTTGTCGTCACCCTGACCGTTTCGGCCGCCACCCATCGGGCTGCCACCCATCGGAGAACCCATCGGCGAGCCGGCCGTGGGCGACCCCGCATTCTGAGACGCCGTCATTCCGGCCAGCGGAGAGCCCGCGGGCAAGTTCGCCCGGGGAAACAGCTTCGACTGGTCCAGGGCCGGTTTCGGCGCGCCGGTACTCGGACTGCTGCCACCAGCAAGGCTGCCACCGGGTCCCCCTGCCTTCAGTGCAGGCATTCCGACGGATTTGGCCAGGTCGCTACCCAGCGGCAATCCTCCTGTGGGCAAGGCGCCGGGCAGTCCCGCATTCGCCAGACTTTCCTGCGCGGCGGTGAGACCGTCCTGCGCAGCCCGCTGAAGTGTTTCCATTCCCTGTTGCAGGGCCTGTTGTCCCGCCTGCTGCGCCAACTGCTGCTGCTGAGCTTCCTCCCAGGCTTCCTGGCCCGGATCCGAGGCGCGGGTGTCCGCGGCCAGGCCAGTTTCAGTGCCGGGAAGTGACTCATCCACAGGGAGTTGCGGCAATGGCGATGGGTTCGTCGGCAACGGCAACGGATCGGTTGGCAGCGGATCGGTCTCGGTAGCTTCACCGGATCCACCCGGCGAGCGCATCAAATTGATCAGGTCACCAAAGTCCGGGATGGTTCGATCGGCAATCTCCAGCCGAGAAGTATAGTTCGTCTCCATCGCCTCGAGTTTTTCCTGGATCTTCTTGCTGTCGACCGATACATCTTCGTGTGTAAAAATTGGAGTATTCCACCACGATGTCCCCTCTGACACTATTTCTCTCCCGTCGGGTGCCCAAGGAGAAAATGCCCATGTGACCGTCTTCATCGGTACATCCGGAGTCGTCGGCATGGCGGCGTCCGTTTCCTTCATCCAATACGCCAAGTAGCTGTATAAATCGCGCATACAATCAGTTGCCGGACCTACTGCAATCACATCGATTGTGTCCTGCTCGACCACAGCCGCGGCCATATCCTTCGCCTCACCCTTCCAGGCTTCTTCGGTCAGCGCCTTGAAGCGGTCCTGCATCCGGAGTAACGAATCAGCAAGGACAACTCCCAGTTGAGACCACGCGCCGGCGGCAGCCGTCAGACCTTCGACGACGCTGCCACGTGTCAGGTGCTCACCTAGCGAGTAGACCAGCTCCCATGCTTCGGCAGCGTCATGCTCCGGGTCGAGGGTCAGCGGATTGAAGAACACGGTCGCCGCTGGGTGAAGCAGGCTGTAGGCGGTGACGCCGTCTTCGAAATCTGTGGCCGGCGCAGGAACATGCGCATCGCCGGAAAACAATGGATCGGCATCATAGTTCGCACCCAAATCCAGCTGCGGCGCACCCAATCCCACCGAGGTGCGCGGATCCGGAACGTACGAGAATTCCGAGAGGGCGCCGAACTCCATGGCGTTCACATCTTCGACTCGCTCGAACGCCTTACCTGCCTCAACCAGCGTTTCGTGGCGTAATGACAATCGATCGAGCAGCGCATTACATAATTCGATGAAGTCCGCTGTACAATCGGCCAGCCTGCGGGAAAAAGCCGCACCTTCGTCGAACGGAGAGATATTGATCAGCGCGCTCGACTCACGTTCCGCGTACGACCGAATTGCCGTCACATCCTCGTACGTATCGGCAACAGCCGATGCGCAGTCTTGTGCCACCCCATTCTCCAAGCAAACCAGCTGATCGGATACGAAGGTTCTGAGATCGTCCCAGACGAAAGCAACTGGAGTAGCGTCATCCGTAGGCAATTCAAGGTCGTCGGTATCTGCCGGTTCCGTCATCTCCCGCACCTAGGGTTGGGCGGATACACGAGTGGCGCCGCCGCGGGTGAGCTCGGTCTGATCACCGGTTCCACCACCTCCAATCGAAATCACTGGGCGCACATCTCCCGATCGGTATCAGCGCCGTTCCTCGCGGATCGCACCCACCACTGCCGCCGTTCCGGTATTGATTACATCGACAAGTTGCACGGAACCGACCCCCTTTGCTGTCAACATTCCATTGTGGTAAGTGATCACATACCGACCGTCGCCACATAGATCCCGCCATGGAACCACGTACTCGGCCCGGTGGCCGGAGCCGTACTTCGCCAATCCCTGGACGATCCGGATGGATCCGACCCAGTCGACGGAGGATCGAAGGAATCGCCCAGCTTGCGAGGAAAATTCGTCGTATACCGGCTCACGAGTCGGGGACTCACGGTAGTCGTACTCCATAGAAATGGCGAGTTGCGAAGACAGGTCGATACTTCCCAAGCGCCCACGCGGCACTTCAGCGGGTAGCCGACCTGCAATGAAGTCGCCGATGTCGAGGATGTGATGGGTCTCCACATAGAATTCTCCCCCGCGAGTCGACTCGTCGGTCAGTATCTGTTCGACCGAATAGGCGTCAGCGCCGCGGCGGACCACCTGTAGCCGGATACTCGGATTCCGGGTACTGACACAGGTTCCAGTCACAATGATTCGTATGTCCGGCTTGGCGAGGACGTCGAGGAACTCGTCGAACCCGTGGCCCATCCGCTCGACCGCCTCATATCGCGCCGCACGTTTGGCGCGCAAATACTGGCGATAGTCGGCGATCCGACATGTCCGTACGAACGATTCGGGCAGACCGGACTCCCGCATATCGTCCCAGAGCGATGCGAACTCGAGCCCCGTCAGGAACCATCTCCGATCCGTCACAGCGTCGCCTCACACCCCGGCGTGCCGACGTCGTTCGAACCGCTGCTCGAATTCGGCGATGTAGCGGGCCGGCGGAACCGAGGACGAGGACGGCTCCAATACGCCGTCGTCCGCGATATAGAAGATCGCCCGCCCGATCGCGAGTTCTCCGCGTGGCACCGGGACATACACCATCCACCCGCAGTCCAGCCGGTCGGCCACCAGCTCATCCAGCGGATACCCGGTGGTATCGAGTCCTCGCCCGCTCACGAACTGCCGAACCCGGGTCAGCGCCAGCTTCTCCGGCATGGCCGCCGGAACCTCGGACATCAGCCCGGCGATCCGGAACTGGAACAGCGCGCCGTCCACATCGACTGCGCCGCCGCCGAACGCGTCGGCTACCGTTTCCTCGGTGACCGCTCCGGATTCCGCCGCGGCCACCAACGTCGCGATCGCCGACCGGGCCGCCGGCTGCCCGGTCCTGGATACGACACGCGTGACGATATCGGCCACCGTTTCACCGGTCCACACTCCGGGTATCGCGGGCGCGCAATCCTCGGCGTCCGGCGATTCGCCCCGATACCACCGGCCCCCTTCCCACCAGTAGCAGAACGAGAGGAGTCCGGAAGCGGCACGGGGATTCAACACCGGGTCGGCAACCCATGCCGGCGCTCCTGTGTAGAACTTCGGCATCGGGTCGCCGCCGTTGTAGCTCCGGTCGAGGGCCGGCGCGTCCCATACCCCGCCCGAGAGCACTGCCCGGTCGCCGGGCAGCGTGCACAGTGTCGCGCCGCTGCGCCGGGCACTCTCGAACCAGCCCAGCCCGGGCAGGATTCGCGGCCCCCACTCCGAACCACTCGCGACAAACGCGGCAGCAAGGGTCGTCCATCGGGCCCACATCACCGGAAACGCCGGGAATTCGTTCTCGGTTAGTTCCGACCAGACTGCCGCGGCGCGGTCGGCACGTGCGGCCACAGCTGCCTGCCGCGGACTGCGGGACTGCCGCCCGGCGTGCCCGATATAGGCGGCGAGCCATACGGGGAGCCGTTCGCGCGGATAAGCTTCCACATCCGCGCGGTAGACTTCCGGCGCGAAGAGCTGACCGTCCGGGAACGGATCGGTCCCGTAGTCGTAGTCGACTTCGACGACACGATCTGCGGTCACGTGGATCAGCAGCCGCCACCAGGGTCCGCGCTCGGGTTCCGGTGCAGCGGAGCGATAATCCCGAACCAGGTCGATCACCGGTGCCGGAACCTCAGCCACGGTTTCGGCGCTCTCAGCGGTGAAGATAACCCGCGCGAAGTCAGCTGAAACGGTCAACGCGAACTCGGCGTAGAACCTGTCCCAGATTTCCGGAGCAACGGACAGAAGTCCGTCCACGATCCGCTCGACACCATCCGTACCGTTCGCCGGGCTGGGTGCTTCGGTCACCGAGGGGGCGGTGCCTGCGGCCGCGCTGTCGCTACCGATATCCGCTCCGGCGCGGGACTTGTCCGCTGCGTCCGCGGATTGTGCGGAGAGCTCCGCTACTCCGGTTCCGGCCACTACCGAGACAGCGGCATCATCGGTTTCGTCGGCGTCACTCGGTCGATCATCCGCAACGTGATGATCGTCGATGGCCGAACCGCCGCCCAGATCCAGGGTGAATGCAATATCTGGAGCATCATCCGACTCGTCCTTGCCCTGATCTGCCATGCCCTGGAACCCCTCCGGATCTTTCCGATCGGACCGCCGCGCTCGAGCCCGGCCGGTGGGCCCGGCCGAAATCTCCGATGCTCCCAGTTCAGTCGGGCAACCGCGGACCTGTCAACCGAGTACTTCCCAGCCGCTTACTTGCTTACATTCTCTTGATTCGTGCCGTTGTGCAGTACCGAACTCCGATCCGGCTCGCCGAAACACTCACGCTCAGATTCCCTCAGTTGGGAATGTTATGGATATGTAAAAAGGTGCTGGTAACTCGTTATTTCTTAACTTGCGCTTGAGCAGGAAACCGTTCGGAACCGCTGTGGAATTCGGTAGTTTCGAATCTCGAACACGAGAGTTTGGGGGTACGCAAATGTACAACGTGCAGGCCACACCTGACGCGATCCGCGCCTACGGCGATTCTTCTGCGATCATGGCCGCCGAAATCTCCCTCGCCGGTGCCGCGAACCAGGCCGCGGTGATCGCGGCCGTGGTGCCGGTTTTCGGGTTGATAGGCCAGGATTTCCTGGCAGCGTTCGCCGTGGCGCAGGCGAACAATATGCGGTCGGTCAACGAGATCGCCGCCGTCCATGCCGCCACTGCGGTCGCCGCCCACCAGGGCGCGGGCACCTACGAGCGCACCGACAAGGGTTCGGCCGTCGATTTCACGGTTATCGGCGAGATCAGATGACCCCGCCGCTCGACCGGACCATTCTCGAGGCGCTGCGGTCGAGCCCGGTCGGCCCCGTCATGGACAAGCCGCTCGACCAGGTGCTGCGCGATATGGGCCTGCCGCCCCTGCCGGAGATCCCCACGCTACCGGAATTCCCGCTGCCGACCATCGATCTGACGGCGCTGGCCCGGCCGCTGACCGATCTGGCGAGCAGTTTCGGCACCGGCGGTCTCCCCGCGGCGCCGGACGTAGACCCGGTACAAGTGCTCTCCCAGGCATCCTCGGTGCTACAGACCGCGGTGCAGGCCGGTTCCTCCGCCATGCAACTGGCAGCGGGCCTGTGGCAGGGGCAGGGCGCCGAAGCAGCGGCAGTCAAACAGTCCCAGGTGGGTGCTGACGGGACGGCGGTTGCGACCCAGAGCGCGCTGACGTCTCTGGGTGTGGCAGCCGCGGCAGGCTCGGTATCGCGGGGCGGACTCACCATGGCCGCCATTATCGCGAAATACCTCACCACGGTCACCATGGCAGCACCGTTCCTCGCCACCGGGGCCGGGCAGGTGTTCCTGACCGCCACCACGGTCGAAACCATGATCGAGGCCCTGGCCGTGGTCGCTCAGACCCGCGCCGAGCTCACCGCGCACAGTGCCGAGATGACAGCAACGGGCACCAAGGTCCCGGTTACCGACGCACCGGACGCTGATGCCATGCAGATTCTGTCGCAGGTCATGCAGATCCTGCCGACCGTCGTGAATGCCGCCACCACCGGAGCCAAGGCTCTTGCCGAAAGCAACGCCGCCCTGCACCCGCAGAAACTGTCGGATACCGCACTGGCACTACGCACCTCGGCTACCGGACCGCACGGTGGCCCGAAGGGCGGCGGCCCGGGCGGCGAGGTAACGATGCCGGGTGGTGGTCCCGCACCCGCGCCCCGGCCGCTGGCGCCCTGGTCCGGCGCGCCGGCCACCGGCAACACCGGATCGTCCCCGGCGGCCGGCGCGACAACAACCGGAAGCTCACCTGCAGGGTCGCCCATGCGCGGAACCGGCCCCGGAATCATGCCGGGCGCCGGGCCGGCAGGTTCGATGGCACGCGGTGCCGGGGAGTCGACGTCGAGCAACTTGCAGGGGGCCTTGGTGACCGGCCGGCACGGTAGCGAGATGGTCGGCGATATCGGCGAGATCACGCCGCCGGTCATCGGCGTCACCGACCGGGCCGGCCCGGCACCGGACGGGCCACCGCCGGACAAAGCACTCACCTTGTGAAACCGGGGAGGAACCCATGGAATACGATCCCGAACGCGCACGGGGCGCCGCCCGCGATCTCGATGTGCTCGCCGACCGGCTGGACGCGGCGTTACGCGCGGACGGTCCGCTGCTGAGTACCGAACCCGCCGGTAGCGACGAGGTTTCTGTCCACTCCGCGCAGACCCTGCGCCGAGTCGGCGACTCCTACAGCACCTCCGGTGACCTGGTTGTCCACGAGCTGCGCAAACTCGCGGCCGTGGTCCGGGCACAGGCCGACGGGGTGCTGGAGATGGAATTCGGCAATACCGGGGCATTCCTGGCCGCCGGCAGAACCGGATAGCCGTCGTGGTCGAACCACCGGCATGCGGCTTCACCGGAGTGGTCTGGGAGGCCCGGCCCGCGGAGAAGCTGGCGCACGACCTCGCTACGGGCAACGGCACCGTACCGATGGCCGAGACGGTCGCGGCCTGGACCCGGCTCGGTGCACAATTCGGCACTGCGGCACTGGATTACGATCGGATTGTCACGGAATTGCGGGCGGCCTGGCATTCCGGCAACAGCGTGATCCCACTCGAACGGCTCATGGTTGTGCGAGACTGGCTGCTGGATGCCGCGGGCGCCGCCGCGGCAAACGCCACCCGCGTGGCCGAGCACATCGCGACCTACGAGCTCGCGAAGACCGCGATGCCGCATCCCGAGGAAATCGCCGCTCTGGTGGCGGCACAGCAGATGATCGCCCAGGTGAGTGCGGTGCTGGGCGCACCACTGATCGGCGCCGCCGACAACACCGAACTCCAACAGGATGCCGCGAAGTCGTCGGCCGCGCGGGTCATGCGGACGTACGAGATGGCCAGCGAACCACTCAGCACACCGTGGCAGCAGGAACCACCGCCGAGGGTCGCACCGGAGACCGCCCTGCAGGCCGAAGAGGCCGCCCGTGCCCAGCCCGCGCCAGCACAGCCCGGCACCGCGCCGCGGGCTGTGGTCACCGGGTTCCCGCGGCTGCCGATGGTCCCGGCACCGCGCGAACCCGGTGCCTATCGGGCCCCGTCGCTGGTACAGGCCACCACAGCACCCAGCACACCGGCGACCGCGGCGACGACCCCGGCCGATACCGGATCCAGCCGGATGCTCCCGGGCGCGACGGCGGCCGCCGCCTCCGCTGCCGATGACCGCAGCGGTCGTGCCGGGGACGCCGCTCAGTACCGCGCCGATCCCGCCGAGATCGCCGATGCGATCCAGGCGGCCCCCGCCGTCCTGGGTGCGGAAGGGGCCGCGGCCGAGGCCGCTCCACCAGTGCACCGCGTGGAGGCATCGTGAGGAGATCCCAGTCCGGCACCGCCGGACGCGCGTCATACCGGGGCGGGACGCAGTTCCGGTCGCATCCGGTCACGACGGACAGCGCGGGAAACGGACCGTGCCCATGAGAACACTGTCCAACGACGCGCTTCTCGTGGTCGCCGAAAAATTGGGCGTGCAGACGCTGCCACGTGTCCTGACCGTCGGCCCGCAACAGGATTCACATGACACGTGGCTGGCCGCGTGCGAACAGACCCTTGCCGACCTGCACGCCGACGGAGTGTTCGACAGCCACGGTGAGACTCACGCCCCGGAGGCCACCATCATCAGCTCGGTCCTCGGCACCTGCCGCGGCTTCGCCGAGATAGTCGCCTATGACCATTCCGACGGTGTCACCACACGCGCGCGCCGGGTGCGATCGCGGTGTACGACACCGAACGCGGCCGGCTCGCGGCCGCCCCCACAGTTTCGCCGGATCAACAGATCTGGTCGACGGTCACAACGGGTAG